>CAVTTU010000018.1:0-45786 GCA_963737535.1 uncultured Solirubrobacterales bacterium
TGTCGCCGGTCGCATGATGCGGAACGCCTCAGCCACCAAGCGGGCGTCCCACGCCGCGGTCAAGAACAGGGCACCATCGAGCTCGGAGCCGGCGGCACGAACCAGCGCCCAAACCTCCTCGGGTGAGAACACCTCGACCTCGCCGCTATGTCGCTGCGGGAACTTCTCCGCCTCGGAGGCTGCGTTCCCGGTCAGGCCGTAGACCGTCCGCGCCCGTTCGAGGATTCCGTGGAGCCGGATCAGCAGCTTGGTGCGCGTGCGCGCCGAACCGTCAAAGCCCGCCACCCGACTCTCGATCGCCGCCATCGTCACGTCCTCAACCGGCATGTCGCCGAACGCTGGCAACGCGCCTGGATCGCCGACCGGAACCCGGACCGTCGACAGCTTCCAGCCGCGATCAACCTCGATGTAGCGCAGATACGCGGCAGGCGCCTCAGCGAACGTCGCGTCGGTTCTTACGAACCCAGGCAAGGTGCCCCGCTGCGTCCTCGAACAGCGAGCGCGGCCAGTCTTCCGCCAGCCGCTTGGTGAAGTAGCCTTCCGGCGGTCGACCACGCCCGTCGACGTCGGCCCGAGCTTCTTCGGACCTGACGCCCGTCAGGCAATCGGCACTTTGCATACCAGACCGGTCGGCGAGCATCCCCGCCAAGGCGGGGCTTTGCGAGTGGGCCATGGAGGACTCGAACCTCCAACCTTAGGATTAAGAGTCACGTCTCGTTCATGACGGCTCGTTACGACGCGTAGCGGAAGGTCGGGTCTTTGCAGGGGTTCTGGGCGCTCCCGCCACCGCGCCGTGACGCTTCGTGCCGTACTCTTGCATCCCGTACGGTTGCAATTGGGTTGCAACGACGGCACGACGCGCTGACAGTCGCGCTGCCGTCCCGGCGCCGGCGCATCTTCTTGTCGAACGGAATGCCCCCAGCGCAGAATCGATCCCCCGCAGATCTCGTAGGCGCATCCGAGCACCTTCTGTACGAGATTGAGATGTTGGGGCACACAGCCCGGCTCCTTTACGGAAAGCCGAAGGGCCAATCGGACTATTGGGTCGACAAGACCGAGTATTTCGCCCTGCTCGAGTCCCTCTTGACGCACGCCCGTTCGCTCATGAACTTCTTCCACCCCGCCACGCGGCGCGGGCAGGACAACCTCCGGGCGAGGGACTACATCTCCGATTGGCGGCCGCCGCCGAAATGGGAAGGATTCGACGAAGACCGCAAGCGGATCGACACGGAGATCTCGTACCTGAGTTTCAAGCGGCCTGACGCGACTACCGGCTGGAACTACGGACGAGTGGTCGAAGGCCTCAACGAAATGCTTCTCAGATTCATCGACAACGTTCCCGCAGATCACGTCACCGCGGATTTCGAGGCTCAGGCCCGTGCGGCGCTGGCAAACCCGTTTGCGGGATGGACCTCGGTTCCAACGCAGACGTCTCAAGCGATGAAACGTCTCGTGGAACGCGGTCGACCCGCGGGCGCGGGTGAGTAGTCACTTCAACGCGCGACCCCCGCATCTTCGCCAACCGTCCTCCTGACGCTAACGGTCGCGCAGCAGCTCATCGAGTGGGTTTTGCCAACCCCTTGCCCGGCGCTCGCACCAAGTGATCGCAACCCGGCGAAATGGGGGCCAGACCCATTGTCCAGTGAGGTCCCGATTCCTACGGTTGTGGTTGACCGGCCCGACTGGGGAGGGGTTGCCGTGTGGCAAAGACCTAGCTCCGATTGGTCTTCCGCGTACCCGTGCGCGCGTCTCAAGGAGCGACCGACTGGCGTTCTCGCTGCTTTGGCGATGGCTGCGGCCATTTTCGCCCTGGGGCTGCCGCCGTCGGCCGTGGCGAAACCGAACCATAAGAAGCCCAAACCGAACCTGGTCGTCACCCGCGCCTCGGCCAGCGGGCCGCGCGTACGCCTTCGATGGCCCCCGCGACGAGGTCACGTTCGCGTTCAAGCACACGACCGAGAACAAGGGAGATGCTGCGGCTGGCCGGTCGCGGACGGCCGTGTACCTCTTCGCAATCGGCGACCGTTACAGTCGCAGGCAGCCCGTAGTCCAGTCGAGGGTCACGAAGCTCCTTCCGGGCCACTCGGATCGTGGCGGAACCTCCGCGACGATCAGAACGGCCAGCCTTCCACTCGGGGGGTACATCCTCAAGGTTTGCGCCGACAGCAGCGAGCAGGTCGAGGAGTCGAACGAGAGAAACTGTGTTTCGACTAAGCGACACTTCTATGTCGCCCAGGAGGACTGGCGTGGCTCGGTGCACGGTCAAGGCGGAGCCGGGGGCATCGCGAATCTGGAGCACTGGAACTCTGACCCTGCCCATCTCGGCTTCGTCAAATACCTCGGTGCCGGTGCCTTCCTTTATGAGTTCATCGGCGTTGTCAACTGGAGCGACCACGGCATCGGTGGGTGTATCTGGAATGGCAGCGGCAGCGAGCCGGTCGTCGGAGGGAACCATGGCATCGTGCTCGATTACGCCAAGGGGCGCTACAAGGGCAAAGAGACCCTGAGAGCCCGCTTCTACACCATCACCTTGAGCGGGGGCGGAGGCTTTCCCTGTCACAGCACGGCCGAAGGTCCCGAGATCCTCGATTTCCTGAAGATCCCGGCGCGCCACCTTGGCTTCGGCCAGGACAGCCTGAAGGGACGCGCCGGATCATCAGTGGCGGAAAGCACGCTCTGGACCTGGGACTTCACATAACCAGACCGGTGGTCAACGTCCGGCCACCAGGCGAGACGACCCGAAGCGGGCCTGCGGGAGCAACGCACGAGGGGTGCGCACCAGATCTCAGCGACCCGCGTGACGAAGCACCTGTCGAGGCTTCCGCTCCGGGGCTAATAGCAGCGGCACGGCTGCCCAGCTGACCAGGGAACATTCCTAAACGCTCGCCAACGCGAGGCTGCCCCTCCTCGATCAATCCGACATGGACCGATGCATCAGGCGATGTCCTGCTCGCCGATCTCGGCCAGTCTCGCCACGACCTCGCCAAGTGGTTGCGTGGTGTCGATCTCTGCGTACAAGTCGCCCGCAGCAGCGGTTCGACCTCCGCGAGGTGGCGAAGGATGAGATTCCGTTCGTCGGACGTCTTGCCGTAGCGGTTTGTCGTCCGGCTGTCGATGCGGCTCAAGAGAACTTCTGCCGGAGCACTCAACAGCACAACTACGTCGAAGTGCGCATAGAAACGGCCCTGGTTTGAGACCGTGCCGGAGACATACAGCGTCGGCCCCTTGTCAATCGCCAGATGCTCAGCGATTCGGTCCTCCCGCCACACGAATCCGTCGTCCTGCTCGTCGTAGACGGTCCACCCAGGCTCGTCGGTGTCCACGACGCGGAAACCGCGCCTGCTCAACTCGTCCAGAACGGTCGACTTCCCGGTCCCAGACATCCCCGTGACTAGCACCTTGCGCACGAACGAGAGACTAGATCCCCGACCGCCGACCCGGTCTCGCTTTCGCATCCGGCTTGGAAGCGGAACCTGGCCGACCTCAACCGAAGTAGAGCGTCCGCCACCATCGCTCACGCACCTCGGGATGCTCGTCCAGGTACACCCGGTCGAGCTGCTCGAACTTCCGCGGGCCCGGATGCCAGCCCGGCGGGCACGGCGAGATCTCACGCTCGCCCGCGCCCCAGGCGCTCCAAGGTGCGGATCGCGCGTCGTCAGGGTCGTTGTTTGCTGGGGTCATTTCTCACACCCTTTTCATTGCACGGCGCCAGTCGGCGGTCTGACGGCAGGCAGCCTGGCAGATCGTGACCTTCCCCCCGGGCTGGTTCCCTGACCGATCGACGCTGATCTCCTGTCGATGAGGCCAGTGGGGGGCGGGCGGCACTTGTGCAAACCGCCCGCCCCGCCGAGCGCACGCCTCGGTACGCCCACATAGATAACGCGGCTTGCGTGACCGTCGGCCCGTGCGACCCGGCGGTCTCGGGGAGAACGCGTATGAATTGCGGATCCCTTACCTGGGATTGCTGGATGACCGAGCAGAAGCTCCTGTGGGGCTCTGTGCGCCCGCCGCCCGCAACTTTGGTGCCGTCGGCCCGTTGTTAGAGCATTGGGGCGACACCACGACCCGGGGGCGTTTGCGGTCTTGGTGTCGCCCCTCCCTTGGGAGAAGCGAAGCCGTCACTATGCCGCGATCCGGATCGCGCTGGCGGTGCGTCCGCAGAGGAACGAAGAAACGGAGGGGCGGGCAGCTCGGCTGGGGGCGCGGCGCGTGAGCCACCCGCCCGGAGCTCTTCCATGAGCCCTACGGGAATCAACGGCCCGGCCAGCGCAAAAGTCGCGCACTAGTCCTAACGACAGTCGCATGCTCGGGCGGATGGTCACGTGCTGTCATTTGGATGCTGCTCGGTTCGCGGTTGATGGATTGGATGGGCGGGTGGATGGATGGGCTTGGATCAGTCAACAATCGAATGTCACGATCTGGATTGGCAGCGACTGGGCGCGGACGGCGTCGGCGTATTGGTAAGCACCCTCGACGAGCGGCTCGCGGGTCGCCGCCGGCCTGCCGCGCATTCGCCTGCACGATTTGCGCAACGGCTGGTCCAGTCTGGCGCTCCAAGCGGGCGTGCGCGTCAAGGTCGTCTCAGAGCGTCTGGGGCACGCCTCGGTGGGGATGACACTCGACGTCTACAGCCACGTCATCCCGGCGAGGAGGAAAGGCGCGCACTTGCAGGAGGTTCTCGATGGGCCGTGGAGGACTCGAACCTCCAACCTTGGGATTAAGAGTCCCCTGCTCTACCAGTTGAGCTAACGGCCCGGGACCGGCGATGTTACCCGGCGTGGTGCGTAGCGTCGCTCAGGCGGGCGCGGTGCCGCCCCGGGCCTTCTGGCTGGGGTGGGGTCGTGGGTCGCGGCTCGGAGGCTACTTTGAGGGCGGAGCTTGGAGCGGACGCAACTTCGACCCCGACCAACCCGGCAGGCAGGTTCGCTCCACACGTCCGCCGAGCGGACCCAAGAGAGCGAACTTCCGAGAATCACCGCTCGGGAGCTCCAGAGGGTCCGCGCCGCCGCGTGTCCGCGTGGCCCAGACATCGATCGCCCCGGCACGGCGGCCCTACAGGCCCGGGTGCAGGCCCCAGCGGACGTCAGCTCAGCACTGCTGGGCGACCTGCGGGTTGGTCTTGGCCTGTGTCAGCGCGAGTTTGATCTGGGAACGGGAGGCCTGCGGCACCAGGCTTTCCGCCTTGGCCGCGGCAAGGTCACCCTTGCGGGTCTGCTTGGCCGCGTAGGCCGCGGCGGCCAGGCATTCGAAACCTTTGGCCACGGTTGGGTTCGCCAGCGTCTGGATCTCCCAGGCGCTGGCCTCGCCGGCGTAGTTGCCCAGCTGGCCGTACGCGCGTGCGGCGAGGATCGCCAGGTTGGGGTCGGGCTTCTTGGCCAACGTTGTGTAGTGCTGCCAGGCGCTGGTCAGGTTGGAGAGCTCCTGCTTGCCAGACGATGTGAACGTGGCGGTGTTGGCGTCGTAGTTGGCGCCCTGGTTGGCGTTCGTCCAGCGGGCCTGGACGAGATCGGACCACGCGGCGGGGTCGTTGGGTCGCAGCCGCGTCTCGCGGAGCGCTTGCTTCTCGGCCTGACTGACGACCTGCTTCTGCGCGCCGCTCGACCCATTGCCGGTGAAGGCGTTGAGGATCCCGCCGAAGCCGTTGCCGGCCCCGACCCCGAACAGGACCAGACCCGCGCCCATGAGGACTGCGAGTCCGAGGTACACGGCCTGAACGGTGCGACGACGGCCGCGACTGCGAAGGTCGAAGAGCATCCGGAACTAGGTCGGGTCGAGACCCTCGTCGATGGTTGAGAGCTCGGCGGCGGCGCGCGCGGCGCGACGATCGGCAATCTTGAGCAACACGATACTGGCGAGATAGAGGATGACGAGCGGGAGCATCTCGAGCCCGGTGCTCACCGGGTCGGCCCCTGGCATAGCCGCCGCAATCACGGCGATGATGACCACAGCGTAGCGCCAGTTCTTGGTCAGGGTTCGGGAATTGATGACCCCGATGCGATCGAGCGCCAGCAGCAGCAGGGGCATCTGGAAGGCAAGCCCGATCCCGGCCATCGTGAAGATCTCGAACGTGTAGTAGGTCTTGGCCTGGACGAGGATGTCGAAGTTCTGGCGCGTTGTAGCCCTGAAGGAAATGGACCGCCGGCGGGAGCACGAAGAAGTACGCGAAGAGAACCCCGGCGATGAACAGGACCGGCGCCACGAGCATGACAGGGAGCGCGACCCGTTTCTCATGTGGGTTGAGCGCGGGGATCACGAACGCGTACGCCTCGTAGAGCAATAACGGCAGCGTGATCAAGAGGGCGAAGTAGGCCGCGACGGTCAGCGTGGTCGTGAAGGGCTCGCCGATCCCGATGGTGATCGGGAGCCGTTGCGGCGTCGTCGACGGCAGCTGCTTGCCGGTGATCTCCAGGTCCTTGCCGAGCTGCGTAAGGCCGAGGTTGTTGTACAGCCTTTGGTCACCGGGACTCAGCGATGGATACGCGTCGAGGAGACGCCGTCCCGACGCGGTCAGCTGCTTCCCGGCATTGACCTGGGCCTTGACCGATCCGTTCAGATGGTTCGGGCTGGTCTTCGGCGCTGCCGGCAGCGCTCGGTTGAGGATGTTGAGCAGGTGCTGGTTCTGCCAGAAGCAGAACCCGAACGCGACTGCAAGCGCGAGCGCGCAGATGATCAGGCGGCCGCGAAGCTCGTCGAGGTGGTCGACGATGCTCAGCCGGTCTTCATGCCCGATGGGCCGGACCCGCGCCACGACGAAACGCTCCTGGCGGGCCGCTAGGAGCGGCCTTCAGACCCGACCTCGGCGGACGGCCGATCCGCCGCAGGAGCCGCGTCAGCGGGCTTGCGTTCGGGTGTCGCTGCGGGTGCGGGCGCCGCCGCCGCCTGAGTCAGGGCTGGACGCTCCGCGGATTCTTCGTCGTCATCCTTGGACTCGCCTGTAATTCCATCCTTGAAGTCTTTGATGCCCTGGCCCAGTTGCTTGCCCAATCCGGGCAGCCGCTTGGGCCCGAAAATCAGCAGCACGATGACCAGGACAACGATCAGGTCGGTAGTGGGGTTGCGGAACATTGCCTAAGGCCTCCGAGTGGGGTTGACCAAATGTAGCGGGCGGCGCGAGTCTGGGTGGGAATTCCCGCACTTTGATGACAAACCTGGCTAAAGCCGCCGTCGGCGCCGGCCGACTTAATCGCCACGAGAGGGCACCGATGGCACTCGACTCCAACCACAGCCACTCAGTCCGCCGCATTGTCTTGCCGAGCGGCCGCTCGATCGAGGTCGTCCGCTTCACGGAGCCCGAGGACCCTGGCCATAACGGGCTGCACGTTTGTCCGCTCTGCTCCTCGCCGCTGGTTCAGCCGGTCAGCTGGAGCGAAGCCGCACCGACCAGTGGGAACTGAAGCTCAAATGCCCCAACTGCTGGTGGTCGGGCGATGGCCTGTTCAGTCGCGGTGAAGTCGATCAGTTCGAGGAGTGCCTGGACGATGGTATGAGCGCGGTGCTGGCCGATCTCAAGCGGCTGAGCCACGCGAATATGGCCGAGGACATCGAGCGCTTCGTCGCCGCGCTCCAGGCCGACCACATCCTTCCAGAAGATTTCTAGGCGTAGCGCTCGACGACGCCGTCGGCCACCAGCTCGAGAGCCGTGCGCTGACGGGCGGAAAGAGCGGGCAGCCGATCCTTCGCCGTCTTGACCAGCCCGAGCGCCCGCTTGCGGGCCAGCTCGAGCGCTCCGGTGGCCTCAATCCGGTCGCACATGCCGGCCGCGTCACGGGCCGAGCGGATCGAGCGGAGATCGATCGCCGCCAGCTCGGGGTCACGGGACCGGGCGAGGATGACCGGCAGGGTCACCGTTCCGTCGAGCAGGTCCGCACCGCGCGGCTTCCCGGTTCGCTCGGGCGGCCCCGAGACGTCGAGGACGTCGTCGAGGATCTGGAAGGCGACTCCGATCGTCTCCCCGAACGCCCCGAGCTCGCCGGCGTCGCCGCCGCCTTCAAGAGCACCGAGTTCGCAGGCCGCTCTGAACAGGACGGCGGTCTTGAGCCGGCACCGCGTGAGGTAACGGTCAACGGTGACGTCCGCCTGCCACGCGTCGGCGCGCTGCATCAGCTCGCCCACCGCGAGTTCGGAGCTGGCGTGGGACAGAGCACGCACCGCGTCGGGCGAGCCTCCTGCGGCCAGCTCGGCAAATGCCCGTGAGAACAGGAGATCGCCCGTCGCCGTGGCGGGCAAACGGCCGCCGTCGGCAACGACCGTCGGACGTCCACGGCGCAACGACGAGCCATCGAGCACGTCGTCATGGACCAAGGTGGCGGCGTGCACCAACTCGACCGCGACGGCGGCGGAGATGAGGCCATCGGTTTCCGGCGGAGGGGCGCCGGCGGCAAGACAGACGAGCAGTGGGCGCAGGCGCTTGCCGCCCGCGGCGATCGTGTCGCCGGCAAACCGCGCCAGCAGCGGGCCGTGTCCCCGTGCGGCGGCGAGCATTCGCTCCTCGACGCGCTCCATGATTCGCGGCGACCGGCACGCCACCGGCATCGACAACCGCCTGGACAGCACTCATCGCGGCGTCACCTCGCCGGCATGCAGCGCGATGATCCCGCCAGCCGTGAGCAGGTAGCGGATGTGGTCAAGGCCACATCGCGTCATAACAGCCGCCAGTTCCTCCGGGCCCGGGAAGCGTCGCACCGAACTGGGAAGATAGCTATAAGCCTGTGCGTCGCCGGCGAGCCGGCCCAGTGCGGGCACCACGCGGTCGAACCACAGCGAGAAGAAAGTCGACAGGGGCGGTCGGCGCGGAGTCGTGATCTCGAGGATGACGACACGCCCACCGGGGCGCACCACGCGCGTCATCTCATGCAGACCACGCTCGAGATCGGCGAAGTTGCGGGCCCCGAAGCCAACCGTCGCGGCGTCGAATTCGCCGTCGGCGAAGGGCAGCGCCAGTGCATTGGCCCAGACGAACTCCGCGGTCGGACCGGCCTCGCCCACCTTGTCCCGCGCCAGCTCGAGCATTCGCTCTGAGAAATCGACCCCGACGACCTGCCCAGTCGGACCCACCCGTCCGGCGAGCTCCAGGGCCAGGTCCCCCGTCCCGGTGGCCACGTCCAGCGCTCGATCGCCCGGCGACAATGCGGCAAGATCGGCAGCGCGCCGGCGCCACTGGTGATGCAGCCCCGCGGTCATCACACTGTTCATCCGGTCATACAGCCCGGCGATCCGGTCGAACATCGCCCGGACCTGAGTCTCCTCGAGCGTGCCCGGCTCCCCGCTTCGCGCTGCGTTGACGTTATCCGTCACGACGTCAGCCCGCCCGAGCGCGCGCCAGGCCCTACTGCAGCTCGGACAGGAAGTTGACCAGGTTGTTGAACTTCTGCGGTGTCTGCTGCGCGAGAGATTTGAACGACGGCATTGGCGCGGTCGGGTTGCGCAGTGTCGAGGCGATGGCCGCCGGCGGCAGCTTCGCGCCGATGTGCGTCAACGGCGGCCCTGGGCCGTTGTTGCCGTTGTCGCCGATCTGATGGCAGGCCAGACATCCCGATTGGCCGACGACGAGCTTGCCGGCGTTGAAGGTCGCCACCTGCGCGGGGGTCAGGTAGGACGGCGCCTTCATGTCTACCGAGTTTGGCGAGCCGGTGTTGGCGCCGGAGTAGGTCAGGTAGGCGATGGCGAAGATCGTGGCGATTCCCGCCGCCAGGGCCACCGGGCGGCGTTCGATCCGCCGCTCCGGGCTACGGTCGTAGAACGGCAGCAGGAAGAGCAGGATCATGCAGATCGTCGGCACGCCGATGGTGGCCATCGGCGTGAACTTGGGGACGTTGCGCATCACGCGCAGGACCTCGAACAGGAAGAAGAAGTACCAGTCAGGCCGCGGCACGTAGGTCGTCGTGGTCGGGTCGGCCTGCGGCCCAAGCTCGGCGCCAAACATCAGGGCCAGGAAGATGATCACCAGGAGCACGATCAGGGCCATGATCGAGTCCTTGGCCACCGCGTAAGGGAAGAACGGCTTGCCTTGGTTCTTCAGGATCGAGTACTCGCGGAGGTACTCCTCCTTCTGCGCCTGATTCATGTCTGCAGCCCTGGGTGGAGGTCGGGCGACGCGGGCATCAGACGTCCGTCTCCGGCATCGGCTCGGGCTCGGGCTTCAGCCATGGCGGCGCCGAGATGCCCAGCTTGGACACGAGCCACAGATGGGCGCCGATCAACGCCGCGATCAGCCCAGGGATGAGCAGCATGTGGATCGCGTAGAACCGCGACAGCGTGGTGGCGCCGAACTCGGGACCGGCCCGCAGGAAGTCGGAGAGGTACGGGCCGATGAATGGTCCAGTGCCGTTGATGTTTACCCCGACGATCGTGGCCCAGTAGGAGCGCTGATCGAACGGCAACAGGTAGCCGGTGAAGCCCATCGCCAGGGTCAGGATCAGCAGCGTCACCCCGATGATCCACGTCAGTTCGCGGGGGTACTTGTAGGCACCGTAGAAGAACACCCGCGCCATGTGCAGGAAGATCAGGATGATCATCACCGAG
Organism: uncultured Solirubrobacterales bacterium; assembly: GCA_963737535.1. GTDB lineage: Bacteria > Actinomycetota > Thermoleophilia > Solirubrobacterales > Solirubrobacteraceae > Palsa-465. Next base: position 10,522 of record CAVTTU010000018.1, read on the forward strand.
GCTCCCCACTTGTGCATCGCCCGCACGAACTGACCGAGGAAGGCGTCGTCGGTGATGTAGCGGATCGATTCGTAGGCGCCGCCGGTCGCGTCGGGGCGGTAGTACATGGCCAGAAACACGCCGGTGACCGCCTGCGAGAGAAACGCGAACATGGTCGCCGAGCCCAGCGTGTAGGCCCAGTTGATGCCTCGCGGGACCTTGCGGAACAGCATCCAGCGGATTCCCGGGGACAGCGACGTCCGCTCGTCAAGCCAATCAACGACGGTGATTCCGGCCTCGGCAGGGGTGACCTTCTGGCCGTTCTCCTCGCCCGGTCGCTTGGGCTTGGGGAGCAGAACCTTGGGGAGCGGTGGCGCCATCGTTAGGGCTAGCTGTTCGGGAGTACCGAGGTCGAGAAACGCTTGGGGTACAGATACTGACCGATACCGTCCAACGGCTGGCCCGGGTCGCGCGGCGAGAAGCGGTGGAGCTCGGAATTGACCGAGTAGCGCGGGCCGATCTGGACATAGCCGTTCTTCAGCCGCGTGTAGAACCGATCGAGCGGACGCACCGGGGGCCCGCCCGCCACCATGCCCCGGAAGTCGTAAACGCCACCGTGGCAAGGGCAGATGAAGCGCTGAGCGGCGGACACGTAGCGCACTGGACAACCCAGGTGCATGCAACGATCGGACAGCGCCACGAAGTGGTTGTACTGATCCTCGGGTTCGGTGTCGATCGCCGGGTTGCGCGCGCGGACGTAGCCGATCGACTTGCCCGCCTCACCGATTCCCTGGACGATCGTCAGAACCACCGTGTTGTAGGTGTTATCGGGGAAGTCCGCCGGCACCCCGATCGTCTGCCAGCTGAATGGCTCGCGGCTGAACAGCGGCCCCAGGGCAAAGCCGAGGGCGGGCAGGGTGAAGGCAGCCACCGTGGCGATGCCGGCGCCCTGCGCCGTGATGTTCATGAATCGCCGGCGCGTGACCGTCTCGCCCTCGAACGCTCCCGGCATCCCCCGATCGACGGTGTACTTCGACTTTTGTTCATGTCTATCTGCCACGAGCGTCAGGGTTGCATCAGCCGTTCAATTGAACGCGGCTTTAAGCCTATCGTCAACATCGAGACGACCGTCACGATCCCCCGTGGTGCTGGGCTCTCGCGACATCGGTCAATTCCGCCGCCGCGCCGGGCGCACCGGCCCTGGCCAGCTCCTTGGCGCGCTCATGTGCCGGACTCGAACCCCAGCCGATGGCGACCGCGCCAGCCTCCCACGCCGCCGCGGCCAGGACGTCGTCGGCATCGGCGTGAGCCTGGGCGATGATCGAGATCACGTCGGCGAGCTCGGTGACCGCGGGAAGGTCCCCTAGCGCAGCAAGCCTGGCCAGGCCAAGGGCGTACAGCTGGTCGCCCAACAGCAACGCCAGGTCAGGATCGTCGGTCTCAACCAGTCCCGGATCCCCGTAGTGAAGGCGGGAGCCCTCGAGGATCATCTCGAGCAGCAGCTCGTACTCGGTTTCGTGGCCCGCGGCCCGGGGCCCGGCGGCGGCGAGCTGCGCCGGACCGGCCGACGGCCGGCCGACGGACGCCGGCCGGGTCTCGACCAGCTCGGCCAGCGGTCCCCCCTGGGCTCGGAGCTCGGCGCGGAGACGCTCGGACACGGTCACCGCGAGCGGACCTCCGCGAAGGCCGCCTGCGCCGCGCTTACCGTCCGCTCGATGTCCTCGTCGCTATGGGCCAGCGACGGGAACCAAGCCTCGAACTGCGAGGCCGGCGGGTACACACCCTGGGCGAGGAGCGACCGGCACCAGGCGCCGTAGCCATCGAGATCGCAGGCCGCAGCCTGCGCGTAGCGGTGCACGGGGTCGGCGGAGAAGAACACCGTCAGCAGTCCCGGCACGCTCTGAACCTGAACATCCACGCCCTCGCGCTCCGCCGCCGCACGCAGGCCCTCGGCGACGACGCGCGTGATGGTCTCGAGCCGGATGTAGGCGTCAGCGTCAAGCCGACTGAGCGTGGCCCGACCGGCTGCCACGGCGAGTGGGTTCCCCGAGAGCGTCCCGGCCTGATAGACGTCACCGGCCGGCGCGATCCGCTCCATCAGTGCCCGGGGCCCCCCATACGCCGCGGCGGGAAGGCCGCCTCCCAGCACCTTGCCGAGGACACTCAGGTCCGGCGTCACGGCGTAAAGGCCCTGGGCGCCTCCTCGAGCGACTCTGAATCCCGTGATCACCTCGTCGAAGACGAGCAGCGCTCCTGTGCGATCCGCCTGTTCGCGCAACAGCTCGAGGAAACCATCGTCGGGGGGCACGACACCCATGTTGGCTGCCACCGGCTCAACCAGGATGGCGGCGAGCTCGTGCTGTTCGGTCGCCTCGACGACGGCTTCACGGTCGTTCCAGGGCACGATCACGGTCGCGGCGGCAGCCGCGGCGGTGACTCCTGGACTGGCAGGAATACCCTGGGTGGCCAGACCGGAGCCTGCCTCGGCCAGGAGACCGTCGACGTGCCCGTGATAGGCGCCGGCGAACTTGAGCAGCAGCTCGCGCCCCGTGAGGGCGCGCGCCAATCTGATGATGCTCATCGTCGCCTCCGTGCCCGAGGAGGTCATCCGCAACATCTCCACCGAGCCGATTCGCGCGGCGACTTCGGCGGCCAGCTCGACCTCCCCCTCCGTGGGCGCGCCGAACGAGGTCCCGGCCGAGGCCGCGGCGCTCACCGCGGCGACGACCCCGGGATCAGCATGCCCGAGGATCAGCGGCCCCCACGAGCCGACCCAATCCACGTACTCGTTGCCGTCGACGTCGCGCAGATGGGAGCCGTGGCCCGATGCGATGAAGAGCGGATCGCGGCCGATGGCTCGCATGGCCCGGACCGGGGAGTTCACCCCACCCGGAAGCAGCGAAAGGGCGCGGTGGTAGAGGTCTGCGGAGCGCGTCACACGCCGGCGTGCTTGCGTTCCCAGGCCCGGTAGTCGTCCGTGAAGTACAGCAGCCGGATCTTCTTGAACTCGGTCGACGAGTACAGCGTCGCACGGTCGCTTATCCCGGTGTCGGAGGCGATCGAATCGAGGATCGCGTCGCACTCGTCCTTTGAGCGGCCGTGGGCCATCGTAAAGATCGAGTAGGGCCAGTCCCGGTAGGTGGGACGCTGGTAGCAGTGGGAAATGCCGCGGTACGCCGCCATCCGCGGCCCGAGCTCCATGATCCGCTCGTCGCCCACCTTCCATACGCCCATGCCGTTGGCGCTGAAACCGGCGCGGCGATGAAAGAGGATCGCGGCCACGCGCCGCAACAACCTGCGCGACTGCATTGCCTCGAGGTGCTCGAGCAGGCGCTCCTGCGGGATACCCAGTTGCTCCGCGGCGGGGGCGTACGGCTCGGGCACGACGGGTAGGTCTCCCTGGAGGGCGCGGATCACGGCGATGTCGAACTCGTCGTAGGGCTGGCGCTCGGTCTCGGCCGGCGGCGCCACCTCGACCGATTTGGCCAGGTCGGCGGTCGAGCCCTCCATCTCGAGATCCATCCGGATCTTGAACAGCTTCAGCGTGGGCAGCTGTCGAATCGACTCGGCGCCGGCGAGCTCACCCAGTACCTCGAGGGTGCGCTGCAGTCCCAGCGGCGAGTCGGGCTCGGTGGCGATCGTGAACCAGATGTTGAACTCGTGGTTGCGCAGGTAGTTGTGTGAGACGCCGGGATGCTCATTGATGACGTTGGCCGCGCGCCACGGATTCTCGGCGTCGACCTTGGCGGCGACCAGCATCGACGAGTAGCCAAGAGCACGGGTGTCGAAGATCGGCGTGACCTGACGGATGATCCGCTCCCCGAGCAGCTCCGTTACCCGGTCGATCGCCTGCCGCTCCTCGATCCCAGCCTCGGCCGCCACGTGCTGATACGGCCGCCTGGCAATCGGGAACGCTCCCTGCATCAGGTTGAGCAGGCGCTTGTCGAGATCATCCAGCGGGATTGCGGAGCCGTGTTTGCGGCTGCGCAGCTTCGGCCCGTACTGAGATCCGGTGGCGGGCGCCGAGGATTTCACCCCAGCCACTGCGCCGCGTCCTTAGCGTGATACGTGATGATGATGTCGGCCCCAGCGCGGCGGATGCCGGTGAGAATCTCCATCACGGTCGCTCGCTCGTCGAGGTAGCCCGCGGCAGCGCCGGCCTTGACCATCGCGTACTCGCCGCTGACGTTGTAGGCGGCCAGCGGGATTCCGGTCTCGTCCTTGACCCGGCGGATCAGGTCGAGATACGGGAGCGCCGGCTTGACCATCACGATGTCAGCCCCTTCCTCGATGTCCAATCGGGCCTCGCGGACGGCCTCGCGTCCGTTTGCCGGATCCATCTGGTAGGCGCGTCGATCTCCGAACGCCGGGGCGGAATCGGCCGCCTCACGGAACGGGCCGTAGAAGGCGGAGGCAAATTTCGCCGAGTAGGCGAGAATCGGGGTCTCGACCAGGCCGTCGTCGTCGAGCGCCGAGCGGACCGCGGCGACGCGGCCGTCCATCATGTCGCTCGGCGCGATGATGTCGGCTCCGGCGCGCGCCTGCGAGACGGCGGTCCGTGCCAGCACCTCGAGCGTGGCGTCGTTGTCGACGTAACCGTCGGGGCGCACCACGCCGCAGTGGCCGTGGCTGGTGTATTCGCACAGGCACAGGTCGGTGATCACAAGCAGGTCTGGATAGGCGTCCTTGATCGCGTGCGTGGCCAGCTGGATGATCCCCTCGTCGTCCCACGCCCCCGAGCCCTCGTCGTCTTTGGCGGCCGGAAGGCCGAACAGGAGCACAGCAGGGATGCCCAGCGCGGCGACCTCACCGGCTTCCTGGACCGCGTTGGCGATCGATAGGTGATCGACGCCGGGCATCGCGGCGATCGGCTCTCGGCGATCTATCCCGTGGGCAACGAACAACGGATAGACGAAGTCAGCCGCGGAGAGCTTCGTCTCGCGGGCGAGGCCACGCAGCGCGCGGTTGGCGCGGAGCCGGCGCAGGCGAGTCTGCGGGAAAGCCATGGTTCTAGTCAGGATACCCCTGGGCCAGCGCCGTGCTCGGCGGTGGGTTAGGCGGCCGACGAGATCCGCGCCTGGAGAGGTTCAGACCAACCTCCACAGATCGATGCGCCGGCTGGTGACCAGCCCCGCCTCGACGTAGGGATCGGACTCGGCGAAGGCCTCGATCTGCTCCGGGTCCACGCCGCGGAACACGAGCGCGCCCGCGTGCGGCGGATCCCCCAGGGCGCCCGCCATCACGAGCCGGCCGGCCTCGCGCTCGGCTCTGATCTTGGCCAGGTGCGCCTCGCGATGGGGACCGCGGCGCTCGAGGATGCCGTCCACGTATTCGTACAGGAGCATGTAGTGCGTGTCTGGATCTGCCATGACACGAACCCTAGGGACCGCGGCGCGGTACGCTCTATGTCGTGGCAGATATTCAGAAACGCGGCAGCTACACCCCCAGGCGGGCGCGCGAGCAGCGTGCCTATCGTCTGGTCGTGACCGGCGGCGTGGCGGGCGTGGTTGGCGTGGTCGGGATCGTGCTGGCCATCGCGGGTGTTATCGGCGCGACGATTCCGATCATCGCCCTGATCGTGGCCGCGATCTGCGCCTTCTTGTTCAGCCGCGCCGTCAATCGCTGACGCTGACCTTCCCCGCCCTCACGTGGCAAAGCGTTTGAGGGTGAACCGGGCGAGGACGCCGAACACGACCGTCAGCACGGCCAGGTGGACCAGTGGCCAGCCGATGCCCGGCGAGGTCCCGCTGAATGCATTGTTGACCGCCTGCAGTGCCGCCTTGAAGGGGAACACGAAGGCGATCACGTCGAGCACCGACTTCAGCGCGCCCGACACGGCATTCGCAGGTACGAGCGCGACAAAGGCGACCGGCAGGGAGATGAGGAAAGCCATCAGGGACGCCGCGCTGACCTCGCGCGCCACACCGCCGATCGCGACCCCCAGGGCACCGAAGGCGAGGCCGCCGAAGGCCAGCGCCAGCACCCACAGCTCGAACCGGCCCCAGTCGAGGTGGACGAACAGCGACACGAGCGCGGCCATCAGCAGCGTCACGATGCCCGCGCACATGGCCGCCAGCCCGACCTTCTCCGACAGCAGGCGACCGGGAGAAATGAGGCCTCTGACCAGCCTCGAGTAGGCGTTCTCCGACCGCTCGACAGCAAGCATGCCCGCGGCGAGCAGGAGCGCGATGAACATCAACGAGACGATCACCGCGATCGCCGCAGCGTAGGAGTCCGTGGGGGTGGTATTTCCGGAGAGCTCGGTCTCGTGGACGGTCAGCGGCGTGCCGATCGAACCCAGGACGGGATTGGCGAAGGCCAGCCCCTGAATGGCCAGGTTGGCGAAGGTGACCACCTGGCGCAGGGCGGGTGCAAGCTGCGAATTCTTCGGCAGCGAGTTCAGGGTTCCCTGGACGACCGTGCGGGCGTTGCGCAATCCCAGCAGGTGAAAGTTCTGGCCCAGCAACTGGATCGATCCTCCGTTGAGGACCTGCTGGAGATCGCTGATGGCAACGCGCAGTACCTGCTTGGACACGGCCTGCTCGACCTCGTTCAGGCGCGAGGTGATCGCCTGATTGACGAACTGGCGCTCGATCGGGTCCTTCGAGTTCAACACGAGCTCCACCGTCGGGCTACCGACGCCGGTCGTGACGAGGCTCTGAATCTGCGCCGGGATGTCCGAGGGGATGATCAGCGCAGCCAGCGCCTCCCCATCCTGCACCTTGGCCACGGCCTCGTCGCGCGAGCTGACCTTGATCGGATCGATCGATTGGAACAGCTGGCTCGCGTAGCTCGAGATGTTGATCTGCTGGCTGCCGAAATTGAGCTTGCCCTTGCCGGGCGGGACCTCGCTGTAGAAGGCGACCTTGGGCTTGCCGGGAGGGCTCGACAACGCGAAGCCGATCATCAGCGCGATTGCCACCGGATATATGGCCAACAGCCCCGTCAGCAACGGCGAGCGTTTGAGGATCTGAAGATCCTTGATCAGCAGCCAGCGCAATGGGTCAGTGGCCCCGGTCGTGGAGGAAGCGGACAAACGCCGCCTCGAAGTCGCGCTCGTCGCGGCCCACCGCGTGCTCAAGCTCGGCGGGCGTGCCGGTGAACAGCAACTCGCCGTCGACGAGCACCAGCACGCGATCGCCCTCACGCTCAGCCTCGGCCACGTTGTGGGTCGAGAAGACCACCGAGGTCCCCCGCCCGGCCAGCGTGGCGATGAATTCCCACAGCCGCCGGCGTTGGCGCGGATCGAGCGAGGCCGACGGCTCATCGAGAAGCAGGACCCCTGGTTCGGACAGCAGCCCAATGGCGATGTTGACGCGCTGCTGGTTCCCGCCCGAGAGCCGGCCGACCGCCTCATTGGCCCGCTCGCGCAGGCCGGTCTGCTCCAGCATCCGGTCGACCGCAGCCTCGGGATCGGCGAGCTTCTCGAGACGAGCGAAGAGCCGGAGGTTCTCGGCCACCGACAGCTTCGAGTACAGCGCCGGCTGCTGGGGCACCCAGCCGATCTCGGTGGCGGGCTTGGTCACCTCCCCATCGCTGGCCGGCAGCACGCCGGCGAGGATGGACAGCAGCGTCGTCTTGCCCGCCCCGTTGGGGCCGATGATCGCCAGGAGCTCGCCCGTCGTCAGCTCGAAGCTCACATTGTCGAGGGCCGTGCGCGTCCCGAAGCGCTTGGTCAGCGCTCGCGCCGCAAGCGTGGTCATCGCGTCGCCTGTGGCGGTACTGGCGGGCACCGGGAAGAGGCTAATACAGAGCGATGCGGGCGCGATCCGGCGGCGCCGTGGGTCTACCCGGAGGAGCGGACGTGCGGCTCGAGCGACGCCCCACACAGCCGGCAGTAGGCATCCTCGGGTCCGGCGGCGGTGTCGCAATCGGGACAGCGGTCGGGACCGAGCTCACTGCCCGGCGGTGTTTCGGTTTCCGGCTCAACCGGTCCACCCGAGTCGGGCGCACGGGCCTGCGGCTTGGCGATTGCCGGACCGAGGACTGCGCCACCCTCCGGGGTGGCGACAACCCAAGGCTCGAACACGAGATGCCGGCGCAGGTAGACCACCGTCTGGCGAATGACCGCCGAGATCGGCAGCGCCACCAAGGCGCCGACGATCCCGTAGAGTTGGTAGCCGATCAGCAGGGCCAGAATGATCAGGATCGGGTTGATCCGCAACGAGATTCGGAACACCTGGGGTGCCACCACGTGGCCCTCGAGCTGTTGGAGGGCGACGAATAGGAGAATCACCCAAACGGCGCTGATCGGGTTATTGAAGAGCGCGACCAAGACCGCCGGCAGTGGGCCGATGATCGGACCGATGTAGGGAATGAACTCCATCAGCCCGTAGAAGGCGCCGAAGAACAACGCGTAGCTCCCGCCGTCGGGGAAAATCCCGATGACGCCGAAGATCCACAGCGCGATGGCCGCACTCGCGCCCATGATCAGGCTGAACAGAGCCTGCCCGCGGACATAGCCGAACACGGCGCGCTGGACGAGCAGGGGGAAGTCGTCCTCGGGCGTGCCGTCGCCGGCCGGCATGATCCGGCGCACCAGGTCGCCGATCTGTCTGCCGTAGACCAGCAGGTAGATCGACAGCACGAGGATGAGGACCAGATCGAACGAGATCGTCAGGATCTGGGACAGGAGGTCGCGCGAGAAAGAGACGATGCTGCCCGAGCTCTTCAGGACGTGCTTCTCGAGCGTCTGAAGCGCGGTCTGGCCCTGCTGCTGGATCTGGACCTTGATTCCATGGTCGTTGAGCCAGGTCTGGAGGTTGGCCAGATCCTTGTTCGCGTTCTTGATGATGTGCGGGACGTTGTTGGAAAAGTGAGTGACCTGGGTGCTGACCGGGTCCGACAGCAGGATGCCGACGCCGACGAGGATCGCCACGCCACCGAGATAGACGCTCGTGATAGCCAGTCCGCGTGGCACGTGACCGCGCTCGAGCTTCTTGACCAGCGGGTTGAGCATGAGGGCGACGACGCCGGCCACGATCAGAATCAGCAGAACCGTCCCCGCGGCGCGCGCGAGCGCCCACAGGCCCAGCAGCGCGATGGGCAGCAGGACAAGCTGGATCCACCGCGGGACCACGACCGGGGGGGCGGGGCGGGCAGCGGCCGTCGTCTGCTCAGCGCTCGCGGCATTCTCGGCCTGCGCAGTCTTCTCCGCCTGCGCAGTGTTCGCGCGCTGGCCCTCAGTGATCGGCTCGTCGGCGCTCGCGCCAGCGCCGTCTGCCCCATCCTGGGCATGACCGTTCGTGCTGCCGTCCTGCGCAGCGGCGGCAGCGGAACGTCCCCACGGAAGCCTTAGGCGCATGCAACTGGAAGTATGCGCATTACGAGGACATGTCTACAGCGATCACCATCCTGTTCGTCGGCGACATCGTCGGCGGGATCGGCCGGCGAACCCTGCTGTCCCTGCTGCCCTCGCTACGGGAGCGGTTCGAGCCCAGCTTCGTCGTCGTCAACGGCGAAAACGCCGCGGGCGGGATCGGCATCACACCCAAGAACGCCGATGAGCTGTTCGCTGCTGGCATCGACGTGATCACGCTGGGAAATCACACATATCGCCACCGAGACATCTACCCGTATCTGGATGAGCACGATCGCATCCTCCGACCCGTGAACTTCCTGCGCAGCCAGCCCGGTCACGGCTGGTGCGTCGTCAGCAACGACGGCGTGCGCCTGGGGGTCATATCGGTCTCCGGCAACCTGTTCATGAACGCCGGGCGCCCGGCTTTCTCCGAGGTCGACGCGGCCCTCCATGCCCTCAAGGACAAGGCCGATCACGTGCTGGTCGACATGCACGCTGAGGCCACCAGCGAGAAGGTCGGGATGGGCTGGCATCTCGACGGCCGGGTGACCGCGGTCGTCGGTACCCACACCCATGTCGCCACGGCCGACGCCCGCATCCTGCCCGGGGGAACCGCCTACATCACCGACGTGGGAATGACCGGGCCGCGCGGCGGCGTGATCGGGGTCAAGCGCGAGCTGGCGCTCGAATCGATGATCACCCGCATGCCTGTCAAGTTCGAGACCTCGACCGAGGATCCGTGGCTCAACGGCGTGGTGATCACCGCGGACCGCCCCGCGCACGCGACATCGGTCGTGCAGGTGATCGAACCGGCTGGCAACTCCATCCGATCTCCTGGCTAGTTTCTCCGCGTGCTCGTAGCCGGGGACGTGCTTTCGTGGCTGTACAGCGCTGGGCGCTGGACCTGGCACGACCCCGACGGCTACAACTTCATCAGCGGCCCGTTGGCGGACATCACCTTGCTCGGCGGGGCCTACGCGATCATCCGCCGACACAATTGCCATGCCCACCACTGCCTGCGCATAGGCCGCCACAAGGTCCCAGGTACCGACTACATCGTCTGTCGCAAGCATCACCCGCGGTCGAGCCCAAGCGCCGAACAGATTCTGGCCGAGCACCGTGCCGCCACATCGGGCCCGATCGGCCCGGGCGATCCCACGCACCCCGCATAGACACGGGCGGCTACGCCGGTGCCAGCACGGCGGCGCGCGCGCGCTCGGCCTCCTCGACGCTCCCCAGCGCATAGCGAATCTGCGACGGGAAGGCTCCGATCACGGCGACGATCAGCAGCGGGAAGAACCAGGGGATGTACAGGTAGAACCAATGGGTGAGGCCGAGCTGGAAGGCGATGATCACCGCCGCCCCGAGCGACGCGACCTCGACCACCGTGCGCTGGCGCGGCACGAAGGCCACCACGATCGCCAGTCCGACGGCGAACCCCTGGACGAGATGCTGGAAGACCCCGAGGTCGCCCCACAGGCCCCAGATCGAGAACGGTGAGCTGCGGTCGACCTGGGAGACGATCGTGTCCTCCCAGAAAGTGTGGAGGTTGCCGTCGAGGAGAACCGGCAGCATCACCACCACCGAGGTGAGCGCGAACGCCAGGACGTAGGCGAGCAGCGAGCGCTTGCGGGGCCAGCCTCCGACTCCGCGCATGAACACCGGCGCCAGAATCAGCGGGGCGAACTTGGCGAACCCCGCCAACGCGGTGGCCGCCCCTCGGGCGGGGGCCGAGGTGATCACGAGCAGCGCGAGCACCAGCAGCATGGCCACGAGCGAGTCGTTGCTGTTCGAGTTCAGCGAGTAGAGCGTGAACGGGTAGGCCGCCCACATGTACGCGAGCACCGTCCCGGTCGTCGGGCCCCGGATCCGGCGCCCGAGGAAGTACAGCCCGAGCAGGGTCAGCAGGTCGAAGGCGATCGCCGCGGCGTGAGCGGCGGGCAGGTCGTCCCACGTGCCGCTCCAGCCGAAGAGTGCCCGGAAGGGGACGTAGGCGTAGTAGTTGACCGGACCGTAGGTGTCGCCGTGGACATTGTCCCCCGGCCAGTGTCCGTACAGCGGCTTGCCGTGGACCAGCTTGTCTGCACCGATCACGCCCGCGTAGCCGACGTCGATCACGTTGGAGTTGGACACGTTGAGCCCCACGCGGAACCCAACCAGGAACACGATGGCCACGGCCAGCCACGAGGCCGGCACCAGCAAGCGCAGCGGCTCGCGCGGCACCCCGCGTCCGAACCCCAGCATCACAGCCCGAATGAGCAGATAGACGAGGAACGGGTACACGATCGGCACCGAGATCCCGATCAGAGCGTGATTGAAGAAGGCCAGCGAGATCGAGAACGCGAGCAGCACGAGGAGATCGAGGTGGAGCAGCGTCGGCCGCCGGCGCCACGGAATAAAGGGGACGACGAAGAGCAGGCACAGCGGCAGCCATACGTACCAGGCATTGACCCGGTGCCCGAACGCGCCCGGATAACCGCGGGCCATTGTCCAGGCGACCTGAAACCCCGTCCACGCTTCGGTGACCCTGGCGGTCGCGTCATCGACGTAGACCTGAGCCAGCTCCTTGCCCCTGGGGCCAGGACTGAACCAGCTGACCTGCCAGCGGCCCGGGCCCTTGGTGTACTCGTACGGGCGCGCGGTCGGATGGCGGTGGCGCTCGGCGACGATCTTCGGCACGGCCGCGGCGATCCGCTCGACGTGGCTGGCCGTGAGCCGGTACCCGGCCGGCGGCTTGTTCAGCGAGGTCACCAGGACGGGCGTGTTCGGGTCGACCGTGACGCTCGAGCTCGTCGCCGCGCCGGCAGACCCTGACGCCGCCAGAAGCACTATCACGGCCGCCACAGCGGCCACCGCCCAGGATTTGAGGCGGCTCTTTAGGCCTTGAAGCTCCAAAGCTTCTGCCCGAGGAAAGACAGCGGCGTCCCCGTCGCGATGGCGATCGCCTGCGCGACCACCTTCGACAGCCCGGCCCCCTCGACCAGTGCTACCAGCACGACGTACGTGAAGGCGAACGTGATCAGAGAGACGACGAAGAAGCGGGCACCCTGGAACATCGGGTGGGTGTGCTTCGCGTCGAAGGTCCAGTGACGGTTCAGCCAGAAGTTGTTCATCACCGAGATGAGGAATGCGATCACCGCGGACACCCGGTAATCGATCCCCAGCAGGTGAATACAACCCGCGAACACCGCGAGGTTCACGACGTATCCAGTGGCGCCGACGGTCGCGAACCGAATGAGCTGCCACCAGTTGTGGGGGCGGCGGACGCCGTGGCGAACCCGCGCCCGGAACGGCAGCTCGACGGTGGAAATCAGGTCTTCGGGCACCATGGAAATGTATCGGCGGGGTTCTGAAGGGACTGTAAGTGTTGTAGAGCGCTAACCGGGTTCTAATCCGCGGTACTCGCGGAGCTTATTCCGAAATGCTCTTCCACAAGTGGGGTTACGTCCTTGAGCGACCAGAGATCGCGGTGTTTTCGCGAGTCGGGTCCGGTCCCGCACCACATGAGCGCGCCGAGGGAGTCGGAGCGATGCAGCGACCCATGCGAGCCGCCGCCCACATGGTCGGCGCCGCCCCAGTCGACAAACTCGTAGCCGGGGGCGGCGGACAGGAGCACATCGCCGGCGGTCGGACAGCTCACAGCGGACCACATCCGGCCCAGTGCGTCCGGGTACTCGGTGCAGAGAAACCGGCCATCCTGCACCTCGGCGCGTATCGTCGACAGCTCGCCCTCGACGTTCCACCGATCGCCGCGGTTGTCGACCAGATCGCCGTCGGGCGAGAAGCGCAACTCGCCTCTCGCGCTGCGGACGACCGCCTCCGCGCCTGAGCGCCACATGGCCAGGTCGATGCCCTCGACCTCCGCGACCGCCTTCAGCGATCGCTGCACCAGCTCGTCGCGGCGGTCCAGGTCGAGCGCGTAGATCATCGCCGACCGCTGGGCGGGACTCAGGGCAAGCTCGGCATCGACCGAGCGTGAGGCCCCAGCAGCCGCCACGTCGAAATCTCCGAAGGCCTCGTCGAGGCGGATGCGCTCCTCGACCGGCGCCTGGGAGTGATCGGAGGTGACGATCACGGCGTGATCCTGAAGGAAGGCATCCGGACCGCCGCCGGCGTGCATCAGTCGCTCGAGCTGGCGATCGGCGCCGGCGATCGAGGTCACCTGGGCGTGGGGGCCGTTCTTGTGCGACCAGGCGTCGTTGTCGGGCAGCGAGAAGAGCAGGAAGTCGAACAGGTCGTTCTCGACCAGGTACGCGCCGACGCAACCCGTGTGCTGGTCGCGGATGCCGGGCATCCCGAGCTGGCCTCGGCACCCGGTCTTGCGGCTGGCGTACAGGTCGGCGTAGAACAGCTCGCGTGGGCCGTCGATGGTGCGCCGGAAGAGGGTGGAGGTGACGATCCGGGCCAGCGCGGTCTCGTTGGCGACCTCGTGCTGATGACGGCCGCGATAGATCAGGTAGGTCGTTCCGGCCGTGCGAACCTCGGCGTCATCGAGCTCTTCGAACACGGTGTCCACGTCGCGCGAGAGGTGCTCGGCGTTCATCCGGTACACGGTGTCGGTCAGGGATCGCAGCACGCCGAACTGTCGCGAGGCCGAGAAGCTCGAGCCGTACTCGACATAGCGGGCCTCCTCGCGGTGGTACCAGTTCATGCTCGGGATCAGGTGCTGGTCTGGCCCGACGCCGGTCGTGATCGTCGCGGCGCACACCGGGGTGACCGAAGGGAACGCCGCGACACAGTCGTCCACGTAGACACCCTCGTCGCGTATGCGGGCCAACGCGGGTGCGCGCCCGGCGGCGATCGCGCGGTCGAGCATGGCCGGCTTGAGCGCGTCGATAACGACGAGGACGAGCTTCTGAGTGTTGCTCACCGGAGAACTCTGGCGTCGATCACCGCAGGATTCGCAGCCCAGCGAACTTCTGCTGATCGCGCCTACGGCTGGCCACCAGCAGCCAGACGAGGAACACAAGCACGATCGGGCCGACCGGCGGCGCCAGCACCGACAGGACGGCGACGAGCAGGGCGGCGCCTTCGGCGTAGACCGGCACCGACCCGGCCGTGGCTTGGTCGAGCCGAGCTCGCACGCGCACCAGCAGGGGAAGGGTGGCGGCAACGGCGATCAGGGCGCAGACCACGCCGCCGATCAGTCCCGGCCAGGCGGCGTAGTGGCCCCGGGCCAGCGATCCGGCGAACAGCAGCGCTCCTAGGACCGCGCTGATGGCGGCGAGGACCAGAGCCCCCGGGGCTCGCTCGAGGCGCTCCGTGGGCAGCCGACGCTCGACCAGGGCGAGGATGATCGCCGCAACCGCGACGATCAGCAGGAAAGCGGCGCCTTGCAGGAAAGAATAGTCCGTGCCATTGAAGTGGATCTCCACATCACCGGCGGCCAGCGCGCCGGTGGCCAGCGCAGGGAGGAACGGCCGGATCCCGACCGCCGCGGCGACGCCCATGCCCTGGAAGATGTCGAAGACGAGATGCACCGTGTTGTACCGTGACTGATCGTGACGATAGACAAAAGGGCATGACGGGCCCTGACCGAAGCGGGTCGACCCGGCGCCCGCGTTCGACGGCACGAGATATCGAACGTTACGGCGCGCTGTTCGCCGAACGGACAAAGGTCATGAAGTCATCGGCGATGCGCGACCTGATGGCCCTGACGGAACGGCCCGACGTGATCTCGCTCGCCGGCGGGCTCCCCGACACCTCAACCTTTCCGCCGGACTCCTACGCGTCGCTGATGAGCTCAGTGGCCGTCGACTCGTGCGCCAGGGCGCTGCAGTATGGGCCCACGGAGGGCTTCACGCTGGTCAAGCGCTGCATCGCCCAGGTCATGGAGGCCGAGGGAATCGCGATCGATCCCGAGGAGGCGCTCGTCACCACCGGCGGCCAGCAGGTGATCGATCTGGTGTGCAAGACGCTGCTCGATCCCGGCGACGTGGTCGTCACCGAGGCGCCCACGTATCCCGGCGCCGTGCCGACGTTCTGCGCCTACCAGGCCGATGTCGTACAGGTCATGATGGACCGCGATGGGATGCGCATCTCGGAGCTCGAGCGGACCTTGGACCAGCTCGATCAGTCAGGACGGCGACCCAAATTCATCTACACCGTCCCCAACTTCCACAACCCGGCCGGCGTCACCATGTCACTCGAGCGGCGGCGCCAGCTCGTGCGGATCGCCGGTGATCGCGAGCTGCTGATCCTGGAGGACAACCCATACGGCCTCCTGCGTTACGAGGGCACGCCGCTGCCCACGCTCCGGTCGCTCGACGACGAGTTCGTCATCTACGCGAGCACGTTCTCGAAGATCCTCTCGCCCGGGGTCCGGCTCGGCTGGGCGGTCGCACCGGCGCCGATCCTCCAGAAGATGAACTTCGGCAAGCAGGCCTCCGACCTGTGCTCATCGTCCATCTGCCAGTACTTCGTGGCGGCCTACTTCGATTCTGGCCCGTGGGAGCAATACGTGCGCTCGCTGATCGAGATCTACCGCCGCCGCCGCGACGTGATGCTCGACGCGCTGGCCGAGCACTTCCCGCGCGAGGCCGAGTGGACGCATCCCGAGGGCGGACTGTTCATCTGGGCCACGCTCCCCGACTACATCGACACCACCGACCTCCTGGCCCGTGCGCTTGAGGAGCACGTCGCCTTCGTCCCGGGGCGGGCGGCGTTCGTCGACGGCCGCGGAGGGTCATCGATGCGACTCAACTTCTCCGGCGTATCCGAGGATGAGATCCGCGAGGGGGTCCGTCGCATCGGCGAGGTCGTCCGCGAGCAGGTCGCGCTCTACGGAACCCTCACCGGGCAATTCGAAGCCGTGCGCCCCGCGCCCCAGCCGGTGCCGCGCATGTCCGACACTCCGGCCCCGGCCGAGCTGGCCAAGGTGCTGCGGTTGCCGCGCAAGCGCGCCGGCTGAGAGCGCCATGCGCGTGGCGGTGCTGAAGGGCGGGCGCTCGCTCGAGCGCCAGGTGTCACTGAAGTCCGGCGCCCGGGTCGAGGATGCGCTCGAGCGACTTGGCCACGAGGTGACCCCGATCGACGTCGGAGCCGACCTCGTCGAACGGCTCAGCAGCCGCGCTCCTGACATTGCCTTTGTCGCGCTCCACGGCCGCGACGGCGAGGACGGGACGGTCCAGGAGCTGCTCGAGGTGATGGGGATCCCGTACACCGGCTCGGGCGTGTCGGCCAGCATCCGCACGCTCGACAAGGTGCTGGCCAAGCACGCCATGCGCGACCGCGGGATTCCCACGCCGGACTTCTACGCCTTCAACGAGACGGCGTTCAAGGAGCTCGGCGCGGCTCAGGCGCTGCCCGAGATCGAGGAGCGCCTGCAGTTCCCGATCGTCGTCAAGCCGGCGGCGCAGGGCTCGGCGCTTGGGATCAAGTTCGCCCGCACGGCGGCCGACGTCCCGGCCGCGCTGGTCGCCGCCTTCTCCTATGACCGCAAGGTGCTGCTCGAGCGCTACGTCCCCGGGCGCGACCTGGCCGTCTCGATACTCGAGCGGGACGGGACGCCCCAGGTCCTCCCAATCGTCGAGGCGGTGCCCGAACAGGAGGACTTCTACGACTTCGAGTCGCGCTACGAGTTCGGCCGCACCCGGTTCGTGTGCCCGGCGGAGCTGAACGGAACAGTGGCTACGCGGGCCAGTGACATCGCCCTGGCGGTGTACGAGCTGCTCGGCTGCTCGGGCTTCGCGCGCGTGGACCTCATGGTGGAGCGTGACGGTGACGCGCTGTACGTGCTCGAGGCGAACACCGTCCCCGGCCTCACCGAGACGAGCCTGCTGCCCCAGGCCGCCGACGCTGCCGGGATAGGATTCGACGAGCTCATAGGGCGGATCCTGGCTGCGGCCCAGCGATGAAAATCGAGACTCAGCGCGACATCCTGCGACAGTTCTTCGCGCTTCGCGACGCGCATACGACCACGCTTGCACCGTCGCCCTATCGCCAGCAGTCGGTCACCTACACCGATCCCGACCGCCTGGCCGCTGAGGTCGACGCCCTGTTCCGCGGTCGGCCGATGCTGGTCGGCCTGAGCGCCGACCTGCCTGGCACCGGCGACTGCATGGCCACCGAGGTGGCGGGCGTGCCGCTGCTGCTGGTGCGCGGCGAGGATGCTTCGGTCCGCTGCTTTCTCAACATCTGCCGCCACCGTGGCGGGCGGGTGTTCACCGGCCGCGGCTGTCCCGGACGCGCGCTGAAGTGCCCGTATCACTCGTGGGCCTACGACCTCGACGGCGAGCTGCTGGGACAGCCGCTGGCCCGGGACGCGTTCGAAGGCATCGATCGCTCTGAGCTCGGCTTGGTCCCGGTCACCGTGGCCGAGCGGTTTGGGCTGATCCTCGCCCGCATCGGCTCCGATGACCCCGTCGACGTGGCCGGCGAGCTGCACGGCCTCGGGCCCGAGATCGCCGACTTCGGCTTCGACACGTGGCGCTACTTCGACCAACGTTCGGGGGTGTTCGAGGCCAACTGGAAGCTGATCCACGACACCTTCACCGAGACCTACCACGTGTTCTCGCTGCACCGTCAGACGCTCGCGGCCGACATGCTCTCGACCCCGTTCGTGGGCGAGAACTTCGGGCCGCACACCCGCGGCGCCGTCATGCGCAAGGAGGTCACACGGCTGCTCGAGCTCGACGAGTCGGAGTGGGAGCTGCGCCCCTACGCATCGATCGTCTACCTCCTGTTCCCGAGCGTGGTCATCAACCTGCCGATGAGCGGCCACTGC
The DNA here is from genome assembly GCA_963737535.1 of uncultured Solirubrobacterales bacterium. Taxonomy (GTDB): domain Bacteria; phylum Actinomycetota; class Thermoleophilia; order Solirubrobacterales; family Solirubrobacteraceae; genus Palsa-465. The sequence continues at coordinate 28,527 of CAVTTU010000018.1, forward strand.
GAGCTGTGGGAGATGTATCCCGAGCCCGACGACCCCCACCACACACGAGTCAGCGTGAAGTTCTACGTGCCGCGCGAGCCGGACGACGAAGCGCGGGCGTTCTGGGACGCCAACGTCCGCTTCACCCACAAGGTCGTCTTTCAGGAGGACTTCGACCAGCAGCAGGACATTCACCGCTCCCTGCGCACGGGCCTCATGCCCGAGGTGGTCTACGGTCGCAACGAGCCGGCGCTGATCCACCATCACAAGCAGGTGGAGGCGGCGCTCGGACGGGCTGCGGTCAGCCTGGGTTAGCCGAAGCCTTTGAGTTGGTCCTCGCGTTCAGTTCGGCCTCGGGCGCCACGCGCCCGCGCCACCTTGGCTTGCGGCGTTGGGAACGGCGGCTGGGAAGGGTGCGTGAGGAGCGGTCGCGTCCGGTCCGGACCGAAACCGGGCCCCCGCAACGACAAAAGCGTTGAAGAGCGGGTCGCGGTCGCACGACCAACCGTTGTGCAACGTTATCGTCGTTGAACAGCCCGCGGCAACGTCTGACCCACCCCGTCCCCAGCAAGCCGTTCCCGAAGCCATCCGCCGGATAGGACAAGCGCAGCGAAGGCGATAGCCCGCCTAGCTCTCGCCCATGAAATCTTCGGGAGTAACCCGATCGAGGAAGTCCTTGAACTTCTCGACGACCTCCTCGGTGTCCTCGACCTCGTGCTCGAACTCGATGGCCGACTCGGCGATGACGTCGTCAGCGGCAAAGATCGGGGCACCAGCGCGGACGGCCAGGGCGAGGGCGTCGCTGGGGCGGGAGTCGATCTCCAGATCGCGGCCGTTGACCCGGAGGGAGATCGAGGCGTAGAAGGTGTTCTCGCGGAGCTCGGTGACGGCGACCCGAGTGCACTCGACGTCGAGCTCGCCCAGCATGTCCGAGAGCAGGTCGTGGGTCATCGGGCGAGGTGTGGAGGCGCCCTGAAGCTTCATCAGGATCGCCGCAGCTTCAGGGTGACCGATCCAGATCGGCAGGAATTTGTTGCTCTCGACCGTCTTGAGCAGCACTATCGGCTGCTTCCCGACCATGTCGAAGCTCACGCCATAAATGACCATCTCCTGCACGCAAGGCTCCTAACTCCAGGGTCTGGGCAAGTATAGGGCGCTCAACCTCGCAGCCAACCGGGCCGATGATCCCGTCGTGGACGCTTCGAGTTACGCCTTTGTGCACGGAATTCGTAGTACTCGAGCGACGCTCGGGGCATGGAACCGGCGGCCCTGGCCAGTGCTGGCGCGATGGCTGGCGGGTTCGTTGTCGGCCTCCCTGCTCCTGCTGGCAGCCGTGTGGGCGATCGCCGCGCTCAACATGGGGCCGGCGGTGGTCTCGCTACATCGGCCGCCCTTCCGCGTCGGGACGCCGCTGGATGTGGTGAAGATCCTGGCCAAGAATTCGCTCGTGCTCACGCTGCACGCCATGGCCTGCGTGGCTGGGTTCATCGCGGGAAGCTCGCTGCCGATGCAGGCGCCGCAGCGCAACGGCCTCAGCCGGGCGGTCCACGAACGGGGCGGGCGCCTGGCCATCGCGTTCGTCGTCGCCGCCACGGCATTCTCGCTGAGCGCCCAGGCATACGTGCTGGGAACCGGCGTCGGGCACGTCGCGTATGCCTACAACACGACGCCGGCGTTGCTGTTGCTAGGCCTGCTTCCGCACGCGATCCCCGAGCTGACGGCATTGTTCCTTCCACTTGCGGCGTGGATCATCGCCAGCCGGCGGGGCGAGTGGGACAAGCTGCTGGCGGCCACATTCGTGACCGTCGCGCTGGCGATCCCGGTGCTCGTCGTGTCGGCCGTGTGGGAGGTCTACGTGGCGCCGCACCTGCTGTTCGCGCTGGTCGGTCGCGGCCCGATCTAGCAATCAGTACGCTAACCAGCCAAGAGGCTATGGCTGGTGAGAGTGCGTTCTCGGTGCAGCCCGGGGGTCGTCGACCCGCGCCGGGCGCGCTCGCGCTCGTGCAGGCGTTCATCAACTCGCATTACGACCTCGAGCTCAACCACGGCGCGGAGCTGTTCGCCTCGCCTGCGACGCTCAGGCGATGGCTGCGCGGGCACGATCTGCTCGACGCCAGCGAGGCCGTGAGCGACACCGACCTCAGGCGCGCGATCGAGCTTCGGGAAGGACTGCGCCAGCTGGCCGCCGGCCACGCGGCGGCGTTTGATCACGACGGAGGGGTCGAAGTCCGCATATCAGCCGACGGCCCGACGTACGCGCGCATGGAGAACACCGGCGTCGACGGCGCGTTCGGGCTGATCCTGGCCATCACGGCGCGAGCGATGATCGACGGCACCTGGGCCCGTCTGAAGGTGTGCCCGGGGGAGCACTGCGGCTGGGCGTTCTATGACCACTCCCGCAACCAGTCGGGTCGGTGGTGCTCGATGGCAGTCTGCGGCGGCCGGGCCAAGGCGCGCGCCCACTATCGGAGGCAGCGGTGAGAGCGGGCGCCGCCGTGCTCCGGCTCGTGCTCGCGCGCGTCCGTCGCCGACCGGGGCGATGGCTGCTCACGGTGCTGGGCATCTCGCTGGCCACTGGGTTCGCGGGCGCCGTGTACGCCCAGAGCACGATCGCCGGCGATCGTGCCGCGCGCTCGGTCCTCGCCCGGCTGTCCGACTCGCAGCGCGCGGTGACCCTGACCAGCCAGGACGTGGTGACGCCGGCGGTCGAGCGTCGCGCGCGCGGCCTGCTGCGAGGCCTCGGCCTGCGGACGCCGACCGAGATCGTGCTGATGAACCCCGTCCGGCTCAGTGGCGTCGTGGTCAGGCTGGCCGCAATCGCACCGCTGCGGCCCTGGATCACCGCCGGAGTGCCCCCTGCCCTTGAGCACTGCACGCCGGCCAGCTGCCCCACCGTGCTGGCCAACGGGCAGGTCGGGCACCGTGTCCTGACGGCCGATGGGCTCAGCTTCCCGGTCCTGACTAGAGAGCCGCTGCGCTCCGCCGCGCCGCTGGGTTTCATCCCGGGCCAGCCCGCCGGCCAACCTTTCGTCCTGCTGACCGCGGATCCCGCGGGGTTGGAGGGACTTGCGCCGCTCGACAGCCTCTACCGCACGCACAGCTGGCTCTCGCTGCTGCCGGCCACCGCCATGCATTCGTGGCAACTAGCGGCGATCGAGAGACGGCTGCTGGAGAGTCAGGCGGCGGTATCGCAGGCGGGCGGTTTCAGCCTCAGCGGGCCGTTCGCTGCACTCGACGCTGCTCGGTCGGACGCCGGTGCTGCGCCACAGCGACTGCTGCTGGCCGCCGGCGGATCGATCTCCGCGCTCGTACTGTTCCTCGTGCTGGCGGTGGGAGCAGTCAGGCGCGATGTCGAGGCCGAGCTCGGACGGCTCGATATTGCCGGAGCGAGGACGGTCGACCGCGTGCTGTTCGTCGTGCTCGAGGCCGGCTTGGTGTGTGCGGCGGCGCTCGCACTGGGTGCCGTCCTGGGGCTGGGTGTGGCGGCGTTCGAGGCGGCCGGCAGTGGCGAGCCGATCGGCGCCATCCTCGCCCACAGCCTGCTCACTGGATCCGCTGTGCTCGTCCTCGGCGGAGCCTGGGTGTGTGCCACGGCGATGCTGGCCCTCCTCCTGCTCGTCCGGAGCGCGCGGGTGGCCGACGCGCTTGCCGTCGCCGCGCTCGCCGCGCTCGCGGTGGTGCTGACCACAGGGAGCAGTGGACACGACGCACTGACCGTGCTGCTGGCACCGCTGGCTTGCCTCGCCGCCGGCGTCCTGGTCTACCGAGGCGCCTCACAGCTGCTGCGCGCCGGCGAGCGGATCGCCCGCCGTGGACCGGTGACGACGCGGCTGGCCTTTGTCGGACTGGCTCGCTCACCCACCGGGGCGTCGCTGGCGATCTCCTTCATCGCCGTGAGCACTGGACTGGGAGCCTTCGCCCTCGCCTACCGGGCCACGCTGCTGCGCAGCACGGCCGACCAGGCCGCGGCCCAGGTTCCGCTCGACGCCACCGTGACAGCCGGAGCGGACTTCACGCCGCCGCTGACCCTGGCCCCGCTGCAGCGGTGGCGGACGCTCGCCGGCGGCCCGGTCTTTCCCGTGCGCCGGACCGATGCCAGCTTCGTCAGCGGCGGCAGCTCGCTCACGGTCCCTGCCCTGGGCGTGCCGGCGGCGGCACTGGCTCGCTTGCACGGCTGGCGCAGCGGCGATGGCTCGGCCCCGCTGAGCGCGCTGGCCCGGCGGATCACCCCAACTGGCCCGGTGCGCCGTCCGGGCCCCAGGCTAGACCCAGACAGCGAGACACTCGAGCTGCGCGCGGCGAGCCACGGCATCGCCGTCACCATCACCGCCGATCTTCGGCGGCCCGACGGCTCGGTGATTCAGCTGCCCCTGGGCCAGAGTGGCCCGCGCGGGACGCTCGTGCGCGCGAGGCTGCCGCGCGCCGCCACGACGGGCCGGTGGGAGCTCGAGGCGCTCCAGGCGACCGAGCCCGCCGGGCTCGAGGCCACCAACGGGCATCAGAATGCAGAGAACCCAGCCGCGGCGACGCAGTTCGCCACCCTCCTACGACTCGGTCCGCTGCAGCTCGCCAGCCGCGCGGGTGCAGTCACCCGGGTCCCGATCAACCGGTGGACCGCCGTGGGCGCGATCAGCTCCCCGCGCGTGGTCCGCGACGGGCTGCTCGTCCTCTTCTCGGCCACGGGAGAAATCGGACTCATCCGTCCACAGCAGCCCAGCGACACCCACCCGCTGCCGGTCCTCGTCGACCCACACACGGCCCTGCTGGCCGGGCCGGGTCACCGCCTGGGGCTGACGGTCGACGGTCTCGCCACTCAGGCCAGAGTCGTCGGCGTGCTGAACCGTTTCCCGACCATCCCGGCCGGAACCTCGGGCTTCGTGGTCGCCGACCAGGCCACGCTGGCCTCGGCGCTCGACGCTCAGTCCCCCGGTCAAGGCCGCGCGGACGAGCTGTGGGTGAGCTCGGCCGACCCCAATCGCCTGCGTGCTGGCCTGGCCTCCGGCCCCCTTCACCAGCTGGAGGCCAGCTTCCGGGCCGACATCGAGCACGCCCTGCGGATCGCGCCGGTCGCTCGCGGCGTCCTGGGAACACTCTTCGCCGCGAGCGTACTGGCCGCGGTGCTGGCCGTTCTCGGCCTCCTCGTCGCGCTGCTCGGATCCGCGCGCGATCCGCGCATCGAGGCAGACCTGGTGGCGCAGGGCGTCGGGCCGCGGGCAATGCGGACCGAGCTCAGGGTGCGACTGCTGATGGCGGGGGCGATCGGTGTCTGCGCCGGTACCGTTATCGGGGTGCTGTTGACCCGCCTGGCGGTGGCCACGGTACGCGCGGCGGGCACGGTGGCGGTGCCGCGACCACCTGTCGTGGTGGTGGCGCCGTGGCTCGGCCTCGCCGTCTGGAGCCTGGCCGTGCTGGGCATGCTCTGGCTCGGCGCGTGGGCGGCGACCCGCATCGTCGTGGGGAGAGCCGTGTGACCACCACGGCGCGAACACCCCAGTCGGCCCGCGTCAGCGGCACTCAGCCGGTGGTGGCTCTGCGGGATGTGTTTTGCGTACACCGCACTGGCGAGGGCGATGCGGCCGCGCTCCAGGGGACGAACCTCGATGTAGCAGCCGGCGAACTGGTCTGCATCCTTGGACCCAGCGGTGCCGGAAAGAGTACGCTGCTGCGGGTCATCGCCGGGCTACAGACGCCGTCGGCAGGCATCGTGCACGTGCTCGGAGCCGACATCGGCCGCCTGTCCGGCCGGGCTCGCTCCCGTTTTCGCCACCAGACGATCGGCTTCCTCGGCCAGCACTCGGAGTCGATGCTCGCCCCCGAGCTTCCAGCCGCCGACGCGATCGCCCGGCCGCTGGCCCTGCGGGGCTCGTCGCGAAGAGCAGCGCGCAGGCGGGCCGCGGAGCTTCTCAGCGCTGCAGGCCTGACCGACCGAGCCACCGCGGTGCCTGCCGAGCTGTCGGGGGGCGAGCGCCAACGGGTCGCGCTCTGTGCCGCCCTGGCCCACCAACCGCCACTGCTCCTCGCCGACGAGCCGACGGGGGAGCTCGACCCGGCCAGCGCGCGGGCCGTCCGCTCGTTGCTGGCCGAGCTGGCGCGCGCGGCGGGGACGACGGTCATCGTCGTCTCACACGATTCGGCGACGGACGTGCTGGCCGACCGCAGCGTGCTGCTGCGTGACGGCCGGGTGGTCCAGGACGCCCGTACTGGTGAGGACGCGCTGGTCGTCACGCGCGGGGGGTGGGTTCAGCTGCCCTCGGATCTGCTCTCGGCCGCGGGAATCGGCGAGCGGGCACACGTGCGGCTCGGACCGCACGGCGTGGTGCTCACGCCGGCCCGGGGCGAGCGGGCGCCGGCTGCGCCGGCCGCCGGGCCATCGATCTCGGCCTCGCCGAGCTGGGAGCCGGCCACCGTCGAACTCCGCTCGCTGTCGCGCCGCCGCGGTCCTCAGCTCGTGATCGACGGGCTCACGCGCAGGCTGAAGACGGGAGGTCTCACCGCGGTGATCGGTGCGTCGGGGGTGGGCAAGACCACCCTGCTGAGGATGCTGGTCGCGCTCGACCGGCCGGACGCAGGGGCGCTGTTGATCGACTCCGAGCCCGTCGGCCTACGCAACGCCGAGCAGCTGGCCACGCTGCGACGTGAGCGGATCGGCTACCTCCCCCAGGAACCGGCTGCTGTGGGATTCCTCTCCGCGGAGGAGAACGTGGCCCTGGCGCTCAGCGTGCGCAGCTGGAGCCAGGAGGCGGCCGTGCGGCGAGCTGCCGTGATCCTCAGCTGGCTGGGGCTGTCGGAGCGCTCGCGACAGCGCGTGTCGCGCCTGTCGGCCGGCGAGACGCAACGGGTCGCGCTGGGAAGGGCGCTGGCCGGCGCGCGGGGCCTGTTGGTCGTCGATGAGCCGACATCGCGACTGGACCGCAGTGGCGCGGCAGACGTGGCGGAGTTGCTCGTGGCGGCATCGCGCCGGGACGGCCAGACCGTCGTGTGCGCCACCCACGACGTCGAGCTGATCAGCCGCGCTGACGATGTGATCGAGCTAGGCGCACGGTCCACTTAAGTGCCCAGCTCACAGTCATCCATTCCGCTGCTCCAGAAGGAAGTTGAGGATCAGATCGCTGACCAGGGTCGGCTGCTCGACGATCGCCAGATGCGCCGTCGCCACGACCTCGAGGCGGGCGCCGGGAATCCGGTCGGCGATCAGCCGCCCGTGTGCGGGCGGCGTGGCCGGATCCTCCTCGCCCGCGATGACCAGCGTCGGCACGTGCACAGCCTCGAGCTCCGGGCGCAGGTCCAGCGCTGCCAGCGCCTCGCAGCACCCGGCGTACCCCTCGGGTGGGATCGAGACCAGCGCGCTGCGAAGGCGTGCGACGACCGCGGGGTTGGCGCGCGCGAATCGATGCGTCAGCCAGCGCGAGATGACCGCGTCGGCGATGGGCTCCAGGCCATCGGCCCGGGCCGCCGCAGCCCGATCGACATAGGCCCTCCTCGCCTCGTCAGCAAAGCGAGCCGACGTGCAGCACAGGATCAGGCCGTCCACCCTTTCGGCCCGATGGGCTGCGGCCCAGATGCTCGTCATCGCGCCGATGGAGATTCCACACAGCGTGGCTCGCTCGACCTCGAGCTTGTCGAGCAGAGCAATCAGATCTCCCCCGAGATCGGCGATCGAATACGGCCCTGGCGGGACGGGCGAGCCTCCGTGGCCGCGCAGGTCGTAGCGCAGCACGCGACGCGAGCCGTCCAGACGGTCGGCCGGCGGCGACCAGATGGAGAGCTCGGTGCCGAGCGAGGACGAGCACACGAGGACGGGGCCGTCTTGAGGGCCGGACGCCTCATAGGACACCTCGCAGCTATCGGTCACGGTGCACGGCCAGGGCCCGATCGATGAGGTCGGTGCTTGCCCCGAGGTAGTGCTCGTGGGCCAGCGCACGGTCGAGGCCGTTCGGCCCGAGGTGCTCGGCTACCTCCGGCGCCTCGAGGAGCAGATCGCGAAACGGGCGCCGCTGCTCGCCGGCGGCGCGCGCCGCGCGCTCGACGATCTCGCGCGCCTCGGACCGCTTCGACCAACGGATCCAGCGCTCCCAGCTCGATTACGTGTGCCGCTCGACGGCGGCCGCCACCGCGCTGGCCGAGAACTACGTCGGTCTGGATGGTTGATTCCACGCCCCCGCGTGCCGGATGAATCCGGATGATCGGCGCCGGATCCCCCGGCCCCCACGCGGCCGCGGAATCAACCATCTGAGCTAGAGCACATCTAGAGCCGTCTCGGTGCGAGCGCGTCGCCGGTCCGGCTCGCTCCGGCGTTCCGGCTTCAGCGCCACCAGACCGACCACCACCGCCGCCAACATCAGCAGGGCGGCGACGAGGAAGCCGAGGTGATAGCCACCGGTCAGGGCGTCGGCTCCCCCGTGGGCGTGTGCGGCCAGCGCGTGGGTGCGCGTCGCCGCGAGAGTGGCCAGGACGGCCAGCCCGAGCGCCCCGCCTACCTGCGCGCTGGTGTTCACGAGCCCCGAGGCCAGTCCCGCCTCGCTGGGTTCGATGTCCGCACATGGCCAGCGTCATCAGCGCCGGGAACGAGGCGCCCGCGCCGGCGCCGAGGAGGATCAGCGTCGGCAGGACATCGCGCAGATAACTGCCGCCGGTGGCCGGCACACGGGTGAACAGGACCAGTCCGAGGAGGATGAGGACGAGCCCGGGGAGCAGTGTCCGGCGCGGCCGAAGCGCGTGCTGAGCCGCTCGGAATAGCGCAGCGATAGCGTCCCCATGACGACGGTCGTCGGGCAGGAACGCCAGGCCGATCTCGAGCGCGTCGTAACGAGGACACGCTGCAGGTACAGGGATCCGAGGAAGAACATCCCGAACATGCCCGCGACCGACAGCGCCTGGATCGCGTTGGCGCCCGACAGGGTGCGCGAGCGGAAGATCCGCAGTGGCACCAGGGGCGTCCGCGCCGTCGACTCGCGCGATCACGAACGCGACCAGGAGCGCCAGGGACCCGGCGGCCAGACCCAAGGTGATCCCGGCGCCCCAGCCATGCTCGGCCGCGGGCTTGACGATCGTGTACACGCCGAGCATCAGCGCGCGACGTGATCAGCACCGCGCCAGGAAGATCGGCGCCCCGTGCGAAGCCCGATGCCCCTGTCCTTCTCGAGCAGCGCGCAGCGCGAATGCACCGGTCACGATGCCGATCGGCACGTTGACGAAGAAGATCCAGTGCCAGTTGATCGCCTGCGTAAGGACGCCGCCGACGAGCAGGCCGATCGAGCCGCCCGCGGACGCGACGAAGCCGTAGACGCCGATCGCCTTGGCCTGCTCCCGCGGCTCGGGAAACATCGTCACGATCATCCCGAGGATCACCGCGGAAGTCATCGCGCCGCCAATGCCCTGGACGAAGCGCGCGGCCACCAGCACCGCCTGGCTCTGCGCCGCACCGCACAGCACGGACGCGGAGGTGAACAGCGCCAGCCCGGCGAGGAACACCGTGCGGCGCGAGATGAGGTCGCCGAGGCGACCGGCGAGCAACAGCAGCCCACCGAAAGCGATCAGGTAGGCGTTCATCACCCAGGCGAGGCTGGACGGCGAGAAGTGCAGGTTGCTCTGGATCGACGGCAGTGCGACGTTGACGACGGTGACGTCGAGGACGATCATCAGCATGCCGACGCACAACACGACGAGGGCCACCCAGCGGGATCGATCGTGCTCGATGCTCGAACTCATGGCCTCACGCTCCTGTGTCTGGACGGTGTTCACGAAAAGACAGACGGGTGCGCGGCCGGCAAATCATCGAAACTGGGCAGCGAATTTGCTCGGCGGCGCAGCATCGGGTCCAGAAATGAGTCGCGCCCCTGCAATCCGGCGGTGTATCAGGCCAGATCTGAGGGGCGCGCTCGAGGGGGAGGAGAGGGTTACTGCAGAAACATCATCGCGCTTGGGCGTTTAGTTGTCCAAGACGAGTATTGGCAGGGATATATACGCTGTGCTTATGGATCTACGACAGCTCCGCTACCTTGTTGCGCTGGCCGAGGAGCGGCACTTCACGCGCGCGGCCGAGCGGGAGCACATCGCCCAGCCGGCGCTGTCTCAGCAGATCCGGCGCCTCGAGCAGGAGCTCGGTCTCGCCCTGGTCGAACGGACGACTCGCCACGTGGCGATGACCGATGCCGGCGAGTTGCTGGTGCCCCGTGCCCGTCGCATCCTGGCCGAGGTTGATGGCGCGCAGGCCGAGATGCAGCGCCTGGCCGGCGTCCAGACCGGTCACGTCAGCGTGGGGACGATGCACACGATGGGACCGATCGACGTGTCGGTGGCGCTGGCCATCTTTCACCGGCGGCATCCCGGCGTGGAACTGACCGTGCGCGAGCAGTCGAGCGAGGAGCTGGCCGAGATGCTGCGGATCGATGAGATCGACCTCGCCTTCCTGTCGGTCACCGAGCGCATCGAGAGTCACGAGCTTGGCCTGCATCAGCTCGTATCCGAGGAGTTGGTGGTCGTCGCACCACTGGACCATCGCCTGGCCAGCCGCCGGCGCGTGCGCATGCGGGAGCTGACCGAGGAACGCTTCATCAGCTATCGCGAGGGCGCGCGCCTGCGCGAGCTGCTCGTCGCGGCCGGCCACCAGGCCGGGTTTGAGCCCCAGGTCAAGCTGGAATCGAACGAGAGCCAACGGATCCGGCGGCTCGTGGCACGGGGCATGGGGTTGGCGATCCTGCCCCGCTCGGACGCCGAGAGCCCCGGGGCCGAGGTGGCGATGATCGGGCTGGTGGCCCCGGCCCTACGGCGCGACATCTCGCTGGCCTGGCGCGAGGGGCGGCGCCTTGCGCCGGCAGCCGCCGAATTCCTCGAGCTGTCGCTCGAACTCTTCGCGCATTTCGCGCCGGAGGGGGCTAGCGCGCCGCTGGCTTGAGCAGCTCGTATTCCGAGCGGACCGCCTTCAGCACCTGGTCGGCCACCTCCTGCTGGCGCTCACGTCCGGCTCCGGGCGCGGGTCCGAAGTGCAGCGGCTGGCCATATGCGACGGTCACCGCCGGGAAGTCCAGACCGCGCCAATTGCGGGCCTCCTCGGATCCGCTGACCGCGACCGGGACCACGGGCGCGCCACTTTCCAACGCCAAGCGACCCACGCCCGGACGCGCCGTATCACCGATCTGTCCGCTGCGCGACCTTCCCCCCTCCGGGTAGATGACCAGCACTCCATCGCGGCCGAGGATCGTGAGGGCCGTAGTGATCGCCTCCTCGTCGCGCTGGCCGCGCCGCACGGGAAAGGCTCCCGAATGGGCCATGATGAACTCCAGAAACGGCCCCTTGAACAGCTGCGACTTCGCCATGAAGCGAACCTGACGGGGGAGCAAGATGCCCACGAACCAGTGATCCATGGCCGAAAAGTGGTTGGGGGCCAGGATCACCGGCCCCTCGCGCGGGACACGTTCTAGACCGTTTGCGTGTAACCGATAGACGAGATGGCAATAGGGATATGAGACGGTCTTGATGAACGAATACACCCAATCCGGCTCGCGCGTCCTCGCGCGGGCATGGAAGCGATCGAAATAGTGCGCCGGTCGCGGATCTACGTAGATCTGAGGCTTTAGCCGGGGTGAGATCGTCATACGGCATCAGGGCGCGCGTAGCGTACCCCGGCGGACAGGGATTGTTCGACAAAAGTCGAACAATAGTCTATAATTCGATGCCCATCGAACATTGGAATCGGAGATCCAACTGAATACTCATAAGAACCATGGTCGCGAAAGCTCGGGCAGAAGCCGTAGCGACCATCGCGAAACCACAAACGTAGAGAACAAGCGCCGCACACGGGGGGCCGTGTCGGACGCCAAGCGACCGCGGCGGCGCCGCGGAGCGCATCTGGATGCCCGTAACGCGGGCAATCCGGAGCTCGCCGCAGCACGCGCCGATCACGGGGACGGAGTCGTTTCCGTCGATTCGCTCGAGCTATTCCTCCGTCAGGCTCGCCTGCATCCGCTGCTCACCGCGGCGGAAGAGATCGAGTTGGCGAAGCGAATCGAGCGTGGCGACCTGGAGGCGAAGGAGCGGATGATCAACTCCAACCTCCGACTCGTGGTCTCGCAGGCCCGCCGCTATCAGGGTCATGGTCTGCCGATGGAGGACCTCGTCCAGGAAGGCATGCTGGGCCTGATCCGCGCGGTGGAGAAGTTCGACTGGCGCCGAGGCTTCAAGTTCTCGACCTACGGAACCCTGTGGATCCGGCAGGCGATCCAGCGTGGCCTGCAGAACCATGGCCGCACGATCCGCCTCCCCGTCCACGTCGCGCAGCGACAGGTCAAGGTCCGCAAGGTTGAGGGCGAGTTGAACACGAAGCTTGGTCGCGAGCCCACCGACGAGGAGATCGCCGCAGTTGCCGAGCTGTCGGTCGACGAGGTGATGGAGATCCGCGAGCTTTCGCGCGGACTCGCAAGCCTTGATCAATCCGTCAGCGAGGACGGCGAAACCGCTCTCGGAGACCTGCTGGCCAGCGAACGTCCCGAGCCGATCGAAGAGGTCGCGGAGGCCGACCGCGATCAGCGCGTCAACGAGATCGTCGAACAGCTTCCCGAGTCGGAGCGGAACGTCATCCGCCTGCGCTTCGGACTGACCGGCGATGAGCCTCGCACGCTTCGGCAGACAGGCAGCGAGCTGGGCATATCGGCCGAGCGTGCGCGAGAGCTGGAGGAGCGCGGACTGCGCCGACTGGCTCGCAGCGCCAAGCTCGGCGAGCTCCGGCTGGCGGCGTAACAGACTGAGACGATCGCGCGAGCCCGGTTCACCGGGCTCGCGCTTCGTCCTACTGAATCTGCATTCCGGAGATCGCGCGCGCGATGACCAGGCGCTGAATCTCCGAGGTCCCCTCGAAGATCGTGTAGATCTTGGCGTCGCGGTGCATCCGCTCGACCGGATACTCGCGGGTGTAGCCGTTGCCACCGAGGATCTGGATTGCGCTGCTCGGTGGCCCACACGGCCACCTCGCCGGCCTTGAGCTTGCTCATCGAGCCCTCGCGGCTGTCGAACGGATGGTCGTTGCGGCCCATCCAGGCGGCGCGCCACACGAGCAGGCGCGCGGCATCGATCTCCATCTTCATGTCTGCCAGCGCGAAGGCGATCGCCTGGTTCTCGATGATCGGGCGGCCGAACTGCACCCGCTCCTTGGCGTAGCCGAGGGCGTACTCGTAGGCGGCACGGGCGATCCCGACCGCCTGGGCACCGACGGTCGGGCGGCTGACCTCGAAGGTCCGCATGGCGGCCTGCCCGCGCGAGCTCTGGCCCTCGCGGGCGCGGCTCAGGCGCGCGTCGAGTCTGTCCTTGCCGCCCAGCAGGCAGGAACCGGGAATCCGCACGTCGTCGAGGAACACATCGGCGGTATGCGAGGCGCGCAGGCCGTGCTTCTTGACCTTGGTTCCCATCTCGAGCCCCGGGTCCCGGGAGGGATGACGAACGATGCGTGTCCGCGGGCCTTCAGCTCGGCGTCGATCTGCGCGACGACCACGTGGACGTCACCGATCCCGCCGTTGGTGGCCCACGCCTTCTGCCCATTGAGCACCCATTCGTCCTTGGCCTCGTCGTACCGGGCGCGGGTGCGCAGGGACGACACGTCCGAGCCGGCGTCGGGCTCGGACACGCAGAAGGCCGCCACCCTTGGCTCCTGCTTGCTGCCGAAGCACTGTGGGACCCACTCGCCCCATTGCTCCTGTGTGCCGTTGGCATGGATCGCGGCCACGGCCAGCGTGGTGCCCATGATCGACATCCCGATCCCCGCGTCGCCCCAGAACAGCTCCTCGTTGACGATCGGGAACATGATCCCCGTTTGGTCCAGCCAGAACTGGGCGATTCCCTCGAAGCTGTAGAGGCCGATCTTGGCCGCCTCCTGGATCACCGGCCACGGCGTCTCCTCGCGCTCGTCCCATTCCGAAGCAGCAGGCCGGACGGTCTGCTCTGCGAACCCGTGAACCCAGTCGCGGATGTCCTTCTGGTCCTGAGTCAGCTCGAGCGAGAAGGTGGCCTCCCCCGGCTGTGGAGCGGCACTGGTCTGCGGCTCGGCTGCGGCTTCCATAGTTGAGTCTGTCCTTTCGCTGAGTCTGCTCGGGGCGGTTACCGTGGCGCAATTGTCAAGCAAGACGGGGATCGGTGCGCCGGCGCGAAGCCCTATTTGACGGGTTCAGCGGTTGGCTGCACGTCGGCGGTAGAGATGCGGTGGTGGGCCCGGCAGACGCCGGAAGTGGGCCAGGAAATATGACCGGATCCGATCGGTCCAGGAAATGCGGCGGTTGGTCGAGACATCGCAATGGATTGCTCGCGGCGGCCCGCAGTAGAGCCATACGAACTGGGCGCGGCGTAGCGCAGCGAGCCACGTGGCCTGAACGGTGGGATCGCGACTCGCGCCGGCCAGCGCGCTGCGCCCATGGGCGAGTGCGTAGTCCGTCCCAATTGCATCGATCATCTGAGGGCACCGTGAATCGGTGGACGTGAACCGATCGGCGACGAGCGTCAGCGACACCATGTCGGTGAGGACGCACGAGCCAGACGGGATGCGGCGGTCAGCGGCGGTGGCGGGATCGATCGTCCTCAGACCCGCCTCGTAGTCGAACTGAGCCACGGCCATGGCCACGAGCGCCAGCCCGGCGATGCCGACGGCCCCTGTCAACACGGCCCGCCGGCGACCCGATCGAGCCGCGAGAGCGTCCAGAAGCCTGGCCGCCGGGAGGGCGACCGCCAACGCCAGGAACGGCGCGAAGAACCCCGCGTAGTGCGGGTAATAGTCGGGTGGCCAGAGGAACGCCAGCACGGTCAGGGCGGCTGTGCCAAGAGCAAACGCCTCCAGCGCGGGCGGCAGGGCGCCGGCTGGCCAGACTGGCGCCCACGGCGCAGACGAGCACGAACGCGGCGACGGCAAGGCTCGCGGCACGGCGGCACTCGCCGCCGTCGACAGGTCGCTGATCCCAACCAGACTGGTCGAGGCGACCGGCGAGCGAAACCCGAGTTGGCTCGACCCGCGAGAGCTGGGCCACGATCACGTCGTTGTAGAAGGCTCGCGGGGCGAACGCCACGAACGGGAGCACGACGACGAGAAAGCCCGCCGCCACACCCCCAACGTAGGTCAGTGCCGCGCGGTGGCCTCGCGCGCGCCAGCAGATGACAAGGACGACGACGACGGGCAGGATGGCCCACACCTTGATCGCGCCGGCAAGACCAAAAGCGACCGCGCCAAGCGCGAGTCGCCGGTCGCCGGTCGTCACATCGTCGCCGTCGAACACGGCCAGGGCACCGACCAGACAGAACAGCACGACCCATGGCTCCAGCAGCACACTGTGCGAGGCCAGGATGGCCCCGGGGTTGACGGCCAGGATTCCGCATGCCAGTGCTGTGGCCAGCGGGCCGCGATGACGCACAAGCCGCCCGACGAGCACGATTTCGCCGGCTCCGACGCACGCCGTGACGATGCGCGCCACCGCCAACGCAGCATCGGTGCCCACGGCCGTGGCCAGCCATCCGGCCGGCGCCATCAGCAGCGAGATGCCCGGGGGCTGCACGAGCACGAAGTCGCGGTAGGGGATCGCACCGTTCACCAACCGAACCGCGCTGCCGAAATCGACGCCGTCGTCGTAACCGGTCACGCCGGACAGGTAGTTCGGGCGCGCGAGCTGATACAGGCGCAGAACGAGGCCAAGCGCCGTCGCGACGGCGATGATCACCGAAACGCCGCGTGGGTGCTCGAGTCGGGAGCTCGCCGGGATCGCCTCGGCTTCGTGCACCACGGGCGCCGGCCTTGATCTCGCGGTCACCTCGAACATCGTGGCGGGCTCAGGGGTCGCCGGCGTGCGCCGGGCCGGTGTCGCCGACCGCGGGTGCCTGGTCGAACGGCGCCGGCGGCTGCGCCGCGGCCGTTTCCGCACGGAGCTCGCCAGTCTGCGTCGTCCTCGACGTCGGCGAGCCCCGCGGTGGCCATCGGCTTCAGCGCGGGGACGATGACCAGCGGGAGCAACAGCGGAAGCAGCAGCAGATGCAACCAGTCCCACAGCGTGTTGCCCTGCAAAGCCGGTCCATCTCCAGTGGGCGACGTAGCCACCAAGCACGATCACCGCGAACACCGCGAGCCCGACGGTCGTGATCATCGAACGCCGCGGACTCCATCCCTTCCGGAGCTCGCCGAAGGTCGGAATCAACGCGACGGCAAGCGGGCAGGGCGAGCAACTCGAGCCAATCCCACAGCCTGTTCCCACCAAAGCCCGTCCACGCCCACGGGATCAGGTAGCCGGCCAGGACCAGAACCCCGAACACGGCCAGCGCGACCATGCCCGCGAGCTTGTGGTGGCGGCCGAGCTGGTAACGCCTGCTGATCCAGATCGGCAGGATGCCGACGGCGATTGGCAACAGTAGGAGGTGCAGCCAGTCCCACAGAGTCGCGGTCTTTCCGTTGATCCCGGTCCACCGCCAGCGGTGGCTGTAGCCACCCCATAGCACCGACGACGGTGAGCGCCGCAGCACACACACCGGCCGCCACCGAGACCCAGTTGGACGAACGACGGCTGATCGGCTCCTCTGGCCGCTTCGGTGGCTCGGCGGTTGCGGTCATGGCTCGAGGACCTGTCCCCATCTTCCCGAGGACCCGGGGTCATTCTGGCACGGCGGGGGCCAACAGGCTGTCTATGCAGGCCACCGGCTGCACCTGCCAGGCGCTAATTGCCGATAAATGGCCGAGACGGAACAACTCGCCGAATATCGCGCTGCTCAACCCTTGCCGGCCCGCCCACGCAATCCAATCCGCGTGCTGGTAGCCGACGATCATCCGCCATGCGCGGAGCGCTGGCCCGCCTGGTCGAAGAACACTCGGCGCTCGAGCTAGTCGGCGCGGCCCGAGACGGCGAGGAGGCGATCGCGATGATCGCTTCGGTGGATCCCGATGTGGCCCTGCTGGACGTGCGGATGCCGGGATTGGACGGAATCAGTTTGCTCGCGCGCCTGCGAGCGGTCGGCTCGCCGGCCCGCGCGCTGCTCATCTCCGGCAACGACGACAGCGAGATCGCCCACGAGGCCATTTCTCAGGGGGCGGCTGGCTTCCTGTCCAAGAACTGCGAGGAGACCGAGATTTGCCAGGCGATCATCGCGGTGGCGGAGGGACGGTCGGTCCTTTCGCCGACTCTGCAGTCGGGCGTGCTGGACCTGATTCGCGACCGGGCCGGTGCGAGCGTCCGCCTGTCGTCCCGAGAGCTCGAACTGCTCGAACTGGCCGCGGACGGGCTCACGAGCGCGGCAATCGCCGAGCAGTTGCACCTGTCACCCAACACCG
>CAVTTU010000019.1:0-46302 GCA_963737535.1 uncultured Solirubrobacterales bacterium
CTGAACGGCTTGGTCGCGAAGTAGTCATAGCCGCCGATCGTCAGACCACGCACCTTGTCCTCGGTGTCGTCGAGGGCGCTTAGAAACAGGATCGGAACCGGCTCATTTTCGGCCGCCAGCCGCCGAGCGACCTCAAACCCGTCTACATCGGGAAGCATCACGTCCAAAACGATCACGTCCGGCCGCCAGCGAGTGACCACGGCCAGCGCGCCCTTGCCGCTCTCCGCCGCCTCGACACAGTAGCCCTGGTGACGCAGCGTCATCGAGGATGGCGGTCGACGATGCTCGGCTCGTCGTCGACCACGAGCACGCGCGCTCCCTCCCGTTCGGCTGCAGCGTTCGCGGGCATAGCATCCTGCGCAAATCTCAGAGAACCGTGAGAAACCGTCCAGAATCGTGTGAGAGCGAGCGAAGAATCGCTCGCGACCCCGACGGCAACCTCGTCAATCTCTTCACGCCGGTCACCGAAGAAGCCGTCAAGAAGTTCAGCAGCCAACCGAGAACGCGGCGCTCTCACGCCTCCCGGCCGCACGACTACCCGGACCCGGCCGGCAAGGCGGGACGCTCGTCATCCTCGCCTGAGTCGGACCGCGCGCCCACCTCGCCTGGTTGCCCCCCTTCACGAACAAGCAGAACTCTTGCCCGGTCCGAGTCGCTCGGATCCCGCTTCTACTCCCTGCCGGGTGGACTGCGGCCCCTGCTTTCGCTGCGCGACGAGCATCTCCCCGACGCGAAACAGGCCCTGCTCCGCGCGGAACTCAGGGAACTCAGTCCGGGCGGTCGGTGAGCGCGGGCTTCCTATGCAACCGGCTCATTCAAGAGGGTGCGGGCTTTTTTTTTTGAAGAGTCCGCCGTCGCCGAGCTGGCCTACGGCGCTTCGCAGCACCGGAATTAGCCGATCGATTGAGCCCACCGGGGAACGTTCTGCTCAAGCCAGGTGGACGCCGCGTGCGCGAACCACACAGATCACCGGCACCGCGCCGCGTGGACACCAAGCGCCAGTTCCTCGCGCTCGGTCGGCCCGAGGACGGCTGGACCCTCGCGATGGCGCAGCGCGAGCTCGCGGTCGTGCTTCGCGACGTGGACCTCGGCACCTGGCGGCCCCCCAGAGCCGGATCCGGCGCCAGCGCAAGCCGTCGACCCCACCTTCCACGAGTTCGCCTCCAACTGGTTCACCACCAAGGAGCTGGAGGTCGAGCCGAACACGGCGAACCACTACCGGAACGACCTCACCAACCATCTGCTGCCTTTCTTCAAGGATCATCACCCCTCGCGGATCGCGGTCTCTGAGGTCGATGGATACCGCCAGAGCAAGGTGCGCCAGGCGGCCGAGATCACCGCGGCGGCGAGAGCGGCAAGCCGATCATGGTCTCCTACGTCGACCGCCTCGGGCGCAGCTACCGCCGCCGAGCGCGGCCGCTGTCGGCCCGCTCGGTCGACATGCACGTCGATCTGCTGACACAGATCCTTGCGGTCGCTGTCGACCACGGCCACGTCACGAGCGACCCGGGGGTTGGCAAGCGCCACCAACTGAAGGTCTCCAAGGCGCGCCCAGTGCCCTGGACGGCGCCAAGGAGGGGGCGATCGTGCTCAAGGCCGCCGGCGAGCTCGACCGCGGCGACGCCGTGCTGGACGCCCAGGACCGCCACGGTCGCAGCTGGAAGCAGCGCCAGCGGTCCAGAGCACCGGCAGGCGGTGCGGCGATCGCCACGCTGCTGCTGGGCGGCGGCCGCACCTCGGCGACCGGCGCGATGGTGTGGCGCGACGTGGACCTCGCCAACGGGCGGTCGAGGTACTTAGACGACCCCGTTTTCGTGACCTCAAGCGGCAAGCCGCGCTCGCGCCACAACCTCCGCCACGACGTCGTAGACGCAGTGATGAAACCCGCGAACCGCCTGGTCGAGGAGCGTGGCCTGCAGCCGCTGCCGCTCGGCATCACCCCGCACAAGCTGAGGCACACGTTCGCCTCGACCCTGGTGGCAATCGGCAGGGACCCTACCTACGTGATGCAGCAGCTCGGGCACACCGACCCGGCCTACACGCTGCGGGTGTACGCGCACACGATGCGCCGCAGCGAGGAGGAGCGCGAGCGGCTCAAGGCGCTCGTCCAGGGCCACATTTGGGCAGCGAATGGGCAGCGAGAGCCCGCTCCGGACCAACCGACCCACCGGGCGACCGACTCCTGAACAGCAGAAAGCCCTGCCGTACCAGGGCTTTCCTCACAATCGGGGCGCCCGGATTTGAACCGGGGACCTCACCGACCCGAACGGTGCGCGCTACCAGGCTGCGCCACGCCCCGATGTGTCCAGTAAACCACAGGGACTCGAGTGCGAGCGGCTCGCGTGGGCCGAGCGCCCTGCTAGCCCCCGAGCCCTGGCTAGCCCCCGAGGATCTTCTTGACGACCTTCGTGGGGCTGGGCACGCTGACCGTCGGCACGTGCACCTTGGGGAGCTGGACCTTGGGGAGCTGGACCTCGGGAGCGGCGCGTTGGGCACGGTCACGGTCGGCGTCGTCACGGTAACCCCTCCCACCGTGACGCGTGGGGCTGCGAGACGACCGGAAGCTGCGGCCCCGAGTGGGTCGGCGACGTCGAGTGGCTGGTTGATCCCGACGCGCCCGAGCTGCCCGACGCGCCGGAGCCGCCGGAACTCGTGGAGCCGCCGCTGAGGGGAGGAACCCGATCCGCCGCCGCCGCCGTGGCCGCCCGTACTCGACTTCGTCCCCTTACCGGTCTTCCCCGCCACCCCCGGCGCTGCCGGCGCGACCGCCACCGCCACCGGCGGCGCTTCCAAGCCTCGACGCGTGATGTCCCGCCGAACTCGCGCCCGCATGGGCGGCCGTCGGCGCCGAACGGGCGGAGACGGCCTTGCGCGTGTGCGACGCGGATGTCGTCGACGCGGTGCTCCGGACGCTGGCCGCGGCCGTGGAGAGTCGAGGCGCCGGATGGCTCGGGTGGCCGGCCACGGTGGTGGCCACCCCACCGCCGACCGCCGCCACCGCGAGCGCGGCCAGCGCGGTCGCGGTGCGCCCGAGGCCGGTCGGACGGACCCGACGGATCGAACCACCTGCCGCGTTCTGGACGGTGGACAGCGCCGAGAAGCCGTGTGACGAGCCGGACGCGGCCGGCGTGTCCTCGTCGCCGCCGGAGCGATGCCAGCGGAGCCACGGGAACGGCAGCAGTGCGGCGATCTTGCCGATGACCGTGGGGGTCTTGAAGAACGACTCGTCGAGGCCGGCCATCCGGGCCTCGCGGCGGCAGGGCTGGCAGTGCGCGAGGTGGCGCGCGAGCAGGCGGCGTTGCCGGACGCCGAGCTTGCGCAGCAGCGCCGGGTCGTCCACGCCGATGATCGTCTGGACGCTCTGCAGCGCCGTCCACTGATCAGCTCGTTGTATTCCTCGGTCAACCGGCGGCGAGCGCGGAACAGGTTGCTCTCGACCATCGCCTGAGACATGTCCAGCCGCTGGCCGATCTCGGCGTAGGAGAGGCCAGCCAGCTCGCGCATCACGATGATCTTGTGATGGGTCTCCGACAGGCCGTAGAAGGCGCCACGCAGATCTTCCAGCGACTGCTTGGTCTCGAGCTCGCCGTCGGTGGTCGCGAAGCACTGGACCGCGTCGACCTCGCCGCCTTCATCGGCGTCGCTGTCGGCCCCTAGCGGGACCTCCCGCGCGCGGCGCGTGCGGCGGAACTCGTCGATGCACGAGTTCTTGGCGATCTCGTAGATCCATGGCTTGAAGGCGATCGCCTGGTCGGTCTCGCGCAGGCGGCGCAGGGCGGAGATGAAGACCTCCTGGACGAGGTCCTCGGCGCGGGCATGATCCCCGACCATGCCGAAGATGTAGGAGGCGATCCGGGGCCGGTAGCGGGCGTACAGCTCCTCGAACGCCTGGTCACTTCCCTGCCTGACGGCAGCGACCAGCTCGTGCTCGGTGCACGCCGGTGCGGGTTGGGTCACGCTGAGCGCGAATGACATGACCTAAGTGGGCTATCCCGGGCGCGTCGCACGCTCCGGGCCGAACGTCATCTGAACTGTACCGTTTA
Source organism: uncultured Solirubrobacterales bacterium (assembly GCA_963737535.1). Taxonomy (GTDB): domain Bacteria; phylum Actinomycetota; class Thermoleophilia; order Solirubrobacterales; family Solirubrobacteraceae; genus Palsa-465. The sequence continues at coordinate 4,044 of CAVTTU010000019.1, forward strand.
TTGGAGACCTGTAGCTCCAATTGTTGACCGGAAAAGCCTGCGTTCTAAACGACCGATTTGCCAAATAATGCGTTGAGACCATCCGCCCGACCCGGCATACTCCTATTCATGTAGCGAACGGCAAAGGAGGAACCAGACCGATGGCCAATCACCTGACGCCCAGCGAGCTCGCTCGGGAGGCAGGCCTCGAACGTCGAGACGTGATCACCAAGTGCGTCGAACTGGGCGTCCCGATCTTCAACGGTCGCATCGACAAGACACTGTTCCTCTCCAGCCTTGCGCGAGCTCACGCCAGGCCAGCAGAAGTCGCAGCGCCGCTCAGCCGGCTCAGCCGGGGTTTGATCTGAAGTCGTCCGCTCCGGCACTCGTCGGCGGCGGGCCCGTTTCTCCGAGCCGTCTTGCGCCGACTGGCGTAGCAGGGCCGAGGTCGTCTGTTCGAGGATCTTCCGCCATGCGCGAGTCTTCTCGCGCTCGGCCTCGAAGTGCTTGACGACTTTCCGCACGCGCGTCGCCGAGATCTCGATCCCATGGCGCGCGCAGATGCGCTTGAACCGCGGAGTAGTCTGCGGCGAGCTTGAGCGTCACCGACTGGAAGCCATGGCGCGCGATGTCGACCCGGGAGGTGTAGTTCATGACGCTCGTCTGGAACATCAGCTCGTCGTTGGGCTCGGGCTCGATCAGGATGATGTCGACGCCCGGATAGCGCTCCTCCCAGCGGCGCGCCAGCTCGTGCAGCCGCTGATAGGCGAGCAGCTTGAACGACTGGTAGCCGATCTGCGGGAATCCCATGTCCGAGATCGCGGCGCGCCCGCGAGCCGGTGATGGTCGGGATCGCCTGCTCGAAGTCGTTGACGTACGGCACCAGCGGGTTGACCACGACGATGAACTTCGCCCCGGCCTCAACCGCGATGTCGAGGTTGGTCGTCGACAGGATGCCGCCGTCGATCAGCTCGCGGTCCTTGACCTTGACCGGCTTGTACATCATCGGCAGCGCGGTCGACGCGCTGACCGCTGTGGAGATCGGCACGTCGTCCCAATCCTCGGCGCCGAACACGATTCGCTCGCAGGTGTCGAGGTCGGTGGCGGCGAGATACAGCTCGTTCGGCAGCAGACGGAAGTCGTCGGTTCGGTCGGGATCGGACAGGATCGTGCGCACGTAGCGCTCGATCCCATCGCCCGAGTACAGCCCCGACGGCAGCACCTCGGCCAGCCCGACGGCGATGTCGACCGCCGAGACCTGGCCGAGGTCGCGGATCAGGGTGCGCACCAGCGCTGACCAGCCGCAGCGGGAGCAATAGCCCCTTGGTCACAAACTCCGCGTAGTTGGGGCGGAGCAGCGAGCTGACCCGAGCGTCGGGGAACGGTGTCGGCACCTGCTGGACGATCACCCGCATCATCTCCTCCGGCGTGACGCCGTTGGCCACCGCGGAGGCGACGAACGCCCCGGCGCTGGTGCCGACGTACACGTCGAACTCGATTGACCGTGCGGTTGACCGAGAGCAGATCCAGCGCCCGCAGAGCCCCGATCTCATACACGCCGCCGGTGAAACCGCCGCCGCCGAGGACCAGCGCGGATTTTGACCGCTTGGTGACGCCTGCGCCCCGTGGACGCGGCAGATCCGGCGGTCGCCCGCTCGGTCGCCCCGGTCTCGAGCTTGACAACATTGCCCATTAGGCCTCCGATTGTAAGGCGGAATCCCATCCCAACAAGCGCAGCTTTCGCCGCCCTGATCGGTTATATACGCTCGATGGGGCGGTTTGTTGCCACGCTGGCCGCAGCCGTTGCGCTGCTCGTCGGCCCCTCACTCGCGGTCGCCAGGCCGGTCCCCGGCCCAGCGCAGGTTGGATCGGGCGCTGTCGAAATACCTGCGCCAGGCGGGCGGCCACGACGGCGCCTACGTCGTCGATCTGACCGCGGGCAGGACGCTGTTTGCCTCGCACGCCGCGGTCGCGAGGCTGCCGGCATCGGTGGAGAAGCTCTATACGACGTCCACGGCGCTGTTTCGCTTCGGGCCGGGAGCGAGGCTGAGCACTAGCGTGTTCGGGGTCGGGGCGCTGCGCTCCGGGGGCGCCTGGCACGGAACGCTGTTCCTGAAGGGAGGCGGTGACCCGACGTTCGGCTCGGCCGCCTTCGACCACCGGCTTACGGCACGGGCGCGACGATGGGGCAGCTGGTCGCCACCTGATCCAGCGCCAGGGGATCCGCTCGGTGGCGGGTCAATCGTCGGCGACGAGTCGTACTTCGATTCGCTGCGCGGCACGCCGGCGACCGGCGATCAGATCAGCGGCTACGTCGAGGGTGAGCTCAGCGCGCTGGCCTACAACCGCGGCTTCGCCAACCCGGAGGGGCTCGTCGTTCTCACCACCGCCCCGCCCTGTACGCGACCAGCAGTTCGCTGCACGCGCTCGCGCTCGGACAAGGTCACGGTCGCCCGCCACGTACGGGTGTTCACCGGCAAGACGCCCCCCCGGCGCCAAGCTGCTGGCCATCGTGCACTCGCCCACGATCTCGACGCTGATCCGGCTGACCAACGCGCCCTCGGACAACTTCTTCGCCGAGATGCTGCTCAAGGGGATCGGCGCCGGATTCGGTGGCGCCGGCACTACGGCGGCCGGCGCCGCGCGTGGTGCGCCAGCAGATGGCCGCGAGCTTCGGGATCCATCCCGAGCTCGACGACGGCTCCGGCCTCTCGCGCAACGATGCACCAGCCGCGGCGACTTGGTCACGCTCGCTGCGTGCGATGCGCAACAGCCGCACGTTTGTCAATTCGCTGGCCGTCGCGGGTGAGACGGGCACGCTGGCCGGCGAGATGCACGGCACCGCGCCCAGGGCCGCTGCCGCGGCAAGACGGGCACGCTGCACGACGTCGCCAACCTGGTCGGCTACTGCACGGCGCAAGGACGGCCACACGATCGCGTTCGCGTTCCTGATGAACGGACGTCGACCAGCGCCGACGCCGGCCACGCCATCGAGGACAAGATGGCGCGTCGCCGTCGGCGCGGTACGACGGCTGAGCTCGTCGGTGCTCACGCTGCAGTCCGCTCGAGCAGCGCCACGCAGCCCGTCCTCGTCGAGCACCGGCGACCCCGAGCCGCTCGGCCTTGGCCAGCTTGGAACCCGGACTGTCCCCGGCGACCACGTAGTCGGTCTTCTTCGACACCGAGCCCGTGACCTTGCCGCCCGCGGCGACGATCCGCTCGGTCGCCTCCTCGCGGGTCAGGTCGGGAGCGTCCCCGTCAGCACGAACGTCTTGCCGGCCAGCGGTCCCTCGCCGGGTGGCGGACCCGCCTCCTCGAAGCTGCAGCCCCTCGGGCTTGAGATCGGCGATCAGCTCGCGCATCTGCGGGTCGGCCAGCTGGTCGTGGATCAGCGGCCGCCATCTTCGGTCCGACGCCCTGTGTCTGCTCGATCTCCTCGGGACTCGCCGCCAGCAGCGCATCGATCGTGCGGAAGTGGGCGGCGAGGTTGCGGCCGGTCACGTAGCCCACCTCCTCGATCCCGACCGCAAACAGCACGCGGCCGAACGGCTGCTGCTTGGAGGCCTCGATCGCGGCGTACGAGCTTCTCGGCCGAGACCTGCCCGAACCCGTTCTGCTCGGCGATCTGCTCGGCCGTGAGCCGGTAGAAGTCGGCGGCGGTCCTGACCCAGCCGAGATCCATGAACAGGGTCACCTGCTTCTCGCCGAGGCCGTCGATGTCCATCGCGCCGACGAAGTGCGTGAGCAGCTGCCAGCGCCGGCCGGGGCAGTCCCGGTTCGGGCAGCGCGTGAACACCGAACCCTCCGGCTTGACCGTCGGCGTGTCGCAGACCGGGCACCTGCCGGGCGGCTGCGGCGCCGGCGGGCGGTCCTTGCGCTCGGCGACGTGCGGCGCCGGCGAGAGCACCTGCGGGATCACGTCGCCCGCCCGCAGCACGATCACGTCCTCGCCGATGCGGATGTCCTTGCGCGCCAGGTCCTCCTCGTTGTGGAGCGTGGCCTGCTTGATCGTGACGCCGCCGACGTGCACCGGCTCGAGCATCGCGAAGGGGTGCAGGTCGCCGAACTTGCCCGGGTTCCAGCCGATCTCGTTGAGCTTGGTGACCGCGGTGGTCGGCGGGAACTTCCAGGCGATCGCCCACCGCGGTTCGCGGCCGACCACGCCCAGGCGGCGCTGGAGCTCGACCGTCGTTGACCTTGACCACGACGCCGTCGATCTCGAAGTCGAGCGAGCCGCGACGCTACTCCCAGACGCGGCATTGCGCGAGCCACGACCTCGTCCTCGGTCGGTGAGCTTCTCGACGTCGGGATGGACCGGGAAGCGGTGCTCGCGCAGCCACGCGAGGGCATCCCAGTGCGCGTCGAAGCTGATGCCCTCGGTGGCGCCGATCGCGTAGGCCCAGAACGACAGCGGCCGATCGGCGGCGAGCTTGGGATCGAGCTGGCGGATCGTGCCCGCCGCCGAGTTGCGCGGGTTCATGAACGTCGACAGGCCTGCCTCGGCCCGCCGCTCGTTGAGCTTGGCGAAGTCCGGCAGCGACATGTACGACCTCGCCGCGGACCTCGACCATCGCCGGCGGTTCGGCGATCTCGAGCTTGAGCGGGATCGACTGGGATCGTCCGCAGGTTGTGGGTGACGTCCTCGCCGATCTCGCCGTTGCCGCGCGTCGCGCCGCGCTCGAACATGCCGTCGCGGTAGATCAGCGAGATCGCCAGACCATCGATCTTCGGCTCGGCCACATACTCGAAGTCGCGGATCCTCGATTCCCTCGCGCGCAAGGTGGTTGCGCATCCGCGCGATCCAGGCCCGCAGCTCGTCGGCACTGCGCGCGTTGGCCAGCGACAGCATCGGCTGGGGGTGGCGGACCTTCTCCAGGTCGCTCACCGGCTCGCCGCCGATGCGCTGCGTCGGCGAATCGGGCGTGACCAGCTCGGGATGCTCCGTCTCGATCGCCCGCAGCTCGTCGATCAGCGCGTCGTATGATCGTCGCCGATCTCGGGATCGTCGAGGACGTAGTAGCGGTAGCCGTGGTAGTCGAGTTGCTTGCGCAGCTCGGCGGCGCGCTGGGTTGGATCGGAGGCTTTGGCCGTGCTCCCGCGCCGCGCTCATCCCTCGGACCTCGCTGGCCGCCGGCGCGATCAGCCGCGCCAGGTCGTGCTGCTGCAGGGCATCGAGCCCTTCGCGGTCGGTGAGGTCGAAGTGGATCGGGGTGAGCGCGATCTTGCCCCGCGCGACCGCCGCCAGATCGGTGTCCGGTCTCGTCCCGCTCGAAGCTGGCGTCGCCGTAGATCCGGTACAGCCGCCGGCCATCGGTGCGCCTGTCGACCAGCGCCAGCTCGTCACGGTAGACGCGCTTGCCCAACCTCCCACCTCGACCCCCGTCGGCTCGGTGCCGGGGACGTTGATGTTCAGCAGCGTGCCGGAGGGCAGCGGCACGTCCTCCAGCTCGGCGACCAGCCGGGCCGTGAACTTGGCCGCGGCGTCGAAGTTGAACCCCGGCCCGTGGCGAAAGTCCTGCTCGAGCGAGGGCGACTGCTGGGATACGGCGATCCCCGGCAGGCCGAGGATGATCGCCTCCAGCGCCGCCGCCACCGTGCCCGAGTAGGTGATGTCGTCGCCGAGATTCGAGCCGTGGTTGATGCCCGAGACGACGAGTTCGGCTTCGAAGTCCTCGATCAGCCCCAGCCGGGCCAGGCGTACGCAGTCGACCGGGGTTCCGTCCGTGGAGAATCCGACGGTTCCGTCCGGAAATGTCATCTCCTGCACCCACAGCGGGCGGCGCGTGGTGATCCGCGCGCGATCGCTGAGCGGTTGCCGTCGGGAGCGATCACGGCGAGCTCGATCCCCTTGAGCTTCAGCAGCTCGCGGCGCAGCGCCTGCAGCCCAGCCGCCTCGATCCCATCGTCGTTGGTGAGCAGCACGCGCACTCAGGCTGATGCTAGATGGTTGATTCCGAATTGACGTGCCCGCGGGGGCGTGCACGACCAAGCCGGGCGGTACACGCGGACGAAGCCGGTAGCAGCGCTACCGGCGAGGACATGGGTGCCGATCCGGCGCCGCGTCGTGCGCGCCATCCGTGGGTGCGGCAAGAGGAATCAACCATCTAGCCGGGGTGGCGGCTGACGGCGAGTGCGGCGGCCACCAAGGCGGCGACGACCATCGGCTCGTTCACAAGCTGCTTCCACGTCACCCGGATGACGCGATATCCGGCGGCCACCAGGGCCATGTCCTTACGCCGGTCGCGCTCGAACGCACCTCGATGACCGTGGAACCTGTAGCCGTCGACCTCGAGGATCAGGCGCTGATCCGGCCACAGACAGTCGGCCTCCCACCCGTCGACGATCACGTTGTACCGCGGACGCGGTAGCCGCGCCTTTGCGATCAGCTGGCGCATCCGCCGTTCGGCCTCCAGACGCGTGTAGCCGGACTCGTCCTCCCCAGCGAGAACCGCCCGCAGGCGGGCCACGCCGGCACGATTGCCGGCGCGATTCAGGGCCGTGGCGAGATCGCCGTCGTCGACGAGCCGCTGCAGCCGCGCCTCGCCCACCGCGTGTTCGAGCTCGTAGCCAGTCGCGGTGGCTGCGAAGTCGATCAGCGTACGGGCCGGGCCGGTGAGCGGGATCCCGTGTCTGGTGGCGCGGTCGTCGGGATGGAGGCCGGCGACGCGATGGATCGCGATGCCGTCGCGACTCCTCACGTTGCGGCCTGCGACTGTGACCTCGACCGTGCCGGCCACCGCGGCGAGGCCCCACATCACCGCCGCCGCCCGGTGGCTGATGTACGCCGAGCCGCCAACCGTGAGCACCGCCGCCAACTCCCGGGCGCCGGGCAGCAGTGGTGGCCCTCCGAATAGATAGACGCCCGTGTGGATCCGGGTCAGGCTTCGCCGGCGGCATCGGGTCGTGACCGCGTCCTTGCTCAGCCCCAGGGCTCTGAGCTGGGCAATCGTCAGGAGGCGGAGCTGCCGCTGGGCGACCAGTGCCGCCGCACGATCCGGCGCGCCCTCAAGCCCCCGAGCAATGTGCCAAAGCTCCTGGGGCGGCACGATCGAGGCGCAAAACTCGGGCTGAGGTCGAGGAATCGCGCGTGGTCGGGCCGGCCTCGGAGCTTTGCTGCGTTTGTCGGGGCCTGATGGGACCTTGTCGGGGCCTGAAGCGACCTCGTCGGGGCCTGAAGCGACCTTGTCGGGGCCTGAAGCGACCTCGTCGGCGCCTGATGGGACCTTGTCGGGGCGTGGGGAAGCCATCACCTATCAGAGGCCCCGACCGACCTCGCCCCACCCCCTTCGTTGCGAAGTTTTTACACCTCGAGCACCCTCTCGCCGCCATACCCGACCCCGGCCAGGTACAGCCCGTAGGCGGGCGCGGTCGGCCCCGCCACCGACCGCGGCGCGCCGTCCAGCAGCGCCACGAACGACTCGAGCGATCGCCGCCCGCCCGAGACCTCGAGCATCGTGCCCACGAGCACCCGGTTCATGTGACGCATGAACGCGTCCGCCTCGATCCAGAATTCGACCAGTCCCTCGGAGCCGCCGGTCTTCCAGAACGCCCCGAACACCTGACGCGAAAAGCGCACGTGATCGGTTTCGGTCGGGGTGAAGGCGGTGAAGTCGTGCACTCCGACGAGCGCCACCGCGCAGGCGTCCAGAGCGGCGATATCGATGACGTGAGGCCAGTGCAGAGCCCGCCCGCGCTGCAGCGCGCTGCGCCCACGGCGGTTGAGCAGGAGGTAGGTGTACGCGCGGCTCGTGGCGTCGAAGCGGGCGTTGAAGCCCTCTGGTGCCGGCGCGCACGAGAGCGCGGCGATGTCATCGGGCAACAGCGCGTTGAGGCCGGCGACTGGGACCGGGTCGCCCTCGTAGCTGGCGACCTGGCCGAGCGCGTGCACGCCGGCGTCGGTCCGGCCGGCCACCGTCAGCGGCACCGCGTCGGTGCGCCGCAGGACGCACAGCGCCCGCTCGACCTCGGCCTGCACCGTCCGTTCGCCGGGTTGGGCGGCCCAGCCGGCGAATTCGCGCCCGTCGTACTCGAGAACCAGCCGGGAAACCACCCCGACGCCGGCCGCCCTAGACCAGCTCGAGGAAGACCATCTCCGTCGAGTCCGACTGCCGCGGTCCGAGCTTCAGGATCCGCGTGTAGCCGCCGGGCCGCTCCGAGTACCGGGGCGCGATCTCCTCGAACAGCTTGTACACGGTGAACTTGTCCTGGCCGAGGGCCGACAGCGCCTGGCGGCGGGCGTGGAGGTCACCGCGCTTGGCCAGCGTGATCAGCTTCTCCACCTCGGGCTTGACCGCCTTTGCCTTGGCTTCGGTGGTCTGGATCCGCTCGTGCTGAATGACCTCCTTGCTGAGGTTCATCAGCAGCGACTTGCGGTGCGAGGCGCTGCGGCTGAGTTGATATCGCTGACGCTGGTGGCGCATGACGGCTGCAGACCTTACTCGCCTCGGAGCCCGAGACCGCGCGCGTGCAGAGTCTCGATGACCTCGTCGATCGACTTCTTGCCGAAGTTGGGGATCGCGTTGAGCTCCGACTCGGTCTTCGTCACCAGATCGCCGACGGTCTGGATCCCCGCCCGCTTGAGGCAGTTGTAGGAACGCACGCCCAGCTCGAGTTCCTCGATCAGGATGTCGTCCATCGCGTTGGGCTGCCGGGCCGGGCCGCCGGGGCCGGTGGCGCCCGCCAGACCCGGCTCGAGCGCGCCGGCGTCGCCGGCCGCGCGCAGCTCGGTCACCCGATCGGGATCGGTGAAGATGGCCAGCTGAGAGATGAGGATCTCGGCCGCCTCGCGCAGTGCGGCGGGCGGATCGATCGAACCGTCGGTCTCGATGTCGAGGGTCAGCTTGTCGAAGTCGGTCTTCTGGCCGACACGAGCCTGCTCGACGTTGTAGGCCACGCGGCGCACGGGCGAGAAGATCGAGTCGATCGGGATCACGCCGATCGGCTGATCGGGAGACTTGTTCTCCTCCGCCGGGCGGTAGCCCCGGCCGCGGCCGATGGTGAGATAGACCTCGAGCTTGGTCTTCTTCTCGAGCGTGGCGATATGGGTGTCGGGGTTGAGGATCTCCACGCCGGAGGGCAGGTCGATGTCCTTGGCTGTGATCTCGCCGGGACCGGTCACCACGAGGGGCGCCTCGATCTCGGTCGCATCGCTGTGCATCCGGCAAACAACGCCCTTGAGGTTGAGAACGATGTCGGTGACGTCCTCCTTGACGCCGCGGATGGTCGAGAACTCGTGAGCGACGCCCTCGATCCGCACGCTGGTCACGGCCGCGCCGGCCAGCGACGACAGCAGCACGCGTCGCAGAGAATTGCCAAAGGTGTAGCCGAAGCCCCTGTCGAGCGGCTCGATCGTAAACGAGCCGCGGTTGTCATCGACCGACTCGCTGGAGATTCGTGGGACTTGGAAGTCAAGCATCGGGGTCCTAACGTCGTGGGGTTCCTGCCGCCGCCACGGCGGCTGTCATCGTCGGCCGGCGCCATCGGCCGGACGACTGAAGCTTGGGTTTACTTCGAGTAAAGCTCGACGATCAGCTGCTCCTGCACGGGCGCGGCGATCTCGCGCCGCTCCGGCTTGCGAAGCACCTTCGCCGTGAGTGAGTCGTGGTCGGCCTGCAACCATGCCGGCACCTGGCCAGTCAGCTCGGTGGCGTCCTGGATCACCTGGCTCGCCGTCGAGCGCGGGTGGATCGCGATCACATCGCTGTCACGAAGCTGATAGCTCGGGATGTTCACGCGCCGACCGTTGACGGTCCAGTGGCCGTGCAGGATCAGCTGCCGGGCCTGACGGCGCGAGGCAGCAAAACCGAGCCGGACCAGCACGTTGTCGAAGCGGCACTCAAGCATGCGCAGAAGGTTCTCGCCGGTGATTCCGGGCTGACGCGAAGCCTTCTCGTAGTAGTTGCGGAACTGCCTCTCGAGCACGCCGTAATAGCGGCGGGCCTTCTGCTTCTCGCGCAGCTGGACGCGGTACTCGCTCTGCTTCTGGCGACCGCGGCCGTGCTCTCCGGGCGGATACGAGCGGCGCTCGACGCCGCACTTGTCGGTCAGGCAGCGCTCGCCCTTGAGGAACAGCTTCTGCCCCTCCCGGCGGCACTGCTTGCACTGGGGTCCGGTGTCGCGGGCCATGCTTAGACCCTCCTCCTCTTCCGCGGACGGCACCCGTTGTGCGCCTGCGGAGTCACATCCTTCACGCCGGTCACCTCGAGGCCGGCGGCCTGCAGCGACCGGATCGCCGTCTCGCGTCCCGATCCCGGGCCCTTGACGAACACCTCGACCTTCTGCAGCCCATGCTCGATTCCCTTGCGAGCAGCCGCGTCAGCGGTCACCTGGGCGGCGAATGGAGTCGACTTGCGCGAGCCCTTAAAGCCGGCGCCACCGGCGGACTCCCAGGCGATCACGTTGCCCTCGCGATCGGTCAGCGACACGATCGTGTTGTTGAACGAAGTCTTGATGTGGGCCTGGCCAACGGGGATGTTCTTGCGGACCCGTCGGCGGCCTCGCTGCGGTCTACGCGGGGCGGGCATTACTTCTTAGCCGCCTTCTTCTTTCCGGCCACCTGCATGCGTTTGGGACCCTTGCGCGTGCGCGCGTTGGTCTTCGTGTTCTGGCCCCGAACGGGCAGGCCGCGGCGGTGGCGCAGTCCGCGGTAGGAACCGATCTCCTGCAACCGCTTGACGTTCTGAGAGCGCTCCCGGCGAAGATCGCCCTCGACGGTGAGCGAGCTGTCGATCGCCTCGCGCAGCTTCACGACCTCATCGTCGGTGAGGTCGCGCACGTATGTGTCGGGCGATACGTCGACCTCGGCCAGCATCTCATTGGACCGAGAGCGCCCGATGCCGTAGATGTATGTGAGGCCGATCTCGACCCGCTTGTTGAGGGGGATATTGACTCCAGCGATCCGTGCCATCTAGCCCTGCCGCTGCTTATGTCGCGGATTTGAGCAGATCACGAGCACCCGCCCCTGACGGCGGATGATCTTGCACTTCTCGCACATCGGCTTGACCGAGGGTCGTACTTTCACGCTCGTTCGCTCTCGTGAGTGATTCCATTAGTTCTCTCAGCCCGGCTCTGGAGACCGCTTCAGGCCGCCGCTACCGCGCTGAGAACCGCACGCAGCGCCAAGTCGCGCTGCGAGCGCCAACGTGCGATGTTAGCAGGGAGGTCTTTTCAGCGCCGCGGCCAAGCCGTTGCCGGCCTCATGCCACGGAGTCAGGATCCTGGGGCCCGCGGCGGTGATGGCGATCGTGAACTCGAAATGGGCCGCCAGCGAGCCGTCCTGGGAGTAGATCGCCCAGTGATCCTCGCCGATGCGCACGGCATGGCGCCCGGCGGTGACCATCGGCTCGACAGCCAGAACCATGCCTTCCTCAAGCGGAATTCCGGTCCCTGGATTGCCGTAGTTGGGGATCTGAGGCTCCTCGTGCATGCTGCGACCGATCCCGTGGCCGACGAGCGTCCTCACGATCGACAGACCGGCCGCCTCGACGTGCTCCTGGATCGCGTGGGAGACGTCACCGAGCCGGTTGCCCACACGGCACTGCTCGACGGCCACGAACAGGGACTCCTCGGTGACCGTGAGCAGCTTGCGCGCCACCGGACTGATCGCCCCGACGGGAAACGTACGGGCGCCGTCAGCCACCCAGCCGTCGAGGATCACTCCGATGTCGACCGACAGGATGTCGCCACGATCCACCTTGTAGGGGCCGGGGATGCCGTGCACGATCATCGAGTTGGGCGAGGCGCAGATCGAACCGGGAAAGCCGCGGTAGCCCTTGAAGGCGGGCTCGGCGCCCTGCGAGCGGATGAACTTCTCCGCCGCCTGGTCGAGTTCGAGCGTGGTGACGCCGGGCCGGATCTTGCCGGCCAGGAGGTTCATCGTCCGGACCAGGATGGCTCCGGCCGCGGCCATGCGATCGATCTCCTCGGGCGTCTTCTTGATGATCACGTTCGCTTCACACGTCCTCTTCGAGCCTCAGGGTCGCGATCACCGCCCGGATGTGATCGTTGACCTCGGCAGGAGCCCGTGTCCCGTCGATCCGTCGCATCAATCCCTGCTTGTCGTAGTAGTCGATCAGGGGCTCGGTCTGCTCGTGGTACACGCGCAGACGGTTGCCGATCACCTCGGGCTTGTCGTCGTCGCGCTGGATCAGTCGCGAGCCGTCCTGGTCGCAGACCCCCTCGCGCTTGGGCGGGTCGAACTCGACGTGATAGTTGTGGCCGGACTTCACGCACACGCGCCGGCCCGACAGTCGGCGGATGACTTCCTCGTCGGGGACGTCGATCAGCAGCGCCGCGGTGACCCGGCGTCCGAGTCCCGACAGCTGTTTGTCGAGGGCCTCGGCCTGAGCGATCGTCCGCGGGAACCCGTCGAGGATGAAACCGTCGCGCGCGTCTTCCTCCCGCAGGCGCTCCGCGGCCATGGCCAGGATCAGCTGATCGGGGACCAGCTCGCCGGCATCCATGTACTGCTGCGCCTCCTGGCCAAGCTCGGTGCCCTCCCTGACGTTTGACCGCAGCATGTCCCCGGTGGAGATGAACGGCAGCTGGAAATCGGCGCGCAGGCGGTCGGCCTGCGTGCCTTTCCCGGCCCCGGGCGGGCCAAACAGAATCAGGTCTAACTCCGACACGAGACGTCACTGTATCGGTACAGCTACCGCCTGGGTGGATGCCTTGGTATCAGACACTGGGCCGGCTTCCGTGCCGGCCCTTCCCGTCCTGTGCCTGCGCCCCCACTCTCTCGCCCCCACGGTCCGTGCCCCTGCCCTACCGTGGTCTACGTCGCGCGCCGAGCCCCCTGTACGACTCAAGCGGTGAACGGCAGCCTAGAGGTCGAGTTGCTTCTTCACCCCAGGGATGGACCCCAGACTTTTCGCCCCCCCACCGTTGCCGTGAGAGTCGATGCCCGCCGGGAGGCACGCCGCCCGGAGCCGCGCCTCCTCGATCACCCCGGCCAGCTCGATCCAGCCACTGAACGCCCGCGCGCTCTCGCCGCCCACCGAAACCGACCCCTGGATTGGATCTGAGGAATGCTCGATCATCAGATACATGTAGGTGAGCGTTCGGTCCACGCGTGAAGCATCATCGTCCAGGCCGCATTTCGCACCAGGCAGCCACCCCAGGATTTGGGCGGCGCACGGCTCGGTCGTCGCCCTTACACTCGGCTCATCAAAACACCATTATCTGGGTAAACGAGGCCAATGCCGGTGCGGCAGACGCCCGACCGTCGTGGAAGGGCGGTACGAGGAAGAAGCGGGTTACTCGAGCGCGAATCAGCGCTGCGCCTGATTGACGAGGTACTGGACACGGCGGTGCGGGGCGGCGGCCAGGCGCTACTGATCGAGGGCCACGCGGGGATGGGCAAGACGCGGCTGCACGAGGCGGTGCTCGACGGCGCGCGGGCGCGTCGGATGCGCGTACTGCGGGCCGCCGGCGCCGAACTGGAGCGCGAGATCGCGTACGGAGTTGCGGCGGCACTGTTGAATGCCCGACTGCGGCCCCTGGGCGCGAACGCGCGCGAGGCCGCGCTCAGCACTCACGGCCTGTTCAACGTGCTGGCCGCCGACCGGGAGCGCCGCCCGGCACTGATCGCCCTGGACGATCTCCATTGGTGCGATACGGCCTCGCTGGAGTTCGTGCTGTACGCGCTACACCGCCTCGAGGAGCTCCCGATGGCCCTGGTGATGACGCGACGCCCCGCCCTGGGCATTTCCTCGACCGAGGCGCTCGACCGCATCGCCCTGCATCCGCGGGTGACGGTGCGCACGCTCTCAGCGCTCAGCGACGAGTCGGTGGGCGAACTGGCCCGGCAGGTGTTCGGCGAGCGGGCCGATGACGCGGTCATCGACGCGTGCCACGATGCGACGTCGGGCAATCCGTTCTACGTGCGCGAGCTGCTGGTCGCGCTGCAAGAGGAGGTCGACCTGCCCAACGCGGAGCTGGCCGAGCGTGCCCGCGCGCTCGCACCCCCGGCGGTGATCCGAAGCCTGCGCGTGCGTGTCGGTCGCGTGGGGGCGGCCGGTGCGGCGCTGGCACGCGCCGTGTCCGTGCTCGGCGATGATGCCCCGCTCAGGCAGGCGGCCGAGCTGGCGGGGCTGCGCGTCGGGCAGGCCGTGGCGGCCGCCGACTCGCTGGCAGCTGTCGACATCCTCCTCGCGCGCGAACCGCTTCGCTTTGTGCACCCGCTGGTCCGCCACGCGATAGCGGGCGACGTTCCCGTGTCCGAGCTCGCGAGTCGCCACCTCGACGCCGCGCGGCTGTTGACCCGCGAAGGCGCCGACCCGGAACTGGTCGCCGCGCACCTGCTCCACGGCCGAACGCAGGGCGAGGACTGGGCGGTCGGGCAGTTGCGCGCCCCCGCGGCCGACGCGATGACCCGCGGCGCCCCGCATTCCGCCGTCCGCTACCTGCGCCGTGCCGTCGAAGAGCCACCGCCCGAGGAGCAGCGGGCCGCGCTATAGGCCGAGCTGGGGACCGCGGAGGCGACCGCGGGATTGCCCGACGCGGCCGAGCACCTCGAGCGGGCCGCGGCCGCCACGACGGATCGCCGCCGGCGTGCCGAGTTGGCCCTGCACCGAGGGCATGCGCTTTACTTCCGCGGCCGCCACCGGGACGCGGCGGCCGCCTACGAGGACGGGCTGGCCGCGCTGGCCGGCCGGCCGGGGGGTGGGGACGCCATGGAGATTCACGACGCGCTGCAGACGGGGTTTGTCGCCACCGGTGCGCTGCTGCCCGAGCTCCAGGACCGTTCGGCCGAGCGCTCGGCGCAACTGCTGGCGCGAGCGCGGCGCGGGCCGCAAACTCATGGCCGGCGGCAGGTCCTCGCGCAGGGCGCGATGCACAGCGCGCTGGCCGGCGAGCCCGCCGAGGCGACGCTCGAGTTGGCCGAGAGCGCGTGGGACGGCGGCCGTCTGCTCGAACGCGAAACGGCCGACGGCCCAGCCTGGAGCCTGGTGGCCCTGTCAATCTGCTGGTCGGGCGAGCTCGAGCGGTGCCACGAGCTGTTCAATGCGGTCGTGGCCGATGCGCGCTGGCGCACCCCCACTCACGGCTTCGCCACCGCGAGCTACATCCGCGGCGCCGTGGCGCTGACTCAGGGGCGCGTCAGCGAGGCGTGTGCCGACCTCGAGCTGGCGCTTGACGCCCGACGCTCCGGCTGGGGTCAGTTCGCTCGCGCTGCCGCCGGGTTCTACTGCCTGTGCCTGCTCGAGGCCGGCCAACGCCGGCTCGCCGGCGACGTGCTCGCGGCCGGTGGGAGCGCTCGACGGGCCGCGCGACCTCGAGGACGGCGCCCGCTTGCTGGCACGCGCGGAGCTGCGCCTGGCCGAGGCCCGACCTGAGCAGGCGCTGACGGATGCGCTGGCCGCCCAGCGGGTGACGAGCCCATCGGTCCGCCTGCTTGGCCTTCTCTCGTGGCGAGCCGCGGCGGCCCAGGCGGCGCTGGCGCTGGGCCAGCGCCGGCGCGCGCTGGAGCTCGCTCGAGAGGAGTTCGCCATCGCGGAGCGCGCTGGCGCGGCGCACCTGAGGCTCCGGGCCGGCCGCATCCTGGGGCTGTGCGAGGAGGGCGACGCGGGGCTCGACCGCCTACGCGCCACCGTGGCACTGGGGCTGGCCGCGCCACCGCGGCTGGAGACGATTCGCGCACTGCTCGAGCTGGGGGCGGCCCTGCGGCGAGGTAACCGCCGCGCCGAGGCGCGCGAGCCGCTCCAGCGCGCGATCGACCTGGCTGTGCAGGGCGGAGCCCACGCGCTCCACGAGCGAGCACGGACCGAGCTCGCCGCCACCGGCGCCCGCCCTCGCCGGCAACGGCTGATGAGCGGGCCCGAGTCGCTGACCCCGAGCGAGCGGCGCATCGCCGAGCTGGCGGCGGCCGGCCACAGCAACCGCGAGATCGGCCGGTCGCTGTTCGTCACCCCGAAGACCGTCGAGTACCACCTGCGCAACGTGTACCGCAAGCTCGATATCGAGTCGCGCCGCGAGCTGGCTAACGCCCTGAACGACTGGCGCTCGCCCCGGCAATCGTGAAGGGGAGCACGGTGGCGCCGGAGTGGCCGCCGGCGTTGCTGGCCACGAGCTTCGCCCGGTAGGCACCAGGAGCCAGCAGGTGCTCGCCGACCTGGCCGGTGAACGGCACGGCGTCCTTGCCCGGCGGCTCGTGCGCGAAGGTCACGATGCCGGCCGGTTTGCCGTTCTTGTGGGTGATCGTGATCGTGAGCGCAGCCGTCGCCGACAGCGTGAAATGCAGCTGGGTGCCGGACGCAGCCCTGAAGCTGGTCTTGGCCAGCTTGGCCGCGCTGAGGACCGGCGGCACGCGCCCCACCGTGATCGTTACCCTCTGCACGGCGGCGGTCCCGTTGGCGTTTGAGGCCCTGTAGGTGAAGCTGTCCTTGCCGACGAAGCCCGCCCGAGGCGTGTAGGTGACCCTGCCGGCCGCCGCGTCGAGCGTGCCCAGCGAGCCGTGGGCCGGACGGCGCCCGATGCGGTATGTCAGGGCCAGCCCGGACGGGTCGCCACAGGCGAGTGAGACGCGCAATGCCCGGCCCATGGCCGTGGTGTCCGCCAGCGACCGGCACACGGGTCGGGCGAACTCGTAGGCGCCGATGTCGCAATCTCCGGTGCGCGGCTGCGGTCGGACCACGTTGCGCTGATCGGTGGTCGGGCAACCGGCACCGGACGCTGGGATCTGGTTGATGGCCGGGCTTCCGGACGCCAGCGACATCGTCGCGGTTGGCCCGCCGTTGTCCTGCAGCGGACCAAGCTGCGGATCGCTCGTCACCTCGGCCGGGCACGAGGTGTCGGGGAAGCTCAGGTTGCCGTCGGCATCGGTGACGGCGCCCGAGCAGTTCTCGGGCAAGCTGGCCGCGACCAGCGTGTCCTGCTCGCTGACGCTGGCCAGCACGTTCATCATGGGCGGGCTGACGACGATCGCACCGCCGGAGCCCCCCGACCCCGCGGTGCCCTCCGTGCCGCTGGAGGCCGAGTTCTGGCCCGCTCCCCCGCCCCCGGGGCCGCCGCCTTCTCCCGCGAGGTCGTCGGCGAGCGTGTCGGCGATCAGGCTGACCGGCCCGGTGTCGGCATAGACGCCGCCTCCGTCGGCGCCATCGGCGGCATTGCCGCCGGCGCCGCCGGTGCGTCCCGGGCCGTTTCCGGCGCCTCCGCTCCCGCCGTAGCCGCCGTCGCCGGCGACGTTCTGGGCGATCGTCGAGTCCCTCACCGCGGCCGTCGCTCCCAGCGTGGCATCGCTGAACAGCCCGCCGCCGCGCCCGCCGCGGCCACCGTCGCCGCCGGCCGCCCCGCTGCCCGGGTTGGCTCCGGGGCCGCCGGATCCGCCACCGCCGCCGTTGCCGTCCAGGTTGCCGGCGATCGTCGAGGCGAGGAGGGTCAATGCCTGGCCTTGGAGCGAGCTGGTGATGCCGGCGCCGTCGCCGCCCGATCCCCCGCTGCCCGCGGCGCCTCCGAAGGTTGCCTGCCCGCCGGCGCCGCCGGCGCCACCGTTGCCGGTCGTGTTGCCGGTGATCGTCGACTGGTTGACCGTCAGCGGCCCATCGCTGTAGACACCGGCCCCGCTCCCGGCGCTGCCGCCGTCACCTCCCGAGCAACCGGTCTGGCCGGCACCGCTGCGGCCACCTCCGTCGCCACCGCGCCCGCCGTCACCCGTCTGATCGCCCGACACCGTCACGCGCGTCATGGTGAGCTTGCCGTCGTTGAAGATCCCGCCACCGTCGCCACCGTCGCCCCCGTCGGTGCCCGCGGTACAGCTCCCCCGTGGTGCCGTCCCGACCACGCGCGCCATCGCCCGACGCATTGCCGGTGATCACAACTCCGGTCAAAGCCAGCGTCCCCTCGTTTTCGATCCCGCCGCCGGGCGCCCCGGTCGGGCCGGGTTGGGCGGACCGACCGCCGGTGACGGTCAGGCGGCTCACGCTCGCCGTGCCCTCCGTGAGCAGGGCGCGGCTGTGGAGTGCCGCATCGATGATCGTCTGCGACGGGTCGCTCTTGCCGCCGACGATCGCGATGTCGCCGTCGAGATCGAGCTCAGAGCCGAGCGAGAGGCGATAGTGCCCGGCGGGCAGCGCGATCGTCGTCACGCCCGAGGCCGCCGCGCCGAGGCAGTCGGGGCTGGGGATACCGGACGCCGTCTGGACCGCCTCGCGCAGCGAACAGGTGCCGTTCCCCGCGATCGTCTCGTCCTTGGTGGTGTTGACCTTGATCGCTGCGGCGGCGTTGCCTGCTCCGAGCGCCACCGCGGCGACGATAAAACCACCAACAAGCCCCTTCCTCACGGCGTCTAAGCCTACTCAACCACGACGCGATGGCCAGCCACATGTTCATTTGACCTGCGGGGGCGGTCACATGCGCATTTGGCATGCCGCGGGGAGTGGCGGGCACCGCCGCTGGCGACCGGCCCGCTCGGGGTTTAGGGCCGCGGCACGCCCAGCAGGGCGGCCGAGTCCGCCGGCACGAGGATGCTGTAGGCGTGATGGCGGTTGGGCACGCGCTGCGTGTTCTTCTTCCCGATCCAGCGGCCGCCGAGCCCCAGCCGCTGGCCGGCGAGGGTCACCGTCTGGTTGGCATAGATGGAGGGGGCGGTCAGCCGCTGGAGCCAGGCTTGGTGCTTCGAGCGGAAGCGCAGCTTGACCGAAACCGACTGGCTCGACTTGTTGATATAGAGCAGGCGAAGCGTGCCGTCGCTACGGTGCACGACCCACACCTTGAGCGCGCGGGACCCCTGGCTGCGTGACACCTTCATGAGTCGCGCGCCCGGCCCGAGCGTGCGGACGAATGTCGCCAGCCCGTAGAACAGGGGCTCGGGATAGATCCCCTGCGGCCCGTACATGAGGGCCGTGTTCGGGAACCCGTTGCCCCGCACGTGGATGTTGATGCCGGCGATCCCGACGGCGAGCATGTTGAACAGAGCGTCCGGGGCCCATAGCGCGGTGGCGAACGTGTCGCTCTCTCCCTGGGTTCCCCCGCAGACGGCGGTCCCGACCTCGGTCACGCGCACCGGCACCCTCGCTTCGGCCGCGGGAATGAGGACCGGGGCTTCGGATTGGGCGAGGCCGGCGGCGGTCGAGTCCTTCAGGTAGTCGGGGGCTCTGGGAGGCGGCTCGCCCTGGCCGGGGCAGGCGTCGTAGGCGGGGTAGCTGTGCACGGTGACCAGCGACACGTCGCGCGCGACAGGGGAGTCGAGCAGGCTCCTGACCCACGACGCGGATTTGGTCTCCACCTCGGGCCCATCGAACCGGGCGCCGTGGACGACGTTGCGCACCGCGGCGACGTAGTTCCCGAACCACAGGTCATAGTCGGACGGCGTGAAGCTGAACGCCCACTGGTTCGGGCCGCCCAGCTCGGCGCGGGTCAGCCCGACCAATCCATCCTGGTAGAGGTCGGGCTCGTCACCGATCCCGAACTCCTTGATGCTGCCCGCGGGAAGCGCGTTGCGCGCGGCGCCAGCAACGATGGCGGCCATCTTCGGCGAATGCACCGCGAGGTTCAGGTCGAGCATCACGTTCAGCCGCGCGGCCCGCACCAGGGCGCCCAGCCGCTGCATCCACGCCGGTGTCAGTTCGTATGGATGTCCCTGCCGGTAGGCCGGAGCGATCCATTGCGAGGAGTCCGACCCCCAGACCGTGCTGTCCGCGCTCTCCCCGCCCACACGAAGGTCGACGCGTGCGTGGTCGCCCGAGGGCCGCAGCACATCGAGCAGGCGGACGAAGTCCGCGCCGGTGCTCATGTATCGGTCGAGCTCGCTGTACTCGACCGAGAGACCGAGAAACGCCGGCGGTACGGCACGGCCCTTCCCACTGACCGCCACCGTCAGATGTGCGATGCGCGCCTCGGCTGGCCGCGGCGCAGCCACGACCGCGGCCGCCGCCAGCAGCGCGAGCACGGCGGCTCGGCGTACTGACAGCTGGCGGACGGTGCTGAGGAACAAATTCATGCCCAAGGAATCCTTTCCCTACTGGGGGCAGCTATTTCAAGAAGCCCTCGTAGTTGCGCATCATTAACTGCGCCTCGAGCTGTTTCATCGTGTCGAGCGCGACGCCGATGACAATCAGGATTGACGTCCCCCCGAAGAAGAAGTTCGCGTTGGTTTGGTTGATGAGGACGGTCGGCAGCGCGGCAATCGCAGCCAGGAACAAAGCTCCCGGGAACGTCAACCGAGCGAGGATCCGATCCAGGAATTCGGCCGTCGGTCTGCCTGGCCTCACCCCCGGGATGAAGCCTCCGTACTTCTTCAGGTTGTCGGCCTGGTCGACGGGATTGAATGTCACTGCTGTATAGAAGTACGTGAACAGGATGATGAAGAGGCTCTCGCCGAGCACGTAGTGCCAGCTCTGCGGGTTGAAGAAGGCGGCCAGGTGGGTGGCGAAGTTGTCGCGGTTCTGCCCGATCAGCTGCC
Organism: uncultured Solirubrobacterales bacterium; assembly: GCA_963737535.1. Lineage (GTDB taxonomy): Bacteria > Actinomycetota > Thermoleophilia > Solirubrobacterales > Solirubrobacteraceae > Palsa-465. The sequence goes on from CAVTTU010000019.1 coordinate 24,421, forward strand.
CGATCGTCGGCGGGATCGCCATCACACTGGCCGCGAAGATGACCGGAATCACGCCGGCCATGTTCACGCGCAGGGGCAGATACGTCTGCCCGCCCTGCGTCATCCGTCGCCCTATCACCCGTTTGGCGTACTGGATCGGAATGCGGCGTTGGCCCTCCTGGACGAACACGATCGCCGCCACCACGCCGATGGCGATGAACGGCATCACGACGCGGAACACCTGGTCGGGGTTGGTCCACCACGCCTGGATTCCGTGCGGAATCCGGGACACGATGCTGGCGAAGATCAGCAGGGAGATCCCGTTGCCGATGCCCCGTTGCGTGATCAGCTCGCCCATCCACATCAACAGCACCGTGCCCGCGGTCAGTGAGATCACGATGAGCAGGACCTTGGCCAGGGTGAAGTTGGGGATCAGCGTCTGGCCGGCCTGCTTCTCAAAGCTCTTGAACAGGAAGACGTAACCGATCGACTGGGCGAAGGCGAGCCCGACGGTCAGGTAGCGCGTGTACTGGGTGATCCGGGTCTGGCCGACCTCACCTTCCTTGGACAGCTTCTCCAACGACGGCACGACGACCTGCAGGAGCTGCAGGATGATCGACGCCGTGATGTAGGGCATGATCCCGAGCGCGAAGATCGCGATCCGCCCCAGGCCGCCGCCCGAGAACAGGTTGAGCAGACCGAGGATGTTGCTGCCGCCGAAGTTCGACTGGATCGCCGCCACGGCCGAGGAGCTGATGCCGGGCGCCGGGATGTGCGTGCCCAGCCGGTACAGCGCCAGGATCGCCGCGGTGAACAGGATCTTGTTGCGGATCTCGCCAACCCTGAACGCCCCGAGGATTGTGGAGACCATCGACTCAGTCCTCCGCTGCGGGCTCCGTGGTGACCTCGAGCTGACAGGTGCCGCCGGCGGCCTCGATCTGCTCGCGAGCGGCCTTGCTGAACCCGTGCGCGTGCACGGTCAGCGCCTTCGAGATCGAGCCCTTGGCCAAGACCTTGACCGGAATGCCCTTACGCGTGGCCAGCCCACGCGCCTTCATGGCCTCCAGGGTGGCCGCCTCGCCGGCCTCGAACCGGGCCTCGAGATCGACCAGGTTGACCGGCTGCGTCGCGGTGCGGAAGGGCTCGAACGGCATCGACTTCCTCATGTGCGGGCCGCGCAGCTTGCGCATCCGCATGTGAATCGGGTTCTGGCCGCCCTCGAAGCGGTACCGGCGCTTGGCACCAGACCGCGCGCCCCAGCCCTTCTGCCCGCGGCCGGCGGTCTTGCCCGTACCGGAGCCCTCGCCGCGTCCCACGCGCTTGCGCGGCCGCCGCGAACCAGCGGGCGGCTTCAGGTTGTGCAGCCCAACGCGCTCGGACTCAGGCATCTTCCGAGACCTCGACCAGGTGCCGGACCTTGTGAAGCATTCCGCGCAGCTGCGGCGAATCCGGCCGCTCCACGCTATGGCCAATCCGCCGCAAACCGAGCGAGCGAAGCGTGTCGATCTGCGACTTATCCGCTCCATTGCGAGACCGTCGCTGTGTGATCGTGAGGTTGCTCACGAGGACGGGGCCTCCTCAGGCCCGCCGAGGTCCGGAGCGGCGTCGAGGTCTTCGTGTGCGCCCCCGATCGCGGCGACTCCGGCGCACGTGATCTGCCGTTCAACTACGGCGCGTCGGGGGCGCCAGATGAAGCCTCGTCCGTCAGCCCCAACACCTGGTTAATCGAGAGGCCCCGGATATCAGCAACCTCATCGGGCGTCCGCAGCGACTCGAGCCCGGCCATCGTGGCCTTGACCAGATTGATCGGGTTCTGCGAGCCGAGGCTCTTGGACAGGATGTCGTGGATTCCCGCCAGCTCGAGCACCGCGCGCACGCCACCGCCGGCGATCACGCCGGTACCGGGCGAGGCGGGCTTGAGGAGGACTCGGCCCGCGCCGAACACCCCCGTGGTCTGGTGGGTGATCGTCGACCCGTGCTTGGGCACGCGGTAGAGATTCTTCTTGGCCCGCTCGACGCCCTTCTGGATGGCCACAGGCACCTCGTTGGCCTTGCCGTAGCCGATGCCCACGACCTCGCGCTCGTCGCCGACGACGACGAGCGCGGTGAAGGAGAAGCGCCGGCCGCCCTTGACGACCTTGGCCACGCGATTGATCTCGACGACTCGCTCCTGGAGGTCGAGGCCGGCGGCGGAAACTGAGCGATCACGGGTGGGCATAAGCTGATCCAGAGTAGCGGCTCGGCGAGCTCAGAAAGTCAGCCCGCCCTCGCGGGCCCCGTCGGCCAGAGCTTTGACACGCCCGTGGTACTGGTAGCCACCGCGATCGAACACCGCGTTCTGCACGCCCGCTGCCTTGGCCCGTTCGGCCAGCAACGTGCCGGCGCGCGTGGCCTGTTCCATGGGCCCCAGACCGCGCAGATCGGCCTCGGTCCAGTTGACGGCGGCCAGCGTCCGTCCGCCGTCGTCGTCGATGAGCTGGGCGAAGATGCCGCGATTGGAACGGAAGACCGAAATCCGGGGGCGCTCGGCGCTGCCGCGGATCTTGGCCCGAACGCGGCGGCGCCGCTTCAAGCGGCGCGCCGGCGCAGTTTTGACGGTCATGCCCGCTTCCCAACCTTTCTCGCCACGTACTCGCCCTCGTAGCGGATCCCCTTGCCCTTGTACGGCTCGGGCTTGCGCTGCTTGCGGATGTTCGCCGCAACCTCGCCAACACGCTGCTTGGACGCGCCGCGAACCACGATGCGGGTCGGCTGCGGGACCTCGAACTCGATGCCGTCCGGCGCCTTGATCGACACCGGGTGCGAGTAGCCAAGAGCCAGCTCGAGGTCACGCCCGCGCAGCTGTGCGCGATAGCCGACGCCCTGGATCTCGAGCCGTTTCTCGAAGCCGTCGGTCACACCCTGGACCATGTTGGCCACCAGCGTGCGGGTGAGGCCGTGCAGCGCACGGTGCTCGCCACGATCGGTGGGTCGCGTGACGAGCACCTGATCATCCACGTGCTCGACCCTGATGTCGCGGTGGATGTGCTCGGACAGCTCGCCCTTGGGGCCGTTGACCGTCACGCGCTCGGGCTCGATCGCGATCGTCACGCCCGCGGGGACGGATATTGGTTGTCTGCCGATTCGAGACATGGCCTACCAGACCTTAGCTACGACCTCTCCGCCGACGCCCTGCTGGCGCGCTTCGTGCCCGGTCATCACACCCCGGGAGGTCGAGATGATCGCGGTGCCCATGCCGCCCTGAATGCGAGGGATGTGCGCGCTGTCGACGTACGTGCGTCGGCCGGGGCGGGACACGCGCTCGATCCCAGCGATCGTGGGCTTGCGGTCGTCGTTGTACTTGAGGGTGATCGTGATCCGTTCACCGGGCCGGTCGGGCTCGGGAGGACTGATCTCGTAGCCCTCGATGTAGCCCTGCTCCTTGAGGATGCGGGCCAGCTCGCGCTTGAGCTTCGATGAGGGAATCTCGACATCCTGGTGCTGCGCGCTGGCGGCGTTGCGCAGGCGCGTGAGGAAGTCGGAGATCGGGTCGGTCATCGACATATGGCTACCAACTCGACTTCGTCATCCCGGGGACGTACCCGTTGTGGGCGAGCTCGCGCAGGCAGATCCGACAGACGCCGAACTTGCGATAGACGGCCCGCGCCCGGCCGCAGCGGCGGCAGCGCGTGTAGCCGCGAGTCTTGTACTTGGGCGTCCGCTGCTGGCGGACCCTCTGTGAAACCTTGGCCATGTGCTCCTAGTTCTCCGTGGTCGCCGCCTGAGGACGGTTGTCTCGTGCGAACGGCATACCAAGCGCCTCGAGCAGGGCAAACGCCTCCTCGTCGCTGGCGGCCGTCGTGGTAATGGTTATGTCGAGTCCGCGCACCTGGTCGACCTCGTCGTAGTCGACCTCGGGGAAGATGATCTGCTCGCGCACGCCCATCGAGTAGTTGCCGCGCCCGTCGAACGAGCGTGGGTTGAGCCCGCGGAAGTCGCGGATACGCGGGATCGCGATCGACATCAGCCGATCAAGGAACTCGTATCCGCGCTCATTGCGGAGCGTCACCGCGACGCCCACGGGCATGCCGTCGCGGACCTTGAACTGCGCGATCGACTTGCGGGCCCGGCGGACGTTCGGGCGCTGGCCCGTGATCGTGGCCAGCTGGTCGGTCGCCGCCTCGAGCACCTTGGAGTCCTGCTTGGCGTCGCCGACGCCCATGTTCACGGTGACCTTCTCGATCCGCGGGGCCTGCATCGGCGTCGAGTAGCCGAAGCGCTCGACGAGCGCCGGCCGGATCTCTTCGATGTACCTGGTCTTGAGTCGGGCGGAAGCCATCAGTCGAGCCTCGTTCCGGTTCGCCGGCTCACGCGATAGCGCTTGCCGTCCTCGATCTCGGTACCGATCCGCGTCGGCTTGCCGTCCTTGGGGTCGAGCAGCATCACGTTGGAGATGTGGATCGGGCCTTCCTTCTCGATCACACCGCCGACCTGTTCGGCGCGTTGCGCGCCGGCAACCTGCTGCGGTCGCTGATGGCGCTTGACGACGTTGAGACCCTCGACGTACACGCGGTGCTGCTTGGGCTCGACCCGCAGCACCTTGCCGCGCTTGCCGCGATCCTTGCCGCCGATCACGAGCACCTCGTCGTCAGCCTTGATCCGTTGGGCCATGGTCAGAGCACCTCCGGGGCCAGCGAGACGATCTTCATGAAGTTGCGCTCGCGCAGCTCGCGCGCTACGGGGCCGAATATGCGCGTCCCGCGCGGATTGTTGGCGTTGTCGATCAGCACCGCGGCGTTCTCGTCGAAGGCGATGTAGGTCCCGTCCTCGCGGCCGTAGGACTTCTTGGTGCGCACGACCACGGCGGTCACGACTTCGCCCTTCTTGACCGCGCCCTGCGGGGTGGCCGTCTTGACCGTGGCGGTGATCACGTCGCCAACCCCCGCATAGCGCCGGCGATGGCCGCCCTTGACGCGGATGACGAGAATCTCGCGGGCGCCGCTGTTGTCGGCCACGCGCAGTCGGGTCTCGTTCTGAATCATGGAGTGGCTCCTCGCGAGATCGTGATCCGATTCGCGAGCGAGAATCGAGCGTGGCAAGGACGCAGGCGGGACGGTGTGGCAGCGCCACACCGAGCGCCGAGGACGCGGCCAGGCGAAGATTCGCAGCCGCGAAGCGGGACAGGAGCAAGCAGAGGAGTCACTTAGCTCTCTCAACCACTTCCACCAGGCGCCAGCGCTTGGTCCGCGAGAGCGGTCTCGCCTCGCGCACGATGACGGTGTCGCCGAGATGCGCGTCGTTGCGCTCGTCGTGGGCGTGAAGCGTGCGCGAGGTGCGGACGATCTTCTCGTAACGGCGGTGCCGGCGGGCGGTGTCAATCCGCACGGTGATCGTCTTGTCGGCCTTGTCGGAGACGACGATCCCCTGGCGCACCTTCTGCACACCAGGCTGATGCTCGCGCGCCGCGGTCGCGTCAACGGTTTCGCCCCGCGCCGTGCGCGCCTTCGCCCGCGACCTCTGGCGCTCGACCCGCCGGAGCCCGGCCTTGCGCCGGCGCTCCTCGGCGCGTAGCTGCTGCCGCTCCTCCGGCGTCGACGCAACCGGCTTCGACGCCGCTTTCGCTGCCTTAGCAGCGCGAGCTCGTGCGCGCCGCTCCTTGGGAGGAAGAACCTCCTGCGGCTCTGCGGCAGGCGCGGGCGCAGATGCTTCGCCCGCCGTATTCGAGGCCGTTTCGGCGGGCGAAGCGTCTGCGTCCGGGGCCGCAACAGTCTCTTCTACGTTGTCAGTCTCTTCACTCATCACTCATCAACTCTCGTTCGCGCGCGACGGTCAGCGCCCGCGCCACCTCTTGCTTGGCCCGGGCCAGGCCAGCCGTGTTGTCGAGCTCGCCAGTGGCGTGCTGGAAGCGCAGCCCGAACAGGTCGCGCCTTGCGGTTTCGATGTGCTCGCGCAGCTCGCCATCCGACAGGTCGCGCAGCTCGGCCGGCCTTCATCCTTCCTCCCGCATCACGAACTTGGTCCGCACCGGAAGCTTGTGGCCGGCCAGGCGCATCGCCTCACGGGCCAGCGGCTCGGGGACACCGGCTAGCTCGAACATCACCCGGCCGGGCTTGACCACCGCGACCCAGCCCTCGGGGTTCCCCTTGCCGGAGCCCATCCGGGTTTCGGCCGGCTTCTTGGTGAACGGCTTGTCCGGGTAGACGTTGATCCACACCTTGCCCCCGCGCTTGATCTTGCGGGTCATGGCAATACGGGCGGCCTCGATCTGGCGGTTGGTCAACCAGCCGGCGTCGAGCGACTTGAGCCCGTACTCGCCGAACTGCACCTTGACCTGACCGCGCGACATTCCGCGGCGCCGCCCGCGATGCTGCTTGCGGTGCTTTACGCGCTTGGGGGAAAGCACTAACGATCGCCTCCGCTGGGCGCGCCCCCGCCACCGCCACCGCCACCGCCACCGGCTCCGCCACCGCCGCGCGGCCCGCGGCCACCGCCGCGACCACCGCGTCCACGACCTCCACCAGCGGAGCCGCCGCCGCGGCCACCGGGACCGCCCGGACCGCCGCCACGACCACCGGGACCGCCCGGACCGCCGCCACGACCACCGGGACCGCCCGGACCGCCGCCACGACCACCGGGACCGCCCGGACCTCCGCCACGACCACCGGGACCGCCGGGGCCGCCGCCACGACCGCCCGGACCGCCGCCACGACCACCGCGGCCTTGGCCGCCGGGCCCGCCGCCACGTCCGCGACCGTCGCGGCCGCGACCGTCGCGTCCGCTGCGACCATCGCGACCACCGCGCTCAGGCGCCTGCGGAGCCGGCTCGTCCATGATCGTCAGATCGGCGCCGGTGTAGCCCTCGGGCATGATCTCGCCCTTGTTGATCCAGCACTTCACGCCAATCCGGCCGAACGTGGTACGGGCCTCGTGGAAGCCGTAGTCGATGTCAGCCCGGAGGGTGTGCAGGGGTACGCGGCCGTCGGAGTAGCCCTCCGTACGCGCCATCTCGGCACCGCCCAGACGGCCGGAGACCTGGACCTTGACGCCCTTGGCGCCCGAGCGCATCGCGCTCGTCAGCGCACGCTTCATGGCGCGTCGGAAGGCGACGCGATTCTGGAGCTGCTCGGCGATCGACTGCGCGACGAGGCGCGCGTCGAGCTCGGGGCGCTTGATCTCGAGAATGTTGACCTTGACCTGCTTGCCGGTGATCCGGTGGAGATCGCGCCGGAGCTGATCGACCTCGGAACCCGACTTGCCGATGACGATTCCCGGCCGCGCCGTGTGGATGTTGACCTCCACCTCGGTGGCGTTCTTGCGGATCGTGATGTCGGACAGCCCGGCGTGCGACAGGCGGCCGATGATGTGCTCGCGGATCCGCGTGTCCTCATGCAGGTAGTCGGCGAAGTGGCGCTCGTTGAACCAGTTCGACTTCCAATCGTGGATGTAGCCCACGCGAATCGATTCGGGATGAACTTTTTGACCCATGTGTTTGTGCTTATTCCTTCGGCGTGAGCAAGATCGTCAGATGGCTCGTGCGTTTACGGATCCTCGTCGCGCGACCCATTGCGCGCGGGCGAAACCGCTTGATGGTCGGACCCTCGTCGGCCTTGACCGTCTTGATGTACAGGTCCTCGCCAACGAGCTCGTGGTTCTGCTCGGCGTTGGCAACGGCTGATTCGAGCAGCTTGCTCCAATCGCGAGCCACCGAACGCGGCGTATGAGCGAGGATAGCTCGCGCTTCCTCGACGGTCTTGCCGCGAATGTGGTCGCAGACCAGCCGCGCCTTCCGCGCGCTCGAGCGCACGTACTTGGCCTGCGCCCGGACCACGGGCGGCGGCAGGTTCGGATCGCGCTGCGAGCGCCGGCGGCGGGTCGGAGCAGGCTTCGGCGCCTCCTCCGCACCACGACGACGCCGGCGACGCGCCGGCGTCGGGGCGTCAGCCTCAGGTTCTTCGTCAGCGTCCTCATCGGCCTCTGGCTCTTCCTCGGCTTCGTCGTCGGCCTCGAGCATGACGTCGGCAGCGGCCTCCTCGGCCTCTTCGTCGTCGGGAGTCGGCTCCACGGAGGACGCGTCCGCGTCCGAAGCCACTCGCGTTGACTCCGCTTCCGTCTCGGCTTCTGGCTCAGAGCGCGGGGCTTCGGACGCGGATGTGTCCTCGGTGCCCTCGGAGGTGGACGTGACCTCCGGGGCCTCCCCGTCAGGCTTGCGACGAGCGCGCCGACGGCGCCGCGGCTTCTCTTCGGGCTCTTCAGCCATTACCGCCGCCTCCCCGTATTCGCATGGCCGCGATAGAGCCGCGTGGGGGCAAACTCGCCGAGCTTGTGGCCGACCATCGACTCGCTGATGAACACCGGCACGTGCTTGCGACCGTCGTGGACGGCGATCGTGTGCCCGACCATCTCGGGGAAGATCGTCGACGTGCGCGACCAGGTCCGGAGCATGCGCTTCTCGCCGCTCGAGTTCATCGCCTCGACGCGGGCCATCAGACGCTCTTCGACGAACGGTCCCTTCTTGCTCGATCGGCTCAACGCTTCTTACCTCTCCTCCGTCCGCGCACGATGTAGCGGTCCGATTGCTTGCCCTTCTTGCGGGTGCGATAGCCGAGCGTCGGCACGCCCCACGGGGTGACCGGATGGCGACCCGGGGTGGTCGAGCCCTCGCCACCGCCGTGCGGGTGGTCGACGGGGTTCATCGCCGTACCGCGGGTCTGCGGACGCACGCCCATGTGGCGCTTGCGCCCGGCCTTGCCGATCTTCACGTTCTGGTGATCGGAGTTCCCGATCACGCCAACGGTGGCGCGGCACTCGGCACGCACCATCCGCATCTCGCCGGACGGGAGACGCAGCGTGACGTAGTCGCCGTCCTTGGCCAGCAGCTGAATGCCCGACCCGGCGGCGCGCGCCAGCTGGCCGCCGCGCCCCGGCGTCAACTCGACGTTGTGGACGACCGTACCGGCGGGCATGTTGGCCAGCGGGAGGCTGTTGCCGACGCGGATGTCGGCGCCCGGGCCGGACTGCACGGTCATCCCGACGCGCAGCCGCTGCGGCGCCAGGATGTAGCGCTTCTCGCCATCGGCGTAGTGCAGCAGCGCGATGTAGGCCGAGCGGTTGGGGTCGTACTCGATGTGCGGCCACCTTGGCCGGCACTCCGTCCTTGCGACGCTTGAAATCGATCTTGCGGTACAGCCGCTTGGCCCCTCCGCCGCGGTGGCGGGAGGTCTTGCGCCCGTTGGAGTTCCGCCCGCCGGACTTCTTGAGTCCTTCGGTCAGCGACTTCTCCGGCTGGGAGCGAGTGATCTCGGCGAAGTCCGGATAGGTGACGAACCGGCGTCCGGGAGAAGTTGGTTTCGGATTGCGAATGGGCATCGATTACTCGCTTCCCTCGAGGCCGCGGAAGATCGGGATCGTGTCGCCCTCGCGGACCTGGACCATGGCCTTCTTCCACTTGCGCGTGCGACCGGCCGTCTGGCCGCGGCGCTTGGGCTTGCTCTTGACCGACGCGGTCCGGATCTCGACCACGGTCACGTCGAACAGCTCCTCGATCGCCTGGCGGATCTGAGTCTTATGCGCCCGGTCGTGGACGCGAAACGTGTACTTGCCGGCCTCGGCGAGGACGAATGTCTTCTCGGACACGACGGGGCGGATGATCACCTGGCTGGGCTCCATCAGGCGCCCTCCTCCTCGCTTGCGTTCCGGGCCGAAGCGCCTGCGCGCGCGACCAGTTCGGGCAGCGCCACCTCGGAGACCAGCAGCGAGGCGGCACCGACGACGTCGGCCACGCCGGCATCGCCCACCGGCATCACGTCTACGCGCGCGATGTTCCGGAACGACTTGCCCGCCGCCGCCTCCTCGGTGCCGAGCAGCACGAGCACCGCTCCCTCGGCGCCCCAGTCATCGAGCAGATCGGCGGCCTGGCTTGTCGACGGCGCGTCGAACACGCTGGCGTCGAACACGGCCACCGACTCGCGCTCGGCGTGGGCCGACAGCGCGCTGCGCAGCGCCGCCCGCCTGGCCTTGCGATTGACCTTGACCGTGTAGTCGCGCGGGGTCGGGCCGAAGACCGTGCCTCCGCCGGCGAAGTGTGGCGGCGCGAATGGAGCCCTGGCGCGCGCGCCCGGTGCCCTTCTGCCGCCACGGCTTGGCGCCGCCGCCACGGACCTTGCCCCGCGTGAGTGTCGATGCCGTGCCGCGACGTCGGGCATTGAGCTCGGCGCGCACGGTCTCGTGGACCAGTGACATGTTGAACGCGGCCTCGAACGCGACGGACTCGAGCGTCACACTGCCGCCACCGAGCTTGGGCGCCTTGCGATCAGCCATCGCTGCGCACCTCCACGGTGCCGCCCTTGGGTCCGGGAACCGCGCCGCGGAGCAGCAGCAGGTTCTGACGCGGGATCACCTCGACCACGGTCAGACCCCGCTGGGTGACGCGACCGCCGCCCATCCGGCCGGGTCCGCGCAGCCCCTTGAACACGCGCGAGGGGGTCGCCGAGGCGCCGATCGATCCCGGCGCGCGGACATTGTGGGATCCGTGCGACTTCGGTCCGCTCTTGAAGTTGTGGCGCTTGATCGTGCCCTGAAAGCCCTTGCCCTTGGCGTCGCCGGAGACCTTTACGCGCTGCCCCGGCTCGAACGCCTCGACGGTGACGGTGTTGCCGACCAGCAGCTCGCCGACCTCGTCGCGGAACTCCGCCAGGTGCCGGTGAGCGGAGGCGTCGGCCTTCTTCAGGTGGCCGAGCTCGGGCTTCGACAGCGACTTCTCCTTGCAGGCGCCGAACGCGAGCTGGACCGCCTCGTAACCGTCGCGCTCGACGGTGCGGATCGCCGTGACCGGACACGGCCCAGCCTCGAGCACGGTCACGCGTTCGACGCGACCGTCGTCAAGGAACCGCTGGGTCATTCCGAGCTTCTTGGCGAGGATCGCGGCCATGGCTGCTTATGAGGCGAGGCGAATCTCGATATCCACGCCCGCGGGGAGATGGTCGAGTCGCTGCAGCGAGTCGACCGTCTTCGGGGTCGGCTGGTGGATATCGATCAGGCGCTTGTGCGTGCGGATCTCGAAATGCTCACGCGAGTCCTTGTCCTTGAACGGCGAGCGGATCACGCAGTAGACGTTCTTTTCCGTGGGCAGCGGCACGGGACCGGACACGGTCGCGCCGGTGCGCGTCGCCGTCTCGACGATCTCCTTGGCCGCCGTCTCGATCGCCGTGTGGTCGTAGGACTTCAGGCGAATGCGGATCTTGTTTTGGGCGATTGTTGCCACGAGAAGCGGTTTCTCTCAGTGAAACGGGCGCGCCCCGGGCTCGGGGCCCGCCCTAAAGGTCGTATCTGCTTCAAAAAAACAGGCGGCGGGCCCCCTGGGGCCACGCCGCCCAATAACTACTGAATGACTTCGGTGACGACCCCCGAGCCGACCGTCCGGCCGCCTTCGCGGATCGCGAACCGCAGTCCCTGGTCCATGGCGATCGGCTGGATCAGCTCGATCTCCATCTGGACGTTGTCGCCGGGCATGACCATCTCGGTGCCCTCGGGCAGCTTGGCCACGCCGGTGACGTCGGTCGTGCGGAAGTAGAACTGCGGCCGGTAGCCGGTGAAGAACGGCGTGTGACGGCCGCCCTCCTCCTTCTTCAGGACGTAGACCTCGGCCTTGAACTTGGTGTGCGGGGTGATCGAGCCGGGCTTGCAGAGCACCTGGCCGCGCTCGATCTCGTCGCGCTTGGTACCGCGCAGCAGGCAGCCGACGTTGTCGCCGGCGCGACCCTCGTCCAGGATCTTCTTGAACATCTCGACGCCGGTGACGACGGTGCTGGTCGTGGCCTTGATGCCCACGATCTCGACCGTCTCGCCGGTCTTGATGATCCCCTGCTCGACGCGGCCGGTGGCCACCGTACCGCGGCCGGTGATCGAGAACACGTCCTCGACCGGCATCAGGAACGGCTTGTCCAGGTCACGGACGGGCTCGGGGATGTAGGTATCGAGCGCCTCGGCGAGCTCGAGGATCTTGCCCTCCTGCTCCTCGTCACCCTCCAGCGCCTTCAGCGCGGAGCCGGCGACGAACGGGATGTCATCGCCCGGGAACTCGTACTCGGACAGCAGGTCGCGGATCTCGACCTCGACCAGCTCGAGCAGCTCGGGGTCGTCGACCATGTCGACCTTGTTGAGGAAAACAACGATGTAGGGCACGCCGACCTGGCGGGCGAGCAGGATGTGCTCGCGCGTCTGGGGCATGGCGCCGTCCGCCGCGGACACGACCAGGATCGCGCCGTCCATCTGCGCAGCGCCGGTGATCATGTTCTTGACGTAGTCGGCGTGCCCGGGACAGTCGACGTGCGCGTAGTGCCGATTGGGGGTCTGGTACTCGACGTGCGAGGTCGCGATCGTGATCCCGCGCGCCTTTTCCTCAGGAGCGTTGTCGATCGATTCGAACGACCGCACCTCGGTGCCGCCGAATCGCTCGTTCAGCACCTTGGTGATCGCGGCGGTCAGCGTCGTCTTGCCATGGTCGATGTGACCGATGGTGCCGACGTTGACATGGGGCTTGTCGCGCTCGAACTTGGCTTTCGCCACTTTGGTGTCGCTCCTTCTGGTTTCAGTGGTTCCGTTCGTCCTGAGGACGAACCTACTCAGGATATAAAGTTCGTCCGCCGCTTGCGTGCTAGCTGCTGCGCGGTGCTCCTAGGCGGGCTGCAGTTCGCCGACTACCTTCTCGGCGATGTTCGCGGGGACTTCTTCATAGCGATCGAATTGCATCGTGTACGTCGCCCGGCCCTGGGTGTTCGACCGCAGGTCGGTCGCGTACCCGAACATCTCCGCCAGCGGCACGTACGCGCTGATGACCTGCGCGTTGCCGCGCTGCTCCATCCCTTGGACGTGGCCGCGGCGGCGGTTCAGGTCGCCGATCACGTCGCCCATGAACTCCTCGGGCGTGACCACCTCGACCGCGAAGATCGGCTCGAGCAGCACCGGCTTGGCCCGGTGGGCCGCCTCCTTGAGCGCCAGCTGACCGGCGACCTTGAAGGCGATCTCCGAGGAGTCGGTGTCGTGGTACTTGCCGTCGGTCAGCGTGACCCGGACGTCGACCATCGGGTAGCCGGCGCGCGGCCCGTTCTCCATCGCCTCCTCGACGCCCTTCTCGACGGCGGGGATGAACTCCGTCGGGATCGCCCCGCCCTTGATCTTGTTGACGAAGTCGAAGCCCTCGCCGGGCGCCGGCTCCACGTCGATGTAGACGATCCCGTACTGGCCCGAGCCGCCGGTCTGGCGCACGAAACGGCCCTCGACCTTTTCGGCGTGGCCACGGATCGTCTCGCGGTAGGAGACCTGCGGGCGGCCGACGTTGGCCTCGACCTTGAACTCGCGCATCATGCGATCGACCAGCACCTCGAGGTGTAGCTCGCCCATGCCGGAGATCTCGGTCTGACCGGTCTCCTCGTTGGTGCGGACCTGGAAGGTCGGGTCCTCCTCGGCGAGACGCGCGAGCGCGGTGGACATCTTCTCCTGGTCGGCCTTGGTCTTGGGCTCGATGGCGACCTTGATCACCGGCTCGGGGAACACGATCGTCTCGAGCTTGATCGGATTGTCGGGCGCGGCCAGCGTGTCGCCGGTCACGACCTGCTTGATCCCGACTCCCGCGGCGATGTCGCCGGCGTAGACCTCCTTGAGCTCCTCGCGCTCGTTGGCGTGCATCATCAGGATGCGGCCGATCCGCTCGGTCCGGCCGGTGTTGACGTTGAGCACCCGCGAGCCGGCCTCGAGGTGCCCGGAGTAGACGCGGAAGTAGGTGAGCTTGCCGACGTACGGGTCGGCCATGATCTTGAATGCCAGCGCGGCGAACGGCTCGTCGTCGGAGGCGTGGCGCACGCGCCTGGTGCTCGTCCCCGTTCTCGGAGCCCTTGGCCGGCTCGATGCCCTCGACCGGGGGCACGTCGAGCGGGCTCGGCAGGTAGTCGATGACGGCGTCGAGCAGCGGCTGCACGCCCTTGTTCTTGAAGCTCGAGCCGCAGAGGACCGGCGTCAGCTTGATCTGAAGCGTCGCCTTGCGGATCGCGGACTTGAGCCGCTCGGCAGGGATCTCCTGCTCCTCGAGGATCATCTCGAGCAGCTCGTCGTCGTAGTGGGAGACCTCCTCGAGCAGGTGCTCGCGCGCGGCCGCGGCGGCGTCGGCGTACTCCGCGGGGATGTCGACGACCTCCTGCTCCTTGCCGAGCTCGTCCTTGTAGATGATCGCCTGGTTCGCGACCAGGTCGATGATTCCCCGGAATCCGCTTCGGCGCCGATCGGAAGCTGGATCGGGACGGGTGCGCGCCGAGGCGATCGACCATCGTCTGCACGCCGCGGTCGAAATCGGCGCCGATGCGGTCCATCTTGTTGATGTAGGCGATCCGCGGAACATGGTACTTGTCGGCCTGGCGCCAAACCGTCTCGGACTGGGGCTCGACGCCGGCGACGGAGTCGAACAGCGCGATCGCGCCGTCGAGGACGCGCAGCGACCGCTCCACCTCGACGGTGAAGTCGACGTGCCCGGGCGTATCGATGATGTTGATGCGGTGTCCTTCCACTCGCAGGTGGTGGCCGCCGAGGTGATCGTGATGCCCCGCTCCTGCTCCTGCTCCATCCAGTCCATCACGGCAGCGCCCTCGTGAACCTCCCCCATCTTGTAGGTCCGCCCGGTGTAATAGAGGATGCGCTCAGTCGTCGTCGTCTTACCGGCGTCGATGTGCGCCATGATCCCGATATTGCGAGTGCTTCTCGAGCGTGAACTTGCGAGGCATGATTGTCGTCGTGGGGGCGGTTTCGTTCCGAGTCCGGGAACCTGTCCGGATGGCGCTCAACCGGGTGCGGACATGAAAAAGGGCCCATCGGGCCCGTTCACGACGCACCTGTCGGCGCGGGGCGGATTGCTATCTGGTCGGCGTCTCCATCGCTTGGATATTCCGCGCCCGGGAGCGAGCACAGATGACCGCCACGCCGCCCGAGGCGAAGACCGAATATAGCAGAGGGTCTAAGGGATCCGGGACCGTTTTCCCCGCCGGTAGCCGGATCCCGACGGGATCCGCGGCGCGCTCTCAGGCCGTGCGGCTTCGCTGGCCGCGGTCCTGCTCGTGGTCGGCCGAGTTCACGCCCGCTGTATCACCGTGCGCACGGCACGACCGGCGCGACCGTGGTCAAGACCGTCGGCCGGCAGGCTCACATCACGCCTACGCGCCTGCTTCCGATCGCAGTCTGGTCGCGTTGCTGCGCTACGCCGTGTGGCGCGACGTCAGCCGGCCGGCGCTGCTGGCGCTCGGCGTGCTGGGCGTGATCGTGCTCCTCATCGCGCTGCTCGGCGATCTCTCGGACGCCCACGCTACGGGCGTGATCGGCTCGAGCGCCACCCACTTCGCGTCGGCCAACTCGACGCCCGGGCCCGGCTGTACATGGAGACGCTGGCCGCGGTCCTGCTCGTGATCGCCTGCGCGTCGGGCTGTCTTGCTCGGTGACTCGGCCGCCCCGGGACCTGGCGGCCGCCCCGCGGACCGGCCACCGGTCGCGGGTTCAGCGCGCCCAGCGTAGATAGGTCGGCATCCTGACATCGCCCGCCGAACTGCGATCAGCCTCACGATCTCGATCTACATTTCCAAGACGCGAGGGTTGTCCCGCCGCAGCCCCCGGTCCCGTGTGGTGGGCGGCCCTCGCGTTTCCCCCTGGGGCGCGGACTCCGCTCGCTCGGGACGCCTGGCGAGCGTCGACCGGCGGGGTACGTCTACCAGCGGTAGTGCGCGAACGCCTTGTTGGCCTGCGCCATGCGGTACACGTCGTCCTTGCGCTTGTAGGCGGCGCCCTGCTGCTGCTGGGCGTCGAGCAGCTCGTGCGCCAGCCGCTGGGCCATCGTCTTCTCGCGACGCTGGCGGGCGAACTGGACGAGCCAGCGGACGGCCAGCGTGCGGGCCGCGGCGCGCCGGCACCTCTACCGGGCACCTGGTAGGTGGCGCCGCCGACGCGGCGGGACTTGACCTCGAGCACGGGCGTCAGCGCCTTGATGCCGGCCTCGAGCTGCTCGACCGGGTTCTTGCCCGTGCGCTCGGCGATGATCGCGAGCGCGTCGTAGACGATCTTCTCGGCCACCGACTTCTTGCCGTCCAGCATCACCTTGTTGATGACCTGCTGGACGAGGCGGTTGCGGTGGACGGCGTCAGGCTCGGTCGGGCCGTGATCTGGGCTGCTGCGCGGCGCGGCAGCGGTCGCTACTTCGCCTTCACGCCGTACTGCGAGCGAGCCTTCTTACGGTCGCCCGACGCCGGCGGCGTCAAGCGTCCCGCGAATCACCTTGTAGCGGAAGCCCGGCAGGTCCTTGACGCGCCCGCCGCGGACGAGCACGACGGAGTGCTCCTGCAGGTTGTGGCCCTCGCCGGGAATGTAGGCGCCGACCTCCATGCCGTTGGTCAGCCGGACGCGGGCGACTTTGCGCAGCGCCGAGTTCGGCTTCTTCGGCGTCGTCGTGTACACGCGCGTGCAGACGCCGCGGCGCTGGGGGCGGCGACCTTCTTCTTGCGGCCCTTGCCGGACTTCAGGCCCGGCGTGGCGAGCTTCTTCTTCGGGGTGACGCGCCCTTGCGGACCAGTTGGCTCGTAGTCGGCATGCGGACGGGCAAGCGTAGCAGGGGCGCGATCCGGCCGTGTCGGGAGAATTGCCGGTCCGGTGATCCAAACGCATCCGCGGTCCGTATTCACTGCAGCGAGTTCGTGCACGGGGCGCATCCAGGGCGATGCGGCCGCTTCGCGGTAAAGCGGCCGCGTTGCCCTTGGCTCTTGGGGAGGGGGCTCGCCGCCGGTTCACGGACTCTGCGGCGCCGGCTAGACCTCTGACCCCCGCCAGCGCCTCGTCGACGTCGAAGCAGGGCACACCGACGGCGTCGGCCACGGGGCGTAGGTCACCTGGCCGGCGGCGACGTTGACCCCGAGCTGAAGGCCCGGGTTGCTCGGACACGGCGCCGTGCACACCCGGCGTTCGCCAGGTCGATGACGTAGGGGATGGTGGCGTTGGTCAGGGCGTAGGTCGACGTGATCGGCACCGCGCCGGGCATGTTGGCGACGCAGTAGTGGGTCACGCCGTCGACCTCGTAGGTCGGATCCGAGTGGGTGGTCGGGCGCGAGGTCTCGAAGCAGCCTCCCTGGTCGATCGAGACATCGACAAGGACCGCTCCGCGCTTCATCATCCCGAAAGCTGGTCCCGGGTGATCACGATGCGGGGCGCGGGCGCCGTGGACCAGCACAGCTCCGATGACCAGGTCCATGTGGGGCAGTCGCTCCTCGAGCGACAGCGTCGAGGCGAAGCAGGTGTCGGCGCGGCCGCCGAAAGATGATGTCGAGCTCGCGCAGGCGGTCGATGTTGCGGTCGTACACGTAGACGGTCGCCTCCATCCCAGCGCGATGAAGGCGGCGTTCATGCCGACCACACCGCCGCCGATGACCATCACGTTGGCTGCAGCCACGCCGGGGACGCCGCCGAGCAGGATGCCGCGCCCGCCGAGAGGCTTCTCGAGCATGAACGCACCCGCCTGCGTGGCGATCTTCCCCGCCACCTCGGACATCGGGGCCAGCAGCGGCAGCCGGCCGCGGGCGTCCTCGACGGTCTCGTAGGCGATGCAGGTCGCCCCGGAGGCCATCAGGCCGTGGGTCAGCCTGGCGTCGGCCGCCAGGTGGAGATAGGTGAACAGGGTGTGGCGCGGCTCGAGCATCGTGACCTCGCCGGGCTGGGGCTCCTTGACCTTGACGATGAGCTCGGCGGCGCCGAACACGTCCGTCGCCTCGGGGACGATCGTCGCGCCCTGAGCCGTTGTAGGCCTCGTCGGGAATTGCCGAGCCATCCCCGGCCCCGCTCTCGACGATCACCTCGTGACCTGCGTCGACCAGCTCCCGCACTCCGGCTGGGGTGAGCGCGACCCGGTACTCGTCAGTCTTGACCTCACTCGGAACGCCAACCTTCACGACACCAGCTCCCTTCCTCGAAGCGCCAGCCAGAACTCGATGCGGTCCCGTGCACTGGCCAGGTTTCGTCCAGTCAACTCCTCCACCCGCCTGATCCGATAGCGCAGCGTGTGGCGGTGGCAGTAGAGCCGACGCGCAGCCCGCTCCCACTGCCCGTTCTCCTCGATGAACGCCTCCAGCGAGCGCATCAGCTCGCCGCCATAGTGGCCCTCCGAGGCCTCGATCGGTCCGAGGATCGAGTCGCAGAACAGCTTCAGCGCCTCATCGTCCTGGAGCGAGAGCAGCAGCTGGAACGAGCCGAGGTCCTTGTAGGTGGCCACCCGCGAACGGCGGGTGCCCGATGTGGCGCCGTTGCTGACGCCGTTGGACCCCGACGTATCGACAAAGGCCAGCGCCTCCAACGCGCACCGTGCCTCGTGGAAGCTCCGCCGGGCGTCGCTGCCGGGCACGGGGCGCCCGACGCCGACCGCCACGTGGCTACCGAGCTCCTTGGACACCACCCGGCCACCCGCTCGGCGAGCTGGAACAGCTCCTCCTCGTCCATCCCCGGAACCAGGGCGCAGGTCAGGCTGCCACTCGAGGCAACGAGCCCGGGGGCAGCGTCTTCGCGCAGGGCAATGCTCAGGGCGGACTCGGCCGGGGCGGGCGAGCCGCGTCCGCGCGAGGGCCGCTCGAGCACGATTGCCGCCACCCGGTCGGCCAGCCCGAAGGGCTCCAACCGCCGCGAGAGCTCCGATCCGGACAGCTCGCCACGCACGACGGCCGCCAGCACGTCGCCGGCCAGCCGGCGCTCGGTGTCGCCGGCGACTCGTGCGCGAAGCAGCTCGAGGGCGACGATCGTGACCGCCTGGTGGAGCGTGAGCCGGTCAAAGTCGGTCAGTGGGCCGGTGTCCTTGATCGCCACCAGCCATGCCTCGGGCACGCGAGCCGGAGTCGAGACGCCCGAGCGCGGCACGCCGTCGGATGCCACCGGGAGCGCGAGGGAGCGGCTCCCGTCCTCGCCGCTAGGCATGAACGCCCGAGCCTCGCGGCGGCGTGCGCGTCCGCGCATCTCGTCCCGAAGCGCCGAGAAGGTCTCTCCTCGACCGGCCGACGGAATGCATGTTGAGCCAGCGGCTCACCGCGCGCATCGAACACCAGCACAGCCGCCCCGATCAGCGTGGCCAGCGTCCCGGCCAGGGCGTCGAGACCGCGCTCGGAGAGCACGATCCGCTCCAGGCGCTCCTGGGCCGCCAGCGCTCGACGCAGCACCGCGTACTGCTCGTTGACCAGCTGAGTGAAGGCCGCCTCGGTGACCGCGATGAACGGCACGTCGTAGGGCACCTCGAATACGGGAAAGTCGCGCTCGGACGCCACCTCGAATGACGGCTGGGGGGACCGCGCGTGACCGAAGCCGGTACCGAAGCCAAGCGCGGCGAGTTGGTGGTCGGCCAGCCGCTGCACGAACTCACGCTGGCGGTCGGCCGAGCCCAGCTGCAACCCGGTGGTGAGGAGCACCTCACCACCGGACAGCCACGGCGTTGGGTCAAGGAGCTCGGTGATGTGGACCCAGCGCACCGGCAGGTCGAGGCCCGCCTCGCCCGCCACCAGCTGGACGTCGACGTCCGACAGCAGGTCCCTGACGGTGAGCATCGGCTGCTATCGCGGTACCGGACGAATGTGATCTTCGCCTATGCGAATCTGCATCCGCTCGCCCGCCTCGGTGAGGACGGACCGCAGCGTCGACTCGATCTCGGCGAACTGCTCGGGCCCGGCGATCAGCGGCGGGGAGAGCTGAATCACCGGGTCGCCGCGGTCATCGGCGCGGCAGATCAGCCCCTGGCGGTAAAGCTCTCCGGACAGGAAACCACGCAGCAGGGTCTCGGACTCTTCGGCGCTGAACGTCTCCTTGGTCTCCTTGTTCCTGACCAGCTCGACGCGAGAGGAAGAAACCAGCACCGCGGACATCGCCGACGATGGGGAGATCGCGCAGCGACTCGACGCTGTCGCGGAACTCCTTCTCGTGGGCCCGCACGTGATCGATGATGCCGTCGGTCTCGAACGCATCGAGGTTGGCCAGCGCCACCGCGGCGCAGACCGGATGGCCGCCGAAGGTCAGGCCGTGGGTGAAGCTGTTGTGGCCCTGCAGGAAGGGCTCGGCGACCCGATCGGAGAGGATGACCGCACCCATCGGCGCGTACGCGCTGGTCAGACCCTTGGCCGTGGTGATCATGTCGGGCTGGTAGTTGTAGCGCTGGGCGCCGAACCACTCGCCCAGCCGGCCCCAGGCACAGATCACCTCGTCGGATATCAGCAGGACGTCGTACTCGTCACAGATCTCTCGGACGCGTTGGAAGTAGCCCTCCGGTGGCGTGAAGCAGCCGCCGGCGTTCTGCACAGGCTCGAGGATCACCGCCGACACAGTGTCGGGTCCCTCGAACTCGATCCGCTCGGCGATCGCCTCGGCGAAGGCGTCCGTCGACATCCCGGGCGGCATCCGGTAGGTGTTGGTGTTTGGGACATGGCATCCGCCCGGAGTAAGGGGCTCGAAAGGCTGGCGCAGCGGGGTCACGCCGGTCGCCGAGAGCGCGCCCATTGTGGTGCCGTGATAGGCGATCTCGCGTGCGATCACCTTGGTCTTGTTCGGGTTGCCGTGCAGCTTGTGGTACTGACGCGCCAGCTTCAGCGCCGATTCGACGGACTCGCTGCCGCCGCTGGTGAAGAAAACGCGATTGAGATCCCCGGGCGCCAGCGACGCCACGCGCGCAGCCAGCTCGATGGCCGGCGGATGGGCGTAGGACCAGTTCGTGTAGAAGCCGAGCTCCTTGGCCTGGTCGGCTCCGGCCTGGGCGATATCGGCCCGGCCATGGCCAATGTTCACGCAGAACAGTGCGGACAGGGCGTCCAGGTAGCGCTTGCCCTTGTCGTCGTAGACGTAGCAGCCCTCGCCCCGCACGATGATCGGAATATCCGTCTCCTCGTAGGCGGACATCCGCGTGAAGTGCATCCACAAATGGCGACGGGCCAGCTCCTGAAGCCTCCCAGCCCCCACTTGAACTGCAGTGTCGGTGGCCATATCTCTCCTCACAAACCGTGTGCCGTTTTGTACAACGGTAGCCGCCTTGTCGAATGGACTCAATTGTCCATGCTGGAAGTGCCGCAACACAAGCCTTATCCCGGTCGCTGCAATAGTCTTGCCGGGCGATGTACCTGAACCACTATCGGCTCGGCACCGGTACGCCGCTCGTGCTGATCCACGGAATCGGCAGTCAATGGCAGATGTGGCGGCCAGTGCTGGGGCGATTGGCGCAGGAGCACGATGTGCTCGCCATCGACCTCCCCGGGTTCGGCGCCTCATCGATGCCGCCGCCGGGCACGCCGGCCGGGCTGTCGAGCCTGACCAACCTCGTGGCCGAGTTTCTCGACCAGCAGGGCGTCGAGCGCCCGCACGCGGCTGGGAACTCGCTCGGCGGTTGGATCTCGCTCGAGCTAGCCAAGCGGGGCCGGGTGGCCTCTCCACGCCGCTGTCGCCGGCCGGTTTTCATCAGGGCTCCGAAGGGACGTATCAGCGATGGGCGCTGAAGATGACGGTGACCGGCGCGCGGCTGCTGGCCAGCCGGGCCGACGGGCTCCTGGCCAGCCCGGCGGGACGCGCCGCCATGCTCGGGTTGCTGGTCGGCAAACCCAGCCACGTCCCGGCGCTCGACGCTGCTCAGGCCACGCGCGCGCTGGCCGGGGCGCAGTGGTTTGACGACACGCTGGACGCCCTCATTGACGATCGGTTCAGCTACGGAGAGCGGATCAAAGTGCCGGTGACGATCGCTTGGGGCAGCCGCGACCATCTCCTGCTCCCCCGCCAGGCGCCCCGGGCGCGACGGGAGATCCCGGGGTCGAAGCTGATCATGCTGGAGGGCTGCGGCCACGTTCCGACGTGGGATGATCCCGACCG
Organism: uncultured Solirubrobacterales bacterium; assembly: GCA_963737535.1. GTDB lineage: Bacteria > Actinomycetota > Thermoleophilia > Solirubrobacterales > Solirubrobacteraceae > Palsa-465. The sequence goes on from CAVTTU010000019.1 coordinate 46,270, forward strand.
GGTCGCGCGCGTGATCATCGAGGGCAGCCGGGC
>CAVTTU010000020.1:0-57320 GCA_963737535.1 uncultured Solirubrobacterales bacterium
CCCAGCTACAGGTTGATGGCGACGTATTTCGTCTCGAGGTACTCCTCGATGCCCTCGGGCCCGCCCTCGCGACCGAAGCCCGACTGCTTGATCCCGCCGAACGGCGCCGCCGGGTTGGAGACCATGCCCTGGTTGAGCCCGATCATGCCCGTCTCGAGCCGCTCGACGACGCGCAGCGCTCGCTTCACGTTGCTCGTGTAGACGTAGGCGACCAGGCCGTATTCGGTGTTGTTGGCCGCCGCGATCGCCTCGTCCTCGTCGCTGAAGCCCTTGACGGGAGCCACGGGACCGAAGATCTCCTCCTGCAGCAGCTCGGCTCCGTCGGGAACGTCGGCCAGGACCGTTGGGTCGAAGAAGTAGCCCGCCCCGTCCCGGGAATGGCCGCCGACCAGCGCGGTTGCCCCGCGCCCGACGGCGTCCTGCACCAGCTCCGCCACCTTGCTCCGCTGATTGCTGTCGATCAACGGCCCGACCTGGACGCCCTCGTCGGTGCCGCGGCCCACCTTCATGGCGCCGATCTGCTGGGCGAGCTTCTCGGCGAACTGGGCGGCGATCGGTTCGGCCACGTGGAAGCGGTTGGCCGCCGTGCACGCCTCGCCGATGTTGCGCATCTTGGCGATCAGCGCGCCCTGCACCGCGTCGTCGACATCGGCGTCATCGAACACGATGAACGGGGCGTTGCCGCCGAGCTCCATCGAGAGGCGCACGAGGTTGTCGGCCGCCTGGGCCATGAGCCGGCGACCGACCTCGGTCGACCCGGTGAAGGACAGCTTGCGCAGGCGGGGGTCGGCGATCAACGGCGCCATCGTCTCGCCGGATGACGAGGCGGTGACGAGGTTGACCACGCCTCCTGGTAGCCCGGCCTCCTCGAGGACCTTCACCAGCGCCAGCATCGAGAGCGGCGTCTGCTGGGCGGGCTTGACGACCGCGGTGCAGCCGGCGGCGATGGCCGGGCCGAGCTTGCGCGTGCCCATGGCCAGGGGGAAGTTCCACGGGGTGATCAGCAGGCACGGGCCGACCGGCTGCTTCATGGTCAGCAAGCGCCCCTGGCCGTTGGGGGCGACGGCATACCGTCCGTCGATTCGCACCGCCTGCTCGGAGAACCAGCGCAGGAACTCGGCGCCGTAGGCGATCTCGGCCTTCGACTCGGCCAGGGGCTTACCCATCTCGAGGGTCATCAACAGCGCGAGATCGTCGCTGCGCTCGTTGATCGCCTCGAACGCGCGGCGCAGGATCTCGCCGCGCTCGCGCGGCGGGTGCTGGCTCCACTCGGGACCGGCCTGCACGGCGGCGTCGAGGGCGGCTACGGCATCATCGCTGGACGCGTCGGCGACCTCGCACAGGGTCTCGCCCGTCGAGGGATCCTCGACCCCGAGCGTCCCCTTCGCGCCGTCTCGCCATTCGCCACCGATGTACAGCTGCTTGGGCACGTCTGCTAGGACGCGTTGCTCTTCTGGGGCGGTGATCGTGGTCATACCTGCAACCTACCCGACGCGCGTTGGCAGTCAACCGCCGGGGGAGGTGGGCTGCGGGGCCAGCAGGCGATTGCTCGGGGCTGGGTCGCCGCCTTCACCCGCCGGAGCAGCGCCACGGCCGGTGTCAGCTGCCGAAGCAGCGACACCGGCCATGGCTTCTCGATCTCTGTTCAGACCTATCGGCTGTTCTAGGCCGCCGTGCGCAGAGGGGCGGGATCGAGCGCGACTCCGAGCACCTCGTCGATGGTCATCGCGAAGTGGAACTTCATCGCGTCCCGCACCTCCTCCGGGACATCGTCGATGTCGCCGCGGTTGCGCTCGGGCAGGACCACATCGGTTAGGCCCGCGGCGTGGGCCGCAAGCACCTTCTGCTTGACCCCGCCGATCGGCAGAACCCGGCCCTGGAGCGTGACCTCGCCGGTCATCCCGACGCTGTGGCGCACCGGGCGACCGCTGAGCAGTGACGTCAGGGCGGTCACCATCGTCACGCCGGCGCTCGGTCCGTCCTTGGGGATGGCTCCCGCGGGGACGTGCACGTGGAAGCGACTGCTCGTCGAACGCCGCGGCGTCGATTCCGAACTCCTCGGCGTGACCGCGCACGTAGGACAGCGCGATCTGGGCCGACTCCTTCATCACGTCGCCCAGCTGGCCGGTGAGGGTCAGGCCGGGCTTCCCGTGCATGCCGGTGGCCTCGACGAACAGCACATCGCCGCCGGCGCCGGTCACGGCGAGCCCGGTGGCGACGCCGGGGACGGCGGTGCGAATCGCCGACTCCTGGAAGTGCCGCTGGCGGCCGAGCGCGTCGCGGATCCCCTCGAGATCGATGACCACCGGGGCATTCGCCTTACCTGAGGCGATCTTGGTGGCGGTCTTTCTCAACAGGGTTCCGAGATCCCGCTCGAGCTGGCGGACACCGGCCTCGCGCGTGTACTCGATCGCGATCGTGCGCAGCAGCTCGTCGGAGATCTCGACCTCCTCCGCCCGCAGGCCATTTCGCTCGAGCTGGCGTGGCCACAGGTATCCGCGCGCGATCGCGACCTTCTCGGTGGTCGTGTAGCCGTCGAAGCGGATGACCTCCATCCGGTCGAGCAGCGGTCCGGGGATCGTGTCGGCGACGTTCGCCGTGGCGATGAACAGCACGCCACTGAGGTCGAGCTCAACGTCCAGGTAGTGATCCCGGAAGCTGTGGTTCTGCGCGGGATCAAGCACCTCGAGCAGGGCCGAGCTCGGGTCGCCGCGCCAGTCGGCGCCGACCTTGTCGACCTCGTCGAGCATGATCACCGGGTTCATCGTGTCGGCATCCCGCAGGGCCCGCACCAGGCGACCCGGAAGCGCGCCGATGTACGTCCGGCGGTGACCACGGATCTCGGCCTCGTCGCGTACGCCGCCGAGCGACATGCGGACGAACTCGCGTCCGGTGGCGCGGGCGATCGACTCGCCGATGCTGGTCTTGCCGGTGCCCGGGGGACCGATCAGGGTCAGGATGGCGCCGGAGCGCTTGTCCTCGGTGATGCCGCGCTCCTGGCGCAGCTTCTTGACCGCGATGTACTCGACGATCCGGTCCTTGACGTCCTCGAGGCCGGCGTGGTCGGCGTCCAGCACCTCGCGGGCGTGCTCGGGGTCGAGACGCTCGTCGGAGCGCTTGCTCCACGGCACGGCAATCAGCCAGTCCAGATAGGTGCGGATCACGCTCGACTCGGCGCTCTGCTCACCGACCCGCTCGAGGCGACCGAGCTCCTTCTCGGCCTGCTCGCGGACGTCCTCCGGCATGCCGGCTTCCTCGATCTTGGTTCGGTACTCCTCGACGATCGAGGCATCGTCCTCGCCGAGCTCCTTGCGGATCGACTCCATCTGCTTGCGCAGGAAGTAGTCGCGCTGCTGCTTCTCCGCGCCGGACTCGACGTCCTCGCGGATCCGCTTGCGGACCTGCAGTTCGGCCAGGCGCTCGCGCTGGTAGCCGAGGGCGAGCTCGAGCCGCTCGGTCACGTCGACGGTCTGGAGCAGCTTGACCTTCTGCTCGTAGCTCAGATCGGGGGAGTAGCCGCCTGTGTCGGCGAGCGCACCGGAGTCGGTGATGCTGCGCACGAAGGCGGAAATGCGGCCGTCATCGCCCCGCAGCTCGAGGATCTCCTCGACGACGGCGCGGTACTCGCGCTCCAGGTTGCGGGTGCGTCCGTCCACCGGATGCTCGTCCGGGCGCTCCTCGACGTCGACGTACAGCCGTCCGTCGGGAAGCGTCTGGGCGGCGCCGGCGACGCCGCGATGAAGGCCTTGAAGAGTTACTGCACGGGCACCGCCAGGCAGGCGAACCCGGTCCGTGACCTCAGCCACGGTGCCCACGTTGGCGAACTCCTGCTCGTGGCGCGGCACGAGGAAGACGCGCTCCTCGTCCCCGGCGTCCACGGCAAGCGTGAGCGACATTCCCGGGAAGACGACGGCGTCGTCCATCGGGACTAGAAGAAGGCGGGTTGACGGCACGTGTGTCTTCACTTTCGATAGTTGCTTACGTCAGATAAGGAAAGGTTAGCAGTTTCGGCAGCTTGAATCTAAGTCTGTAGGACTAAGATCATTGTACGAATCCGGGTGGCTCGGCCGTCGTCGACGGGCGTTCGGCAAGCCTGCCGCGGCGAGCCGGTCCGGGGCGGCGGGCGGAGCGCGTGGACGTCATACTCGCCGCGGCCGGTCCGGCGAGACTTACGAAGACGGCGTGGTGGGCCGTGAACGTCAGTCTGGCCCCAAACCGGCCGGCGAGTGCGACGTTTTCAGACCCGCCCGGGAATCGAAGCGCGGCGCTGTGCGCCACCGGCAGTTCTGGGATCATGCGAGCGATGTCGAACACACAGACTTCGGGCGAAGGGGAGGCCCACGACATTCTGGCCGCCGAGGCCTTCGGCTTTCCCGCCGCCGATCCCGACCTTCACCACCATGGCCCGGTGGAGTTGCCCGACGATCCCACCGGGATCGAGGAGCCCCACGACGTCCTGGCCGCCGAGGAGTTCCCGATGCCCGCCGTCAGCGCGCCGACGCTCGCCGACCGGATGTCCTCCGGAAAGCGCCCGTGGGTGCTGCTGCTGGCTGGGCTGGTGGGCGCGACGCTGCTGGTCAGACTGCTGCGCCGGCGCTAACCGCGGCTCGACCCTGCGCCGGCGCGTGGGCGGCGTGGCATCAGGTCGGTGATCGTGCCCTCGGCCATCTCGGCCGCGAGCATGATCGTCTCGGTGAGCGTCGGGTGGGGGTGGATCGTCATCGCGATGTCCTCCGCGGTCGGCGCCCATCTCGAGCGCGTGGACGGTCTCGGCGATCAGCTCCCCGGCGTTCACGCCGACGATGCCCGCGCCCGAGCAGCCGCCTGGACCCGGGCTCGAACAGCAGCTTGGTCATGCCCTCGGGGCGCGCGAGCGAGAGCGCCCGGCCCGACGCCGCCCAGGGGATCACCGTCTTCTCGACCTCGATCCCCTGCTCGCGCGCCTCGCGCTCGGTCAGGCCCATCCACGCGACCTCGGGATCGGTGTAGGCCACCGAGGGGACGGTGCGGGCATCGAACTCGGCACCGGGCACACCGGCGATCGCCTCGGCAGCGGTACGACCCTCGTGCGAAGGCCTTGTGGGCGAGCATCGGGAGACCGACGACGTCGCCGATCGCGTAGATCCACGGGACGTTGGTCCGCATCTGACGGTCGACGGGGATGAAGCCGCGCTCGTCCACCGTGACACCGGCCGCGTCGGCGCCGATCGCGGCGCCGTTCGGCTTGCGCCCGACCGCGACCAGGATCACATCGAAGACCTCCGATCGCTCGTCGGAGAATGTCGCCTTCAGGCCGCCCTGCTCGGCGCTGACCGCGGTCACGCTGGTCCCGAGCAGGACCCCGGCGTAGCGCTCGGAGATGCGCTTGTGCAGCGGTCCGACGAGGTCGGCGTCGCACCGGGGATCAGCTGATCCAGTCAGCTCGACGACGGTCACGCTGGACCCGAGAGCGTCGTACACGGTCGCCATCTCGAGTCCGATGATCCCGCCGCCGATGACCAGCAGGCGCTTCGGGAGTGGTCCGGGGAAAGGGCTCCGGTCGAATGGATGACGCGCGGGATCGTCGGGGAGGAAGGGCAGCGTTGCGGCCTCCGATCCCGCCGCGATGATGCAGTTGTCAAACGTCACCGTGCGGTCGGCCACGGCGACCGCGTTGGGCCCGCTGAAGCGGGCCGTCGCCGTGGATCACCTCGACCTTGCGCTGCTTGGCGAGGCGGCCAGCCCGCCGGTGAGCTTGCTCGACGACCGACTGCTTCCACGACAGCAGCGCCTCCACGTCGATGCGTGGGCTCGCCGAACGCTGATGCCGTGCGCGGCCATCTCCTCGGCCTCGGTGATGACGCGGGCGGCGTGCAGGAGCGACTTGGAGGGGATGCAGCCGACGTTCAGGCACACGCCGCCCAGCGACTCGTAGCGCTCGATCAGCACCGTCTTCAGCCCGAGGTCGGCGGCGCGAAACGCCGCCGTGTAGCCGCCCGGTCCGGAGCCGATGACGAGCACCTGCGCGTCGTGATCACCGGCATCAGGTCCCGCGCCGTCCGACGACCCGGATTGCGGTGTATCAGAGCTGAGGGCGGCGGCGGTGGCGGCGACCGAGGTGTCGGCGCGGCGGCGGCGGCCCGATCCCCCTCACCCTCGAGCGTCAGCAGCACGCTGCCCTCCGACACGCGGTCGCCGAGCTTCACGCGCAGCTGCGTGACGTGCCGGCGGACGGGGCGGGGACGTCCATCGTGGCCTTGTCGGACTCGAGCGTGACGAGCGGGTCCTCGGCGGCGACGGTGTCGCCGATCGCCACGTGGATCTCGATCACCGGAACATCGGTGAAGTCCCCGATGTCGGGGACCCGGACCTCGGTCACCGTGCTCACAGCAGTGCTCGGCGCAGATCGGACAGCACGCGCGACCAGATGGACGACGAAGCGCGCGGCGGCGGCGCCGTCGATCACGCGATGGTCGTAGGACAGCGACAGCGGAACCATCAGGCGCGGGTACGAACTCGCTTCCATTCCATACGGGCTTCATCGCCGCGCGCGTGACGCCGAGGATCGCGACCTCGGGCGCGTTGACGATCGGAGTGAAGCGAGGTGCCGCCGATCCCGCCCAGCGAGGAGATCGTGAACGTCGCGCCGCTCATGTCGCCGGGCGCGAGCTTGCCCTCGCGGGCCTTGCCGGACAGCTCGGTGAGCTCGCGGGCGATGTCGAGCAGGCCCTTGCTGTCGGCGTTCTTGATCACCGGCACGACCAGACCGCCGGGCGTGTCGGCGGCGAAGCCGATGTTGTAGTAGCGCTTGAGCACCAGCTCGTCGCCGTCGAGCGACGAGTTGAAGTTCGGGAACGCCTTCAGCGTGGCCACGCAGGCGGCGACCAGGAACGAGACCATCGTCACCTTGACGCCTCGCGCGTGCTCGCTCGTTGAGCTGCTTGCGCCACGCCTCGAGCTCGGTGATGTCGGCCTCGTCGTTGTGGGTGACGTGGGGGATCATCACCCAGTTGCGGGCCAGGTTCGGGGCCGAGATCCGCTGGATCCGCGAGCGCGGGACGCGCTCGACCGGGCCGAACTTCTCGAAGTCGATCGAGGGCCATGGCGGCAGGTCGAGGCCCAAACCGGCGCCGGCCGGCCGAAGGCGCGGGCAGCCGGGCCCTTCGACACAAACTCCTCGACGTCCTCGCTGGTGATGCGGCCCTTGCGGCCGCTGCCGCTGACCTCGCTCAGGTCGAGCCCCGCTCGCGGGCAGCCGGCGCACCGACGGGCTGGCGTAGACCGGCCCGCCGCGCTGGTCGGCTGCCGGCTCCGGCTCAGCCGGTGCAGCGGCCGCCTCCTCGGCCTGGGTGGCGCTGCTGACGGCGTCGGGGGCGGCGGCCTCGGTCGGCGCACCGTCGGAGGCGACGGCCGAGGCGGTCGACGGGATGTCCGCGGCGTCGGACGGCTCCATCGTCAGCAGCAGCGTGCCCTGCGACACGCGATCGCCGACCCTGACGTGCAGCTCACGACCACGCCGGCGAACGGCGCCGGCACGTCCATCGTCGCCTTGTCGGACTCGAGCGTGACGAGCGGGTCGTCGAGCGCCACCGTCTCGCCGGGTGACACGTGGAGCTCGATCACCGGTACATCGTCGAAATCCCCGATGTCGGGGACCTCGACCGAGACGACATCGTACGCTCGGATCGCTGCGTCGCTCGATACGCGTGGTGGGCATCGGCGCCTCGGCGGTCGATCTCGTACCGCTCGATCGCCTCGTGCGACGCGGACGGGTCGATCGTCCCGGCGTCGGCCAGCTCCTTCAGCGCGGCGACCGCGACGTAGTGGCGGTCGACCTCGAAGAAGCGCCGCAGCGCACTGCGGAAGTCGCTGCGCCCGAAGCCGTCGGTACCGAGCACGCGATAGGGCCCGGGCACCCACTGGCGGATCTGATCGGCGAACGCGCGGATGTAGTCGGTCGAGGCCACGACGGGCCCGTCGCCCGCCAGGGCTCGCGAAACGTAGGCCTGCGCGCGGCTCCGTCAGGGGGTGAAGCATGTTCCAGCGCTCGACCTCGATCCCGTCGCGGCGCAGCTCGGTGAACGAGGTGACGCTCCAGACGTCGGCCACGACGCCGAACTCGTCTCCAGCAGCTCGGCGGCGGCGATCACCTCGCGCAGGATCGTGCCCGAGCCCAGCAGCTGGACCCGCGGGCCCGTCGCCCTGCCCCGGCGCGCAGGCGGTACATGCCGCGCAGGATGCCCTCCTCGGCGCCCTCGGGCATCGGCGGGTGCGGGTAGTTCTCGTTCATCAGCGTGAGGTAGTAGAAGACGTCCTCCTGCTCGCCGACCATCCGCCGCAGGCCGTCCTGGATGATCACCGCGAGCTCGTAGCCGAACGTCGGGTCATACGGCGCGGCAGTTGGGCACGACCGAGAACAGCACGTGGCTGTGGCCGTCCTCGTGCTGCAGGCCCTCGCCGTTGAGCGTCGTGCGCCCGGCCGTGCCGCCCAGCATGAAGCCGCGGGTGCGGCTGTCGCCGGCGGCCCACACGAGGTCGCCGACCCGCTGGTAGCCGAACATCGAGTAGTAGATGTAGAACGGCACCATCGGCACGCCATGGGCGCTGTACGAGGTGCCCGCGGCGATGAACGAGGAGATCGAGCCGGCCTCGGTGATCCCCTCCTCGAGGATCTGGCCGTGCTCGTCCTCCTTGTAGAACATCAGCTGCTCGGAGTCCTGGGGCTGGTAGAGCTGGCCGACCGGCGAGTAGATCCCGACCTGGCGGAACATGCCCCTCCATGCCGAACGTGCGCGACTCGTCGGGGACGATCGGGACGATGTGCGGCCCGATCTGCTTGTCGCGCAGCAGCGCGGCGAGCACGCGGACGAACGCCATCGTGGTCGAGATCTCGCGCTCGCCGGTGCCCTCGAGCTGGGACTTGAACAGCTCGAGCGCCGGGACCTGGCAGCGGCTCGGCCTTGCGGCGGCGCGCCGGCAGGCTCGCCGCCGAGCGCGGCGCGCCGCTCGCGCAGGTACTCCATCTCGGGCGAGTCGTCGGGCGGCTTGTAGTACTCGGCGTCGCGGACCTGCTCGTCGGTCAGCGGCAGCTCGAAGCGGTCGCGGAACGGCCAGCAGCGCGTCCTCGGTCATCTTCTTGGCCTGGTGGGTGATCATCTGGCCCTCGCCCGAGACGCCCATCCCGTAGCCCTTGATCGTCTTGGCCAGGATCACGGTCGGCTGGCCCGCGTGGCGGACCGCCGCGTGGTAGGCCGCGTAGACCTTCTGCTGGTCGTGCCCGCCGCGGTTCAGCAGCCAGATCTCGTCGTCGGACATGTGCGCGACGCGCTCGAGCAGGACCGGGTCGCGGCCGAAGAAGTGCTCGCGCACGTAGGCGCCGTCGCGCGACTTGAACGTCTGGTACTCGCCGTCGACGCACTCCTCCATCACCTTGACCAGCCGGCCGTCGACGTCGGCGGCGAGCAGCGGGTCCCAGCGCGAGCCCCAGATCACCTTGATCACGTTCCAGCCGGCGCCGCGGAAGTCGGACTCGAGCTCCTGGATGATCTTGCCGTTGCCGCGCACCGGCCCGTCGAGGCGCTGGAGGTTGCAGTTGACGACCCAGATCAGGTTGTCGAGCTGCTCGCGGCCGGCCAGGCCGATCGCGCCCATCGACTCGGGCTCGTCCATCTCGCCGTCGCCGAGGAACGCCCACACCTTGCGGCCCTCGGTCTCGCGCCAGGCCGCGCGCGTGGAGGTACTTCATGAACCGCGCCTGGTAGATCGAGGTGACGCCCCGATCCCCAGCGAGACCGTCGGGAACTGCCAGAAGTCGGGCATCAGCCATGGGTGCGGATAGGAGCGTCAGGCCGCCGGGCGTCGAACCTCCTGGCGGAAGCCGTCGAGCTGCTCCTCGGTCAGCCGTCCCTCGAGGAAGGCGCGCGCGTAGTTGCCCGGCGAGGAGTGGCCCTGGAAGTAGACGAGGTCGCCGCCGTGGTCGTCGCGACGGCGCGTGCCAGAAGTGGTTGAAGCCGACCTCGTAGAGCGTCGCCAGCGACTGGTAGCTGGCGATGTGGCCGCCGAGCTCGGAGGAGACCTTGTTGGCGCGCACGACGATCGCCATCGCGTTCCAGCGGACGATCGATCGCAGCCGCCGCTCGATCGCCGGATCGCCCGGGCAGCGGCGGCTCGTGCTGCGACCGGGATCGTGTTGACGTACGGCGTGTTGAGGGTGGCGATCGGGCCGGTGCCCGCGTGCTGGGCGCGCTCGATGACGCGGGTCAGGATCTCGCGCGCGCGGTCAGGGCCGTCATGGGCGACGACGGCGTCGAGCGCCTCGAGCCATTCGCTCGTCTCGACGGCGTCGATGTCGGCGCCGGCGCCGTTGGAGACTTGGGTCTGGACGCGATCCGTCATGCCGGTGGTTATCGTAGACTGTCAGGATACGCAGATCCGAAGCGAATATAGCCCGCGGGGCTATCAGCGCCGACGGTCCGAGCGCGGACGGCGGTTCCGTACGGTGGCGCGCGTGGCGCTGCGCGAAGTCGAAGGGCCTCGTCGGCGCCCCGTGGGAGCGCCCGCTGGCCGGCGCGCTGGACGAGCTCGTGGTGCAGTCCGAGTGCTGGCCGACAACCCGCTCGGCGACCCGGCGCGCCGGCCGCTGTACGTCTACCGGTCGCCCGGCGTCGAGCGCGCTCGCGCGCCGAGGCGCTGTCCCGGCGTGTACGTGATCCAGGGGTACACCGGCCAGGTCGACATGTGGCTGGCGCGCGACGCGCGTTCGAGCCGACGATCGTCGAGCGCATCGACGCGATGTTCGCCGCCGGCGAGTGCCCCGACGCGATCGTCGTGTTCGTCGACGCGTGGACCTCGCTCGGCGGCTCGCAGTTCCTCAACTCGACAGCACCGGCCGCTACCTGGACTACCTGTGCGACGAGGTCGTGCCGTTCGTCGATGAGCGCTACCCGACGCTCGCCGATCGCGAGCATCGCGGGCTGGCCGGCAAGTCATCGGGCGGCTACGGCGCGATGGTCGTGCCGATGTTGCGTCCCGACGTGTTCGGCGCGCTCGCCTCGCACGCCGGCGACGCGCTGTTCGAGTGCTGCTATCTGCCCGATTTCCCGGTGGTCGCGCGAGCTGCGCGACCACTTCGACGGCTCCTTCGAGGTGTTCCTCGAGCGGCTCGCCGGAGCCGACATTCGACTGGGCGCGCTTCGGCGCCGCCGTTCGCGATGTATGGCTACGCGTGCGCATACACGCCCGACCCCGACCGCGCCGGGCGAGGCGCTGCTGCCATTCGAGATCGCCACCGGGCGGCTGATCGACGACGTGTGGGAGCGCTGGCTCGAGCTGGACCCGGTGCGGATGGCGCCGCGCCATGCCGACGCGCTGCGCGAGCATGCGCCGGATCTACCTCGACGCCGGGCGCGAGCGACGAGTACTTCCTCGACCTCGGGGCGCAGGCGTTCGCCGCCGAGCTCGACGAAGCTCGGCGTCGCGCACACGCTCGAGCTGTTCGACGGCAAGCACGGCGGGATCACGTACCGCTATCCCGGCGCGATCCGGGAGCTGGTGCTGGCGCTCAGGTAGGCGTCGACCAATGGCTACGACCGCAGACGAGACAGCTGGCCTTCGCAGGACCCGGCGGCAGCTGGCCGAGCTGGTGCGCGCCAGGCAGGTGAAGCCGCGCGAGCTGGTCGAGCTGTGCCTGCGCAGGATCGAGGCGCTCGATCCGCGTCTCAACGCATTCCGAGTCGACGATCGCCGATGAGGCGCTGGCCGCGGCTGACGCCGCGGACTGCGACGGGCTGCTGGCCGGGGTGCCGATCGCCATCAAGGACGATGTGCCGCTGGCCGGGCAGTCGACCACGCGTGGCTCGCGCTCGTTCGGGCCGCCCGCCACGGAGGACGCCGAGGTGGTGCGCCGCCTGCGCGCCGCCGGGGCGATTCCGATCGGGATCACCAACGTGCCAGAGCTGACGATCTTTCCCTGGACCGCCACCGACGCCAACGGGATCACGCGCAATCCGTGGGATCCCAGCCGGACGCCGGGCGGGTCCTCCGGTGGGTCGGCCGCGGCCGTGGCATCCGGCATGGTGCCGTGTGCGACGGGATCGGATGGGGGCGGTTCGATCCGGATCCCCGCCTCGGCATGCGGTCTGGTGGGAATGAAGTCGACGCGCGGACGTGTCTCCATGCGGCCGCTCGCTCAGGGTTGGCTGGGTCTGAGTGTGTTCGGCGGGCTGGCGCGCACGGTCAAGGACAGCGCGCTGATGCTCGACGCGGTCCATGGATCCGTCTCGGGCGACGCGGACGTGGCGCCGCCATTCTCGGGAAGCTACGTGGAGGCCGCGACCACGCCTCCCATGCGCCTGCGGATCGCCGTCTCGCGCAAGCTTCCCCCGGGCCTGATCGCCAAGGTGTCGCCCGATCAGCGCTCGGCCTGGGAGCGAACCGGGCAGCTGCTCGAGGAGCTCGGCCACGAGGTGCGTCCGCGCGACCCGTCATATGGGATGGCCCAGGTCGACTTCCTGCAGACATGGCTGCGGGGTATCTACGAGGAGTCGCGGTCGCTCCCGGACCCCAGCCAGATGGAGCGCCTGACCAAGCAGATGGCGGCGGCGGGCCACCGGCTGGTCCCCGAACGGCGCCGGGCGAAGCTGCTGGCCAAGCGCCCGGCCACGATCGAGCGCATCGCGAGCCTGTGGCAGGAGTTCGACGTGCTGCTCACGCCAGGCTTGGCCACCACGGCGATCGCCGCCGAGGGAGGCTTCGGCAAGCCGGCGCCCATGGCCATCGACGTGGCCGGGCGGTTCACGCCGTTCACGCCCGTGTTCAACCTGACGGGACAGCCGGCGATCACGATTCCGGCCGGAATCGGCGGCGACGGCCTGCCGCTCAGCGTTCAGCTGGTCGGGCGTCACGGCGCCGAGGACGTGCTGTACGCGCTCGCAGGCCAGATCGAGGCCGCGCGGCCGTGGGCGGAGCGCAAGCCGCAGATCTCGTAGCCAGCCCACTCCCGTCGTACGCTCATGATTGATGCTGGCCATGGAGCTGATTCCGGCGATCCGCGCCAGGCTCAATGAGCTGGACCGAGAGCAGGGAGGCGCGCTGGCCGGCGGACAGCCGGCGGCGCTTTGGCGCGCGCAGCAGTACGCCGCCCACGTGAATCACACTGTCGACGATCTGCGTCTGTACTGCCTCCAGGCGCTGAAGCCGCGGCAGTTTCTCGACGAGGAGGACGAGAACGACTACCTGCGTGGGTTCCGCCAGGGCTTCCAGGCCGTGCTCCAGGAGATCCGCCGAGTCGAGACTCGGGCGAGGCCGTAGCCTGGCCCTCTGCCGACCGGCGCCGGTGACCCGACCAGCGTTGGGCGCGATCAACAAGGGTGCATGGATGCCATCGCCAACGGCATCGAGGACAACGTGAACATCGTCCAGGCGATCAGCGGCCGGTAGTTGGCCGAGGAGTCCGCGTTGCGCAGCGCCAGCCGCAGTTGCGGCGCGTCAACGTAACACTCGCCCCGGTCCAGGGCGCGAGTGTTACGTTCACGGCCGTGAGCGCCGTGAAGGTCAGTCTCGCCGCAGATGCGAGGTCGAGCGTGACGTTTACCGAAACGCCGCCGCGACCTCGCCTGCCCCATACCGCCGAAGCCGCCTTGCCCGGAGCACCCGGGTCGCTGCCCCGCCTTACCAGATCGTGTGCGGACAGAAGCGCGGGCGTGCTCCAGGCCTGGCCCGTTATCTCACCTCCAGGCGACGCAGCGGCTACTGTTACCCCGCGCCCCAGGGCGCACGTCACAGACAGGACCGGGCCGTGGCCAATACCGGGGACTCCCTGGGCAGCAACGAAGACTCCCTGAGCCCCGACGGCGAGCCGTTGCAGGTAAGCCCGGAGACCCTGGCTCGACGGCGCGAAATCGCGCTGACGCTCGCGCGCCTCGGTCTCATCTCCATCGAGAGCGCCGAGGCGGACAATCCCGCCGTCGAGGTCCTGGCGGCCTTATTGCCACGCGACGCGGACATCGAGCTGTGCCTGTCATGCCACAAGTTCAGCGCCAGCGAGGCGTACCCGTTCCACGAAGCGACCGGACTGTTCAGGCGCCTGAGGAGCTCTCTCCCGGTGTCGGGCTTTTTCTCCGGGGGGCGGGTCGTCCCTCCCACGCGCACCGACCTGGTGCTGTGCACGGAGGACGTGCTGCGATGGACGCGTTCGGCTCCACGCATGAAGGGGACGCAAGTCGTGGGGGACGACGTGACGCTCTGCTCGGTCCCGTTCAGCGACATCCTCGGAGCCGCGGTCCACAACTGGCACAAGGGCGAGCTCGAGGTCTGGCTGGACGACGCAACGCTGTCGTTTCAGACAACGCCGAGCGAGGTGGATTCGCTCTGCGCGTACATCGAGCGTGCCGCCACCTCCGAAACCGGATGAGCAGCCGCGATGACCCGCTAGGAATGACCCTCGAGATGGCGGGGGAGCCCGTCGTCGGGTATCGGCTCCCACGGCGCCGCGTAGGCGACGAACTGGTGGTAGCTCGGGCGGACACCGGGATCGGTGTCGAACGTGCCCAGCCGGATGCCGACGCGGTCGGGGTCGTCTGGGTGGCGGCTGAACATCGACGAGCCGCACGAGCCACAGAACCACTTCTCCCATCCCTGCTCAGGCTTCCAGGCGCGGAGGGTCTCCTCGCCGGAGATGATCCGGAAGCTGCCGGGCGCAGGGGTGGCGTTGGCCGACGCGGCCGTGCCGGTGCGTCGCTGGCAGCGGGTGCAGTGGCAGTAGCTCGCGCCGGTGAGGGGCGCGGTGACCTCGTAGCGCACGCTTCCGCAGTTGCAACCGCCGGTGAGGACAGACTCGGCGTTAGCCATCGCCACAGGAACAATAGGGAGCGAGCCTGGTCTATAACGGGACAATCCGCCCCGTTAGGTGACCAGGCTCGCGATTCCCTTACCGGCGCCGCCCATCATTACCGGGCGGCCGTGGTTCGCCGGCCCCAGTCCTGGGCCAGCATCGCGTAAACGACGTGGTCGACGTAGCGCTGTCCGACCAGCTCGGCCTGGCGCAGCACGCCTTCGCGGACGAATCCGAGGCGTTCGGGGATGGCGCGGCTGCGCCGGTTCTCGACCCCCGCGTGAACCTCGACGCGATTGAGCTTCCAGGTGAGGAAGGCGTGATCGGTCAGCGCCTCGGCGGCCCGGGTCACCGTACCGGCGCCCTGCGCGGTCTCCGCGATCCAATAGCCGATTGTCGTCGACCGGCTGGCCCAGTCGATGGCGTGATAACCGCATACGCCGACGATCGCGCCGCGCTTGACGATGGCAAGCTGGAGGCCCAGGTTGTCGGCCAGCTGCCGGCGACTCGCGCGAATGAACCCGAGCGTCCCCTCCGGCGTCTGCCTGGGCGCCCACGGCATCCACTGGGACAGGTAGTCCCGATTGGCGGCGACGAGCGCGTGGAGTTCGTCGGCGTCGGCTTCCTCGAACAACCGCAGCCACTCCCCGTCGCCGAGGGGGCGCGTCAGCATCCGCGAGCTCCCTAGACCAGCCTGGGCGCCAGCTCGGTGCCGAGCAGCGCCACGACATCCAGATCCTCGTGCAGCAGGTGCTGGCACATGACCCGCCTCACGCCCGCGTCGCGGAGCTTGGCGAGCTGCTCGCCGACCCGGTCGACCGTGCCGACGATCCAGCCCGCGGGAGGATCACTGAGGAAGGACTCCGGATCGGTTTCGGCGAGCGGAGCAATCCGTCGCGCGCGGTCGCGCAGTTCGCCCTCGTCGGTGGCGACCACGACGCCCGTCATGACCGACAGCGGAAGTGGATCGCGCCCTGCCGCCTCGCACGCACGGTCCAGCCGTTCCCGGCGCTCGGCGAGCTCTTCGAGCGTCGGATACACGGTGTTGTATTCGTCGGCGTAGCGGGCCGCCAGTGCGGCACTGCGTGGGCCGGCGAGCCCGCCGAGAATCAACGGTGGGTGCGGGGTCTGGGCAGGCTTGGGTCGGGCGTCGAGGTCGCGCAGCGTGTAGTGCTCGCCGGCAAACGAGAACGGCCCCGGGCCCCAACTGCCGAGGACGATCTGCAGCTGTTCGTCGAGCACGTCCAGGCGTGCCCGCGCGGGATGGAACGGGAATCCATAGGCCTCGTGCTCGCGCTCATTCCAGCCCGCTCCCATGCCCAGCTCGATGCGGCCGCCCGAGATCACATCAGCGGTCGCGACCTGCTTCGCCAGCACCGATGGATGACGGAAGCTGGCCGGTGAGACGAGCGTGCCCAGACGCAACGTCGTCGTCGTTGCCGCCAGCGCGCTGAGCGTTGCCCAGGCATCGAGCGACACGCGGTCGAGGCGGACATGGAGGTTCATGTAGTGATCAGAGCGGAACAGGGCCGGGATGCCGTGCTCCTCGCAGGCGCTGGCCAGGGCCTGGAACTGGGGCCAGGTGACACCCTCCTGGCCTTCGACCATCAGACACAAATCCACGGCAGGGACTCTAGAGGCGGGGCGCTGGGCCGCGCAGCTACGCCACGGTCGGCTCGTGCTCGCGGCCGGGCTCCACAGGCTCACGACGCGACGGGCTCGACGGGCTCGACGGGCTCGCGTGGCGACGCGACGGGCTCGCGTGCGGGCGCGACGGGCTCGCGTGCGGCCTGGCCCGGCTCGACCAGCCGCCCGGTCTCCTCGGCGGCGACGTCCGTGCCTGCGCGCCGGCGCGCCAACAGCAGGCCGGGCAGCGCATAACCGCCAAGCGTGGCGACGGCGACGCCAAGCCCGGTGTGGAAGGCGAGCATCTCGAAGATCCGGGTCGTCTTCGCCCCGTTGGCGACCCCCTGCGCTCCGCCCGCGCTCCAGAACTGACTGATATCGGGTCCGACGGCAAACCAGGCTCCGGCGGCGATCGCCAGCAGCGCGCCGAGCCGGCCGCCCGTCCGTGGCCCCGCCCGCAGCAGCATCAGCCCGGCGGCCACGGCGACGATGCCCGGAATCACGCTCAGCCACAGCCGGCCGGAGGTCCAGGTCCAGGCCTTGTCCGGCCCGAGGACGAAATGAAAGTACGGGCCAACGAATGGGGCGAGGGCACCCCATATTCCGCCGATCAAGATCAGCAGTCCAGCGGCTCGTGTACTCAAGCTCCGCATTGCTCCTCCTCGGGTCTTTGACGGTTGGAGGCTTCCCGGTGCCCACCGGGTCAAACGCAGCGGCACCCCGCGCATGGGGAGGGCGCGTCCGGCTCAGGCGATGGCGCTCAGGTCACGAGCGCGCCGGCATCAGCTGCTCGAGCCGTCGGCGCTGGCGGCCTTCGCCATCGAAGTTCTCCGGCGCCAGCCAGGCCTCGTAGGCGCAGCGGATGGCGGGCCACTCGTCGTCGACGATTGCGTACCAGGCGGTGTCCCGGTTGTGTCCCTTGACGACCTGGTGGTGGCGGAAGATCCCTTCGAAGGTGAAGCCGAACCGCTCGGCAGCCCGCCGGGAGGAGGCGTTGAGAGCGTTGCACTTCCATTCCAGGCGGCGGTAGCCGAGCTCGTCGAACGCGTTGCGGGCGAGCAGGAAGATCGTCTCCGTCGCCGCGGTGGTGCGCCGCAATCCGGCCCCGAACCAGATGTTGCCGATCTCGATGACTCCGAACTCGGGAGTGATCCGCATGTAGGAAGCGGCCCCGACCGGCCGCTGGTCGGAGTTCCGCACCACGGCGAAGAACAGCGGATCGTCGCTTTGCGAAGCGCTCTCGAGCATCGCGCGCATCTGCTCGGGGCTCTCATACGGGCCGTCGGACAGGTAGGTCCAGGTGGTCGGATCTCCCTCGGGAGCATGCGAGACGGCGTATAGGTCCTCGGTGTCTTCCGGCATGACCGGACGCAACGTCACGCGCGAGCCTCCGAGCGGCTCGCGCCGGGGACTGGGCACGGGCGACCAGACGACGGGCGGGCCGAGGGGGAGCTCGCGATCGGGCATGTAGGGCTTTGTACCGGTCCATGCGGTCGGGGCGCGCCTCAGTCGGGGAGCAGCGGTACGGAGATCCCTGGGTCGCGCCCGACCAGGACGCCGCGCGTGATCGCCCCCGAGCCAAATCGTTCGCGCACGCTGTCGAGCGTGGCGTCCAGCTCGCGCGCCCGGTCGAAGGGAAGCGTGAGCTGCCGTCCAGCCTCGTCCTCGAGGTTGGTCAGCGCGATCCCGATCAGCGTCAGACCGCGTCGCTCGATGAGCGGCATCGACTGGGTCAGGAGATCCTCGGCGGTCTTGAGGATCACGTGCGTGCGAGCCGTGGGCTCGCCCATCGTCCGTGAGCGTGTGGCCCGGTTGTAATCGGCGAAGCGGAGCCGGAGCACGACGGTCCGGCACACGCGCTCGGCGCCGCGGAGCCGGCGAGTGACCCGGTCGACCAGGCCGATGAGGGCGGCGTCGAGCTCGCTGCGTGGGCGTGAGCGCTGTCCCAGGGCGCGCTGCGAACCGATCGAGCGACGCCGACGGCGCACCTGCACGGGGCGGGGGTCGCGGTTGTTGGCGAGGGCGTAGAGCTTGCGCCCGGCGGCGCGCCCGAGCATCGCCACCAGTGTCGCTTCACCCAGCTGTGCGACCTCCGCCACCGTGGTGATGCCGCGTTCGCGAAGCTTGGCGGCGGTTACGGCGCCGACGCCCCACAGACGTTCGATCGCCAGCGGGTGCAGGAACTCGAGCTCGTGCCCGGGCGGCACCACGAGCAGACCATCGGGCTTGGCCACCGCGCTGGCCACCTTGGCCAGGAACTTGGTGCGCGCGACGCCGACCGTGATCGGGAGCCCGACCTGTTGCCGGATGTCACGTCGCAGGCGGGCCGCGATCTCGGCCGGAGTCCCCGATATGTGGTCCAGTCCCCGGACGTCGAGAAACGCCTCGTCGATGGAGATGCCCTCCACCACCGGCGCGGTCTCCTCGAAGACCTTGAACACCGCCTTGCTCGCTTCGCTGTAGGCCGACATGCGGGGCGCAACGACGCGGAGCTGGGGGCACAGCGTCCGAGCCCGGGTGCCGCCCATCGCGGTTCGCACGCCGTAGGCCTTGGCCTCGTAGCTGGCTGCGAGCACGACGCCACCCCCCACGACGAGGGGCTGGCCGCATAGCCGGGGGTCATCGCGCTGTTCGACCGAGGCGTAGAACGAGTCGAGATCAGCATGGAGGATGTTTGCCCCGGTTAGCACGAACATATGTTCGCGTACGGCGCGGACGCGTGTACGGCGCAGACGCTGGTACGGCGCGGACGCTTGGAGAGCGCGGACTAGTACACGGGGATCCGCGCGCTTGTCCCGACGGTCGGCTGAATCCCGTGCTGCACGCCGTAGACCTGCATGTAGATCGCGTAGCCGACGTCCATCGCCAGGAGCAGCGTGACGGTGAGGATCGCCAGGCGACGGCGCCCCTGCAGCACGGTGGCCGCCGCGACGTAGAAGACCGGAGCGGCAAAGAAGATGATCCGGCCCCAGCCGAAGGCGTAGGTCATCGCCGCTGCACAGAACACGACCAGAACCAGCCCGCGGCGAGCGAACCGGCTCGTCCGCAGGGCAAACGGCGCGACCAGCCACAGCGGGCCGTACGCGATGGCCAGGCGCCTGACCTCCATGAATAGGTCACTGCCCGACAGCCCTCTCTCGATGACGTGCCAGCGGGCCTGCAGGAACGGGCCCGCATAGCCGGGGATGTACTGGCGGGCCACGGCGTCGATCGAGGTGCGGATCACGATGTAGAGGGCGATCGGGGCAGCGGCGACGAGCGCGACGTCGCGGAGCGCCTCGCGATCCAACAGGCGCGTGGCCCACACCGCGTAGGCGAATGGGATCAGGAACAGGCAGGACTCGTGAACGGTCGCTCCGATCAGGAGCGTCACCCCCAGCGCGAGCCGCTGCCGGCGGACGATGAACAGCGATCCGAGCGTGATGATCAGTACCGCCGCGGCGTCGACGCTGCGACCGTGGCGCAGCAGCACGACCAGCAGGGTGGGGGACAGCGCGAAGCCGACGGCGAGGCCCAACGCCAGCGCGGGACCAATCCGGAACTCCTGCAGGAGCGCGTACATCGCCCCGCCGGCGGCGCCGATCGCCAGCAGCGCCAGCAGCGTGAACGACGCGGCGTGGGAGAAGGGCAGGACATGCACCAGCCACGGCACCCCGATCCGGTACGCGTAGGGGAAGTTATGCGGGCCGCCCGGGTGAGTGGCCATCCGCGCGTAGAAACGTTCATCGCCGCTGATCCCATGCTCGTGGCGCAGCAGCAGATCGGCCAGCCCGGCCAGCGCCAGGCAGAGGACGCCCACCCACACCGGGCCGATGCGTCCCTGGATTGCCTCCCCGCGCGCGGAACGCCTGGCGCCCCGGGGCTCAATGTCCGACAGCGAGGTCATTTCGACCATTCGGAAGGTATTACAGGTATTTGCAGGGCGTTTGGCATCGACACGGGCAATTGAGTGCGGGTGGTGGAGGTTGTGGAGGGTCAGAACTGCTGAGCCGCTCCTCGATTACATCGGACGCTGTGCGCCGTAGCCGGCGCGCCTATGCCGGGTGAGAGCCGGACGGCCACTGCGTTGGGATCTGGGGTGCGCCGGCCGTGGGGCCTGCGGTTTGGCGCCTACGCTGGAGAGGCGCTCGTGCACGAGGCTCACGACACTCCTCGTTTCGAGCGGGCTGGTGGCACCGGCGTTCGGCGTCAGCCTCCTGTGGCTTTTCGCAACGTGACGTCGGACGCAGCCTTGGGTCGGGGCTGCTTCGGGCTTTTGTCACCAGCGACCTGGTGGCTTGCGGACCCGCCGGCCTCCGTATTGCGAGGCGGCATCTGCGCTGCCGCGTAGTGCGTCGAGTTCGTCGAGCGTCTCGTCCTTGAGCAGTGCGTGGGCCAGTGTCTCGAGCCGATCGCGGTGCGCGGTGAGCGCGGCGGTCACGTCTAGGTGGGCGGTGTCGATCAGCTGCCGCACCTCGTCATCGAGCACGCGCTGGGTGGCTTCCGAGCTCTCGCCGGAACTGCCGAGGAGGGATCCGCGTTCGTCTGCAGGTAGGACTCTGACGAACCCGATCGCCTCGCTCATCCCCCAGCGGCCAACCATCTGTCGGGCGATCGTTGTGACCTGGTCGATGTCGGATTCGGCTCCGGTGGTGATCGTGCCGAAGACTGTTTCCTCGGCCACCCGGCCGCCGAGCGCGACCTTGATCTTGGCGAGTAGGTCCTCCCTCGTGTAGGAGACCTGGTCGTCATCGGGCGCGGACAGGGTGACGCCGAGGGCGGCTCCGCGGGGGATGATCGAGACCTTGCGCACCGGGTCGGCGCCGGGGGTGAGCATCCCGATCAGCGCATGGCCGGCTTCGTGGTAGGCGGTCCGCTCTCGGTCCGCAGTCGACAGCACGATGCCGCGGGGAGCGCCGAGCAGGATCTTCTCCAGCGAGTCGGTGAAGTCAGACGTCTGGACGTTGGTGGTCGCGGCGGGCTGCAAGCAGCGCCGCCTCGTTAGCGAGGTTGGCCAGGTCGGCACCGACCATGCCCGGCGTGGTTGCGGCGAGGGCCGCCAGATCGACATTGGCTGCCAGCGGAATTGACCGCGTGTGCACCTCGAGAATCTGGCGACGTCCCACGCGGTCCGGGGGTTGGACCGCGACGTGGCGGTCAAACCGTCCCGGTCTCAGCAGCGCCGGATCAAGGATCTCGCCGCGGTTGGTCGCGGCCAGCACAACGACCGCCTCGACGGATTCGAATCCGTCCATCTCGGTCAGGATCTGGTTGAGCGTCTGCTCGCGTTCGTCGTTGGAGCCCGCGATTGACACCGATCCCTGCCGTGAGCGTCCGATCGCGTCGAGCTCGTCGATGAAGATGATCGACGGCGCGGCCTCCTTGGCCTTCATAAACAAGTCCCGCACCCGCGACGCTCCCACCCCGACGATCGCCTCGATGAACTCCGAGGCCGACATCGAGAAGAACGCCGCGTTGGCCTCACCGGCGACCGCGCGCGCCAGCAGCGTCTTCCCCGTCCCCGGCGCGCCTGAGAGCAGCACGCCATGGGGCATGCGCCCACCCAACCGGCCGTAGCGCGCGGGGCTGCGTAAGAAGTCGACGATCTCGGTCAACTCTGACTTGGCCTCATCGATCCCTGCCACGTCAGCGAACGTGACGCGGATCGTTGCCGGATCGATCCGTCGCGCCTTGGAGCGCCCGAAGTTGCCCAGCGCACCCATACCGCCGCTGCGGGCTGCCCGGCGGGCGAACAGGACGAGCAGCCCCACGATCAACAGCGTCGGCCCGAAGCCGAGGAGCACCGAGACGATCAGCGGCGTGTTCTGGGTCGTTGACTGCGCGTTGACCTGGACCCCCTCGGATCTGAGCAGAGCGGTCAGCTGGGCGTTGTTCCAGAAGCTCGGGACCTGGGTCGCAAACAGAGTCGTCGACGTGGTCCTCGAATCGGTGGGCGGATAGCTCACCCGCGACTTGAACGTGCCCTGGATCGTGTCGCCCTTGGAATCGATCGATGCCACCCGGCCGGCCTGCACTGCGGACAGGAAATACGGGCTGAACGGCACCTTGACCCGCTGCTGGCCGCCAGGCGAGAGCAGGAACACCGACGCCACGTTGAACGCCAGCAGGGCAACCACGAACCACACAAACCAGCGAGGACGATGCGGCAAGTTGGGCTTGGGTGCTTCGGGCGCGCCGCGCCCATCCGGTGCCGGGGCGACGCGCCAGCCCCGGCGATCACGCGGCATCGGCTTTCGATGGTCAGGCCCTGAGTTGCTGGACATCACTCAGCCTTCACGGATGCCTCAGCACTTCTCCGTGTCGCCCGCCGTCGCGCGGTGCTGTGGCATGTACCTCAGCTGGCTCACTCATCGTCCCGGGGGCCATCGATCGATCAGGATGGCTAGTGGTGGGAATGGGGCACCAGCTCTCCGTTTGTGGACGCTGTGGGTATGTCCGGGGTGGCGACGGGCTGGCCCGCGGCTTTGCTCTCGCGGTCCAGGAAGGTGCCGAGCTCTGCGATCGTGCTCATCAACGGCGCTGGGAAGACGACGGTGGAGTTCTTATCGACTGCGACCTCGACCAGGGTCTGGAGGTTGCGCAGCTGCAACGCGAGCGGATGGGCCATCATCACGTCAGAGGCATGGGCCAGTTCACCGGCGGCGAGCGCTTCGCCCTGGGCGGCGATGATCTTGGCGCGCTTCTCGCGCTCGGCCTCGGCCTGGCGGGCCATCGCGCGCTTCATGCTGTCGGGCAATTGGATGTCGCGGAGCTCGACGACGGTGACCTTGATTCCCCACTCCTCGGTCTGGACGTCGAGGATCTCGCGGATGTTCTGGTTGATCGTGTCGGTCTCAGACAGCGTCTCATCGAGCGTGTGACGACCGACCACTGCGCGGAGCGTGGTCTGGGCGATCTGGTTGATCGCCGCTCCGACGTTCTCGATCGCGATCACCGAGCGGATTGGATCCTCTACCCGGTAGTAGGCCACGGCGGAGACGTCGATGCTGACGTTGTCCTTGGTGATGATCCCTTGGGACTGGATCGGCATCGTCACGATCCGCAACGACACGCGATGGACGCGATCGATCAACGGCAAGATCAGGATCACACCCGGACCGCGCGCGTTGCCCTTGACCTTCCCGAGCTCGAACAACACCACGCGCTCATACTGCTTGATGATTTTTAGCGACATCGCGATGGTGATGAGTGCCACGATCACGAGCACGACGATCACATAGACAGCAATCATGGTCTTGCCTTTCTGGCTGCGGCAGCTTGCGGAGGATCGGGCGCATCCGGCACCTCAGCTGGGCAGCCGGCACAGCAAAGCCGACCGGACTGATCTGGCGCTCGCGTACGACGATGCATCAACTGGGCTCCTGACGCGTTTTGTCGTGTTGACCATTGAGATCGACACGTTCACGCCGGCCGGGTGCTGGAGCCGGAAAGTCGTTGCCCGCCGAGGGGTTTAGGCGAGGCTGGTACCGATGCTACTCCCCTCGCGGAATCTGTCGTGACGGTTGTGTTAGGTCTAACGGGACTTTGAATCGGCCTGTGGACCCGGCCCGACCTGGAGATCGAGCTGATCATGCTCACACCGATCGCCAACGAGATCGTCAACTCGTCGACCCTCGCACTGATCGTTGCCCGAACACAGCCGGCGTCGCTTGATTTCGTCGGGTAGGAGAGGGGTTAGCGGCCTCCTCGCCTGGCTGGATGGAGCGTCCGAGGAACGCGCCCCGCGAGGTCTCTACTGCCCAAATACGGGCACGGCTTGCACCAACACGACAGCGCCGCGGTCGCGTCGTTTACCGGGGCAGGTGGAATGGCACGGTGGTGATGATGATTCCCTCGTAGGCGATCAGCGATGTGCGCAAGCGTGCGGCGATTCGGTTGTGAAGGATCCGTTGCCAGGGCTTGGCGACGACGATCTCGGGCACGATCAGTGTCAGGGTCAAGTCAGGGCGTTGGCGGTGCAGTGCGGCGATGTAGTTGGCCAGTGGCGCAACTGTCGCGCGATACGGGGAGACGATCACTTCCAGCGGCAGATGGTCACCCCACGCTTGCCATGAATGCTGGAAGCGCTCGCCCTCCTGCTCGGTCGGGCTCACGTGGACGGCGAGCACTGGTTGGCCGAGAGAGACGGCGTAGGCGAGCGCGTGCAGTGCAGCCAAGTCGAGTGCAGCGATCGGGACGACGGCGAAGCTGTGCACGTCTGATGGGTTGACCTGTGCCTCGGCTAGGCGCGCGGAGGCAACCGACGCGAGTCGCGGTGGCGCCAGGCGAATGGGCTCCGTCTGGTCCCCGGTCTCGATTCGTGGCGTGAGCGCCTCGTGGGCGCGCTGATATTGATCGTGGACGCGGGTACATGCCAAAACGATGAGGGGCACCAGCACGACAACGACCCAGGCCCCCTGGGTGAGCTTGGTAATCGCGGCGATCACGACGACCACGGCCGACAGGACGGCGCCGAGCAGGTTGGTGGCGAGCGCTACGCGCCACCCTCGCTCGCGGTGGCGCCACCAGTGCGCGACCATCCCGCTCTGAGCGAGCGCGAAGGCGAGGAACACGCCGATTGCAAACAGCGGGATCAGCGGCTCGGTGTGGCCACACCGAACGCTGCGTAGATCAAGGCTGCCGGGACGGCCAGTACGAGGATGCCGTTGGTGAACGCGAGGCGATCTCCCATGCGCAGAAACAGACGAGGGGCGAAGCCGTCGCGGGCGATGAAGTACAGCAGCCGCGGAAAGCCATTGAATGCCGAGTTGGCCGCCACAAGCAGCACGAGCGTGGTCGCCAACTGCACGAACCCGTACGCAGCGCCGTCCCCAACGCTGCGGTTTGCGATCTGAGAGAGGACCGTCTGACCGCCGCCCGGCGAGGCGCCGTCGAAGTGAGCGACGAGCACGACGCCCACGAACATCGAGACCAGCAGCCCCAGCATGACACCGAGGGTCTGGCGGGCGTGCGCCGCCTCCGGTGGGCGGAAGACCGGGACAGCGTTGGAGATCACCTCGATCCCGGTCATCGCCGTCGCGCCGGAGGCGAACGCGCGGAGCACGAGCAGCAGGCCGAGCGCCTCGGTGGCCCGGTGAGGGGCCGGGGGCACAGCATGAAAGCCGTGCGAGCCGGCCTTGATCAGACCGACGACCACGATCAGCGCGATCGCGGCCACGAACAGGTATGTCGGGGCGGCGAAGGTCGCGCCGGCCTCGCGCACCCCGCGCAGATTGCCCGCGACCAGCAGCACGATCACCACCAGGCCGATCGGGACAGTCGCCGAAGCGACCGAAGGTATCGCCGAGGTTACCGCCGCGACACCAGCCGCGACCGAGACGGCGACCGTGAGGATGTAGTCGACGATCAGTCCCGCTCCCGCCAGCAGACCCCACCGTGCCCCGAGGCTGTCGCTCGCAACGATGTAGGAGCCACCGCCGTGCGGATAGGCTCGGATCACCTGGCGGTAACCGAGGCCGACCGAGAGCATCAGCACGACCAGCGCCGCCCCGATGGGCAGCGACAGCTTAAGCTCCGCCGACCCCGCGAGTACGAGGATCGCCATCATCGCCTCCGGGCCGTAGGCCACCGAGGAGAGCGCGTCGGGCGAGAGGACGGCAAGCGCGAGCAGCCTGCCCATGCGTTCCTCGGCGATCGCCGTGCTGCGCAGCGCCGGACCAATCAGCACGCGGCGCGACGCGTACGCCGCCCGGCCGGTCAGCGAATCGTTCTGCCCGGCCCGAACTGTCGCTTCGAGCTCGTCGTCTTCGTTCGTCTCGGCCGCCGCGCTCCGGATGTGGACGAAGCGCCCGGCGCGCGAAGGCTGCGGATCGGCGAAATCGAGCCCTGGATCGACAGGCAGCGCGTGCTCCCATACCTCCCGCGCAGGCAGGCACCCATCCCAGCGGCGGCCCACGTCGCGCAGCGCGGCGAGCGAGCTCTGGTCGAGCTCCGGCATCTGTGCGCTCGCCGTGACAGTGGCGTCAGGTCCGCCGCCTCCCCGCTCGGCCGAGCCAGACGCTGTACAACTCGGGTCCCTGTCGGCCCCCTGCTCAGGGGAGCGATCTCCACGACCTTCGACTGGTGCCTTCGGCGTCTCGGCCATCAGGTCGGGGAAGACCGCTTCGAGCAGGGTACGCGGCACCGCGGTCGCTCCCCGTCACGCTGGCAACGAAGACGGAGCATGACCGGCACCGGAGAAATCATAGGTCCGGGGACTTCGCACCCCGGGAACCGGCGACACGTCCATCAGGCAGTGTGATCACCGAAGCAACTCGCCTGCCGTACGCGGGCGGTCCAGCCACGCCGGGAGGTTAACCCGGTCGCCATCGCCCCGCGGCCGGGAGTAGTGTCAATGGTTCGGTAGGCGCTGGGAGGTCGAAAGGAGCTGGGGATGACTTTTATCGAGACCGTGCCCGAAAGCGCCGCGAGCGGTGCGACGGCGGAGATGTACGAGAGCGATCAGGACGCGTTCGGGTTTCTCCCGAACTTCACCAGGGCCTTCTCGCTGCGACCCGACGTGTATGGGGCCTGGCGGGAGCTGAACGGTGCGATCAAGGCGAACATGGACCTACGTCGCTACGAGCTCGCCACCATCGCCGCAGCCCGTCGGCTGCGCTCGAGCTACTGCGCCCTGGCCCACGGCCGGGTGCTGGTCGACAACTATCTCGACGCGGACACCCTGAAGAGCCTGATGGTCGACCACGAGGGCGCCGGCCTGGACCCCGTCGATGTTGCCGTGATGGATCTGGCCGACAAGGTCGCGAGCGACGCGACCTCGGTCGGCGCGGACGACTTCGAGCGACTTCGCCGGCTGGGTTGCAGCGACGCCGAGATTCTCGACGTGGTGCTGGCTGCTGCCGCGCGGTGCTTCTTCAGCAAGGCCCTCGACGCGCTGGGGGCTGCGCCCGATGCAAGATATTCGGAGCTCGAGACATCCCTGCGCAACGCGCTCACCGTGGGCCGCGCGATCGAGGGCGATGCCGGGCGCTAACGCGATCGACCGCAGCCGCCGATCAGCAGTCGTATGAGCTCGCTGGGCCGTAGGACACGCGGCCCCCTTGTGGTGTTGATGGGCGTCCTGCTGGCCGCGGCCGCGGCTGGCACGGCGACAGCCGTCCCGTCCGGTCGCGAGGCTCCGCCCGATCTGAGGATCCTCGTGCCGACCGGGCTGATCTCGGTCGGGGTCGATCCCCAGTCGGGTGTCCGCGAGCTCCGCTTCACCCACATCACGGCGGATCTCGGCGCGGGGCCGTTCGAGATCGACCCGAGCTACAACCCGCGCACCGGCATCTCGACCTTCGTCCAGGCCCTCTATCGCGTTGCTGGGCCCGGGGTGTGGTCGCTCGCTCGCAGAGTCTCGCTCGCCGCCGTCGGCGAGTTCCGACCGCCCAGCGACTATCAGTTCCCCCTCACGGCGTTCACCCTCAAGCGGGTCATCGGAGACGGGTCGCCGGGGGTCGTCGTGGCCACCAGTCCCAAACGCGACTACTGCATCACCGGCGACACGATGCTCACCGGCGTGCCGCACACGCCCGATCAGACCTTCATCTCGCCCAGCAATTGCGACGATCCCACCAAGCCGCTGGGCTGGTCGGTGGGGTGGGGCGACGAGTACGACCAGACCGATGCCGGCCAGCCGATCTCGCTGCGGGGCGTTCCCAACGGGACCTATATCCTGCACGCGGTGGTCGACCCGCGGCACGTGCTCATCGAGAGCGACGCGGCCAATGACGTGACCGACACCACGCTGCGGATTGCCGGTGACAGCGTCACCGTGCTCGGGCAGCGCAATCCTCGCGTCATCCCACCGCGCGCCACGATTACCTCCCCGCGGGCGGGGGCCGGAGTCTCGGGTGCCGTGACGCTTCAGGCCAGCGCGTCGGCGAGCCCGCCGGCCGTCGTTCGCTCCGTGCAGTTCCTGCTCGACGGACGTCCCCTCGGCCGCCCCCTCGAACACGCTCCGTTCCGCACGCAATGGATGACCGAGGCCGCCGCGGCGGGTGCGCATCGGCTGAGCGCCGAGGTCAGCGACTCGAGAGGAACCCTGGGCACGGCGCGCCCGGTCCGGGTGATCGTTCGTCCTGCGCCGCCGCTCACGGTACGACTAGTGCGTTGGCGACGCGGGATCCTCACGCTGGCTGTGGCCGGCGTTCCCGACGGCGCGATCGTGCGGGTCAAACTCGGGTTCGGGCACGGTCGAGCGCGGACCTTTGACGAGCGCGGCCGGCGCCTTCGGATCCGCACCGCGAGGCCACGCACCGTCGTGCTGACCGTGCTTGCGGGCGGGCACCAGGTAGGTGGCGCGCTCACGCTGAACCTGGACCAGCGACCGGCGATATCGATCTCGAATCCCACCCGTGGCGAGACGGTCTCCGGCATCGTGCCGGTGGCCGCCCAGGCAGTCGGCGGCGTGCCGGTTGCCTACGTCCAGTTCGCCGTCGACGGCCGCAGGCTCGGGCCGAGCATCCGCAAACCACCATACGCGACCGAGTGGGACACGCGGCGGGAGTCGCGCGGTCGCCACGCGCTGAGCGCGCGGGTCGTCGACGTCTCCGGCAAGAGCGCGCGCGCGACGCTCACGCTACGCGTTCAGAACCCGGCGCCCCGGATGACCTGCTTCGTCATGCAGGCGGACCTGAATGCCCGCGGGCAGGGCTCGGTGACGACCCGACCGTTCCGCACGGCCCTGCGGGGAGAGACGCTGCTGGCCTTCCTCAGCGCGGGAGGTCCGCCACAGTCGAGGGCCCAGGCGGCCACGGTGAGCGGCGCCGGCCTACGCTGGAAATTGGTCAAGCGGGCCAACCTGAGCTACGGGGACAGCGAGATCTGGTCCGTGACCGCGCCCCGGATCATGACCGCGGCGCGAGTCACCGCCACACTGAGGCAGTCGAGCTACAACGAGTCGCTGACCGTGGTGGCGATGGAGGGGGCAGACGGCACGGGCGAGGCCGCCGCAGCGGGCGGCGTGAGGGCGAGTCCGGCCCTGAGCTTGACGACGTTGTCGTCGAAATCGCTCGTGTTTGCGGTCGGCAACGACTGGGACCAAGCCGTGGCGCGGTCGCTGCCAACCGGCTGGGTGATGCTGGATCAATGGATGAACATCGACACCGGGGACACGTTCTGGAGCCAGTACACCAACCAGCCCACCGCGCGAGCGCACACGCGGATACGGGTTGCCTCCGGCGGGCCGATCACGGACCACTGGAACCTGGCCGCGGTCGAACTGATCGGCGACGGGGATTGACCGTCGCGCGAGCGCGCGCACCCGTCGTAACGAATCGCCTGCAGGCGGAGTAACGAATCGTCTCCAGGCGGACAATTCCCAATTGAATGCCTCGAATTCGGACGGCCGCCACCAGCTCGCCTCGAGAGGATTTCGAGGCGCTGTTCACGACGTACTACTGGCCGGTACGCGATTTCGTCCTGCGCCGGGCACCCGCGGCGGCCGTGGACGATCTGGTCGCGGAGACCTTCCTGGTGGCGTGGCGCCGGTTCGCCGACATCGGCGAGGATCCGCTGCCTTGGCTGCTGGGGGTGGCGCGGCGGTCGGTGGCCAACCAACTCCGGGCGGAGCGCCGGCGAGGCGCCCTCGCTGGGCGCCTCCAAAATCTATCGAGCGTCTCGGTGCAGGCCTGGGAGCCCCCGGGCGAGATGGATCCCGAGCTCGCCCGGGCGTTGAGAGCGCTGTCCGAGCGCGAGCGCGAAGCGCTGCTCCTGGTGGCCTGGGAAGGCCTCGATCCGAAGCGCGCCGCCGTGGTCGTCGGCTGCACCTCCGCCGCCTTCCGGGTCAGGCTGCACCGGGCGCGCCACCGCGTGGCCAAGCACCTGACCGGGAGCGTCGCCACGCGGGCTCGCGCTCGCGTCGTCCAGGAGGTTCGATGAGCATCGATGACCCCGTCCTAGCCCGGTTGGCCGGCGCGAATCCGGTCCCACCCGGGGCTCACCGGAGCACGACCGAGCGAGATCGGGCGCAGGTGATCCAGCGCCGGGTGCTCACCGGTCCCGGTGCTCCCGTGCGGCGGGATCGGGTTTCCTCACGCGCGGTGCCCCGTCTTGCGGCAGTCGCGGTGCTGGTCGTAGCGGCCGCCGCTGTTGTCATCCTCGCGTTCACGGGCGGCCACAACCCCGTCACCGAGCAGCCGGCGACGGGGGCTGCCGCCGCTGTACCGAGCGGGCACCATGGGCGACCGCTCCGCCGCGCGCCGCCTCCCCGCAGCCTTCACCCAGTGCGCATCGTCGCCGCGCGCGCGCCGTGCCCGTGCCGTCGACGACGCCGCCGGCCGCGAGCTATGAGGCCCAGAGCCGCCCCAGCTCGACGACGCCGGCCCACGCGCGCCCCGCGCCGGCGGTCGTCGCGCCCTCGCCCAGGACCAGCCGCACCACCACGGCGCCTCGCCGCCATCATCGCGGCACGTCCTCGGTTCCGCCCCCGACTCCGCCCGGTAGCACCGTATCGGCGGGGCCGTCGCAGCCCGCCCCACCTGGCCCCAACCACGACCACCACCGCGAGCACCCGAGGAGATGACATGAAAACACGACGCTCTCACGTGGGGGCGGTCGCCGTGGCCGCCCTCGCCGGCCTGACCCTCGCGACCGCCGCGATGGCGGCGACCCGCTCCCACCTCACCATCGTCGGCTGCAGCCAGCACAGTCCAACGGGAGGCGTGGCGCCGAATCACTGGCCGGCTGCTCGGCATGAGCTCGCACCGCCGGGGGCGAGCGAAATCCGTCTGTGTCGCTACTCGGGGCTCAACGCTCGCGCTCTGCTCAGCCTCCAGGGTTCCGCGCTCGTGCGCTCAGCGCGGACCAGGCACCGGCTGGTCAAGCGACTCGATGCACTGCCGTCCGCGCTTCCGATCGCGGCATGTCCGAATGACTCCGGCGCCGTGATCGTGGCGCATCTCGTCTACCCCGCTGGCCGCCAGGTGACGGTGAGGATTGGTCTCGACGGGTGCCGGACGGCGACCAATGGTGATGTGTGGCGGACCGCTGCGGGCTCAGTCGGAGATCGGCTGATCGCCCAACTTGAGCGCCTCACCGATCCGCCACACCATTGACCGGGTCAGTGCAGGAGCTGTAGCGAGTTGGCTGCCTTTCCGCTCCCGGCGTCGTTTACGAAATAGATCCCGCGGTTTGACGGCGCAATCGCCAGGCCGAAGAGATCGCCGGCACCGTTGGCGACGAGGGTCTTCGTCGCTGCCGTGTGGCCGCCGGGCGTCGTTCGACCGACTTCCCGTCACCGCCGTTCATGCTGATCACATCGCCGTTCGGCGCGATCGTGAGCCCCAGCGGATCGTTGAGCGGACCACCTTTGGCCACGGTCATCGCGCCACCGCCGAGAGCCGAGCTCCGCGTGAGGGCCTTGGGCACCGCGGCGATGCGGTTCTTGGCTGAGTCAGCCACATACAGCACGCCATGGCGGCCCAGCCCGACGCCGGTCGGCCCGACGACGAGCGCGGCAGGATCGGTGTGCTCGGTGAAGCCCTTGGCGATCACCTGATTGGACGTCACGACGGGCGAGTGCCCCTTGCGGATCCGCAACCTGATGCGGACGACCGTCCCGCGATGGACCTTCTTGCCGTTGGCGGCGACGGTCCCGTTCAGGACGTTGGTGACGAACAGGACGACCCGATGGCCGCCATCGACGGCGGTCATGTCCCACGGCCCGTTGATGTCGCCACCGGCGATCGTTCCCACCACGTGGCCGCGTGAGTTGAGGATTGTCAACGCGCCGGCGGTGGCGGCACTCGAGTTTCCGCCCGGGGCGGGCAGGCTGCCGACGATCACGAACCCGCTCTTCAGTGCTACCAGGGCTGTGGTGAGGCCCACGGCCTTGGTCGACGTCGGCGGGGGAACGATGGCGAACACCCGCGCGTGACCGCTGCGCGAGGTCTCCACGATGCTCGAGCCCGTCCCCTGCTGGTTCATGGCGTTGTTGAAGTTGGACACGAGCACGTCACCGCGGACGAGCTTGCCGCCGCTGCGCGGCACCACGGCCACGCCATATGGGTTTACGTCGCCTTTGGCCTTGCCGCTCGACGGCACCATCGAGGCGATCGTCTTGATCCTGTTGAAACGGGCAAGAAAGGGCTTGCCACTGGCCAGCGATGGCGTCGCCGCCATCGCCGCTGCAACCACGCCAAGGACGCACAAACCGGCAGATCTCTGGGCGAACTTCTTCACGTCACACCTCCCAATCGGATTTAAGGCGAGATAGACGCGCACCTCTCCCAATCGGTACGACGCCGCCTGCCCGCCAATCCTTCCCAGAAGATTTCAATCGGTCGCCGGCTGCGGGCTCGATTTGCCGCTGCGGGCACGGAGCACGGACACGATCGCGGTGACGAGATACCCGAACGCCGCCACCTTAGGCGCGATGAACACGAGGCGAGCCGCGTCGGGTCGGCCTGACGCGGCCGGGAACCAACGGCCAGGTGGCGACGTCCGATCCGTGTTAGAGGCGCGACTTCGCTGGGTAGCGTGTTAGCGTTCACAGTCTGACCCGGTCCTGCGGCGGGAAGGTCTTGGTACGCAGGGTTGGGTCACCGTCCAAACCTTCCGGCAGGTGTGTGATAGCGCGGGTCGCGGCGTGAGTCCCTGCTCACGCTGAGGTCGTGTGTGTCCGTGCCTGCCGGGCGTCCAACATCGTCGACTGCGCGTGCAACCGGGGCATGTGCAGACAGAGGGGAGAGTTATGCACCACGTATCGCTCGGCAGCAAAAGGCTGCTCGCCGCTCTCTCGGCCGCGGCGTTATGCCTCGGTCTGGTGGCGGCGGTAGCGCTCGGAGCGTCCGCACGTGCAGCCCATCACGGGCATCACGCCAAACGTGCTCACAAGGCATGGCACGGCCACGGCGGCCTGAGCATCACCAGCCAGGACTGGGGCACGGTACCTGCCCACCCGCCGGTCAACCAGGACCAGGAAGCCACGCTGTTCACGCTGTCCAACGGCCACCACATGAAGGTGAACATCACCAACTACGGTGGTGTGGTGCAGTCGATCTGGGTGCCCGATCGCCGCGGTCACCTGGCCGACGTGGCGCTTGGATTCTCGAAGCTGAGCGACTACGTCAACGATTTCCAGAATCAGCCGTGGCCCGCCGCGGGCGGCTCCGGCGACACGTATTTCGGCGCCATCATCGGCCGTTACGCGAATCGGATCGGCTTCGACACCGCGCACAACCACGCGGGGTTCACGCTGGGCGGCACGTTCTACCCGACCCCGGAGAACAACGGGCAGAACACGCTGCACGGCGGGCCGGATGCCTACAACACGCAGGTGTGGAACGCGACCCCCAGCGTCGGGCCCCACTCGGTGTCGCTGACGCTCACGTACACCGACCCCGGCGGTTACAACGGCTTCCCGGGCACGGTGGCCAACACAGTCGTGTACACGCTGACGCAGGACAACGCGGTGCGGATCCGCTACCACGCAACCACAGACGCGCCCACCGTGATCAACCTCACCAACCACACGTACTTCAACCTGGCCGGTGAGGGGTCCGGAGACGTGTACAACCAGCTGATGCGGATCAACTCCAATACGTTCACGCCCACCGACGCCAACCTCATCCCGACGGGCTTCGCATCGGTGGCGGGCACGCCGTTCGATTTCCGCTCGCTCAAGCCGATCGGCCGAGACATCGGCGACGCCAGCGCGCCGCAGGGCGATCAGCTGACCACCGCCCACGGGTATGACCACAACTGGGTCCTGAACGGCTCGGGCATGAAGCTGGCCGCGGTGGCCGCCGATCGCGCGAGCGGCCGCGTGCTGTGGACGTACACGACCGAGCCCGGTGTGCAGTTCTATACGGGGAACTTCCTCGTCGGTGACCTCGTCGGTACGAGCGGGCACGCGTATCGCCAGAGTGACGGGTTCACGCTGGAGACCCAGCACTACCCCGACACCCCGCATCACATCGGCCAGGCCGGCTGGCCGTCGGTCGTGTACACGCCCACACGGCCGTTCAACTCGACAACCGTCTACAAGTTCACCACCGCCGGCCGTGGCCGGCTGCATCACGGCCGTGCGTGACCTCAGAGTCTCCCTCGGGGAGGTTCCACCCCGAGGGTGTGCGCGTCTGATGCGGTGAAGAGGATGGCCGGGTCGCGGATGCGGCCCGGCCGTCCGTCTGGCCGCCACCCGCCCCCGGCATTCGATGAAAAACGTGACAAACCCCCAGCCACGCCCCAACGTCGTGCACATCAGCATGCCCCGGCACGCTTATGTGGCCGCGACGCGCCGGCCTGGGGGAGCCTCGCCACGTTTTCCCGATGGCGGGACGGCGGAGAGTCAACGAATGTGCCGAACCTCCGCCACCGGGCCCACCCCCGATGTCAGCGCTGATTCGACCTCAGTCCCACGTCCACGCTAGGTTTTCCTCATCAGGTGGCGAGCAGCGACAGCGATGAGCGCTCTGGCGATGGTGGGGTGTGGATCCCGCGCCACCGAGTCGACCAACCCGCAGCCGGTCCGCACGACGACCACGACGACGATCCCTCAGGGCCATCCGCAGGCGGTTGAGCCCCTGGCTGGTGACCCCGGCACGACCAAGAAGAAGAAGCCGAGCACCAACAACCGGTCGACGTCGTCGACCCCGATGGGACCGCCGACGATGGCGGCCACCGATACCAAGGCGCCGGCCGCCGGTGCCCCGACCGACGCACAGGTGAAGGCGGCGATCGCCCAGTTCCAGCTCGCGGTGGCGAAATACCACCTCGATCGCCTGAACCTGTCGGGAGCGCTGCTCAACCCGTCCCAGCTGCCGCCCGGTCAGTACAACGTGAGCATCGCCTCCGTGTACACCGACTATGGCCTGCCGGTGGCCTGCGGTGGCGTGTTGCATGTGGCCGAGCTGGGGGTGGCCAACAAGACCCTGCCGTGCGGCACGGAGGTGGTCTTCGTCTACGGCAACCGCGCCGTCCGTGTGCCCGTGATCGACCGCGGCCCCTACATCGCGGGCCGGACGTGGGATCTCACCGGCGCCACCGCAGAGGCACTCCACTTCCCGGGCCTGGGCCCGATCAAGTGGCGACTGGGTTGATCCGGCTCAGGTGACGAACATCCGCGCGTCGGATCGCGCGTGGGCCAGGGCGGCGAGCTCGAGGCCGGGGGCGGTGGCGCTGAGCTGATCGAGCCCGAGCGAGACCGCGGTATCGGCCGCCCGTGCCAGCGCGGGAGCGAGCTTGGCCAGGACGACCTGGGCCCGAGCGGGGGAGAGAGCGCCGAGCCGGAGCGCTGCCGACAGCAGGCCGGCGGCCGAGCTGCGGAGTTCGACGAGGACGGCCTCGCGCTCGATCAGCCCGAGCGCTCGGGCGAGCGAGCCCTCGACGACGGCCAGGTTGCCGTCGGTGTCTCGCCTGGCCACCAACTCGGCGAATCCGGCCACCAGCGCGTCCCGGTCGGCGAGACCGCCCGCCAGCCGCGCGAGCTGCCGTCCGCACGCCCGCGAAGCGTCACGCGACGATGGGCTCAGCTTGCGCGCGGTCAGCATCTCGTCGAGCTCGGCCAGTGCGGCGATCGACGTGGCGCGGTGGGCGTGAGCCAGCACGACGCCGTCGAGCGTGGCCACCGACTCGCTCACGAACGCCTCGACGAGCTCGGCCAGCGTCTCGGGCGTCGCATCGGGGTGCGTGCGCAGCCACGCCTCGAGCCCGTGCGAGTGGACGAAACGCCCGATCGGCAGCGCGCTGTCGGCGAGCTGGAGGGCGGCGAGAAATCCCGCGTCGCCGTTCAACCAGGTGCTCCGTGTGCGTGCCCGACAGACAGCGGTGCGCGGGCGCCGAGCGCGACCTCGGACACCGTCATCGTCACCCCGTCGAGCCGAAGCGAATCCACCGTCGCCCGTGCGATCTGCTCGCTGGTGGTCAGCGGCACCCTCACCTCGCCCGCCACCACGTCGACGGGCACGTGCTGGTTGCCAAACACGTGGCCAACCGCGGTGGCCTGTTCGATGAGCTGTGCTCCCGGCAGGCCCAGGTCGAAGCGAATCAGCAACGCGGGCTCGCGCGAGCGCGCGACGACGAGCAGGCGCTCTCCGTCGTCGTGGAGCACGGCGCCGTCGGCCAGGTACGAGTTCGCGCCTACGTCGATCGCCACATCGGTCCCGTCGGTCGCCGTGCGGCGCAGCCGGCGACGCGACGCCTCGTCCCAGGCGACCTGGACCTCGACCACCCGGCGGCCGGCGAACTCGGCCTCACCGACGTCGCCGTACAGCTGGGTCACGAACACCGTCACGCCGGGCGATCGGCTGGCGCCGGCAACCTCACGAGGCCGGCGCGCGATCGAACAGGACCGCGTGCCGAAGCTCGGAGAACACCGCCTCGGCGCCGTCGGGCTGGGTCAGATCCGTGAACAGCGATGGCCGGTCGGGCCGGGCCACGGCCACGTCGGCACGCATCCGCGCGAGGTCGGCGCCCACGTGCGGAGCCAGATCGATCTTGTTGACGAGGAGCAGATCCCCGCGCAGCAGGCCGAGCCCGCGCTTGCGGGGAATATCGTCGCCGGCGGCCGTGTCGATCACGTAGACCCAGTAGTCGACAAGCTCGTTCGTGAAGGTGGCTGCGAGGTTGTCGCCTCCGGACTCGATCACGATCACATCGAGTGGCCCGTGGTCCTGCTCGAGCCTCTCGGCGGCGTCGAGGTTCGCCGATGGGTCTTCGCGGATCGCCGTGTGGGGGCAGGCGCCGGTCTCGACGCCGACGACGAGCGAGGGATCGATCAACCCGCTGCGCTGGACCCGCTCGGCGTCCTCCGTCGTCACCAGGTCGTTGGTGATCACGGCGACCCGCAACCCGGCGGCTGACATCAGCGGCAGCAGTCGTTCGATCAGGCGCGTCTTGCCCGATCCAACAGGCCCACCGATGCCGATTCTGACCGCGGAAGCTGACATGAACACATGACCGCGGCGGGCCGCTAGCGTGGATACGCAGCGCGGATGCCGCCGTCCACGTTCAGGATATTGCCCGTGCTCTTGCCGGAGCGCCCCGGCGAGGCGAAGTGGAGGACTGCCTGGGCCACGTCCTCGGGCAGCACGTTGACCCTGAGCGTGGTGCGGTCACGGTAATAGGCCGCGAGCTCGGCGGGCTCGATGTTGTAGGCGGCGGCCCGCTCCTCGCGCCAGCTCGAGTTCCAGATCCGCGATCCCTCGATCACGGCGTCTGGATTGACGATGTTGACGCGGATGCCGTGACCCCAGCATCGAGATGATCCCGTGCGCCATCGCGCCGAAAGCCTTCTGCTTACCGCTTGAAGCCATCATGCTGAAGCCCTCTCATCCGGAACTTGCGCGTGTCCTGCTGGCTCGCGCACAATACACCTTGGGATCCTAGGATCCTAGGCTCGCTGCCAAGTCCAGCCTCACGTCCGTCCTGAACACCAGCCGGGCGAACTCGGCCGGCCATCCGTGTTCCGGGCCGGCGCCCGATCGGACGCGATCCAGGTAACTCATTAGGAAGCACGGGTCCCCGGGCGAGAGCTGAAGTTCCTGGGCTTCCCACAGGCTCACGAACGCGGTCTCGACGCTGACCTCGGCGTGGCTGAAGCTGACGTCGAGGGCCTTCGGCGTGCGGTCTCCACCACGGTGCGCCTTCGCGGTGTGGAGGATCCACGGCAGTCGCTCGAGCGAGACGAACGAGTTGCAGATCATCACCGGCGCCTCGTCTCGAGAGATGCGGGCGGTCAGATGGGCAACCTTCACGGGACCCGGGCCCAGCTCGAGCATCTCCGACACGGCACTTTCCGGCACCACTGATCGTGCCTCGAGGATGTCGATGCATAGCTCGCGTTCGCCCAGGCCTGACAGCAACCGGCCGAGCCCCCGCACCCGAACGCCCTGCTTGGGGGCGGCGACGAAATGGCCACGGCCCTTCGTGCGGACGAGTTGGCCATCGCTCTCGAGCAGGGCCAGGGCCGGGCGAATCACCGTACGCGAGACCGCGAACTCCGCCTCGATTTCGCTCTCGGACAGGAACCGGGCCCCGGGCTCCCAGCGACCCGACTCGATCCGCTCCTTGAGCACCTCGGCGAGCTGAAAGTAGAGCGGGACAAAGCTCGAGCGATCAAGACTCGCCGACAGAGCCGACGCGCCAGCCACGCGCTGCAGACCCCTCGGAGGCATGGCCCGAGCCTAGCCGATTCCGGATCGGCTGCGCGAAGCCGCGGGCGCTCTGGGGGTGGGGGCCGCCGCAGGCCGTGTTGTAGCCTCGAATGAGGGAGGTAGGGCTCGCCTTGATGGGGAAATTCTGCCGAAGGTGCGTGGATTGACTGCTCGCTGGACTGCTGGTCTCGTTGGTGTCGTGGTGGTGCTGGCCGGTGCGCTGTTCCTGGTCCTGCGGGACCCCCGAAGTGGGCCGCCGTCCAAGCTCTACTGGGGCGCGAACACGATCGGATACCAGTTCACGAAGACCACGCAGCCCCCGTTTGACTGGACGCCGGTCACGGACTTCGCCCGCGCCGACGCCGGCAACAAGATGCCCAGCGTGATCGGCTGGGGTGAGCCCTTCCACTCGGAGACGTTCTGCAATGCCAAGGGCTATCCGTCGGAGTTCGACTGTCCCTTTCAGCGGCCCCAGTTCGACACCGTGCGGCAGCACGGCGTGATCCCACTGCTCGATTGGAGCAGTGCCAATGAGGGTCACTCGACCGACCCCAGCTTCACCGACGCCGCCGTCGCCCACGGCTCTCAGGACGGTTACGTCACGGCGTTCGCACAGGAGGTCAAGGCATGGGGTCACCCGCTGTTCCTCCGCTTCGACTGGGAGATGAACAGCAACTTGTTCAACTGGGGCGTCAACTACAACCACGACGGCGACACGCCGGCGGTCAACTCACCCGCCGAATTCGTCGCCATGTGGCGTCACGTGCACGACATCTTCACCCGGTGGGCGCGACCAATGTGACGTGGGTGTGGTGCCCAAACATCGACTTCCGACCGGACCGCCAGCTGAGCAGCTCTATCCGGGCGGCGAGTACGTCGACTGGACGTGCCTCGACGGCTACAACTTCGGCGATCCCAAGTGGACGAGCTTCGCCGACCTGTTCCGCGAGCTACGAGAAGATTGGCGCTGGATCGCCTCGAGCAAGCCGATGATCATCGGCGAGACCGCGACCACCGAAGCGGGGGATCCAAGGCGCAGTGGATCACCGACATGCTGAACAGTCGCAGCTTCCCCAAGATCGCCGGGATTCTCTGGTTCGACCGCGAAGCGGCCGGGCCGGGAGGGCGGACCGACTGGCCGATCGAATCCTCCAAGGCGTCGCAGGCGGCGTTCGCCGCGGGCATCCAGAATCCGCGGTACATGACGAACAGCTATTCGCAGCTGGACACCAGCCCAATCCCGGCCCCTGGGTAGCGGGGCGGCTGGCGGGCGGGGCGCGGCCGTGGCGGCGGCGGTCGCCGGGCGGGCGGGCCGTGGCGGCGGCGGCCCGGGGGCCCCGGCCGTGGCGCCCTCGAGAACCTCCCGGCGCGCGGTTTTCGTCACACTCGCCCCGGCGGGGACGTCGAGTACGACGTTGACGGCGTGGGGCGCCGTGTTCGTCAGACTCGCGCCGAGTGCGCGGTCGACTGTGACGTTGACCGGCGGCTGTCGCCGCTGACGGCGAGCATCAGCTGATGGGCACGACCCGACTGTAGAACGTCTTGTCGTTGGTTGGGTTCTGCCAGCCGAGCTTGAGCTGGCCGGCCTTGGGGATCTTGACGTGAACCAGGAGGAAGCCCTCTCGACTCCTGGTCTTTACCTTCCGAAGGGCGCGCCAGCTGTGCGAGCCCTTGGCCTTGAACTCGAGCGTGCCGACCTGCAGCTTGGAGTGGTCCGCCGGCCGGAGCTCGCCCCAGACCGCCACCCGCGAGCCGTGCTTGGGCTTGGGCACCCAGATCGGGAGCCTGAACGCGGCCAAGCCGGGCTTGGCCTTGCCATTGGCGAAGATGAGGCCGGTCTGGTAGGTGCTCCAGTATCCGCGGGTACCCGGCTTCTGCCCCACGCGGGGCTTGTTGTCGACGAGCAGGAACTGGGCCAGGCACGTCACCCGCGGCATGTTGGCCGTCTCATACTCGCCCTCGTTGAGCCAGGTCGCCTGTTCTTTGAGCGAAACCTTGATGAACGGGTTTGGGGGCTTGGTCTTGTAGCCCCACTCGGTGAGATACATGCCGACGCGGCGACGGTGACCGTAGGCCTTCTGCGAGCGGTCGACGGCCGTCTCGATCTTGCCCAGGTTGGCCAGCACGATCACGTTCGGGTTGGGCAGCGGGTGGTCCGGCGCCGCACCTTCCTCGTAAGGGTGAAAGGCAAAGCCCGGGAACGCGAACAGCCCCGGGTGCTCGGAGACGAACTTCGAGCGATTGCCGGATTTCGGACAGCCGAGGTTTGTTGCCGCCTTGCCGGTCAATGGTCGATAGCTCGGCGTCATGCAGTAGAGCTCCCGAGTGAACGGGACTGGATAGACGGCGCCGTGCGAGGCGAGCTCGCCGATCAGAATCGTGTCGCGCTTGTGGCCCGTCGCCGTGAGGGCGGCGTAGCTGGTGTCAACCAGTCGCCTGTACAGGCCCGGCGAGGCGTCCACATGGTGACGACCGATCTTCTTGACTTGAGGGGTCAGCCACGTGGCCACGTTGGGTTCATTCCAGACTCCCCAGTAGTCGACGCGCTGGATCGGAGGGTCCGGGTCAGATGCCGTCGGAGTGATCCCCGAGCGTCCCGAGACGCCGAGCTCGGGCGGTGGGACGAGCGATGCCTCCGACTGCGGCCTGTAGTTGCCGCTGTAACGACGGCCGATTGCTTTGACGAATTGACCGAAGGCCGTGGCGCTGGGGTTCTCAGACCAGTCGTAGCCGTGTGGCGGCTTCTCCTTGCGCCCTGAGGTCGCCCACAACGGTGCCGGCGGGCCGATCTGGAAGTAGACCTTGAGCCCGAGGAGCCGGCTCCAGACGACCAGCTGATCCCATCGGGTCCACGCGCCGTAGGGATACGCGGCTGGATTGGTGGCGTCGAAATTGGGCTTCCTACGCGAGGACGCGTCCGGCGCGATCAGCGACCACACCACCGTTACCTTCACCCGATCGACGCCGAGCGCCTTGATCTCTCTCAGCGTGCTGGCCATGTGGTCAGGGGTGGCGTAGATCAGCTGGTTGTCGTCCATCAGGATCGACTCCTCGCGGCCAGACGCCAGGGCATGCGCGGGTCCCGCGCAGAGCAGTGCGCAGACGACCAGCGCCGCCCGGAGAACCTTTTTCCGAACGAGCATCGACCAGCATGGTAGTGGGGCGCAGCGACCCGGAGCGCCGCCAGACACGTCGGCTCGCGCGGCCACGCCTGCTAGAACCCGCGCCGTGTCGCTCATCTACCAGATCATGTACCGGGTCGGGTTCACGCCGTGGGACACCGGCGCGATCCCGGGCGAGTTGAAGGAGTTCGTGGAGGGCGGAGATGCGCTGGCGCCGGGACGGGCGCTCGATCTTGGCTGCGGCACCGGAACCCAGACCGTGTACATGGCCGGTCGCGGCTGGCAGGTGACCGGGGTCGACGACGTCGAAGCACCGCTCCGGCGGGCTCGCGCCCGCAGCAAGGCCGTCGGCAGCCAGGTCGACTGGCTCAAGGGCGACGTCACACGGCTCGGCGAGCTTGGCCTGCAATCCGGATACACGCTCGTGCTCGACCGCGGCTGTTACCACGGGATCTC
This sequence comes from uncultured Solirubrobacterales bacterium, assembly GCA_963737535.1. GTDB lineage: Bacteria > Actinomycetota > Thermoleophilia > Solirubrobacterales > Solirubrobacteraceae > Palsa-465. The sequence goes on from CAVTTU010000020.1 coordinate 42,093, forward strand.
CGAATCGGGCGCGACGGCTACGCGCGCGGCGTGACCGACCTCACCGCACCCGACGGGATGCTGTTGCTCATGTGCTTTGCCCCCAATCGCGTTCTCGCCGCTCCCCGCGGGGGCACGCGCGATGAGATCGCGAGCCGGTTCTCTCCGGGATGGGAGCTAGTCGGCGACCAGGCCGACTGCGGCGACCCCCCGGCCGGCCCCCTCCGCGACGTGCCCCGGACGTGGTACCGCCTTCGCCGGCGGTGAGCCAACATGCTGAAGCTCGCTGCTGCGGTGGTAATGATCGCTCTTCCCGACTGCATCAACCCGACACTCATCGGGGCTGAGCTGTTCGTCGCCACGGGCGGCCACCCACGCCGACGGACGGCGATGTTCACGCTGGCCGCGTTTATGGTCACATTGGTCTTCGGCCTGGCCTTCGCACTCGGGCTCGGCGATCTCGTCCTGTCGCTCCTGCCGAAGGTGGGTCCGACCGTGAAGTACGCGCTGATCACCGCGGCCGGCGTCGTCCTGACCACCGGCGGCGCGATCGTGTGGTTCCGGCGCGATGCCCTGGGAGGCTCTCAGGCGCCCGAGGCCCGGATCCGCTCACACGGATCCTCGGCGCTCATCGGGGCCGGCATCGCCGGCGTGGAATTGCTGACTGCCTTCCCGTATTTCGCGGCGATCGCGCTGATCGTCGGCTCGGATGTCTCCCGTGCCGGCAAGCTGTCCCTGCTGGTCCTGTACTGCGTCGTCTACGCACTGCCGCTGATCGCGATCGCCGTGGCGTTCGCGATCATGGGCGAGCGTGCCGAGCGCGTGATGAAGCCCGTGGGCGACTGGCTACTCGTTCACTGGCCGCTGATCATCGGCCCGATGACGGCCGTCATCGGGGTCATCGTGCTGGCGTTCGGGATCGTCGAACTGAGCTAGGCCTGAGCCCGGCCGGCGCACCACGATTACCCAGCGACGCGAATCAGCTTCTTGTTGACGAACTCGTCGGCGCCGAAGCGGCCCAGCTCGCGACCGAACCCGGAGCGCTTGACGCCACCGAACGGCAGCTCGGCGCCCTCCGCTCCGACGGCATTGATAAACACCATCCCCGTGTCGAGCCGCTCGGCGACCCGCTGGGCCTGTTCCTCGTCGTTGGTCATCACGTAGGACCCGAGGCCAAACGGAGTGTCGTTGGCCAGCGTGACCGCCTCTTGCTCGTTACCGACGCGATAGACCGCGGCCACGGGTCCGAAGAACTCCTCGCGATAGCCGTCGTTGTCGGGCTTGATGTCGGTCAGCACCGTCGGGGCATAGAAGTTGCCCTCTCGGGTGCCGCCGGCCACGAGCTTGGCGCCCTGATCGACCGTTCGGCGCACCTGATCCTCCAGACGGTCGGCTGCCGTCTTGGACGACAGCGGTCCGATCGCCGTCTCGGACGAGCTCGGATCACCCGGCTTGACAGCCGTTAGGGCGGCGGTGAACTTCTCCAGGAACGGCTCATACAGGTCATCGACGACGATGAAGCGCTTGCCCGCGTTGCAGGCCTGACCCGTGTTCTCGAGCCGTGCATCGACCGCCGACTGAACGGCTGCGTCGAGATCGTCGGTCTTCAGCAGGATGAATGGGTCAGAGCCACCGAGCTCAAGGACGACCTTCTTGAGGTTGCGCCCGGCGATCTCGGCGACCGCGGCGCCGGCGCGCTCGGAACCGGTCAGGGATACACCACGTACGCGCGGGTCTGCGATCACCCACTCGATCTGCTCGTTGCTCGCGTAGATGTTGATGTACGCGCCGTCGGGGAAGCCGGCGTCGTGGTAGATCTGCTCGATCGCGGCGGCCGACTCGGGGCACTGCGGCGCGTGCTTGAGCAGGATCGTGTTCCCGACCACGAGGTTCGGCCCCGCGAACCGCGCCACCTGGTAGTACGGATAGTTCCACGGCATGATCCCCAGCAGCACGCCCAGCGAGCCGCGGCGCACGAAAGCCGACCCACCGCCATCGAGCAGCGTGATCGGCTCGTCGGCCATCAGCTCCTCGGCGTTGTCGGCGTAGAAGTCGTAGATCGCCGTGCAGAAATCGACCTCGCCCAGGGCCTGCTCGATCGGCTTGCCCATCTCGCGCGTGATGATCTCTCCGAGCTGCTGACGCCGCTCAGTGTGGAGCTCGCCGACCCGCCTGATGAGGGCGCCGCGCTCCGCCGCTGTCGTCGAGACCGACCAGGTCCGATGAGCCTCGTCTGCTTCGGCTATCGAATCCCTCAGCTCGCTATCGCCGATCGTCGGGTACTCCTTCACCGTCTCACCTGTCGCCGGATCCACAACCGCGTAATGACTCATCCCTCGCTCCTCGAACGCCCGGATTTCCACACTTTGATGCCAAACGTAGGCCTGGAGGCTAAGGCTATACCGCCGCGCTCGCGGGGTCCCGCCCGACGCGCGAAAACGGGCCCATCACCGGCAAGGTCGGCCTTGCCCATCGCCAGGGATCGCTGTCGCCTGCGGCCAACGCGTTCCTGACCCTCGCCACCGGCCACGTGCCCGCCTGACCGGCCCGCGGCACAACGTTGCGGTCACTGTGGCGCCGAGGCAGCGGCCGCCGACTGTGTCAAGTGCGACGGCGCGGCGGTATATCCCGCAGTTTGCGACTCGCTTAAACTTGAACCCAGTGACTGCTCGGCGTCGCGCTCCCGTTCTGGCTGGGCTCCCGCACACCAAGGCGGCGGTGGCGTACGCCGAGCGGATGCATGCGGGACAGCAGCGCGCTGACGGTGGGCCGTTCTTCACCCATCCGCTCGAGGTTGGATCGCTGCTCTACTACGCCGGGGCTCCCGATCAGCTGATCGCGGCCGGGGTTCTGCACGACCTGCTCGAGAAGACCCAGGTCAGCCCGTCCGACTTGATGATGCGCTTCGGCTCGCGGATCACTCGGCTCGTACTGGCTGTGAGCGAGGATGATCGGATCGCCGGCCACGCGAAGCGCAAGGCGGCGCTGCGCCAGCAGGTAGCCGGCTCGGGGGATGATGCCCTGACGCTCTTCGCCGCCGACAAGCTCTCCGAGGTGCGCGAGCTGCGCCGCGAGACTGAGCTGGACCATGAATCGGCCGTCGCGCGAGGTGGTGAGCGTCCGCCGCGCGCCCGCCGCATGAGGCACTATCAGCGATCGCTGGCGTTGCTCGAGGAGCGTCTGCCCGACTCGCCGCTGGTGGGAGATCTCCGCGGCGAGCTTCGCGCGTTGCTGGGCGGACGGCGGACGCTCGCCGCCGCTCGCTGAGTCGCCGCACGCCCTGCAAGCGACGTGCACTCCGGAGCGCGGGGCCTCGTGGCGAGCGGGCAGCCTCAGCTCAGCAGTGGTATGAGGTCGGTGACGGCGAGCTCGTCCTTGGGGACGAACGCGACGGCGCCGCTTTCGGCGAGGCCCGCCGGCGTGACGAGAGCCGGATCGGTCGAGGTCAGGACGATCGCGTAGGCTGCCTCCGTTGGCCGCGAGCTGCTGCGCCAGCGAGAGGCCGTCGATGTCGGGTAGCTGCACGTCGACGAGGGCCGCGTCTGGGTGGACCCGACCGGCCGCGCTCAGCGGCTGGGCGCCGTCCGCCGCCTCGGCCACGACCTCGCAACCGACGCCTGCAGGAGCGTGCGCGCGAGCGCCCGGAAGCGGGGGTCGTCGTCGACGATCAAGATGCGTGTCGGCATCCCGTGACGTCTAGGGGCTCCTTGCCGTACGGAAGATGCGCGCTTCGACGGGCCTGGCGTCGGCGAAGATGGGGTGTGCGGCGAGCGCGTCTCGGATGACGTCGGCGTCGCGGTCGATCAGGTCCCGGCGCGACCCGTGCCAGCGCCACAGCAGGACGACGCGCAGCCCGTCGTCGCTGGTGAGGACCTCGCCGTCGGCTCTCATCCTGGTCCGCTGTTCGGCGACGAGCTCGGTCGCCGCTTGGGCGACGGCCGCTTGCTGCTCTGGCGAGGTGGCGAACGCCTTGACGTAGAGACGTCGTCGCCGGCTGTCGTCCGGGACGCGATCGGGCGGTGCGTGGGAAGCCGTCCGGCGATCGCGAGCTCGCGGCGGAACCACCACAGGAAGGTGAGGTCTTTGCCTTCGTTGGCGGCGTCGAGCTCGACGAAGCGGGCGAACAGCTCGAGTCGGGCAGCCGGTCGAGCAGACGCCGCAGCGCCTGCTCGGGCGCTTCGGCGGTGCGCCAGATCCAGTAGGGCTCGTCGTGCAGCTCGAGTGTCGCTCAGCAGCCGCTCATCGGAGGTGTAGCGCTCGGCGAAGCGGCGCGCGAGCGCGGCGTGGTCGTTGTCGGGCGACCAGCGCTGACGCGGGCGGACCTCGGCCTTGAACGAGTCGTGGGTGAGCGCGAGGAACCGCAGGTCGCCGCGCAGCGGATCCGTCGCTCGGGATCGCGGCGAGCATCGTCGGCCACGTGGTCGGCGACGCGGCCCTCGGGGTGACCGAACCGCGGAGCGCCCCACTCGAGCCCGGCGCGCAGCCGCGGGTCGTCCAGCAGCTTTCGCTCGAGTTCGGTCTCGGGGGTGATCGACGGGACCATGCGGACAGGATCCGGCTTCGCGAGCGCCGTGACCATTGGGATATCCCCATGCGGTAGCGTTGCCGGCATGGCGGTCCGAGTCGTGGTCGGCGAGGACGAGCCGCTGGTGCGCGAGGGCATCGTCCGCGTCCTCGAGCAGGCGGGTTTTGAGGTGGTCGGCGTCGCGGGCGACGCGCCCGACCTGATCCGCAAGACGAACGCGCACAAGCCCGACGTGGTCGTGACCGACATCGAGATGCCGCCCGACAAGACCGACGACGGTCTGCGCGCCGCGATCGAGATCCGCCGAACCCGCCCCGAGACCGGTGTCGTCGTGCTCTCGCAGTTCCTCGAGGACCGGTATCCGCTCGAGCTCGTGGGTGACCGCGCGGAGGGAGTCGGGTACCTCCTCAAGGAGCGGGTCGGCGATTTGAAGCTGTTCGCGGAGTCGGTGCGCCGGGTCGCGGCGGGCGGCACGGCGCTCGACCCGCAGGTCGTCCAGCGGATGGTCGGCCGGCGCCGGGCGAGACAGTCCGCTTGACGAGCTGACTCCGCGTGAGCGCGAGGTGATGGCGCTGATGGCCGAGGGCCGCTCCAACAGCGGGATCGCGGCGGAGCTGGTCGTGACCGTGCCGGCGGTGGAGCGCCACGTGACGGGCATCTTCGACAAGCTCGGCCTGCGGCAGGCGCCCGAGGACCACCGGCGCGTGCTCGCGGTCCTGCGAGTACCTCAAGCGAGCGGGGTGACCTACCGGATCGTCCGCGGCGCTGTCATCGCAGCAGGCTCCGTGCGGCGGCGCCGAACAGCTCGCTCGCCTCGGTAACGCGGTGCGCGAGCGCGGCCTCGGCGGCGCGGCCCCAGGCTCGTGGGGTCGTAGGCGGATTTGCGGCCGACGCCGCCGTCGATCCTCAGCACGCCGTCGTAGTTGGTGAACAGTGGTCGGCGATCGCGCGCGTGAACGGCGTACTGGGCGTCGGTGTCGAGGTTGACCTTGACGACACCGTTGGCGATCGCCTCGCGGACCTGGTCGGGCTCGGAGCCGCTGCTGCCGTGAAAGACGTACTGGAAGCGGGCGCCGGGATGCCTGCTGCGGCGAGCGCGAGCTGGCCGTCGCGCAGCACGTCCGGGCGCAGCTGCACGTTGCCGGGCGCGTACACGCCGTGGACGTTCCCGAACGTCGCAGCCAGCAGGTAGCGGCCGCGCTCGCCGGTGCCCGAGCACGTCGGCGACCCGCATCAGGTCCTCGGTGCGTGGTGTAAAGCTCGCTGTGGCCGGCCTGCGGGCCGGCGATGCCGTCCTCCTCGCCGCCGACCACGCCGCTCTCGACCTCGAGCACGACGCCGAGCGGCGCGAGCTCGTCGAGCAGCCGCGCCGAGAACCGCAGGTTGTCCTCCAGCGGCAGCGTCGAGCCGTCGAACATGTGCGAGTGAAACAGCGGCTCCTCGCCCCGCTGCACGGCGCCGGCGCGACTCGTCGATCAGCGGTCGCACGAACGCGTCGAACTTGTCCGGCGGCGCGTGATCGGTGTGCAGGGCGATCAGCACCGGGTAGCGGTCGGCGAGCCGTCCGGGCGTACTCGGCGAGCGCTCGCGCGCCGAGTGCCCATGTCGTTGACCGCCCCGCCCGACAGGTACTCGGCCGCGCCGGTCGTGACCTGGATGATCCCGTCGGCGCCCGCCTCGGCGAAGCCCGCGCATGGCGCCGTTGAGCGTCTCCGAGGAGGTGACGTTGACAGCCGGCAGCGCGTAGCCGCCTGCCGACGCGCTGTCGAGCATCGCCGCGTACTGCTCGGTGCTAGCGATCATGGGGCAGGCGCCCTTCCTCTCGAAAGCTGTCGAGCGAAATGCTATAGCGGCTGGGCGTAGACTCGCTGTTCCGTGACCGATCGCGGGTGATGGCTTGAGCGTCGCGGGCCGAGGACTTGGTCGCCGCCGTGCTGCGGGTCACCGGCGCAGCCGATCTGGGTGGTGGATCCCGGCGGGCTGATCCGGTTCGCCAACCCGGCCGCGATCGCGGCGCTCGGCTACGACAGCGCGGATGAGCTGCTCGGACGCCCAGCCACGAGACGATTCACTACCGGCACCCGGACGGACGCGTATCCGGCCTCGGAGTGCCCGATGCTGCTGCCGCGAGCAACCGGCGAGACGGTGACGAGCGAGCTCGATTGGTTCTTCCGCCGCGACGGATCGATGTTCCCCGTCTCGTACGTCTCGGTGCCGATCGAGCATGCCCGAGGGCCGCGGCGCTGTCGTGGCATTCACCGACATCGAGGAGCGCCTCCAAGCCGAGCAGCACCTGCGTGACCGCGAGGCAGGCTGGCCGAACAGCAGGCGGCGCTGCGCCGGGTCGCCGCCTGGTCGCCGGCGATGCCGAGTCGGCCGACGTGTTCGCCGCGGTCGCCCGCGAGGTCGGCGCAGGTGTTGCGGAATGCCGCTCGTGCAGATGTCGCGCTACGAGCCCGACGGGACGGCGACCGTGATCGGCGCCTGGAGTGAGCGCCCGCATCCGTTTCAGGCCGGCACGCGCTGGCCGCTCGACGGGTCCGACGATCTCGATGAATCGTGCGCGAGACCGGACGGCCGGCCAGGCTCGACGATCTCGCCGGTGTCCCGGGCACGATCGCGACGGCGGTTCGCAGGACCGGGATCCGCGTCGGTGGCGGGCGCCCCGATCGTCGTCGGCGGCCGCATGTGGGGCGTCATGGCCGCCGGCTCTCCGCAGGGCGAGCAGTTGCCGGCCGACATCGAGCAGCGTCTGGCCGAGTTCACCGACCTGGTCGCGACCGCGATCTCCAATGCGCAAGCCCGCGAGGATCTTCATCAACTGGCGGAGGAGCAGGCAGCCCTGCGGCGGGTGGCGACGCTGGTGGCCGAGGGAGCCCCGCCCGAGGAGGTGTTCGCGCTGGTCGCCCAGGAGATCGCTCGGGTAACCGGGCTCGAGCTGATCGTGATGGGCCGCTTCGACTCCGACCGGACGATGACGTCGATCGGGGCCGCCGGCGAACATCCCTACCAGCCCGGCACCCGGTGGCCGCTGGACGGCGGAAACGTCTCCTCGCGGGTGCTCGAGACCGGGCGACCGGTGACGGTCGATCCATACGCGAGATGACGGGCACGATTGCCAAGGCCGCGCATGAGGCCGGGATCCGCGCCGGCGTCGGCGCCCCGATCATCGTCGACGGCCGCGTATGGGGCACCGTCTCTGCTGGCGCGACGGATCGGGTCCCGCTGCCGCCGGACATCGAGCGTCGCCTGACCCAGTTCACCGAACTCGTCGCAACGGCGATCTCGAATACCCAGGCCCGGCAGGAGCTGCGCCGCTTGGTCGACGAGCAGACGGCGCTGCGACGGATCGCGACGCTGGTCGCCGAGGGTGCGGAGTCGCAGGTCGATTTTCGACGCGGTGTGCGAGGAGACCGGTCGACTGTTCGCTGCGACCACCGTCAATCTGGTCAATTTCACACCGGACGGTTTCAACCTGGCGATCGCCGGGTGGAGCCTGCGCGGCGTTCACGTCCCGACCGCGACCGCGCTCCCGCTCGACGGCGAGACGATCAACGCCATCGTGCGGCGCACAGCGGCGCCCCGGCCGTTGCGACAGCTACGAGCAGGCTCAGCGGTGAGCTTGCGGCGCTGATCAGGCGACTGGGCATCCGCTCCGAGGTTGGCGCGCCCGTCGTCGTCGACGGAGGCGTGTGGGGCGCGCTGATCGCCGGCACCGACGAGAGCGAGCCGCTGCCAGCCGGCACCGAACACGGGCTCGCGGGCTTCGCTGAGCTGATCGCCACTGCCGTGTCCAACGCCACGGCCCGGTCCGAGCTGGTCGCGTCCCGCGCCCGGATCGTCACCGCGGCGGATGAGCAGCGCCGACGCGTCGTCCGTGACCTCCACGACGGCGCGCAGCAACGGCTGGTCCATGCCGTCATCACCCTGCAGCTGGCGCACGGTCTAGACGACGCCCCGCCGGAGCTTGGGCAGCTCGTCGACGAGGCGCTGGAGCACACCGGCGCGGCGATCGAGGAGCTGCGGGAGCTCGCGCACGGCATCCATCCGGCGCTCCTGACCAGTCGCGGCCTGGCGGCGGCCGTCGAGGCGCTCGCCGACCGCGCGCCGGTGCCCGTGCACGTCGACATTCCCGACCGGCGATATCCGGCGGCCGTGGAGTCGGCGGCCTACTTCGTCGCCGCCGAGGCACTGACGAACGTGGCCAAGTACGCCAATGCCTCGACCGCGCGCGTCACCGCGAGCCAAGTCGGCCGACTCGGTCGTCCTCGTTGTCGAGGACGATGGCGTCGGCGGCGCCGGTCTCGCCGACGGCAGCGGGCTCTCTGGCCTGCTTGACCGCGTCGCCGCCCTCGAAGGCACGCTGAAGGTCGAGAGTCCGCCCGGCGCAGGCACGCGCGTCCGCGCCGAGATCCCTCTCCCGCCCACCGCAAGCCAGGAGACACTCGCGGCCGGCGATAGCGCCCGCGCGTAATCCATTAGACGTTCGCCACCCGGCACGGCCACGCGGTGTGGGGTCGTGGGGTATTCCCGAGGTAGGGCCTTGAGCCAGTCTGCGTTCACCGTGGAGGGGGCGCAATGGGAGACGGTGCTGAGGCGGATTAGCGTGGACAACACCGCATTTCAGATGCGGGAACCACGACAGAGATTCGCTCTTCGGCGAGTCACCGCCAGCAATGGGGAGAGGAACCTATGAACACCCACGTCACGCATCCTGGGTCGGCTATCCGCGGCCGCGGCACGCAAACCATGGCGCGTGATCGTCATCTGGATCATCGCCATGGCCACGGCCGCCAGCCTTGGCCGCGCCCGAAGCTGTGGCAGGTCACGACCAACGACACGTCGCACTTCCTGCCGAACAAGTACGAGTCCGTGCGCGCCACCCAGTTCGGGCAGGCGCACTTCGGGCAGCTCAAGGACGCCACCGCCGTCACCGCGCTGGTCCGGCGCGCCGATGGAAGGCCGCTGACGCCGACTGATCGCGCCCGCACCCGGTCGGCCGTGGCCCAGATGACCGCATGGCGCCCGGACTGGAGCGACATCGGGTCAAGAGCACGGTCAAGCCGACGCCGCCGAACGGCGAACGCGCGTGGTGCAGTCGGTCGTCGGGCCGCTGGCCGGAAACGGTTCCGATCAGCTGGTGTCGCTTCAGTTCAAGGGCAACGACCAGGACCCCACGATCCAGAAGGCGTTCAAGCAGTTCCGCCGCCACGAGGCGGCGCACGTTCGGAGCCGCCGGCATGACCGTCGGCTTCACCGGCGGGATCGCCAGCACGACCGATCAGGTCGACCACCAGGCCAAGACGCAAGGGATCCAGCAGCTGCTGCTCTACGCGGCCGTGATCCTGCTCAGCGTCCTGTTCTTCCGCGGTGCTCCTGTCGGCGATCGTCCCGCTCCTGACGGTCGGTATCGTCGCGACCGGCGCGAGCGGAATCGTCGTGCTCGCCGCCTCGGCCTTCGGTTACAAGATCGACTCTCGCTGCCATCGCTGGTCACGACGGTATTGATCGGAATCGGGGTCGACTACTTCCTGTTCATGACGTTCCGCTTCCGTGAGCGGCTGCGCGAGGGTGAGGACCGCAAGCAGGCCGCCGCGGCTGCCGGCGCGCGGATCTCGCACGTGATCGCGTCGGCCGCCCTGGCGATCATGGTCGCGTTCGCCGCACTCGGGCTGGCGCAATTCGGCCAGTTCCGCGTACTCGGGCCATCGGTGGCGATCGCGATCTTCGTGATGCTGCTCGCCGGGATCACCTTGGTGCCGGCAGTGCTCGCCGCCACCGGCCGCAAGTTGTTCTGGCCCGCCAAGGCCTGGCAGCAGGATCGCCTCGACGGACCGGCGACGCGGATCGGCGCGTTTGTCGGCCACCGACCGGGCCGCGTGGCGCTGCTGTCCGCCGGCTTCCTGGCGGCATTCGCAGTCGCCGCGACAGGGGTGAAGATGAACTACGACGCGGGGACGGCAACGACCACACCGGCGGCGCGGGTTGAGTCGCAGATCGCGCGCGTGCTACCTCGGGGAGTGATCGACCCGCAACACATCTACGTCAGCTCGTCGCGGGCCCTCACCCCGGCGGCCCTGACCGCGATGCGCGAGCGACTGGCCCACGTAGCGCACGTCGCGCAGGTCTCACGACCGCAGTTCTCGCCGGGCGCTCGCGCCGCCGAGATTGACGTCGCGCTCGACATCGGCTCGACGACCAGCGTGGCACTCAAGCTCGCGGGAAGTGGCGGGGCGCTGCGTGACGCGGTCCACGCGACCACACCCGCCGGCGCGGTCGCGCTGGTCGGTGGAACGGCATCGGTGTTCGCCGATGTGAGCAGCTCAATCTCAAGCGATCTCCACGTGATTTTCCCGGTCGCAGCGATCTTGATCCTGCTGATCCTGATCGCGATGCTGCGCAGCCTGGTCGCCCCGCTGTACCTGCTCGCCGCCGTCGGGCTCGAGTTCGCCGCCACACTCGGAGCCTCAGTGGTCGTGTTCCAGCACGCCGGATCACAACCCGGGCTGGCGTTCACGCTCCCGTTGGTGCTGTTCCTGTTCGTCGTCGCGATCGGCACCGACTACAACATGCTGATCGCCGACCGGCTCCGCGAGGAATTCGCGTCAGGAATGGCCCCGCGGCAGGCCGTCGCAGCAGCCATCCGAAACGCCGCCCCGCCGATCGCCGCTGCCGGGTTGGTGCTTGCCATCTCGTTCGGCTCGCTGATGATCTATGACGACCGCGCGACGAAGCAGATGGGATTCGGAATGGCGTTCGGAATCCTGTTCGCAGCGTTCGTCGTCTCGACATTGCTGGTGCCAGCGCTAACTGCGCTGGTGGGCAGGGGCGCCTGGTGGCCGAGCCAGCTCGCGCCTCAGCCGGACACGCCGACGCGCGAACCGCTGCGCACGCTGAGGCCCGTGGCCGACAGCAAGTAACACCAGCACTGGTGGTGCCGACCGAAGCCGCCCGCTCCACACTGGAGCGGGCGGCTTCTATTCCACGCCGGGCGCGCTCAGGCCGGACGCCGCTGGGCGGTGTGATTGACTCTGCCCGCCACTGGTACAGCTGATGGTCATCGCCTCATTCACGATCAACCTCGGCCTGGTCGGCTTGCTCATCCTGCCGTTCTGGGTGGCCGCAATCGGCGTGCTCACCGGGCGGGTCCTGGGCGTGCAAATCGGGCGCTTGCGCAGCGCCGGGGCCGCGGCGTTCGGGTGGCTGGCAGGTCTGACCGCGGCGCTGGTCGCGCTCGGTCCCAAACACTCGCACCCCCTGCTCGTCATCCCGCTGTCGGTGTTCTTCGGGGTCCTCGCCGCCCTCCCCGTCGCGATCATTCTCGACATCGTCACCCGCAGCCGGCACAAGGGTCGTCGGACGCAGCGGCTGTGGCGCCACCCCGTGAAAGCGACGCGCGCGGTGCTCACTCCCCTCGGGCGCTTCCGCGAACTCGTGGGCAATGCTCGCCGCGAGAATCTTCTGCACGTCCGCTACCGGACACCAGCCGCGCTGGCGTCCAGCGACCTCGCCCGCCGCCTGCGCCTTGTCCTGGAGCGCTCAGGCGGGATGTTCGTGAAGTTCGGGCAGATTGCCGCGACGCGGAGCGACCTGCTCCCCGAGACGCTGACCAGCGAGCTGTCCAAGCTGCACTCGAGCGTCGCCCCGATGACCTCCGAGCAGGTCACAACCGTCCTCCACGGCGAGTTGGGTGAGTCCGAAGACCAGGCGTTCGCTTCGTTCGACCACGAACCTCTGGCGGCGGCATCGGTCGGCCAGGCACATCGGGCCAAACTCCACGACGGGCGTGCCGTGGTCGTCAAGCTCCAGCGGCTCGGACTCGACGACGTCGTCCGCCGCGATTCGGCCGTGCTTTCCTTCCTCGCCCGCGAGCTCGATTGGCGTGTCGAGGCCGCGCGTCGAATTGGCGTGCGCGATCTCGCCGAGGAGCTAATCAGCAGCATCAGGTCGGAGCTCGACTACAGTCGCGAAGTCGCGGCGGGCATCCGGCTGCGCGAGAGTCAGGTGCCCGACGGAGGGGTTCAGATACCGGTCGTATATCCCGAACTCTCCACCGACCGGCTGCTGGTGATGGACGAGGTCGTCGGCCGCTCGGTCTCGGATGTGGCTGCGATCGATGCCGCGCCGGTGCCACGCAGCGAGCTGGCTCGCCGGTTGCTGACCTCGTTTCTCACCCAGATCATGCGCGACGGCTACTACCACGCCGATCCCCATCCGGGCAACGTTCTAATCGACGCCGAGGGCACGCTGTGGTTGCTCGATTTCGGCGCCGTGGGACGGATCGACCCCGTCACGCGCGAGGCCCTGCAGGGCATGGCGATCGGCTTCGCGCTCCGGGATGGGTCGGTGCTCGCCCGCTCGGTTCGCTACCTCGTCGGGCACGATCAAATGGACATGCGCCAGCTCGAGCGCGACATGTCGGTTCTGCTCGGGGAGGTCGACTCGGGCGGCCTCAGCCCGGAGTCGATGTCGGCAATGATGGACGTGATGGAGCGCCACGGGCTGCGGCCCCCACGACCGATGCTCCTCCTGTCCCGCACTCTGATCACGCTGGAGGGAACGCTCAAGACGATCGACACCCGCTTCGACCTGGCCGCGGAGGCCGAGGCGATCGTCACGCGCGATCAGCACGAGGCGCTCGGCAGCCCGGAGGAGATCGCGAAAAAGGAAGTGCTGCGGGCCGTGCCCGCACTGCGCACGCTGCCGGAACATGCCGAGGCGCTGGCGAGTCAGCTGCGGGCCGGTCGCCTCGTCGTCAGGACCGAGCGCTACGCCGGCTCCGATCGCACGGTGGTCGAGGGTTGGCTCAACCGGGCCCTCGTGGTTATCGCCGGAGCGGCCGGCGTGCTCGCGTCGGCTGGGCTTCTGGTTGCGGGTTCGCTGTCACCGGACAAGGGCGTCCGGGACGCCCTGTGGGTCCTCGGCTTCTCCGGTCTGACGGGAGCTACCGTGCTGCTCATGCGCACGGTCGCGCAGGCGCTGCATGCGCAGGTCGCGCCGCTCGATTGAGCCCGCCCGTGGCGCGACGCGTGGTGCTCGGCTGCTCGCTGGGGGGACTCGGTCACCTGACGCCGGTGGTCGCCGTGGCGCGGGCTCTCGCCGGTCTCGGGCACGAGCCCATCGTGCTCATCCCGCCGTCCCTTTCCGACGCGGCGGCAGAGGCCGGGGTCGCGTTCAGGGTCGGCGGTGAGCCGCCGCGGGCGGTGATTGACGAGCTGTGGGAACGCGTGCGAGCTGGGCCGCCGGCGGCGGTCGCCGGGCTGCTCGATCGCGAGCTGTTCGCCGGCCGCTGCACCGAGGCGATGCTTGGCGCTGCCGCCGATCTGTGCAAAGAATGGCGGCCGGATGTGGTCGTGCGCGAGCCGTGCGAGTACGCCACGGCGATCATCGCCCGTCGTGCCAGCCTCCCGCAGCTCCAGATCGGCATCTCTCCGTCGGCGATCGAGTACGACGTGCTCGAGCAGGTCGCCGACACGCTCGAGCCCCATGCCGCGGGCGTCGCGGCCGCGATCGCGGCCAGTCCGTACCTCACTTCGTTTCCCGTTTCACTCGATCCCTCGCCGTGGCCCAGCACCCACCGCTTTCGCCAGCCGCCGCCCGCTCCCGGCGCGAGCTTGCCCGACTGGTGGCCGGGCGACCGCCGGCCGCTCGTCTACGTGACGTTCGGCAGCGTGCTCGGTCACCTGCGCGAAGCTCGGACGGTGTACCGCACGGCGCTGGACGCGGTGGCCGACCTCCCGGCGCGCGTGCTGATGACGGTCGGCCGGGTGTTCGATCCCGCCGCCCTGGGGCCAATCCCGGGCAACGCGCATATCGAGCGGTGGGTCCCACAGGCCGACGTCTTCCCGCACGCCCGGCTCGTTGTCTGCCATGGCGGCTCCGGCACAACGTTCGGCGCCCTTGCCGCCGGCCTGCCGCTCGTCATCTGCCCGCTGTTCGCCGACCAGTCGGCGAACGCACAGACCGTGCAGGACGCCGGCGCGGGAATCGTCGTCACGGCCGGCGGCCAGGCCGCTGGCGGCGTGCGGAGCCTCGGACCTGACGACGTCGTCCCCCTCCGTGTGGCGATCAAGTCTGCCCTTGGCGAACCACGGCACGTCGGGCGGCCAGGCGGCTTGCGGACGAGATCGCGCTGACGCCGACGCTCGGGGATGTCCTTCATCACCTCCTGCAGATGCCAGAGGAGGGACTCGAATTCCCGACACGCGGATCATGATGCCGCCCGTTCCCGGCCTCACGGGGCTTCGCCTCGAAGTCGTCGAACCCCTCTCGACCACGGCTAGGCGGAGATTGCCGACTACCGCGCGGTGGCGGCCGGCGCGGTGTCGGCTTTGGCTTCGCCGATGAGGAACTCGAGCATTGCGGCGTTGGTCTCGTCGGGATGGGTCCAGCCGATGTTGTGCGGGCCGTTCTCGACTTCCACGACCGTGAGGTCGGCGATCAGGTTCTCGTCTCTGAGTCGCGCGGCCGTCGCCTCGAAGGGCAGGATTCGGTCCGCCGTGCCGTGGACGACCAGTGTCGGCACGTCGATCTTGGGCAGGCCGACCCGTACGTACCGAGGTACCGGGTTACCTCGCCGGTGCCCATCGAGAAGCCGGCGAGGACGACATCCCGGTCAAGCGCGAGATGGTCGAGCAGCGCCTTCAGATCGCCCGCGAAACAAATGGCATGGCCTTCCCTTCGCGTTTGTGGCCGTTATGGGTGGTCAATCCGCATCGCTGCCG
>CAVTTU010000021.1:0-80088 GCA_963737535.1 uncultured Solirubrobacterales bacterium
CCGCCACGACCCCAGCCCGCACCGCGACGTGCAGGGCGTGGACCGCGAGGCGGCGACGATCCGGCTCGTCGATGGCGACCCGCCCGCCTTCACGGCCTATTCCGGCCCGTCCGGAATCGACCTCTTCGCCACGCACCGGCACCGCGACCTGACCTTCGAGCTGGACCTGCATGCGCGGGCCGCGCCGAGGACGACCGTGGTGAGCGTGACCGTCGAGGTCCAGGCGTTCGCCGAGCCCGGCCGGTTCCTCGATCCCGACGGCCTGCCCCGACTGGAGGTCCTCGACGAGTCCGGGCGGGCCGTGGCGCCCACCCCGGTCGGTGGCGCCGAGCAACCGGACCCGTTCGAGCACTCCTGGCTCGTCCCGGGAAGGCTCTCGCTGCTGCACTGGCACGTTCCGCTCGGTCTCCCCGACCTGCCCGCGCACCGCCCTGGAAGCTCCGCGGAATGCTCCCCGTCATCATCGCGGCGGCGGGAGCCCGGGCCGCTGGAGATCCCGCTCGCCGACGCCCCGGGTCGGACTTTCCGCCGCGGTTCGATCCGCCGTGACGGTCGCGAACGTCGCCCCCCAGAACGCCCGGACCACGTCGCTGACACTCGTCCTGGGAGAGCGGCCCGCCCCAGCCGAGTGCGATCGGAGGCCGCGGAGGCCCGCAGGCGGACGACGTCCGGGAGTTGCTCCGCGCGCGGCTCGCATTCGAGGATGCCGAGGGGCATCCCTTGACCTGGTTGCTCCCCGGCCGGCCCTTGCCGGGGCGCTGATCGTGATCTCCGGGTCCAGGCGCGCCGTCTCGGGCGAAGGCACCGGCCTGCGAGGCTCCTCGTGTACCGGCTGCGACGCCTGGCGACTGTGATCCGCTTCGAGTGCGCGGACGTCCCCGTGCCATGAGAAGCGGCGAGGATGGAGCCGCAGAGCGGCGGAGTTGGTAGCTAACGCGATGTGCAACTTTTTCCAAGCGCCTGGATTTCAGGCCCGTGGCGGAGGTCCCGTCCGCAACCCGGTTCCTGCCCCGCGTTGGAAAATACGGACTTACGGCGAAAAGTTGCACATCGCGTTAGCTATCGAGCCGGACTGCTTTGGCGTCGCCTCCCGACGAAGACTCACCGGTTCAGCATCTCGCCGATCGCCGTTTTCAGCCTCGTTCCCTTCAGGTCCCGGGCCAGGACCGTGCCGTCGGGACCGATGAGGAGGATCGCGGGGATCGCGGTAGCATGATACGAGGTCGCGACCGACGACTCGGACCCGATAAAGGCGTGAGGCCAGGACAGCTTCTGCGACTTCACGACGTACCGCACATCGTCCCGCTTCTCGTCGAGGCTCAACGAGATCATCGCGAAGCGGGGGTCCTTCGAGAACGCCTCGTGGCGGCGGTGGTGCGTGGCGGGCCGGCTGGCGGGCGCGAGGCCAGGTTCCGCCGGGTGAAGGGTCACCGGGCGATGCCTGCACTCCTCACGGCACTGGAGGCTGTGGTCGGGGAGCAAGCGGCTGGAAACGGGCATGAGGTGGCGTGAGAATGATCGGGGAACCGCCCCCCCTTCTCAACTACGAATGGGACACGCTCTATGGACATTCCACGGATCTTCAACGTCAGCGAAAGTGCTCACCGCATCCATAACCCGTTCACACCCGAAAAGCTCGCCACTCTCGGCGCGGCGTTGCGCCTGGAACCGGGGACCCGTGTGCTCGACCTTGGCAGCGGTTCGGGCGAGATGCTGTGCACCTGGGCACGCGATTACGGAATCAGCGGCACCGGTATCGACATGAGCCAGTTATTCACCGAGCAAGCGAAACTCCGCGCTGAAGAACTCGGCGTCGCCCATCGAGTCGAGTTCATCCACGGCGACGCTGCCGGCTACGTGGCCGACGAAAAGGTCGGTGTGGCAGCCTGTCTCGGCGCCACGTGGATCGGTGGGGGAGTCGCCGGAACCATCGAGCTTCTGGCGGAGAGCCTCCGCACCGGAGGGATCATCCTCATCGGCGAGCCGTACTGGCTGCAGTTACCGCCGACGGAAGACGTTGCCAAGGGATGCCTTGCCGGTTCGATCTCCGACTTTCTCACGCTTCCAAAACTCCTCGCGTCTTTCGGCGACCTCGACTACGACGTCGTGGAAATGGTTCTGGCAGACCAAGACAGCTGGGACAGGTACGAGGCTGCCAAGTGGCTCGCCATGTGCCGATGGCTCGAAGCGAATCCCGACGACGACTTCGCGAAAGTTGTTCGAGCCAAACTGACCTCGGAACCGAACGCTACGCCGCGTACACGCGTGAATACCTGGGCTGGGGCGTGTTCGCGCTGATGGCGCGGTGATGTGAGGCAGCGGGGCATCCGGCGGATCGTCACGGCTGTGCACCCTATCGGCGAACTCGTCGACCTTCCGCGCCTCCCAGCCATCAACGATGTCGGCCCACAGCACGACAGGATCGTCAGCGTCGTCGTGAAGCCACTGCAACGCGTGGAGCTTAGCTGCTCGTCACCGCACGTGGTCCCTCGCGTCTCACCGCACATATGGGCCCAAACCCAAAACTCATGAACACCAACCGCAAAGTAGCGGCTCCGATTTCGCAGAGGAGCCGGAAGGCGAAGAAAAAGGGGCCGGAACGGGCGATTCGAACCCCGAAAAACGGCCCTCACTCATGGGATATTTCGGAGACTCCTCGCCGAACACCTCCGAGGAATCCGTGGACCTAAGCTGATTTGGCCTTGAAAGATAGGACTTGCATCCTTGGGATTGAGGTTCGCAACAATAGCCTCTCCACCAAGGACGCAAGCATGGGCACGGATGCACCCACTCCCATTGTTCTACCGATCCATCCGCCCTCAACCAGGCACCCTGTCCCAGGTGCGGCAAACTCGGCAAGCGCTCCCGGAAACTCCCACCCCGCCGGGTCCGCACCATCATGTACAAGACCGTGGCCTTCCTCGAGATCACCTGCGGCGACGGCTGGCCCGGAACCGATCATCCCGCTCGGCCACAGCTGTATGCCCCAGTCGGCTCCTCGGAGGTGTTCCGGAACATCGTTGGCGCGTGGGGCAACGAGGACCTGATCGAGCACGCCTTCGAGCTGCGCGAGTACGACGTTCTCTCCGAGCTCGAGGTGGGTCCGTTCGGCGTGCGCTTCTGCGAGATGCCCCACTACACCCTCACCTATGCGGTCGATCTGGTCGACGGCACGAGCCGATTCACCTACAGCGCCGACTGCCGGCCCAACGACGAGCTGGTCAGGTTCGCCCGGGACACCGACATGCTGTTGATCGAGGCCACCCTGCCGCGGCCGGAGCGCACCGGCATCCGCGGCCACCTCACCCCCCACGAAGCCGGCGAGCATGGCCGGCGCGCCGGAGCGGGCCGCGTCGTCATCACGCACTTCTCCGATGAGCTCGACGCCGAGTGGGCGCGTGACGAAGCCAGTCGCGGTTTCGGAGCGCCGGTCGAGCTCGCGGCCGAGGGCGCCGTCTACAGCATCTAATGTCCCGCGCAGATAGCCTTGGACATGAATGTCCGAGCGAGACCTGTTCGCCAACTTCGACCGTATGCGCCGCGAGATGGACGAGCTGTTCGGCGACGTGCTCGAGCGCAGCGGCCTGACGCGGCGACGCGGCGGGTTCTCTCCCGCCGTCGATGTCGCCTACACCGCCGATCCGGCCCGGGCCATCGTGACGGCCGAGCTCGCCGGCGTCGACCCGGACTCGCTCGACCTCGAGATCCAGGGACGCAACCTGGTCCTCACCGGTCGCCGCGGACCGCCCGCCGTCGAGGGGGACGTCTACCAGCAGGTCGAGATCGAGCGCGGCTACTTTCGCCGCGTCATCGAGCTGGGTGCCGAGGTGCTGGCCGACCGGGCCAGGGCCAGCTACGAGGACGGCATGCTCCGGGTCGAGCTGCCCCTCGCGCAGGGCGTCGCCCGCAGACGCCCGGTACCGATCGAGAAGGGCCAGCCCTAGTGCTGCCCATCGGATCGCGAGCGTGATCGACATCGGCGTTCCGGACAGCGGCCCGGTCGACGTCGAGGTCGCCGGAACGCGCAGCCTGCCCGACCGAGTCGCCGTCCTGCCGCTGCGCGATACGGTCACCTTCCCCGACATGCTGATCCCGCTCAACGTGGGGCAGGAGCGCAGCATCGAGCTCATCAACGATGTCCTGCGTGGAGACCGCTCGCTGGTGATGGTGGCCTCGCGCAACACAGAGAACGAGACGCCCGGCTCCGAGGACCTCTACAGCGTCGGCGTACTCGGCGTGGTGGCGCGGATGGTCCGCGTCCCCGACGGCACGCTGCGCGTGCTGATCCAGGGAGGCCAGCGTGTACGAATCGAGCGTTGGCTGGCCTCGGACCCCTACCTGGTGGCCGAGATCGCCGAGGCGCCGGATTTCGTCAAGCAGTCGCCCGAGCTGGTCGCCCTGATGCGCAACGTTCAGCAGACGTTCACCAACATCGTGGCCGAGGTGCCCTATCTGCCCGAGGAGCTGCAGATCATGGTGGCCAACGTCGACGACCCGAGCGTGCTCGCGCACCTGATCGCCGGTGCGCTGCGGCTGCCGACGGAGGAGAAGCAGGGGCTGCTGGAGGAGCTCGACGTGGGCAAACGGCTCCGCCGGCTCTCCGAGATCCTGGCTCGCGAGCTCGAGGTGGTGGCGATCGGCTCCAAGATCCAATCGCAGGTTCAGTCCGAGCTCGACAAGGGCCAGCGCGAGTACTTCCTGCGCCAGCAGATGAAGGCGATCCAGGAGGAGCTTGGCGAGGCTGACGAGGTCCAGGCCGAGGTCAACGAGCTGCGCGAGCAGCTGGCCGCAGCCGAGCTCCCCGAGGAGGTCCGCAAGCAGGCCGACCGCGAGCTGGCGCGCCTCGAGCGCCTCCAGCCGGCGATGGCCGAGTACGGCGTGGTGCGGAGCTACCTCGAATGGATAGCCGCGCTGCCGTGGGACAAGTCGACCGAGGACAACCTCGACCTCGGCCATGCCCGCCACGTGCTCGACGAGGACCACTACGACATCGAACAGGTCAAGGAGCGGATTCTCGAGTTCCTGGCCGTGCGCCAGCTCAAGCCCGACGCGCGTGGCTCGATTCTCTGCTTCGTCGGTCCGCCCGGCGTCGGCAAGACGTCGCTCGGCAAGAGCGATCGCGCGCGCGCTGGGGCGCAAATTCGCCCGGATCAGCTCGGCGGCGTGCGCGACGAGGCGGAGATCCGCGGCCATCGCCGCACCTATATCGGCGCGCTGCCCGGGACGATCATTCAGCGCGCTGCGCGACGCCGGCGCCAACAACCCGGTGTTCATGCTCGACGAGATCGACAAGATGGGCGCGGACTTCCGCGGCGACCCCTCGAGCGCGATGCTCGAGGTCCTCGACCCCGAGCAGAACCACACATTCCGCGACCATTATCTCGATCTGCCGTTCGACCTGTCCCGCGTCATGTTCATGACCACGGCCAACACGCTGGAGCCGATCCCGGGTCCGCTGCGCGATCGCATGGAGGTCATCCAGCTGGCCGGGCTACACCGAGGAGGAGAAGCTCCAGATCGCCAAGCGCTACCTGGTCCCGCGCCAGATTGAGCGCACCGGCCTGACCCGCGCGCGCATCGCCTTCACCGACACAGCGTTGCGCGGGATCATCCGCGAATACACGCGCGAGGCCGGCGTGCGCCAGCTCGAGCGCGAGATCGGCAGCGTCTGCCGCAAGGTGGCCCGGCAGGTGGCAGAGGGCAAGGCGAAGCGCCGCGTGACCATCTCCGAGCCCCGCGTGCGCCAACTGCTCGGGCAAGCGACGGTTTCATTCCGAGATGCGCCGGCGCACGTCGCGTCCCGGTATCGCCACCGGGCTCGCCTGGACGCCGGTGGGCGGAGAGGTGCTGTTCGTCGAGGCCACGGCGATGCGCGGGTCGGGGCCGGTTGACGATCACCGGTCAGCTGGGGGACGTCATGAGCGAGTCCGCTCAGGCGGCGCTGTGCTACGTGCGCAGCAACACGGCCGAGCTGGCCCCGGGCCTCGACGAGGACTGGTTCTCCAGCCACGAGGTTCACATCCACGTTCCCGCCGGAGCGACGCCCAAGGACGGTCCGAGCGCGGGCGTGGCCATGGTCACCGCGCTGGCCTCGCTCCTGACCGGTCGCCCGGTGCGCGCCGACGTGGCCATGACGGGTGAGATCACCCTCACCGGCCAGGTGCTACCGATCGGCGGACTCAAGGAGAAGGCCCTGGCCGCCCAGCGCTATGGCATCCGCACCGTGATCGCGCCGACCCTCAACGAGCAGGATGTCGACGAGATCCCCGAGCCTCTGCGCAAGGACCTCGAGTTCAAGTTTGTCTCCGAGATCGGCGAGGTCCTCGAGGTCGCCCTGCAGCGGCGATCGGCCAACCGTCGAACGGCAGCGCTCAAGGCGGTATAAGGTCTGGCCGATGTCGCGGTTGAGGCCGCATCATCGTTCCGCGCGCGAATAAACGCTATTTGGCGGTTAGCATTCCGTATCCTGGGGACCCACGAGCCCCAAGCACCGAGGGAGTCCAATGGCATCACGAAGCAAAAAAGGCAAGTCGAGCGGGTTCAGTCCCGCCGACGTGGCCGCCGCGGCCAGGTCCAATCCGTATATCGCGAGACTGATCGAGGACGCCAAGCTGCGGGACAACCTGCAGAACGCTGTCGAATCGACCAGAAGCGCCTACGGGCGGGTCTCCAGCAATGGGAAGGCCCCTAAGGCGCTGCTCGAGGACAAGAAGCTGCAGCGTGACCTCGGCGAGGCCCTGGGCGCGCTCCGCGACGCAACGATCGCGCTGAGCGATGCTCCCAAGATGCAGGCCCGCAAGGGCCGCCGCCTGGGTCGCAAGCTGCTGATCGTCGGCCTGGCAGGCAGCCTGGCGCTGGTGGGCAGCGAGAAGCTCCGCTCCAAGGTGCTCGACACGCTGTTCGGCAAGGAGGAGGAGTTCCAGTACACGCCGCCGGCCAGCGCCTCGACGCCCCCGGCGACGCCGGTCGGCACGCCGTAGCGGCCGCGGCCACACACCCTTCCCGACGGAGGCGCCCGCGCGGCGCCTCCGTCGCTTAACGACTTAGAATCGCGACCGTGGAGGCTGCAAGGACATCCGAGCTGGGGTCCGTGCGCGAACTCAGCACGGCCAGGGCCACGCGCATCGTCGAGGCAATGCGGATCAGCGTGGCCACTCGCGGCATCGCGGGCTCGACGTTCGACCACGTCGCGCGCGAGGCGGGCGTATCGCGTGGCCTCCTGCATTACTACTTCGGCACCAAGGAACGGCTGCTGGTCGAAGTGGTCCGGCGAGAGTCCGATGTCCGCATCGAGCGTCTGGAGGATGGGATCCTCAGGGCGCGGAGCGCTGATGACGTGCTGGCCGCGTTGGTCGAGAGCTTCGAGGCCTTTCTCGGCGAGGGCCCGCCCGCTGCGGTAATGATCTACGAGCTGATCACGCTCGGTCAGCGCAACGCGGAGATCGCCGCCGAGCTAGCCGAGCTCGGGCGACGGGTGCGCGTGCACACCGCCGACATGCTGCGGACCAAGAGCGAGGCCGGGGTCGTGTCGCTACGGGCCGACGCCGATACCGTGGCCACGTTCCTGTTCACGCTGGCCGACGGTATGACGATCCGTCGCCTCAGCGAACCCGGGTTCGACATCGGGCCGGTCCTGGAGCAGGCGATCGCCGCCACGCGGGCGCTGCTGAGCTGAGGCCCACGGGGTTCCGCGGATGCCGGGCGGGGTACGGCAGGGGCGGATGAGCGATCGCGCGCTAACCGACTTTCCCGCCCTCGGGGCATTGCTTCAGGCGGACGGCATAACCGTGTTTCGCGTTTGGGCGCCGGCGGCCGAGACCGCCGCCGTGGTCACGGACGCCGGCCGCGTCGAGATGGCCCGGGTGGGGGACGCACTGTTCGAGGCGCGGGTACACGCACCGGCCGGCACCGACTACGAGTTCGTGATCGACGGTGGCGAGCACTGGCCCGACCCGTGGTCGCGGTCACAGCCCGAGGGTCTGCGCGGCCGCTCGCGCGTCGTCGACCTCGCGGCGCTGGCCGATCGCAGACACGGCTTTCCTGGGGTCGCCCTGCACGACCTCGTGATCTACGAGCTCCACGTGGGCACGTTCTCGGCGGCGGGGACCTTCGACGGTGCGATCCCGCGGCTGTGCGAACTGCGCGAGCTGGGTGTCACGGCGATCGAGGTGATGCCGATCGCCACCTTCGCCGGCAACCACGGCTGGGGCTACGACGGCGTGTACACGTACGCGCCTCATCCCGCCTACGGCGGACCGGAGGGATTTGCCCGGCTGATCGCCGCCGCCCATGAGGCGGGGCTGGGGGTGATCCTCGACGTCGTCTACAACCATATGGGTGCCGGCTCGGATGCGATCGTCGCCTTCGGCCCGTACTTCACGGATCGTTACAAGACGGTCTGGGGCAAGGCGATCGACTACTCGCAGCGGGCGGTGCGCGAATGGGCCATCCAGAACGCCGAGATGTGGGCGCGCGACTTCGGCGTCGACGGCCTGCGCCTCGACGCGATGCACGCGATCATCGACGACTCCGACCCGCACGTGATGGCCGAGCTGGCCCGGCGTGTGAAAGCGATCAATCCGCGCGCGCTGCTGATCTCAGAGATGGAGATCGGCGACCCGAGGCCCATCCACGAGTGGGGCCACGACGCTCAATGGGAGGACTCGCTCCACCATGCCGTCCACGTTCTGCTGACCGGCGAGCACGAGGCCTATTACGCCCGGTACGGCAGGCTCGCCGACGTGGCCGGCCAGCTCCGCCGGCCCGAGGGCCGGCGGTTCGTGGTCTGCGCGCAGAACCACGACCAGGTGGGAAACCGCGCCCTGGGCGACCGCCTGCGCGGACGCGATCTACGGCTGGCCGCGTTCTGCTCGATCCTCTCGCCGGGCACGCCACTGCTGTTCCAGGGCGAGGAGTACGACGAGTCACGCCCGTTTCAGTACTTCACCGACCACATCGACCCGAAGATCGCCCAGCTGACTCGCGAGGGGCGGCGGCAGGAGTTCGCGGAGTTCTCGGACTTCTTCGCCGAGGAGATCCCCGACCCGCAGGATCCGGCCACCTTCGCGCGCTCGAAACTCGATCCGGCGAGCGGTGATCCCGAGCACCGGGACTACTACCGAAGGCTGCTGGCGCTGAGGCGAGAGCTACCCGACGGTCCGGCCGACGTCTCCGTCGACGAGGAGCGCCGGGTCCTCAGCTTCCGGCGGGGCGAGTTCGAGCTGATCGCCAACTTCAGCGATGAGGAGCACGACGGCGTTCCGCCTCGGAGCGGGGCCGTTCGGCCCGCCTAGGGCGCGGGCGGCAGCCCGTTACTCGTCGGGGTGCCGCGGTAACAGCCGACCGGATGCCGCACCCATCGAGCGCGTAGCCGACCAACTTGGTCTCGCCGTTCTTGACCGTCCTCAGGATGCACGGCGGGATGTCGTGGTGGTGGTAGATCGACGCTTGGTCGGGATGGCCGGCGCACACGTCGAGGACCTCGTGGGCGGCCGCGTCGCCGCCCTGGCCATCGAGGGCGTTCTCGAGCATGACGCCGTCGTCGAGCACGCCGATGGGTCCCATGTTCGCGCAGCTCGCTGTCTTCGCCGCCTTGGGATGCTCGGGGAGCGTCCAGTCGAAGGTGTGTGACGCGATGTGGTTCGGGTTGAAGTCATGCCTGTAAACCGGATCGGACTGCCGGATGGGGAAGATGCCGGTGACATCGTGCGTCGGCAGGTCGTTGAATTTGATGACCCGCCTGCCGTGTGAGGTCCTCACCCGGTAGGACCCGTTCGGCCACTTGATCCTGCCGTTGACCTCGAGCTTGGTGCAGTAGTCCCACGTGCGGTTCCTGTGTTGATCCATGGGCCGTCGACGATTGCGCCGCCTCCGCCAAACGTGGTCTGGCACGCGTCGATATAGCCGACCCTCGGCGTTGTGCTGACGTATCCGTCCCCGAGCGGGACGGCGACCGGGTTGATCGTGGCCGACGAGGTGGGGATCGTCGCATAGTGCACGCGGTAGCGAGGGACGCCCCTTCTCACTCCGAACATCTCGCCTCCTTCGCAGGCCGTTGGCGCGGGATCGAGATCGCCAACTCGTTACTTGACGCCGCGTAAGTTGCTGGAGCCATGTAAGCAACGCGAGATACGAAGCTAAGAACATCGTGAGCCGTAACGTTGTCGGCCATGCGTCGGATCATCGTCCTCGGCATCGCCGGCGTCGTCGTCGTACTGCTCGTGGTCGCCCAGCTCATCCTCCCGGGCATCGCCGCCCAGCAGTTGCGCGACCGTCTGTCGCGGAACGGCACCGTGCTCCACGTCGAGGTCCACGCCTTCCCGGCCATCGAGCTCCTTTGGCACCAGGCCGATCGGGTGGTGATCCGGATGGGTGAGTACCACTCCAGCTCGCCGGCGCTCGGGAGCTCGCTCAGCCAGGCCGGCGACGCCGGCTCGCTCGATGCCTCGGCCACCGAGGTGCGGGCGGGCCTGCTCACCCTGCGCGACGCCACCCTGCGCAAGCGGGGCGATCAGCTCACCGGATCGGCGCGAGTGACCGAGGCCGACCTGCGCGCGGCGGCGCCATTCCTCGAGAGCGTGGTCCCGGTGTCGTCGAACAACGGTCAGCTGACATTACGGGGCACGGCGAGCCTGTTCGGGGTGACGGCGACGGTCGACGCCACGGTGGCGGCCCGCGACGGGAAGCTGCTGGTCGCCCCCGACGTTCCGCTCGGCGGGTTCGCCACGCTCACGCTGTTCAACAATCCCCACGTGGAGATCGAGGCGGTCAGCGCCCGACCGACCGCGGACGGGTTCGCGGTCAGGGCCACGGCCCGGGTCCACTGAGACGAGCTACTTCACATAGACGGCGAAGAAGTCGCGATCGTCGGGCGTGAGGTAGCGCTCCGGAGAACGGTCCATGTCGGCCAGCAGGTTCGCCGCGTGGCGGGCGCCGCTATACCGGTAGGTGATGAAGCTCGTCCAGTAGGTGTTGATGTCGAGCTCCATCGCCCGCGCAGCTCCCGCACGGATCAGGATCTCCGCCAGCGAACCGACGGTCTGATCGTTGGCGGCGGCGTAGATCAGGTTGCCGTGACGGTCGATCCCGACGCCCGAGCGCCACACGCGGATCGCGTTGCCCAGCGTCGCCCCCCATTCCGGCCCATCGGAGAGATTCGGATTCGGCCGGCCGTGGTTGACGATCAGCGGAAGGTTCTGGCGCGCGTAGGTGATCCCCGGCCCGGCGTCGGTCCCACCCGACCACGACCGGATGTCGATCCGGCCGCTGCGGTAGCGGATGAACGTCGCCATCTGCGGCTGCATGGGCGAGTAGGTGTGTCCGCCCTGGGCATAGCCGCCCCGGGAATCGGCGATCTTGAACCCACTGTTGAACGTGGCCACCAGCCGGTGGCGCATGGACATCGGGACCTCCTCGGGCCCGCGTGAGGGAAGCGACACGGCCGGCTCCGAAATGCCCGGATACAGCCACGTTGTCGTCTGCTTGTGGTCGATCCAGGCGACGCCGGCAACCATCTGCGGGTAGTTCGGATCGCTGCGAAAGCTCGTCACGAGCACCGGCGGGTGCGAACCGCCATCCGCGAAGGTCGGGCGCCAGACGCCCTCTCCACGCAACGCCGGATGGAGCAGCGGGCGTATGCGGTGCGGGCGGTAGTAGGCGACCACCTGGCGATGGACCGGTGCCGCCACGACGCCGGGCAGGTTGGGCAGCGAGTGCAGTGCCGGACCGCCCGTGGCCGGGGCATTGAACGAGTAGTAGATGTTTTCGACCTTGTTGACCAGCCCGCGTGCGCCGTTGTCACGCAGCCACTCGACGGTGCGGATGCCGAGGCTCGAGTCCGAGCGCTCTGTGATGCCAGCACGTAGGACACGGCGACCGGTATCAGGCACAGCGCGGCGGCGATTGCGGCAATCCGGCGCAGGCGCCGGGCGCGACTCGGGGGCGCCGGCGGCGGACGCCACGCCGCTGAGACGGACTGGTCCGGGCGCTCGGTTGCTCTAGTCGGAGTGAGCATTACGGCGTAACCTTGACGCGAAGCCTGCAGGCAGGGCTAAAGGAACGCTGAGGGGGTTCTCATCCAGCGTACAGCTTCGGTTCAGAAACGATTCCTAGCGTGGGCGTATGTCTGGCGGAGGTAGCGCCGCTGCGGTGCGCACGCCTGCGCGCTACCGGCGTGTGCACGCTGTGGTGGCGACGTTGCGTCCGCGCCAGTGGATGAAGAACGTGCTGGTTATCGCGGCGGCGGGGGCCGCCGGAGCGCTCACGCACGATGATGTGCTGGGCCGCGTGACGATCGCCGGCCTGGCCTTCTGCCTGCTCGCCTCGGGTCTGTACGCCATCAACGATGTCCACGATGCGGCCGAGGACAGGCGCCATCCGGTGAAGCGCTTCCGGCCTGTGGCGGCTGGCGAGATCAAACCCGGCACCGCGGTGGTGCTCGGCATCACCCTGATCGCGGTCGGCATCGTCGCCTGCTACGCCGTGCGACCGTTGCTGGCGGTGGTCGGGGTGGCCTACCTGGCCCTCACGCTCTCCTACACGATGTTCTGGCGCCGGGTGGCCTTGCTCGACATCACCGCCATCGCCGGCGGCTTTGTCCTCAGAGCCCTGGCCGGCGGTGTTGCCGCTCCGGTCACGCTGTCTCGCTGGTTCATATTGGTCATCAGCTTCGCGGCGCTGTTCGTCGCCGCCGGGAAGCGCCGCTCCGAGCTGGCGCGCTCGACCCGCGACGGCGGGTCGGGACGGCGCGTGCTGGCGCTGTACACCGACAGGAGCCTGCGGCTGCTGTTGATCCTCAGCGCCACGGCGGCGCTGTTCGCCTACAGCATGTGGGCGTTCCAGTTGCCGAGCATCGACGGCATTCCCTGGCGAGTGTTGACCATCGTCCCGTTCGCGATCTGCCTGGCTCGTTACGGAGCCGTGATACAGGCCGGCGAGGGCGAGGCACCGGAAGAGATCGTGCTCAAGGATCGGCGCCTCCAGCTGGCCGGGCTCGTGTGGCTCATCCTGTTCGCGCTCAGCGTCAATGCTGCCTGAGACGATTACACGAACGCGAGCGCCGACCGGTGAGGCGGCGCTCCTGACCGGCTGGGGAGGCGGGGAGCCCGCTACGGTGACCATGCTGCGCCCAACGATCTCGATGAGCTGGACGGTGCCCTCGACGAATTGCGCGCGCCGGGCGCCGGGGCGGCGGTTCCCCGAGGTCTTGGTCGGAGCTATGGTGACGCCGCGCAGCTGACCGGCGGGTTCGTGCTCGACATGAATGGCTTTGACCACTTCGAGTTTGACCTCGAGGCGGGCACGGTGACGGCGCAGGCGGGGGCCAGCCTCGGCTCACTGCTCGATGCGGGCGTACCGTTGGGCTGGATGGTGCCGGTGGTCCCGGGGACGCAACACGTGACCGTCGGCGGCGCGATCGCCAGCGACATACACGGCAAGAACCACGGCACCGCCGGGACCTTCGGCCACCATGTGCAGGCCATCGGGCTGCTCACCGCGGACGGTGAGACCGTGGAGTGTGGGCCCGGCTCGCCTCTGTTTGATGCCACCGTGGGTGGGATGGGGCTGACCGGGGTGATCATGTGGGCCAGGATCGCCCTCATCCCCGTCAGCAGCGGCGTGATGGTCGTCGACAGCGATCGTGGCGAGGACCTCGATGCCGTTCTCGGTGCCCTGACGGAACCCGGAGGCACGTATCGCGTTGCCTGGCTCGACCTCCTCGCCCCCCACCGCGTCCGGGGCACCGTCACGCGCGCCGAGCACGCCCCGGCCGACGCGGTGCCGTCGCACTCGAGCGCACGGCCGACGGTCCGGGCACGGGCCGCGGTACCCGAGCGCTGGCCCGAGGGAATGCTGCGACCGAGCACGGTCAGGGCCTTCAACGAGCTGCGCTTCCGCCGCACGCCCAGGCGCCAGCGCGGGCGCCTCGAGGCGCTTGGTCACCACCTGTTCCCGCTCGACGTCCTCGACTCATGGCCGCGGCTCTACGGCCGACGGGGGTTTCTCCAGTATCAGTTCGTCGTTCCCACCGGCCGTCATCAGGTGCTTGAAGCGGTGATCCGCGAAGTCGGGTCGGCCGGGATTCCGTGCTTCCTGGCCGTGCTCAAGGACTTCGGACCGGCCAACCAGGCGCCGCTGTCGTTCCCGATAGCCGGATGGACGCTGACCCTTGATCTGCCGCGAGCCGCTCCGGGTCTGTTCGAGGCGCTCGATCGCTGCGACGAATTGGTCGCCGGCGCGGGTGGGCGCGTGTACCTGACCAAAGACGCGCGGCTACGCGCCGAGATGGTCGAGGCCATGTACCCGCGTCTGGCGGAGTGGCGCGAGGTCCGCGACGCGGCCGATCCCGCCCGCGTGTGGCGTTCCGATCTTGGTCTGCGCACCGGGCTGGTGGCGCAGTGAGCACGACCACGCCCCAGAGGCTCCTGATCGTCGGCGGGAGCTCTGAGATCGGAGTGGCCATCGGCTGCCGGATGGCGGCACAGGAGCCGACGCGGGCGTTCCTGATCGGCCGAGATCGCGGCCGTATGGAGTCGGCGATGGGCCAGCTCGAGCGGGGTGGATGCGCTCCGGGGACGATCGGCGTGGTCGACGCCGATGATCTCGACGAGCACCAGGTTGCGGTGGCCAACGCTTTCGCGCAGGCCGGCGGATTCGAGGTAATCGTCGTGGCGGTCGGCATGCTCGGCGGTCAGGAGGGCCTGGACGCCGATCCGGACCGGGCGGTCGAGGTCATGCGGGTCACCTTTCTCGGCGCCGGCTCGCTGCTGCTGCACTGCCTGCGCGCGCTCCGGGACCAGGGGTACGGGACGCTCGTCGTGCTCTCGAGCGTGGCGGCGGAGCGGCCGCGAGCCGCCAATCCGATCTACGGTGCCGCCAAGGCCGGCCTCGACGCACTGGCTCAGGGGCTGGCCGACGCGAACACCTCGAGTCGGGTGCGCGTGCTCGTCGTCCGCCCCGGGTTTGTCAAGACACGGATGACCGCCGGCCTCCCGCCCGCGCCGCTGAGCACGACCCCCGAGGTGGTGGCCCGGGCCACCGTGCGCGGGCTCGACACGGGCGCCCACACGGTCTGGGTTCCCGGCAGCCTGCGTCCGCTGTTCTCCGTGCTGCGCCACCTGCCGCGCTCTCTCTACCGGAGGCTCCCGCTGTGAGCCGGGCTCCTCTGCTCGTCGATGCGGCCGCGGCGGTGGTTGTGGCGGCCGTCGTCGTGCTCGTCGCGCCGGGCGTGGGCGATCGTGGCGATCATCGCCCTCGTGGCGCTCGTCATCTGCGGGATCAGCTGGCTGGTGGGGCGGCGTCGGCCTCGCGCGCGACCCCCCAAGCCGCGCGGGCGAGGAGCCAAGCCGCGCGTGCGTCCTCGCTGAGCGGGGCGTCAAGCGGTCCGCTTCGGCGTCTTCCAGTGGGCGCGCAGCCGGTGCTCGATCTCGTCGGCGAGGGCATCGATGGCGATCCGATCCTGGACCAGGCTGTCGCGGTCGCGCAGGGTCACCGTCCTGTCCTTCAGCGACTGGCCGTCGATCGTCACTGCCCACGGCGTGCCGATCTCGTCCTGGCGGCGGTAGCGCCGGCCGATCGCGCCACCCTCGTCGTACTCCGCCTGCATGCGATCGCGCAGCATCCGGTACACGTCGGTCGCCAGGTCGGGCTGGCCGTCGCGCTTGACCAGTGGTAGCACGGCGACCTTGACCGGGGCCAGCAGCGGGTGCAGCCGCAGCACGGTCCGCGTCTCGCCCTCGATCTCGTCCTCGTCGTAGGCGTCCACGAGGAAGGCCAGCATCGCGCGGTCGGCGCCGGCCGCCGGCTCGATCACGTGCGGGACGTAGCGCTCGCCGGTGGCGGTGTCGACGTACTCGAGCTTCTGCCCGGAATGCTCGGCGTGCTGCTTGAGGTCGAAGTCGCCGCGGTTGGCGATCCCCTCGAGCTCGCTCCACCCGATCGGAAACAGGTACTCGATGTCGCTCGTCGCGCTCGAGTAGTGCGACAGCTCGTCGGCGTCGTGGGCGCGCAGGCGGAGCTGCTCGGGCCGGAGCCCGAGCTCGATGTACCACTTCATGCGCTGCTCGCACCAGTGCTCGAACCAGTTCGGCGTCTGGTCGGGTGGCACGAAGAACTCCATCTCCATCTGCTCGAACTCGCGCGTGCGAAAGATGAAGTTCCCCGGGGTGATCTCGTTGCGGAAGCTCTTGCCGATCTGGGCGATCCCGAACGGCGGCTTCTTGCGCGAGAACTGGAGGTAGTTCTTGAAGTTGAGAAAGATGCCCTGCGCCGTCTCGGGCCGGAGGTAGACCGTCGAGCCCTCGTCCTTGACCGGCCCGACGCTCGTCTCGAACATCAGGTTGAACTCGCGCGCTTCGGTCAGGTCGCAGTCGGGCGTCTCGCCGGGATGCTTCGACGGCTTGCGGCCACACTGGGCCTGATCGATGTGGTCGGCCCGGAAGCGCAGCTTGCACGTTCGGCAGTCGACCAGCGGGTCGGTGAAGCCGGCCAGATGGCCGCTGGCCAGCCACGTCCGCGGGTGCTGGATGATCGCCGAGTCGAGCGCCACGATGTCGTCACGCTCCTGAAGCATCGCCCGCCACCACCGGTTCTTGACGTTGTTCTTGAGCAGCACGCCGTAGTGGCCGTAGTCGTAGCTCGAGCCCAGGCCACCGTAGATCTCGCTGCTCGGGAACACGAAGCCGCGCCGCTTGCACAGCGAGACGATCTTGTCCATCGTGACGACGTCGATAGCCATACGAGCGGCCGATGGTAGCCGGGGCCTACTGGCGGTGCTGTGGCCCGTGCATGGTCGCGCCCGCTTGGCACTCTTAGGTTGAGAGTAAGGAGCTTCCGCGCAGCGTCACCGCACGGATACGACACCTGTAACGACGGGCGATTGCGCCTCGAGCGCGACTTTAGGCGACGCTCAGCGGAACTTCGGATGTTCGCGCTGCGTTCGCGCCGCGGACGTCGCGGACGAGCGCGATGGCCACAGTGTCGCTCTCGATCAAAGCGACAGCGGCTGCCGTCGCCGTGGCGCAGAGCGTCGCTCTCGGCCGACGTAGTTGACGTGCCACCACTCAGACGGTGCTTCCACCTTCTCCCAGCCGAACCGGGCGCCGATCAGGTCGACCACGTGGCGCATCTCCGGCGTGGCCAAATCGACCGCCGTCCCGAGCTCATGCGCCGACGTACCGGGCCGCGCCGCAACGGGACCTTCGCCCTTCAGATAGACACGCCACAGCTCCACCTGCTGTGAATATGTCCGGTAGGCGGAGAGGGGGCCGGCCGGGTAGAGGTCGATACCGAATTCACGAAGTGATGCCTCGCGCATCGCCTCCCATGCCCGCGCTGCAGCCGTCGCAAGGTGCGCCGCGCCCAGCGGACTGTGGATCGCGACGAGCAAGAGAGCGAAGGGATCACAAGACTGGTGCCGATCGGCAGCACAGCGGCGCTAGAGCGACCGTTTTCCGCGGCAAGGGCGGACACGGATACGCCGTTTCGCTCGGCGATCGACCACAAGCTGTCGCCCGGCACGACGTTGTATCGGTTTCGGCCGCGGCCGGTTGAGCGGTCATCGCAGCGCCGATGAGGCCACAAACCAGAACGCTCAACGCGCGAACTCGCATGCGCGGCGATTTCAGGCTGCTGCCAGCGCCTCCTCTTGCTGCAACAAGTTCCTGCTGGCCGGCCTAGACACTATGCCGCGGGTTCTGTCTTAAACTCGTTGCCCACTCGCGAGCACGAAGATTCCCGGTTCTCGATCCAAGCGGCAGCGTGAGGCGGCACGTTAGTTGCTTGTATAACGCGATCCCGCGCGGTAGGTTTGTGATCGTCAGGCGGCCCGGAGGGCCACCGGGTTACGGATCGGGGACTGGGATGTCTTGGCCGAGTAGGCCCGCGGTGTCCAATAGCGCGAATCGATCGATGCGTCGGTTTGTCCGCGGTTGGGTTGGCCTTGTGGCGGCGCTCGCGGTGGGGGTCGGCGTGCTCGGCGGAGGCTCGACGGCGGTGGCGAATCGGCCGACCGCGACCGGCGGGTCGATGGCCCTCAGTGTGGTTGGTGCGTTGAAAGCGGTTTCGGCTGTCTCCACCGATGATGTCTGGGCGATCGGTTGGCGCCTCAGGTCTGGCGAGAGTCAGCCCCTCATCGTCCACTGGGACGGGAATCGTGGAAGCCGGTCGCCAGCCCCAGCCCCGGAAGGCAACCGTTCCTCGAAGGTGTCGCGGCGTCGTCTAGCACCAGCGCATGGATCGTCGGCTCAACGAACGTGGGCCTCGTCACGCACACGATGATTCTGCATTGGGACGGGGGTTCCTGGAGTCGGGTGCCGAGCACGAGCCCTGGGTCTAGTTCGCAACTGTTCGGGGTGACGACGGTTTCTGACAGCGATGCGTGGGCTGTCGGTGACGCGGACGTCGGACCCTGATCATGCATTGGGACGGGAAGGTGTGGAAGCGGGTGCGAAGCCCGAGCCCCGGCGGCGATGCGATCCTGTCGGCCGTGGCGGCGGTGTCGCCCGACAACGTCTGGGCTGTGGGCAACTACGCCTTCCGACGCGGTAACGGGTTCATCGGCAGGAGTCTGATTCTGCACTGGAACGGGACGTCATGGACGCGGGTGCGCAGCCCGAATCCCGGATCCCCATGGGAGGCGGGCGAGAAGACTTGGGCGGTGTGGATGCGCCGGCGACAGGCGACGTGTGGACGGTGGGGGTATCCGGCGGTGACGGTGGTTGCGGCTTCGCTCCGGGCTACGTCGAGCATTGGAACGGGCACGCGTGGGCGCGTGTGCAGGTTCCCAACCTCAAGGCGGGGGTTTCGGTGACTGGCGCCGCGATGGCGTCGACCGGGCGGGTGTGGATCACTGGGACCGAGGGCCTCGGTCGCGGCCCCTGGAGGACGCTGCTCCTGTCGTGTCGTGTGAAGCAACTGCCACCGGGTGCGGACGCCGAGCCCAGGTGCGGCGCGTTGTTGGATCAGATCACCGCCGTCTCTCCAGGCGACGCTTGGGCCGTCGGTGGTTGGAGCCGCACGAACTACGGCCGAACCAGGACCCTGATCCTCCATTGGAACGGCACGGAGGTGGTCGTGACATCATCGGGTTGGAACTCGCCGAATCGGTTGGTGCGCGGGCTGCTCGTTTTGACCGTGATAACCGTCAGCGCGATAGTTCAGGCGGCCACCGCCGGCGCGACCGCCGCGGGCCAGATCTCGGCCTATCCCGAGATTCCCTTCCCGCTCTCCGGCGTCGGGAATGTCTGGCACGGGAAGCCTCAGGTCAAGCCGTCGACCTGGCTGATGTTCGCCGACGGCTCCTGGGTGCTTGAGAAGCTAGGTGGACCGACTGGGGTACGAAGGTCGCTCATGCCACCGGCATCAGCAGCGCCAGCAACGGCATTCCCAATCAGGCGCAGGGCAAGCGCATAAAGAAGAAGGCGAAGGTGACACTGTGGCATCCCGGAACGGTCCTGGGGCACAGGGTCTACCGCTGCTTTGCGCTCACCCTGCCGAAGCAGCCGAACCGCATGGTCCTCTGCCTGAAGAACAGCCACGGGTGGATTTACCTGCCGACCAAGGCCAAGCCGCCAGGCACGACGCGGGGCACCTCACCGACCACTACCTCGCCAGCCTCACGATGGACGATCCAGGCGAGCTCAGGCCCCAGCGGAATCAAGGATCCGAGCTTGACTGCGGTGTCGTGCGTGTCCGCGAGTTTCTGTTCAGCGGCCGGTTCGAACGCGAACTACTACGCGCGGTCGGCGACCTTCACCGCGTTCAGCGATACGTGGCGCGGCGCCTCCTGGTCCGCCGGGACTATCGGCACCGGCCAGGCCCTCAACGGTATCTCCTGCGCCTCCGAGACGTTCTGTGTCGTCGTGGGTAGCACCGGGCCTGCCGGCACCCCGAGGTATTCCGCCGTCGCCTCGACGTGGAACGGGACCGCATGGACACGGTCCAGCCTGCCAGCGCTGTCGGGCAACAGCTCTCTGAGCGGCGTTGCGTGCGGCTCCACCAATTTCTGCATTGCCGTGGGCGAGCACGGCAAGAGCACGTATCCGCAGGGCGTCTGGACCCAGCCGCTGACGGAGGTGTGGAACGGGGGCGCCTGGCGCGTCGTCAAGACGCCGTCGCTCGGCGGCCGCGGCGGCCAGCTGGCGGCTGTCACGTGCCTCACGGCCAGATGGTGCATGGTCCTCGGTGAGTACTACAAGGGACACCTGGGGGCCGTACCCGGACATACCGAGAGGACCAGTGGGTGGCCGAGATCTGGAACGGAAAGGGATGGACCGTTCGGCACCCGGCGGCGATCAACAACCAGCCGAGGCTGGGGCCTGACCCGTGGAACTTCGTCACCGGCGTGGACTGCACCTCGAAGAGATCTTGCGTCGGGATCGGGTACATACCGATCACGCAGGGCGACGAGTCGCCGACTCCTTTCGCCGTTCACTGGAACGGGCATAGCTGGTCGCCGTCCCGCAACGGCCTTCCCCGCTTCGCGCGGCCGGGCGGCGTGTCGTGCGTGAACGCCCGCAGCTGCTTCGCCGCAGGACAGGTCTACAGCAACGTCCTCGACTCGCAGTCGCGCACCGCGCCGCTGATCATCCACTGGAACGGGTCCCGCTGGACACGCGTGTCCACACCGCCCACGCCCGCCAGACCAACGCCCCGCTCCAGCACGGCGCGCTGAACGCCATCGGGTGCGTCCCGCACGGAGCCTGCGTGGCGGTGGGCTAGCCGCCACACGGTCAGGCTACGACGACCCTCATCGAGAGCAACCACTCGTAGTCTCGATCACCGCGGGAATTCGCCCCAGAGCGGGTCACCCACCGCTTCCTCTTCGGGCTACAAGCAGCAGCGCCTCGCCCTGGCCCGGTGATCGGGCTCAAGCGGTCGTGTTCGAGATGGTCGGAACTCGACCAAAGGTGGCCCTCGACTGTTCCGCGTCTGGCCGCGCTATCGGCACGCTTCGGGTTCGCTTTGAGCCTGACCGAGGCGACCTGCTTGCTGGCAACGCCGGTCTCTGGCCGGGATTCGACCGACCTGAATCAGAGAACGTAGGCCGAGGCATTGCCGCTCTACCCGAGCCCGAACTGGAGAAAGGTGCTCCCCTCCGTGATCGCGGGCGGGTCAATCGCCGTGCTGGCATTCTCCGTCACCCACTTGGCCGCACGCCGCGAGGACTCGTCGGTGCCGGTCTTATCCTGGCACACCGTCACAGCCACCCCGCCAGCCTCGGTACGAAAGGCTGCGAAGCTAACAAAACCAGGGACGCCGCTGATGATGGCCTTGAGGTCCTCGGCCCGCTGTCCGGCGAGGTCAAACAGCTCAGACGCACCCTGCCCGGAATAGTTCCGAATTACCACGTGCATTACGCAGCCCTTTCCGTGGCTTCTGCCACGTCGTTGTTCATGGCGCACGCTATCCAAGCGTTGCCCGCTCCTGCCGAAAGGCTCCCCCGATCCGCAGTACGGCGGTGCCCGCCTCCGTCTCTCATGAGACGGAGAGAGTGACCCGGGTACCCCGAGCCGAGATCCCGCGGCTGGCTTCTGCTTCGGGTCTATAAGCGGCACTCTGGTCCGATGTCGGAAAGTGGCCCAATTTCGCGGCGTCGTGAACCGGCCGGTATCGGGGTCCGCGCGAGCGCCAGGCCAGGGGTCAGGGGGCTGTCGTCTGTGGGGCGACTGGTCGGTGCCGCGCGCCACGAGGAAACGGGCCTTGGCAGACGGGCGGGGCAGGGATCTGCCAGCCTGATTGCATGACGCGCTACGAGTACGCCAAATCTGGAACGGGAGGCAGGGCCAGGTCTACGTTGCTCTTCGAGGAGTTGACGTCATCGAGAGAAGCGGACCGACCATCGTCGAGGTCATGAACGACCTCGGTAGGGATGGCTGGGAGCTCGTGACGTCCAGCGCCAGTGCGCACGTCGGCGGGGATGAGACTCATACCTTGCGACGCGTCTTGGATCAGACGCAACTGTGATTCGGCGCCTCAACCCGTGAAAGCTGATGATCGTCATGCAGGTCGTCCGGCTCTTCAGTCATGTCGGCGTTGAACTCAACGAGAGCTTGAGCCCCCTGCCGCACCCCGCTGTCGCAACGGGCTAAACGCAGCAGCGCGGCGCGTGTTGCCGAGTGACTCGCGCCGGAGACTGCTCAGTTTCGATCAATCCGGCGGCCGTGGACAGCGCTGAGCCACGCGATCGTCACGCCAGTGGTCTACATCGTCGTGCTCGGATCGCATGGGATCGTAGACATCCGACCCCGCGCGGTTGACCGGCCTCGCACACTCAGCGAGAATCGCGGCGCAGCCACCTGGAGTCGAGAGGAAGTGCCGCCAATGGAAAGCGCCAACGCCGGATACGTGGTCGACCGAGTCGATGCCGACGTCTATGAGCCGGACGTCATCGATGGAACGCAGGTGGGAGAGTTCCACCAGATCCAGCCGGCGGGAGGCGCAGCGGACAAGCTCGATGCGTGCCTGTGGCGCTCGGACCCTGCGACCTACGACTATCTCTTCGGAGGCGACGAGGCATTCCTCGTCGTCGAGGGTGCCGCCACGGTCGAGCTTCGGGACACCGACGACCGGATTGAGCTACGGGCGGGAGATGTCGCGTACTTCAAAGCCGGCACGCGATCGATCTGGACGATCACGCAGCCGTTCAAGAAGTTCACCGTAATAGCGAACCAGGCATAGCTTTCCGCTTCGGGCTGTGAGCAGCAGTGCGCCAGCTCATCCTGACGGCGTCTGTCCAGGTCCGCGGAGACTGCTGCTGGTCGATTCGTTGCGAGGGTGTCGGCGTTGCGAGCCCAGCTTTGTCGCACCCGCACTAGGACCCGCGAGCGACGATCGGGGGGGCGAGACGCTGACGCCCATGGATCTTGTACCCGACGGCGAAGCACACGCTCACGGACGGGCAAGATATGCCGTCCAGCCAGAGCCCCTCCAGCCCGGCACTGCCGGGGGGATGCGACCATTTGCTCCCATCCCATTGCCAGACCGGCGGTCGATTGCCGGCGACGCCTTGGACAACTGCGCAGGCGCGCGCATCGCACGAGACAGTGGGCCGACCGAAACACCCCGCGGATCGTGCACGGTCCAGGACCTCCCGTTCCACCACTCCGCGAACCCGCTATCTCCGACGGCCATGCACCTGCGGCCCGACGCGCATGACACGGTGTCCAGCGATGCACCCGCGCAGGTTGGCTGAATCGACCAGCGCGCCCCGTTCCAGCGCTCGATCAACTGTTGCGCGCTGCCGGAACACGGTCCGGCGCCGACGCGGCGCGAGCCGACCATCACGCAAGCCAGCGATGACCAACACGACACGCCCCAGAGGCTCGGTTGGCCAGGATGCGGGAACTGCTGGGCTGACCAGCTACGACCGTTCCAGTGCAGGACGAACGATCCGTCCCGGTATCGGCCCACCGCCATACACGAGCGCGTCGACCCGCACGACACCGCTGTGAAGGCGCCGCGCCCAGCAGGCTCCGGCGTCGTCTGCACCGACCAGTGCGAGCCGTCCCAGTGCTCGAGCAGGGGCTCAACCAAACCATAGCCCTGCCCAGAAGAGCCGACGGCTACGCAACTGAATCTCGATGGGCAGGACACCGCGACCAACGTGCTCAGGAACTGGGCCGCCTGTTCGGGCGACCACCTGGCCCCGTTCCAGCGCTCGATCGCGGACGGGAAACCATCTCCAACCGCAGTACAGGCTGTGGTCGAGCTGCAGGAAATAGCGGTGAGATTGGCCGAATCCTCTCCGGATGGAAGCGGGACCCGCCGGTAGGTCCACCTCGAAACCGCGCCGGAGGACGAGCTCGATAGCCCAAGTACCGCGAGCACGCACACGCACACAGCACAAATATGCGCCACCCGAACATGGCGAGATGCCCACCTCGTGCGGCTGCGGACATCGCCCCGGCTGTCCTTGATTCGGATTCCCGACCCCACGCTAGAACGGCCCACCCTCCGACCCAGGACGCACAAGACTAGCGGTCCGGGCTACGAGCAGCAGACTTCCGTAAGCGCCCAGCACCCTGGCGCTGAACGGTCGTAGACTGACCCTACAGCGGTGTAGCATTGGTCTGTTTCCAATGCCTGCCACTAGCGCCGACTCGACGATCCTCGTTCACATCCATTTCCGCGCGAGCTCCACGGGAAGCTGTGGGACGTGTTCGCGCTCGGTTCGCGAACTGACGCTCGCTCGCTCGCAAACCAGCCCGCTTGCAGGGACTTCCCGCGGCGGTTAGCACTCTTAGGTTGAGAGTGCCAGAAACCCGAGGCTATACTTGGTAAAGCAATGCCCATCTATGAGTATCGCTGCGAACAGGGTCACACGTTCGAGGTGATGCAGCGCATGACCGACGACCCGGTGGTCAGCTGCCAGACCTGCGATGCGCCGGTCGAGCGTGTGTTCCACCCGGTCGCCGTCCACTTCAAGGGCAAGGGCTTCTACAACACCGATTACGGGACTCGGAAGCGCTCGCGCGAGCTCAAGGAGGCCGCCGACGGGTCGGGGAAGAAGGACGACGGCGGCGCCTCGAAGTCGGACTCATCGAAGTCGGACTCCTCCTCCTCTTCGGATTCCAAGAGCAGCACCAAGACCGAGGCCAAGGCCTCGTCGTCGTCGAAGGCTGACTAGCGGCGGTCTGGCCGGCCGCGCCGGCCGGCGGCCGAAAACGTCACCTTCGTCCCCGCCGGAGCCACGAGACTGACGAACAACGGCTGTCTACGCCGTCAACGTCACGCTCGCCCCTCGCCCCTCGGCGCGCGGCGACTGCGACGAAACCAGGCCTCGGTGCACGGCGGCCGGCGTGGATTCACGGGGACGCTAACCGTGCATCAGCTTCGTCACCGCGCTGTGCACGTCCTGCGGGCTGACCGTGAGCGCCGACTCGCCGTCGGGGAGCGTTGTCGCCCCGGTGGGCTTGAGCACGTCAGTCGGGGCTGAGCCGCCGAGCTCGGAGGCGGCGAACAGCGTCAGTAGCGTGAAACCGCCCATGTCGGTGCGCAGCACCTTGGGGGCGTCCCACGAGGCCAGCGGGAGGCGGAAGAACGTCGAGGGCGAGAGCAGCTGGGACTTGACCGCGTTGAGGATCTGTTGCTGGCGCAGGGCGCGCGTGAGGTCGTTCTCGGCTGGGTTGCATCGGTTCTCGCGCGTTCGCGCCAGCACGAGGGCCTGCTGTCCGTTGAGGTGGTGCTCGCCGGGCTTGAGGAACAGCTGGAAGCCGCCGTTCTTGATGCCGCCGCTGATCACCGAGCAGATCCGCCCGGTGTGGATGTCGATACCGCCGATCGCGTTGATGAACTGGGGGAAGGCCGCGAGGTTGACCACGATCACGTGGTTGATCTTGATCCCGGTGAAGTTCTCGACCGTGCGGATCGTCAGCGCCGGCCCGCCATACGCGTAGGCGGCGTTGATCTTGCTCGTGCCGTGACCGGGAATCTCGGCCACCGTGTCGCGCGGGATCGAGAGCCGGCGCGAGGTGCCGCCGCCGATGCGCCACAGCATCAGGGTGTCCGAGCGGCTGCCGGCGTCATTGGTGTTGGCGCCGGGCTCCTTGGATCCCTTTGGCCGCTGGTCGGTGCCGATGATCAGGATGGTGTCGGTCGAGGTCAGCATGTTGCCCCCGGAGGTGAGCGCCGCCTTGGCCGAGTCCGGCAGGTTGCCCTGCTCGATCTGCGCGCTGATGATGAACAGCACCAGGGAGAGGAGCAACCAGGCCACGATCGCGATCGCCACCCACTTGAGCACGCGGCGGGCGATGGCCCAGCCGTCACGGTGCCCGTCGCCAGGCTGGCTCGGGTCGCGGTCGCGCCCTGAGCCGCCCGGCTCGAAAATGTCCTCCTCGCCGCGGAGCCGCGCGCGCAGGCCACGCGGGCCGGAGCGATAAAGCTTGTAGGGGCGTTGCTCGGTGTTGCTTGGCATTGGCTAGCTCATATAGTGACGACATGCCGGCCCGCCGCACCATCGGCGTCGACATGGGCGGGACCAAGCTGCTCGCCGGCGCGGTGGACGTGGGGTTGGGCGTCCGTCACCGCGCTCAGCGCTCAGTGGCAGGTCTCGACCAGTCCGCGCTTCTTGACACCGCCGTCGATGCAGTCATGGAAACGCGTGAAGCGGTGGGGGGCGAGATCGCCGCTGTCGGTTTCGGGATTCCGTGTCTGATCGATCAGCGTACCGGCACTGGCGTGATTGCCGTGAATCTGCCCCTGCACAACGTCGCCTTCGGCGATGTGATGGCCGAGCGGCTGGAGATGCCGGTGTTCGTCGACAACGACGCCAACCTGGCCGCGCTGGCCGAGCACCGCGCGGGCGCCGCGCGGGGTGCCAGCGAGGCCGTCCTCCTGACCATCGGCACCGGGATCGGCGGCGGACTGATCC
Organism: uncultured Solirubrobacterales bacterium; assembly: GCA_963737535.1. Lineage (GTDB taxonomy): Bacteria > Actinomycetota > Thermoleophilia > Solirubrobacterales > Solirubrobacteraceae > Palsa-465. Next base: position 26,369 of record CAVTTU010000021.1, read on the forward strand.
TCGGCGGTCGCGTCTACCGCGGCTCCGTGGGAGCGGCGGCCGAGCTCGGTCACGTCGTGATCGACATGGACGGGCCACGCTGCCAGGGCAACTGTCCCAACCGCGGCTGCGTCGAGTCGCTGGCCTCGGGGACCGCGCTGGCGCGCGAGGCGGTGCGGGTGGCCGGCCAGCAGCCTGACTCCGGACTCGGCAAGGCCCTGGCCGAGGGTCGCGAGCTGGTCGGGCCACTGGTCACCGAGCTGGCCCACGATGGCGATGAGGCGGCGCTCGGGGTGATCGAGCTGATCGGCACCCGTCTCGGCGTGGCCATCGCCAGCTTCGTCAACATCTTCAATCCCGAGGTGGTCGTCATCGGCGGCGGGGTGATCGCCGCCGGCGAGCTGCTACTGGCGCCGGCGCGCGCCGTTGTGGCCGAGCGTGCGCTTCCGCCGTCACGCGACGAGGTGCGGATCGTGGCCGCCAGGTTCGGCGTCGAGGCGGGCATGATCGGCGCCGCGGCGATGGCCTTCGATGGACTGGAGGGACGATGGCCGGCCGACTGATCGTCTGCCCGACACCGATCGGCAACCTCGAGGACGTGACGCTCCGCGTGCTGGCCGCCTTGCGCGAGGCGGATGTCGTGGCGTGCGAGGACACGCGACGCACACGGGTGCTGCTCGACCGCTATGGGGTGGTCGCCAAGCTGGTCAGCTACCACGAGCACAATGAGCGCGAGCGCGCGGTTGAGCTGGTGGAACAGATGCAGGCCGGCGCGGTGGTTGCCCTCGTCTCTGACGCCGGCATGCCGCTCGTCTCCGATCCCGGTTTCGTTCTCGTGCGCTCGTGCGTGGCCGCCGGCCTCGCCGTCGAGGTGCTCCCCGGCCCGTCGGCGGCGCTCTCGGCGCTGGTGGCCTCGGCACTGCCGGCCGACCACTGGCGCTTTACCGGCTTCCTGCCCCGCAAGCGGGCAGAGCTGCAGGCGGTCTTCTCGTCCCCGGAGACGGTGGTGGCGTTCGAATCGCCACGCCGTCTCGGCGCATCGCTGAAGGCGCTCGCGATGCTCGACCCCGACCGGCCAGTGGCGGTGTGCCGCGAGCTGACCAAGCTGCACGAGGAGGTGGTGCGGGGCACGGCCGCCGAGTTGGCCGAGCGTTACGCCGCTGAGCCCCCGCGAGGGGAGATCGTGCTGGTCGTCGGGCCGGCGCCGGCGGGCGAGCCCGACCTCGAGCCGGCCCTGGCCGCGCTGCAGCGCCTGATCGACGCCGGCGCCAAGCCTCGCCCCGCGGCTGCAGTCGTCGCCGAGCTGACCGGCGTGAGCGCCAACGCGCTGTACCGCGGGCTGACCGCTCGACGCTAGCTAGGAGCCGCGCGCTACGGAACGTCGGCCTTGAACGACCACTGGCCGATGGTGGCTCCGTGGCCGAGATCGGTGGGGACGTTGTAGCTGCCGGCCAGCTTCGTGGTGCTGGGCGTCATCGGTTGGTCCGGCGTGCCGTCCGAGTCGATCGTTTGAAGCAGCCAAAGTTCGTCTGCCGACGAGGAGGTTGGGAACCCCGGGCACGTGGTGGTCGAGGTGTAGCTGTAGTTCTGATCCTCGACCTCGGCGAAGTAGCTGTCGGCCTGGGAGGTGATCTCCAGATAGCCCAACACGGGCTCGATCACGTCCCACGGCGAATGCGACACGGCACCGTGACCCTTGTAGCCACAGATCCCGTCGTTGCCCGTCGTGTCCCCCGTCACCCCACCCCTGGCCAGCCACAGGAAGTGGCGCTCACCGTCTCGGCTGACGATGCCTTCGAACTCGAACGTCATCCCCACGCTGTGGGCGCTGAAGTAAGGGGCGATCCCCGTGAGGCTATTCGGGCCAGTGGTGAATGTGCTCACGTCCCAGCGCCGTGGGATCACCTGGAAGCCGACGTTCGCGGTGCAGTTGTTGTGCTCGTTTGACTCGTTTATCCGATCGCCGAAGTCCGCGCATACGAACGCCTCGAAGTGCCCCGGGGTGTGAAACTTGCGGCTGTAGTTCTGGTGAAACGTTCTCCCCTGCCCGGGGAGGATCGGGCCGACAGCCTCGTCGGCGACACGGTGCCCGCTGACGACAACCCGTGCGATGCTCGAGGCCGAGCGCCGGTGGCCGACGTTCTTCAGCTCGTACGTGATGCCGAACTCCCCCTCGCCATTGCTGTTCATGACGACGTGCTTGACGGGGGCCGCGGCGTGCGGCGGGCTGGATGTGAACACGAACGCCTTGACCACGAGGTCCGGCTTTGACCGCGATTTGGCATCGGCTGGCGGGACACAGATCCCTGCGGCAGCACAGATCGACGCAGCCCCCATAACCCCGCGTCTTGTTCGCCCAGAAGCAGTGCGAATCATCAGTTGACCTCCTCAGGACCAGGTCAAACAGAGGCCAAACAGATGGCAAGGGCAGAACAGCTGTCGTCGACGCCGTCCAGCGTCCGTCTAACGAGATTGAGCGTCCGAGCCTACTCGGTAGCGCGCCGCCCCGCGAGCCCCCCGCGGATAGCCTTCAAAGAAGAGCCATGTCGTTTTACATCACCACCCCGATCTACTACGTGAACGCGCAGCCGCACCTCGGCCACGCGTACACGACGATCGCCGCCGACGTGCTGGCCCGGCACATGCGGCAGCGGGGCGAGGACGTGTTCTTCCTCACCGGCACCGATGAGCACGGTGAGCCGGTGGCCGACGCGGCGCGGGCACAGGGACTCGAGCCCAAGGAGCTCGCCGATCGCAACGCCGAGCGGTTCAAGGCGCTGATGCCACGGCTCGACGTGTCAAACGACTTCTTCATCCGCACCTCCGACGAGCAGCACAAGGCCAAGGTCCAGGAGGTGCTCCAGCGCGTGCACGACAACGGCTACACGTACAAGGGCCTGTATGAGGGCTGGTACTGCCCGCGCTGTGCCGACTTCAAGGTCGAGAACGAGATCCTCGAGGGCAATCGCTGCCCGATCCACGAGATTCCGCTGATCCGCGAGCGCGAGGAAAACTGGTTCTTCCGCCTGTCCTCGTTCCAGGAGCCGCTCGAGCGTCTGTATGCCGAACACCCCGACTTCGTGATGCCGCCCCACCACTTCAACGAGGCGCGGTCGTTCATCGCCCAGGGGCTCCAGGATGTGTCGCTGAGCCGGGCCCGACTGCACTGGGGCGTGACCGTCCCCTGGGACACCGGTCACGTGTTCTACGTGTGGTTCGACGCGCTGCTCAACTACTACACGGCGCTGTCGTACGCCCGCCCGGGCGAGGACCTGACCGATCGCTTCTGGCCGGCGACCTACCACATCATCGGCAAGGACATCCTCAAGTTTCACACCGTGTTCTGGCCGGCGCTGCTGATGGCGGCCGAGCTTGCGCTGCCCCATCATGTGTTCGTCCACGGCTTCCTCCTCGGCGCCGACGGGCGCAAGATGAGCAAGTCGCTGGGCAACGTGCTCGATCCCTTCGAGGTGATGGAGCAGTACGGCACCGACGCCCTGCGCTTCTACCTGATGCGCGACGTCGCCTTCGGCAGCGACGGCGCCGTCGGCATGGAGTCGGTACAGGCGCGCTACGACGCCGAGCTGGCCAACGAATACGGCAACCTGGCCAGCCGCACGATCGCGATGGTGCAGCGCTACCGCGATGGCGTGGTGCCGGCGGTGGCGCGCGACCCCGCGTTGGATGCGGACCTGGCCGGCCTGCCCCAGGAAGTAGCAGCCATGATGGACCGCGCTGAGCCCACGCTGGCCCTCGATCGCGTCTGGCAGCGCGTCAGACGGCTCAATCGCTACGTCGAGGAGCGGGCGCCGTGGCAGCTGGCCCGCGATCCCTCAACCGCCGGCGAGCTTGACCAGACATTGGCGTCGCTGGTCGAGGGACTGCGCACCGTCAACGTGATGCTGGAGCCCTTCATGCCCGCCACCACCGAGAAGCTCCGCAATGCACTCGGTGCCCCAGGGGCGACGGTCACCTCGATCGAGCCGCTGTTTCCCAAACGGGCGTGATCGACAGCCACACGCACCTGGAGTTCTGCGACCCACCCGATGCCGACCTCGTGGCGGCGGCCTCAGAGGCCGGGGTGAGCCGGATTCTCACCGTGGGGACCAATGGCGCCTCGTGCCGCGCCGCGCTGGCGGCGGCCGAGGACTTCCCGCAGGTGTACGCGGCCATCGGCCGCCACCCGGGCGAGGCAACCGGCTTCGACGGCGCCGACCTGGCCGAGCTCAAGGCCCTGGCCGCCCACGAAAAGTGCGTGGCCATCGGCGAAACCGGCCTCGATTTCTATCGCGACTACGCGCCCCGCGCTGATCAGGAGCGCGCGTTCCACGCCCAGATCGAGTTGGCCGGCGAGACCGGCAAGGCGCTGGTCATCCACACCCGGGCCGCCGACGAGGACACGATCTCGACGCTGAAGGAGCGCGCCGCGGGACTCAAGGTGATCCTCCACTGCTTCTCGATGTCCGCGCGGATCGACGAGTGCCTGGCCGAGCCCGACTGGTGGCTCTCGTTCGCCGGCAACCTCACCTACCCCAAGGCGGCCGACCTCCGCGCAGCCGCGCTGAAGGTGCCCGCCCAGCGCCTGCTCGTCGAGACCGATGCCCCGTACCTATCGCCCCAGGTGGTCCGCGGCAAGCCCAACCAGCCGGCCAACGTCGTCCACACGGCGCAGGCGCTGGCGCTCGAGCGCCGGGTGTCGTATCGCGAGCTCGAGCAGTTGATCGAGGCCGGCGCGGCGGCAGTATTTGGATGGTGAGCGCGTCGAGACGCACGCGGGCGCTGGGCCAGAACTTTCTTGTCGACCGCAACATCCTCGACGTCATCGAGCGCCTGGCCGAGCTGTCCGCCGACGATGTGGTGCTTGAGATCGGGGGCGGGCAGGGCGTCCTGTCGGAGAGGCTCGCCGGGCGCGCTCGTCATGTCCACGTCGTCGAGGTCGATGCCCGCCTCGAGTCTCGCCTTCGAGAGGTGCTGGCCCCGTTCGACAACGCGACCCTGTACCTCGCCGATGCGCTCGAGCTCGATCTCGGCGCACTCGCGCCGGCGCCGACCAAGGTCGTGGCCAACCTCCCCTACGGCATCGCCGCCACCGTCATCCTGCGCACGGTCGACGAGCTGCCCAGCGTCCATAGCTGGGTGGCGATGGTCCAGCGCGAGGTCGGTGAGCGGCTCGCCGCGGCGCCCGCGACCCCGGCCTACGGCGCCCCCTCGGTGCTCGCCCAGCTGGCCTGCGAGGTCCGCGTTCTGCGCGCGGTCGGTCGAGGTGTGTTCCGGCCTGTGCCCAACGTGGACTCGGTCCTCGTCGGCCTGCGCCGGACTGGGCCGGGCAGCCGATCAGCGCACGAGAGCACTCGTGCACCGCGCGTTTGCTCATCGGCGCAAGGCGCTGGCCGGATCGCTGGCCCTGGCCCCTGGTGCGCCCCCGGGGATCCGCGAACGCGCACGCGATGCGCTGCAAGCGCTCGGACACCCACCCGACGAGCGCGCCGAGCGACTCTCAGCCGAGGAGTTCCGCCAACTGGCGTTAGGCTTGGGCCGTGAGGCTGTGGGCGCGCGCGCCGGCCAAGGTCAATCTGTGCCTGTTCGTGGGGCCCGTTCGTCCTGACGGGCGGCACGGGTTGGTCACGCTGTTTCAGTCGGTGTCGCTGGCCGACTAGTTGCGGCTGCGCACACGCGAGCAGGGCGTCGATGAGGTCCACTGCCCGGGTGTGACCGGACCCAACCTGGTCGGTCGGGCGCTCGACGGGCTGCGCCGTCGGGGCTGGGATGGCCCTGCGGTCACGGTCGAGATCGAGAAGCGGATCCCGGTTGCCGCGGGCATGGGCGGCGGATCGGCCGACGCGGCCGCCACCCTGCGGTTGGCCGTCGAGCTGGCTCCCGGGCGGCCCGAGGAGGTCGCCGCGCTGGCCGCCTCGCTCGGCGCCGATGTTCCGAGCCAGCTCGTGCCCGGATTGGCGGTGGGAACCGGGGCCGGCGAGGACACCGAGCCGTTTGCGCCGCTCGCGCCCCACGCTCTGCTCGTGCTGCCGCAGACCGCCGCTCTGTCGACGGCCGATGTCTACCGACAGGCCGACGTGCTGGGGCTGCCCCGCTCGAGCGAGGAGCTCGAGGCCCGCCACGCGCGCCTGATCGCAGCGCTCACCCCCGGGGCGCGGCTGTCGGACGAGCTCATGGTCAATGACCTCGGTCCGGCTGCCGAGGCGCTGTGCCCGCCGGTCACCGCGGCGCTTCAGGATGCCCGTGGGGCCGGGGCCGACCGGACGCTCGTGTGCGGGTCGGGGCCGACCGTCATCGGCGTGTTCTGGGGCGAGACCGGCCGGTCGCGGGCCGCGTCAGCGGCGGCCGAGCTGAGACCGCGATATCCGCGCGCGGTCGACGTCGTCCCGGTGGGCCCCGACTACGGAATGCCGCGTATTGCATGATCCGCAACCACACGAGTGGCGGCATCATCTACGGCGTGGGGCACGATTAACGCCCGCGATGAGCAACGAGACGATCACCTACCTCGTCGGGGCGTGCCTCGGCGTGTTCGGCTTGGCCGCGTTCTGCACGCTGGTGGTGGCGCCGGCGATCACGTCCTACCGCCGCCCGTTGGAGCGCGTGGCCGTCATCATCCTGTCGCTGTACGTGCTCGCCGCTTTCGTCGGGGTGGGAATCCTCGCCGGGGCCTTAATCGTCCTCGAGTGGCCTCGTGTCTTCTGAGGTGGCCGAGAACCTTCCTCGCGCCAACGTATCCGCGAACCCCCCGGATCTTGGTGCGCTCGCCGCCATCACCGAGGCCGTCCAGGCCGGCGCGGGGCTACCCGAGGTTCTGCGCGCCGCGGCGCGTGCCCTGGACGCCAGCCTGATCCTGATCGACCGCTCGGCGTCGGTGCTCGCGGTGGCGGCGCGCTCGCCCGCCGATGAGCGGTCGCTGATGCGCGACACCGAGGACGTGACGACGATCGAGCTCCGCGTGGCCGAGGCGCCGGTCGGCCAGCTGCGCATGCGGGTGCGCGACCACAAGCCCGATGCCGCCTTCGTCGGCCTCGTGGCCACGTTGATCGCCTCCGAGGTCGAGCGCGTGCGGGCGCCCGAACGGGCGTCCGAGGAGGCCGCGACGAGCTTTCAGCGGGCCGTGCTCGAGCGGCGGATCCGTGACCGCGACGATCTCGTGGCGCGCGGCAAGGAGCTCGGCCTCGACCTCTCCGCAGGCGGTTCGGTGCTCGTGGTGAGAGCCCACGCGCGCAACCCGACCGAGGACGACTGGCGCCGGCGGCTGCTCGCCGTGGCCGCCCGCGGCGCGCGATCGGTCGCGCCGGGAGCGATCGCCGCGCCGGCCGAGGATGATGCCGGCGAGGTGGTGGTCCTTGTGCCCGACGGCGACGGCGAGATCGGGCGTCGCGTGAGCGGGTCGATCATGCGCGAACTCGAGTCCGGGCTGCCCGGATTCGCATTCGCCATCGGCCGAAGCCGCCGCGCCGAGGAGCCGCTCGATCTGTACCGGGCGGGAACCGAGGCGCTGCTCGCGGCCAACGTCGTCGAGGGCGACCCGGAGCGGGCCGCGCTGGCCTTTGAAGAGACCGGCACCTATCAGCTCCTGCTCCCGCACATGCGAGACCCGGCCGAGCTCAAGCGGTTCTACGGCGAGACCGTCCGGCCGCTGGTGGCCTACGACGAGCAGTACGAAACCGATCTGCTCGGGACGCTTTCGACGTTCCTCGAGTGCGACGCCAACGTGAACGCAACCGCCGCTCGGCTGATCACGCACCGGCACACGATCCGCTACCGGTTCGAACGCGTGCGCGAGCTGACCGGACTCGATGTCTCCTCCACCGATGGGCGCGAGAAGCTCTCGCTGGGGCTCAAGGCGATGCGCGTCCTCGGCATCGCCGCGCCACGCGGCCCGGCCACCGAGCCCGGGGCCGAGGGCGGCCGCGTTCCGCGTTAGCGCCGGTCGATCGCCGCCTGGACGGCGTTCGCGACCATCTCGCCGGCGACGTCGAGGGGCTCCGTGGTCCGCATCGCCCGTGCCAGCACGAATGCGCCCTCCAGCGCGCAGAGCATGGCGATGGTCAGCTCGCGCGCGGTGTCGCGATCGAACCCAGCCTCCTCGAGCACCGCGCCGCCGGCCGCGATCCAGTGTTCGAACACCTCGGCGCAGGCACTGCGCAGCACCTCGCTGGTGCTCGAGGTCTCGAGCGCCACCGTGGCAATCGGGCATGCATCGGCGTAGTCGGTCTGCTCCAGGTGCTCACCCGCGCCGGCGAAGAAGGCACGCACCCCGGTGACGATGTCGGGCGCCGGCCCGAACACGGCGGGGATCAGCTCCTCGTAGAGGAGGCCTGACGTGCGCACGGCCTCGGCGCCGAGCTGCTCCTTGCCACCGGGGAAGAAGTGGTAGATCGATCCAAATGGCGCCTGCGCCTCCTCGACGATCTGCTTGACGCCGGTGGCCATGTAGCCCTGCCGGCGCAGCAGCTCGGCGCTGGTCTCGATGATGCGTTCGCGGGTGCTCGACATATCCGGTATCGTACTAGATAGATCGCTCTATTTAGACAGGAGGCGCCGATGATCTCGTGGCTCGTCAAGCAGTTGATCTCCCGCGTCATGGCTCGGACCCGGGCCGGCGACATTCGTCCCACCCTGCTGCTCGACGCCGACGATGTCGTGTTCACGTTCCCGGGAGACAACTCGTGGTCCGGGGTGTTCCGGGGCAAGGCCGAACACCGGCGGTGGCTCGAGCGGCTGGTTCGCGTGGGGGTCAAGACCGAACCCGATCAGGTGTCGGCTTCGGGCTTTCCCTGGAACATGACCGTCTGTATTCGCGGCCGTTCCTATCGCGATGCGGCCGGCGGCCAGCGCGTGTACGACAATCGCTTCGTGATCTGGGCCAGGTTGCGGTGGGGCCGGCTCAAGGACTACGAGGTCTACGAGGACACGCAGAAGGCCAAGGCTCTCGACGCGTGGCTGGCCGAGCACGAGCCCGCGCTGACCCAGCCGACCACGCTCGCCGTCTGATCGGCTCCGGCGCTCGGCGGCGCGCTCGCAGTAGGATCGCGCCCGATGGCGGTCGGGATCATCACCGGATCGGGCACCCATGCACTGCCTGGTTTCGAGGGTGATGAGTCCCACGAAGTGAAGACGCCGTTCGGCTCGGCGCCGGTCAGCACCGGACGCTTCGGCGGCAGCGACGCCCTTCACATCTCCCGCCACGGCTCCGGCCACGTCCGGCTGTCCAGCCATGTGACCCACCGCGCCAACGTGTGGGCGCTGAAGGAGCTGGGAGCGACCAGCGTGATCGGCTGCACCGCGTGTGGCGCGGTCGACCCGACATTGACCCTCGGGTCGCTGGTCATCTTCGATGACCTGCACTTCCCCGTGAACCGCCTACCCGACGGCAGCCTGTGCTCGTTCTTCAGCGCCGGCGAGCGGTCACGTGGCCACTGGATCCTTCATGGCGGTCCGTTCTCGCCCGGGCTCCGGGCGACGCTCATCGCGGCGGCCGCGGCCGCCGGGCACCCGGCGCGCGACGGCGGCATCTACGGGCACGTGGACGGCCCGCGGTTCAACACGCCCTCGGAGATCGCCCAGCTCGCGGCCTGCGGCGTCGTCGCCGTCAGCCAGACCGGGGGTCCGGAGACCGTCCTGTGCGGCGAGCTCGAGCTGCCCTATGCGTTGATCGGATTCGTGACCGACTACGCCAACGAGGTGCGCCCCGGAGATCCCACCCCGGTGGCGCAGCTGATCGAGCTGATGGGCGCCAGCGCCCCGATCTTCGCCGACGTGATGGTCGCGGCGCATCGGCCAGATCGCCTTCGAGCCCGCCCAGCCCGGCGGGGACGGTGTATCGATTCGAGCAGGAATGAGCCGTGGCGGCCGACGTGCTGATCATGGCCCGGGCTCCCCGTTGCGGGGAGGTGCGTCGGGCGCTCGAGCCGGTACTGGGGGCGGACGGCTGCGTGGCCCTGCAGGCCGGCCTGATCGCCCAGGCCCTGAGCTGGGCACATGAGGTTGCCCCCGGCCGCGTACACGTCGCCCACGAGCCACCTGATGCTGGACCCGAGCTCCGGGCCCTCGCTCGCCAGGACGTAACCGTCTTCCCCCAGAACGGGGACGGGATCGCGGGTCGCCTGGCCGATGCCATCAGTCGGGTGTTCGCCCACAGCAACGGCCCCCTCCTCGTCGCCTGGCCCGACCTGCCTCGGCTGCGCCGCGACCACGCCGGCGCCGCGCTATCTGACCTTGACGCCGGCTGCGATCTGGTGCTCGGGCCGGTGATCGATGGCGGCTTCTATCTGATCGCCGTCTCACGCCCAAGGCCCGACCTCTTCGCGCTGCCCGAGAGCGCCTGGCGGGGCGGCGATGCGATGACGATCGCCGCCGCGGCGGTGGGTGACGTCGGGCTGGAGCTCGGAATCCTCCGCACCGAGCGCGCGCTGCACCGCCCGGCCGATCTCCGCGCCGCGCTGGCCGACCCGCTGCTGCGCGATCCGCTGGCGCAGATGCTTGGTCGCCAGGGCCACAGGATCGGCTGAGCAGCCGGCGAAAAAGCTCGTCAATCCTCATTGGGTGTCCACATCTATGTGGACACTTGTCGGCCGCGTTGGCGCATCGTCGACGGTCTGCCGATAACCGAAGTATGTACGTGCGCGTCACCCGAAGGCAGGTCTGCGGGTGCAATGGTCCCCGCCTGGCCGATCAGCACGGGATGACACTGATCGAGGTCCTCGTCAGCGCGCTGCTCGTCGCTCTGATCGCCGCCGGCGTTGCCGGCGCGCTGATCGCCGGGGCCGAGACCTCGGCCGACCAGCGCCACCGTTCGCAGGCATCGGAGCTGGCCCAGCTCGATCAGGAACGTCTCAAGGGGCTCTCGGCCCTGCAGCTGACCCAGCTCGACACCGCCCAGTCGCGGACTGTGACCCTCGACGGCGTTCCCTACACGATCACCTCGCAGGCCCAGTTCCTGAACAGCACCGGGGCGCGGCTTGCGGCAGCACGGGTGCCGGTGCTGCCGCCTACTACGAGGTCTACTCGAAGGTGAACTGGGCATCCAATGCCCGTCCCGCGGTACAGGTGCAGAGCCTGATCACGCCGCCCGCCGGCGGCACCCTGCTCACCCAGATCAAGGATCAGACGGGCGCGCCGCTGTCCGGCGTCGCCGTGTCGGCCACCGGCGCCGACGCCGCCTCGGGCACCACCGACGCGAATGGCTGCGCGATCTTCTCCGGTCTCGATCCGGGCGACTACACCCTCACGCTCACCGACGCCGGATACGTCGACCCCGACGACGACCCCTCGCCGATCAGCCTCACGGCCACGGTGACCGGCTCCGGCACGGCGACGCCGAGTAGCGGCAACCCGCTGGTCATGGGCCTCGCCGGCGCGATCAACGCCAACTTCAGCTCGAACTCGAACACCTTGACCGGGCAGCAGGCCGACGCGATCTCGTGGTACGGCGCGGGCACGTCGAACTCGATGTCGATCTACAAGTCCCGCGCCTTCGGGTCGGCTGGCGTCCAGGGCACGCCGATCCCCGCCAGTGGCTCGATCCCGCTGTTCCCGTTCGCGTTCACCGGACCGAGCTACGCCGGCAACTACGCCGTGTGGGCCGGGCCCTGCCGGCAGATGGAGCCGCCGACGGGGACGGACGACTTCACGGTGTCGCCGGGATCGAACCAGACCGTCACCGTGGCCGAGCCGGCGCTCAATGTGTTTGTCAAGCAGGGCAGCAGTCAGGTCAAGCCCTCTCATATCAGGATCACCTTCACCAGCACCAGCGGCACATCGTGCAATGACACGTGGTCGGCCGCGATCGCCGCCAACGCGGCGACCAGCGGCACGGGGGCGCTGGCCTTTCCCGGTGAGCCGTTTGCCAGCACGGCCACGTCGGGGTCGAGCGAGAGCGCCTCAGGCTACACCGGGTCGCTGACCGTTTGCGCTGATCTCACTAACAGCTCGGCACCCACAAAGTCACATCGAGCGCGTTCACGAACACGAACTTCAGCTCGCCCACCTCGGTCACCGTCACGATCCCGACCTCGGGAGGCACTGGCACGTGTCCCTGAGCAGCATGTCACCACCGGCATCGGAGCTGCTCGCCGCCGAGGGAGGGTTCTCGCTCATCGAGCTGTTGGTGGCGATGGCCGCCGCCGTGGTCGTCGTCTTCGCCGTGTTCACCATCCAGGACGTGGTCCTGCGGCAGACCAGCCGCGAGTTCTCTCAGGTCGACGCCACCCAGCACGTGCGCGAGGCACTGGAGAACCTCGAGAACGAGCTGCACTCGGCCTGCCTGACCGACAACGTGACACCGATTCAGGGCGGGAGCACGCCGTCAAGCCTGCTGTTCGTGAGCCAGTTCGGCACCGCCGCGACGCTCACCCCCGTCGAGCACCAGATCGCCTTCAGCTCGACCGCCCAGACCCTGACCGAGAGCACATTTGCCGAGACGGGAGTGACCACCTCGTCCTCGGGGCTGCCGGTGTACACGTTCTCGAGCACGCCGAGCAGCACCCGCACGCTGCTGAGCAACGTCAAGCAGAGCGGCACCACACCGATGTTCCAGTACTTCGCCTATCAAGAGCCGCTGAACTCCTCGGGCCAGCCATACACCGATTCGGCCGGAGACCCGTACATGATGCTGCTCGACGGAACCGGCGACGTCCCGGGGACCGGCATCATCCCGCCGGCCCAGCCGCTCACCGCCTCGCCGTCGTTGTCGGTCAGCGACTCGCAGAACACATCCGAGGTGATGATCACCGTGTCGGTTGGGCCGTCCGGCGGCACGGGCGAGAACACCAACCTCGCCGACGCCCGAGACACGGTGTCCGATGGCGTCGTCCTGCGTCTCACCCCGGCCGCCAACCACGCCGGCGACGGCAACGTCTTCCTGCCATGTCAATGACCTCGCTCCGCACGCGTCTCGCCGCCGAGGGCGGCTTCACGATGATCATTGCGCTCGGCGTCCTGGCCGTCACGACCTTGCTGCTCGGGGCCCTGTTCATCGCCGTGGGCGGTGATGCTCATACCAGCCAGCACGATCTCGACAGCAAGCGCGCCTATAGCGCCGCCGAGGCCGGCGTCAATGCATTTCTCTACCAGCTCAACCAGAACCCCAACTACTGGACGAGCTGTTCGAACGACACGCTCGCGCAGACGCAGGTCCCCGGCACCTCGCCGGCCGAGTACTACTCCTACGTGGCCATCCCCGCCAATGGCTTCACCAGCTGCACGAGCAACACCATCGCGTCGTTGATCGACACGTCCTCCGGTAGCCTGCGGATGGAGTTCACCGGATACTCGGGCACTCCGCAGGTGCAGCGCACCGTTGTGGCGAGCTTCCGGAAGCTGACCCCGCTCGATTTCCTCTGGTACACGGTCTACGAGGCACTCGACAGCTCGATCAACGGCTTCACCGGCTGCGGGGTCTTCTATCGAGCAGGGTCGCAACAGCAGCTGCAACATCAACTGGGTGAGCGGCGACACGATGAACGGACCCACGTACACCCAGGACCAGTACCTGATCCTCGGGTCTCCGACCTTCGGACGAGGTCCGGACGACAAGATCGAGAGCCTGGCCCCGGGGACCAACGCCAGCGCGGTGTGCTCGGGTAACAACTGCGGGAGCGCCGTGTTCAAGGGCACCCGGGTGTGGAGTGCGCGCCTGGTACCTCTGCCGTCGGACAACTCGCAGCTGCTCACCGATGCGCAGAACAACGGCCAGGTGTTCAGCGGCACGACGACGATTGTGCTCAACGGGGCGAACGCGACCGTGACCAACTGTCCCAGCTCGTGCGGGGCGCCGACCAACGTCAACATCAGCCAGTACCCGATCATTTACGTGAGCAACGCCGCCAGCTGCTCGCCCGGGGCCTACGACCCGTTCACCGCCACGTACTCGAGCTCAGGCTGCGCCGGAGATGTCTACGTCTCGGGCAACTACACGACGTCGCTGACGATCGCCGCGGCCAACAACATCATCGTCAACGGCAACCTCACCACCACCGAGTCGTCGGGGATACCCACGGGCAGCGCCGTGCTCGGCTTGGTGGCCAATCAGGACGTTCGTGTGATGCATGGGCTCGGGGCGACGGACAGCAACGCACCCGGCCCCTGTGACCAGGACAATTCGACGACCCAGTCGTTCTCGAACCTGCATATCGACGCGGCCATCCTCTCGCTCAAGCACTCGTTCATCGTCGATCACTACAACTGCGGCGCCCCGCTGGGCAACCTGACCATCAACGGCGCGCTGGTGCAGAACTTCCGCGGCGCGGTGGGGACCTCCGACGGGAGCGGGAACATCTTCACCGGGTACGTGAAGAGCTACACCTATGACGACCGCCTGGCCTATCTGCTGCCGCCCTACCTGTTCGACATCTCGACCGGCGGCTGGGAGGTCGATCGCGAGACGCTGTGCACAACACCGGTGTCGGGCGTGAGCAACCCGACCACGTGCTGAGGCCGGCCGCCGGTCTCGCCGCGTGGGTGCCGAGCTGGGGGGCGAGGACTCGAACCCCGATTCCCGGGACCAAAACCCGGTGTCCTGGCCTGTTGGACGACCCCCCAGAGCTAGAGACCGCCGGCCGGGCGAGGCGAATTTAGCAGCGGATGACCCGTCGTCATCGAGATTGGATCATCTAGAGTCGCGGACCTCGTGACTGGGTCCGTCGTCGTCATCCTGGCCGCTGGCGAGGGCACGCGCATGCGCTCCGCGGTTCCGAAGCTGCTGCACCCCCTGTGCGGCCGGCCGATGCTCGATTGGCCGCTGACCGCGGCCCGCGATGCGGGCGCGGAGCAGGTGGTGGTGGTCGACAACCCGGGCCGCCGGCTCGAGCCGCTGGTGTCCGGCGACGCCGTTCTGGCCATCCAACCCGAGCCACGCGGGACGGCCGACGCCGTATGGGCGGCAGCGCCCCACATCGACCCCGCCGCCACCGTGATCGTGATCAACGGCGACGTGCCACTGATCAAGTCGGCCACGCTGCGCGCGCTGGCCGAGGCGCACGCGCAGTCGGGGGCGGCGGCGACGATGGCCACCGCGGTGCTGGACGAGCCGACCGGCTACGGCCGGGTGGTGCGGGCTCCCGATGGCACGGTCGAGCGGGTGGTCGAGACCAAGGCCATCGGCGAC
This sequence comes from uncultured Solirubrobacterales bacterium, assembly GCA_963737535.1. GTDB lineage: Bacteria > Actinomycetota > Thermoleophilia > Solirubrobacterales > Solirubrobacteraceae > Palsa-465. Next base: position 41,460 of record CAVTTU010000021.1, read on the forward strand.
GCCACCGCCGCCGAGCTTCACATTCGCGAGGTCAACACCGGCATCTTCGCCTTCGATGGCGCGGCGCTTCTGCAGGCGCTCGAGCAGGTGGGCGTCGACAACGCCCAGGGCGAGCGTTACCTGCCTGACGTGCTCCCGATCCTGCGCGCGCACGAGCGCACCGTGCTGGCCTTCGAGCTCGACGATCCCCTGCAGACGCTGGGGATCAACGACCGCCTGGCCCTGGCCCAGGTGCGGGCCGTCGCCCAACAGCAGATCCACGAGCGCCACATGCTCGCGGGGGTGACGATCGTCAATCCGGGCGCGACGGTGATCGACGTCGATGTGCGGATCGGCGCCGACAGCGTGATCGCTCCATTCACCAGCCTGCACGGGGCGACCGCGGTCGGCGAGGGTTCCACCGTCGGGCCGCTGAGCACGGTGCTCAACACGAGGATCGGTGACGAGGCGAAGGTGCTCCACTCGTATGCCACGGGCGCCGACATCGGCGACCGGGTCAGCGTCGGACCATTCGCCTATCTGCGCCCCGGGGCCGTGCTGCGCGAAGGCGCCAAGGCAGGGACGTTCGTGGAGATCAAGAACTCGGACATCGGGGCCGGCACGAAGGTGCCCCACCTGTCGTATATCGGCGACGCCGACGTCGGCGAACGCACCAATATCGGCGCCGGGACGATCACGGCGAACTACGACGGCACGGCCAAGTACCGCACGACGATCGGCTCGGGAGCGTTCGTGGGCGTGGACACGATGCTCGTGGCCCCCGTCAGTGTCGGCGATGAGGCCTACACCGGGGCTGGATCGGTCATCACCGACGACCTTCCCCCGGGAGCGCTGGGGATCGCGCGCGCCCGACAGCGCAACATCGAGGGGTACATGGAGCGACGGAGGCAACGCGCAACCGAGCGCCATGACGATGGTCGCGAGGGCTAGCAATCGGACCCGGTCCCGTCGGGAGTCCGGCGTACACTCGCACCGACAATGAGCGTCCTCCAGACGACTCCGGCGCCCAACGAGCTGCGGCTCGACTACGACAAGCGCCTGATGCTGGTCAGCGGCCGCGCCAACCCCGAACTGGCGGCCAGAATCGCCGACAAACTGGGGGTTCAGCTCGGCGGGGTCACGCTCAGGACATTCGCCAACGGCGAGGTCTACTGCCGCTACGAGGAGTCCGTGCGCGGGGCCGATGTGTTCATCGTCCAGCCCACCTGCCTCAACGTGGCCACCAGCCTGGGAACCAACGACGCGGTGATGGAGCTGCTGGCCATGATCGACGCCGCCGTCGGCGGCTCAGCGCACCGGGTGATCGCCGTCAGCCCCTGGTACGGGTACTCGCGGCAGGACAAGAAGTCCGCGCCCCGCGAGCCGATCACGGCGCGCCTGGTGGCCAGGATGCTCGAGACCGCGGGGATCGACCGGATCCTCACGATGGACCTCCACCAGGGTCAGATCCAGGGCTTCTTCCAGAAGCCCTGCGATCACATGACCGCCCTGTTCATGCTCACCCAGTACTTCGCCGACCTCGGGCTCGAGGATCTGGTCGTCGTCGCGCCCGATGCCGGCAGGGTGAAGCTGAACAAGCGCTTCGCCTCCGAGGTCGGGGCTGACCTGGCGATCCTCAACAAGGAGCGCCCGGCCCAGCAGGTGGCCGAGATCAACTACGTCATCGGCGACGTGGCCGGCAAGACCGCCGTCATCGTCGACGACATCATCGGGACCGCAGGCACGCTCAAGGCGGCCGCCCAGGCGGTTCTCGACGCCGGGGCGCGGCGCGTGTACGCCGCCGCGACCCACGGCAACTTCTGCGGCAACGCGTGGGAGAACCTCGCCGCGGCCGGGTTCGATCAGGTCGTGGTGACCGACACGATCCCGCTGCCCCCCGGCGCGCCGAGCAATGTCCGGGTCCTGTCCTGCGCGGATCTGCTCACGAACTCGATCCGCCAGATCTTCACCGACGGCTCGGTGAGCGACGTGTTCGGCGGCGAGAACCAGCTGTTCTGATCTACAGAGGCCGAGTGCGCCCGGATCGCCCATAACTCCGCGGGCTCGGGCTCTTTCTCTGTCAACGGCTTGTCAACGATCGCGCGGCGACAGCGTCAGCGGCCATCGCGTCCGAGTGCGGCAGCAGATGCGCGTATGTCGCGAGGACGGTCTTCGGATCGTCTCCGATCCGCCCTGCGACGACGTGAAGCGGGACGGGCGGCGTTGCGGTGAGCGCCAGCGTCGCGCTCGTGTGCCGCGGGACGTGCAAGCTGCTGATAGGGATGCCCGCAGCCTTGCGAGCCTTGACGAACCGCTCGCCGAGCCCAGCTGGATAGATCCGTCGTCCGATCTCATCGCAGAACACGAGGTCGCGATCCACGCCTCCCAACCGGGCGACGGTGAGGGGCAAGCTCGGGCCCGGCAGCGCGCCGGATCGGCGGCGCTTGACTCGGAACCACTGGGACCCGAGCATTGCCTACTCCTTTCGACGCGGTCGAGAGCAAAAAGTCAGGGCCAACCTCGCCGGTAGACGGTTCGCCACCCAAGGTCGGCCCCTGCGAGACCAACTGAGGCGCGCCTATTGGGGCTAGTGCGCGACTTTCCTCATGGCCGAGCCGTTGCTGGAGTAGGGCTCACGGACGAGCTCTCTGGGCGGGTGGCTCCTGCCCCTACCCGAGCCGCCCGCCCTCCCTTTCTCATTCTTGCGACGGGCGCACCGCCGCCGCTCCGGATCACAGCATCGTGACGGCTTCGCTTCTCTCAAAGGTCGGGGCGACACCAAAACCACAACACCCCCGGGTCGTGGTGTCGCCCCAATGCTCTAACAACGGTCCGCCGGCACGAAAGTTGCGGGCTGTGGGGCGCACGTTGAGCCTCACAAGACGAAGTGTCGGAGACCAGCTTCGATGACCTCCTAACCGAAGCCGTCATCAAGCGCATCGAAGCTGAGGGCGACGGTGTCGAGGAGCCCGGCGCTTAGAAGTACCGCAGCCGGACTGGGAGCGCAGGGCCGCCGGTCGATTCTGCGGTGGAGGCACGGCGTTCGGGCGAGAAAGCTAACGCCGCTGCACTGCCTGCTGTGGATCTAGGATGCTCACCAGATGCTCACGACCGCGCTCGCACGAGCCAGGACAGGACGGCACCGCGCCAATGGGGTCGGCGGCATTTCACCCGCAAATCGCCAACTTCCCGTCACGGGCCATCACCAGCCGTCACGCCGGGAAGAGAACCAGCTGTTCTGAGCGCGGCCGCGGACATGAGCGAGCGCGAGGATCCGCAGCTCGGAGCGCGTGCTCAGTCCGCCCGCGCCGCCAGGCTGATGGATCTGCTCGGCCTCAGCGAGGATGAGCTCTGCGCGTTACTCGGCGTCGATGCGCTGACGTTGCTCTCGGGCCAGCTCGAGCACCGGACCGAGCTTCCCATCCTGCTCGGGCTGCTCGACGAGGCCGACGAGCGCGCCGGGGCCGCCGTGCTCAGGCGCTGGGTTCGGGCGCCGGGCCCGCGCGGCCGGCCGATCGAGGCCCTGACGAGCCGCGACTTCGGGGCCTTCGAGGACGCGCTCGAGGATCTGGCCCAGCGAGGGTTCGTCCTTCGGGGCGGCCGTGGCTGAGCCGTTCACGCACTCGTTTCGGGTCCGCTACGCGGAGTGCGATGTCCAGGGTGTGGTGTTCAACTCCCACTATCTGGCCTTCGTCGACATCGTCATCACCGAGCTGTGGCGAGAGGCCTTCGGCGGCTATGCCGTCATGCTCGACCGGGGCGTCGACGTCGTCGTGGCCGAGGCCCACTTGCACTTCCATCGCCCGGCCCGATTCGACGACACCGTGACCGTCGCGTCCACGATCACCCACCTGGGGACGACCAGCATCATCAGCCGGCACCAACTGCTCTGCGACGGCGAGACGCTGGTCGAGGCGGAGATCCGCCACGTGATGGTCGACCGCGAGTCGATGGCCAAGACGCCGGTCCCCGAATGGGCACGCACCGGGCTGGCCCCTGGACGGTGCCCGCCCAGATTTAGTCCTCCTCGTCCTCGTCTTCTTTGGGACGGTCGCCCGGCCAGAAGCCGGTCAGGTAATGAAAGCTCTTGGCCGCGCCGCGCTCCATCAGGGCGGCAACGCCCGCCATCGTGGCCGCCTCGAGCGCTGCCGCTCCGACCACCTTGGGCGCGGTTTGATCTTCCCGCGTCGGCTTGGGCGGATCCTCGTCGTCGAACTTGGCCCAGATCGACTTGAAGGTCTTGCGGCCGAGCCGCTTCGCGATCAGGCTGGCCACGATGGCGAACGGCATGTAGAAGATCTTCAGGACGAACACGCCGTGCAGCCTACCCATCCTCCAGATGGAGGACTCGCGCCGGCACATTCGCTCCACTTGCAAGTGGTCCACGACCGGGATCTGTGAGTAAATGGTTAACCGAACAGGCCGATCTGAGGTTCAGGGCGATGCTCGAGGACGATCACAACGAGCGCAGGGCCGAGGCCGAGGAGCTGCTTCGCCGGGCGTTGCTCGACGACTCGACTTCGGTGGCGGTATCGCTCCGGGTCGACGGTCTGCCGTTAAGTGATGCCGTGACGGTGATCTTCCACGCTCGCCGTGACCTCGGCACGCTACAAACCTACGTCGCCCCGGGTAGCCGCGGAGCCGGCGCGACCGTCGCGGCCAGCGAGTTGCTGCGCGTCCCCTGCGATCTGGACCTCGGTGACGCCGAGGATCGCGCCGAGGCCGAGCGCCTCTACGTGGAGCAGGCCACCGCGCTCCGTGACGCCTTGGTCGGCGCCGATCTCGTTCTCGACGTATGGCGCGAACCCCTGTCCGACGTGATCGGCAGTGGCGTCACCGTGGACCGCTCGGCGCACCTGTCCGTGCGGCTGCCCGCGCCCCGCCTGCTGCCCACGGCGTTGATCGCCAGCGACGCCAAGCTCGTCGTCACCCCCGTATGCAGCGCGCGGACGCTCGCCGAGGGGCGCCCGCCGTTGGGGATCGCCTGCGCCCAGCAGGACTTCAGCCGCGTCTACCCCCTGGCCGACGATCCCGAGCGCTGTGTCGAGGAGTTCCTTGACCAGTCCCGCGAGCACGCCCGCTCCTTGGCGTTGCGGCTCGACCATCAGGAGGCGTCGGTCGAGCGCTTCCTCGAGCTGAGCGGCGAGGACTTCCCGGCGGCGGGCTAGCTAGTAGCTTCGCGCGCGGTGCGGCGCGTTTACCTCATCGGCATCGGTATCGGCGTGATCGTCTTCCTCGGCATCAGCCTCCTGCTGGCCAGGGCGTTCAACGCCGACGGCAACGAGCGCTCCGCGATCACGGCGCTCATCAGGCCGAGGTGCGGGGAGATCAGGACGAGATCATCAGCCTCATGCACGACTGCAGCCAGAGCGCGAGCTGCCGCGCCCAGGCCGCGATCAACGCGGCCACGCTCAGACACCCGGGGTCGGTGTCGATCCTCCAGCTCCAGCCCTCGACCGGATTCTCGCTGACCAGCACGCTCGGCTATGCCCGCGTGGCCTGGAACGTCGATGGCTCGCTGCCCAGGGTCCAGTGCGTCAAGGTCAGGCGGGCCGGCAACGTGGTCAGCGGCCTGAGCATCCAGCTTCTCTCGATCACCCGGAAGCTGGCCGGCGACGCGACCTGTCCGAGTCTGGGCTGACGATCAGCCCTTGCTGCGGCTCACGGTGAGGGCGACGCGCGCGCCGTTCTTGCGTCGCGAGCCGGCCTTGGGGTTCGCGCACCCCGGCCATGTTCGCCAGCTCACTGGCGGACGGGCGTTCGCTGAGGTTCTCGCGCGGGTCGACGATCGCGCTTGGGGCGATAGTCGGACAGCCGTCGGTGATCACGGAGGCGGACGCGCGCGGGGATCGCGTCAGGGAGCGGAATCCCGCCGCGTGGCGGTTCGGGCAGCTTGGGCGGCAGCTTCGGGCCGCGACCCCAGCCCTCGTCGCTGCCCGAGTCAGAGGACGAGGAGGACGGCCCGGGGGGCTCGCGCAAGGCGGGAATGATCAGGACCGCGACGCAACCCAGTCCCAAGAAGTGCACTCCAGCGATCATCAGCAGCAGCTGAGCCTCGCCCGACATGGGCTTAAGGGTACCGCGACCGGCAACCCGTGAAAACGCGCTGTCGCTACCATCGATGACCGCCCATGGCCACCGCAACCACAACCGCCCTGTCAGTCGCGCAGCGGGACCCCGCGGGTTCGCGGGCGGTTCGGCGTCTGCGTCGATCCGGCCAGGTTCCCGGCGTCGTGTACGGCGGCGGTGAGCCCCCGGTGGCGTTTCAGGTCGACGGCCGCGAGCTGCGGCTCGCCCTCGCCCATGCGGGTGCGGTGTTTGACCTCAGCATCGATGGCGCGGGATCGACGCCCGTCGTGGTCAAGGAGCTGACGCGCCATCCGGTCCACGGCCAGACGATCCACATCGACTTTCTCCGTGTCCGGCTCGACCAGGCCATCCAGGCTACCGTCGTGCTCGAGCTCACCGGAACCGAGGATGCGCCGGGAGTCAAGGAGGGCGGCGTCCTCGAGCACGTCACGCGCGAGCTGACCGTCGAGGCGCTGCCGACCGAGATTCCCGACTCGCTTCAGCACGATGTCTCCGAGATGGTGATCGGCGACACGCTGACACTCGAGGCGGTGAGCGCGCCCCCGAGGGTCAAGCTGATCGACGATCCCGAGACCGTGATTGCCACCCTGTCGCCCCCGCGTCTCCAGGTCGAGGAAGAGCCCGAGATCGAAGAGGAGACCGAGCTCGTCGAGGGCGAGGCGCCCGCCGAGGCCGAGCCGGCCGCCGACGAGAGCGCCGGCGAGGGCGAATCCTCCGACGAGTAGGCGATGTCAGCCACGGGCGGTCACGGCGGCCGCGTCGACTGGTTGATCGTTGGGTTGGGCAATCCCGGCAGTGAGTACGCCGGCACGCCACACAACATCGGGTTTGCGACCGCCAACGCTCTGATCGCGCGCTGGGACCTGCCCAGCCCCAAGCCCAAGTACCGCGGCCTGCTCACCGAGGGACGGACGGGCTTCGGTGGTCCGCGTGTGGCGGTCCTTCTGCCCCAGACGTACATGAACGAGGCGGGCAATTCGGTCGGTCCGGCCCGGGGCGCGCTGAAGGTGCCGATCGAGCACGTGCTCGTCATTCACGACGAGATCGACCTAAGCTTCGGTCGCATCCACGTGCGCACCGGCGGGGGCCTGGCCGGCCACCGCGGGCTCAAGTCGATCAAGCAGGGGCTCGGATCCGCCGACTTCAGCCGCGTTCGGGTCGGTGTCGGCCGCCCGCCGACCACCGATCCCGACGAGGTGGCGTCGTACGTTCTCGGGCGCTTTCGCCAGCCGCGGAGCGGACGTCCAGGCGCTGGTCGAGGAGGCCGCCGACGCGGCGGAGCAGTTCGTTCTCGGCGAGCCGTCCGCTTCATAGACTCAGAAGCAGATGCTTCGCGCTCTGCTCACGCACGCCGACGATGATCCGCAGACCGCTGCACTGCAGCGGGATGGTGGGCGCGCGTTCGTCTCGGGGTCGCTGCGTCCGTACCTGATCGCCGCCCTGCTCGACCGCGAACCCGAGCGACCGGCGATCGTCGTCGCCGGTGATGACCGAGCCGCGCGCGACCTCGCCGCCGGGCTGCGCAGCTGGCTGTCCCCGCGGACCATTCGCTACTACCCGAGCCGCGGCGTCACCTATGAGTCGCACCTCGCCCCGCCACCGCACCTCGTCGGCCTTCGCATCGCCGCGCTCGATTCGCTGCTCGACGAATCGGCCGGCGCAGCGCCGATCGTCGTCGTCAGCGCGGTGGCGCTGTCGGAGAAGGTGCCCGATCCGGCTCTGCGCCCGCACGGATTCACGCTGAGGATGGGCGATCTCCTCGACCTCGACGAGACCGCCACCGACCTGGTTGCGGCAGGCTATGAGCGCGTCGAGCAGGTCGAGGACCGGGGCCAGTTCGCGATCCGCGGCGGGCTGCTCGATGTGTTTCCCGCCACCGAGGACCGCGCGGTCCGCGTCGACCTGTTCGGGGACGAGATCGAGTCGCTGCGGTGGTTCTCGACCTTCACCCAGCGATCGCTCGGAGACGCCGAGGAGGTCGAGGTCGCGCCGGCGGCCGAGCTCGCCCCCGAGCACCGCGAGCTGGCCGAGATCGCCGCGCTCGAGGACGAGGCCGACCGTCCCGACATCGCCGAGCTGCTCCCGGTCGAGGATTTCCATTCGTTCCTGTCCCTCGCTCCGGAGGCGGCCAGCGTGGTCATCGCCGGCGAGGAGGACGTCGCGCCGGCGCTGTCCGACCACTGGCAGGACGTCACCGCAGCCTTCCATGACGAGGACGCCCATCAGCTGTATCTCGGCCCCTCGGTCATCGAGGACGCGCTGCGCGACCGCGCCCGGATCCGCCTATCGAGCATCGATCAGGACCAGCCGTTCCAGTTCCGCGCGCAGAGCGCCGACGTCGCCGCGCGGGGCATTCGGGAGGCCGAGCCCGAGCTCGAGAAGCTGCATCGATCGGGCTACCGGACCGTGGTTGCCTTCGCCAGCCGCGGCGAGGGCGAGCGTGCCGCCTACAACCTCGGGCGCCTGAAGGTCCACTGGCTTTCCGAAGATGGCGCCGGCGCCGATGCGCGCCATTACGTTTGCGCGGGCCCGACTCGCGGTCGGCTTCATCGCGCCCCAGTTCCACCTCGCGGTGATCCCCGACCACCGCCTGTTCCGCCGCCGGCGGCCGGCGGCCGCGCGCCCAGAGCGCCGTCGCGGCGTGCTGCGCAGCTTCGCCGACCTGCGCACGGGCGACATCGTCGTCCACGAGGACCACGGGATCGCCCGCTTCGCCGGCTTTGACACCAAGACCGTGGCCAACGTCACGCGCGACTACCTGTACCTCGAATACGCCGGCTCGGACCGCGTGTTCGTCCCCGTCGACCAGCTGGCCAAGATCTCCCGCTACGTCGGAGCCGGCGGCGCCCACCCGCCGCTGTCCAAGCTCGGCGGGACGCGCTGGGACACGATCAAGGCCCGGGCGCGGCGGGCGGCCCAGGAGCTGGCCGGCGAGCTGCTCAACCTGTACGCCGAGCGCAAGCGCCGCGCGGGCCACGCGTTCCCGCTCGACACCGACTGGCAGCGCGAGTTCGAGGACGCGTTCCCCTACAACGAGACGCCCGACCAGCGCGACGCGATCGAGTACGTCAAGGCCGACATGGAGGCGCCGCGGCCGATGGACCGCCTGATCTGCGGCGACGTCGGCTACGGCAAGACCGAGGTCGCGATGCGCGCCGCGTTCAAGGCGGTCCAGGACGGCAAGCAGGTGATGGTGCTGGTGCCGACGACGATCCTCGCCCAGCAGCACTACGGCACCTTCAGCGAGCGGCTGCGCGACTACCCGGTGACGATCGAGCAGTGTCGCGCTTCCGCCCGGCGGCGGAGCAGCGCGAGGCGGTGGCCCGGTTCGCCGCGGCGAGGTCGACATCCTGATCGGCACCCACCGCCTGCTGTCGCGGGACGTGCGCGCCAAGGATCTGGGGCTGCTGATCGTCGACGAGGAGCAGCGCTTCGGCGTCAAGCAGAAGGAGCTCCTGCGCCAGCTCAAGCTCCGGGTCGACGTGATCGCGATGAGCGCCACGCCGATCCCGCGCACGCTGCAGATGTCGCTGGCCGGCGTGCGCGACATCAGCGTGATCGAGACCCCGCCCGAGGGGCGGCGCCCGGTCAAGACCTACGTCGGCGAGTACGACGAGGAGCTCGTGCGCCGGGCGCTGCGTGCGCGAGCACGAGCGCGGCGGCCAGGTCTTCTTCCTCCACAACCGGGTCGAGACGATCGACGAGACGGCCGAGCGGCTGCGCGGCGCTGTGCCCGAGCATGCGCTTCGGGGTCGCCCACGGGCAGATGGACGAGCGCGAGCTCGAGAAGCGGATGCTGGCGTTCCTGCGCGGCGACGCCGACGTGCTGGTCTCCACCACGATCATCGAGTCGGGCATCGACATCCCGCACGCCAACACGCTCGATCATCGAGCGCGCGGACGCGTTCGGCCTGGCGCAGCTCTACCAGATCCGCGGGCCGGGTGGGCCGCTCGCGCGAGCGGGCCTACGCCTACCTGCTGTATCCCGAGCGCCGCGGCGCTGACCGCGAGGCGGCGCAGCGGCTGTCGGCGCTGCGCGACTACACCGAGCTCGGCGCCGGCTTCAAGATCGCCATGCGCGACCTCGAGATCCGCGGCGCCGGCAACCTGCTCGGCGACGAGCAGTCCGGCCACGTCGCGGCGCTCGGCTTCGAGCTCTACATGCAGATGCTCGACGAGGCGGTGGCCGCCGCTGCCGACGGAGAGGCCCCGGAGGAGGATTGGGAGCCCGTGCGGCTCGACGTCAACGTCGACGCCTACGTGCCCGCCGACTACATCCCCTACGAGCAGGCCAAGGTCGACGTGCACCGGCGGATCGCGGCGGCCCGCGAGGTGGCCGATCTGGTGCTGCTGCGCGACGAGCTGGAGGACCGCTTCGGCGACCTCCCCGAGCCGCTGCGCAACCTGATCTCGCTCCAGCAGGCGCGGATCAAGCTCGGCCAGGCGGGCGCCACCGCGGTCACATTCCGCGGGGGACGCCTGGCGGTAACCCCGATCGAGCTCGATTCGGTGCGGGCCAAGAAGCTCCGGGCCGAGATCCCCGAGGCGCTCTACGAGTCCGGCAAGTCTCAGCTATCGGTGCGGGTCCCCGACGATCCGACGAAGCGGTTCCCCGCCGTTGTGCGCGCGGCCGACGTGCTGCTCGCGGTCACTCGCGAGGCGGCGTAGACAGCGCGCGGACGTCGGTGAGGATGCCGGCGCGGTCGGTCTTCATGCGCTCGTCGGTGATCCGCAGCACGGGGCAGCGGGCCCGGGCGAGCTTGGCATCGCGGACGCGATCGGTCTCGAAGGCGCGAGGGCTCGAGTGGTAGCCACGGCCGTCGACCTCGACCACCAGGCGGGTCCGTGGCCAGAAGAAATCGACCTCGAGGCCGGCGACCAGGACATTGCTCTGGGGCTCGGGGATGGTCGGGTCGCTCCGGATGAGCTCGTAGAACCGCTGCTCCAGGGGTGAGCGGGTGTCCGGTGGCGGGCGGTAGCCAGCGAGGGCGGCTTGGAGCTTCCTGGTGCCGGGCGACGCGGCGCGCGGGCGATGGCGCGGTCGAGTGCCATGAGGTCGAAGATGTGCCGGCGCTCGGCCTCCTCGATCGCCTTGACCAGGAGGTGCGGCTTGAGGGTCCTCGCCAGGTCGAGGACGGTGCGGGCGGGGGAGGTGATGGGGATGTTGTCCTTGGTCGTGACGTCCTCGGGGTCCAGCCTGGCTGTGTAGTGGGCGCGGATCTTGACGTGGGAGCGGCTCTTGCGCTCGAGCATCACCTCGATCCGGGGCCCCGAGGACCAGATCCCCCAGACGGCGGCGGCGCTCCGATGGCTCAGAACGCACGGGGGCTTGTAGGACAGGACGGCGGCCATCCGGTGGCCGTTGGGTGGCAGCACCCGCCGGCCCACGGCGTACACCCCTCGATGCAGGCGGGTCAGGAAGCTCTCCGCCAGCCGGTACTGGATGACGTCGGCCGGCACGCCGAGTCCGCGCAGCTGCCAATGCGCGACGACCCCGTTCTGCCCTTCGGCCAGGGCCACCACCTCGCGTTGAGTCCAACGATGTCCGAGATTATTTAGGACAACGTTGGACTCATCGCGCAGTGCCCCAGCGTTCCACCAATAATGCGACGCGTGGGTGACGGTGCCGAAGAACTTCGTAACAGTTGGTGACCAGTCCTGCCAGCGCTCGCTACCATCACCCGGGTCGATGAAGCGGATGAAGACCTTCCTGGCGCTTGGCGCCTTTTTTGTGGTCGGGGTGGCCCTGTCGGGCTGCGGCTCCGGCATCCCCGGTAACGCCGTGGCCGACATGGCCGGCAACCCCATCTCCACGACCGCCTTCAAGCATTGGATGTACATCGCCGCCAAGGGCAGCTCGGCCCAGACTCCTGGCGCGCCCCGTGATCGTCCCCAGTGACCCCCCGAACTTCGACACCTGCATCTCGCAGGTCAAGGCCCAGATCCCCACCTTCGCCAAGGGCAAGACCGATGCGCAGATCCGCACCGCGTGTAAGCAGCTGTTCACCTCCCTCTCCGGGCAGGTGATGGACTTCCTGATCCGCGCCTACTGGTACCAGGCCCAGGCCAAGAAGCTGGGGATCACGGTGAGCGACGCCGACGTCAACAAGGCCTTCGCCGTGGCCAAGAAGCAGCAGTTCCCCACCGCGGCCGCGTTCAACACCTTCCTCAGCCAGTCGGGCCAGACGCTGAGCGACATCATGTTCCGCGTCCGGGTCAACGAGATCTACAAGAAGCTCCTGGCCAAGCACCAGACGACCGTCAGTGCCGCGGCGATTCAGACCTATTACAACAACCACAAGAGCCAGTTCGGCAAGCCGGAGACCCGCAACATCCGCATCGTCCGGACCAACACGCTGAAGGCGGCCAACGCCGCCAAGGCGGCGCTGATGCACGGCCAGAGCTGGGATGCGGTGACCAAGAAGTACTCGATCGACAGCTCGACCAAGAACAAGGGCGGCGTGATCACCGGGGTCAAGAAGGGCCAGGAGGAGCAGGCTCTCGACACCGCTGCGTTCGGCGCCAAGCTCAAAACGATCGTCGGCCCGGTCCACGGTCAGTTCGGCTACTACGTGGTTGAGGTGACGAAGATCATCCCGGGCAGCCAGCAGTCGCTGGCCCAGGCCACCCCGCTGATCAAGCAGATCCTCAACGGCAATGGCCAGACGGCGGCCCAGACCGCGGTCGACGCCCAGACCAAGAAGAGTTGGCTGAGCAAGACCAAGTGCCGCTCGGGCTACTCGATGGCCGACTGCTCAGGCTACAAGGCGCCCAAGGCGACCTCGACGGTGGCGCCGAGCACGACCACGGCAGCGCCGACAACCACCTCCTCGCCGTAGCCGTTGAGCTCCTCCGGCCGGCCGGAGAGTGTGGATGCCCTGGAGCGGCTTGACGCGATCACGCGACGCCTGCGCAAGGAATGCCCCTGGGATCGCGAGCAGGACGAGCGGACGATCGTCCCCCATACGGTCGAGGAGGCCTACGAGCTGGCCGACGCGGCCAATCGCGGCGATGACGCCAAGCTGCTCGATGAGCTCGGCGACGTCCTGTTCCAGGTCCACTTCCTCGCCCTGCTGCTCGAGGAGCGCGGCGTCGGCGACCTCGCCCAGGTCGCCCAGCACACGATCGACAAGCTGATCCGCCGCCACCCCCACGTGTTCGGCGATGTCGAGGCCGAGAGCGCCCGCGAGGTCCTGCGCAACTGGGACCGGATCAAGCAGACCGAGCCGGGCCGGGAGCGCGGCATCTTTGGCGAGGTGCCCGAGAACCTGCCCGGCCCACTCTACGCCCGCAAGGTGCAGCGGCGAGCCGCCTCGTCCGGGTTCGATTTCCAGGACGCGGGCATCGAGCGGCCCCTCCAAGCGCTGCGAGACGAAGTCGACGAGCTCGAGGCCACCGCAGATAAGAGCGAACAGTTCCACGAGCTCGGCGACGTCCTCTTCGCCGCCGTCAACATCGCCCGCAAGCTGCACCTCGACCCCGAGTTGGCCCTCCGCGCGTCGGCCGACCGATTCCGCTCGCGCGTGCAGCGCGGCGCCGAGCGGGCCGCATCAGACGGGCGGACGTGGAACGATCTTCGCCCCGACGAGCAGTTGGCCTACTATGCCGCGGCTCGCCTCACCGAAGGAGGACCCCCAACGAGATGAGCCAGATCGAGCACGTCCACGCCCGCCAGATCCTTGACAGCCGCGGCAACCCGACGGTCGAGGTGGAGTTGAGCCTCCGGTCAGGGGCCTGGGGCCGAGCGGCGGTTCCGTCCGGCGCCTCCACGGGCGAGTTCGAGGCCACCGAGCTGCGCGACGGCGGCTCGGACTGGCTCGGCAAGGGAGTGACCCACGCGGTCGAGAACGTGAACGGCGAGATCGCCACGGCCGTCCACGGGCAGGACGCCGGAAGCCAGGCCGCGCTCGACCGCATGCTGATCACGCTCGACGGCACGCCCAACAAGTCGCGCCTGGGTGCCAATGCGATTCTCGCCGTCTCCCTGGCCGCCGCCCACGCGGCGGCGGCCGAGGAACGCCTGCCCCTGTGGCGCTATCTCGGCGGCGACTCGGCCCACATCATGCCCGTGCCGATGATGAACGTCCTCAACGGTGGCGTGCACGCCGACAACGCCGTCGATTTCCAGGAGTTCATGATCGTCCCCGTCGGGGCGCGGACGTTCGACCAGGCACTGCAGATCGGGTCCGAGGTGTTCCACCACCTCAAGCGCACCCTGCACGACCGGGGCCTGGGCACGGCCGTTGGCGACGAGGGCGGCTTCGCGCCCGACCTGCGCTCCAACGAGGAGGCGCTCGAGGCGCTGATGGCGGGGATTCGCGCCGCCGGCTATGTGCCGGGCGAGCAGGTGGCGATTGCGCTCGACCCCGCCGTCTCCGAGTTCTATCGCGATGGCATGTACGTGCTCCAGCACGAGGGCCGGCGGCTGACCGCCGACGAGCTGGTCAGCTACTGGAACGAGCTGACCGGGCGCTACCCGATCATCTCGCTCGAAGACGGGATGGCCGAGGATGATTGGGCGGGGTGGAGCACGCTGACCGATCAGCTCGGCAACCGGATCCAGCTCGTCGGGGATGACGTGTTCGTGACCAACACCGACCGCCTGCGGCGCGGGATCGACACCGGCGTGGCCAACTCGATCCTGATCAAGGTCAACCAGATCGGCACCCTGACCGAGACGCTGGCTGCGGTCCGCATGGCGCGCGAGAGCGGCTATACGGCGGTAATTTCGCACCGCTCGGGCGAGACCGAGGATGTGACGATCGCCGACCTCGCCGTGGCCACCGGCTGCGGCCAGATCAAGACCGGGGCTCCCTCCCGAACCGACCGCGTGGCCAAGTACAACCAGCTGCTGCGGATCGAGGAGGCGCTGGGGCAGGACGCCGAGTATCCCGGCCGGCGCGCCTTTCGCACCTGACGCCGGCGGTGCAGCCTCGCTTGCAGCAGGAAGGAGGATGGTGGCGTCGAACGAAGCGGTCACGGCATGCCGTACGCGCGGGCACAGGCAGCGAGACATCGCGAGACGCGTCGGACGCCGGCACGACCCCGCCGAGTGGCGCGCCCGCGAGTGCGGATTCGCTGGGACCGGCTGGGGCGGACCACACTGCTGGTCGTCCTCGTGATCGTCGCCGGGCTGTACGTGCAGCACACGCTGTCCTACCTCTCCACACGCTCTCAGACCGACGCGCAGGTGTCGATCGTGCACCAGCTGACGCGGGACAACGCCCGACTGCTACGCCAGCAGCGCGCGCTGAACAACCCGGCCACGATCGCCCAGGACGCCCGCGGGCTGGGCATGGTCCGGCCAGGCGAACGCCCCTACGTGGTCACGGGCCTGCGACACTGAGTCGAGATGCTGGGGTCTGACCCCCGGCAGACCGAGCAGGTCATCGCTCTGTGGCGGGAGGGCGAGCGTCGCCTGGCGGTCGCCGATCCGAGCCTGCGCGCCACCATGGAGCGGGTGCGGGATGCGCTCGTCGTCGAGCTCCGCCGGCGCCTGGGGGGCCCGTTCATGGCCGCCGAGCTGGTGGCGCTCTACCTCGAGCAGGGGACGGATTGGTGCTTTGCCATCGCCGTGCAGATCGCGCCCGGGACCCCGGAAGCCTGGGACATGACCACGGTGGCCGGGGCCGCGTTCGCCCGGTACGTCCGCGCAGCGGGCGACTACGCCGGCGGACGGCGCATCGAGCCCGACTCCTGACCGGGGGTCCTCAGTCCCCCTCGTCCGAGTCCTCGCCCCCGGCCCGGCGGATGATGATCTGATCCTCCTCGATCGCCACCTCTACGGGGCGATGGCCGGCCCAGTACTCCGCGTAGACGGGATCGTCCTGGACGGCGGGATCGAGCCACAGGCCGTAGCCCTCCTCGCCGTGGTCGAAGGTCGCCTCGAGCGGGCCTGACGCCTTGCGACGGGTCCGCCCGCCACGACCGCCGCGCCGTCCGCGCCGGCGTCGGCCCTTGGGCTCATCCTCGGCGTCCTCGTCGTCCTCCTCCTCGCCGCGCTCGGCCTCGGCGGCGTCGAGCTCGGCGGCGATGAGCGCATCGTCCTCGGCTCGGAGATCGATGTCCTCGTCGAAATCGACCGCGGCCACGCCCTCGGCGTCGCCGCCGTTGTCGAGGCCCTGCTCGCGCTTGAAGGCTTGAATCTGCTGGACAGTTACCTCGAGCTGGTGGGCGATCCAGGCGTCAGTGCGGCCCTGGCGGACCCAGGCCCGGATGCGATTCAGCTCGGGTCGAAGTGATCGTCGTGCCATGAGGCGCGGAGACTAGTACAGCCGACGGTTGGGCGGTCCCCCAGCCGGGTGGCTGATCGCCGAACGCTTGTGCAACCAAGGGGCTGGTCGGTATGCTGGACACGGGCAGGCTGGGCCCCTCTTCGAGACGGAGCGGACTCCGGTCGTGTCACCGACCCGTCTACGAGCAGGGAGGCATCCTTTCTATGTTGGTACTGACCCGTAAGTCGAATCAGAGCATCATGATCGGCGACGACATCGAGGTTTCGGTGCTGGCGATCATCGGGGAGAAGGTGCGGATCGGTATCCAGGCTCCGCGGGACATCCCGGTGTTCCGCAAGGAGGTTTACCTCGAGATCCAGGCAGGAGCGCCTGAACGAGAGCAAAGGCACAGGCGCCCGCGAAGAGGTTGACGCAGCGCTCCGCGGGCTGGGTGACGCCAGCTAGCTGTCGCTGCCGACGGCGCGGGCCCGGACACGCGCGTGGGTCGGGATTCCCATGCGGGCGGGTGAAGGGCGGCTAACCGAGCAGGCGGTAGAGCGTCTCGAACATCGCCGGCCGTGACGATCACGCGCGGTGGCGATGAGCGACAGCACCAGCAGCCAGAAGCGCATCGAGCTGCGCTTCTTCTCGCGCTCGATTCCGCGCTTGCGGGAGCGCGAAACAGCCTGCCGGCGCAGGTGGTCCCTGCGGTTGCGGTCGAGCGCGGCCTCGTGCCGGAACTCCTGCTCGAGTTGCGCAAGACTCTGGCGCATCTTCATGGCCATGCGCGTCGAGCCTACCATTTGCGGCCCCGGTTATGTAGACACCGGTGGCCTTATGTAGACGTGCCTAGCCGGCGTCGCGGCGTCCAGATCGGGCTCGAGTGAGGGCCGGTGCAGGCGCTGCCGTCCGCGCCGCCAGCGGCGGCTCGGCCGCTAGTGGACGGCCTGACCCTCATAGACCTGCACAAAGCGCAGGTAGTTATCGGCGATCTGCGACGCCGCGGCCTCGCGCTCGAGCCCGCCGTCGAGGAAGCCCTTCAGCGCGTCCCACCAGATCGAGCGGCCGATCGCGAAGCCGATGAAGCCGTCGACAGGGGCGGCGCCTGGAGCCAGTGGTCGACCTTCTCGTTGGACGCGCCGCGGCCAAGCAGCACGCAGACGACGCCCGCGCGACCCTCGCCGGAACGGGTCTGATCGGCCAGCATGTGGCATCCTCGCGCTCGTCGACGCCCTCGATCTTCCACACGTCGACCTCGATCCCGAACTTCTGGATGTCGCTCGATCGCCTGGCGCATCAGGGCCGGGCCGCATCTCGGCGTCATAGCGGTCGGTGTCGCCGTCGACCGAGGCGAGCTGTCCGTCGGTGGCGGGCACGAGCAGCTCGAACAGGAACTTGCGGCCGTTGTCGTGCAGCCAGTCGGCCAGGCGCTTCAGACGCCCGAGCTGGCGCTCGTTCATCTCCGGGATCGTCGTCGGGGTTGTAGACGGACGAGGACCTTGGAGAAGTCGGGGTCGAACTTCGAGATGTGCTCGGGCGAAGTCCTCGCCGTACTCGAAGTCGAACTCGTTCTGCCCTGACTTCTCGACCGGCATCGCGAGCTTCAGGCCGTGCTCGCGGGCGCGCGTGGGGATGTTCGAGCCGAACTGCTCGTCGACCAGGACGCCGGTGGCGTCGGCGTCGACGCCGCGCTCGACGGCGAGCTCAGCATGCCCTCGAAGATCAGCCTCTTGGCGTCGCTGATCGTCTCGGTCTCCTCAGGCGTCGGATCGCCCTCGATCCCGAACATCTTCTTCTGGAACGAGCCCCGATGGTCGAAGGCCAGGATGTAGAGCTTGCCGTCGTATCCGAGGGCCATGATCGGTCCGTCCTTTGCTCAGGTGATCGTCGCTGGGTTCAGTCTACGACCCGACAGGTACGCTGCCGCGCCGTGAAGCCGAACTTCAGCGGGCCGAGCTACACGCTCGGCATCGAGGAGGAGCTGATGATCGTCGATGCGAGAGACCTGGACCTCGTCAACGCGATCGAGACCTGCTCGCGAATGCCGCCGCCGTCGGGTGGGATCAAGCCCGAGCTCATGGAGTCGGTGCTCGAGATCGCCACCGAGCCGTGCGCGGACACGCGCGAGGCCGGCGGAGCAGCTGCGCGGCGCTGCGCCGCCAGGTGGCCGAGAACGGCCGGCCAGCAAGCATCTCGCCATCGGCTCGGCCGGCACGCACCCGTTCGCGAAGTGGGAGGACCAGCGGATCTCGGCGCGCCCGCGCTACCGCGACCTGATCGTCGGCGCTGCGCTTCGTCGCGCGCCAGGAGGTCATCTTCGGCCTGCACGTCCACGTCGGCATGGATGACGCCGACAAGGCGATCCACGTCGCCAACGGGATGCGCGTGCACATGCCCGTGCTGCTCGCGCTGTCGGCCAACTCGCCGTTCTGGCGCGGCGAGGCGACCGGCCTGGCCTCGACCCGGACGCCGATCTTCCGCGCCTTCCCGCGCGTCGGCATGCCGCCCACCTACGACGGACTGGGAGGACTACGAGCGAGCGGATCGAGTTCATGATCGAGGCGAAGACGATCGAGGACTACACCTACCTCTGGTACGACGTCCGCCCGCACCCGAACTTCGGCACCGTCGAGATCCGCGCGATGGACTGCGCAGACGCGCGTCGAGCACACGCTCGGGCTGGCGGCGCTCGTCCAGGCGATGGTCAAGGAGCTGGCGAGCACTTCGAGGCCGGGCAGCGGCTGTCCCGCTACCCGTTCGAGATGCTCGACGAGAACAGGTGGATCGCCGCGCGCCACGGGCTCGACGGCGAGATGGTCGATCTGCCCGGCTCCGAGCGCGTCCCACCAGGGCGCTCGCCACGCGGCTCCATCGACCGCATGCGGAGCACGCCGAGGACCTCGGATCCGCCGGCAGACCTCGAGGCGGTCGAGGACCTGCTGGAGCGCGGCAACGGCGCCCACCGGCAGGTCGTCGTGTACGAGGCGAACCACGATCTCCACGAGGTCATGCGCGAGATCGTGGACGCGACTGCCGTGTGACCAGTTGGGTCACCAGCGGCATCGCCGCCGCTCTAGAATCGGTATGTGTGACCGGCGGCCCGGACCTCTTCGTCGATCTGCAAGAACTGCAATCCGAGGTGAGCTCCGTACATCACGGAGTGCCCGTACTGCGGCACGCGCCTGCGCAAGCGGGCGCCGAAGCTCGAGAAGGGCGGCGCGCCGGAGAAGCCCGCCGGCGGCCGCGAGCGCCCGCGCTGCGCCGGCTGCGGCCGCGGCGAGATCCCCGGCATCCGCGCCGAGCGCGCGGCCCTACGCGACGATCCTGCTGGTGCTCGCTCGGTCCTGGTCGGCGCTGTTCTTCCAGGCGCGGCCGCGCAACATCGTCACGCTGCCCCGATCGGCGTCGTCGACAAGCCCGGCTCCACTGGTGGCGATAAAGCTCGTCACGCAGCTGTTCGTCTACTACTGTCACCGGCTACGAGTTCGCGCGCTCGAGCGCGATCGTCCTGTTCGGCTGGCTGCTGGAGCGCCGCCACGGCGCGTGGGCGCCGCTCGCTCGTGTTCTTCGTCGGCGGCGTCGGCGGCTCGGCGCTCGTGCTCGGCGCCGACCCGCACCGGCGGCACGTGGGCGGCAACGCGGCCGCGCTGGCGCTGCTCGCGCGCGTGGGCGATGCGCGACCTGCTCGCGCTGCGGCGCGGGGAGGAGGATCGACGCCGACATCCTCGGCGTGCGGCGATCGCGATCGTGCTGGTGCTGCTGCCGCTGATCTCGGTCGAGCCAGCTGGCTCGCCGGCCTCGCCGGCGGGCGTCGTGGCCAGCCTGCTCGGGCTCTCCGCTGGCCCGGCTTGCCGCAGCGCTAGCCGACGGTGATCGTGCCGGGCTCGGCCGGGGGCGAGCCGGCCGACGACCCAGCCCTGCATGCGTCGGCCCGCCCGCGGCACCGCCGCCAGCAGGCCGCCGGAGGTCATCGCGTCGCACACCAGCCGGCGCCGCGGCTCGGGCACGCCCGGCGCCAATGTCGTGAACTGCTCCGCGTCCGCCCGGTTGCGCCGCGAGCCGCCCGCGAGCGCGCCGGTCGTCGGCGAGCAGCTCGAGCACGCCGTCGATCGCGGGCACCGCGGCGGCGTCGATCTCGGCCGCCAGCCCGCTGGCCGCGGCCAGCTCGTGCAGGTGGCCCAGCAGGCCGAAGCCGGTGACGTCGGTGAGCGCGTGCGCGCCGGCCGCGCGCGGCGGCCGCCGCGGCGCGGTCGTTGAGCGTCGTCATCACCTCGACCGCCCGCGTCGCCAGCGCGTCGCCCGGCCAGCCCGCGCTTGATCGCGGTCGCCACCGTCCCGGCGCCGAGCGGCTTGGTCAGCACGAGCGCGTCGCCGGCGCGCGCCGCCGGCGTTGGTGAGGACGGCGTCGGGGTGGGCCACGCCGGTGACCGCGAGCCCGTACTTCGGCTCGGGGTCGTCGATCGAGTGCCCGCCGACGATGGCGACGCCCGCCCGCGGCGGCCACGCGTCGGCGCCGCCGCGCAGGATCTCGCGCGAGGACTCCGGCCCCAGCGCCTCGAGCGGGAAGGCGACCAGGTTGAGCGCCGCACCGGCGTCGCGCCCATCGCGTAGATGTCGGACAGCGCGTTGGTGGCGGCGATGCGTCCGAACGTCGTACGGGTCGTCGACGATCGGCGTGAAGAAGTCGACGGTCTGGACGAGCGCGAGGTCGTCGCTCAGCGCGGTACACGCCGGCGTCGTCGGCGGTGTCGGTAGCCGACGAGCACGCGCGGGTCGGCTGGGCCGGGGGAGGCCGGCGAGCGAGCGGGCCAGATCGAGCCGCCGGCAGCTTGCAGCCGCAGCCCGGCGCCGTGCGACAGCGAGGTCAGGGCGGCGCGGCCACGCCCGCCTATGATGCCCGAAAGCCGTGACCCGAGCCTACACCGACGCGCAGCTCGACGCTGCGATGAGGCGCATCAGCGACCGGAGCGGTCTGCGAGGAGGCGCAGAGGCTGGTGGCGAGCAGGCCGCACCGCAGCTCCAGCGGGATCCTCAGCCAGGCGCTCGAGGCCGGCGGTTGGTTCGGCTCCGCCGTCAGGCCGAGGTCGCTGCGCGAGGCCGCGGCCGCCGAGGACCCCGACGAGCGGATGCCGCCGTGCGGACGCTGATCGCCGAGGAGACCCGCGCTGGCATGCTCATCGGCGTCGCGGTCGGGTACGAGCTCGCGCGACAGCTCGGTCAAGGGAGACTGAACAGGAGGATTGAAGAGATGGACATGCGGTTTCTGGGCCACGCGGCTGTCGAGCTACGACGGGCGACGCGACCGTGCTGGTCGACCCGTTCATCACCGGCAACCCGAAGGCGACCGTCGAGGCGCCGAGATGTCCGAGCCGACGCACATCTTGCTCACGCATGGGCACGGGGACCACTACGGCGACACGTCGAGATCGCGAAGCGCACGGGCGCGCACGGTGGTGGCGCTGACCGAGATCGCCGGCGAGGTCGGGGAGCAGGGCGTCGAGAACGTCCTCGACCCGAACTTCGGCGGCACGGTCACGTTCGACTGGGGCTGGGTGAAGATGGTCCCCGCCTGGCCACACGTCGACGACCCCAACGGCACGGTCACACCGCCGGCCGGGCTGCTGATCCATATCCGGCGGCACGCTCGTCTATCACCTGGGCGACACCGCGCTGTTCTCCGACCTCCAGCTGGTCGCGCGCGCGGCGACAAGGTCGACGTCGCGCTGGTGCTGATCGGCGGCCACTACACGATGGATCGCCCGACGCGGTCGACGCGGTCGGGTTCATCGGCGCCGAAGACGGTGATCCCCGTCCACTACAACACGATGCCGCCGATCGAGACCGACGCCGAGGCGTTCAAGTCCGACGTCGAGTCCTCGACCAGCTCGAACGTCGTCGTGCTCGAGCCCGGCGAGACCCACTCGGCGTGACCCACGCGATCGTCCTCATCGAGGCCGAGCGCTCGGCGATGGCCACGCTCGGCGGCCAGCTCGCCGACATCGAGGGCGTCGCCGAGGCGTACTCGGTGACCGGCGAGTGGGACTTCGTCGCGATCCTGCGCGTGCGCGAGCACGAAGAGCTCGCGCAGCTCGTCACGGGCCGGCTCTCCCAGCTCGAGGGGGTCCGCCGCACGCACACGATGGTGGCCTTCGAGGTCTTCTCCGAGCACGACCTCGAGGCGCTGTTCTCGATCGGTCAATGACCTCTAAGTGAGCGCGCGCGCGAACGCCTCGAGCATTGCGTCGTAGGTGTAGCCGGCGACGTCAGCGCGCGCGGCCGCACCCAGCCGGGCCCGCAGCGAGTGGTCGGTGAGCAGACGGTCGATCGCCTCGCCCAACGCCCGAACATCGCCCGGCGGGACGACCAGCCCATTGCGTTCGTGACGGACCAGCCCTCCCGCCACTGCGCCGACGGCCAGGCTGGCGATCATCGGCCGAGCCTGGTGCATGGCCTCGTTGCAGACCAGGCCCCAGGGCTCGACGAACCTGGGCGTGGGGATCGAGGCGAGGACCGCGGTGGTGGCGGCGGCGTAGGCCACCGGGAGCTCGTCCCGCGCCACCGGGGCGAGCCAGCGAGCACCCGGCGTCTGGCTCGCCCGGCCGCTGAGCGGCCCGTCCCCGATCAGCACGAGCGTGGCTGGCGGGCGGCGGATGCGCCACGCCTCGAGCAGGGCGGCCACGCCCTTCTCCGGCACCAGGCGCCCGACGTACAGGACGAGCGGAGCGTCGGCGAGCCCGTGTCGGGCGCGCCAGCGGGCGATCTCGTCGGCGGCGACGGTGCGTCCGAACAGCTCCGCTTCGACGGACTGCGGCGCTACGAACACGTCACTGTCGCGACCGCGGATCGCGGCCACGAACCTCCGTACGTGCTCGCCGTAGGCGATCACCGCGTCGGCGTGGCGGTAGATGTGCCGGGTGGCCGGCAGGGCGATCAGGTGCCCGAACGAGCGGGGTTGGCGCCACACCGACGCCCACAGCACGAAGCGGCTGCGGCCGGCCCGCGCGCCGGCGTAGGCGGCGGGGAGGATCGAGCCGCCGGCGAAGGGGGCGATCACCGTGTCGTAGCGCCGCGCCGCGCTCAGCGCCTCGCGAGGGCCGTGAATCCGCCGGGCTGGGAAGGGCGCCCTGGCCAGCTGGGCATCGAGATCGGCGAACCAGGCCGGCACGTAGCGCTCGCCCCCGCCGTAGCACAGGACGTCGAGCTCGTAGCGTTGGGCCAGCCGCTCGTACAGGGGCCTCCGGTAGGGAGCCAGGTAGTTGGTGAGCAGGGCGATGGCCATGGCGCGCGCGGGACGTTGGCAGAATCGCCGATTCGCCATGCGCGTGCTTCTGCTCCACAACCGCTATCGCGCCGCCGGCGGGGAGGAACGGGCGGTGGCCGATCTGGCCGATCTGCTCGAGCGCCGCGGTCATTCGGTGCACTTGATCGATCGGTTTAGTGCTGAGACCGGCCGCGGGCGGGCGGCCTGGGGCATGGTGGCCGGAGGGCTCGACCCGGACGAGGTCGGCGATGCCGTCCGCTCGCACCAGGTCGACATCGTCCACGCCCACAACATCAACCCCCTGCTCGGTTGGCGCGCGCTGGCGGCGGCGCGGGGCGCGGGCGCCCGCACCGTCCTTCATCTCCACAACTTCCGGCTGTTCTGCGCCATCGGTGTCGCCTACCGCGACGGCGCTCCCTGCTTCCGCTGCCGGGGTCGCGCCACCGCTGCCGGGACTGCGCCTGCGCTGCCGCGGGTCGCTGGCCGAGGCGGCCGTGTACGCCGCCGGCCTGCACCGCCAGCAGCCGCAGGTCTACGACAACGTGGACCGCTTCGCGGTGGTCAGCCACGCCACGGCGGAGCGGCTGAGGGAGCTCGGGCTCCCGGGCGACCGGGTGACGGTGACCCCGAACTTCGTCCGCGAGGCGGACTTCGCCGCGGTGAGCGGTGCCGCGCACGGAAGCTATGCCCTGATCGCCGGCCGCCTGGTTGAGGAGAAGGGCTATGACACGGCGATCGCGGCGTGCCGGCTGGCCAGGGTGCCGCTGGTCGTGGCCGGCGAGGGGCCCGACGGGGCGCGGCTGGGAAGGCTGGCCGCCGGCGCTGATGTGCGTTTCACCGGGCGCGTGCCGGCCGCGGAGCTCGCGCGGCTGCGCGCGGGGGCGGCGCTGGCGCTCGCGCCCTCGCGGTGGGAGGAGCCGTGCCCGTACGCGGTGCTCGACGCCCAGGCCGGCGGGGTGCCGGTGCTGGTCGGCGACCGGGGTGGCCTCCCCGAGCTGGTCAGCCCCGAGGCGGTCATCGCCACCCCTCGAGTGCAGGACTGGGCGGTGGCGATCTCCGAGCTGTGGCACGACCCCGAGCTCCGCGAGCGCAGGGGCACGGCGGCGCTGGCTCGCGCGCGCGAGCAGTTTGGCGAGGCGGCCTACTACGAGCGGCTGATGGGGCTGTATGAAGCTGTCTAAGCTGCCGGCGGTGATCCGGAGCCTGGCTTTACTGATTCCGGTTGTCGTGTGGGTCGCCGGCTGCGGCGGCTCGAGCAGCAGCTCGACCAGCGCTGCCACCACGCCGACCAGTGCGAGCACGGCGAGCGCGACGACGGCCACGTCGGCTCCGACCACGACCTCGCAGACGCAGACCAACGCGACGACGAGCAGCACGACCCACACCACGCAGAGGCAATCGTCGGCCGACGTCCGCCTGCCGGTGACGTTTGTCATCCGCCCGGGCGGCAAGCTCGTCCCGCCGCAGATCGGCGTCCCGGGGGGACTCCCCGTCCAGCTGACGGTCACCTCAGCCGACGGCGCCGCCCATCACGTCGTCCTACAGTCGCCCAGCCCGACGACGCTGAGCGTGCCGGCGGGCGGCCGGGCGTCGACCCGGATCACCGGTCTGAAGAAGGGCCAGTACAAGATCACGGTCGACGGCAAGCCAGCCGGCGAGCTCGTGATCGGCGTGTCGCCCGGCCCGTAGACGCCCTATAGCGATGCGGGACCCGGGCACGGCGTCCTGATCAGGCCTGAGCAGCACGACGCCCTTGTCGGGGTCGAGCGCACCCAGCACGAGTACCTCGGATGAGAACGGACCGATGCGCCGGGGCGGGAAGTTGACCACGGCGACGACCAGCGTCCCATCGAGCTCCTCGGGCGGGTAGTGAGTGATCTGCGCCGAGCTGCGCTTGGTGCCGACCTCGGGGCCGAAGTCGATCGTGAGTTTCCAGGCCGGGACCCGCGCCTCGGGAAACTCGTCGACGGCCAGCACGCGCCCAACGCGCATGTCGACCGCCTGAAAGTGGTCGATGTCGATCACCTGCGGGACTACGGCCCGGTGGTGGTCGTGCCGCTGCCGTCGCCGCCGTCGGTTGGCGTCGTCGGTGTCGTGGGGGTGCTCGGCGTCGTCGGGGTGACCGCCACCGTCGTGGTCGGCGGAGGTGACACCGCCGTGGTGGTGGGCGGTGACGGCTGGTCCGACAGCGTCGTGGTGGGCGGGGAGGGGAGGACCGTCGGGTCGGTCTGCGTCTGCGTACGTCCCGGGGCGGCCGGCGTGTTGGTCGTCCGCGGCGGGGACGCGGGCGCCGGTGGGGTGGTGGAAGTGGTCGTGGTCGTGGTTGCCCGCGCGGTGGTCGTCGTCGTGGTCGACGGCGTGACGGCGGCGACCAACGTGGCGGCCGGCTTCTTCGATGTCTTGACCACCGTCTTGGCGGCCGGCTTCTTGGTCTCGGTGGCGGCGTGATGCTTGGCCGAGCTGGGCGGCGCGTGGTGCGATGAGCCGCCGGAGCGGTTGACGGCCTGGCTGTTCGTGCCCGAGCTGGCCACCCGCGTCCGCGTGGAGCTGCCGTGGTCGACCTCGACCGCGCCCGCGGTGACGATCGCCGCGGCAGCCAGTCCCGCGGCCGCCTTGGTGGCGATCGCTCCGACGCCGGCCGACACGAATCCGCTGGCGCCCGAGCCGGCGAGGATCGTCGAGCCGGTTCCGGCCGCCACCGAGGCCGCGGTCGAGCCGGCCGCGGTCGTGCCGGCGGCGGTGGTGCCCGCGCCGGCGGCCGTCGAACCCGCGGCGCTCGAGCCGGCGGCGCCCTGGCCCGCCCCGTGACCGAGGTGGCCGAACACGAGCTTCTTGAGCACGACGATGGGGCCGATCGGCATCAGCGCGGCCAGGGCCTTGTTGGTCTCCTTGAGCTGGACCCGGAACGAGGCGCACCGCTTGCACGCACGTAGATGACGGCGCACGAGCGGACTGGGCTTGCGCCGCAGGCCCTCGGCCACCTCGCCGAGCTCGATCCGCACCTCGTCGCAGGACAGCAGCCGAGCCTCGGCCGCCTCGGCCAGCGAGACGCGAGCGCGGACCAGCAGCGACTTCACGCTCGGGACGGTGGTCTCCATCGCCTCGGCGATCTGCTCGTAGGACAGCGCGTCCATCTCCCTGAGCACCAGCGCGGTCTTCTGCGTCTCGGGAAGCTCGTGGATGTCGCCGACCAGCAGCCGGAACTCCTCGCGGTCGTGGACCTTGTCGGCTGTGCTGGCGCCGTTATCGGAATAGTGAATATCCATCGAATCGACGCCGACGGCCTGGGCGCGGCGGAGATGGTTGAGGCAGCGGTTGCGCGCGATCCGGTAAAGCCACGGACGCACGTTGATCGGGCGGTCGTCGGCCAGCATCGCGTTGAACGCGGCGGCCAGCACCTCCTGGAGCACGTCCTCGGCGTCCTCGCGCGAGACGAGCAGGTGGCGGCAGAAGGCGAGCAGCCGGCTGTTGTACCGGTTGACGAGCACCTCGAAGGCAGCTGAATTGCCGCGACGGGCGAACGCGACCAGACGCTCGTCTGACTGCAGACGCAGCAACGGGGTTCGGCCATGGAGGCCGACGCCCCCTGAGTATTTAAGTGCGGAGACTTCCATTCAACCGGTCAGCGAGAAACCTCTCCCTGACAAGGACACCGTAGCAGCGCATTAGTTGCGGTTTATCCGGTCCCAGAGGGCAATTTTGTCGGCTGCGGATCTGTCGGATCGACGTCGGCGCGCACTAAGATCCGCCACGAGCCCGGGTAGACAAAGTGGCAAAGTCCGCGCACTTAAAATGCGCTGCTCGCAAGAGCGTTGCGGGTTCGAGTCCCGCCCCGGGTACTGGGCCGGATGTCACCTCTCTGGGCTGCTCGATTCCCCCGCTGGGCCAGGGCCAAACACGCCTCGCCGCGGAGCGGTTGCGCACTCGCTATCGACCCTGTCTGACGGCCCCCAAAAACGGGTAGATCAACCCGGCCTGGGACTGAAAGACCAGCGGCGCCGGCGGCAGCGGGGCGGTGGCGCCCACGGCCAGTCATCCGGGCTGCTGGGTGGCGCCGAAGCTGCACGGCGCCTCGGGGCAGTCGAAGATCCCGCACATCGCGAAGGCGACGTACTCGAGTCGGTAGGTCGTGCCGCGCGGTTTCGGTGTGGGGCTTTGGTGCGGGGGCGCGGTGGGCCTACGCTACGCCGGCGGTCTGACCTTCATTGTTGACGCTGGGCGCGAGTCCGCCGAGCACGATCTCGGCCAGCGAGCGGTCGCCGCTGAACTGCAGTCCACCCCAGTTGTGCTCGGGCGAGAATGCACTGACCCAAGCGGAGGTGCTGCCGCTCACGCGCGCGTTGGGGCTGTCGGCCGCGTGCTCGGCCAGGGACACGCCGTCGCCCGAGAGGGCGAACGAGTACGTGGTCGCATCGCCATCCTTACCGTCGGTGACCGTGCATTCGACCGTCCCGTTGGCGCCGCCCGCGCTGAGCAGGCCGGCGGCGAGTCGGAAGATGGCGCCGATATCGACCCGCTCGGCTGAGCGCGGCACGCTCCACGCCCACTCATAGCCCCAGCGAGCAAGCTCGCCGAGAATCGGCATCAGTTCCTTGGCTCGTTCGGTGAGTTCGTAGTCGACCCGCGGCGGAACCTCGCGGTAGCGCTTACGGGTGAGCATCCCGTCGGCGACCATGCGGTTCAGTCGCGAACGCAGTTGCTCGGTGGAAATACCGGGGAGGACGCGCTGCAGCTCGACAAAGCGGCGGGGGCCTGCCGCCAGGTCGCGGACGATCAGCAGCGTCCACTTGTCGCCGACCAGATCGAGGGCGCGGGCGTCCGGCGACCACTGGTCGTAGGGATGGCGTTTGGGCGGGGGTACGTGCGGAATGGATCCTCCCGTAGAACGGAAACCTACCTACCAACTTTGAGTCTAACGTGACGTTTTGGGGGCGCAACCAAGAACTGTCGGCCAACTGGACAAAGTTTGCGCCAGTTTTTGTCGGCGCCGTCGTTACAGGCCAGTAATGGGTGAATTAGTCGTTCTGGCCGAACGCCGCGCCGACCGTTCGCGGGCCCGTCGAACCGCGCGGCCGGCCTTCTTCTTCGACCTCGCCTGCCCGTTCTCCTATCTCGCCGCCGAGCGTGTGGAGCGCGTCCTCGGCAACGTGGAGTGGGTGCCCACCGCCGGCCGGCTGCTTCGCCAGAGCGGCGAGTGGTCGCAACCAGCCGCGATCCGTGCCCACGCCGAAACGTGCGCGGTGGCGTTGCGGCTGCCGCTGGTATGGCCCGACCCGTTTCCCTCCGACACACCGGCGGCGCTGCGCGCCGCCGTTCACGCCACCGAGATCGGAGTCGGCGCCAGGTTCGTCCTGGCGGCCAGCCGGCTCGCGTTCTGTGGCGGCTTCGATCTCGAGGGTCCCGAGATCCTTGCCGAGGCAGCCGCGGCCGCCGGGATCGGCCTGCGCGATTGCCTCGCCGCAGCGAGCGATGAGACGCGCGACATCGAGCTCGATGCCACTGCGCGCGGGTTGCTCTCACGCGGCATCCAACGCCTGCCCGCGGTCCGGATTGCGAGCCGGTGGTTCGCGGGCGATGGCGTGCTGGCCGGATCGGCCGCGTACCTACGTTCGGACGGGAGCGTGGAGGGTCCACTGGTCAGCTGAAGGGCAGGGCATGGGGCCGCGCTCTGTGTCTGCGGGGGGCGCGGCCCCCGTGCCACCTACGGCTCGTTCGCCGTCCATGTCGGACGGCGGCGTAAGGTTCCCCTCATGAGGGACCCCGCCGAGAGTGCGGGTACGGGCGACCGCTCGTCGCAAATCGAATCGGGCGCAGTTCGAACTCGCGCGGTGCCCCGACGGTTTGTGAGCCGTCTGGGGCGCCGGGTCGGCGGCGCGCTGAAACGCTTCTGGCGCCTGGCCTGGGAGGCGAACATCACCGGGCTGTCGGCGATGGTGGCCTACTCGATGCTGCTGGCGGTGATCCCGATCGCGCTGCTCGGCCTGTTCGTCGCCGGGCAGGTGCTGTCCAGCGAAGCGGTCCAGCGCAGCGTACTCACCGATCTCCAGGGAATCTTCCCCGGCGCAGCCGAAGGGACGCTGAACTCGCTGCTCAACGAGGTCAAGGACTCGACCACGAGCACGGGCGTGCTGGCCTTCATCGGCGCGCTGTGGCTCGGCTCCTCCTTCTGGGGAGCCCTCGACACGGCCTTCGGCCACGTCTACCGCTGCCGCGCGCGGAGCTGGCTCGACCAGAAGCGCTTCGCCTTCGTGATGCTGATCGTTGTGCTGCTGTTCATGGTGGCCACGGTCGCCGTGCCGATCGTGCAGGCGTTCCTGCTCTCGGGCGCCGAGCGCTTGCCCTTCGACCTGGCCAAGATCACCGATGCGGTGTACGTGGTCTCGCTGATCGTCAGCCTCATCCTGCTATTCAGCTGCCTGGGGCTGATCTACACGGCCGTGCCCAACCTGCACACGCCGTGGCGCGGTGTGTGGCCCGGGGCGATCAGCGCGACGCTGGCCATCGGCGTCGTCGACTACGTGTTCCCGTTCTACTTCTCCAACATCTCGACGATCGCGCGCTTCGGGACGACGATCGTGTTCGTGCTGATCGTCCTGGCGTGGTTCTACGTCGTCGCGCTGATCATTCTCGGCGGCGCCGTGATCAACGCGCTGCGGCTGCGTCGCGACCAGGTCGCGCGGAGGCCCTGAGGGCTCTCTTCAGGCCGTGAGGGCTCTCGCTAATAGGGGGCGACGAGTCCCGCGAGGATCAGGTCGTTGATCGGCGCCTCCTGCTCCTCGACATCGATCTCGTCCTGCGCGTGCGAAACGGGCATCACCGTCGGCAGCGGCTCCCAGTCGCCGACGTGGGCGCAGATGGCCTCGAACTGCTCGTGTATCTCAGTTCGCGTGTCCGCGTTTATCACCGCGATCGCTCCCTCCGATTCGTTTACCAGTCGAACGTAGCACCGTTGTTAAGTCGCGTGTTAGCGTGCCGTCAACGTGGCCACCGACACCGAAACCCAGCTGCATGGTGGCCGGCTGATTGCCCGGCGGCTGCGCGCCTATGGCGTGACCAAGCTGTTCACGCTGTCGGGCGGCCACCTGTTCTCGATCTACGACGGCTGCCGGGCGGAGGGGATCGACATCGTCGACGTCCGCCACGAGCAGACGGCTGCGTTCGCCGCCGAGGGCTGGGCCAAGGTGACCCGCGAGCTCGGCGTGTGCGCGCTGACCGCCGGCCCGGGCGTGACCAACGGCATGAGCGCGATCGCCTCCTCGAGCCAGAACAACTCGCCGATCCTCGTGCTCGGCGGCCGGGCGCCCCAGTTCCGCTGGGGCCAGGGCTCGCTGCAGGAGATCGACCACGTTCCCTTCGTGCGCCCGCTGGTCAAGCTCGCCTCGACGCCGGCGGATACGACCGAGATCACCGGCCTGGTCGATATCGCCGCCGCGGCTGCACTGACACCGCACACGGGTCCGACCTTCGTCGACTTCCCGCTCGACCAGGTGTTCATGAAGGCCAGCGAGACCGAGCCGGTGTCGCTGCCGGAGCCGTGGCGCGGCGCGGCCGCGGATAGCGCCGAGATCGATCGCGCCGTCACGCTCCTCGCCGAGGCCGAGCGCCCGGTGATCATGGCCGGGACCGGGCTGTACTGGGGGCGTGGGGAGGAGGCACTGAGGTCGCTGGCCGAGGCGCGCCGGATCCCGGTGTTCCTCAACGGCCTGGCCCGTGGCTGCGTGCCGGCCGACCACGAGCTGTTCTTCTCCCGGGCGCGGAGCGCGGGGCTCGAGCAGGCCGACGTCGCGCTGGTGATCGGCGTCCCGCTCGACTTCCGTCTCGGCTTCGGCGGCGCCTTCGCCGCGGACGCCGACGTGATCGTGATCGACGCCGCCGAGCCGGCCCGCGAGCATCCCCGGTCGGTGTCGCGTCGAGCTCTACGGGGCGTTGCCCGCGACGCTGGAGGCGCTGCGCGATCGGACCGTGGCCCGGGGAGGCGGCGAGGCCGTGCCGTCGAGGTGGGTCGACACGCTGCGGCGCGGTCGAGCGCGAGAAGCGTGAGGCGGAGGCGGCTGCGTTTGCCGATCCGCGAGCGCCGCTGCACCCGATGCGGATCTACGGCGAGCTGGCAAAGGTGCTCGACCGCGACGCGATCGTCATCGGCGACGGCGGCGACTTCGTTTCCTTTGCCGGGCGCGTGGTCGACTCGTTCGAGCCCGGATGCTGGCTTGACCCGGGGCCGTTCGGCTGCCTCGGGTCGGGTCCCGGCTATGCCCTGGCGGCCAAGCTGGCTCGGCCCGATCGGCAGGTGGTACTGCTGCTCGGCGACGGCGCGTTCGGCTTCGCCGGCATGGAGTTCGACACGCTGGCCCGCCACCGGGTGCCGGTCGTGGCGGTGATGGGCAACAACGGAATCTGGGCGCTCGAGAAGCACCCGATGGAGGCGCTCTACGGTTACTCGGTGGCCGCGGACCTGCGCCCCGAGACGCGCTACGACGAGATGGTCGCGGCGCTCGGGTGTCACGGCGAACTGGTGCGTGCGCCGGCGGAGCTGCGGCCGGCGCTCGAGCGCGCGTTCGCCAGCGGGAAGCCGGCGCTGGTCAACGTGCTCACGGACCCGAACGTGGCGTATCCGCGGCGGTCCAATCTGGCCTGAGACGGGCGCGGTCGCGTGGCCGCCTGAGCCCGTGCGGTCTTGAAGCGAAAACCGCCCGCGTTGCGGCGGGCGGTTTCCGATCCAGGTTTGGCCCAATCGGGACGGGCAGGGGTACGTGCCAGAAAGGGCCGTTTAGAGTGGCTCGGGCGGCGGGAGGCGCCGATGTCTGCGGCTTCGCCCGAACCTATGTTGGGATGATGGGTTCGTTAGCCTAGCCCTCACCCCGCGAGCATCATCGCTTGTGGTTCTGGGGGTCACAATCGAACATTCGTCCAGGTTTGGCTGGCCAGCCAGTTGGACAACTCTGGACGCCCGACTGGAATCTCCACGCCCGCCATATTGCACCACAATTTTGTCCTATTTCGCGCAATCATTGCCTAACAATGGCGCCGGCCCTGGGGCGAGCTCGGCCGTGGACCGGCCCTTTCGATCGGCGCCGGCGCCGGCGTGCCGGGGCGGGCGGCTCGGCCAGCCGGACCGGCGGCGCGGGCGGCGAAAACGTCATAGTCGCGAGCGCCCGGGGCGCCAGCGTGACGAACACGGCCGCCACCGCCGTCAACGTCAGTCTCGCCCCTGCCCGCGCGGCGAGTGTGACGAAATCGGGCGCCGCGAGGGCCGCCACCGCGTGGGCAAATCCGCAATCCCGACCAGATATCCTGAGTATTAGTGCAGGGACTCTTCTCATTCCCCAACCCGGTCAACGAAAAGGCGGCCCGGGTCGTGGCCGGCGTGGTCTTCGCCACCGTGATCGTGATCCTCGCCACCGGCGCCTACTGGCTGCTCATCCCGCTGGCCTACGGCTTCTGGGCCCGCGTCCTCACCGGGCCGACACTCAGCCCGCTCGGGTGGCTGGCGCAGAACGTGGTGGCGCCGCGGCTGGGCGAGAAGCGCCCGGTCCCCGGACCGCCGAAGCGCTTCGCCCAGGCCATGGGCGCGGTGATGTCGACCGCGGCGCTCGTCCTGGCGCTGGTGACAAACGACCACACCGCTGCGGCAATCGTCCTGATCCTGTTCCTCCCCGCGGCGGGACTCGAGTCGATCTTCGGCTATTGCGTCGGCTGCAAGATCTTCGGGCTGCTGATGCGCACCGGGGTCGTCCCCGAAACGGTGTGCCTCGAGTGCGCCGACATCAGCGACCGCCTCCAAGGATCCGCGCCCACCGCCTAAGCCAGGCCGAGCGCCGCGCCCCGCAGGATGTCGTGCTCTGAGATCTCGATCTCGTCGAGCCCGAACAACCTCATCACCTCGCCGAGGATGATCACGCCGGCGACGATCGTCGGCGCGCGGTCGGGATCCAGCCCGGCGACATGCCGGCGCTCCTCGAGCGTCATCCCGGCGAGCCGGGCCAACATCTGGTCTCGCTCGGCCGCCGAGACCACGTACCCATGAACCTTCTCGGGGTCGTAGGGGTCGAGCTGCTGGGCGATCGCGCCCAGCGCGGTCGCCGTTCCGGCCACGCCGATGCCATGCTCCACCGCCCGCCGGCGCGACTCGGGCACTCCGTTTGACAGGATCGCCCGGACGTCGCGCGCCACCGCGTCCATCTCCGCCTCGGTCGGCGGGTCGGACTGAAGGTGGCGTTCGGTCATGCGCACGACCCCGGCCTGCGTGGAGACATGAAATCCCGCCTTCTGCGCCGCTCCGATGACCAGCTCGGTCGATCCGCCACCGATGTCGACCACCAGCGTCGGCGTCTGGTCACTCGGGTCGCGTTCGCTGGTCGCCCCGAGGAAAGTCAGCTGCGCCTCCTGATCCCCCGTGAGCACGTGCGGCTCGGGCGCCGTACCGATCGCGCACCACCGCGGCGAACTCCTCGCCGTTGGCGGCGTCGCGTACCGCGCTGGTCAGCACGGCGACCGCCTTGTCGACGCCGGCCGCGTCCATCAACGCGCGGTAGGTGTCGAGCGTGTCGAATACGCGCTGCATGGCGTCGTCGCGCAGCCGGCCGTCGGCGTCGACGCCGGCTCCCAGCCGCGTGACCTTCGTCCGCCGCTCGAGCTCGGCATTGACGCGCCCGTCCTGCACGTCGGCGATCAGCAAGCCGCGTGGAGTTGGTCCCGATGTCGACGACGGCGATGCGCATCAAACAACCTGATGTGGCATCGGCTGGCCCGCCAGTCCGGCCAGGAGATTGTCCACGGCGAGGTCGGCCATGCGCTCACGCGCAGCGTGCGTGGCCGATCCGATGTGCGGCACGACGATCAGCCCCGGTGCCTCGAGCAGGGGGTCATCGGCCGGCAGCGGCTCGGGGTCGGTGACGTCGAGCGCGGCGCCGGCGATCACGCCGTCGGTGAGCGCCCTCGCCAGGGCCGCTTGATCAACGATCGGCCCGCGGGCGGTGTTGATGAGGATTGCCGTCGGGCGCATCCGCGACAGCGCGGCAGCATCGATCAGGTGGTGGGTGGCGGGGGTCAATGGACAGTGGATCGAGACGAAGTCTGACCGCTCGAGGAGCGGCTCAAGTGACTGGCCGGTGTTCGCCGAGATCAGGTTCATCTCGAACCCGGACGCCCGTTTTGCCACCGCCGTGCCGATTCGCCCCATCCCGATGATCCCCAGCGTCGCGCCGTGCACCTCGGCCCCGAGGTAACGCGCCGGCTCCCACGTCAGCCAGTCACCGTCGGTCACGGAAGCGGCCGCCTCGGGGAATTTGCGCGCCGCGGCCAGCAGCAGCGCGAAGGTCAGATCGGCCGTAGCCTCCGTCAGCACGTCGGGCGTGTTGCCGACCGGGATGTTCCGCGCGCGCACGGCCTCGAGGTCGATGTTGTCGTAGCCGACGGCGAGGTTGGCGATCGCGCGCAGGCGCGGGCAGGCCTCGAGGAGCTCGGCGTCGACCCGGTCGGTGAGGAGGCTGAGCAGGCCGTCCGCGTCGCGGGCGCGCTGCATCAGCTCGGCGCGACCGGGGGCAGCCGCTGCGCCCACACGTCGACCGAGTGCTCGGCGCGCAGGCGGTCAAGCGCGGTTCCTGGGAGCTCGCGCGTGACGAAACAATGGGCCACGCGTCGGCATTCTGGCGATCAGCTCTCGAGCGCGACGACTCGCCGTCGGGCGTGCCCGCTGCTCGAGCCCGTGCGCGGCAGCCCGAACGCGGCCGCTGCCGCGCCGACCAGCGCGAATGCCGCCGCCACGATGAAGGCCAGCCGGAACCCGCTGGTCAGAGCGACGTCCATCGCGTGCACGGTGTGGGCGCCGTGAAGATCGCTGTTGGTCCGTGCGGTGGCCAACGTGGCCAGCACGGCGAGCCCGAGTGCCCCGCCAAACAGCCGCGATGTGTTGACCAGACCCGAGGCCAGCCCGGCCTCGTCCGAGGCCACACCCGACACGGCTGAGATCGTGGCCGGCACGAACGCCAATCCGATCCCGACGGCCACCAGCAGCGAGGGCACGAGCACGTCGGCCAGATACGTTCCGCCCGTCGCCAGACGGGTGAACAGCAACAGCCCGACGGCCTGGGCCAGCATGCCGGTGACGAGCAGCCGCTTCGGGGTCGACTCGGTTGACGATCCGTGAGGCCAGGGCCGAGCCGGTCACGATGCACAGCGTCATCGGCAGGAAGGCCAGGCCGGCGCGGATCGGCGAGTAGCCGAGCACCTGCTGGAGATACAGCGAGAGGAAGAACCACATGCTGAACGTGGCCCCGCCGATCAACAGCACGATCAGGTCTCGATGCGGTCAGCGTGCGCGACCGGTAGATCCGCGCGTATCAGCGGCGCGCCGGCGAACCGGCCCTCGATCCCGACGAACCCGAGCAGCAGCAGCAACCCGGCGGCGATCAGCACGAGGGTCTGCGCCGCGCCCCAGCCGGTGGCGTCGGTGCGGACGATGCCGAGAACGAGCACCGACAGGCCAACGGTCGCGGCGAGCGCGCCGGCGATGTCGAAGCGACGAGCGCGGCTGCGGTCGCGTCCTTCGGCGATGAAGTACTGGGCCAGGAGCGCCGCGCCGAGGCCGATCGGCAGGTTGATGAACAGGATCCAGCGCCAGCCAGCCAGATCGGTGATGATGCCGCCCAGCAACACACGCGCGCCTCCTGCGCCGCCCATTGCCCCCCAGATTCCCAGCGCGCGATTGCGCGCGGCCCCCTCCGCGAAGGTCGTCGTGATGATCGACAGCGATGCCGGCGCGACATGGCGCCCCCCAGGCCCTGGACAGCCCGAGCGGCGATCAGCTGAGCCTGCGTCTGAGCGAGCCCACCGGCCAGCGACGCGAGGTCAACAGCACGAGCCCGGCCACGAACACACGACGGCGTCCGAGCAGGTCAGCGGCGCGACCCCCGAGGAGCAGGAACCCGGCGAACGTCACCGTGTACGCGTTCACGACCCATTGCAGGTTCTGTTCGGAGAAGTGAAGACCACCACGGATGGCCGGCAACGCGACGTTGACGACCGAGAGTCAGCGTCGAGGATCACCATGAACTGGGCCAGACACGCGAGAAGGAGGGTCGCGCGAAGATGTCCGTGCTGCTCGGTCGCGGTCGCGCGTGGCATTTCCCTCCTGGGCCGTTGGTACGATGACTATCGAACACACTAGCAAAAGTTCGATGATCGTCGTACTATGACCACATGGGCCTGATAGCTCCCTCGGAACATCCGCACCAGTTGCGAGCCCGTGCCCCAACCGGGGGAGCCGCTGCGCCACCCGAGCCGCGACGAGATCGAACTGGCCGCCGTGCTCCACGCGCTGAGCGACCCGATGCGCCTGCGGATCGTGGCCGGCCTGGCCTCGGGAGACGAGCGCAACTGCAAGAGCTTTGACCTCCCCGTGGTCAAGTCAACCACCACGCATCACTTCAAGGTGCTGCGCGAGGCGGGCGTGATCAAGCAGCGCCTCGAGGGCACCACCCGACTGAGCTGCCTGCGCCGCGATGACCTCGAGGTTCGCTTCCCCGGGCTGCTCGAACGCGGTCCTCAAGGGCGCCTGCGAGAGTTAGGTCACCGCGGTCACGACGCGTTTCCATGGGAATACCTGCTCATCGTCGGGCGCACGCGCTGAGCGGCTACGCGGCCCCTCACGGGCTGAGGACCGGCGCTGCCAGCCGGCACCTGCACCACGTAGCCGTCCTTGCCGGGCTTGACCTGGCTCAAGGTCGGCCGGCCGGCGAGCTTTCCGGTCGTGGTCTGCGCTCCGAACGTTCGGCCGCCGAGCTGCACCCCGAGCTTCGCGCGAACGCTTGGCGCCACGAGGCGCTCCACGGTGGCGGTGCCCGACGCAGGCAGGTGGAGCTCGGCGGTCTGGTCCTGGGCCCGGCTGTAGTTGACCAGCACTGCGCGTACCTGGTGCTGGGGCGTGCGGATGGCGAACACGTCGAAGTCGCTCCCTGCGCGCCCCGAGCCCGCCAGCAGCTGCGACCCCGGCGGCACCGCTCGGGCGAAGGCCAGCATCCCGTAGTAGACGGGGTTCACGCGACCGATCCAGGCGCCGTTTCGCACGCCTAAACGAAAACGGCGCGTAGGCAGCATGGTCGAAGGTGTGGAAATTCACTCCCGCCACCCCCACCCGCGCGAGCTGGAACAGGGTGTCGAGTGACCACAGGGCGGTGGCGAACGTGTCTGTCATGCCGCGCACGCCGCCACAGTTGACACTGTTGATCTCGTCCAATCGGACGGGCGGATTCCCGTGCACGAACGGCGCCACGATCGCCGCCAGCCCGCCGTCGCTCGAGAAGAGAGCAGATTGGGAATCGTGTGGTAGTTGGGTGAGCGGGGCGAGGTGTAGCACCCCCGTGTCGCATAGCGGTGCAGGGTCAGGAGGCCCAGGTTGGGCACGGCGGCCAGGAACTGGCGGAGCCTCGCCTCCCAGATAGGCGCGCCGGTCGCCGGCCGGCCAGCGGCACATGCGGGAGCAGTGACGACACGTGGTTGAACTCGCGGGTGTAGTCCGCGAGGTCATAGCTGCGCGGCCGCAGCCTGACCGCGTGTCCGTGCGATTCGATAGAGCCCGAACACGCCATACAACTCGGGCTCGTTGCCGAGCTCGAACGCGCTGATCGAGCGGTGCCGATGCGCGAGACCAGCGCCCGAGCCTCATAGGTGGCGACCGAGCGGTCCTTGAGCTCCAGGTTGATGCCGAGAAGCAGCTTGGCCCGGAGCGCTCTGGCCAGCGCCCTGGCCACGTTCGCCCAATCGTTGTTCAGCTCATAGGTCACGCCGCCCGGGCGCCGCATGCCGGGTACCGGCCACCACGTCTGTCCGTGCGTCGCCCCCTATCCGCAGCTGCGGCGCCTGCCCGGGATTGAGGTTGCGGACGAGCTGCTCAACACGGGATCGATCGCCTTCGGATCCGTGCCGACGTAAGCGGGCAGCGCCTGATACTCGAGTGAAAGTCCGATGAACCCGGGCCGCACCGGAGCGCTGACCGTCGCGTTGTGAATCGTGACGTTCAGCTTCGGCGGGTCGTCGCTACCGCAGCCTGCGATCAGGCCGGCGGCGAGCAACGACAGCAGGCTGAGGC
>CAVTTU010000022.1:0-68375 GCA_963737535.1 uncultured Solirubrobacterales bacterium
ATGTCTTGTTCTTCGTTCAGGCATCTGCTAACAATCCGAGGGTGACTCGCCGGCATTGGTAAAGGCGTTGACCTTGCCAGGCGAGACGGTGTGCGACCCGTTTCTCGGCTCGGGAACAACGGCGATCGTCGCGCGCCGGCTGGGCCGGCGGTTCGTGGGGTGCGATACCGACTGCCGCGCAGTAGCGACCGCGCGGCAACGGCTGGCCGACCTAGACCTAGAGGCGGAGTCGGCATGACCGGCCAACTCTCACTGCTTGACGAGTTGTCCCGTGAGGCCCGACTCGCCGACCGGCTGGTTGATCGTCGCCAGATGCGCCGGCTGACGGTGCGGCACGGCTACTCAAGGCGCTCGTGCAGCACGGTCTCGATGAGTCGGCGCTACGGCCGGCAGCGGCGCTCGCGCTCGAGCTCGACAGGAGGCGGCAGGCATCGTGACCGGACCGTTGCTCAGCGTTGAGCAGGTTGCCGAACTGACCGGCTTGTCCAAGCGCAGCGTGTATCGCGCTGTCGACGCAGGCGAGCTCGTCGCCTATCGGCTCCGCGGCCGGGTGCGGATCCCGGAGAGCGCGCTGGAGGACTGGTTGGCGGCGCACCTGGTCACGCCACGCCCGCGGCCACGCCCGATGGTGTGGGTGCGCGACCGGGTGCGCCGGTGATACTGACGATGCCTGCTCCCCGATGCTTGATATGTCTGCGTTGCGTAGCTATGATGTAGACATGACTAATCCCATCCCCTGCCACTGATGACACCACCGTGCGGCTGCCGCGCGACCTCGTCGAGCAAATCCGCGAACTGTCCATCAAGAACGACCGCTCACTGAGCGGCGAACTACGAGAAGCGCTGCGGCTCTACATCTACGTGGTCGACCAACTCCACAACGGCAAGGACGACGATGTAGAGCACACCGCCGACGTGTTCGCCGTCTACGCCAGCTTTGCATCCGGAAAGAAATGGACGCGGCGATGAGCGTCGAGAAAGTCACCCGCAAAGGCCGCGACCAATGGCGTGTCCGCTGGCGTGACAGCGCCGGCAGCCCACACTCCAAGGTGCTCGGCCGTAAACAGGACGCGATCAGCTTTGACGCCGAGATCAAACGATCCAAACGGTCGGCACACTCGCCGCGCTCGACGGCGGAAAGAAACGCTCGCCGAGTCCCCAGGAATGGGCAGCCTCCATGCCGCGCCGCTGGCGCGCAAAACCCGCGAGCTCTACGCCACTGCTCGAAACGCACATCCTCCCACGGCTGGGCGGCTACCAGCTGCGCGAACTGACCTCCGAGACGATCGCACGGTGGCAAGCAGACCGGATCGCCGCGGGTGCCCCCGTCGAGTCGACGCGTAAGGCGTTGACGCTGCTCGGCGGGATCCTGCAACGCGCGATGGAGGCCGGGCGGATCCAGAGCAATCCTCCAGCGTCTGGTCCGCAAAGCGGCTCCTGTCGCCTCCCGATGAGGTTCGACCGCTCGCCCCGAGCACCGTCGAGCGCATATCGCCGTTCTCCGCCCCCGAGATCGTTGAGTTTGTCTGTTTGCTGGCCTACGCCGGGCTAAGGCCGCAAGAGGCCCGCGCGCTCCCGCTGGGGCCACGTCGGCGGGAGCGGACCCTGACTGTGCACCCACCGAAGACCCGGCGGCATCGCCAGCAACCGCGATCGGTGCGACTGCTAGCGCCGTTGGCGCAAGATCTCCGCGAGTGGCGGCTCGCATCGGGGCGCCCCGACGACCGAGTGGGCCGGTAATCCCCGGCCACAACGGAAACGAGTGGACCGAGGCCGGCTACAAGCTATGGATCAGCCGCGTGTGGTGCGCCAGCGCTCGAGCGCGCGGGACTCGACTACCAGCGCCCATACGACGCTCGCCACAGCTTCACGTCGCTGCTCTTGCACGAAGGCCGCAGCGTGATCTACGTCGCCCGCCAACTCGGCCAGTTGGAGGCGCTCTGCATGAACACGTATGGACACGTCATCGAAGAGCTTGACGACGCGCCGCGGATCTCGGCCGATGACGCAATCCTCGCCGCTCGGTCAAGCGTAAGTCTGAAAGTTTCAGACTTACCGTTTCGAGAGTCGGCGATACCGGCGTCCGTTTTGTGTAAGCCTTCCGAACTCATCGCCCGGGCCGATCGCCCGAAACAGCGTCCTTAGCAGGCACTTTGGTCATGGGCGGTACTGGACTCGAACCAGTGACCCCCTGCTTGTAAGGCAGGTGCTCTAGCCAGCTGAGCTAACCGCCCGGCGCGCCGGATGGTACTGGCGGACGGGGCTAGTGATTCTTCTTGCCGCCAAGCTTGACGGCGACGCGAGCTCCGGCCGCCACGTGCCGGCCGGCTGACGGGTGCTGGGACACCACGACGAGCGTTCCCTTGGGGTGGCTCGGTCTGGTCACCTTGCCGAGTACGCAGTGGGCCTGCTTGAGCAGCTTCTTTGCCTTGGTGAGTGTGTGGCCGACGAGCTTCGGCACGGTGCACGTGGCGTTGGCCTGGACGAGCACCTTGGCCGAGGCGGTGTTGTTGGTCGAGCCGGGGTCAGCGTTCGTCGACTCGCCGGAGATCCTGGCCGTGCTGGTCTGACGGCCCGTCTTGGTTGCCCTGGCGTTGACGACGATCGAGTCGCTCGAGGCGGGAGCGAGCGCCGACAGGCGGCACGTCACCACGGCCGCGACCCGGCAGGCTCCGTTCTGGGCCACGGCCGAGATCGCGGTTAAACCCGCGGACAGCCTCTCGGTGAAGGAGGCTGTCGAGGGCGCCGGGCCGGCGTTCGAGGTCTTGAACAAGAGCTGAACGAGCTGGCCCTTGTGCACCGTCGACGGGGTGGCGGTTTGGGAGACGCCGAGGTCGGCGGATTGTGCGACGGTGGCGGTGATGTTGAGCAGATCGCCAAACACGGCGTCGCTCTCGTCGAAGTCAATCGACGTGTCCACGGCGACGGGCCCGGAGTGGCGGAACGTGAGGCGGTTGACACTGGGGACGGGCTGAAACGCACAGTGAATCGTGTTGGCCGTGGGCCACACGAGCCCGAGCACATCCCCGGCCTGCACCGCCACCGACGAGGAGAAGGTACTGATCCCCGCAGCGTTCGGCGACAGGGTCTCGCTATCGAGGCCGACGAGCTCGTAGCGGGCCTCGGTAGTGGGGTCGGAGCGCCAGACCTCGAGCGCGACGCTTGAGCCGCTGGTTCCGTACCTCGTGCTCCAGCTCATGAGCGTCCCTCCGCCGGCGGGCACGATGTAGCTCGGATCGCCGGGGGCGACGGCCGCCTGCAGGTAGTTGAGGTTCGCGCCGACGCAGAGACCACCAAAACCGGGGTCGGTGCTGCTCGGATCGAGACCGCCGATGACCGTGGCCTGCGCCGCGCTGGCGGCTGCCAGCACCACGAACGCCACAGCTGCCCCGATCCACCGGCGAGGGTCCCGCATGGCCGGATCCTATGCCGACCGTCAAATCGCCGGCAGGCAGGACCGCGCCTCGTCGCGCACGGCCCAGATCAAGCCGAGACTCAGGCGGCCAAGTACGGCACGCCATGAATGTCGCCCAGTGCGGTGTCCAGAACCGCGAGCGGAATTGCCACTGTCGCCTGCAGCTTGAACTTGCGCAGAGCGGGGTCGCGGTCGAGCAATGCGTAGGCGCCAAGACCTCCGAGGATTCCGACGAACGCCACCGATGTCCCGCCGGCGAGTGGTTGGAAAGCTTCGCCGACGGCGTGGCCGGCCCAGCGCCCCGGCGAGCGGCGGGAAGGTTGTTCGCGCAACGCGGATACGACGAGGTCTCGGTTCTCGACGTGGCCGCCGCCGCCGATGTCTCCGAACAAACGGTCTACAACCACTCCCGACCAAGGAAGACCTCATGTTCGATCGGACGGCTCGTCTCGATGCGGCGCTCACCGAAGCGGTGAGGCAGCGCCCGCCGGGAATGCCGGCGGCAACGGCGTATACGCCCGGTGCTCCGCGAGCAGCTGGCGCGGACGGGCCGCTTCTCGGCCGAGGCGCAGCGCGGGGGGTTGTCCAGGCTTGCCGCCGACAGCGCTGCCCTGCGCCGGGGGGCGCTCGAGCGGACCCGGCTACACGCCGAGAGCCTTGCCGACGCCCTGTCTCCCGGGGGCCGGCCGACCCCGGAGGCTGCGATCGCAGGATGGGCGCTGGCTGGAGTGCTCCAGTTGATGCTCGAGGAGCTAGGCGCGGCGCAGCACGCCGGCGAGGACACCGCTACCACGGCAGCCAGGCTCGGCCCAGAGGTCGATCGGCAGCTGGCGGCGCTTGGTCGCTCGGTCGAGATGTCCTTGTACCGCACCCAACGGATGGCACGCACGACACGGCGCCGCGGAATAGGATCCCGACTCGGTGGAGCTCGGCGAGCTGCAAGGGGTGGTCGAGCAGTGGCTGCGCGAGTCCCTCGGGGACGCCGCCCTGCGGGTCGAGGACATTCACCCGCCTGAATATGCCTCCGCCGAACTGGCCGAGACGTGGCGATCAGAGAAATACGCCGGCGGCGACGATCAGCACCTCGAGGGCGTCGTGGCCCTCGACGCGGTGGTCCGGCCGGCATCCGGATCAGACTCGGCGATCGTGCCGTTGCTGCTCAAAGCCCGGACCGGAGCCGGCCTGGGGCGCACCGCGATGCCCGACTGGTTCCGCCGCGCTGGGGTCGAGCTGTCGCGATCATTGCCCTCCTACGCCTCGACGGAGGAATTCCTCGACAGCCGCGACCGCGAGATCGCGGTGTATCGCCTCCAGAGGCAGTACCCCGCATTTGCGCAGTACATGCCCAGGCGTCTGGGCGATCGCGTGCGCCCGGAGCACGATGAATACCTGCTGCTGGTCGAGCGGGTCGACCACACCAAGCTGATGGATACGGCCGACGATGTCTCGGCTTGGAACGCGGAGCGGACGCTGACGATGATCGACGCGATGGCCGCGCTCCACTCGCCCTGGCTGGATCGGACCGCGGGGCTGGCGATGGGCCCGTGGCCGAAGGAGGCCAGAGGGGCGAGCGCGATAGTGAGCGATCGCGAGTTGTGGCAGCAGCTGATCGAGGCCGGCCGGCGGAACTTCCCCGACCTGGTGGGTCGATGACCCCTACCGGACCTGCACCCGGCTGGTGGACACGATCGGCGCGTGGTACCCACCTCGCGACGCCCTGCCCCAGACGCTCGTCCACGACGACCTGAACCCGCGCAACGCGTGCTTCCGCGAGGACGGCCGACCGCTGATCTACGACTGGGAGCTGGCCATGCTCGATGTGCCCCAGCGGGACCTGGCGGAGTTTCTGACCTTTGTCCTGACGCCGCGAAGCGACGGGACGTTGGACGGCGACTCGGTGCGAGAACTCGTCGAACGCCACCGGAACGCACTGGCGCGCGCATCCGGACTGTCGCTCGACCGGGACGCATGGTGGGAGGGGTTCCGCGTCGCGGTGCGCCTCGAGGCGATCAACCGCGTCCCCTTCCAATGGCTGTTCTCCAGGGTCATCGAGCTGGGCTACGTCCAACGGATCACCCGCACCGTCCACGAGCTCGTACGTCTATGCAGCTGACTGCGCGACGGGTCGCTGGTGCTCGTGTTCGTGGGTCCTGCGTCGGCTGAGAAGATATCGGCGTGCTTGGAGGGCGCTCAGATCAGATCGCGCTGCGCCATGAGGATCGGACGATCACCTATGCCGAGCTGCCAGCGGCCGTCGGCTCGCTGACCACGGGCCTGTTGGATTCCGGGTGCCACCGGGGCGAGCGGGTCGCGCTGTTCATGCCCAACTGCCCCGAGATAGT
The DNA here is from genome assembly GCA_963737535.1 of uncultured Solirubrobacterales bacterium. GTDB lineage: Bacteria > Actinomycetota > Thermoleophilia > Solirubrobacterales > Solirubrobacteraceae > Palsa-465. The sequence goes on from CAVTTU010000022.1 coordinate 5,758, forward strand.
GATGGCCTACCTGGCCTGTTTCGCAGGGGGACTGGTCGCCGTGCCCGTGAACACGCGCTATCGCGCGCCTGAGGTTTCCTACGCGGTGTCGCGTTCGCGAGCCGGCCTGATGATCGTGCACCCGGCCGTGGCCGTCGAGGCGGGCGAGAGCCCCGAACAGCAGTGGCGCATCGATGATGCCGGGGGGCCCGTAGCAATCCGCGCTGGGCACCGATGCGGGCCCAGTGCCGGATGTGGAAATGGCCTCGCCCGCCCTGATCCTGTTCACGTCAGGCAGCACCGCGGCCCCGAAGGGCGTCACACACAGCCACGCCACGATGTCCCACACCGTGACCGTCCAGGCCACGGTGCAGGAGCTCGAGGCCGACGACGTCAACCTGATCACGCTGGCCACGTGTCATATCGCCGGCCTGTTCGGGCAGCTGCTGCCGACGCTGAAGACGGGTGGCACGTGCATCCTCCACTCACACTTCGAGCCCGAAGCGGCAGTCCGCGACATCGACGCCGCCAGTATCACGCGGATCCAGCTCCTGCCGGCACAGCTGTCGGCACTCCTCGACGCCGCCGAGGCGAGCGGCTCGGGGTTGGCGTCGCTGCGCTGTGCGATCGCCGGCGACGACGCGTTGAGCGCCGACGTCCATCGCCGGTTCCAGGATCTCACGGGATTCGCGGTCACCGAGGTCTGCGGCATGACCGAAAGCTTCAACTACGCGATGAACCCGCCGCTCGGTCCCAAGCGGCAGGGATCGATCGGACGGCCGACCCCAGGCAACGAGCTTCGTCCCGGCGACCGCGACGGTGAGGAGCCCCCGCTCGGAGAGCCCGGGGAGATCCTGGTTCGCAGTCGCGGAACCATGGTTGGGTACTGGGATGACCCCGAGCACACGGCCGAGACCCTGCGAGATGGTTGGCTGCACACGGGCGACCTGGCGCGGCGCGACACCGACGGCTGGTTCTGGTTCGTCGGCCGCTCCAAGGAGCTGATCATCCGGGGCGGCTCAAACGTGGCGCCGGGCGAAGTCGAGGCGGTGCTCCACGCCCATCCGGACGTCGGCCAGGCCGTTGTCGTCGGGGTGCCGGACCCCACCCTGGGCCAGCGGATCGCGGCGTGGGTGGCACCCAACGATTGCGCGGTTCTGACCTCATCCCAGCTCAAGACCTTTGTCCGCGCGCGGATCGCCGACTACAAGACGCCGGAATGGATCTTCGTCGAGCCGGAACTCCCGACCAACTCGGTCGCCAAGATCGATCGCGCCGCACTCAGCCGGACGGCCGCCGAGCGAGTCTCTGAGCTGGTCAGCTAAACGCACCTATGTTTCGCTTAGCTGACCAGGCTCGGTACAACTAGGCTGTAGGACATGGATCTCGGATCGTTCGGCGTCTGGACTTCGTACAGGGCGATCGGCGATGACAACGCCGGGGAGGCGGCCCGGCTGGTCGAGGATCTGGGCTTCGGCACCTTCTGGCTCGGTGGCTCGCCGCAATTGCCGGCGCTGCGGCCGCTGCTGCAGGCCAGTGAGCGGATCGTCATCGCCACCGGCATCCTCAACGTCTGGCAGAGCGAGCCCGCGCAGGTGGCGACTGACTTCGCCGAGCTCGAGGCCGAGTTTCCGGGTCGCGTGCTGCTGGGCATCGGCGTCGGACACCCCGAGGCGACAAGCCAGTACGCGAGGCCGCTGGCGGCGATGGGCGCCTTTCTCGACGCTCTCGATGCTGGCGCCGGACCGGTCCCGCGAGACCGCCGGGTCCTGGCCGGGTTGGGTCCGAAGATGGTCGCGCTCGCGGCCGAGCGGGCCGGAGGAGTGCACAGCTATTTCGTCCCCGTCGGGCACACGCGCGCCGCGCGCGCGCAGCTCGGTGCCGGGCCGATCCTCGCGCCCGAGCTCGCCTGCGCCGTCGGTGACGACGCCGAATCCGGCCGCGAGAAGGCGAGGACGTACGCCACGCTGTACCTCGGCCTGACCAACTACACCCGCAACCTCCTGAACCATGGCTTCAGCGAGCAGGACATCGCCGACGGCGGGTCCGAGCGGCTGCTCGATGCCGTCGTTCCGCAGGGCAGCGCCGAGCGAATCGCCGCCGTGGCCCGCGAACATCTGGCCGCCGGCGCCGATCACGTGTGCCTGCAGCCCGTCGGCGTCCGCGGCGTGCCGCGGGCCGAGTGGACCGCGCTGGCAGAGGCCCTGGGAGTCGCCAGCTAGCGGCTACCGAAGCAGCCCGCGGGAGATGACGAGCCGCTGGATGTCCGAGGTGCCCTCCTCGATCTCCTCGAGCTTGGCGTCGCGCATCCACTTCTCCACGGGGTACTCGCGCGAGTAGCCCCAGCCGCCCAGGGTCTGGACGGCCGCCCAGGTGCACCACATCGCGGTCTCGGACGCGTGGAGCTTGGCCATCGCCGCCTCGGTGGTGGCGCGCTGTCCGCCGTCGAGCAGCGACGCCGCGCGCCAGGTCAGCAACCGCGCGGCGTCGACGCGGAGCGCCATATCGGCCAGCCGGAACGCGACGGCCTGGTGCTGGCCGATCGGCTTGCCGAACTGGATGCGCTCCTTGGCGTACTCGGTGGCGTACTCGAGCGCCGCGCGGGCGAGTCCGGTCGCCGACGCCGCCAGCGTCACCCGCGAGCGGTCGAAGGTGTGCATCAAGCCGGCGAAGCCCTGGCCCTCCTCGCCCAGCCGGCGGTCGGAACGCACGAACACGTCGTCGAGGAACAGCTCGGTGTTGGGGATCGCGCGCTGGCCCATCTTGCGCATCGGCGGGCCGCAGCGGAAGCCCTCGTCACCATCCTCAACCACGAACGCGGTGATCCCGCGGTATCCGGTGCCGGGCGCGACGGTGGCGAAGATCACGTAGAAGCGAGCCACGCCGCCGTTGGAGATCCAGGCCTTCTGACCGCAGAGCACGTATCCGCCCTCGACGCGCGCGCGCTCGGGTGCGGATCGAGGCAGCGTCGGAACCACTGGCTGGCTCGGTGATGGCCAGCGCGGTGAGCGGCGGATCATCGTCGGCCAGCGGCGCGAGCCAGCGCCGCTTCTGCTCCTCGCGGCCCAGGGCCAGAACCGGCTCGGCGAAGAATCCGCCCGACGTGATCAGGTTGCCGATCCCCGCGCAGCCGAGCGAGAGCTCCTCCTGGACGACGCAGCCGGTGAGACAGTCGGTCATGCCGCGCGCCGCCGAACTCCTCGGGCAGCATGAACGAGGTCAGCCCCAGGCCGGCGCGCCTGGCGCCACACGCTCGCGCGGCACCTCGACGTCGGCCTCGTCGACGGCCAGCGAGGCGGGGCGGATCTCGCGGGCGGCGAAGTCGCGGCAGACGCGCCTGGATCTCGCGCTGCTCGTCGCTCAGGCCGATTTGCCCCGCGCTCACCTGACCCCCTTACCGGATAGGGCATCGTCGGCCTCGCCGGTCTGAGCCAGCATCCCGTAGGCGATCCGCTCGAGCGCCAGCCCGGCCGAGCGCGACGACTCTGACATGGCGTCGATGACCTCGCGGGTCACGTTGACCGCTAGCGGTGGCAGGCTGGCCAGACGCTCGGCCAGCTCGAGCGCCCGCTCGAGTGCGTTGCCCTCGCCGACCAGCTCGGTGAGCAACCCCAGACGCAAGGCGTCGGAAGCGTCGATGCGATCGCGCAGCAGGATCAGCTCCTTGGCCGCCGGCACACCGAGCAGCTGCACCAGGCGCTGGGTGCCACCCCAACTCGGGAGGATGCCCAGCGCCACCTCAGGCAGGCCGAACACCGCAGTCGGGTCGGCGATCCGGAAGTCGGTGGCGAGAACGAGCTCGAACCCGCCACCCATGCAGTAGCCGGAGATCGCGCTCAACGTCGGCACGGGCAATGCGGCGATGCGCTCCACCCAATCTCCGGTGCCCCGGTAGGAGGCCATGATCGACGCCGGATCCAGCCCGCGCATCTCGTGCAGATCCGCGCCGGCGGAGAACACGCGGGGGCCTCCGGTGAAGATCACCGCACGCGACGAGAGCACCTCGTCGCGCTCAACCGCCTCGCACAGCAGGCGCTCCATCTCCGCCGAGATGGCGTTGAGCTTCTTCTCGCGCTGCAGGGAGATCACGCAGGCCTGCCCGTGGACCTGCACCGAGACGAGCTCAGGCATGGCCCGCGACCCCCTGGGGAAGATTGGCACCGAAGTCGAGCAGGCCTCGAGACCACGCTTGCCCGCTTCGTTGGCGATGATCAGGCGCTGGATCTCCGAGGTCCCCTCCCAGATGCGGTCGACGCGGATGTCGCGGTACAGACGCTCGACCGGGTTCTCGCGCATGTAGCCACGACCGCCGAAGATCTGCACAGCGCGGTCGATGACCCGACCCGCCGCCTCGCGAGGCGGTCAGCTTGACCATCGCGGCCTTGGCGTGGAGCTGCTTGCGCGGCCAGGCCGGCGGTTGGCCTCCCAGGCCACCTGGTGGGTGAGGCCGCGGCACAGCGCGATGTCGCACGACGCTGTCGGCGATCATCCCGCGATCAGCTGGTGCGAGGCGATCGGGCCGCCCGACTGCACGCGCTCGTTGGCCCAGTCGACGGCGAGCTCAGCGCGCGCTCGGCGGCGCCGGTCGCGCGGGCGGCGATCATCAGCCGCTCCTCCACGAACCAGTCTCGCGTCAGGTCGTAGCCGCCGCCGATCTCGCCCAGCACCCGCTCGGGCCCGACGCTGCACGTCGTCGAACACGAACTCGGGGTGCTCGAAGACGAACGTGTGCATGTAGGCCGGCGTGCGCTTGACCGCTCACGCCGGGGATGTCCTTGTCGACGAGGAACAGCGTCGGCGCGCGGTCCTCGCCGACCAGCGCCTGCACGATGAGGAAGTCGGCGACGTCGCCCACGGTGACGAACCACTTCTCGCCGCTGAGCCGAAAGCCCGACGCCGTCGCGAATCGGCCACGGTCTCGATCAGCGACGGGTCCGAGCCGGCGTTCTCCTCGGTGACCGCGAAGCAGTCGCGGCGCTCGCCGGCGATGGCCGGGATCAGATAGCGCTCGCGCTGCTCGAGCATTGCAGTGCGCTCAGCGCGTTGGCCGGCCGCCACACGGCGTCCCACAGCGCGTTGGTGAGCTGGCCGAGCCGCTCCTGGACGATGACCTGCTCGAGCAGCGACAGCCCCTGGCCGCCCCACTCGGTGGGCATGTTGATGGCGTTCAGCTCGGCCTCGAGGGTCAGCTGCGCGGATCCTGGCCAGCGACTCGGGCGGAAGCCCGCGACCGCGCTTCGCACGGTTCCTCGAACGGGATGAGCTGGTCGGTCAGATCGCTTGGCGCGATCGCGGAGGCAAGCTGCTCGGGGGTGTAGGTGAACTGCACTTTGTGGACTCGCTGTGTGGGGGTGGCACGTACAAAGCGCGCGTCGAGTGCGATGGCCTCGGCGGGCGTGACAAGCAGAGGATTGATCTCGAGCTCGGCGAGCTCGGGGTGGGCGGCAGCCACACCTGACAGTGCGGCCAGGGCGTGGGCGGCGGCGGCCAGGTTCAGCGACGGGCGTCCCCGCTCGCCCAGCAGCAACGGAGAAACCCGCAGCGATCGCAGCATCGACTCGGCCTGCGCCTCGGTCACCGGGGCCAGCGCCACCGCGGTGTCGCGCAGGACCTCGGTGTACACACCTCCGGCACCGACGAGGGCAACCGGACCGAAACGGGCATCCCAACGCGCCCCGATCAGCAGTTCCACTCCCTCGGCGACGGGCGCCATACGCTCGATCGAGTACCCGGTCGGCGCCAGCCTCGCGTACAGGCCGTCGTACGCACGAGCGAGTCGAATCCGCGTCCGCGATGCCGACGACGACGCCACCGGCATCCGCCTTGTGCAGTTGGCCGAGCGCCTTGAGCACGACGGGATAGCCGATCTCGGTCGCGGCGGCCAGCGCTGCGTCGAGATCGCGCACGCTGCGCTGGGCCACGAAGGGGATGCCGGCACCGGCGAGCAGCTCTCGCGCCGGCTCGTAGCCGTCGCCACCGACGGGAGGCTGCGGGCTCGGGCATCGGCGGCACCGCGCCGGTGCGCGATGTGCCGTGCTCGACCAGCCGCCGCAGCGCGAAGCACGCCTGCTCGACGGCCTCGTACACGGCGACACCGGCCGCGCGCAGAGCGGTGGCGGCCGCGCCGCGCGGATACATGGTGTGGGCGACGATCGGCTTGCCTGTCGCGCGGGATACCTCGCCGATCGCCTCGGCGGCGCGCATCTCCTCGAGCTCCAGCTCGGTGCCGTACTCGGCATAGCCGCCGAAGTAGCCGGTGAGCAGCAGCGCGTCGAGCTCGGGCGCGGCCATCACCTCTGCGGCCACGCGGGCGAACATGTGGGTGTCCTTCTCGGCTCCGCCGGCGAGGTCGATGGGGTTGAGAACGGCGGCCCCCGGAGGGAGCTGAGGCCGAGTGACTCGGCCAGCGCCGCCGGGAGCTCGGGAATCTCGAGGCCGGCTTGCGCGGCGACGGCAGCGCCGACGCTGCTGTGGCCGCCGCCGTCGGCGAGAACGGCGACGCTGCGCCCGCGGGCAGGCGGGCAGCGCAGCAAGCGCCTGAGCGGCGTCGATCATCTCGCGCGGAGTACCGACCCGCTCGATACCCGCCGCCCGGCAGGCGGCATCGATCGCGGCGCCATCGCAGGCCAGGGCACCGGTGTGCGAGCGGGCGGCGCGGGCCGGGGCCGGTCGATTGCTCACGGCCAGGGCGAGGACCGCCTTGCCGTTCGAGCGCGCCTGCAGGGCGGCACGCATCAGGCCCGCCCATCGCGGAAGTCCTCGATGTAGAGCATGATCAACCGGGTCTCTTCGTGGCCGGCGAACTCGGCCACGAGATCGGCGGCAGTCAGGTCGGCCTGGTTGCCCAGCGATGCGAACCGCGAGAAGCCAAGACCCTCGGCCGCCGCCATCTGCCCCAGCTCGAGCGCCAGATTGCCGCTCTGCGAGATCAGCCCGACCGCTCCGGCGGGCAGGGGGTTGGACGAGAGCTCGAGCTGCTCGGCCGAGTCGAGCACGCCCAGGCAGTTCGGTCCGAGCATGACCGCCCCCGCTCCCCGCACGCGGGCGGTGAGCGCGGCCTCGAGCGCGCGAGCCTCGGGACCATCGCTGCTGCCCGCGCTGATGGCGACGATCGCCCGGGCTCCGGCGGCGAGGGCACCGTCCACAGCGTCGGAGAGCGCGTCGATCGGCACGGCGATCACCACCAGCTCGGCCGGGCCGGGAAGCTCGGCCAGCGAGCGGTACGCGGGCCGACCCAGCAGCTCGCCGGCACGGCGGTTGATCAGGTAGACGGGCCGGCGGTCGCTCACCCGTCAGCGGCGCCGCGAGCCAGCCAGTGGCCCCACTTGCGCGGGTCCTCGCTCGCGCCGAGAACGGCCACCGAACTGGGCGCGAACAGCGGGCGCAGCGAGCGGTCGGAGCTCATCGCGGCGGAAGCTCGGCCAGGCCCCAGGCGTCGACGCCGCCGTCGACGACGATCGTGGTGCCGGTTATGTAGGCGCCCGCCTCGCTGGCCAGAAACGCGATCAGTCCGGACACCTCGGCGGGCTGGGCCAGGCGGCCGAGCGGGACGGCGCGCTCCCAGCTCTGGACCTCCTCCTCGCCGTACTTGGCCAGGCCCTCGGTGCGAACCGAACCCATGGCCACGCACACGCTGCGGATCCCGTGGACGCTCCACTCGAGCGCCAGGCTCGACGCGAGGCTGGCCACCGCGGCCCGCGCCGCCCACGCGTGGGCGAAGCCGGGACTGCCACGCAGGGGGCTGAAGCCGACGAACACGATCAGGCCCCCGCCGCGGGGGATCATCGAACGCGTGGCCACGGTGCGGGTGATCGTCCACTGGGCATCGACGCTGAGGCGCTGGACCGCGCGCCAGCCCTTGTCGCTGATCTCCGCGGCCGGTGCGCTGAACTGTCCGCCCGCGTTGTTGACCAGGACGTCGATGTAGCCGAAGCGCTCGATCCCTGCTTCGACGACGAGCTCGACCTGATCGGGCTCGCGGATGTCGGCCGGCACTGGGAGGCAGTCTCCGCCGGCGGAGGTGATCATCTCGGCCGTCTCGCGCAACAACTCCTCGCGTCGTCCACAGACGATCACGCCGGCTCCGCTGGCAGCCAGCTCCAAGGCCGCGGCCCGTCCGATCCCGGTCCCGCCGCCGGTGACCAGAGCCACCCGGCCGGCGTTGGCGTCAGGGCGAAAAACGGACGTGATGGGAGCGGCCGAGGCCACAACTCGCGGAGTTGACTTCCATCGCGGGCGGGAGTATAAGCCCGACTTCAAATCGTGGTTTGGACTCACCGTTTGAACACGGGAGCGGCTTGGTGACGAGTCAGCTTCAGCCGCGGCCGAGGCGACGACTGGACGCCATTCGCCGGCCCCAGATCCTCGCCACCGCCGCCGAGCTGATCCGCGAGAAGGGCCTGTGGAGCGTCCGCATCTCCGACGTGGCCAAGCGTGCCGGAATGAGTCCGGCCAACGTCGTCTATTACTTCGGGAGCAAGGACCAGCTGTTCGCGGAGGCGATCTCGGAGGTCGACGATGCCTTCTATGCCCAGGTCGACGCGGAGCTGCCGCGGCTGGAGCGGGCGAGCGACCGTCTTGGCTGGCTCGTCGCCCGCTCGAGCACGAGCGACTGGGTCCTGTGGGTCGACATGTGGGTCTATGCCCGCCACCACTCGGACAGCCTCATCGCCCAGCGCCGCTTTCACGACCGCTGGCGGTACACGTTCGAAGACATCATTCACCACGGCATCGGGACGGGCGAATGGCGGGTGGATGACCCCCGCGGGGTGGCCCAGCGCTTGTGCGCACTACCGACGGTTACGCCGTCCACATGACGCTCGGGAACCCCGACCACACGCCCGAGACCTACGTGAACATGGTTCTGACGGGCGCTGCGCGCGAGCTCGGTTGCGACGTCGGCACGCTGCTCGAGGCGGCCGCCCGCTGCCCGTTGGACGGCACCGCATGAGCTCGACGAGCTGCGAGCTCGACCGCATGGAGGCCGCCCGCCTCGGCGTCCACCGCTCGCTCGAGCCCCGCGGCACGCTCGCCCACATCGCCGGGCGCCTCGATGCCGCAACGCCGGCCAACGACTATGAGGCCGAGCTCGACGTGCGGATGCTCGCCGTCGACTCGACCAGCTTCCGCGTCATCCGCGAGCGCTGCCAGGCCGACCCCCAGCGGATGGCGGGCACGATCGCCCAGATCGTCTACGAGCGCGGAAAGCTCCAGAACCCGTGGACCGGCTCCGGCGGGGTGCTGTTGGGATGTGTGGCGCGCGTCGGCGAGCGCCGCGATGACCTGGCGCCCGGCGAGTCCGTCGTGCCCCTGGCCTCGCTGGTCACGATACCGCTGGCTCTCGACGCGGTCGGCCCGGTCGACCCCGCCGACCACCAGGTGCCGGTCCGCGGTCGCGCGATCGTCACCGGGGCGATGCCGTGCGCACGGATGCCGTCCGACCTGACCGAGACCGTCGCCCTGAATGCCTTCGACGTCTATCCGGTGGCCTCGCATGTCCGCGCGCTGGCCACGCCCGGAGCGCATGTGCTCGTGCTCGGCTCCGGCCAGGCCGGATTGCTGGCCCTCGCCGCCGCGCGAGCCGCGGTCGGTCCCAGCGGAACGGTCAGCGCGGTCGATGTCTCCGCCGAGGCGCTCGCCCAGGCCGGAGCGGTCGAGCCGGGGGTCAACGCGGTTGCCGGCGATGTCACGGACGCGGTGGCGGTCGCGGGCGAGCTGACTCGCCGTGGCTTGTCGGGCGCAGATCTCACGCTGGTTTGCACCAGCATGGCGGGTGCGGAGGGCGCGGCCCTGCTGGCCACGGACCCACGCGGGACCGTGCTCTTCTTCTCCACGGCAACCCAGTTCTCCGCCGCGGCGCTCGGTGCCGATGCCGTGGGCAGCCAGGCGCATCTGGTCATCCCCAACGGCCTAACCGACGACCGCGGCGAGTACGCGTTCGAGCTCCTGCGCAGCAACGCACCATTGCGGGCGGCCTTCGGGGGACACGGATGAGTGAGCCGGCTCCGACGATGGCCCGACTGCCGCGCCAGAGCTACGGCGAGCACACCTGGCTCGAGCTGCGCGAGCTGGCGCGCCGCGACGATGTCGTCGTCGTGATCCCCACCGCCACGCTCGAGGATCACGGGTATCACCTCCCGATCGATACCGACGTCCGTCTCATCGAAGCCATCGCCTCCGGGGCGGTGGAGCGGTTCAATCGCGGCGCCGGCGGTCGCGCCATGCTGTTCCCCACCGCCGTACACGGCTACACCCCGCACCATATGGACTTCCCGGGCACGGTCAGCCTGCGCTGGAACGTGTTCGTCGAGTCGCTGCTCGACTGCACCAGCAGTCTGTGCCGTCACGGCTTCGATCGCATCCTGCTGCTCAACGGTCACGGCTCCAACGCGCCCCTCGTCGACATGGCGGCGCGGCTGACCAATGTTCGAGCACCGCGGAGCGGTCTGCCTGGCCTCGACGCTGTATCTGATCACCCCCGAGTCAGGCGAGCTCCTGTCACGTGAACGCGACAGCGGCCCGGGTGGGATGTCGCATGCGTGCGAGCTCGAGACCTCGCTGTACCTGGCCATCGACCCGCGCTCGTGCAGATGGACAAGGCGGTGCGCGAGATCCCCGAATGGAACGAGAACGTCTACAGCGACTGGCCGGGTACCGGACCGCTGTCCTACATGCCGTACTGGAGCGGGCTGACGGATTCCGGGGTGATGGGCGACGCGACCGCGGCCACCGCCGCCAAGGGTCGTGCCTTCCTGGACCGTGCGCAGGAGGAGGCGGCCGGCTTCATCGCCGAGGCGGCCCAGCGCCGCCGTGCACCGGGACGCGATCGGCACACCGAGGAAAGGCAGGATACGAGTGGCTGGTGAGGTGACACTCGTCGGGCTGACCAAGCACTTCGGCAGCGTGGTGGCGGTCGACGCGATCGACCTTCACATCGAGGGCGGCGAGTTCTTCTCGCTCCTGGGGCCCTCGGGCTGCGGCAAGACGACCACGCTGAGGATGGTGGCCGGCTTCGAGGAGCCGTCGGGCGGCCAGATCCTGCTCGACGGCGAGGACGTCGCCGACCGACCGCCGTACAAGCGCAACGTCAACACCGTGTTCCAGAGCTACGCGCTGTTTCCCCATCTCAAGGTGTTCGACAACGTCGCGTTCGGCCTGCGGCGCAGCGGGGTCAAGTCCGACGAGGTGCGCCGGCGGGTGACCGATGCCCTGGGCCAGGTGGAGCTGACGGGCTACGAGAAGCGCAAGCCCAAGCAACTCTCGGGCGGCCAGCAGCAGCGCGTTGCCCTCGCCCGCGCGCTGGTCATGCGTCCGGCCGTCGTGCTCCTCGACGAGCCGCTCGGGGCCCTCGACGCGCAGATCCGCCGCAATCTCCAGGTCGAGCTCAAGGCGCTTCAGGAGGAGGTTGGACTCACCTTCATCTACGTCACCCACGACCAGGAGGAAGCCCTGACGATGAGTGATCGCCTGGCCGTGATGCACGACGGGCGCATCGAGCAGATGGGCCGACCCAAGGACGTGTACGAGGAACCGAACACCACGTTCGTGGCGTCGTTCCTCGGCATCTCCAACCTGATCAGCGGCGTCGCCCGCGAGGCGAGCGGGAACCGCTGCGTGGTGCAGGTGGGTGAGTTCGAACTGCACGCGATGCAGGGGAGCACATCCGCGCGTGGGGACACGAAGCTGATGATCCGGCCAGAACGGGTGCGAGTTGAGCCGCACGGCCCGGCGGGCGAGAACTGTATCCCGGGCATCGTCGAACGAGTGGTGTACCGAGGCAACAGCGATCAGGTGTTCATCCGCCTTCCGGCCGGCGATCAGATCCAGGCCCTGGTGCAGAACTCGGAGGGAGAACAGGCCCGCGTGGCGGGAGACGCGGTGCGGTTGCACCTGCCGGCGGACGCGCTGCGCGTCCTCGCCGACACGGGAGCGGCTGCGGAGGAGAACGGAGCAGCGGCGGCGGGGCTGAAGGACCTCGTCAATACCTAGGAAATCGTTCAGAGGAGAGGCACATGAAGGACATCAACCGGCGTGACTTCCTGGCCACCGGGGTCGCCCTTGGCGGCGCGGCGCTGCTCGGCGGGTGCGGGTCGAGCGGCAGCAGCAGCTCGGCGCAGAAGACGACACCCGTGAGCTCACGGCCGCCGATCAGCAAGGAGCCCGGCAAGCTCTCGATCCTCGAGTGGGGCGGCTACGAGGCCGGCGGTACCCCGGCTCAGACCTCGGGCCTGTGGGCGGGTACGGATTACACGAAGGCGTTCGGCAAGCACTCGATCGTCTACACGTACATCGTCAACGACGACCAGTCGCTGAGCAAGGCCGGAACCAGCGGCCCATTCGACATCATGCACCCGTGCAACGAGATGCTGCCCAGCTTCTACCAGCAGGGCCTGATCCAGCCGTGGGACACGAGCCTGCTCCCCAGCTTCAAGAACCTCAACCCGTGCCTGGTTGACAAGGGCAAGATCAACGGCCAGCAGTACCTGATCCCGTGGGATTGGGGCTACGCCAGCCTGCTGTATCGCTCCGACAAGATCGCCCCAGCCGACGCCACCGGCTGGGAGCTGGCCTGGAACCCGAAGTACAAGGACAAGATCTCGCTTTGGAACGGCTCGGGATCGAACATGGAGGTGGCGGCCCTGAAGCTCGGCTACCACAACATGGACACGATGTCCGACAACCAGATTCGGGCGGCCAAGAACACGCTGATCGACCAGAAGCCGCTGAACAAGTTCTACTGGTCGAGCGAGTACGCGGCAGATGCAGCCGGCGTTCAAGTCCGGCGACATCTGGATCACCTACTCTGGCAGGACGGCTACGTGTCGAGTCACAAGCGCCGGGCTCCAGGTCGAACTACATGAACCCGAGCCAGGGCAGGCTGGGCTGGTTCTGCGGGTTCATGCTCGGCAGCAGACGCAAGAACTACTTCCACGCCCACAAGTACGTGGAGTCGTTCATCAACCACCAGCGCGTGCGTGCAGATGACCAACATCTTCTACTACGGCAGCGTCGGACGCGACGATCAAGCCAGCGAGATCCAGGACCAGAAGCTGGCGAAGCAGCTCAACATCGGCAACCCGAACGGCCATCGAGGCACCGCAAGGTCCACCTGCAGAGCTGGGAGCCAACGAGCGCCCCAAGTGCGAGCTGGCGTGGCAGAAGGTGCAGGCCGCCTGAGCGCCGCGCGAACCACTCATGAGCGGTCGGGTCGCGCGCCGCCGCTCGGCAATGGTTCAGCTCGCGCGCGTTCGCGCGCATGCTGGTGCGGCGTCACCGCGCTGTACGTGGTGATGCGTCCTGGTCGTGCCGATCGTGCTGATCGGTCTGTACAGCGTCGACCTGCAAGACCAACCTGTGGGCGGCCGACGGCGTTCTCGACAGCGAACTGGAAGGACTTCCTGACCGGCCCGGGTCCAACCCGTTCCGCGGATCGCTTCAACACCTCGATGGCGATCACGCTGTTGGTGTCGGTGGTGGCGTGCTCGGCCGCCTACCCGCTGGCCTACTTCCTGGCCTTCGTGGCCGGCAAGCCGCCGCTACACGGTGCTGATGGCGTACTGGCGCCGTTCTTCACCAGCTACCTGCTGCGCGTGATCGCCTGGCAGGTGATCCTCAACAACAACGGCGTGATCAACTGCGCCCTGTGGCAGCTCGGCCTGCGGCCACACGGCGACGGCATCAGCTGGCTGATCTATTCCAAGTTCTCGGTGGCCTGGTGCTGTTCTACTCCTGGGTGCCGTTCGTGGCCGCTGCCCATCTTCGTGGTGCTCGACAACATGGACCGCAGCGCTGCTCGAGGCCGCCTACGACCTGGGCGCCGGGCCTTCACCGCGTTCCTGCGGGTCACCTTCCGCTCAGCCTCCCGGGCGTGATCGCGGGGTTCGTGTTCGTGCTGATCCCCACCACCGGCGAGTTCATCACGCCGCTGCTCGTCGGCGGGCCAGCAGTCATGTTCGGCAACTCGATCCAGTCGTTCTTCTCCGACACGCCCAACTGGAACTACGGCGCCGTTCTGGCCTGTGGCTGGTGTCGTCGTGCTGGTCCTGCTGCTGCCATGTTCGGGCGCTACCTGGCGACCGACCTGAGCGAACCGGAGACACATGAGCCGCCTGCACGGGAGGTGTACGCGTTGCGATCGGCCGGCTCGGGCGGTCGCTGCTGAGCAGCTACTTCAGGCTGCTCGTGCTGTTCCTGTACGCCCCGCTGGTCGTGCTGGTGGTGTTCGCCTTCGACGGACGGCACGATCCAGACGCTGCCGCTGGGCGGGCTTCACCACCAAGTGGTTCCACGCCGCGTTCTCGAGACACCGACCTGACGTCGGCGCTCGTGCGCAGCGCCGTGATCGCGCATGATCGACGGCATCGCGGCGACGGTCCTCGGCACGATGGCGGCCATGGCGCTGGCCCGGCGGCGGCTGTTCCTGCGGCCGCGTGGATCGGGCGCTGATCCTGCTGCCGCTGGTGGTGCCCTACATCGTGCTCGCGGTCGGGCATGGTCGATCGCTGCTGCACGAGCTCGGCTATCGGCCTCGCTGAGCGCGGTGCTGGCCGGCCACATCGTGATCTCACTGCCCTACAGCGTGCTGGTGATCCTGCCGCGGCTGCGCACGCTGGACGAGTCGATCGTCGAGGCCGCGCGCGACCTGGGCGCGATCCGAGTCAAGGCGTTCTGCTGGTCACGCTGCCGCTGCTGGCGCCGGCGCTGGTGTCGAGCGTTCCTGATCGCGTTCACGATCAGTTCGACGAGTTCGCGATCGCGTCGTTCCTGGCGCCGGCCGGCGTACGCCCACCTACCCGGTCGTTCCTCTACTCGGGCAGCCGCACGCCGGCGCTGGAGCCCGAGGTGATCGCGATCGGCTGCGATCGTGATCGTCGTCTCGCTGCTCATCGTGATGGTCGCCGAGGTGGCGCGGCGCGCCGCCGAGCGGCGACTTGAGGCGCCGCCCGTGACGGCGGGATGAGCCGACGGCTCGCTGGGCTGGCCACCGTCGCGGTAGCGCTGCTGTACGGATGTGGCTCGAGTTCCACGCATTCGACGGTGGCGCCGGCCGCCGAGCCTGCACCATCGACATTGCCGGCCCGGGCCGTTCCCTACCTCCCCAGCACGCTCAAGCCGCTCACGGCCACGTCGCTGACCCGCGAGGCGCAGGCACCGGACCTGGTGGCAAGTCTGCGCGCATGGGACTACGAGTCCGGCTCCGATCGCTACTTCCAGGGCGAGTCGCGCCGGCTGCAGGTGGTCGACTCGCGCACGCTGCGCTTCGGCCATGCCTCGGGGGCGGCGGCGTACGTCACCTTCATGCGCTCGCACCTGTCCGCCTACCTGGGCTCGCTCCCCAAGCTGCGCGAGTTCGAGCAGGGCGGCCGCCGCGGCTTCCTGGCCATCGGCCAGGAGTGCCAGTGCCATCTGGCCAACCCGACCTACCTGGCCGTGCTGGCCCACGGCAACACCGTGAGCTGGCTCGAGATCAACGGGCCCGGAGCAAACCGGCCGCGGCTGGAGACGCTCCTGCACCGCGCTCCGTAGCTGAGTCAGGCGGCTGGGCGCGCAGCAGACCGTGCGGGTCGCGTCCCTCCAGCACCGCGGCCACGGCCTCGGCTGCCATCCGGTAGGGGGCCGTGGCTGAGGCCGGCGAGTACCAGGCGGAATGGGGCGTGATGACCGTCCGCGGCCAGCCGAACGCCGGCTCGTCCGCGGACGGCGGCTCGAGCGGGAGCACGTCGAGCGCGCAGCCGCTGAGATGGCCGCTTCGCATGGCTTCGCCAAGCGCCTGGTGGTCGACGAGGGCAGCTCTGGCGCAGTTGATCAGGTAGGCGCCAGGACGCATGCGCTCGAATTCCCGCGCCCCGATCATCGCCCTGGTGGTGGGCGTGAGCAGGGCATGGAGGGTGATCACATCGGCGCGCTCGAGCAGCTCGTCGAGCGTCACCAACTCGGTCTCGCCGCCGTCGCGCACGAGCGGGTCGGTGGCCGCAACCTCCATGCCCAGGGCGGCGCCGCGGCGCGCCACCTCGCGCCCGATTCGCCCGAGCCCGACGATCCCCAACACGCTTCCCGCGATGCGCCGCGGTGGCGCTGGGGTCTGGTCCCAAACGCCCTTGCGCGCGGTGCGGTTCAGCTCGACCAACCCCCGCAACAGCGCAACGGCGAAGGCGATCGCGTGGTCGGCCACCTCCTCGTCGCAGTAGCCGGGACAGTGGGTGGCCCACGCGCCGGCGGCAGCGATCGCGTCCAGATCGAGGTGGTCAAAGCCGGTGGAGGTCGTCGCCGCGATCCGCAGGTTGGGCAACCGCTCGAGCTCCGCCCGACCTACCGGGATCTCCGGTGGCACCAGGACGGCGACCACGTCGGAGCCCGACGGCAGGACGTCGGCGCGCTCCACGCGTAGCTCGGAATGCTCGGTCAGCGCGAGCTCGACGGTCGAAAGCTCGCCGGCGGGGTCGAGCAGGACGACCCTGCTCACGTCGACCGCCCGCGCCCGACGATCGCGGCGATACGCGTGCCGACGGTCTCCATGAGCGCCTCCTCGCCGGTGGTTACACGGGCAAAGCCGGCCAGCCCGAACTCCGAGCCGGGACGCACGAGCATGCCCTCGCGGGCCAGCGCGTCGCCGACGCGGAGGTCGTCGTCGCCGAGCTCGAGCAGGACGAAGTTGGCGTCCGAGGGCAGCGCGCGGACTTGGCTGTGGTGCAGCGCCGCGGCCAGCCGAGCGCGGGCTCGTCTGACGCGCTCGCGACGCGCGGGCAGCAGCTCGGTCCGGCGCAGGCTGGCCAGTCCGGCCGACAGCGCCGCACGATTGACGTTGAACGGCTCGAGCACGGAGTCGATCAGCGGCGCCAGGGAGCCGTCGACGATCATGTACCCGAGCCGCAGCCCAGCCAGGCCGAAGACCTTGGAGAACGTCCGCAGGACGATCACCGGCCGTCCGGCGCGGATGTCGGCCAGACGGTCGACCCGCTGCTCGGGGTCGACGTAATCGCGATAGGCCTCGTCGGCGATCGCGATGCACCCCGGCGGCAGCGCGTCAAGGAAGGCATCCCACTCCGCTTGCTCGAGCCGTAACCCGGTCGGGTTATTGGGGTCGCATATCCAGGCCAGCTTGGCGTGGTGCTCGGTCGCGGCCACCGCGATCGCCGGCAGGTCGAGGGCGAGCGACGGGGCGTTGTCGACGCGCACGACCTCGGCGCCAGCAACCGCGCACGCCTGCGCGTAGAGCCCGTATGTCGGCCGAGGAATGATCACGGTGTCGCCGACGTCGATGAACGCGCTGACCAGAGCCAGGGTCAGCCCCTGAATCCCGTGGCCGGGAACGACCTGACCGGGCTCGGCGCCGGCCCAGGCGGCCACGGCGTGACGCAGCTCGTCGTAGGCCTCCTCGGGGTACGCCCACACGGACGGAAGCTCGGCGGCAACGTCGTCGAGCACGCCCGGCAGCGGGCCGAACAGGTTCTCGTTCCAGTTGAGGCGGATCACGTCGTCACGGCCAACGCGGGCCTTGATCTCGGCCGCGCTGACCCCGGGCACGTACGGCCCGACTCCGAGCACCGAGCGGCGGACGAGGCTGTCGAAGGAGGTGGAGCTCACGGTGTCGGACGGGCGGCGGCGATCTGTGTGCGCACCAGGACGACGGCGGGTCCGGGCTGTGCCTGTGCCCAGCTGAGTTCATCGGCCAACTCGTGCGGTGCGGCGGTGCGGACGGGGACGCCGAAGCCCGAGACGACCGCGGCCAGATCGGTGCCGGGCAGGTCGACGGCGGTGGTCTGCGCGAACGCGTCGCGCTGGTACTCGCGGAGGATGCCGTAGCCGCCGTCATCGATGATCAGCAGCTTGGCTCCGAGCTTGTGCTGGGCGGCGGTGCCGAGCTCGGCCAGCGCGTACTGGAGACCGCCGTCGCCGACCACGGCGAGCACATCACGGTCGGGGTGTGCGATGCTCGCGCCGAGCGCTGCGGGCCAGGCGTAACCCAGGGTTCCCGAGCCGAGCGGGTAGAGGAACTGCTGACCGGCCCGCATGGCCAGGTGTGGCGCAGCCCAGTAGCCGAGGATCGTCATGTCCCAGGTGCCGATCGCATCGGGGCCGAGCGCCGCCTCGATCGTGGACAGCAACCCGAGCTCGGTGTCGCGCTCCTGGGCCTGGAGACCGGCCCGGATCCGCTGCCTGAGCGCGCGCAGGCGGTGCCTGCTGTCTCCGGCCGGACGGGACGCGACCTCGGCCAGGAGCGCCTTCAGGGTCAGCTGCGCATCACCGACGAGGGGTACAGCGGGGTACGTGGCGCCAGCGCGGGCCGGCGCGGCGTCGAGGTGGATCACCTGTCCGGCGAAGCGCAGGGCATATTGACCTGTCGTCTCCGCGCCGAGCTCGGTGCCCACGCACAGCACCACGTCGGCCTCGGAGAGAAGCTCCTGGAAGGCCGCCTCATCGCAGCCGCAGCCAGCAGCCAGTGGATGGTCGTCGGGCAGCGCGCCCTTGCCCATGTAGGTGGTGGCCACGGGCGCGTCGAGCCGCTCGGCCAGCGCTTGCAGCTCGGTCTGGGCGCTGGAGCGGAGCACACCCCCGCCCGCCCAGATGACGGGGCGCTCGGCGGCATCGATCAGCGCGGCGGCGGCGTGCACCGCGTCAGGCTCGGCGGCGCGGAGGACCGGCGATCCGTCGAGCGCGGTGACCGGCGTGGCGCTCACCGGTGCGGTGAGGAGGTCGACGGGGATCTCCACGTACGCCGGCCCGCTCGGTGGCGTGCGGGCGATGCTCCAGGCCTGGGCCAGCAGCCCCGGGATCGCGTCGGCGCTCTCCGCCCGGACGGCATATTTGACTAGCGGCTCGAACGAGGCCATCTGGTCGGTGAGCTCGTGCAGGAAGCCGCGACCGCGCCCGACCATCTCGCTGGGAATCTGGCTCGAGATCGCCAGCACGGGAACGTGCGCGCTGGCCGCCTCCATCAGAGCGGTGAGGGAGTTCAGGGCACCCGGGCCAGTAGAGAGCAGCAGCGGCGCCGGCCGACCCGATGAGCGCGCGTAGCCGTCGGCGGCAAACCCCGCGCACAGCTCCGTGCGCGCGCCATAGACCGACAACGGACTCGTCCGCAGTGCCTCCCAGATGGCCAGCGAGTGGATCCCGGGAACACCGAAGGCGACCTGTGCGCCCAGTGCGGTCAGACTCTCGGCAACCAGGTGGCCGCCGATCCGCCGGGTGGTTTCCGGTGTCACCGTCACCGGCGCTCCAGCGCCGCTTCCAGCCGGCCCGGCTCCACCCCGACCTGCTCGGCCGCGAACGCCACCAGCAGCGACCGCATCCGCGCCGGCGTGCTCCACCGGTAGCCGACCACCGTCTCGAACCCGAGGCCATCGACCAGGGCGATCAGTCGCTCGGCCACGACATCCGCCGGCGCGGCCGGCCGGAACTCGCCTGCGCTCACCCCGTCGGCGACGATGCCGAAGAAGAAGCCGCGCCAGCGCAGCGACAGATCCTCCAGCGCCGCCATCCGCTCGGGCGCGCGCAACACGAGCATCCACATCTCCACCCAGAGCACCCAGTCGTCGCGGTCCGGGAAGGGGATCGATGCCGCGAGCAGGCGGGCGAGGCGTTCGAGCGCGCTCGACTGCTCGGCGGCCTCGATGCGGGCGAACAGCGACTCGGTTGCCCACCGCAGCGCGGACTCGAGCACCTCCTGCTTGGAGGAGTAGTAGTAGTGAATGGTTCCGGTCGAGGTGCCGGCGGCGGCCGCGATGTCCCCCACCCGGGTCTCGGCGTAGCCGCGTTCGACGATCGCCCGGCAGGCCGCAGCGAGGATCTCGTCGGGGCGCGCGGGGCGGCGGAGCTTGGCCGCGGTGCGCCCGCGTGGCGGCGTTGTCAGGCCGGTGTCCATCGCTGGCCCGACTTTAACTGACGCGTCAGTTAGGCGGCAAGGATGTGTTTCTTGGCTGTCGCGTTCAGTTCCGCTGCGGCGCTGCACGCCGGCGCTCCGGTGGCGTTTGCTCTGGGTTTGGCTTGGGATGGGGTGGGTCAGGGGCGCTCGCGGCCGGGCCGGACGCTTTTCAACGTGATGGCGGTCGGATCGTCGGTCCGGAGCCACGAAAAACGTTGCGCAGCGGCCCGGCGCCGCGCCGCGCCGCAACGTTTCGTCGAAATAGCAGCAGTTTCGTTACCCAGCGCCCGCCCGCAAGACCGCAAAGCAACGTTTTTGTGGGTGGATAGCCGTCAGCCGCTAGCCTACCCAACCCCTTCCCACCCACCACCTTCCCAGCCAAACCCCAGGGCCGCCGCCCAAAAAGGCCGTCAGCAACGCGGAGTGAATGCAACAGCCGCGTCCCGGGCCACGACCGCGCCGCACGGCGGACTCGACGCTCAGATGTACATCTGCTCGCGCCGGCGGCCCGGCGCGTCGACCGCGTCGCCCGCCTCGGTCCTCGCCTCGGCCTCGACACCGTCCGACGACTCGGGAACGCTCTCGACGATCCGGGCGCGCCCCTGGATGCGCATCACCGCCACCATGGTCAGCAGGTTGAGCGCCGCCAGCAGCAACAGGGGCACGGCGTCGCTGGTCGCCTGCGAGAGGTTGGCGGCCGCCGGCGCGCCAAAGGTCTCGCCCAGCGCCCAGGCCAGGTTGACCATCATCGACCCGATCGCCACCGCGATGCCGGCGTGCTCGACCGCGTCGGTGAGGATCGCCATGCCCGGGATCGACACCGAGGTCGTGGGGGGCCCGAGGACGATGGCGGTGAGGATGCCCAGCAGCAGCGCCGACTGGGGCAGCGGCAACAGGACCAGCGCCCCGGCGAGCATGATCTCGCCGCTGACCAAGGGCAGGGCGGGCCCGCGGCGATCGACCACGCGTCCAACCGGGTTGGCCACGAGCCAGCTGAACAGCGAGGCGACGACGAAGGCTCCGCCGATCAGGATGCTGGAGGCGCCGAAGTGGGCCAGGCGCAGCGGGAGTAGCGCGCTGAGCGCGCCAATCGTGATCGCGTCGAGGACGATGAGCCAGAACCCGAGGACCAGGCGCCGGTTGGCGAGCAGCTCCCGCACCGGCGGGCGCGGACCCGGCTCTCGGTGGGGCGGCTCGGCGTGTTGGTAGGTCCAGGCGGCGAGGCCAAGCGCCACCGCGCCGACCAGCGAGAACACGAGCTCCGTGCCCACGGTGACGGCCAGCGTGCCCAGCACCGGGACCGATGAGCGTGCCGAAGATCGCCGACCCGATGACCGCGCCGATCACCTGGCCGCGCCGTTCGCGGGGCGCGACGGCGATCACCCAGGTCAGCGCCCCGCCCCAGATCGCGCCGACGGCCACGCCCTGAATCAGACGCAGGACGTCGAGAGCCACGATGTCGGTGCCGAAGCCGAACGCGGCCACGGCGACGGCGAAGACCAGCAGCCCATACATCGTTGTGCGGCGCACGCCGACGCGATAGGCCAGCCATCCGCCCAGGAAGGCGCCCGGAATCAGGCCGGCCGAGTAGCACCCGGCCAGCACGCCGACCGCCGGCTTGGACACGTGCAGGACATGGGCGTAGTGCGGCAGTACCGGCGTCACCGCCGAGTACAGCGAGGCCTCGAACATGAACAGAATCCCCACCAGGACGACGATCGGCCGCTCGGGAGTCGAGTCGTCGGACCCGCTGCCGCCGCGTGGCTTGAAGCCGAGGATGCTCACCGGGCGTCCACCAGCGCGTGGACGAGTCGCCGCAGGCGCGGTCGCGGGTCGTTGGACGCACCCGAGGCCAGTTCCTCGACGATCAGGCCGTCGACCGCGCACAGCAAAAGCTCGGCGTCCGCGCGAGGGTGCTCCGATCCTGCGCGCTCGAGCAACTGCCCGAGAGCGAGCAGGTAGACCTCGTTCCAGCGGGCGGCGATCGCCTGCATGGCCGGCCGGCGAGCGCCCTCGAGCAGGAGCCGATAGGTGGCAATCAGCGAGCCGCGTCCCTGCTCAAAGCCCTCATCCAGCGGGTCGGCGATGACCGCCACGGCTGCCTCGAGCGCGGCGGCGGCCGACACGCTCCCCTCGCCGAGGATCGAGGCTGTGGCGTCCAGCAGTCGGCGTGTGTCGCGGTCGGCGGCCAGATCGAGGGCCGCGGTGAGAAGGTGCTCCTTGGATTCGAAGTAGTACGTCGTCGAGGCCAGCGGCAGGTTTGCCTCTTCGGCGACCCGGCGGTGGGTCACCGCGTCGGGGCCAATCTCGGCAACGATGCGCAACACAGCCTCGAGCAGGGCCTCGCGACGCGCGGCGCCCCGGACACGACTCGAGGCTCCGGCGGCCTGGGGCGCCCGGGCACTCCTGCTTGACCCGCGCGATCGACGCCCCTTGTCAGTCGTCGCCGCCATACTGGTACAAACGTACCAGAGTGTGGTACGCCTGTACCGTTTGCTTGGAGCCGCTACGCGGTGCCGTTGGCGGCGTCTGCGCTGTCAGCGGCCCACCGGCGCACCAGATCGGCGGCGGCCTCGATCTCCAACCCGAACGGCCGCTCCTCGAGTCCCGTCGGCAGCGTCCGGGTGCAGAGGGCAAACAGGCGCCGCGTACCGGCGCCGCCCGGCGTCCGCCCGGCCGCCCGAAGCGCCCGCAACGTGACCACCAGTTCGGTGGCGATCAGCAGGCGCATCGCTTCCAGGCACCAGGTGGTGAGCCTGACCGATGTCGCCGCCAGGCTCGAGTGCGACTCGACGCCCAGCGACGCGCCGACGTTCTGAACGGCGACATTGAGGGCCAGCGAGCGCACCTCGGCGGCCGCGGCCTGGGCCGTGTACTCGAGCATCATCACGCCCGACTCGAGCCCCGGCTGCCGCGTGAGGAACGGGGGCAGACCGGTCATGCGAGGATCCATCATCGAGCTGATCCGGGCGGCGATTAGCGAGGCCGACTGGGCCAGGGCGGCTCGGGCTCGGTCGAGCGCCGCGGCGAGTTCGGCGGCATGGAAATTGCCGTTGGGAAGGATGAGACCGTCATCGATGAGCGCGTTCTCGGCGCGCGCATTCAGCGCCCGGATCAGCACCTCGTCGAGCGCCGTGAGCGCCTCCTCGGTGACCCCGTCGACCTGCGGCAGGACGCGAAACGGATACGGGTGCTGGACGGGTCCGGCGGGATCGTCGTGGGCGAGCGGCGCGCCGGCGAGCAGGTCGCGCATGCGTCGCGCCACGGCCACCTGACCGGGACCGCCGGCCGCGGCCTGGACGCGCTCGTCGAGCACGACGAGATCAGCCTCGAAGGCCTCGAATGACAGCGCCGCCACGGCCAGCCAGGCATCCTGGAGGATGCGCACGTCGACGCTCAGCAACGAGGCATGGCCCACGGTGATGGCGTTCGAGCTCATGAACCCGAGGGCGTCGCGCAGCCCAAGCCGTACTCCCGAGACGAGTACCGGCGCATCGACCAGCTCCTCCTCGCGCCACGACTTTCCCTCGCCCAGAATGGCCAGCGCGATCTCGGCCATGGCGGGCAGATCGCCGGTGCCGATAGAGCTCAGCTCGCGCGTGAGCGGAACGATGCCCCGATTCAGTGCGGTGACGAGGCCGTCGACGAGCTCGGGTAGGACGCCGGCACCGCCGGCGCCCAGCTGATTGGCGCGCACGGCCATGCCGGCCCGGACCAGCTCGGCGGCCATCGGGCGACCCGCGGTGACGGCATGGCTGCGGAGCAGGTTCCACTGGTACTGCTCGCGATCCTCCTCGGCGATCGGACGATCGCGAAACGCACCCACGCCGGTGCTGGCGCCATAGAGCGGGTGCCGGTGGCGCAGGTGCTCCGCGATCGCCCGCCGGGCCGCGGCGTTACGCTCTCTCGCCTCCTCGGCGAGGGCCACGCGCGCGCCCTGACGTGCGACGGCCGCCACCTGGTCAGGAGTGAGCGATCGGCCGTCGAGCGTGATCACCGCGGCCGGCCCGACATCCGCAGGCTGACCCCGGCCAGGTCCTCGTAGAGTCGCACGGCGCTGATCTCACCGGCGTCGTCTCCGTAGCGGACCTGGGCGCGGTGGTGGATCTGCTCCACGAGCGCGGTCAACTCGACGGGCACCCCGACGTCGCGCGCGAGGTCGACGGCCAGCCTCAGATCCTTGGTCACCATCCGCATCGGGAAGCCGTCGTCGTAGTCACCCTCATCGAGCACCATCCGCACGTCGCGCTCGAGGAAGGTCGAGTTGGCCGGAGATCCCACCAGGGCTTCGTGCAGCTTGTCCAGCTCGACCCCCGCGCGCATGCCGACGGTGAGGATCTCGCCGGCGGCGACGGACTGGATGAACCACAACAGGTTCAGGAGGAGCTTCACCGTATAGCCGGCGCCGTGGGAACCGACATGGAACACGCGCTCCGGGTCGCCCATGACCTCGAGCAGGGGGCGGACGCGCTCGAGTACCGTCGCATCGCCGCCCACGTAGATGGCCAGGGTTCCCGCCCTGGCCCCGATCGTCTGGCCGGCCACGGGCGCGTCCAGCACATCAACGCCCCGTTTCGATGGCCGCCTCGAGCACCCGCCGGCCGACGGCCCGCGAGCTCGTGCTCATGTCGATCGCCACGGCTCCGGGCCGGAGCGCGTGGATAGCCCCACGGTCGCCGAGCAGCACCTGCTCCACTTGTGGCGGGGCGGGCAGCATCGTGATGAGCACCTCGACCGCGGCGGCGCAGTCGGCCACCGAGCCGCCCGCACGGGCACCCTGGGCGCGCAACCGATCCACGGCGGCCGCATCGAGGTCGAACGCGGTCACCTCGTGCCCGGCGGCGATCAGGTGCCCACACATCGGACCGCCCATGTTGCCCAGCCCGATGAAGCCGATCCGCGTCATGCCCTGGCCGCCGCCGCACCGATTTCATGGAAGGCGACTGACTCCTCGTCAAGCACCGCTCCGAGCCCCGGCGCCTCGGGGACTCGCACCATGCCCTCAGAGTCGATCGCCACCGGCTCGGCGAGCATGAAGTCGCGCCGCTCGGGGGTCCACCCCGGCGGGTCATACGGAAACTCGAGGAAGGGACCGCCACCGACGCCGGCGCACACCTGGAGGTTGGCCAGCAGCCCGATGCCGTTGGTCCACGTGTGCGGGGTGAACCAGCGGTTACGCCGCAACGCCAGCTCGGCCAGCGTGCGAGCGCCGGAGATTCCCAGCGCCAGGACCACGTCGGGCTGGTAGACATCGAGGGCGTCGGCCTCGAGGGCCAGGCGCAGCTCGTCGAACGTGGCCGCCATCTCCCCGCCCGCGATGCGTACCCCGGTGCGTCTCGCGGAGCGTTCGCATCCCCCCCAGATCGTGCCCGGGCAATGGTTCTTCGACCCACAGCACCGCGTGCTCGCGCAGCCGCTGCACGATGTCGCGGGCGCCGGCGGGATCCAGGCCGCGCTCGCTGTCGCCGGGCATCCGCCACCACTGGTTGAGGTCCGCCATGATCGCCAGGCGCTCGCCGACCACCCCGCGAACGGCGGCGATGACGGCCAGGCCCTCGGGGACCCGACCGGGAGCGATCCTCACCTTGACGGCGCGGAAGCCCTGCTCGAGAAGCGCGTGAGCGTCCTCGGCCCGCTGCCCCGGTTCGCGTAGCTCGCCCCAGGAGGCGTAGGCGGGGAGCCGGTCACGCGAGCCCCCCAGCAGCCTCGCCACGGGCTGCCCGAGGATCTTGCCGGCGAGGTCCCACAGCGCCGCCTCCACCGGCCAGCAGCGTCCGGCGTGGAACGAGATCGTCTCGAGCGTGCGTGAGTGGCGCGCCAGCGCGAGTGGGTCCTCGCCGAGCAGCAGGTGCTCGTAGCTCTCGAACCCGGCCAGCGTGTCCCCGCTGGCGATTCCCATCAGTCCGGAGTCGGTCTGGACCCGCACGATCGTGGCCTCGAAAGATCGGCGCGGCGTGGGGTCCCACGCGGCCAGGAAGGGCGGATCCAGCGGAAGGCGCAGCCGCTGCGTGCGGATGGCGGTGATCCGCACCCTCAGCCTCCGCTGTAGAACGGACTCGTCAACTCGTCGCGCCGGTCGACGAGCGCCTGTGCGGCGACCGGGTCGCGCCCATGGACCGCGACGCCGATCGCCTTGCGGGTCGCGTCGCGGCTGGCGGCGCGTACGGTCGCCTCCTCGGTGGCCGCGGGGTCAATCCACACGCAGACCAACACCA
The DNA here is from genome assembly GCA_963737535.1 of uncultured Solirubrobacterales bacterium. Lineage (GTDB taxonomy): Bacteria > Actinomycetota > Thermoleophilia > Solirubrobacterales > Solirubrobacteraceae > Palsa-465. Next base: position 31,813 of record CAVTTU010000022.1, read on the forward strand.
GTAGCTCGTCGGTTGCTTCGAGCAGCCCATCGCTCACCGAGTCGAGCACTCCCTGGGCGATCCCCAGCTGGGCCGCTCCCCAGGTAATCGTCTGGTGGCGCTCTTCGGTCGCCGTCGCCTTGTTGATCATGATCGTCGGCGGCCACACCGGCTCATAGCTCGGCTGATCCTCGCCGACCACGACGAGGATCGGCACATGTCCGGGGGCGGGCGAGGTGAACGTCCCGAGTAGCACCGCCGCGGTCGCGCTCCCGCGACGGGCAAGGACCACGTTGACGTGACTGCCGTTGGCGCCCGGCGGGCCTCCGTAGCCCTCGCCGACCGCGCCGTCGAGGTCGCGACGGCTCACGCCGCGCTCCCGGCCAGCGCCCGGGGACCGACGCCCGCACCGGCCAGGCTCTCGTCGATGACGACGATCGACCGCGCGCCCTCCTCGCGGCGCAGCCGGGCGAGCGCGGCCTCGACGTCCTGGAGCGAGACCATGTGGGACACCACATCCCCAAGGTCGAGGCGCCCGTCGCGCACGAGCGCGACGAGCTCACCGATCGCCGTGTGCGGGTCGGTCGAACCGTAGTAGCAGCCGGTGATCGTCTTCTCGCTGAGAAACTCGATCGCCGGGAGGGAGACCTCGACTCCGCGGGGGGCCAGACCGACGACCGTGGCCGTGCCACCCGGACGCAGCACGTCCCAGGCCAGGCGGATCGTCGCCGCCGACCCCACGACCTCGAAGGCGTGCTCGACGCCGCCACCGCTGAGGTCGAGCACGGTAGGGACCAGCTCCGCAGCTCCACTGGCGTCGACGACTTGGGTGGCGCCCCGGCGACGGGCGCGATCGAGCTTCTCCGGATGGCGATCGACGGCGATGATCTGGCCGGCGCCGGCTAGGCGCAGCCCGGTGAGCACCTGCAGGCCGACACCGCCACAGCCGATCACGCACGCGCGGGCGCCGGGCTGGACCCGGGCGCGCTTGACGGCCCCGATGCCCGTAATCACGCCGCAGCCCAGCAGGGCCGCCTGCCAGAGCGGAACCTCGCCCGGGAGCCTGACCGCGCCGGCGGCGGGGACCACGGCGAACTCCGCGAAGCAGGCGATCATCAGCCCGTGCTGGAGCGTGGTTCCGTCGGCGGTCCGCAGCCGTGAGGTGCCGTCGAGCAGCTTGCCGCCGACGCCGCAGGTCGCGGCCGTCTCGCAGAGGGTGCGCTGGCCCGAGCGGCACGAACGGCAGGCGCCGCAGGCGGGGAGGCTGAACACGACCCGGTCGCCGGGCGCCGGGGCGTGCACGCCAGCGCCGACCGCCACGACCACACCGGCTCCCTCGTGGCCAAGGACCATCGGCCAGCGGCCGGCGCCCAGCCGTCCGTCGGCGAGATGAAGATCCGAATGGCATACGCCGGCGGCGCCGACGCGAACCAGGACCTCGTCGCGGCGGGGCGGATCGAGCAGCACGGTCTCGACACGAACCGGCTCTCCGGGCTCGCGCAGGACGGCGGCCTGCATCTCGATCGGCGCGGGGCTGGAGTCGCCCTCACTCATGAGTGGCGGCGAGGTCGACTTCGCCCGTCTGGAGTCTGCGAAGCTCGTCGATGGGGATGTGACAGCGGATCGCATGTCCCGGCTCGGCCTGCGCCAGCGGCGGCTCGGTGGTTTCGCAGATCTCACCGAGCTTGCGGTGGCAGCGGGTGTGGAACACGCAACCGGTGGGAGGGTCGGCCGCACTGGGGATCTCGCCCTTGAGCGGGATCCGCTCGCGTCCTCCGTCCTCGAGCGTCGGCACCGCCGACAGCAGCGCCTCCGTATACGGATGGTGGGGTCCCTCGAACACGCGCTCGGCGGGACCGAGCTCCATGATCCGGCCGAGGTACAGGACGGCGATCCGGTCGGAGAGATAGCGGACGACGCCGAGATCGTGGCTGATGAACAGGTAGGAGACCCCCTCGCGCCGCTGCAGATCGGTCAGCAGATTGAGGATCGCGGCCTGCACGGAGACATCGAGCGCCGAGGTCGGCTCGTCGCAGACCACGATGTGGGGATCCCCGGCGAAGGCTCTCGCGATGGCCACCCGCTGCTTGAGGCCGCCCGAGAGCTGCGCGGGGCGCATGGGCAGATGCCGCTCCGACAGCCGCACCTCGGCCACCAGGGCCTTCAGCCGCTCGGCCAGCGCGTCGCCGCTGTACCCGCCCAGCCGCGACAGCGAGCGCGAGATCAGCCGCCTGACCGAATGGCGGCGATTGAGCGCCGAGTCGGGGTTCTGGAACACGATCTGGAGGTACTTCTGCTGCTCGTGGGAGCGGCGCCGCGAGTCGGCGCCGAGCGGCTGATCGGCCAGCGTGATCGCGGCCCCGTCGTCGGGCGCGGTCAGCCCCAACAGCACCCGCGCCAGCGTGGTCTTCCCGCTGCCCGATTCGCCGACCAATCCGAGCGTCTCGCCGGAACCCAGATCGACATCGACGTCGACGAGGGCACGAATTGTCTGGCCGGCCAGCTCGAACGTCTTGGACACGCCGCCGGCGTGCAGAATCGGTTTGCCGTTCTCAGACTGGTCGGCCCCCGGAGCGACCTCGGCGGCCGCGACGCGCGGCAGGGTGTCGGCTCGCTCGTGGAAGTGGCAGCGCGAGCGGTGGACCGGGCCAGCGTCATACAGCGGGGGCGCCTCCTGGCGGCAGCGATCCTCCACCAGGCCGCAGCGATCGGCGAAGATGCACCCGGTCGACCTCGGCTCCCGGCTCGGGCAGAGAGCCGGGAATCGTGTCGAGTGCCCGACGGCTCTTCAGCGTGTCGCGGCGGGGGATGCAGCGCAGGAGGCCCACCGTGTATGGGTGGCGGGGGTCATGGAACACCCGATCGGCGGAGGCCTCCTCGACCAGCTCGCCGGCGTACAGCACGCCGACGCGGTCACACATCTTGGCGATCACGCCGAGGTTGTGGCTGATGAACAGCAACGAGGTGCCGAACTCCTCGCGCAGAGCGTTGATCAGATCGAGGACCTCGGACTCGACCGTCGCGTCGAGCGCGGTCGTCGGCTCGTCGAGGATCAGCAGGGAGGGCTCGGCAGCGAGCGCCATCGCGATCACCGCTCGCTGGAGCATGCCGCCGGACAGCTGGTGCGGGTAGCGCTGCATGACGCCGCCGGGGTCGGAGATCCTCACCTTGTCGAGCATCTCTCGCGCGCGCTCGCGCGCCTGCGGACGGGGGAGTCCCTGCAACTCGTACACCTCGGCGACCTGGCGCCCGACCTTGATCGATGGGTTGAGCGCCCGGCCGGGCTCCTGGTAGACCATCGAGACGCGATGGGCGCGCAGGTCGCGGAGCTCGGACTTGGTCAGGCTGAGCACGTTGCGGCCGTCGAGCGCGATCTCTCCGGCGCTGACGCGGCCGTTGCGCGCCAGGTAGCGCACGACCGCCAGCGCGACCGTCGACTTGCCGCACCCCGATTCGCCCACCAGCCCGTAGGACTCGCCGGCCTCGACCTCGAAGGAGACGTCGCGCAGCACCCGACGGTCGTGGCCGCGGACGCGATATACGACATCGACGCCGATCGAGGCGTCAGTGCTGCGCTCACCGCTCCAGCGCTCCCTCGATCGAGTCGGAGATCAGGTTGACCGCCACGACCAGCGAGGCGATCGCCAGGGCGTCGAACAGCACCTCCCACCAGTATCCGGCCGTGACCTGGCCGTAGTTCTGTGCGATCTCCAGGCCCCAGTCAGGCGACGGCGGCTGGATCCCGAAACCCAGGAACGACAGCGTGGCCACGGCGAAGATCGCGTAGCCGAGCCGGACCGTGAACTCGACGATGATCGGCGCCATCACGTTGGGGAGGATCTCCACGAACATGATGTACAGCGAGCTCTCCCCCCGCAGACGGGCGGCGGCCACGTAATCGAGCTCGCGCTCGAGCAGCACGGCCGCGCGGACCGTCCGGGCGATGAGCGGCGTGAACACGATCCCGATCACGATCGACATCGTGGCGTTGGAGTGCCCCAGGGCCGACGATCGTCATCAGCGCGGTGACGATCAGGGGAAGGGCCAGGAATGCCTCGACAAAACGCCCCAACAGCTCGTCGGCGAAGCCGCGGAAGTACCCCATCAGCAGCCCGATGGCCGTTCCCAACACGGTGCCCAGCAGCGTCGCGAGCGGCGCGATGATGAGGATGTCGCGCGACACCGACGATCACGCGGGAGAACATGTCCCGGCCCGAGCTGATCGGTGCCGAACAAGTGCGCGCTCGACGGCGCCTGGTTGATCCCCTCCAGGTTCTGCGCGTAGGGGCTGTGCGGCGCGATCGCCGGACCGAAGATCGCGCAGATGATCCAGAACAGCAGGATCGCAGCGCCGACCAGGAACAGCTTCGAGTGCAGGAGCTGACCGACGACGCTCGCGACGAACGCTCGTGCTCGGCCGGCGGAGACCGCGCCGGCCGACTCGACCGGAACCGCGCCGACGCTCATTCGCGCCGCGCGCAGCGGATGCCGCGGGTTGAGCAGGGAGAACGTCACGTCGGCGAGCAGCGTCGCGACCATGTAGACGATCCCGATGGTCAGCACCCCGGCCTCGAGCATCGGGAAGTCCTTGTTGGTGGCCGCCGTGGTACACGAGCGAGCCGATGCCCTGGTAGCGGAACAGGGTCTCGACCACGACCAGACCCGCCGATCAGGTATCCGGTCTGCGTCGCGACGACGGTGATCGTCGGCAGCAGCGAGTTGCGCAGCACGTGGCGGCGGATCATCACTCCGCGCGGCAGTCCCTTGAGCGTCGCCGTGCGCGCGTAGTCGGAGTCGAGCGCCTCGATCGGTCCCGGCGCGAGCCATGCGCGAGATGTACCCGAACAGGATCAGCGTCAGCGGAATCGCCGGCAGGATCAGGTACTTCAGCGAGGTGAAGAAACCCGACCCGTCGGGTGGAGTGGCCGAGATCGGGCAGCAGGCTCAGCCCGATGCCCGAAGACGAGGATCAGGATGATTCCGGACACGAACTCGGGCACGACCGTGGCCGACAGGCCGACGACGCTGATCGACCCGGTCGGCCGGCCGGCCGACGTTCAGCGCCGCAACCACGCCGCCGAGGATCGCGAGCGGGACGACCAGCACGAAGGCCAGCGCCGCCAGCTTCAGCGATCGACCGAGCGCGCTGGTCAGGAGCGGCCCGATCGGCGCCTGGTACTGGTACGACTTGCCCGGGTTGCCCTGGACGAAATTGCTGATCCAGTCCCAGTACTGCGTGAGCAGCGGCCGGTCGAGCCCCAGCTGGTGGTTGAGGTTGGACACCGCCTGCGGGCGCCGCCAGCGGCCCGAGGATCGCTCGGGCCGGATCGCCGGGCAGGACCTGGCCGAGCAGGAACACGATCACGCTCAGGATCCACAGCGTGATCAGCGCCAGCCCGATCCGCTTGAGGATGAACGGAGCCATGTCCCTGACCGGCCCGCGCTGGCTACGCCGACTTGTACGCCTGCCTTGAGGAACACCTGGGCGATCGACGTCGGGTTGACTCCGCCGACGCTGGGCAAGGTGGCCGTCAGCCCATCAATCCAGTACGGGGATCACGATCGGCGTCTCGGCCAGGAGCAGGTTCTGGATCTTCCCCGCGATCTGGCGCTGCGCCGAGAGATCCAGCGCGGCCACGTACTGCTTGACCAGATTGTCGTACTGGCTGTTGTGGAACTGAGCCGCGTTCCACGGACCCTTGGACGTCAGCGGCGCCTGGAGGTACACGTTGGGGACGCCGCGGTCGCCGTAGTCGACCAGGCTCATGGTTCCGTCGAGCCAGGGAGAGTTGCCGAATGTGTCCTTGCCGTAGTAGGCGGTCTGGGTCGGAGATCTTGAGGTTGATGTTGATCCCGGCCTTGGCCGCGTCGGCCTTGATCACCTGAGCCAGCTGGGGGATCTCCTCGTACTGCTCCGTCGTGCAGGTCGTGGTGAATCCACTGGCATGGCCGGCCGCCGAGCAGCAGCTGCTTGGCCTTGGCGATGTTCTGCGTCGCGCTGGGGGACGCTGGTGTCGGTGGATGGGAACCGCGGCCCGAACGGGTAGTCGTTGGCCACGCTGCCGTAGCCGCTCAGCAGCGCCTTCACCATGCCCGGCCGGTCGAGCGTGTACGCAACGGCCTGGCGCACACGAGCATCGGTGAACGGCGCCTGGTCGTTAGCGCATGGACAGCTCGCGATGGTTGGCTGACTTCAGCTTGATGATGCTTGTAGGCGGAGTTGTTGAGCAGCGACTCGGCCCCCGCGGGCACGAACTGCGCCGATGACGTCGACGTCCGACGCCCTGAAGCGCGAGGATCTGGGGCTGCTGGGCTGGCGTAGAACTTGAACATCGTGGTCGAGAGCAGTGGCTTGGCGTCCCCAGTAGTCCGGGTTGGGCGATGAAGTTCGCGCCCACGCTCTGGGTGTAGCTCTGCAGCTTGAACGGGCCGGTGCCGATGAACGTCTTCTGCCACTTGCTGAAGTCGGTGCCCTTGGGGACGATGATCGCGTTGTAGTTGTCTGAGGAGACCAGGTAGGGGAAGTTGCCGTTCGGAGCCTCAAGATGGAACGCGACGGTCGAGGCGTCGACCTTCTTCACGCCCGACGGGGTCAGCACGCCGTGGAACGTCGACAGCGCGTTGGACGCGTTGTTGGGGTTCGGCCAGCTGCTGCAACGTGTACACGACGTCGTCGGCGGTCATCGGCGGTGCCGTTGTGGAACTTGACCCCCTGGCGCAGCTTGAACGTCCACACGCTGCCGTCGCCGTTCGGCGTCCAGCTCAGGGCCAGCATCGGCTGCAGCGTCAGCTTGATGTTGTTGTCGAAGATCAGGAACTCGCCGGTCTGGCCGAGCATGCACAGACCGCCGGCGTCGGCGACGGTGAGCGGGTTGACCGCCGCCGCGGGGGCGGAGATACCGACCCGCAGCGTCCCGCCCTTGGTCGGCGTGCCGCCGCCGGCGCTCGACGAGCTCGCCGAACTCGACGAGGATGACGAGCTTCCGCAGGCTGACAGAACCGCACCCAGCAGGGTCGCGGACATGCCGATCGTGCTGCCCCGCCGAATGAACTCGCGCCTACCGATCCGTCCGGAGGCGAACTCATCGATGTAGTGGTTCTCGACCTCGCTACGGCCCACGCGTAGCGGGTCGAGCTCACTGATGCGCTTGCTCATCTACTTGCCTTTCTTTTCGGGATCAACCGCCTATATGGGCCGTACGGCCCATTTCCTGCGCAGCGCGCAGCAGGTCGGTAACCATCTCCTGCCTGCGGCCCGGCGTGATGCGGCCCGACGGAACACACAGGGTCAGGGCCGCGCGGACCCGCCCCGGCGCTCCGATCGGTGCCGCGATGCAGTGCAAGCCGAGCGCCGTCTCGTCGATGCTCTCGGCGTAGCCTTTCGCGCGCGCCTGACGAAGAATCTGTTCGAGTTCAGCGAGGCCGGTCAAGCGTCGCCCGGTCGGCGTAGTGAGATCGGCGCCCGCGTACAGCGCGGCGACGTCCTCACCCGGGAGATCAGCCAGCAGCACGCGACCGGACGCCGACGCGAACGCCGGCAGCCGACTGCCCACGGGCGCGACGAGGCGCACCGGGTGCGTCGTCTCCTGCTGGGCGATGAACACGCTGTCGAGACCGTCGCGCACGGTGAGGCACGTCGTCTCGTTGTGGCGACCGAGCTGCCTCGCGGCCACGACGTGGAAGTTTCGCGTCAGCGCCGAGGCCGGGCTCGCGTGTGCCATCCACGCGACTCGCGGCCCAAGCTCGAAGCCACCGGTCGTGACATCACGCGAGATCCAGCCGCGCTCGGCCATCACCGCGCACACCCGATGCAGCGTGCTCTTCGCGGCGCCGGTGTCGCGAGCGAGCTGGGCCAGGCTGCTGGTGCCTCGGCGCTCGAGGCACTCGAGAACGTCCAGCACAGCCGCGACGCCGGCTGGGGCACCGGCGGGATGCTCACCGGAGGATGGGGCGCTAGGGTCGCCGTAGCGCCTGGTGCTCGACGGGCGCCGGGTCGGGCCGGGTCTGACGGCGGGCGGAACGGCTGGGACAGCCGAGCCGGTGCGCGCGACAGGAGGGTGTTGGATGGCGCTCAGCTGTCCTCCTCAGCGATCCACCGACGGAACACCAGCCTCCGAGATGGACCGAATGTGGGGTTCTCCCATAGCCCGTGAGGAGTGTCAAGTTAACAAACCGTGATGCTGCACATGACGCCTACCCACTACGCTGGCCCTGTGACGCACGATCTCCGCGGCAGGGGACCGGACCTCCCTGGCCAGACAGGGCAAGCGATTTTGATCCCCCGGCCATGCTGACCCAGGTCAGGCGGGCCGTGGCCAGTGCCCCCACGCAGGTCTCGGACCGAATCGCCGGCCTGGTCGGGAACATGCCCGACCGTCAGCTCGAGCAACTCATGCAGAGTCCGGCCCGTCGGGTCGTGCTCGACGTGGTCTTTTCGCAGATGCCGCGCCGCCTGCACCGGACCCGTGCCGTGGGAATTGACTCCACCGTTCGCTGGCGCATCACACGCCCCGGCGCCACGGCCGACATGTACCAGCTCGAGATCGAGGAGGGTCGGTGTCGGGTGGTCCGCGGGACGCCCGACCGCGACGCTCGCGTGACGATCACGATCGATGGCGCCGACTTTCTGCGCCTGATCCTCGGAACCTCCGACGCTATGCAGGCCTACTTCAGCGGCCGGCTGGAGCTGTCGGGCGACATCATGCACGCGGCCAAGCTCACGCTGCTGTTCCGCACGCCGCGGACCTGGGAGCAACGCGCGCCGTGAGCTCGGAGCTCACCGCGCGTTCGCGTCAGCCCACGCGATAGAGCGTTCCGCCGCTGATCGACAGCCCGGTCACTGCGGTGCCGTGCGTGCGGACCCAGCTGTTGATCGCCTGCTGATTCCCGGCGCCGCTGGGGCCGCCGCCACCGCTGCTCGAGACAAGCACGTACTTGAGCTCGCCCTTGTGAACCATTGCGGCCAGCCCAGACACGGTCGGCGTCGGATCGCTTCCGTTGAAACCGCCGATCGTCACCACGGCCTTCCCGGTCTCGATGATGAGTGACGCGGTGGTCATCGAGCCATGTCCCGCCACCAGGTACTTCGCGGAGCCCTGGTTGGCCTCGAGGTAGGCGATCGCTTCGCTCGAGAGCTTGACCGGAGCCATGTTGGCGGGACCGCCGGGGTTCGCCCCGCCGCTCGGCGGACGACCGGCCAGTGATCGGCTCGGCGAGCCACCCGCCAGTGATTGGCTCGGCGAGCCACCCGCCAGTGATTGGCTCCGCGGGCCACCGGCGAGCGATCCGGCCGGGGGACGGACGGCCGACGAGAAACCACGTGCCGGTCCGCTCCCACCCGGCCTGCCACCAACCGAGGCGCTGGCCGGCCCGGCGGTGAAGCTACCGCCGCTGTAGGCGTTGCCGACCGTGGCCAGGCTGTAGGCCGTCGGTCCCGCCAGCACGGCGACGCTGGCCGCCATGGCAGCCACGATCAATCCCGCACGACCGCGGAGCCGCGGCATGCGTAGGGCCACGGTGGCGGCAATGGCCACGACCGTCGCCACCGCGATCACCGCCCGAAGCCACGGGACAAAGCTCGGGGTTCGGGCCAGGAGGTCGACCGCGAGCCACGCGCTGGCGGCGATCCCGACGTCGAGCGCGACCAGCCCCGCCCACGAGTGACGGGCCCACCGGACCAGCATCACGACCCCGATCGCGGCCAGGGCGGCGATCGCCGGGGCGAGAGCGCTCACGTAGTAGTTGTGGAAGATGCCGCGCTGGGTACTGAACACCACAGCCATGACAACGGCCCAGACCCCGAACAGTCCCATAAGCCATGTCGCCAGTGGGGGTTTGTCGACCGTTATGAAGCTTCCCGGGTCGAGCGAGCCGAAGAACCAGGCCTTCCAGCTCTCGCTGGCCGACTTCGCCGCGGCGCTGTAGTACGTGTTGGCGTACCCGCTGATGGTCAGATCCCACAGGCACAGCGCGGCGGCCACAGCGATGATCGCCAGCAATGCCGGCCGGACCTAGGCCGGCTCCTCGGCGCGTCCGCGCGCGAGCGTGCGCAGGTGCCTGCCGGTACCCGATCCGAGGCGCCCGGGGGAGAGAGTCCGAACAGCAGTGGTTGACACGTTGGTCCTCCTAACCGAGTGATGTCTGTGGGTGAACGTGCGAAGGCTTCGTGGTGCCTCGCGCGCGGGCGAATACCCAGGTCCGCAGCGCGACGTACCGGCTGACTGTGGCCACCGCACTTGCGGCAACCAACACGACCACCTCGAGCAGATGCACAGGGTGCGGATCAAGCTTCCGGAGGAGCTCCAGGGCTCCGGCGGTCAACGCGAGTGCCAGCAGGTAGATCAATCCTCCGGCCAGGTGCTGACGCACGAGCCCGCTGCGTCCGCGCAGCCGGAAGGTGAACCGACGGTTGGCCTGGGTGTTGGCCAGCGCGGTCACGGCCAGCGCCACCGCGTTCGCGCCACCGGGGCCGAGACCTCCGATCAGCAGCAGGTACAGAGTGGCGTAGGCCAGGGTCGAGGCGACGCCGACGAGCAGAAAGCGGCACAGCGGAGTGTCCACACGCATCCGGGCAACGCCCTTGAGGTCGCCGATCGCCGTGCTGACGATCTTCACGCGCGAGTCGGGGTCATCGACCCAGTCGACGGGGACTTCGTGAATCCGGAGCCCGTGGCGCTGCGCGAGGACGAGCAGCTCGGTGTCGAAGAACCATCCCTCGTCCTTGATCGCCGGCAGCAATCGCCGTGCCACGTCGGAGCGGATGGCCTTGAAGCCGCACTGAGCGTCCGAGAACCTTGCCCCAAGGACGAGGCGGAGCAGATGGTTGTACGAACGCGAGATGAACGCGCGCTTGCGGCCGCGAACGACACGGGCACCCCGCGCCAGGCGGCTACCAATCGCGACGTCGCTGTGGCCGGAGATCAAGCCGGCGACCAACGGGAGCAGTGCCCGCAGGTCGGTCGAGAGATCCACGTCCATGTAGCAGAGGACGTCGGCTCGGCTTGCCGACCACGCCGCGCGCAGGGCGCGCCCGCGCCCCTTGGCCGGGAGGTGGAGCACCTCGACGCCCGGCAGCTCGAGCGCCAGGGTCCGCGCCACCGCCAGCGTGTTATCGGCGCTCGCGTTATCGGCCACGATGATCCGCCAGCTGAACGGCATCTCGGTGGACAGGAATTGGTGAAGACGGCGGATCGAGCATTCGAGGCCCGCCTCCTCGTTGTATACGGGGACGACGACGTCGAGGAGAGCCGATCGCGTGCAACCAAGATCGACATCCGTGTCGTCGCGCCGTGTGTCAACTGCGGCGGTCATTGGCGTTACCTAACTGGGTGGAGTTACTTGATTCAGTCAGGTTGCCGACACCCCGGAAGGGGCCGGTAGGAAGCGCATAAGACGGATGTCGGAACGCCGGCGGAAAGGTGTCTGGAGCTGGAGTCGACTAGCTAGCTCACGGAAGCCGGAGCGGAATCGGCCAAACCACGTGGCGGATACGGCCCGCGACCGAGACGGTGCGGTTGTACGAGTCGCGCAGCACCTGGGCCACCTCCTGATGACGGCGGAGGGCTTCCCCGATCGGCAGAACCGCATAGTCGGGATGCCGGTTCCACGTCGGTACATAGCTGATGCTGGTGACCTTCGATTTGTCCCCCTTCACCAGGATGTGCAGAAACACCATCATCCCGTCCTCGGTTTCGATCGGGCAGCATGCGGCAGTCTCGTTAGACAGCAGCTGGCCCTCGCCGAACACGACCAGCTTGTGGTGCACGCGTTCGATCGGCTGGACGACGTGGACGTGCTGTCCGACGATGGCCGTGATGTCGGGGTCGCCGGCCAAGGCCCGGGCTGTGCTCATCTGGAACGCGCTCGGCTGCGAGACGTCCTCGTCACCCCAGTGGAAGTTGACGATGACAACCTGGGCGCCGCGTTCGCGGGCCAGGCGGGCGGCGCGGCGGACTGCCGAGAGGTGGATGAGGTTGACCGACCACGGATGCGGTAGCGGGATGCCGTTGGTCATCTCGGTGTAGGCCAGGAAGGCGATCCGCACGCCCTTCACCGTGATCATCACGGTCCGCTTCTGGGCCGCCCGCGAGGGGAACGATCCCGTGTGCAGGAGCCCAGCCCGGTCCAGCGCACGACCGGTCTGATCGATTCCGTACTGGCCCTCGTCAACCGAATGGTTGGACGCCGTGTCGCAGATCCGCCAGCCCGTCTTCTTGATCGCCGAGGCCAGCGCCGGCGGCGTATTGAACACCGGATAGCCGGTGGGCGGCCGCGGGGTCATCGGCGTCTCGACGTGGCAGATCGCGAGGTCGGCCTGCTTGATATAGGGCGCGATCTCGCGCAGCATCGGATAGAAGTCGTATCGCCCGTGCCCGTCGACCAGAGCCTGTTCCCAAACCGGCGAATGGATCAGGAGGTCGCCGTTCACCTCGACAGTCAATCGGACCGGTTTCGGGGCGGTCGGCTTGGTCGCGCTCGACGCCCCCGTCTGCTGATGCTGGGTGGTGGTGCTCTTCGCTGGACCGCCACCACCACACGCAGCCAGCAGCGCTGACAGCAAGACACAGGCTCCCAGGCACCGCACCAACAGCCAACGTCGGGGATCCACCGACGAGAACATACCCGGCCGGCCCGACGTCGTGGCGCATCACCCCTGCCGGCGCCGGCCCCTCGCGCCGCCCTCGCTGTCCTGGGCTTCCAATCGGGGCCACGCTAATCTGGCCAACATGGACGAGGGCCTTCCGGTCGCATACGCGGTACTCGACGAGGGGGTCCCCGTCTACTCGTCCGACGGCAAGTCGCTGGGGATCGTCGAACACGTCGTTGCGGCGCCGGAGCAGGACATCTTCCACGGCATCGTCCTCCACACGACGGCCGGCAGCCGCTTCGTGGAGGCCAGCCAGGTCGCCTCGCTCCACGAGCACGGCGTGGATCTGTGCATCGATGCCTCGGCGGCAGCCGCGCTTCCGTCGCCGGAGGGGGCCGCTCCCGCCTGGCGAGTGCACGAGCCCGGGGTCAAACCCAGCCACTGGAGGCACCTCGTGGACCGGCTCGAAGGGGTGAACCCCAAGCGTCGTGACTGGACCCGAGACTGAGCTGAAGAGGAGATGATGAGCACGGTCGCGGCGGGTAGACGATGAGCGTGGTCATGTACGTCAAGCCCCGCTGTCCCTACTGCCAGGCGGCGCGCGAGCACCTGGCGGCCGAGGGCGAGGCGGTCGAGGAGCGAGATGCGACGACGAGCTCGGAGTGGCGGGCCGAACTCATGAGCTACACGAACAACCGCGGCATCGTTCCGACGATCGTCTGGGCGGACGGGAAGCGCCAGGTTGGCTTCCCGCCCGGCCGTGGCTGAACGGTGCATTAGGCGGGCGGTCGCCCGCTTGACCAAATCATCCCGGGGCTGGGGCACAGTCGCCGAGCGTCGGTCGGTGGGACGCCGCCAGAGCTAGCCCCCTCCGCGCCATCGTCGAGCCGGAGTTTTGTTCCCCAGCCGGTCGGCGGCCCCGAGGCCACCGAGGCCTCCACAACGCTCGCGGCCGTCCATCCCTAAGATCGAAGCCGGTGGAGCCGCAGCCCCCAGATCCGCACGGAACCCCTGATCGCGCGGTCGGCGTCCGGGCATCCGACCAAGATCGGGAGAGCGCCCTCGAGTTGCTGTCGGCCGCCGCCAGCGACGGACGGCTGACCCTGGAGGAATACTCGACCCGTGCCGACCGGGCGCTCGCCGCGCGACTGCTCGGCGAGCTGTCGGAGCTCACGGCGGACCTGCAGCGCCCGGTGCAACCCACGAGCGCGGAGATCGAGGAGTTCACGGCCATCCTGGGCAACGAGTCGCGCACGGGGCACTGGCGCGTGCCGCCACGTCTGAAGGTTCGATCGATCCTCGGCGACTGTCATCTCGAGCTCCAGGACGCCGTGCTGAGCTCGCATGTGACCGTCATCGAGGCGAAGGCCACGCTCGGTGCGGTCACGATCTTCGTCCCCGACGGCGTCGAGGTGCGGCTCTCCGGCAAGTCGATCCTGGGGGCGAAATCCTCCGAGGTGGCGGACGCTCCGATTCCCGGCGCCCCGGTCATCGAGGTGCGGGCGACCGCCCTCCTCGGCAACGTCACCGTTCTGCCGCCGACGCTGGTGCGCCGGCGGCGCGGGGCGCTAGAGAACATGAGCCGGGCGATGCTCGATCCGCCCCGCGACGCCAACCCGCGTCGATAGACTTCCGCCGCTCAAAGCGGGTGGGACCGCCCGGGTTGACTGATCGGAGGTTGCTGTGTGCCGACTGTCCATCGCGTCTCTCGCGGCGAGATGTGCGGTGCTCACCTTCGCCGGGGTGATCCTGTTGGGCGCCGGCGCCGCCCAGGCGGCCGCGACGTTCCATGTCACCACCGCCGGCGATCCGGCGACCGGGACAAGCTGCCCCTCGGTAAATAGCTGCTCGCTACGCCAGGCGGTCTCGCAGGCCGTCGACGGGGGCACGATCGACGTGCCCGCTTTTCACATCCACCTGGCCAGCCCCCTGTCCATCAACCAGTCGATCACGATCAACGGATCCGGGGCGGACTCGACGATCCTCGACGGCGACGGCGTCCACCGCGTGATCTCTGTGATCGGCCCCGCGCCCAGCTTCCCAGAGTCCAACGCGTCGCTGACGCTCGAGCACCTGAGCGTGACCGGCGGAGCCGTGACGAGAACCAATGAGGTGCACCTTGCCGGCGGATCGGGGATTCAGAACAACAGCTTCGGCGCGCTGCACCTGGTCGGGGTGAGTGTCACCAACAACACGTTCACCGCATCCTCAGCCCTTTCCAGCGGCGGCGCCGGGATCTTCAGCCTGAGCACCGTGGACCTGACCGCCTCGAGCGTCACCAATAACGACCTGACGGTGAACGCGGCCAGCGGCTCGACGGGGGGCGGCGGCGTTTATGTCTCGTCCGGGGATCTGATTCTGGCCAGCACCGTCGTCTCGAACAACACGGCCACGTTGACGGAGGGATCGACCAGCCCAGGTGGGGACGGTGGCGGAGGCGCGTTTCTCGGTGCCGACGGCGGTGACGATGTGATTCTCGAGAGCAGCACGCTCGCCGGGAACACCGTTCACGTGCTCGGCACAGAGGTCAGCGGCGACGGCGGGGGCGCGCTATACCAAGCGGGGGCGGTCTCCATCCTCTCCAGCGGCAGTACGTTGTCGGGCAACGTCGCCGACATTGGCGCCACCGAGGATGACGCTGGCGGCGGCGCCGTGTTCGACGCCGGCGGCGGAAGTGAGTACAACAACACAACGTTCGCCAACAACCGGGTCCGGGCGACGGCGCCCGCCACGAGCGACGGTGGCGGCGCGATCCTCTCGGCCTCCGATATCTCCAGCTTCGCCAATGACACCTTTTCCGGCAACTCGCCCGGTCGGGGGTCCGGGGCGAACATCTATGACTTTGGGACGCGTGTGATCGTGAAGGACACGATCCTGTCCGAAGGATCTTCCCCGGCGGCGAACTGCGCCCAGAACTCCTCGAGCCCTGGAACGGTGATCAGCGATGGCTACAACCTCTACGACGACGCGGCTGATTCATGCGGGTTGACCGGTCTCGGCGATCTGCACGCGGCGACCCCCGAACTCGGTCCGCTCGCCAGCAACGGAGGCGGCCTCCAAACCGAAGCGCTGCTCGCCACGAGTCCCGCGGTCAATGCCGGCAACCCGCAGAGTTGCACCGACTCATTCGGCCGTCCGCTGGCCACCGATGCGCGCTCGGTGTTGCGGCCGCAACCCGCCGGCGGGCGGTGTGACATTGGGGCATACGAGCGCGCGCCGGCAATCGCCTCGACTGGACTGGCGGGCGCCGTCGGCCGCGGCACTGCCACTCTGCAGGGAACCGCCGCCGACCCCGACGCGGTTGCCGGCACGTGGTTCTTCCAGTACGGCCGGACCGCTGCCTACGGTGCGACGACACCTGTGAAGCCTCTGGCAGCAAGGACGACCGCGCCGGAGAGCGCCGTCCTATCCGGGCTGGCACCCGGGACCTACCACTGTCGGCTCGTGGTGGCCGATCCGGACGGCACGTCACACGGGTTGGACAGCACGTTCGTCGTTCCAAGGGTGGCGCGGCCACCCGCCCCGGCCGTGCTGACGGGACCCGCCAAGTCGGTCGGGGCAACTCGGGCAAAGCTGACCGGGGAAATCGACGGCTTCGGGGCGGCCACGAAGTACCGATTCCAGTTCGGCCGCACCCGTGGGTACGGATCGAAGACTCGGCTGAAATCGGCTGGATCGCGCAACAGGGTCCTCAGCATCAGCGCGCTCGTGCGCGGGCTGAAGCCGGGCCACGCCTATCACTATCGCCTCGTCGCGATCAGCTCGTCCGGACGCACCGTAGGGCCCAACCAGACGTTCACCACAAGGTCGGTGCATACGCACGGCATCTCATAGTCGTCCTCAGTAACCACCTGGGCCTCGCGAATTGGCAGGATTCGTGGCGAGCATGACCTTGCGCCCGGAGCGGGCGCCTGGCCATGATTCCGGCATGCTTGCCCTGCGCCCAAACTGCGAACTATGTGACGCCGATCTGCCCCCGGACGCACAAAACGCCAGGATCTGCAGCTACGAATGCACGTTCTGCGCCGACTGCGTCGAGAACGTATTGCACAACGTCTGCCCCAACTGCGGAGGAGGCCTTGAGCCACGCCCGATCAGGCCATCAAAGGAGTGGCGACCGGGCGCGGGGCTCGGTCACGATCCGCCCGACACGTCCCGCCGCAGCATTGGCTACACCATGGAACAGGTTGCCGAGCTGACCGGGAAGCTCCGTGATGTACGGCCAGAGCACCGGTGAGGTGAGGTTGACTGTCGGCCGACAGACTCGAAGGTGGCCATCACCTGGACGCCGAGCTCGCGCGCGAGCAAGTGTCCATTGGCAGGCGGATTGCCCAACATAGCCTTTAAGCAGGTATTATGAGGTTTTGGTTTGGCTCATGTCCTAAAGGGTGGGCTAGGTGTGTATCTAAGCGCGTGAGCCAGAGGGCGAGATGACCGAACGAATAAAGTGGCTGGATGGTTCCAGCGGTCAGGGCCAAGACAATATTCACGGGGTGACGTGATCCGAGAAACCTCGGGGACTAGACACGTGCCAAGACTGGCACGAGCCGCGCGGCGTGCACGGATGCCGGCGCTGTGCGGACCATGTCTGAGCGGCCTACTGATCGGCCTGGCCGTCATTTCGGTCATAGCTACTTGGACGGGCCTGCTGGGGCCAAGCCACACGACTCACCCCACTGGGCGCGGGGCGATCGAGACGGCAATACCGATGTGGGCACTGGTCGCCTCGATCCTGTTGTTCAAGGTCTTTGAACAGAAGCGGAGCTGGCGGGATCTCGTGCTCCTGGCCGCTCTCGGTGTCGTTTCGCTGACCGATTTTGTGTTCTCGGTGTTACCGGCGTTCGCCGGCGCGGATTCCCTCTCCGCCGAATCTGGCGCGCGTTATGTCCAGCGAGCTACTTGTGGCTGTCGCGTTCATCGCCGCGGCGTTCAGCGAAAATCGGACAATCTCGGCCCGCGGTCGCCGGCCCACAGTGATCGCGGCGTTGGCGAGCCTGGGCGTCGTCCTGGTTGGCTGGCTGTTCGATCTCACCGTGCAGACGCGATCGGCGGACGGGTCGCGTATGGACACGGGATTGTCGGCAGCCATCCATCACCCGGTGTCCACAGGTCTGGTCGTCCTCTCCAGCGGTGTGCTCCTGGTGGTGGGGGTAGCGTTTGTGATCAGGGCACGCCGCGGCTATGTCGACGGATGGTTGCTGGCGACTGCCGCATTCCTTCTATCAGCGTCGCGCCTTCAATACCTGACGCTCCCGGCCGTGGCAGCAGATTGGGTTACACCGCGAGATGCGCTGCGTCTGGGTGCCTACGCAATGTTGCTGGCGGTCGCCGTACGTCAGTACGTGAGGTGGCGACATCAGATCGCCGTGGCGGCAGAGCGGGAGCGGATCGCACGTGACCTGCACGATGGACTGGCACAGGATCTCGCGTTCATTGCCGCACACGGCCAGCGCCTTGACGGCGCGCTCGGTCCGGAGCATCCCATGATGGTGGCCGCCCGCCGGGCGCTCGCTGCCTCGCGGGGAGCGATCGTGGACCTATCGGCGTCTGGTGCGGCGAGCACGGGAGCCGCGCTGATGGCGGTCGCGAACGAGCTCCGTGACCGCTATGCCGTGGCCGTAGAGGTGACTATCAAGTCAGACGCGAATCTTCCCGCCGGCGATAGAGAGGAAGTCGTGCGCATCGCCCGCGAGGCAATCGTGAACTCAATACGTCACGGAGGCGCGAAGCGCGTTGAAGTGACCTTCGACGGCCGGCGATCGGAACCGCTGCTGCGTGTGCTCGACGACGGCTGCGGAATCGATGGCGAACCCACGGGGGATTCATTTGGCTTCGGCTTGCCGACCATGCGCGCGCGGGCCGAGTCACTGGGCGGAGAGCTGGTGACTCGACCCAACCGAAAGGGAGGCACCGTGCTCGAGGTCATGCTCTCCTGAACGGTTCGGCCAAGTCCTCAGGGCGCTCAGATGATTGATTGCCTCGCGGCGACGAGGACCTCGATCCCGTCGAGGATTCGCTCCAGACCGAAGCTGAACTCCTCGTCGGGGTCGTCGGCGGCGTCGAAGACTCCGGCGTCCAGCACCGCGTGGAGTGCCGGAAACTGCGATCGGTCGGTCAGGCCGCGGAGCAGGTCGGCATACCCCGACATCATGGTCTCGGGAGCCGGATTGGCGGCGGCGAGCTCAGCTGTCAAGGTCGCCTCGCTGCGGACATAGCTGCTCAGCAGCAGCACGACGGACGCTTTCTCGGCCTCGCCGAGCCCCGTGGAGCGCAACGACCGCAGCCCATCGTCGAGCCAGGCGACCTGGTTCGGAGTGGTGGGCGGTCCGCTGATTGGAATGTGCAGCGCCCAGGGATGCTGCCGCATGCGAGCGTGATAGCCCCACGCCCAGCGGGTCAGCCCGGCGCGCCAGTCCTCGTCATCGGCCACAGGGACTGGCGGTCCGAGTGCGGCATCGACCATCAGCGCGACCAGCTCGCCCTTCGCACCGACGTAGCGGTAGAGCGACATCGTCGAGACGCCGAGCTCGTGACCGAGGCGAGACATCGACACGGCGGCCAAACCATCGCTCTGCGCGAGCAGAACCGCCGCATCGACGATCCCCGCAAGCGTGAGTCCCGGTCTTGGCCCCTTGTTCGGGCGCTCCCGCTTCCCCCACGCGGCCGCGATGCTGGCCGGCAAGGCGGCGGAAGTTTGACTCTGCATACAACTGTGTATACCATACACTTTTCTGCGTATGTCGTATACAGAAAGAGGAAACCCCGTGCTAATGCAATCGGTCATCCAAGCTCCCCTACCGGATCAGCCCCCGGCAGTTGCCACCAGCGCCGTCGCCAGAGCCGAGCTGCCCGTCATCTCCTCGGCGACCACCTCGGCAGACGGGACGACGATCGCCTACGAGACCGTCGGATCCGGAGACGGGGTCATCGTCGTAGGGGGCGTGCTGCGGAGCGCGAGCGACTACATGGCCATCGCGAGGGTTCTCGCCGCCTCCTTCACCGTTCACGTAATGGACCGCCGCGGTCGCGGCGCCTCGGGGCCGCAGGGCCGCGACTACAGCATCGACAGGGAGTGCGAGGACCTCCTCGCGGTGCAGGTGAGCACCGGAGCCGAGCGCGTTTTTGGACACAGCTTCGGAGGATTCGTGACCCTGGAGACCGCCCGCCGGACAAACCTTCTGCGGCGGCTTGCTGTTTACGAACCCGGCATTTCGATCGATGGCTCGCTGCCGTGCGGCTGGATGCCTCTCTATCGAGAACTGCTCGCCGAGGGCGACACCCGCGGCGCCTTCGCCGCCATGGTCAAGGGGATGGGCTTTGCCCCCCGGGCGCTGACGATGATGCCGCTGGTCTGCGTCCGACAGATTCTGCGCCTGGGGATCCGTGGTCAGGAGTGGCGACAGATGGAGTCACTACTCGGGGCCAATCTGCGCGAGCACCTGGAGCAGCTCCGCCTCGATGACGGCACCGTCAGTCGCTACCAAGACGTCGAGGCGGACGTACTGCTCTGCGTCGGCACCACGAGCCCCAGCTTCGTGACCTCGGTGCCGCCGGCCCTCCACGCCGCCATCCCGAATTCGGAGATCGCGATCATCGATCGTCTCGACCACGTTGCGCCCGAAAAGGAACCGGCTGTCCTGGCGCGATGCATCAGCGACTTCTTGAGGTGAAGATCGGTCGATACCCGTAGCGGACCGATGGATTCCGACCGCTTCCGGGCTCTCAAGGGCAAACGACCATGGAGGAGAACCATGAGTATCAAGAGAGCCCTCGTTGTCGGTGCCGGCAGCGGCGTCGGCCGGGCCACTGCTCGTGCCCTCACCGCCGCCGGAGTCGCGGTCTTGGCCGCGGGGCGCGAGCGTGACGCCACCGATCCGGCGCAGATCGAGGCACTGCTCGCCGAGGTAGACCCCGACCTTGTCGTCGTCGCGGCGGGCACGCGTCCGCGGATGGCCGCGATCGACGAGCAGAGTTGGGAGTCATTTTCGGCTCCGTGGAACGTCGACGTAAAGATCGCGTTCGAGGTCGGACGCGCCGTGCTCGACCGACCGCTCCGGCAAGGCTCGATCGTCGTGATCGTGTCGAGTGGCGCCGGGGTCAACCCCACCGGCTCCCCGCTGTCGGGCGGCTACGCGGGCGCCAAGCGGATGCAGATGTTCATGGCCGGGTACCTGCAGCGCGCCGCCGACGCCCGCGAACTCGGGATCCGGTTCGTGGCCCTGGCCCCGATGCAGTTCCTCGAAGGCACCCGCATTGGCGAGGCCGCGGCCGCTGCATACGGGCGCCCAGGCCGGCCAGTCCGCGGAGACGTACATCAAGAGATGGCCGACGCCGCTCGACCCCGCCGGGGTGGCTCGGGCCATTCTCTCGATCGCCTCCGGTGAGGAGCACCGCGAAGCGACGCTGGTGGGTGTGGCCGGTGAGGGACTCAAGGTCATTTGAACCCATCGGCTGCGGCCCGAGCGATGGATTTCGACGGATCGCCGCCTCTCTACTGCAAACACAGTTTCGAGAGGAGTTCGAGATGGATTCGAGGAGCAAGACAATCACGCGGTGGGTCGTGATCCTGACCGGAATCGGCTCGCTGATGGCGGCGCTCGACACGCTCGTCGTGTCGACCGCGTTGAGCAAGATCCGGTTGAGCCTCGGGGCGTCGGTCGAGCAGCTGGAGTGGACGGTGAACGCGTATAACCTCAGCTTCGCCGTTCTGTTGATCACGGGCGCGGCTCTCGGTGATCGGTTCGGCCGCCGGCGGCTGTACGTGGCCGGCCTAGGTTTGTTCGCGGCGGCGTCGGCGCTCAGCGCCGTCGCGCCGAACGTTGGCGTGCTGATCGCTGCGCGCGCCGTGCAGGGCGCCGGTTCCGCGCTGATCATGCCGCTCGGCCTCGCGCTGCTCAGCTCGGCCTTCCCGACCGAAAAGCGCGGCGCGGCGATAGGGATGTTCAGCGCGGTCACCGGTCTGGCGGTCGCGGCCGGGCCGCTCGTCGGCGGCGTTGTCGTCCAGGGACTCAACTGGCAATGGATCTTCTGGATCAACGTGCCCATCGCGCTCGTCTCGATGCCACTGGTGCTGACGAAGATGAAGGAGAGTTACGGGCCGGCCACTGGTCTCGACCTCCCCGGCCTCGCGCTGGTCACGGCCGGAGCGTTGGGCATCGTGTGGGCGCTCGTGCGTGGCAACCAGGTCGGCTGGGCCAGCACGGAGACAATCGTGTCGGGGCTCGCCGGCGCGCTCCTGCTCGTTGGATTCACGGGCTGGGAGCGACGCGCTCGGGAGCCGATGCTGCCGATGGAGTTCTTCCGTTCGCGCAGCTTCTCGGCCGGCAATGCAGCGATCTTCCTCACGTTCGCCTCGCTGTCCACCGCGGTGTTCTTCTTCGCCCAATTGCTCCAGGCCGGCCAGGGGTACAGCCCGCTCGCCGCGGGGCTGCGGCTAGTGCCCTGGACGGCGACGTTCATCACCGTCGCACCCATCGCGGGGGCCATGAGCGACCGGATCGGCGAGCGGCCGCTGATGGTCGCCGGACTGCTGCTACAGGCGGCGGGCATGGCGTGGCTGGCGCTGATCGCACAGCCGCACCTTCCCTACTCGCACATGCTGGCGCCGTTCATCGTCGCCGGCGTTGGGGTCTCGATGGCGATCCCGTCGGCCCAGAACTCGGTCGTCGGGGCGGTCGGCGACGACGCGATCGGCAAGGCGGCCGGAGCGAACAGCATGATGCGCGAGCTGGGCGGAGTGTTCGGCATTGCCATCGGCGTCGCCGTGTTCGCGGCGGCCGGCAGCTACACGTCGCCGTCCTCGTTCGTCGACGGCTTCGGACCGGCGATCGGCGTCGCCGCCGCTCTCAGCCTCACCGGTGCGATCGCGGGCCTGGCGCTCCCCGGCCGCAGGCGGCCCGCTCGTGCTCGTGCAACCGCCGTTCCTGCCCTGGACGCGCGGGTCTGAGGCCAAGACGAGACACTGGAGCAAGAACGATGGGCCAGAACCAAGTCATCGATCGGCTGGGGGTCGGCGCTAGCGCTGACCCCCAGCCCGTATTGCACCTCGAACTACACACCGCAACCTGCCGGCCGCGTGCGAGTTCTACTCACGGCTGCTGCGGTGGCGGCCGGATCGGATCGACACCGAGCACGGGTGCTACGTCGCGCTCGGGTTCGGCGACCGCATCGGCGGCGGCGTCGTCGAGTGCGGCACCAAGCAGCCGCTGTGGCTCCCATACGTCGAGGTCGACCGCATCGATATCGTCACCGACTGCGCCCGGGCGCTCGGTGCCACGGTGCTGCTCGAGCCACGCGAGGGACCGTCGGGATGGCGGAGCGTCATCTCTGCACCGGACGCCGGGGAGTTCGCGCTGTGGCAGCCGAAGGAGTGGCGATGAACGAGCAGCAGCTGCTCGCGGCAGCCCGCGACGGCGACGAGAACGCATTCGCCCGCGTGATCGATCCCTACCGGCGCGAATTGCACGCGCACTGCTACCGGATGCTCGGCTCGGCGGCCGACGCCGAGGACGCGCTCCAGGACACGATGCTCGGAGCGTGGCGCGGACTGCCGCGCTTTGAGGGGCGCAGCTCGTTTCGGTCCTGGCTCTACACGATCGCGACCAACGCCTGTCTGCGCGTCATCAGCCGTCGCCCGAAGCGGGTGCTTCCGATCGACTACGGCCCTCCGGCCGATCCACATGATCCGATCGCGGCGCCGCTTGTCGATTCGGTGTGGATCGAGCCTTTCCCCGACGCGATGCTTGCCGACTCAGCGACGTCCGACGCGCGCTACGAGCAGCACGAGGCCGTTGAGCTCGCGTTCATCGCCGCCCTGCAGCACCTGCCCGCCCGCCAGCGTGCGGTGCTCATCCTACGCGACGTGCTCGGCTTCTCCGCGCGCGAGACGGCCGAGGCACTCGATACGACTTCCGTCTCGGTCGACAGCGCCCTGCAGCGTGCGCACAAGGCCGTCGACGCGCGGCTGCCCGAGCGCAGCCAGCAGGCAACGCTGCGCTCGGTCGAGGACGGTGACCTCAGGGAGGTCGTCGAGGGCTTCGTCGCCGCGTGGGAGCGGGCGGACGTCGAGGCGGTCGTGTCGATGCTGGCGCACGACGCGGTGCTCGGGATGCCGCCGGAGCCCACATGGTTCGCCGGACGGGACGCGATCGCTGAGTTCCTGGGCGCGACTCCGCTTGCGCCCGCGTCGCCCCGGCACAGACTCGTGCCCACGCGGGCCAATGGCCAGATGGCATTCGGCCACTACAGCTGGCGGGCCGAGGCGAGCGCGTTCATTCCGCACGCCATCACAGTCCTGACGCTGCGCGATACGCAGATCACGCAGATCACGTTCTTCAGGAGCCCGGATGCATTCAGGTGGTTTGAGTTGCCGGAGCGCCTGACGCCCTAACCTGTCGGCTTTGCACAGACGCCATTGAGCCGGCGGGCAGTGCTGCCGATGACATGGTGGGTTGGTTTGCGGTGCGTTCGGGCATCGACAGTCTCAGTACGCGATGAGCGATCTATCGGCACACAGGAGGGCCAGCGCCCTGGCATCCCTGCGAACGGTGGCGCTGAGCGATCTGGGCGCGCCCCTGCGGCGAGTCCAGTGCACGGTGTCTGCGCGCTGGCACGGCTGCCCCGACCTTTCTTTCGAGGACGCTGCCGTCGGCGACTGGACGGGCAATTGGCCCGATGCGGCTGCGCCATTTGCCGGGTACCTCGACTGGAGAGCGCGCGAAATAGCGCGCTCTCGGGTGCGCTCCCCCCGGCCCGGGCACAACGGCTCGCTGGCCCGGCTGGAAGCCTGGCCCCTCACGGGCGACGGGGTGCTGAGGCTGCGTTGCACACATACGAACTATCTGACGCTGCTGACTACGTCCGGCGTGGGCTTTGAGGACCGGCCGAAGCTGCGCGAGTTGTGCGTCGACCGGATGCTTGACCGGCCCGCGTCGTGCCTGAACGCGAACCATCTCAACGTGCTGATGCTCGTCGGTAGTGCCGATGGATATCTGATGCTTTCGCGCCGCGGCCGCGAGCTCGGCTGGGCGCCTGGATTGATGTCGGCCACCGCCGGGGGACTGGTCGACTGCCCGGCGAGCGCCGACACAGTGGACGTGGTGGCCGAG
Organism: uncultured Solirubrobacterales bacterium; assembly: GCA_963737535.1. Classification (GTDB taxonomy): domain Bacteria; phylum Actinomycetota; class Thermoleophilia; order Solirubrobacterales; family Solirubrobacteraceae; genus Palsa-465. The sequence goes on from CAVTTU010000022.1 coordinate 56,485, forward strand.
GGGCTGCGCGAAACCGAGGAGGAGTTCGGGGCGGCGCTGGGCATCTCCGCGCCGGGCACCTCGGCCGCGGGCCTGTTCCTGTCAGTCGAGTTCGGCAACATCGCACCCTGGCTGCTGTTGCGCGCAGAGAGCTCGTTGACCTTTGAACAGCTCGCCGCCAGGCACCGCGACCCGGCGCTCGGGCCGAGCGCCGCGTGGGAGGCGGACGGCGAGCTTGTCGGCCTGTCGACGCGCGACCCGCACGCAGCACTGCGCTGGCTGGTCGCCCACGATGCCGATTTCTGCCGGGTGGGGGCGGCGGCGGTGACGGTGGCCCTATGGGCGATAGCCAACCACCGAGAGGGCCAACCATGGGCGTTTATGGGTGCGCGCCACCCGCCATCTGATGACCGTCTACTGGTCCGTGCCGGCGCAAAGTCCCGAGCACCTGCAGGAGGGCTGGGTTAGACCGCTTGCTCGTGCGATGCCGCCGCCCCGCACGGGATTCTCGCCTCCGCGGCCGACCTTCCCTGTGAACACTGGGTCGCGCGTCCCTGAAGTCAGAGCGGGCGCAGGCGCGTCTTCTCGACCTTCGCCAGCTTCCTCTTCAGTCGCTCGTACTCGGCCTGCTGTGCCGGCGTGCGTCGAAAGCCCGGGTGAGCCAGGTTGATCCGCTCCAGCGGGTCCGCCTTGAGATCGTACATCTCCCACTGCTCACGAGTCCTTCCGTGCACGTCGTAGTACTTGGCCAGCTTCCAGCGACGCTCCCGGAGGCTGACGATATGGTTCGGCGGCTTCGGGTACGGCCCGTTGGCCTGGCCTGACTGGTAGTCGTCGTACGTGAACACGACGTAGTCCTGGGGCGAGCGTGACCTGGGATCGAGGACCTTGCGGGAGTAGTCGACTCCCTGCCAGTGCGCCCGGGCCGAATGCGGGGCGGCAAACAAACTGGCCAGCGTGGGCAGAAAGTCGACGTGCGAGACCAGCGCATTGGACCGCCGTGGCTGCCTGAACAGGCGTGGGTTCGAGTAGATCAGCGGCACCCGCAGCGTTTCCTCGTAGAAGTTGAAGTTCTTCTGCCGCATGCCGCCGTGCGCCAGCCCCATCTCGCCATGGTCCGCTGTCCGGATCATGAGCGTGTTGTCCAGCAGCCCGGTGGCGCGAAGCGTGCTGATCACCTGAACCAGGTAAGCGTCCGAGGATCGCTCGAGGTTGGCGTAGAAGTTGATGTAGGCGCGTTGCATCTGGCGGGTCGAGAGGTCGCCGAGGCCTGCATTCATGATTCGAAGGAACTCGCGCTGCACGCGCGGCTTTGTCAAGAGGCGTTCGTGCACGGTCCTGGGTACTTCGATGTCCCCATGAAGCCAGGCGTGGGTATATCCCGCGTTGATGTAGTTGTCGGGATAGAGAAGGACGTCGTGCGGATTGACCAAGGACACGACCAGGCAGAAGGGGTGCTGGTGGCGGGCATGGAGATGTAGATACTCGAGCACACCCTCCGCAGAGTGCTTGGCACTTCCCTTCGAACTCATGAAGCGGCCATCGTTGTTTGTGGATCCTCCACCGCACTCGGAAATGTCCTGGTTGGCGCCGGCGTCGGGCGGATCCCAGCGCCGGAAGCCATACTTGGCCAGGTCGGAGGGCTCGAACTCGTCTCCAGCCGGCTTGCTGCAGTGCCATTTGCCCTTGTAGATGACCTCGTAGCCGGCGGCGGCCATCACGGTCGCCACATTTGGCAGATCGGTGGGCAGCTCGACCTGCGGGTTCTTGGGCTTCGTCATGTTCTGCTCGAGCGTGTACTTGACGCCATGCTGGGCGGGGAAGTATCCGCTGAAGAAGGTCGAGCGGGCGGGGGAGCACATGCAGGCGTTGGTGAACGCTTGGTTGAACTCCAAGCCGTTGCGCCGCATCCAGGTCAGGCCAGGCAGATTCCTGTCGGCCCAATGCCGCGGGTAGTGCTGAATCGCGCGATCCTGATCCGTGATGAACAGGACCACGTTCATCCCATTCAGATTCTCGCGAGCGGTCTTGGCCGCCGCGGGGGTCCTCAGCGCATCATTGGACAGGAGCAGGGCCGGAGGAACCGCCGCCGCCGACTGGAGCAACTGGCGGCGCGTGACGCCGCCGCGCTTAAGGCGTTCCGTGGTCTGCTTGCCCCTCACGTCTATGCCCTCATGCGAGTCCTCTTTGAGCCTAGGCATCACGCTCGCACCATGCGACGAATGTGTCAAGACCGTGGTGCGAGTCTCTCACCGAAGGGGGCTCGCACACGCGTCCGGACGGTTGAGTCCAACGATCCTCTAGATAATTTAGGACAACGTTGGACTCAACTGACGACGCCGGGTTCCCGACCAAGATTGGCGATTCGACGATTCCCCGGACGGCGGTCGACAGCTAGATCTCCATTGCTTCGCCGCGTGGCATCACTCGGGTCCGGCTGCTGATCGATGTCAGCCGCTCGAGTGCGTCGGGAACGGGCTCGTAGAGACCGGCCAGCTCGTAGCCGCCGTAGTGGATCGGCAGGAGCTGTTCGGCGCCGAGCAGCTCGGCCGCCAGTGCCGCCTGTTCGGGGTCCATCGCGATGGGCAGCGGGCTTCGCGGGCGTCGGTGCGGGAAGTTCACGCGAGGTCCGTTGATCGGCGCCAGAACCGCATCGGGCGCGCCGAAGCGCTCGGCGATCCGCCACCACCAGCCGTGGAACATGGTGTCTCCGAGATGCAGCACGCGCTTACCACCCCCCTCGATCAACCATGACACCTGAGGATCTCCGGTTCCGTCGGCGGCGGGCAGCGCGGTGATTCTGAGCGGTCCTGCGCTGAAGCTGGTCCAGGCCTCCGTCGGGCTGCGGGCGAGGCCCGCGGCCGTCAGCTCGCGGTCCGCCTGCACCAGCGCGAGCCGCTCCAGTTCGCCGCCTCCATAATCCCGCGGCTCGTGAACCGCGGCACCGTCGGACAGCGCGGCCGCAAGCGCGGCGGCGTCGGTGTGATCGCGATGGAGGTGCGTGACCAGCCCGGCCACGGCTCCCGTTCGAGGCGGGGTGATCTCGTGGCAGCGGCATTCCGGCCGCCCGCTCTCCCAGCGCTCGGAAAACCGCTGCGGCGTCCTCGAGCGGGTCGACGACGACCAGCTCTCCCTGCTCTTCGATCTCAACCCCAGCCCACCCAAGCCAGCGAATTCTCATCTATGCCCTCCATAGTCTGAAACAGAACGACCGTGCGCAATATATAACGAACGACCGTTTCGTTTCCTAGACTTTGGAATCAAGATGGCTCGCCGTTCCGCTACCGATGTCGCCGGCTCTCGGGCCGAGACGGTCACTGCCGCCGTGGCGCTTGCGTCGGTCATCGGCCTCGAGGGCGTCACGATCGGACGACTGGCCGAGGCGCTCGAGATGAGCAAGAGCGGACTCGTCGGGCGCTTCGGGTCAAAGCAACAGCTCCAGCTTGCGGTCCTCGAGCAGGCAGCCGACTTCTTCCGGCAGGCCGTCTACGACCCGGCCGCGACGCAACCGACCGGGGTACGACGCCTGAACGCGATCTGCGACGCCTGGATCGACTACCTAGGTCACCCCCCGTTCCCCGGAGGGTGCTTTCTCACCACCGCCTCGGTGGAGTTCGACGCACGGCCCGGTCCGGTCAACGACGCGGTCAGGCACATCATGCGCCAATGGCTCCGGGTGCTCGAGCGCGAGGCCCGCTGCGCGATCGAAGCCGGAGAACTGCCGACAGACCGCGACGCCACTGACGTCGCGTTTACCCTCAACGCACTCGCGGTCGGGGCCAACTGCGAATACCAACTACATCACGATGCGCACACGCTCGAGCGCGCCCGTCGCGCCATGACCGTCGTCCTCGCCTCGGCCTCGGAGCCGGACTCAGATGGTTGATTCCGAATTGACGTGCCCGCGGGGGTGTGCACGACCAAGCCGGGCGGTGGACGCGGACGAAGCCGGTAGCAGCGCTACCGGCGAGGACGTGGGTGCCGATCCGGCGCCGTGTCGTGCGCGCCGTCCGCGGGTGCGGCAAAAGGAATCAACCATCTAGTGCGCTACCAGGGTTGCGAGCCCCTTGAGCACGCCGGCAAGTGCACGCCGTGAGGAGATGCCGAGTTTCGAATAGACACGTGTGAGGTGTGTGTCGATCGTCTTCGGGGTGACGAACAGGGCCTGCGCGACCTCATTGTTGGTTCGTCCCTCGGCGGCCAGCCGCGCGACCCGCAACTCGCTCGGCGTCAATGCGTCGCGCCCGGTGACGCGTTCGCGGCGCAGGCGCGCACCGCTTGACTGGAGCTCGCCGCGTGCGCGCTCGGCCAGGCGGATTGCGCCACCCTGGAGCGCGATGTCGAGGCCGGCGCGCAGGGGTTCGCGGCACGCAGCCCGCTCACCCGCTCTGCGCATTGATGCGCCCAGCTCGATCAGCGCACGGGCGTGCTCGAGACGCGCGGGGGATCCTGCGAGCACGGTGGTCGCTTGCTGTAGGAGGTCGCGGTCGCTCTTGAGGACCCCCAGCGCGCGCAGCGCGACACCGATGCCGCGCGGCTGACCGACCCGTTCGGCATCCTCGAGCTCCTCGGCCGCCAGCCGCACGGCCTCCTGGCGCTCGCGGGGGTCGAGCATGAGCGCGAGCGCCGAGCGCCAGCAGGACCCATTGGGGTTGTGAATACCGAGCGCCTGGAGAATCTCCCCCGTGCGGCGAAGGTCCTCGATTCCGGCGATCGTGTCCCCCGTGGCGTGTCGGACCCGCCCGCGGACATCGCGCGACAGGGCTTCGATCAACCCGCCTGCCATCTCTGCGAGGTCGAGCCGCTGCGCGAGGTCGGCGAGATCGGCGCACTGCGGTCGTTCGACGAGGACATCCATGGCGAGCCACAGATAGACCGCCAGCGAGTACCTGGCGTGGGGCGCGCGAACCGGATCGATGGCGGCGCGCAGTTTGCCTTCGGCTGCGTCCACCCGGCCTTCACGGGCGTCGATCCAGCCTCGGTACGCGGAGGCCAGCACGAACCTGGCCATCGAGCCCTGCCGACGGCCGTTGGCGAACAATGCGTTGGTGACCTCGCGGGCTTGTTCAAGGTGCTCGCTGATGACCAACGCCTGAAGGCCCTGGCCCAGCGACCATAAGTCGGCTCCCGCATCTAGTAGGACTTCGGTAGGTGCTTGCAGGAGTTCTTGCGGTTGCAGGGAACTTGTTGAGCATGGCGAGTTTGCGGACGCGGGAGTATGGGGTCAGGGCGGCTGATCTGGAGGCGCAGCGGGCGGCGTTGATTGAGTTCGCGGCGGAGATGTACCGGCCGTTGGTGCGTTGTGATCAGCGCGCGAAGGGCGAGCAGTATGTGCGCGGGTTGTTGTTGGAGGGGCGGCGCAAGTCGATTCAGCCGATGGCGGCGCGGTTGCCGGATGGTGATGAGGAGGGGTTGCAGAACTTCATCACCGACTCGCCGTGGGATGACGAGTCGGTCAGGCGACGGCTGGCGCGGCGGATGAGCGCCGAGATCGAGCCTGAGGGGTGGATCGTGGATGACACCGGGCTGCCGAAGGACGGTCGGTTCTCGCCCGGGGTCGCGCATCAGTACTGCGGAGCGTTGGGCAAGACCGCGAACTGTCAGGTGCTGGTGTCGGTCAACGCCGCCTCGGATCGGGCGTCGTGCCCGCTTGGGTGGCGGTTGTTCTTGCCGCAGTCTTGGGATCAGGATGAAGAGCGGCGCAGGCGGGCGCGGATTCCCGAGGAGCTTCGGCATGTCCCGAAGTGGCAGCTCGCGCTTCAGATCATCGATCAGCTGTTGGCGTGGGGACTTGAGCGACGGGTGGTGCAGGCCGACGGCGGCTACGGGGACACCACCGCGTTTCGGGTTGGCCTGGAGGAGCGCGAGTTGGAGTACGTGGTGCAGGTCAAGGGCAGCCAGACCTCGGCGCAGCCGGCCGACGCGGTCCCGGTCGCGTCCGAGTATCAGGGCCGTGCCCGCCCGCCCGTCCCACGCTATCCCGAGAAGCCCTCAAGCCTCCGCGACCTGGTGCTGGCCGCCGGCCGCGAGCAGGTCCGGACGGTCGGTTGGCGCGAGGGCGACCGCGGCCCGATGGCCAGCCAGTTCATCGCGCTGCGCGTGCGCCCGGCCAACGACGCACAGCGCGACGAGGACGGGGTGCTGCCCGAACGATGGCTGCTCGCTGAATGGCCTGAGGGCAGAGGGTGTCAGTTCTTCCGTGTAAGCTGACTAGTTGATAGTAACAGTTACTCCTGGTGTGTCAAGTAGTGTGGCAGTCAGGTTTCAGTTGTCGGGGATGCGGTCACCGAACTCGATTTTGAACGCGGCCAAGGCGGCTGGCCAGTTGAACACGCGCTTCCATTTGGTCTCGGCTTTGGTGATCGCGAGGTAGATCAGCTTGCGGGCGGCGTCCTCGGTCGGGAAGTGCCCGCGGGTCTTGATGATCTTCCGCGTCTGGCGGTGTAGGGCTTCGATCGAGTTGGTGGTGTAGATCACGCGGCGGACGTCGGCGGGGTAGGCCAGGAACGGGGTGATCTGCTCCCAGTGCTCGAGCCAGCTGGCTGAGATCATCGGGTAGCGGTGATCCCATTTCTCGGCGAACGCTGTGAGCTCGTCTGCGGCGTGCTCGGCGTCGACGGCGGTGTAGATCTTGCGCAGGTCGGCGGCGAGCGGTTTGCGGTCCTTGTAGGACACGAAGCGCATGCTGGAGCGGACCTGATGCACCAGGCAGGTCTGGACGGTCGCGTGCGGGAAGGTCGCCTCGATCGCCTCCGGGAAGCCGGTGAGCCCGTCGACGCAGACGAACAGGATGTCGGCGACGCCGCGGGTCTTCAGATCGGTGAGAACGTGCAGCCAGAACTTCGCGCCCTCCGTCTGCTGGAACCACAGGCCGAGCACGTCACGCTCGCCGTCGAGGTTGACGCCCAGCGCCACGTAGCACGCCTGGTTCTTCACCGTATGCCCGTCGCGGATCTTCACGATCAGCGCGTCGAGGTAGACGATCGGGTAGACGCGCTCCAGCGGCCGGTTCTGCCACGCCTTCGCGTCGCTGAGCACCGTGTCGGTGATCTTCGAGATCAGATCCGGCGAGACCTCGGTGCCGTAGATCTCCGCGAGGTGTCCCTGGATCTCGCGGACCGTCAGACCGCGGGCGTAGAGGCTGATCACGCGATCGTCGAACCCGACCCACCGGGTCTGACGCTTCTTGACGATCTGCGGCTCAAACGTGCCCTTGCGATCCCGCGGGGAGCGGATCCGCAGCGGTCCCTGATCGGTCAGGATCGTCTTTGACGGCTTGCCGTTGCGCGAGTTCCCCGCGCCGCCGGGCGGCGCCTGATCGGGCTCATAGCCGAGATGCTCGCTCAGCTCCGCCTCCAACGCCCGGTTCAACAGCCGGCGCGTCAACTGCCCCAGCAGCCCGTCAGGGCCCGCGATCTCCTGCGCCGTGCTCGCGCCCGCCAGCAACGCATCAAGGACCTCGTCAGAGATCTCAAGCGGCTGCTCATCGACCCCCGGCCCACCCGGCAGTCCGGGCAACACCTCTCGCCGCTCGGCGGTTTCGGATCGCTGCGCTCGCCCTGGGGGCTCGCTCCGCTCCTCGCTCGAACAAGAAATCAGATCTGGATGAATGGATGTAGATGCAGGCATGACCAGTCCTTTCGATCACGCTTACACGGTTCCTCCGACACTCCCTGAGGGCAAGGACGAGCCGGTCAAATACTGGCTCTCCAACCTCCCGAGCGAGACGCCGATCCTCACCCTGGTCCGCCTGGCGAAGCTGCGCTGGCGCGTCGAGCACGACTACCGCGAGCTCAAGCAATGCCTCGGCCTTGACCACTACGAAGGTCGCACGTTCTGCGGCTTGCACCATCACCTCACCTGCGTGACCGTCGCGCACGCGTTCCTCACCTGCTGTCGGCTCGCACGCGGCGACCCGGCCACCGGCCGCCCTCAGACGGCGGCAGCCTGATCAGCCTCTACCAAGCCCAACGCGACCTCCAGACCGCGCTGGCCTGCTGGCAGGACCGCTGCCCGGTCTGCCAGCGCAGACTGCCGCCATGACGACCTACCGAAGTCCTACTAGAAACCGGCCGTCATCCCAACCGCGCTCGACGAGCGCGACGCCGCCATCCTCATCGGCCGCACGCCACACCGCGTTTGCCGCCAGCAGCAGCGCCAACGAACGACCCGCGCCCCCGCCACGGTCAACGAGCTCGCGCAACACCGGAAGCCGACGGTCGAACGCGGTGACGAGCCGGGGGTCAGAGACGGTGATCGCGGCGCGGTAGCACTCCAGACGAGTCGCGAGCTCACGATCGCGATCGCCGAGCTCCTCGAGCGCCTCCTCCAGGAGCGACATCGCCCTCTCCCACTCGCCTTTGAGGCCGAGTGCGGTCGCGAGCTCGAACGCGGCGTTGCCGCGGAGCGCCGGATCCTCGGCCAACTGTCTTGCCTCCCCGAAGTACTCGAACATCGCCGGGTCGGTGTTCAGGCGCGCGGCCCGCCCAAGGTCGAAAAGGGGGACTCCTCGTGAGTTGGGGGTGAATCCAGCGGCTCGGGGCGGGTGGTTGTTGATGTGAGGGGTGCCGGGCTCTGCCCGGCGGTCGTTGCCAGTTAGCGGAGCCGAAGCCCGGGTCAAGCGGCCGAATCCTGCTGCAAACGTGGGGTGCGCCGGGACGGTCGGCTGACCGGGCCCGCCGCTTGACGCGCGGCGCGCGGCTCCGCTACCCCGGCGTGGCCGCTGCTGGCGCGCGGTCTTGCAAGTTGCGCGCATGGTCGGCGACCCGCCGCCGCTCCGTCTGCGGCAGGCTGCTGGCTGCTCGAAGGTCAGCGGCTTGCGAGGAGGGCAACGTGCGGGTCACCACCGCATTGTGCGCCACGAGGCGCCACGAATCGAGCGGAGATGAAAGGGCTCCGCCGTCGGGCTGTCGCAGCAGCCCGGATGAAGCTGAGGGCAGCCTGATCCCGGAAGCGCGGGTGAAGGCGGGAGCAGCCCTGACGAAGGCGAGGCGGGCCGGTACCACCAGATGGCCCAGTGCTCGTTCAGCGAGACGGAAAGGCGTAACGGAAGTGAACCAGTGGTTGAACCCCCTCAAGCGTGACGCCGACTCCAACCTGGTGGATGTGGGCCGGAGCGCAGCGCACGCCGTCCGTGCTGTTGGCGGGCGGGGACTCCGAAGCCGACCTAATGCAGCCGGTGGTGAGGCCGCGAGGAAGGCCTGCGGCGTACTCGCGGCGATGCTGCAAGGGGAAGAGCTGGGCGCCGACCCCGTCGATCGAAACGTGGTGAACGTGGGAACCGTCCCGGCGCCGCCCTCACCGCCGCCTTCGGGTGGTGGTGGGCAGGCCCGCTGTCGGCTGATGGCGCCGGGATGGGACGGAGGGTCCGTAGTAGTCCGAGCCGGGGAAAGCCCGGCACATGGCGAAGGGACCCAGCAAGCTCGCAGGGCGGTTGCTGGAATGCCAGGAGGTCGCCGGTGAATACCGACGCGCCGTGGCCGAGCCTCGATGAGGCCCGACGCGGGTACTGGAGATCCAGACCAAGCTGCACCGATGGGCGACCGACGGCCCTGATCGTCGGTTCGATGACCTGTTCAATCTCGTCTGCGACCCGGCGTTCCTGACGGTCGGCTGGGATCGCGTGCGAAGTAATCGAGGAGCACGAACGGCTGGTGTCGATCGAGTGAAGCCACGTTCGATCGGCGCCAAGGATGGCGAGGAGTTTTTGCGTGAGCTGCGAGATAATCTCAAGGCGCGTAGGTTCGCCCCGCTGCCCGTGCGTGAGCGGATGATCCCGAAAGCCTCGGGCAAATTGAGGCGATTGGGGATTCCGACCGCGCGCGACCGTGCGTGCAAGCCAGCCTGAAGCTGGTCCTCGAGCCGATCTTCGAGGCGGACTTCAAGCCGTGCAGCTACGGCTTCCGCCCGATGCGCCGAGCCCAGGACGCGATCGAGGAGATCCACCATTTCGGACGCCTCTCATATGAGTGGATTCTGGAAGGTGACATCGCCTCGTGCTTCGATGAGATCTTGCACTCGGCCCTTCTGGATCGGGTGCGGGCTCGAATCGCGGACAGGCGCGTGATGGGATTGGTCAAAGCGTTCCTGATCGCCGGAATCCTCAGTGAGGACGGCGCGGTCAGGGGCAGCAAGACCGGCACTCCGCAGGGCGGGATTCTTTCGCCGTGCCTCGCGAACATCGCCCTCTCTGGCCTCGACGAGCACTTCGCCGAGGCGTGGGAGTCGACGATGGCCAACGAACAAGACCGAGTAAGACGCCGCCGCCGCGGGTTCCGATGTATCGGCATATGCCGATACGCGGACGACTTCGTGGTGATGGTGTCGGGCACCAACGCCCAGGCCGAGGCGCTGAAGGTCGAGATCGCGGCGGTCCTCTCCAACGTTGGGCTGCGGCTCTCGGAGGAGAAGACCAGCGTGTGCCACATCAACGAGGGGCTCGATTTCCTCGGCTTCCGGATCCAGCGGAAACGGAAACGAGGATCGAGCAAGGTGTACGTCTATAGCTGGCCATCGAAGAAGGCGCTTGCGTCGATCATGGCCAAGCTGAAGGCGATCACCACACAGGGCACCGACCAGCCGCTATCCATCGTGCTGCGCCAGATCAACTCGGCGCTGCACGGGTGGGCGGTCTACTTCCGGCACGGCTGCTCCAAGCAGACCTTCAACTACCTGGCCCGCTACGCGTGGCTGCGGGTCGTTGGATGGATCCGACGAAAGCATCGCCGTGCCACTTGGAAGGTCATCCGACGGCGCTACCTGCTGCTCCCGGGCAAAGGGCTGGTGCCCCACGACGACGGGGTCGTGCTCTTCAACGTCGCGTCGGTACCGGTCACCCGGTACCGCTATCGCGGCACGAAGATCCCGAACCCGTGGACCGAGCAGCTCACGACGATGAGGACCACAGGATGACATCGGGGCTTGTGGAGAGCCGTGTGCGGTGGGAGCCGCATGCACGGTTCGGGGAGCGGGTCGGGGAGACGGGCCAGCCGAGAGGCTGGCACCGCGCCCCGGCTCGACTCCACCAATCGGATGCTCGGGCTTCCCGGCGCGTGGGTCAGGGACGTGGAGTTCAGCAGCGATGGGGTGATCGTGACCGTCGCGCTGCGCGCCGAGAAGCCGGTCTGCTCGGGCTGCGGCGCGCGCGGGTTGAGGATCAAGGAGCATCGCACGAAGCCGTGGCGGCATCTCGATCTCGGCGGGTTGCGGTGCCGGATCGAGTGCCGGCTCAGACGGCTGTACTGTCCCGGCTGCGGCGATCTGTATGAGGCGGTGCCGTGGGCGCGGGCCGGCTCTCGGCACACCCGCGATTTCGAAGACCTCGCCGCCTGGCTGGCGCAGCAGATGAGCCAGACGCAGGTCACCCGGCTGATGCGGATCGGCTGGGAGACGGTCGGGAACATCGTGACCCGCGTAGTCGCCGAGAAGCTGCCGGCTGGCCGGTTGGACGGCCTCGAGCTGATCGGCGTCGACGAAGTCAGCTACGGCGCCGATCACAAGTTCCTGACCTGCGTCGCCAACCACCACAGCGGCGCGATCGTATGGGCCACCGAAGGCCGCAACGCCGCCAGCCTGCAAGCGTTCTTCGACGGGCTCTCAGACGAGCAGAAGGCCTCGATCCGGGCGGTCTCGATCGACATGTCCGCTGGGTATGAGAAAGCGATCCGCTCAGAGGACGGCGTCCCGCAGGCGCAGGTCGTGTTCGACCCCTTCCACGTCTGCCAGCTCGGCTCCAAGGCGACCGACCAGGTCCGCCGCGCCGAGTACAACCAGCACGGCCGCTCCGGCACCGACACCGGCAAGTGGATCAAGGGCACCCGCTACAGCCTGCTCAAGGACACCGCCAAGCAGACCACCAAGCAGTTGCTCAAGCTCGCCGAGGTCGTGACCACCAACAAGCGCATGTACCGCGC
>CAVTTU010000023.1:0-104158 GCA_963737535.1 uncultured Solirubrobacterales bacterium
CGACCTGGCTGAGGACGAGCACGTTGGTGGGGTTCATGCCGGCGGCGAGGATCGCGATCGCGGGGGTCATGGTGATCGCGCGGCGCAGAGCAGGGGGATGCGGAAGTTGATGAAGCCGGCCATCACGACCTGGCCGGCGTAGGTGCCGACGCTGGAGGAGGAGGCGCCGGAGGCGAGTAGCGCGACGGCGAACGCGATCGCGGCGCCCCCGCCGACGAGGTGGCCGAACTCGGCGTGTGCCTGTGGGATCGTGCTCAGTCCCGAGAGCGCTGGGGTGTGGAAGAGTTTGGCGGCGACGGCGAGCATGGCCATGTTGACGAGGCCGGCGAGCCCGAGCGCGATGATACACGTCGAGTCGTTCGAAGCGCAGTACCCGGCTGCGTTCTCGCGGTCGTTTCGGACCGCCATCCGGCCCGTTGGTCAGCGCGGAGTGCAGGTAGATCACGTGGGGCATCACGGTCGCGCCGACGATCCCGACCGCGAGATACAGAGAGCTCGTGCCGTGGATGCCGGGGAGCAGGCCGTGCAGCGACCCGTGGCACGGAGGGCCCGATCCGCAGCGTCTCGTAGAGGAAGCCGGCGAAGATGATCCCGAGCAGCGCGCTGATCGCGAGTTCGAAGCGGCGGAAGCCGAGCGTCTGGAGCTCGAGGATCCCGAACGCGATCACGCCGGTGATCAGCCCGGCGGGGAGCAGCGGCACGCCGAACAGCAGGTTCAGCCCGATCGCGGCGCCGAGGAACTCGGCGATGTCGGTCGACATCGCCATGATCTCGGCTTGTATCCACATGCCCCAGGTGAACGCGCGCGGGAAGTGCTCGCGAACGACCTCGGGGTAGTTGCGGTCGGTGACGATCCCGAGCTTGGCTGAGAGGTACTGGATCAGCATCGCGACAGGTTCGCGAGCAGCACGACCCACAGCAGCAGGTAGCCGAACTGCGCGCCGCCCTGGACGTTGGTGGCGAAGTTCCCAGGGTCGACGTAAGCGATCGAGGCGACGAACGCGGGACCGAGCATGAACAGCGTCGCGCGTAGCTCGCCCGCGCGCGAGTAGGCGCTCGAGCGCGCTTTCCTCGAGTACCTCGCCGAGGGGGAGGATCTGGCGGGCGGCCGGCGCCCTCGAGCGCGGGAACCGGCGGGCCCGGCGGCGGGGTCAACGCTCGTCTCCGTCGGTCTGGATCCGCATCGCGCGGGCGAGCTCGCCGCCGATCGGATGCTCGCGCTCGCCGAGGCGCACGAACACCGGCCCACCGAACGGCTGGCGATCTACGACCTCGAGCGCGAGCATCCAGCGTGATGCCCAGCTCGGCCAGGTAGCGCAGCATCTCCGGGTCGGAGTCGGACACGCGAACGAACCGTCCCGCGGCACCGACCGGCAGCTCGTCGAGGCTGCGCGTCGGGCGCTCGTCGATCTCGAACCGGGGCGTCGGGATCGGATCGCCGTGCGGGTCGACCGCCGGGTGACCGAGCCGCGCGGCGATCAGCTCCTCGAGCTCCTCGGAGAGGACGTGCTCGAGCACCTCCGCCTCGGCGTGCACGCGATCCCAGGACATCCCGAGCTCCTGAGCGAGGAACAGCTCGAGCAGGCGGTGATGGCGCAGCACCTCCAGAGCAACACGCCGGCCCTGGTCGGTCAGCCGCACACCGTGATAGGGCTGATGCTCGACGATCCCGACCTCTGTCAGCTTGCGCACCATCCCCGACACCGACGCCGGGGTCACCCCGAGCCGGGCCGCGAGATCGTTCGTCGATACCGCCGAGCCGCTACGAGCCTCGAGCGCATACAGCGCCTTCGCGTAATCCTGCACCGACGCCGAAACTGATTGTTCAGCCGCCATCGAACATAGATTATGGCATGCCTAATACTTCTTGTCAAGTCGACGAAACCGCCGGTTGCCGAGCGGCCCCTTGGGGTCGAGCCGCGGCCCGGGTCCGCGCCGCGCCCCGACCGTCGTCAACGCAACGCGCGTTAGGATGAAGGCGTGTCCGATGACCGCTGCGACCTGCTGTGCCTCGACCTCCCACGCGCAGAGGACATCCGCCAGCACCTCAACGAGGCGGCGATCGCCGACGCCGCCGCGCGCGCCAAGGCGCTTGGCTGACCGCGACGCGACGTGACGATCGCCGTGGCGTTACGCGAAGGCGGGGAGCTGTGCGTCTGTGACCTGGCCTGGATCACCGGCCGGGCCGAGAACCTCGTCGGCCACCACCTGCGCACGCTGCGCGCCGCCGGCCTGGCGAGCTCGCGGCGCGAGCACAAGATCGTCTTCTACACGCTCACCGAGCTCGGCACGCGCCTGCTCGACACCCACCTCACGCCGATCGCCGACCGGCCGATGAGCGCCACCCGGATCGATCTCCCGATCGCCCGCAGCCACTTCGGTGGACCAGCAGCGCCTGGATCCCCGCGAGCGCGACCGGCTGATCCGCCGCGCCAAAGCGCTGTCCTGGCTATCACTGGCCTACATGACCGCCGAGGGCGCGATCGCGATCACCGCCGCGCTCCTCGCCGGCTCGGTCGCGCTGCTCGGCTTCGGCCTGGACTCCGCGATCGAAGCGCTCGCATCAGTGATCGTCATCTGGCGCTTCACCGGCACCCGCCGACTCTCACAAGACGCCGAACGACGCGCCGAGCGGCTCGTCGCGATCAGCTTCTTCCTGCTCGCCCCCTACATCGCGCAAGACGCGATCCGCGCCCTGATCGCCGGCGAGCACCCCCACACCAGCTGGCTCGGGATCGGACTGTCAATCTCCAGCATCATCGTCATGCCCCAGCTCGGCAACGCCAAGCACCGCATCGGCCAGCGCCTCGGATCCGGCGCCACCGCCGGCGAAGGCACCCAGAACCTACTCTGCGCCTACCTCGCCGCGGGAGTACTCGCAAGCCTCGCACTCAACGCCGCGTTCGGCCTCTGGTGGGCCGACCCCGCCATCGCGCTCGCCATCGCCGCCCTCGCCATCAAAGAAGGCCGCAAACCTGGCGCGGCGACAGCTGCTGCGCCGCGTCGCCTATCCCTGACGAGCCGAGCGCTTCCTGCGACAAGGACTGCTGCACCTAAACGCAGTGCACCAGCGATCACGCTGCGGACCTTCGACGTCGCCGCTTGCCGCCAGGCGGCCACGCTGGCGAACGGGACAACGCCACTGCAATTGGTGGTGGTCTCAAGGGGTTGGTGCACCGCCTGATCGTCCGGTGGGCCTGGTTGGCTGCCGGCCGAGCGAAAGGTGGTGGTGATGGGACGGTGGCCGGAGTGGCGGCGAGAGCGGGTGTGGGAGTTGTGGGTCGAGGGGTACTCGTTGCACGCGATCGCGCGCGAGGTAGGGATGGCAAGGGACAACGTGACTGCGTGTGTTGCTGGGTCTGGGGGCGTGCGACCGGCGCCGCGCAAGCGCGCCGAGCGGTGTCTGTCGTTGGGGGAGCGCGAGGAGGTTTCGCGCGGCTTGGCGTGTGGTGAGAGCTTCAGGGCGATCGGGCGGGCGATTGGTCGTCCGCACACGACGGTCGCGAGGGAGGTCAACCGCAACGGCGGTCGTGGGCGCTACCGCGCGCAGCGTGCTGAGAGGGCGACGTGGAAGCGTGCGCGTCGCCCGAAGCTGTCGAAGCTCGCGCTCGACTCGCGTTTGCGCGGGGTTGTCGAGGAGAAACTGAGCGCAAGTGGTCGCCGCAGCAGATCTCGCGGTGGCTGCGTGGGACCTACGAGGATGATCCTGCCATGCGGGTCTCGCACGAGACGATCTATCTGTCGCTGTTCGTCCAGTCGCGTGGGGCGCTGCGGAGGGTGTCAGTTCTTCCGTGTAAGCTGACAGTGTCAGTGTATTAGTTGCTCCATGTGGTGTCAATGAGTGACAGTCAGATTGCGTTGTCGGGGATTCGATCGCCGAACTCGATCTTGAACGCGGCGAGAGCGGTCGGCCAGTGGAATACGCGCTTCCACTTCGTCTCGGCCTTCTGGATCGCGAGGTAGATCAGCTTGCGGGCGGCGTCCTCGGTGGGGAAGTGTCCGCGGGTCTTGATGATCTTGCGCAGCTGCCGGTGCAGCGCCTCGATCGAGTTCGTCGTGTAGATCACGCGGCGGACCTCGGCGGGATAGGCCAGGAACGGGGTGATCTGCTCCCAGCGCTCCAGCCAGCTGGCGGAGATCATCGGGTAGCGGTGATTCCACTTCTCCGCGAACGCCTGGAGCTCATCGCCGGCGTGCTCGGCGTCGACGGCGGTGTAGATCCGCCGGAGATCGGCGGCGAGCGTCTTGCGGTCCTTATAGGAGACGAACCGCAGGCTCGAGCGGACCTGATGCACCAGACACGTTTGCACGGTCGCGGTCGGGAACGTCGCCTCGATCGCCTCCACGAACCCGGGCAAGCCGTCGACGCAGACGAACAGGATGTCGGCCACCCCGCGGGTCTTGATGTCCGTCAGGACGTGCAGCCAGAACTTCGCGCCCTCGGTCTGTTGGAGCCACAGACCGAGCACGTCACGCTCCCCGTCGAGGGTGACGCCCAACGCGACGTAGCACGCCTGGTTTCGGACGGTATGCCCGTCGCGGATCTTGACCACGAGCGCGTCGAGGTAGACGATCGGGTAGACGCGCTCCAACGGCCGGTTCTGCCACGCCTTCGCGTCGGCCAGCACGGTATCGGTGATCTTCGAGATCAAATCCGGAGAGACCTCGGTGCCATAGATCTCGGCCAGATGCCCCTGGATCTCCCGGACCGTCATCCCCCGGGCATACAGGCTGATCACACGATCGTCGAACCCGACCCACCGAGTCTGACGCTTCTTGACGATCTCCGGCTCGAACGTCCCTTTGCGATCCCGCGGCGAACGGATCCGCAGCGCCCCCTGGTCAGTCAGGATCGTCTTCCCCGGCCGGCCGTTACGAGCGTTCCCCGCCCCGCCGGGCGGCGCCTGGCCTGGCTCGTAGCCGAGATGCTCGGTCAGCTCCGCCTCCAACGCCCGGTTTAACAACCGGCGCGTGAGCTGCCCCAACAGCCCGTCCGGGCCCGCGATCTGCTCCGCCGTCTTGGCGCCCGCGAGCAGCGTGTCCAGCAACTCGTCGCTGAACTCGACCGGCTCCTCATCAAAACCCGGGCCGCCAGGCAGCCCCGGAAACACCTCTCTCCGCTCTACGGTTGCCGGGTCGCTTCGCTCCTCGCTCGAACAACAACTCTCAACTTCTGGATTCTTGCTCTGTGCAGGCATGACCAGTCCTTTCGATCACGCTTACACGGTTCCTCCGACACTCCGCCGCTGCGGCGCGAGCTGTGCAAGCAGTTGCGCAGCGGTAGACATCTACGCCGCCCGCCGCAGCAGCGCTCCAAGCATCAGGGGCAAGGCCAGATCTCGAACAAGGTGATGATCTCCGAGCGCCCGGCCGAGGTTGCCGACCGTGCGGTCCCGGGTCACTGGGAAGGCGATCTGCTGCTCGGCAAGCTCCCGACCGGGATCGCGACGCTGGTTGAGCGCCAGACCCGCTACTGCCAGCTCGTCGCGCTCCCCGACGGTCACGGCGCCGAAGCGGTCCGCGACGCGCTGATACGCAGCATTGGGTCGCTGCCCGAGCAGCTGCGTCGCTCGCTTACCTGGGACCAGGGCAAGGAGATGCGCGAGCACGCGCAGTTCACGATCGACAGCGGCATCCAGATCTACTTCTGCGATCCCCGCAGTCCTTGGCAGCGCGGATCGAACGAGAACACCAACGGGCTGCTGCGCCAGTACTTGCCCAAGCGCACCGACCTCAACCGCTTCTCCCAAGAAGAGCTCGACGCTGTTGCGGCGGAACTCAACGGCAGACCGCGACAAACGCTCGGCTGGATGACACCCGCCGAGCGGCTCGCCGAGGTCATCGCACCGGCACGACCCTGACCGGAGCGCACGCCGGCCCGCCGGTCACGCGATCACCACCCCCGTCCAGGCCGGCAAGCGCCGAAATCTCCAGGACCCGTCACCCTCGCCGCCCTCGCCGCGGGCCGCAGAAGGCTTACAACGTGCCGATCCACCGTCCGGGCCCCGACGAAAGCGGTTAAAGCGCCCATCGCCGCTCAGACCTCGCCCCTCGGGGCTCGGCCTTCGCGACGACGGGCGCTCGTCGGTCTCGCTCCAAGCGGGATCAAATCTCAACCGGCGCTACCCGACACGCCGTGGCCCACTCCTCAACCGGCGTGGGAGGTCCACTCGCTATGACAATCTTCACCGTCCGCAGTGGTGCATTGAACCGTTGAGGCCGCAGTGCGAAGCGGCCATCACCTCGAGATGACTCCTATAGGCGTTTATGTGAGGTCGATGTCGTCAGTGCCTGTGGATGCTGGGGTTTGACGTCGTTCATATGTGATCGAGGTCGCGGCCGGGGCGGTTGGTCTGACGCGCTGAGGGCGTACGACATAAACGACCGAAGTGGAGTCGTGGATCGGCGTAACGTCAACGGCGCAATGAGGGAAGGAAGCCGCGGCCACCGCCTAGACGACGGCGAAGGCGGGGCGGTAGATGGCTCTTGCCCCGCGGCGCGTGAGGAAAGCCTCACACGCCTCCGCCGGCTGAGTCACCTGGTCGATGCCGGCCCGAGGACGTTGGACGTCACTGGCCGTGGGCTTCGCCAGCGCTCGGGTGCCGATGAGCGGGTCGAGCCGCTTCACATCGTTCACGTCGAGCACGGACCTCACATATCGCGTCCGTGGGCCCCTCTCAGAGGCCATTTGTTCACGTCATTCACACGCTGAGCGCGACCTCACATAAAGGCGTGGAGCCAGCAGCGGGTGCCACAGCGGCCCGCCGGCCGGCAGCCCTGCATTCCTGGCCGCACGGGTATCTTGGCGCTGGCGGGTGGCGGTCTCGCAATGCGCGGACACCAGGGCCGGGCCGGGAAGCCCGCTGCCCCCGAGATTGGGCCGGAGCCGACGGTGCTTAGGAATCGTCGCCTAATTGTTTGATGGATTGATCGAGTAGTTCCATTCGGGGTGAAACGGGTCACGGGTGATGTTCACGGCTGCCAGTTGTGGTCGGTGACGTCGACCTTGGGGTATTTGTCGTGGTCGAGGCGGGCGTAGACCTCGAGGCCGGTGCTGGTGGTGGTGGCGGCGATCAGGTTGATGATGACCTCATAGGAGATCAGCGGCCGGCCGCGCCAGTTGCTGGAGATGTAGCTGAACAGGCGATGTTCGACCTTGTTCCACTTGCTCGTGCCGGGCGGGAAGTGGCAGACGATGATCTGCAGGCCGGTGCGGTCGGCAAGCGTTGCAGCTCGGTCTTCCACAGGCGGGTGCGGTTGCCGTTGGAGCCGCCGCAGTCGGCGGTGATGACCAGCCGGCGCGCTCCGGGGTAGCGAACTTGGCCGAACTGCTCCCACCAGGCGCGGATCGCGGCGACGGAGAACTGCGCGGTGTCGCGGTCGATCCCGACCGACACCAACCCCGTGTCATCGGCGATGTCGTAGATCCCGTAGGGGATCGCCTTGCCGGCGGCCATGCTCGGGAAGTCGTAGGTGTTGACCTTCGGCGGCTGTCCTTCGGGATGCCACTCGCGCCCGCCGTTCTTGAACTCGCCGACCAGCTCCTTCTTCTTGGTATCGATGCTGATCGCCGGCTGCCCGGCTGCGACCGCCGCGCGACCGTGTCGTTGATGTGCCGAAACTGCGCGTCGCGGTCGGGATGCTGCTTGCCTTCCAGCGTCTTGCGCGCCGACTGCAAACTGAAGCCAAGCGTGCTGCAGCAGCCGCGGGACAGTCCTGAACCGACCGGGTGACCGTGCACCGAGCTCGTCGGCGAGCTTGCGCACGCTCTTGGAGGTCCACAACAGCACCCGCTCGGGATCACCGCGAAGGTCATCCCCGACGAGCGCCCGCAACGCTCCAGCAGCCCGGATCCGAATCCTCGCCCGCCGGACGCCCCGCACCCGCGCCCGCACCCGGCCCGGCTCCAACGACTCCGGCTCGTCAAGCTCGCGCAGACCCTTGCGGACCGTGTTCTCCGCCAGCCCACACGCCCGCGCCGCCGCCGCGATCCCGCCATGGCCAAACGTCCGCGCCTCGCACGCCGCAAACGCCGCCGCTGCCGCTCATTCAGCTCGCAGACATCAGCCGGTATCGCTCCGCGATCGCTGCCTCGGCATCACTCATGCCCCCCTGGTTCTACACCCGCACCAGAAATCCTTCACCTAATTTACCGACGCTCTCTTAGGCGCTGCCGCGGCGGCGGGGACCGAAGCCGGGCTGCCGCTCGCCGATTTCGAGCGTCACTTGCTTGTCTGCGAGCCGGCAGTATGTGCGTGCCAGTGGCGAGAGTCTTGCGAGCACAGCCGCCTCGCTTGTGTCGATTGTGTGCGGAGCGTCGACTCTGAAGGTCCGGCCGAGACGGGTGACATGACCACCACGGGCGCGCAGATTGCGAAGCCAATCCGACTCCTCGCCGTATAGCAGCGCGATAACCAGGAGGCGGTCGCGCTTGAACGCCAGTACCGGGGTTCGGTACTGGCGGCCTGAGCGTCTGCCTCGGTGGAGGATGACCGCCCACGGCGGCAGTAGCCACGCGTAGAGGCCCTGAATGCGGTTGTTAATGAGCTTGTTGAAGCGGGCGACTCGCCGAGAGAGCTTCATTTCCGTCCAGTAGTCGTTAGCGCGTATTGCAACTGTTGGTCGCTTTAGACCGACCCTAGCAAACACGACTATTCGTCGCAATAGCATTACTCGTTGATGCCACCGCGCTCACCAATCACGCGCCGTCCAGGGGGACGCACTGCCAGGGTTCGAGCTTCTGTACTCGAAGCAACCGTTGAGGAGCTTGCTGCTTCCGGCGTCGCCGGGCTCAGTCTCGAAGCGGTGGCCCGCCGCGCCGGGGTTCACAAGGCGACCCTCTACCGTCGATGGGGAACCTGGGAGCGGCTTGTCCTCGAGCTCATGCGTGAGCAGGCCGCCGAAGCAGTGCCAGTTCCGAACACAGGCTCACTCCGCCAGGACCTCATCGAGCTCGCGCAAGCCGCCGTCGGCAACTCCGCCTCGCCTTCAGTCGAGCCGATCCTCCGAGCGATCATCGCCGAGCTCACTCACAACCCTGCGGTCGCCGACGCTGCGCGGCAATTCTGGCAGGAGCGGATGGCGCTGGACAGCAAGATCATCGAGCGAGCGATCGCTCGCGGCGAGGTCCCGACCGGAACCGATCCGCGCGCGGCGATCGAGGCCGTGCTGGGACCCCTTCACCTGCGCATGCTAATCACGGGCGAACCCGCGGACGCCGCGGCGGTAGAAACAGTCGTCGATCTCGTCATCCGGGGCCTTGCGGCCGCGCCGCAGGACTGACGGCTCACGCGATCACGGTCAGAAGCGGAACACGCGCCGGGGCTGGTCCCGAACAGACAAGGCAGGCGACCTGCTTTGCCAACCGGACGAGCCCGCGTTGCTACGGGCTCGTGGTCCCGCCTTGCGCGGATAGGGAGCCTCGGCGGTCACCGCCACGTTGTTCGGCGCCGCGACGCGGCCGGCGTTTGCGCTTGCCGCGCGAACCGGGTCCGCGCGTGCTGCCCGTGCAAGAGCACCAGCTGGGAGCAGAGCAGGGCTGCTGAGCGGCCGGGTATCGGCCCCAAGCGCCGGGTCTTGGCGCGCATGCCGTGTGTAGTTGCTTCGGGTGGCGCGGCGGGCCGCCGCGATGACCTGCCGCTGAACTCGATCTGTTGCTGGCCATCGACGCGTGGACGGCCATCCGCGGCGCGAGCCGTCACCGCCGGCCATGCCCAGCGCGTCGGCGCCCTTGTCGACGCGGCCGAGTGAGCAGTAATCACGGGCGCACGGCGCGTACTGATCACGAATGCGACCGCGGAGACGACGGCGACGGCCCAGTTGGCGATGATGCGCCCATTGCCCCAGCCCCAGGTGTGACCGTTGAGCAGACCGAACGAGATGGCGCCGATCGTGAGGATCACCATCAGGCTTCCGATCGGGTCCGGCATCTTGGTCGAGACGGTCGTGCCGGACGTTCGGAATCATCTTCCAGGTGACGGCGATCGCGGTGATCCCGATCGGCAGGTTGATCAGGAAGATCCAACGCCAGCTCAGCGATGTGAGCAGGCCGCCGACGACCGGGCCGATAGCCCCGGCGGCCGCGCCGCTCACCGCCCAAAGCCGCACGCTGCGCTTGACCCGTGCTGGCGGCATGGTGGTCAAGACAAGCGCGAGGCTTGACGGGATCAGCAACGCCGCGCCGATCGCCTGCACGCAGCGGAACGCGATCAGTACCCACAGGTCCGGGCTGACTGCGCATGCAAGGCTGGCGATCGTGAAGACGGCCAGGCCGAGCATGAAGACGTTCCTGCGGCCGTATTTGTCGCTGAACCGTCCGGCGGGCACGAGCAATGCGCCGAAGAACAGGGCGTATGCGTTCAGCACCCACGCGACGTCGGAAAGGGAATGGTGCAGGTGCGCGCCGATGCGTGTGCAACGCGACGTTGACGATGAACAGGTCAATCACACTCATGAAGCTCGCCAAGGCGAGCGTTGCGAGAACGATGCCGGGATGCCCGTGCCCGTGCTCAGCGGGTGCAGGTGTAGTCGTAGCCATAGCTCAGCCCTCCGGGACCAGGACGACGCGGCCGCGCAGGTCGCCGGCCTCGGCGCGTTCGTGGATCGCCGCGGTGTCCCTCAGAAGCCCGCGCTCGCTGATGTCCAACCGCAGCTCGCCGGCGTCGATCAGGGCTGCGATCTCCGCCACCGGCCCGCAACCCGGCGACCTTGTCCGGGTTGCGGGCGAGCAGGATCGTGAGCGAGCAGCCGAGTGGCTTCGTGTCCGAACGTTGCCGGGAGTGGTGACCAGGATCATCTCGTCTCCTCTCAGACCGCGGTGCGGCCGCCGTCGACGTGGATGATCGCGCCGTTGATGTAGCCGGCCGCCGGGGTCGCGAGGAACGTGATGACGTCGGACAGCTCGTGCACGTCAGCGACCCGACCGAGCGGAATCTGCTTGGCAAACTCAGTGGCCATCGCCAACCTCGGCTCCACCGCCGGGGTCAACGTCGGACCGGGAGCGACCGCGTTGACCCGGACGTTCTGCGGCCCGTATTCGGCGGCCCACGCCTTGGTGAGCAGCTCGATCGCCGCGCGCGAGGCGCCGTAGGCAGCCAAGCCTGGCTGGCCGTAGCTCGCGACCATCGTGGAGACGTTGATGATCGATCCGCCGCCGCGGGCAGCGATCTTCGGGGCGAGCGCGGCGACGAGGAAGAACGGCGCCTTGACGTTGATGTGGAACAGACCGTCGAACGCCGCCTCGTCGGTGTCAGCCGTCGCTCCCATGGCGGCAACGCCGGCACAGTTGACCAGGACATCAATCTCGCCTGCCGCGTCGGCGACGCGCCCCACCTCGGACATCTCCGAGAAATCAGCGGCGATGAACTGCGCATCGTGTCCACCCGCCCGGATCTCCTCTACGGTGCTCGCGCCGCGGGTCTCGTCGCGGCCGGTGATGATCACCGACGCGCCCTTCTCGGCCATCGCCAGTGCGGTGGCGATACCCATCCCGGAGGTGCCACCGGTGATCAAAGCCCGTTTGTCCTTCAGATCCATCGTCGACATCCCTTCGGTAGTTGGAACACGCAATCCACTCTTGCTGACGCCGACCCTAACAGAACTGGCTCACGTAATCCAATATGAGCCGATCTGGCAATACGCGCTCCGGGACGGCTTCCCGTAGGTCGTCGGTCCGAGGGCTCAGCGGTCGAGCGAAGTGCTCGTGGTGCTGCTGAGGGTGGCGATGAGCGTGAGCATCGCGTCGAGCGCGGCCGCGAGCGGTTCGGGGTCGCGCTGGATCTGAGCGAGCAGGAGGCCGCCCTCAAGCGCGGCAAGCATGGCCAGCGCGAGCTGGCGCGGATCGGCCTCGGGTGCGAGTCGGCCAAGCGCGTGCATCCGCAGAAGACCGGCCATGATGCTGGCCTCCCAGCGTTTGAAGGACGCCGCAACCATTGCCCTGGCTTCGGGCTCCGTCTCGGCGAGCGCGGAACCGAGCGAGCCGATCGGACAACCGCCGCGCCCGTCCGTGTCGCGGGCGTGATCGACCACGAAATCGCGCCACTCCCGTAGGCCATCGAGGCTGCTGAGGTCGAACCGCTCCTGCGTGCCGATGGCCCTGTCGGCCTGGCGCTCGATGACTGCGCGGACCAGCGCCGGCTTGTCCTCGAAGTAGTGGTAGAGCTGCGAGCTGCTCACGTGTGCACCGTCGCGCACTTCCTCGATCGTCGTGCCGGCAACGCCCTGCTGAAAGATCAGCTCTGCCGCGGCGTCGACGATCCGCGCGCGCGTCGCGGCGCCCTTGCGCGTCAACCGCGGCCGATCAGAACTCCTTGAGGACATCGGGAAAAGTATACCGATCAAAATGGCTTTGACATTCCAGTAAGATGTCTGACATAGTGGATCGATAATCCAGTCTAGCAACGACCTCGGGCTGCTACCGCCGGGAAAGCAACGAAGCCGCTGTGCTGGGCCAGGCCGAGCAGGGCCTAGCCGTCGTATCTGCCCGGCGGTCCGACCACACCATTCAGCCAACCCTGGCTGGACCTACAGAAGATGAGAGGAATTCCGATGAGCACAACCCCGGGAAAGACCGTGTTGATCACGGGCGCCAACGTCGGGATCGGCAAGGACGTGGCCCGGCAACTGGCATTACGTCCCGAGATCGCCCGCATCTACCTGGCGTGCCGGAACCAAGACCGGGCGACAACGGCAAAGGCCGAGCTCGAAGCGGAGACCGGCCGGCGCATCTTCGACATCGTTCTCATGGACGTTGCCGATCCGGGCTCGGTCCGCGCCGGCCTGGCGGGCGTCGACGGATCGATCGACGCGGTGGTCATGAACGCTGGTGGGATGGGCGGCAAGACGCCATGGCCTTGACCGCTGACGGGGCCACTAACATGTTCGCGCAGAACGTTCTCGGCCACGTCGTCCTCCTCGAGGCGCTCCTGGCCGAGGACCGGCTTGGCGAGGTGGCGGTCTTCGCCGGAAGCGAAGCAGCCAGGGGACTTCCGAAGATGGGGATTGAAACGGCCGTCGTTCGTCTCGAACTCCGCCGACGAACTCGCCACCGTCATCGACGGCAGCTATTTCGCCGGCCGCAAACCTGACGTCAATCTGGCCTTCGGGCAGGCCAAGTTACATCGGCATCCTGTGGATGGCCTACCTGGCCCGCCAATACCCCGACCGCCGATTCATCACCGTGAGCCCCGGCAACACCACCGGCACGCAAGCACCCAATGACCTCGCATTGCCGTTGCGTATCGCGGCCAAATACGTCATGCCCGCCCTGGGCATCTCCCACAAACTTGACGTGGGCGCGAAGCGACTGGTCGACGGCGTCACCGACCCGACCCTGTCCAGCGGCGTGTTCTACGCCAGCGCGGCCAACAAGCTGAAGGGTCCCTTGGTCAACCAAGCGGACATCTTCCCCGATCTGGCCAACCCGTCGTTTCAGGACAACGCCAACGAAGCCATCCACCGCTTCATCACCTCAAAGACAGTCTCGCGTAACACCTCGCCGGCTGACTTTCAGAGACGCAATGAAACCACTCACCGCTGAGGTCGCCACGCCTCCAAGACAGGTTGCTCGCACCGCCCTCAACGACTGAGGGAGAACTGACATGGCACCGTTCCCTGCCCCCGAAACGGGCATCCTGCTCCCCCATTTCATCGTGTCGGACGACATCGCTCGCTCGCGAGACTTCTACGCCAATGTCCTCGGCGGCGAAGTCGTCTCCGAAAGCCCCGCGGTCGTCGCGCTGGCGAACAGCTGAATCATCATCAACTCAGGCGGTGGCCCGACCGACGACAAGCCAGCTGTGACGCTCACTGCACCCGATCCCAACACAACAAGCAGCTTCCTGAACATCCGTGTCGCCAACATTCAAGAGATCTACGACGACTGGAGCGCCAAGGGAGCCCAGTTCTTGACCCCGCCAGTCGACCACGGCGTCGAGCTGCGTTGCTACCTGCACGATCCGGACGGGCACCTGATCGAGGTCGGCCAGGCGAATCGTGACTTCCTGAAGGAGCATGGCTTGCTCGAGTAGGCGCAAGTCTAAGTGGTCGTCTTCCGAAATACGCGGCGAGTTTGAAGGAGTCATAACGCGGCTGGCGAATCCTGGGGGTGATGGCGCAGAGGTCTCCGCACCAGGTGGTGTTGACCGATGAGCAGCGGCGCGAGCTTGAGCGGCGCGCTGGGCGTACTCGGGTCGGTACCGGGATGTGGTGCGCGCGAAGGCGGTCCTGTTGGCTGCGGAAGGGTTGTCGAACACGGAGATCGCCGAGCGGCTTGCCCAGTCGCGTCAGGCCGTCTCGACGTGGCGAAAACGCTTCTGTGAGGAGGGGCTGCAGGGGCTCGAAGAGAGACCTCGGCCGGGCAGGCCGCGGCGTTTTTCCCCCGGCGCAGCGAGCCGAGGTCAAGGCGCTGGCGTGCGAGCTGCCGGCCGAGACGGGCGTCGCGCTCTCGCGCTGGTCGGCCGCTGAGCTGGCGCAAACCGCGGTCAAGCGCGGGATCGTCGCTGAGATCGCGGCAATCACGATCTGGCGGTGGCTGCGAGAAGACGCGATCCGCCCGTGGAACTACCGCTCCTGGATCTTCCCTCGCGACCCGAAGTTCGCCGAGAAGGCGGGCCGGATCCTCGACCTGTACGAGGGCCGCTGGGAGGGGCAGTTGCTGGAGCCCGGCGATTTTGTGGTGTGCGCGGATGAGAAGCCGTCGATCCAAGCCCGCGCGCGCAAGCACGCCACCCAGCCCGCCATCCCCGGCGGGGAAGGGCAGCTGGTCGAGCACGAGTACCAGCGCAAGGGAGCGCTCTGTTACCTCGCTGCCTGGGACGTCCGGCGCGCCAAGCTGTTCGATCGCTGTGCACCGAAGGACGGGATCGTCCCATTCGATCAGCTGGTCGAACAGTTCATGACTCAAGAGCCCTACAGCACGGCGCAGCGTGTGTTCGTGATCGTCGACAACGGCTCCGCGCACCGCGGCCAACGGTCGATCGACCGCCTGCAAGGCGCCTGGCCGAACCTGATCCTCGTGCACACCCCGGTGCACGCCAGCTGGGTCAACCAGGCCGAGATCTACTTTTCCGTCACGCAGCGCAAGGTGCTGCAACCCAACAACTTCTCCGACCTCGACACCCTCGAACGGACGCTGCTGGCGTTCGGTCGCCACTACGAGCAGATCGCCCAACCGTTCGAGTGGAAGTTCACCCGCCAAGACCTCAACAGGCTGCTCGAACAACTCGAACAGCCCACTCCACAACTGCAGCTCGCTGCATGACCTCCAAATCCGTCAACGAACTTAGGAAGACCACCACTAAGGTAGAACGCGAAGCCCCGCAGCCCGCAGGATCGAAAGGACCACGGGTCTGAGTGCTCCAGCAGGGGATGCCCGTCCACTGCGACAGCCTAAGACGCCAGCACATACTTCTGCTCACACGAAGACCGAGCCATCTGACCCGCTCGGCTCCGCCCAGCCCCACATTTCTGCTTGCGGTCTACGGCCACCCGAAGCGGCACCCGTGATCCGACTGCCCCGGCGGCGACGGAGCAGCAGCGACGAGCTGTCGGGCCGGGTCCAGGCGTGGCGCTCGGATTCACGCGGGGTATGAGCGCAGGCGACCGCGTCGATCTCGATGGCTGCCTACGTTGTGCGTAGGGTCGTGCGAGCGCTCGGCGGGACCGTATCCGAGTCGCGTTTTCCGCGCGGAGCGGGGCCCCGGGCGCCGACGCCCAGATGCTCGTCGTGACGGCAAAGGAGGAGTGAGGAGATTCGGCGCTCGAGCTGCTGGTGCTCATCGATGGACGCATGGTGCACGCTCCCGCTCCGCAGCGAACCTCGTCCTCGGGGTGGCGCTGTTCGGCGTGCGTCAAGAGCAGGGAGCTCGGCCGAACGCGCGGGCGTGGCTGGGGTGTGGCTGTTGCGCTCGTTATCCCGCCGAGGGCTGGACGCGCTCGCGCTGTTGCGCGTCGGCTCGGCGAATACGCGGAAGCCCTGAAAGCCGCGCGCTCACCGAGCCATGGGGGTGCGTCAGCCGGCGGCGGCTGCGGGAGCCGGGTCGCCGCTACGGGCGGTCACCGGGTGCTTGCGGCTGTCTCGCGAGGAGATCAGCACGATGGCCAGGATCGCACCGGCGACGGCGAAGCCGGCGCCGACCAGGAACGCCTTGTCGAACCCCCTGGTCAGGGCAACGGAGGCGCTGTGGACTCCAGAGTGGAAGAGGCTCTGGGTCGGTCCGAGTCCGCGACGAGTCACGCGGCGACCGCAGGGGCGTTCTCGGACTCGGGATCGACGCGCAGGGCGGTCCTTGAGCGCCTGGCGCGGCACGCGCAGCAAGTTCTGGCTCCCGCGAGACGCAGCGCCTGCTCGAGGAGACTCGGGACGCCCCCAGCTCAAGCGACTGATACGCTTCGCGCGGGACGGGTTCGGCGAGTACGAGGCGAGGTTCTGATGATCGGCCTAGCCGCCAGTTTCTCCGACGCGATCCTCGCGATTCACATCCTCGCCGCGGTGATCGGCTTCGGGGTGCTTTTCGCGTACCCCATCGTCTCCCTGGTCGCGGCCAAGATGGACCGCCGCGCGATGCCCTGGTATCACCGGATGCAGGAGCTGTTTGGCCGCTACCTGGTTGCTCCCGGGCTGGTGGTGATTCTCATCGCCGGCATCTATCTGGCCTCCCACGAGCATCAGTGGAGCAAGTTCTACGTGCTGTGGGGGTTGGGCGCGGTCGTCGTCATCGGCGGGATTGGCGGTGGCTTCCTCGGGACGCGGGAGGGCAAGCTGGCGAAGCTCGCCGCACGTGACGTCGCCGAGACCGCCCCAGATGCCGAGGTCACATGGAGCGCCGAATACGAGGCACTGAACAAGCAGGTACTGATCGTCGGATCGATCTTGCTGCTGATCATCGTGTTGACGGTCTTCTTTATGGCGCTTCACCTCGGCGCCTGAGCGCAGGTCTTCCTCGCCGGCGCCTCGGGGGAATCGGCGCTCGCCGATTGAGCTCCCAACCCGCATCCAGGGGTGCCGTTAAGGAACGCGGCACCAAGTGACAAGTAGGCCGAGATCCGGCCGGTCGCCGTCCTGCCTGCTGGCCATTCAGCTCGACTCGGCGTTTGTCTCGACGGTCTGGGCGAAGTTGAGGGCGATGCGTCGGGCAGCAGACTCGGCAGGCGTCCGGTCCCTCATATCCGCGCAAAGGAAGGCCGGGCCGACGCGCAGATACCCTTCGCAGCTCACAAGCAGGTTTGCGCTCCTTTCGGTCGGTGAGTTCGAGAACGCCCGCCCGGTCATCGTGGACCGGGCGGGCTATCCGGGGGTGGTCAAGCAGGCAATTGGCCGACACCTCTAGCACCTGACCGCCCGGGTTGAGCAGCAGCCGCGTTAGGGTCGGTCATGCCCCCGCCACCCGGGCAGGTACGCACGCCCCGCCGCCGGCATTACTTTCACCAGCTGGCGGGTGCGAGGAGCTCGGTGCGGTGGGCCTGGGCCCAGTCAGTGAAGCTGCGTGCCGGGCGGCTCGTGACTGTGGTGATGTCGCCTGTCGGCTCGGAGTTGTACGGTTCCAGGGTGGAGCGGAACATCTCGATGATGGCGTCCGCCAGCTCTTCGGGCATGCCGTAGGACACCATCTGCGCGAGCGTGTCGGCCGGGTCGGTTTCGGCGTAGCGCAGGTCGCGGCCGAGCACCTGGCTGAGGATTGCGACCTGGTCGGTGGGGCTGAGCGGTTCGGGGCCGGTGAGCTCGTAGACCCGGTGGTTGTGGCCGTCTTGGGTGAGGCTGGCCGCGGCGACCGCTGCGATGTCCGCCGGGTCAACGACAGCGGCCCGGCCAGCGGCGAAGGGGGCGTGCACGACCTGATCGGCCGCGATCATCGGCGCCCAGTTGAGCGCGTTGGACATGAGCGCGGTAGGCCGCAGGAACGTCCACCCGATGCCGCTGTCGCGGATCGTCTCCTCGCCGGCCCGGTGCGAGGTGGTGATCGGGTCGGTGGCGTCGTGTCCGACGCTGAGCACGGACAGCTTGACGATCCGCTCCACCCCCGCTTGCTGCGCCGCGGCTATGAGCCGGTGATCGTGTGCGGCGATGTTGAGCCCGTCGGTTAGCAAGAACACGGCGTGTACACCGTCCAGCACGGGTGCCAGGTCGCTGTCACCGAGATCGGCCACGACCTTCTGGGTGCCGTCGGGGAAAACCGCGCCAGGATTGCGGGTGAGGACCCGTATGTGGCCTGCCTGGGCGGGGAGGAGTGCTGTGATGAGTTCCGACCCGATGTGGCCGGTGGATCCGGTGATCAAAATCATGAGTTCTGGTCCTTTACTTGTGATTGGTCTTTGGGGTGAGTTTGGGGAGTGGGCGCAGCTCGCGCCGGCCGGAGCTCCGCCCCGTGAGGACACGCTCCATTAGGTCATTGGTTCTTTATTGGTTATGTCCGGTCTAACGCTGGTCGGCAGACAGTGGATCTCCAGCAGCTGCAGGCCGAGTGCCTCGAGCTGGTGGATGGCGCCGTACAGAGCGCTCTGGTCCGGGAGCGAGCCGGTGAGCAGCGTGTCGTGTCCGCGGCTCGCCGCGGCCAGCGTCGGGAACGCTTGCATGATCGTCGGGCCGATCGGCCCGCGGACGCGGATCTCGTAGCGCCGCGGCTCGCTGGTGCGGGTCGCTCTCGTGTTTGGCATGCGATCAGGGTCGCCGTCCGGAGGATGAGCGCGCATCGCATCGTTCGGACGATTCCGACCGTCCGGTTGAAGGTCAGAAGGGTGCAACCATGTGTTTCGTGGCCGATTCGGGAGCAGCCGTCGAACCCGCCGCCGCCGGCGTAAGGGCGTCGTCCATCCCGCGGCCCGGCCTGTTCGAGGTGTTGGGCGCGGCGCGGCGGGTGGTCCACGTGTCGGCGCCGGCGGGAAGCGGGAAGACGTTCCTGCTGCGCTCGTGGATCGCCGCGGCGGGTCTCAGCGAGCGCACGGCGTGGGTGTCGGTGGGGCGTGGGGAGCACGATCCGCAGGTGTTCTGGCTCTCGGTTCTCGACTCGCTGCGCCAGACCGGCGCCGGATCTGAACGGGTGCGGGAGCTGACGGCCGCCCCTCATCTGGACGGCGCGAACGTCGTCGGACGGTTGCTGGAGGATCTGAGCTCGCTCCGGGAGCCGCTGTGGCTGGTGATCGACGACCTGCACGAGCTCCAGGCAGACCAGGCCATCCGCCACATGGAGCTGCTGCTCGGGACCGCGCCGTCTCAGCTGCGATTCGTGCTGTTGACACGCCGCGATCTGCGCCTCGGGCTGCACCGCTTGCGTGTGGAGGGGGAGCTCACTGAGATCCGTGCCACCACCTTCGCGGCGTCATCTATCGCATTGGGGTTCCAAGCGGTCGCCCGGCCCGTCCTCGCGTCCAGCGCGGCGATGGAGTTGCGCGCGCGGCCGCCGATCGAAGTGAAGAACCCGGCGGCGTAGACGGTCGAGCCAGAGATCGCCAGCCCCAGCACGCCGCTGTTCGCTCGGGGGTTCCAGGCGGTCGCGCGACCGGTCCTGGTGTCCAGCGCGGCGATGTTCTTACGCGCCTGGCCGCCGATCGAGCGGAAATCGCCGCCGACGTACACGGTCGAGCGCGACACCTTCAGCGTTCTCACGGTGGCGTTGGCGTTCGGGTTCCAGGCGGTCGCGCGACCGGTTCTGGCGTTCAGCGCGGCGATGTAGTGACGCGCATGGCCGCCAATCGAGGTGAAGTTGCCGCCGGCGTAGACGGTCGAGCCCGACACCACCAACGTCCTCATGCCTAGATAGCCCGCGGGTTTGCCGCTGGCGTTCGGGTTCCACGCGGTCGCGCGACCGGTTCTGGCGTTCAGCGCGGCGATGTAGCTGCGTGCGCGCCCGCCGATCGAGCGAAACTCCCCGCCCGCGTACACGATCGAGCTCGACACCGCCAACGCGTATACGGTCCCGTTGGCCCCGGGGTTCCACCCGGTCACGCGACCGGAGCTGGCGTCCAGAGCGGCGACCCGGTTGCGCGGCCGGCCACCGATCGAGCGAAACTCGCCTCCGGCGTACACCGTCGAGCCCGACAACGCCAACGCGAACACCGGAGCGCTGGCACGAGGATTCCAGGCCCGATCCACGCTACCACCGGCCGTCACGTGTGCCAGGTCCGCCCGGGCAACACCCCCGACCACGCTGAACTGACCCCCAACGTAGTAACCGCCGCGACCGTCAGCGACCACGGCGTAGACCGAACCGTCGAACTTCGGAAACCGCGCCACCGGCAACCCACTCGCGCGGCCGATCGGCACCCCGCCGCCGGTGTACGGCCCGATCGAGGTGAAGCGACCGCCGACATAGAGGACCTTGCCGGCCGACAGCACCGAGGTAACCATCCCGTTCGTGATCCACACCGACGACGGCACCGAGCTCGTACCCGCCGCCAGTGCCACCGCCGGCAGCAATCCGAACGACCCCAGCACAACCGCGATCAGAAGACCAGCACCCACCTTCCCAAGCGCTCCGTGGTCAGCACGACAACCGAGATGCGATGCCCAACTCGTCGCCATCCCTAGCACGCTAGGCGCCGGTCACGCGCGCTAGAACGGTAGTCGGCCGCACACTTCCAGTGCAAGACACGGACTGAGCTGACCGGGGTTTCGCGGAGACTTTGATCTGCCACGGAACCCGGGGCAGATCAGACCGATCGGGAGTCCCGAGGGGGTCCCACCATGATGCGGCTGCAGATGGCGTCATCCGTAGCTGATACCTGCAGCAAGGGCGGCAACCTACCCATGCCGGTGAGCGCCTGGGGTGGTTTAGTCGTATGAGCGGAAGCACGGCAAGGAGGAACAGCATGTTCGGCAGCGCCAAATTAGGCATGGCGACGTTCGTGACGGTGGCGTCCACAGCGGTGATCGCCGGCGTGGCCTCCGGTCGTCCCAGCGCGACCAGTCCGCCGGCCACGGTGGCAGCAACCGCCCTTGCGTCCACGGAGACGGGCCCGTTCTACGCCCACCGCGGCAGCCTCGTCCGCTCATCACAGCTCGGAATCCGCTCGTTCGTCAACGCAAAAAATGGGTTCGCGCTGGCCAGTGTCGGCCAGGCCCAGTATCCGGCGAACACGAGCGACGGCGGAAAGACGTGGCGGATCGACGGGCCACACTTTCATAAGAACGCCGCCAACGCGCCAAACGTCATCACCCGCACCGATGTGGCCGGGCGGAGCACTTATTTCGCCTACGCCGGGCCAGGCGGCGGCATGATGGTCGTCGTCAGCACCGATGCAGGTAAGCACTGGTGGCAGGCATACCTACCGGGTGTTCCGTTGACGGTGGAGCCGACATTCACTAGCGGCAAACTCGCCCTCGTGACCATCGTCGAGAACGGCCGCGGACAGTTCTTGGCCTACCTCAGCAGCGATGGTGGGCGCCACTGGCGCTACCACAAGGGTTTCATCTAGACGGTCACGCTGGAGAAGGCGCGACTGCACCTCGCGTCCGACGAGGCTGGCCGCGACCAACCGCTGCAGCGGCACCGACGGCGTGAGTCGGGCCCCGGACATGGAGCGGGCGGGATTCGTCGCAGCCAGACCTGCTTCGGTCGCACTGCGGTACTGACCGCCCTGGCGGCCGAATGCACGGATTGCGCGGTACCCGGGGAACTCGGTCCGGGCGCTCCGGGAGCGGGGCTGCCTATGCAACCGGCTCATTCGAAACGCTCCCGCCGGCCGAAGAGTCCGCGTATGCCGAGCTCGTTGGGCCGACCGAGCCCGCCAGCGGCTCTCCGCAGCACCGGGATCAGCCGATCGATCGAGACCACCAGAACGTTCTGCTCAAGCCGCTCGACGCCGCGTGCACGAACCAGGCAGACCACCGGCACCGCGCCGCGTCGACACCACCGCCGACGCCGGCGAGACAGCCATGCCGCCTGCTCGCGCACCCGAGCGAGATGCCGATCCTCGTACGTCCTCGTCTTCGTCTCGATCGACGAACCCCACGCCGGTCGGCGCGATCGCCAACGAGTCGATGTCCCCTCGCCCCCGCCACGGCAGCGAGTGCCGCAACCGCCACCCCTCCGCCTGAAGCGGCGCAAGCGCACGCCGGACCTCGTCCTCGGAGCGAGCTCCCACGCGGCTGCGCCCGGCGAGCGACAGCCAATGCCGGGCGTAGAACCCGAGGCCAATCGCCGCCAACAGCAGCACGGCGGCGACCGTTCGGGCCCCGGCGCCTGCGACGACGAGCCCGAGAAGAGCGGCGACGGCGCTCCCCGCCGCAGCCGTGCCGGCGTGCGACAGCCGGCGGTACTGCTGGCGCCGCGCGTAGTTCATCCGGCGCGCTCTTGGACCGAAGGCATGCCGTCATCGTTGCACTGACATCCGACGGCTCCGCCGCACGCCAGGCTCGCCTCGCGTGGTTTCTCGACCCTCTTGGCGGGGTGTTTTCTGACTGATCGAGTACCTAGCTCGCATGCCGGTTTACGAGGGCGAGATGTTGGTCCTGTCGAACAGATCCCTGGCGAAGCGCGCTGACCTCGGTACCGACCACCGCCGGCGCCGGGTAGCCCGAACGCCGCGAACACAGAGTGCATCGGGAGCGCCCTTGGCATCGCAGCCGCCAGTCCCGCTCCACGCCGGTCCCGGACCTCAGATGAGGATTCCGACTGCGACGATTCCCCCCGACGCCTCAGCGAGATGCGACCCAGTGGATCGTCACATTCCCGCCGCGAATCGTCGCCGCGCTGCTCCTTGGGCCGGCTGCCGCGAGGCCGCCGTGCCGATCGCCGTTCGGCGGACGGAATCAGTAGCGCTAGACAGTCCTGGCCTTTCGAGCAGTGAGTGAGCTCGGCGCGGCGCTACTCAGGCAGCTCGACCCTGAGGACATCGGCGAGCTGCGGCGCCTGCTCGGCGTGGACGGCGTCCATGATGGCCGCTTGCTCGACGCTCCCGAGAAGGCCCGCCAGCTGGGCGTTCACCCGAACACGCTCGTTCGCATGGCTCGCGAGGGACGCGTATCCGCGACCAAGATCGGCCGCTCATGGCGCTTTCCGGCGGACACGAGCGAGATCCTGCCGCCGGCCAAGTCACCGCGGATCGCGCCACATGACGGCCGGCGACACCTCCGCCGGTCCGGCGCTGCCGCCGTGGCCGCCATCCGCGGCACCTAGCGCGTGCGGTTGGCAGGCGGCACCCGTGGCCGTAGCGTATGGGCGATCCATGCACACCCGACCCACGCAGGCATGATCGCGCCCAGGCGGACCCGCGGCCGCGAGGCCGGGGGCGTGACATGAGCGTGCACCCAACGACCCGGACGGACGGCAGCCGGGCATACGAGGTCCGCTGGCGCGAGCACGGCCGTAACCGGAGCCGAGCCTTCTCGCTTCGCAAGGACGCCGACGCGTGGGATCGAGAAGTCTCGCGGCGTCGGCAGCTCGGCTCGCTCGCCCTCCAGCAGCTCACCACCCGCGGCGGCCCCACGCTTGGCGAGTGGATCTTTGAGCGCTGGGCGCCGGAGCACGGCGTCACGCTGGAACAGTCGACGCGAGAGCGCTACGCGAGCGCCTACGCGGTCCACATCGGCCCCTGGCTCGACGAGGTGCCGCTGAACGAGATCACGGTCTCCCTCCTGCGCGGCTGGCAAGCCGCGTTGATCAAAGACGGCGTCAGCCCGGGCACGATCCACAAGTGCCGCACGTTCCTCTCAAGCGTTCTAAGGCACGCCGCAGAGAGCGAGGCGATCCCCGGCAACCCCCTCTCGCTCGTACGCGCGCCCAAAGCCCTGCCGAAGGATGCCGTCGTGCCGCTCTCCCCCGCCACCGTCGAGCGCATCCGCGCGGCGATGCTGAACCCGCCGCCCCGCCAGATCGAGCCGTCGAAGACGGGACAGCGAAAGCGCAAGGCCTACCAGCTGCCGCCGCCTGGGACGGCACAGACGCGGCAGCGAGACGCGCTCATCGTCTCCCTGCTCGCATACTCGGGGATCCGTCCCGGCGAGCTCCGCGCGCTTCGGCTCGCCGACGTGCAGGCGAACACGATCCTCGTTCAGCGCGCGGCCAACCCCGACGGCACGGTGAAGGCGACCAAGTCGGACCGCCGTCGGCCGGTACGGCTGCTCTCCCCGCTGGCACAGGACCTCCGCGAGTACCGGCTCGCGGTCGGGCGCCCAGCGGCAGCTCGGCTGGTGCTCGTCAATGACGACGCGAACCCGTGGGACAAGACCGCGTGGCAGGTTTGGCGGAACGACCGCTGGGCGCCGGCGTGCCGCGCGGCGGGGCTCGACGACATCCCGCGTCCGTATGACCTGCGGCACAGCTTCGCCTCCCTGCTGCTCGCCGAGGGGCGCCAGCCGGTGTTCGTGGCCAGGCAGCTCGGCCACTCGTTGGCGGTGCTGCTCTCCACCTACGCCCACCTGATCGCCGAGTACGAGGACGCCGAGCGGATCGACGCCGAAGCCGAGATCCGAAAGGCCCGCGGAAAAGTTGGTTCGGATCTGGTTCGGACGACGGCCGAATGAGGCGGTCTCAAGCCTCTTTGAGCCCTGTTCTGGACAACAAAAAAGCCCTCGATTAGCGGGGCTTTCGTACTTCAGTACCGCTACCGGGATTCGAAAGGTGAAGGGTGCCCCGTGGTTACAGGCGATTTACGGCCCTTACAGGGGAATCATTCCGCTGGGGAACGCTCCAGACCGCTCCAGACCGGTGCTGACTTTCACCCAACTTCCACCCACGGCGACGCGATCGTCAGTAGCGCTTGAGGATGTCGTGATGGCAATGGTTCTCAATCACGATCCGGTCGCCTTCCCAGAAGAACGTGACGCGGTTGCCCTTGCTGACCTTCGCGTGGTAGATGTTGGTGCCGCCGAGTTTGCTCGATGCCAAGCTCGGATGGCGCCAGTCTTCCCGGAGTTGACGAAAGCATGAGTTGATGGCGCCCTGCATCTCGGGCGGCTTCTTTGCAAGCTTCTTCTTCAGGTGTCGCGGACACGCGGAGGGGTGTGAGTGGCATCCGGTCAATCCTCGTCGTCGCCAACGCTCAGCATCCAGCGCGCGACGTCGTTCGGGTCATCGGAATCGAAGTCTTCGTAGTCGCCAGCGGCAAGGGCAGCCATCGACTCGCGCACGTCGTCCTGCCACTGGAACGACCAGTAATAGGCCTCGTCCGCGCGGATGAACGCCGGCATCGTGCGCGGCGCGCCAAGCGTATTGCCAGCCGCCGCCGCAAGGCCGACCGCCGCGGGAGCACCGCTGGTCGCGTTGTTGATAGCGAGTATGCCGGTCATGTTTGATCCTGATCCTCTATGGCTCTCATGAGACTTTGATAGATTCTCTTCGGCGTGTCCTCCAGCGTCTTGATCAGCTCGTCAAGCCGAGCCGGAGTCAGCCCGATACGCGCGATCGGCTTTATCGGGATGTAACCGATCGCTCGCAGTTGCGCCTCGCGCTCCTCGGCCGTGGCACCCGCGATCGGGGGGAACGAACGAACCGATGTTCAGAAACACTTCGTTGGGAGCCACGACACCGACGAAGGCGTTTGAGAACTGCACCGGAACATCCTCCGCGCCGACCCAGGCGGTCGGGAGCTCTATCTGCTTAGGCGCCTCCGCCACGATGCTCTCCCTTTCGACAGCGGTCCGCAGCGTCATAAGGCTGCGATGGGATGCTCAGCATATCTCGCTTCACGCCCCGCCTGGGGCCGCGTCGCCGAGGTAGGCGTCGAGCTTCGCAGCGACCTTGACGCGCGAGTCGGGGAAGAGGTGCCCGTAGATCGCCTTCGTCGTTCGCGGGTCCGAGTGGCCGATCATCGCCGTCAACTCCAGGTCATTTCAAGCCCGCTTCGATCAGATACGACGCGGCGCTGTGCCGCGCCTCATGCAGCGTGATCTTCGCCAGCCCCGCCGCCCCCCACGCCGCATAGGCGCGAGCGCCCACGGTCGAGGACGTGAACGGATCAGACGGCGTGCGACCAAACACGAGCTGGTCGCAACTGCGGCCCGTCGCGAGCTTGTGCTCGACTAGCGCCCGGGCGGAGCGCACCCGCGAGCGGCACGGGCCTCTCCCCCGCCTCGGTCTTCGCCGCCACTTCGCCCTCCTTGTCATCCATCGTCCGCGACACGCGAATCACACCCGCGTCAAGATCGACATCTGGACCACCGGCAGCGGCGCGACTCCCCGCGCTGGAAGCCACCGTAGAACGCGCATGTCCACAACGCCCGCTCGCTCGCCGGTAGCGCCTCGAGTAGCTGCCCAGCCTCGGCGCGATCGGCGACACGCTCACGCCGGCCACGGCCATGCGGCAGCGTCAGCTTCACCGTCGGGTCGACCGTAACCTCACCATCCTCGATCGCCTCGCGAAGATCATGCGCAGCGGATCGAGCTCGTTACGGGATCGACGACGGGGTCGCGGCCCTCCAGCGTCCACGCGCGAATCAGTGCACGCACCCTCGCACGGTCCACGTCCACGAGCCGAAGATGCCCGATCGCGGGCAGGACATGCCGGCGCAACGCCAGCTCATACCGGCGGATCGTCGACGGCTTGTACGTGCGCCCGGACCGGTTGACGAACGTGCCGTCCCTCATCCCGGCAAGCAGCGCCGCGGCCGCCTGGTTGACCGTCTTGCGGGTCTGAGCTCGAGCCTCACCACGGTCAACAGCGCCACGCACTCCCCGCGCCACAGCTCCGCCGTCCTCCTTCAGCGAGGGGAAGTGCTTGCGGATCAGCTTCTGATCGCGGGCGCTGAACACGGCGGCCTGATAAGCCGGTGCGCACCGGCACCCGCCACCGCCGGGACATTGCCGCGCGTGCACCCTGTAGATGCCGGTCCTCTTCTTCTCCCGAACGCGTAACGCATCACCGCGACGGTCCAGAGCTAGGCTCCTCATTGTCAACCTCCTGTCAGGTTGGCCATGGCCCCGGGCGCTGACACGTCGCGGGGCCGCTTTTGTAGTCCCCTCGATTTTACCTCGCTGCTGCGCGATCCGCGCGATCTGTGCGGTTTCTTCGCCGGCGACGGGTAAGACGGTCACCCACGCTCATAAAGCCGTCCACGGCCGCCCCAGCGAAGCAGACGGCGCAAGCGCGACGCCTCCGCCCGACACGCCGGCGAGCACATGCGAGTTGTGATCGACGGCCCTTGAGGGAGGCGCCGCAGACCGGGCAAACCCCCAGGTCAGCCATCCGCGGCCGCCTGCTCGCGCTCTCGCAGCTTGGCCTCATACCGCCGCTTGTACTCGCGCGCCTGCTCCGGGTGCGACGCGAACCAGCCACGCCGATACACCGCCTGCACGGCCTGCACCAAGAGTCGAAAGGCCTGGTCCGACGCC
Organism: uncultured Solirubrobacterales bacterium; assembly: GCA_963737535.1. Taxonomy (GTDB): domain Bacteria; phylum Actinomycetota; class Thermoleophilia; order Solirubrobacterales; family Solirubrobacteraceae; genus Palsa-465. The sequence continues at coordinate 27,264 of CAVTTU010000023.1, forward strand.
CGCCTATTCCTGTCGAACTGCTCGACGGGCAGGAGCTCGCCGCACCGCGGACAGAACTTCGAGTGCTGCCCGCAGCACGGACAGGGGGCGGTGACCGGCGCCCGCGGTGCCATCAGCCACGCAACTCTGGCGTCGAGCTCGTCGGCAAGCTCGCGGCATCGAGCGAGGAGGCCGTCCCTCGTCTCCGTGTAGAACTCGGCGAGCGGGTGGTCTCAAGCGTCGCAAAGCGCGTCCACCCCGAGCGCGGCTCGCATCGCCCCTCGATGGTCCTCAGCGCCTCGCGCAGGGCACGTTGTGTGCGGTTGAGCGCGTAGGCGCATCCGGTCAAAGTCGCCATTGGCCGCCGGCGCCATCAGGCCCGCTCCCGCAGCTCGAACGTTGCCCGCGGCCAGCGGGCGCGGACGAGCTCGAGCACCTCAGGCTCGCCACGCGCACCCTTGAGCCGCTGTGCAGCGCTCACCGCTCACCATCCCCGCCGGCAGTGAGCTCCGGCACGATCGCCTCGAGCGTGTCACCACCACTGCCACCCCTGGCCTGCTCGCGCAGCGCCAGACGCTGCCTGCTGGCGCTCGAACGCCAAGCTCGAGCCTTGCCAGGAACTCGGCGGCGGCGACCACCGTCCCGCTGCGCTGGTTGCGGATCAAGCCGCGGGCGTGCACGTAGTCGGTCAGCCGCTCGATCTGAGCCCACCGCGAGGCCTGCAACGTCAGCTCGGCCGTGGTGGCGTTCGGGAACTGCTTGGCGAGGCTCGCCAAGTGTTCGGCTGTTGCCTGTTGAATGAGTTGGCCCGACCGGGCGCCGTGAGTGACGGCCGCAGCCGGCTTCAAGTTGGCCAGTTGGTGAGCGCGCTTCTCGGGGTCCTGGCTCAGCGGCATGGGCGCACCACGCGACCGCCTCGCGGCAACTCGACGCCTCGAGCGCAGCGCCATCCAGCCACTGGCTGATCTCTTCAGAAACGAACAAGAGTCGGCGGCTGCTGGGCATCCGGCGATGCGGGATCTCGCTCAGCCGTGCTCGCTCGTGGATCGTCCGCTTCGAGCAGCCGAGCAGCACGGCCACGTCCTCGACCAACATGTACGGGCTGCTCGTCATCGGATATCAACTCCCCTGCCAGCCACAAAGCCCCTGCACACAGCGGGGTGCGTGAACGCCGCGTGAACAACGCGTGGCGTTCGGCTCGTGGCCATCGGCCGGCCCCACCGGGCGACACGCGGCTGGGCCCACACGATCTCTTCTACCGGGTGGTTGGATTGGTCTCGCGGTGCGGTGTGTGTGTGCGTCGGGAGTGAGTGCGTCTCCCTTAAGGTCGACGCACCGACGCACTCACTCTGAAAATCGCGCTTGCACGACGCACCCACGACGCACTCATCCTCAGTATTCATCGGGGTTTTCTCCCAAGTGCGTCGGCGCGTCGCAGTCCGCTGCACCTGCACTCGTGCGCGGAAGCCATAAATTCGCCCTGTTTGGTCCCTTCGCAACGTCGAATTTGGCGTCCAGGCGTGCCTTGATCCGGCCGTTGGTGCCTTTCACGTTGGCCTGGACTTGGCGCGTCGAAGAGGCCGGGTGCTTGGTCAGGTAGTCGTCGATCCGTTGGTCGAGCTCGTCGTCGCTGGCGCCGGCGGTATCCAGCTGGGTCACGGTGTAACCCTGCGTCTCGAGCACCCATTCGAGCATCACGGTTTTCTCTTCGGGCTCGAGCGTCGCCCAGCGCGTCTTGGCCCAGTCGAGCTTGGTGCGCTGGTGGTTGCCGTCGCGCTGCCAGGAACACCTTCGTGTCGGGGTGCCGGCCCCAGTCACCCGAGATCTGCCCGGCCTTGTTCTCGTGATGAAGCAGCCAGAACGCGCGCATGCCCTTCAGTCCGCACTCGGTGAGCCAGTCGACGAACTGTTGGGTCTCGTCGGGACGGCCGGATGCGCTGACGCCGAGCCCGAGTGTGGGGTTGGCGCTCACGACGTCAATTTGGTGCTCGTTGCAGTAGTCGCGCAGCGCCGTCCTGGCGTCGGGGTCCGCGAACGAGAACTCGCCCCACGGACCGGCCAACAGAAACAGGTTCACGCTCGGGTCCGGTCCCCCCAGCCAGCGATCTTGTCGCGGAGCTTCTGCTGAAAGAGGCTCGGCGGCCCCTCGTTCTCGATGATGCAGATGCGCACCGGCCGCGGCACCGGATGCCCGAGCCAGTCGACGCCGGCGGCCAGGTGCACAAGGCCGTCGATCGTCCACGTGCTCTTGGCGCTTCCGTCGGCGCCGTAGGCCATCAGCAGCGAGCCGACCGCGAGCAGCACCTTGCCCGGCTCGCCGAGTAGCGGTTCGGCGATCGGGAACTCGCGGGCGGCGAACTCGTTGTAGGTGGCGAACTCGTAGCGCGCCACCCGGCGCGCGAGCTTCAGGAACGCCTCCCGGTCGCCGTCCCAGTCGCACCAGTCGCCGCCGTCGACCGGTGGCCGCACGCGCAGGGTGCGCCCGCCGATGATGCGAGCGGCCTTCTCGGCGCACGCGTCACCGTCCGGGTCGGCGTCGTGGCAGAGCGCGACCTCGGCCCCGCGCGGTATCACATCGGCCCATTCGCGCTGGAATGCGCGGGCGCCGGTGGGCGCCACCAGGATCGCGCCGCGATCGCCGACGAGCCCGTGCAGCCTCGCCGCGTCCGTTTCCCCCTCGGCGACCAGCCAGTGAAGCGAGCCGCGATCGCCGGCCACGATCGGGCGCAGCCACACGGACGGATTTTCGGTGAAGCTCTCGTGCGAGCTGCCGTTGATCGGCCGATACTTGATCGCGGTGACCTTGCCGTTGCCGTTCGTGCCGCAGAAGGCGAGAGACGGGCACTCGCGGCGTACCGCGAACCGGGCGCCGAGCGCGCTGAGTGACTCGAGCGTGATTCGCTTGTGCTCGCAGAATCGCACGATCTCGGCGTGGTTCTTGCCGCTGGTGTCGGCAACCGGGGTCAACGGACCCAGGTGTCTGTCCAGTCGCGCACGGTGCGTGGCTTGGTCGCTTCACGCTCGAGCCGCTCGTAGTTCACGGCGCCGGCACCGATCGAAGGATCTCGTCCATGTGAGCCTCGTTGCCCTCGGCGATGCATTCGACGCAGCAGAAGCGCCGCATGTGAGCGGTCGTGATCATCACCACGTGGTCGACTCCGAGCGGGGCTCGACAGCGGGAATTGGCGCACGTGAAGAGCGGGCGGGCCGAGGCCATCGTCATGCCTGCTCTTTCAGAAGGGCACATCGCCGTCGTCCAAAGCGGACGCCACAGGCTCGACGTATCGGACGCTTGCTTTGTCGACTGCGTCCGCTAGTCGCGGCGCAACTGCTCAGGTCGACGGGGCTCATCCTGGTGTGAAAATCGCCACCTTGTAGTGGTGGTATCGGCGCCGAGTCTGTCCGGCGATTCCGCTGACGTACTGATGCGATTGTTCCGCCCAGCCTGCATCGTGTCTTCCCGTCTGTCCCAGATGACGGAATGGAAGGCGTGATCGTTGTTGACATGCATCGTTGACTCGCGGATTCGTGAGATGGTACGTCGTTGTATCCGAGTCGTCGTCGACGGTGACGAGCTCGCCACTGATCTTGACGGCCTCCGGTCCGCCAAGCTGGGGCCAGTCCTTGTCGAGTTGTTCGTCGTAGAGTTCTTCGGTCACCTCACGGCTTCTCCTTTCGGGTCGAAAGTTGACGGCGACGGTGGCAACTTTGTCACCGAGGCCCGTCGCGTTCTCGAGGCGTTGCTAACGCCGTCTGGTGTCATCTCCTCGTCAGCGTCGTGATGGTTGGGTCAGTCGGACACTGGACAGCCGAGCGCGATCGCGAGTAATCTGTCAATGAATCGATCGTCTGGGCGTGGAGCGGCTGTTCTCGAGCTCGACGACGCTGACAGTGCCACGTGCGGAGCCGCCGAGACCTCCTGCGTAGCCGCGGCTGACACCAGAGTTCATGCAGCCGCGACCGTTCGTGCCCGTGGACGTCCATGCTGCTGTGTCATGAAGCGTAGAAAACACAGAAACAGGCCCATCCGGGTCAGCAAGTCAACCGCAGACAGCCCCGAAGGAGGCCAGCCGAGGAGGCCGAGCGCCTCACCCGCATACAACAGCGAGCCAAACGGTGCTGCGGCGGCTTGTCTATGAGCTAGCATCCCGAGAAGCACCTGACCGCTGCGCGACTACTTGATGCGAGCTCGAGCAGCTGCGAGTCCTTCCCAATGGAAAAACGCAGCCGCGGTCCTGGAGCACGCCAGACCGAGGCCGCTAGACGACATATGTCACCACATACCTTCAGAAACTAAAGCGGGCCACGGTACGTCGCTATCTCGGAAAGCCCCGAGGACGCTGCAGCGGCCTAGCACGATCACGTGCGCACCGGCCTGCCGCTACGCGACCACCCGACCTGGTCAGCATCCGGCGCTGAGCTCGGCGCGACGGCGCCTCGTTTCTCTATGCGGACGTGACGGGCGCGAGCTGGGCGCATGCGTGGCGCGACAGCGACGCGCCAGTCGGCGGCGCAACCGCAAATAAGCAAGACATGGCTCTGCTGCACGAGTAAACGTAACGTGACGCAGCCACGACTTCACGGTCGACGTCAGACCCGTACCATTCGAGAACCGCTGTTGTCGAGCCGGTCGCGGCGTCGCTGAGGCCGCTTTTCTGACGCGTCGGAATCGGCGTTGTCGGTCACGCCGAGGAGCTTCGCGACTTTGCTGCGCCGACAGCCGCGGGCGCGCAGGACCGCGATCCGTTCGACGATCACCAGCTCGTCCTCGAAGTTGGTCAAGGCGCTGGCCCGGACCGAGCGCAGGAAGGAAGAGCGGCGTGGTGACTGAAGCACTGCGCCCGCGGACGCCGGGGCTCATAACGGCATGGTTCATCGAGCCGGCGGTCAACGTGGTGCCACGGGACCCGCTGAATCGGTGGTCCTCGAGCGACTCGCGAACGTCGGCGGCCCAGCGCGAGCGGTCGGCGATCGCCTCGTGCTCGGGCGCCTCGCTGACCCAGCGTGAGTCCCAGTACGCTTTTGTGAGCGCATCGGCGATATCGCAGCGAAGAGTTGCCGAAACGGGGCAGGACGATCGACTCGGTGTTCCTGCCGGTGCGGACGCGGCGCAGCTCCTCGACCAGCTGCGACACTTCCCACAGACGCAGGCCGCCGTCGACCGAGACGCGCGCGCGTGGACGTGAACATCTGCGCCTGGAACGGCCCCGAGACGGCCATCACGGTCACCGGGACGCCTCGCAGCTCAAAGTACGCGGTGATCGCGTCGGCCATGGCACGTCGGTTACCAGCCGCAGCCCGTGCGCGCATACGGCCGCACGATCTTCCAGATTTTCGCCAGCGTCGCATCCTCCCGTGAGCGCCGCTGCCCCAGTGATCGGAACCGCCCTGTGGCGTGATCGCCCCGAGCGGGCCGTAGATCAATAGTCCCGGGTCGGCGATCGACGGGCCGACCATCGCGTAGCCGAAGGAAACTTGCACGAAGCCGGGTCAAGCGCCATGGACCAGCTCGAGGCGGCTCCGGCGGCGCCGGCCCCGCCGCATACTCCAGCCCGGACAGGCTGAAGAAGGCGCCGCCCGAGCCGATGAACTCGGCCGTGTATCCTGCGCAAAGACGTCCTCGCTGACCTCGGCGCGCTTCTGGTCGCGCCACGCCTCGTCAAGGCTCGGGTCGATTTCCGAGACAGGCGCGGTGACCGCACGCGCGTTCGGTAGCAGCCGTTCGACGGAGCCTGGAACAGCTCGAAGAAGAGTCCCGGTCTCTCCAAACGGCGTAGACAGCAGCAGGACCTTTCGCCGCGCTGCCGAAGATCCTGGTCGACGGCTCGAGCGCCTCGAGCATGATCCGGTCAGACCCAGGCCGAGCGTCTCCGAGCGGCAGTGGGCGAACTCGTCGATGGCGACCAGACTCGTGCTCATGCCGCGAATGCTGCCGCTTGAGGCGGCACTGCGCGGATCGCGCTGCGCGCGCCGCTGGCGAGCTCAAACTCGATCGTGTCCGTCTTCACCGTCGCAAGCGAGCGAAACGCTTCTGAGGCGTCGACCATCGCCGCGGCACCGCGAATGAACTGATGGCCTGGGTGAGCCCGGGCGCCCTGATCAACGCGTACGCGTCTGCCGGCGCGGCATCATCGTGTCAAGGTCGGGTCGCAAGACGAGTGGCGGGTCGCCGCGATCCGGGCGATCGTCGTCTTACCGACTGCCGGCGGATGCCCACACGTGCATGCTCTCGGGGTCGTCGAAGGACTCCAGCAGCTCAAGCCGACGCGGAGACAGGGTCAGGGTCGTGCCAACAGCGCGGGTCAGAGCGGCCGCGTGAAGCGAGACCAGCGTCTTCGCCTTGCTGGGCGCCGACTTGCTTGGCGCTGGGCGGAAGTCTGGCTGCCTGGTTGGCCCGCTCAAGCTCCTCCGGACCCGGGTCGACGTCGACCAAGATCGCGTCGCCGATCGCCTAGCCACTGACTCGTCTGGTGACTGTTGGTCCGCGCCCAGCCGGGGGCACGTAGTCGCCCGGCTGCAGCTGCAGAATCCGGCCGTCCGCGAGGCCGACCGAGATGTAGCCGAAGTGATCGGTAGGCGCGCATTTCAGGTGACGACCGTCGCATTGCCGCTGCTGGTCAGCTTGTCCATCTGGCCTTGCCCGCCAGCCAATGACTAGCGAGTGGGATCGAGTCGCCGGAGCTCCATGTCGACGCGCCTGGTGACGGGGCGCGGCGGTGGCGACCGCGAGTTCGGGCGGCTGGAGCTATGCGCCGGCGACGTCATCGGGTGGCCGAGGACGACGACGGACGCGGTCATCGATCCTGATTCTCCCGGCGCTCGAGGAACTCCTCGAGGAACTCTCGTGGCCTGACGTGCTGGATTGCATGACCGACCGAGCCCAGAGCCGTGGCCCCCACGACCTCGAATGTCACCTCATCGACTCCGGACAGCACGCGAAACCGCGCGGGGGCGCGGCTACGGCTGGCCGGCCGTCGCGGCTGGGTGCTCGACGCGCGGGTCGGTCATCGGCGCGCTCCCGGCAGCGACGCGAACACGGACACGAGCCGGGTAAAGTCGAGCGTCGCGACCGCTGTCCCGTCCGGGAGGCGATGGACGAGCAACGACGGCACTGGCGCCAGCGGTGACGCACGCGCAGACCTTCGGTGACGGTGGCTGATCGAACTCCGGAGCTTGACGCGACGGGGGCGCGCGGTCGGCAGCCCCAGGCCATCGATGATCTGCGGCGATGGCGGCTGATGCTGCGGCTGGGCGTGCCGCGCCGGCGGCTGCGAACCGTCCTCTCTGAGCATCCCGTTGCCGAGATGGGCATCGACTGAGCCTGGCTGAGAGTGTTAGAGTTGCGCGGGCATCTGTCGCTGCGGTGGAGTGGTGGCGAAGACGGCGGCGTCGCGGACCGAGAAGTTACTAGCGATGGTGAACCGCTGCGTCTTCCGTGCCAGGGACAGCGGCCATCAGGAGAGATTCACCCCAGCCTGACGATCAAGGACTCGCAATCGCGGCGTCGCTGTACTCCAACCTCATCGGCGGCGAGCTGTGGGGCCTGCGGCGGAGCTGAGGTGCTGACCGTCCATGCCGAGCTGGGCGGGCTGGGAGCGGTCAGCGTGGAACTGCTGCTCCCGCGACGAGCTGGAGCCATCTATCACGAGCCTGGTTTGGTGTCGCTGCTCAGGCATGGTCTCACCTCTGTGCGGGTCGATGCCGATGGCGGTCAGCTTCTTCGCGGCCTTGATCGTGGCCTTGCGAGAAGGGCCCAGCATCGTCGCCAGGCGCGACGCGCGTGCGCATCCGCGAGCCGCCTGGACGTAGCTCCTGCAGTCGCTCGATGTCGCCGCTCAGCATCAGCGCCGTCTCGTCGAGCCCGCGGCGGCAGTAGCCGACCGGGAGCGTCTCGTCGAACGGGCACCGCTGTTACGCGTTGAGCATCATCGTCTCATCGGCCGCCAGGCCCGTGCCGTTGCCGGCGTCGCAGTGGACGCCGCGGCCGAGAAGAGGCTGGGTTGCTGGAACGCGACGGGCGGCTGTCCTTCGGTTGTGCCTGCGCGCGACCTTCTCGGCGGCCTCCTCCGCATAGCTCGAGCGCGACCGGTGATCGGTGATGTTGGGGAGCTTGGGCTCGATCAGGTCCTTGTCAGCCTCGAGCTCTCGTCGAGTGAGGTGAGGAAGATGGCTCATTGCTGGTCCGGCGGCTCTGTCAGTTTTTCAATTTCCGGCCATCCATGAAGCTCGAGACCCCGGCCCGAACGGCAGGTCGAGTCGGGCCGATCTGGGGCTGCCTGCTGCGCGGACAGCGGCGGACGCTGGTGACGTTGCAATCATCGGACCTCCTATGAAGGAACCACGCGCGGGCGCGGAAGCTACGCGGGGCGTAGAAGCTGTATTCGTGCCGTGGCGCCAAACGCTGCCGTTCTCCTACCCGCTCTCGACGGACCCTCTCACCTACGAGCCCCCGACATGGCCATTTGCAGGGAGAAAGTTCAGTACCGCTACCGGGATTCGAACCCGGGTTTCCGCCGTGAGAGGGCGGCGTCCTAGTCCCCTAGACGATAGCGGCGAGTAGGAACTGCGCGGCGCTGCCGACGGTCGGCCGGTGGCGGACCGCTTAGCGCCGTTGGCAAGGGTAGCGGCTCGCGGTTGGAGTCAGCCGCCGCGCCTCCCACGCCTGCATCGCAGTTGATAACTTCCTCCACTCCGCGGCTGTGGCGGAATTGGTCTACGCGCACGGTTCAGGTCCGTGTGGGCGCAAGCCCTTGGGGGTTCGAGTCCCTCCAGCCGCACTCGTCATGAGGTGACGCATGCGCGGGGAGGCGCCGGCAGGGACCCGTTCGTGACCATACGCGTGGCGGAGCGTTTCGTCATCATGGCTCGATGCCCGACGTCCTGATCTATGCCGACACCATCCGTTCGGCCGACATGCGCCATGAGCTGCCGCTGGTCGTCCCCGACCCGTTCCTGTACGCCGAGGTGGGCGGCGCCCGCCACGCCGTCGTCAGCTCGCTCGAGCAGCGGCGAATCGCTGAGCTCGACCCCACGATCACGCTGCACGCACTCGAGGAGTTCGGGATCGATGAGCTGCTGGCCAGCGGTGCCGAGCGCCACGGCATAGAGATCGAGGTGATGGTCCGCGCGGGCCTGGCGCTCGCGCCGGTGGACCCGCGGGTGCCCTTCGACTTTCCGCTCGAGCTGGCCGATCGTCTCCGCGCGGCCGGCGTTGCCCTCGAGACCGACCACCGGCTGTTCGAGAGCCGCCGGCGGGTGAAGAGCGAGGCCGAGCTGACCGGTATCCGCCGCGCCCAGGCCGCAGCCGAGGCGGGCATGCGCGTGGCGCGGGACCTCCTCCGGGACGCCCAGCCGGAGGCCGGCGAGCTGCGTGTCGGCGCGGAGGCACTGACGTGTGAACGGCTGCGCGACGCGATGCGCGATGCAATCGTCGCTGCCGATGCCACCGCCGAGCACTTCGTCGTCGCGCACGGCGCCCAGACGGCGGTGGGCCACGAGCTAGGGTTCGGCCCGATCGCTCCAGGCGAGCCGGTTGTCATCGACGTATGGCCGCGTGACAACCGTTCGGCCTGCTTTGCCGACATGACGAGGACGTTCGTGGTCGGCGAGATCCCCGACGAGCTTCGTCGCTATCACGAACTCAGCCTCGAGGCGCTCGAGCGCTCGCGGGCGGCGATCCGCGACGGCGTCGCGGGAGCGGATGTGTACGGGCTCGCCTGCGAGCCGTTCGAACGGGCCAACGTGCCGACGCAACGGACCAAGCGTCCCGGCGAGGTGCTCGAGTCCGGGTTCTTTCATTCGCTCGGCCACGGCGTCGGACTCGAGGTGCACGAATCGCCGCTGCTCGGTCGCGCGCCCGACACCCTGGTCGCCGGCGATGTGGTGGCAGTCGAGCCGGGCTGTTATCGGCCGGGCTTCGGCGGTTGCCGGCTCGAGGACCTCGTGCACGTGACCGAGGACGGCGGCGAGGTCCTCACGGACTTTCCGTACGACCTCGAACCCTGAATCAGCTGTTCCAGCGCTCGAGCACCTCGGTGTCGCGCTCGAACCCGAGCGTGCTGATCGCCCCCGCGGACAGGGCCAGCCGCGACCCGTCGGCGACCTCGAGTCCGATCCAGCGGGCGGCCGTCACTCTCAAGATGTGGCCGTGGGCGAAGGCGATCGTGTCGCCTCCCGCCTGCCGCGCGCGCTTAAGCACGCGGTCCGCGCGCCGGCCGACGTCGGCGGGCATCTCGCCCCCGGGGCAGCCCATCGTCCACAGACTCCAGTCAGGACGCTGCTCGTGGATCTGCGCTGTGGTCAGCCCCTCGTAGTCGCCGTAGTCCCACTCGTGCAGGTCGTCGACGATCTCGGCGCGATTGAGAAACCCGGCCAGCTCACAGGTCTGGCGCGCCCGCAGCAACGGGCTGCAGAGAACCAACGCAAACTCGCGGCCGGCGAGCTGGACCCCCACCAGCTTGGCCCGCTCCCGTCCCGACTCGACCAGCGGAAGGTCGGTGCGGCCGGTGTGCCGGCCGTTGGCGCTCCATTCGGTCTCGCCGTGCCGAACGACCGTGACGGAGAAGCCGCTCATATTTCGAGCTCCGACGTCGTCGCCGGGAGGGGCGGAGCGTCGAGCTCGTGGGCGGCGAGCAGCGCGGCTCCGAGCACGCCGGCGCGGACGCCGTGGCGCGCCACGCGGATTGTCGTCTGCGTGCCCAGTCCGGGAAGCACGTACTCGCGCGCCACGCGTTCGGCCGGGCGTAGCAGCAGATCGCCCGCGCGCGCCGCCCCGCCGCCGATCACGACCTCCTCGGGGTCGAAGGTGTTGATCGCGTTGGCGATGCCGACGCCGAGGTGCTGCCCCCACACGTCGAGGATCCGCGCGGCCTCCGCATCGCCCGCCTGGGCGGCGTCGACCGCCTCGACACCCAGCACCGGCTTGCCCTGCTGGTACAGGCGCCCGAGTGCCGAGTCGGGATGCTGTTTGGCCGCCTCGGTGGCTAGGCGGTCCAGCGCATGGCCCGAGGCTTCGTACTCGAGCGAGCCGCGCTGCGGGAACGTGCCATGGCGTGGCACCGAGTCGCCCGACAGGTCGATTCCGACCAGCGTGTGCCCGAGCTCGCCGGCGCCGCCGGTCGCGCCACGATAGATGCGGCCCCCGAGCACCAGACCACCCCCCACCCCGGTTCCGACCGTGATCATGACCAGGTCGCGCGCGACGAGCTGCATCTGCTCGTCGTGAGCTTCGGCAAGCGCCGCCACGGTGGCGTCGTTGTCGACGAACACGGGAACGCCTATCCGTTCGGACAGCACCTCGCGGAGGCGGACGTCGGCCAGAGGGATGTTGACCGACGACACGACGCGCCCGGTGTCGAAGTCGACGATCGACGGGACGCCGATGCCCACGGCCTCCAGGTTGTCGACCTTGACGTTCTCGATCACCGCGACCAGCTGATCCATCAGGGCCGCCGTATTGCTGCAGTCGGTCGGCTGCAGGACGGACTCACTCAGCTCGCGGTCGCGCAGCCAGGCAACCGCGACTTTGGTGCCGCCCAGATCGACCCCCACGACGCTCACAGCTGGGCGGCCGCCGCCTGATCCAGCAGCAGGATGACGTGGTCGGTGAACGTCGGCACCATCGAAGACGGCAGGTGCGGGGTGGGCTTGGCGTCGCGCCCGAACGCAGCCGCAAGCGGCCCCGCCTTGGACTCACCCGAGGCGAGGAAGACGACCCTTTCGGCCAGACTCAGGGCCGAGAAGGTGAAGCTGATCCGCGGCACGTAAGGCTCGTGTCCGGCCTGATCGACACCGATCACGAGCCGTGAGCGCTCCTCGAGTGTCGGCTGGTCGGGGAACAGCGACAGCGTGTGGCCGTCGGGCCCGATCCCGAGCAGGAGGATGTCGAACCGCGGAGGCCCCGCCTCGCGCAGCGTTCGCTCGTATGCCTCGGCCGCGGCGGTGTGACCCAGCTCGCCCTCCATGCGGTGCAGGATCGGCTGGTTGCCCTCGCCGAGCGGGTCGAGCAGCGATTCCTTGACCATCCGGTAGTTGGAGCGCGGATCATCGGGCGGCACGGCGCGCTCGTCGCCGAACCAGAACGTGGTGGCGGCGAGGTCGACATCGCTGGCCTGCACCGCGCCAACTAGCTCTCCGTACGCGGCCTTCGGCGTCGAGCCGCCGGAGAGCACGATGTGGCCGCCGCCCGCCGCGGGACCGAGGAGCATCGCCGCACACGCGCGCGCGGGATCCTCGACGACTTCGATCTCGACGCTCATTGGCCGCAGAACTCCAGGGAGGCGTTGAGGGCCGGGCCGAAGGTGGGATCGCGAAGCAGCGCCTGGCGGACGCCCTCACCGAGGATGCCGCCCTCACCCCGCGAGGCGCCCATCACGCGCCAGGTGCGTTCCTGGCCGCCGCGCGCGCGCTCGTGCGCGGTCAGACCGCCGCGACCTCGGTCCAGGGACAGCGAGAAGCCCGTCTCGCAGGACACCGTGACGCCGGCGAGGCCCGGCGCCTCCTGGTCGACCGTCTCCAGCACGATCTCGACCTCCCCCTCGTCCCGTTCGGCAACGCCACGGAGACCATCCCGTCCGTAGGGTTCGAGCGGTCTCGGCGCCCAGTTGAGCCGCGACGCCAACCAGCCGGCCAGCAACAGCGCGCTGGCATTGGAATCGGATCGATGGCGGACCGAGACGCCATCCAGCCTGCGCAGGGACGGCAGGCGATCGGGCGGGTCAAAGCTTGCGGCCAGGCGTTCGCGCCACGGCGTCGTCCGCAGCCAGGCCAGGTCGACGACATAGGCGTCCTGGAGATCACCGAGCGCACGCGTCAGTCCGGACGACGCGTCGGGCACGTCGTCGGAGTCCAGGAGCATCACGTCGATCATCTTCTTGAGGACCTCGACGGCCTGCTCGTGGCCGTGGGGCGACCACAGCACGGTCGGCAGCTCACTCGCCAGCACCGGATCGACGATCGTGTCGAGGGCGCGGCAGATGCGAGGGCCCGATATCGATCTCGACCTGCTCGTGCATGACGCCGAGCCCCGACTTGGGCTCCTCGTAGCTCATCACGGCGGTGGCGTCGATCGTCTCACGCCCCTCCTCGACCGCGCACAGAAGCGTGCGCGAGGCGCTGTAGCGGCCCACCCGTTCGAGTCGGTTGGCGATCTCGCCCTTCCAGGGGCGATCGACAACGACCACCAGATTGAGTACCCGAGCGGGCGCGAGCGCCCGGTTGGCGGCGTGCCGCTCGCGAACGAGCTCACGAAGCGCCGCCTCGATCGCGTCGGGGTTGGTGTCCCGCTCTGACCAGACGTCCTCGCTCACGGGTCACAGCCGTCGCCAGCGGCGACCCATGTCGAGCAGCGCGTTGGCTTCAGCCGGGCCCGCTGAGCCAGCCTCATACTGCGGGATCGGTGACTTGGTGTCCTCATGCCACGCGGTCAGGATCGGATCGATGATCCCCCACAGGGCCTCGATCTCGTCGTTGCGGGTGAATAGCGTGGCGTCGCCCCGCATGGCGTCAAGAATCAACCGCTCGTACGCCTCGGGCGACTCGGACATGAATGCGGTGCCGTAGCGGAACTCCATGTTGACCGGCCGGATCCGCATCGTCGGGCCCGGGATCTTGGCCCCCAGCGAGACCGACACGCCCTCGTCGGGCTGGACGGTGAGGATGATCTGGTTGGGCTGGACGCCCACGGATCCGTCGCTCTTGAATGCGAGATGGGGCACCGGCTTCAGCGTTACCGAGATCTCCGTGACCTTGCGAGACAGCTCCTTGCCGGTTCGCAGATAGAACGGCACGCCGGCCCAGCGCCAGTTCGAAATGTGCAGGCGCAGGGCGGCATATGTCTCGGTGCGTGAGTCGGGCGCGACACCCTCCTCCTCGCGGTAGCCCACGACCGGGTGCCCTGCCACCTTGCCAGCCGCGTACTGGCCTCGGACGGCCATCAGCGGCACGTCCGCCACCCGGGGCGGCACGATCGCCTCGAGCACCTTCAGCTTCTCATCGCGCAGCCGGTTGGCCTCGAACGACGTGGGCGGCTCCATCGTCAGCAGGGCGAGGAGCTGGAGCATGTGGTTCTGGACAAGGTCGCGCAGGGCTCCGGCGCCTTCGTAGTAGCCGGCACGACCGCCGATCCCGATGTCCTCGGCCGCGGTGATCTGCACGTTGTCGATGAAGTTGCGATTCCAGACGGGCTCGAACAGGGCGTTGGCGAACCGCAGCGCCATCAGGTTCTGGACCGTCTCCTTGCCCAGGTAGTGGTCGATCCGAAACACCTGCGACTCGTCGAACACGCCCAGCACCCTGGCGTTCAGCTCGCGGGCCGAGGCGAGGTCGTACCCGAACGGCTTCTCGATCACGATCCGCGCGTTGCCCTTGGCACACTGGTCGAGCCTGGCCGCGCCGAGCTTCTGCGCGATGACGGGGAAGAACTGGGGAGCGGTGGACAGGTAGAAGACCCGGTCGAGCTCGTGACCCGCGGTCTGTTCGAACTCGTCGATGACCTTGGAGATTTCGGCGTAGACGTTGTCGTCGTCGAAGGAGCCTGGGACGTAGCGCATGTTGCCGATCAGCGTCTCGAGCACGTCCGGGTCGGGCTTGCGCCGGCAGAAGCGGGCGATCGACTCCCGGGCCACGGCCTGGAAGTCCTCGTGCTCCTGCTCGCGCCGCGCCACGCCGACGAGCTCAAACCGTTCGGGCAGGGCGCCTTCGTGAGCCAGGTTGTACAGCGCCGGCAGAAGCTTGCGGTGGGCGAGATCGCCGGTGGCGCCGAAGATGACCAGCGCCGTCGGGTGGACCGGCAGGCGCTCCAGTCCTTCTACGAGGGGATTTTCAGCCGACTGATCCTCGAGCGTCGTAGCCATGTGCGCGTACGGACCTTAGCCCGCTCCCAGTAGTGCCGAAATTCGCTGGCCGAGAGAGCGTACCGCCGCGGCGGCATCCCCTTCCAGTCTCACCCGCTGGGCGGGCAGGCCGTGGGAGCGCAGCGTCTGCAGATCTCCGGCCGACTGCGCGGCGATCAGTGTGGAGAACGAATAGCCCGCGCCGGGAATCTCGACATCCCGCTGGGGATCTGTGACGAGCTGCAGAAAGCGGCCGACCGGCGCTCCGCCCTTGTGAAGCTGGCCGGTCGAGTGCTGGAATCGCGGACCGTAGCCGAACGTCGTCGCCGCACCGGTGGCGCCGCGGATCATCGTGCGCAGCTCGTCGATCGCGGCGTCGAACTCAGCGGAGAACGGCGCGTAGGCCAGGATCGCCACGTAGTGCGGAGGATTGGCATCGGCCAGCAGCGCCCGCAGCTCCTCATCGGTGGCCTCCGCCAACTCGGGACCGACCCCGAGTCCAGCACCTTCTGCGTGTTGTCCTTGGCCTCCTGGACGTTGGGCTGGTCGAACGGGTTGATCTCCAGCGCCCAGCCGGCGACGGCGACGGCGAATTCGGCCAGGAAGAAGATCCGGCCCAGATCCGACGGGCCCTTCGTCTGCAGCGTGAGCGTCGGATGCCCCGCATCGCCGAGTTTGGCGATCGCCCTGTCGAGGGCCTCTTCGGGCTCGTCCTGATTGCGTAGATAGACGAACACGCGGTCATCTCCGTACACGCTGGGCTCGCCGACCGGCTCGCCGGCGACGGGGAGGATGCCCCTCCCCTGTTTGCCCGTGGACTCGGCGACGAGCTGCTCGACCCAGAGTCCGAAGCTCTCGATCGCCCCGGAGATCAGGAACGTCAGCTTGTCGCGGCCCTGCCGCGCGAGCTCTCCGATCACTGCCCCGAGCCACAGTCCGGAGTTGGACTCGACTGGAGTCGTAGTGGGCGCACATCTGCTCGGCGACCTGGCAGCCGTGCAGGAGCGCCTCGATGTTGACGCCCATCAAGGCGGCTGGCACCAGCCCGAAGTAGGACAGGACCGAGTACCGGCCGCCGATGTCGGAGGGATTGAGGAAGCAGCGCCGGAGCCCGTCGTCGCTGGCCAACTGCTCGAGCGGGCTGCCGAGATCGGTGACGACCACGAACTGCTGCGGTCCGGCCAGCGTCTTGAAGTGCCGGTACTGCGAAAGGGTCTCGATCGTCGCGCCCGACTTCGAGGAGACGACGAAGAGGGTCTTCTCGAGATCGAGGGACTCCTGGACGGCCAGGATCGTGTCAGGGTCGGTCGAGTCGAGCACGTGGAGGCGCAGGCCGCCCGGGATCTCGCCAAACGAGCGACGGATCACCTCGGGACCCAGCGACGAGCCCCCCATCCCCAGGAGCACAGCATCGGTGAATCCCTCGTCGCGACACTCCTGCGCAAACGCCTCGAGGTCGGGCGCCTGTTCGAGCATCTGATCGGCGACCGTGAGCCAGCCGAGGCGGTTCTCGATCTCTGGCACCCCTGGGCCGCCCCACAGCGACGAATCGCGACGCCAGACGCGGCTGGGCCACGATGCTCATCGACCGCGCTGCCTCACCCGTGCCGCTGTCGGTCCTTCGAGGTCGGCCGGCAACCGGCCCGCGATCGTGGCCGGCCGGCCGGTGGCGATGGCCGCGCGGTGCTCGTCGATACCCTCCAGCAGCTCGGCCATCGCGTTCTCGAACTGCGTGACGCCGGCGGCCAGAAGCTCGTCGGTCACCTCGACGAGGTCGATGCCGGCTTCGCGCAGGGCGTCGAGCTCGGGCGTCGGATCCTCGTCGGCGCTCGCCCCGGCCAGGACCGAGTGATCGGCCACCGCGTGCAGGGTGGCCAGCGGCATCGTGTTGACCGTGTGCCGCCCGACGAGCCCATCCACGTACTTGGTGTCGGGGTAGCTCGGGTTCTTGACCCCGGTGGAGGCCCACAGCGGTCGCTGCACGGCGGCGCCGGCGGCCTGGAGCTTCTCCCAACGCGGCCCGGAGAAGATCTGCTTGAAGCGAGCGTAGGCCGCGCGCGCGTTGGCCAGCGCCGCGGTTCCGGCCAGATCGTTGCGCCCCAGCGCCTCGAGCCGCTTGTCGACGTTGGTGTCGACCCGCGAGACGAAGAAGCTGGCCACTGAGTTGACGTCGAGCGACAGGCCCTCCTTGTGGCGCCGCTCGAGGCCTCGCAGGTAGGCCTCGGCCACCTGCTCATACGCCTCGACCGCGAACAGGAGCGTGACGTTGACGTTGATCCCCTCGTAGATCCCCTGCTCGATGGCCCCCGCCCCCTCGGGCGTGCCGGGGATCTTGATCATCACATTGGGCCGGTCGAGCGCCCTCCAGTAGCTGCGTGCGGCCTCGATCGTGCGGTCGGTGTCGTGGGCCAGATCGGGAGCTACCTCGAAGGAGACAAAGCCGTCGCGGCCGTCCGACTCGCGGTGGACATCGGATAGGACGTCGGCCGCCAGCTGGAGGTCGCGGATCGCCAGCCGCTCGTAGATGGCGAACGGCTCGAGGTCCTCGTGGGCCATCTCGGCCAGGTCCTCGTCGTAGTCATCGGAGCCAAGAATCGCCTTCTCGAAGATCGACGGGTTGGAGGTCACCCCTCGCAGCGACTCCTCGCGCACCATCCGTCCGAGCTCTCCCCTGACCACGAGCGTGCGCCGGATCTGATCCAGCCACACGCTCACGCCGGCCGCGGTCAGCTCGGCCATGCGCTGGTTGACCCCCTCGGTGGTGCTCATCGTCCAACCAGCTCACGTCCGATTTGTGCGACCCGTTCCGCGGTGATGCCGAAGTGCTCGTACACCTCCTTGGCCGGCCCCGATTCGCCAAACGTGTGCATGCCGACGAATCGTCCGTCCGGACCGATCCATCGGTCCCAACCGAGCTGGCACGCCGCCTCGACGGCAATCCGCGCTGTACACGCGCGCGGCAGCACGTGCTCACGGTAGGACTCATCGGCTTCGGCAAAGGTGTCCATGCACGGCATGCTGACCACGCGGACGCGGACTCCGTCCAGGGCGTCCGCGGCCTCCAGGCACAGCGACACCTCGGAGCCGGTGCCGATCAGGATGAGCTCGGGATCGCCGCCGTCCTCATCGCGCAGGACGTAAGCGCCCCGCTCGATGGCGTCGTCGGGGATCGCGTTCGGGTCGAGGATCGGCAGGGTCTGGCGCGAGAGCGCGAACGCTGTCGGGTCCTCGCCCGAACGGAGGGCGAACCGCCAGCCGAGCGCCGTTTCGTTGGCGTCAGCGGGGCGGACGACGTTCAGCCGCGGCATCGCCCGCAGGGCGGCCAGTTGCTCGATGGGTTGATGCGTGGGACCGTCCTCGCCGAGCCCAATCGAGTCGTGGGTCCACACCCAGATCGACGGCAGCTTCATCAGCGCCGAGATCCGGACCGCCCCGCGCATGTAGTCGGAGAAGGTCAGGAACGTCGCGCCGAAGGCCCGGAAGCCGTGCAGGCCGAGGCCGTTGACGATCGCACCCATCCCGTGCTCGCGTACACCGAAGCGCAGGTTGCGCGCGCCGTAGTTGTCCTTCTCGACGTCGCCGCCCTCGTCGATGTCGGTGTTCGTCGAGGTGGCCAGGTCGGCCGAGCCGCCGATCAGCTGAGGGATCTTCTTGGCCGCCCAGTTGATCGCACGCTCGGAGGCCTTGCGCGTGGCGATCGGCTTGTCGCCCGGATCGAAGCGTGGGACGTCCCGATCCCATCCCTCGGGCATGCCGCCGGCGGCGATCATCTCCAGCAGCGCCGCTTTGTCGGGGAAGGCCTGCTTGAAGGCCTCGAACCGAACGTCCCATTCGGACTGCATCTCGCGACCGCGGTCGCAGGAGCGACGGCAGTGGGCCAGGGCCTCGTCAGGCACATAGAAGTGCTTGTCCGGGTCCCAGCCGTACGCCTCCTTGGTCAGGCGAACCTCGTCCTCGCCCAGCGCCGATCCGTGCGCGGCCGACGTGTCCTGCTTGTGCGGGCTGCCATACCCGATGTGAGAGCGCACGATGATCAGCGACGGGCGATCAGCCACCGCCATCGCCTCACGAGTGGCCCGCTCGAGCGTCTCCAGCGACAGGTCCTCGCCGACGTTCTGGACATGCCATTCGTAGGCCTCGTAGCGCTTGGCCACGTCCTCGGTGAAGACGACGCTGGTGGGGCTGGCCAGCTGGATCTTGTTGTCGTCGTAGAAGGCGATCAGCCGCCCCAGGCCGAGGTGACCGGCCAGCGACGAGGCCTCCGATGCCACGCCCTCCTGCATATCTCCGTCGGAGGCAATAGTGAACGTGAAGTGATCCACGATCTCATGCCCGTCCTGGTTGATGCGGGCCGCGAGCATCCGCTCGGCCAGCGCCAGCCCGACCGACATCGAGATCCCCTGGCCCAGCGGTCCGGTCGTCGCCTCGATGCCCGGCGAGTACTTGCGTTCGGGATGGCCGGCAGTGGGATACCCAACCTGGCGGAAGTGCTGGATGTCGTCCAGCGTCATCGGGTACCCGGTCAGGTACAGCATCGAGTAGAGCAACATCGAGGCGTGGCCAGCCGAGAGCACGAAACGGTCACGGTTGATCCAGTCGGGGTCGCTCGGGTTGTGACGCATTACGCGCGTGTAGAGCACGTAGGCGAGCGGCGCGAGGCCCATCGGCGCGCCAGGATGGCCCGAGTTGGCCTTCTGCACCGCGTCCATCGAGAGCGTGCGGATCGTGTCGACGCACAACTCGTCCAGTGTGGTCGTGTCAGTCGCGGTCATGGGCTCGCAAGGGTGCGGACTGACGTAGCCACTGTGCTCAGCATAGACAGAACTCCCGGGTCGTAAATGGAACTGGATGCAGGCAGTACTCGATCAACCAAACAGGACTCCGTATCGCTCGTACTCCTCGACGGGCACCGTTCGAAGCTGCGCCACCGCCTCGCCCAGCGGGACCAGCTCGATCTTGGTCGCGTGGAGCGCGGCCATCATCCCCCACTGCTCCTGATGGACGGCGTCGATCGCGGCCAGCCCGAGGCGCGTGGCCAGCACCCGGTCGAAGGCCGTGGGTGTCCCGCCGCGCTGGACGTGGCCCAGCACCGTGGCCCGAGTCTCGAACCCGGTGCGCTTCTCGATCTCGGTCTCGAGACGATGCCCGATGCCTCCGAGCCGCGGATGGCCGAACTCATCGAGCTCGCCCTCGGAGAGCGTCATCGTTCCCTTCTGGGGAATTGCCCCCTCGGCAGCGACGACGATCGAGAACGGCCGGCCGCGGTCGCGCCGGCGGCGAATCAGGCGGCACACCCCCTCGATGTCGAACGGGATCTCGGGGATGAGGATCACGTCGGCACCACCGGCGATCCCCGAGTGCAGCGCGATCCATCCGGCGTGACGACCCATGACCTCGACGACGAGAATTCGATGGTGGCTCTCGGCGGTGGTGTGCAGCCGGTCGATGGCCTCGGTGGCCACCTGCAGCGCGGTGTCGAAACCGAAGGTCACATCCGTGGCGCCGAGGTCGTTGTCGATCGTCTTGGGGAGCCCGATCACGTGGACACCGTCGTCGTACAACCGCTTGGCGGCGCCCAGCGTGTCCTCGCCGCCGATGGCGATCAAGCCATCGACCCGGTGGTGCTCGAGCGACTCACGGACGCGTGCGACGCCGTCCTCGCGCTTGAACGGATTCGTGCGCGAGCTGCCGAGGATCGTCCCGCCGCGCGGCAGGATGCCACGCGTGGACTCGATGGTCAGCTCCATCGTGGCGTCCTCGATCACCCCGCGCCACCCGTCGCGGAATCCGATCAGCTCGTCGCCGTAGCCGTCGATCCCCTTGCGGACGACCGCCCGGATCACCGCGTTGAGGCCAGGGCAATCGCCACCTCCCGTGAGCAGACCGATACGCATTCGCCCGCAATCCTACGCACGGCTGCCTCCCCAGTTGCTACGGATTTGTAGGATCAGACCGTAATGAAGCAAACGGGCCATCGCCAGCGGTGGATCGGACTCGGGGCGCTCGCAGCGCTGGCCGGGACCAGCGCCGTGGCCCAGCGGCGGCATAGCAAGCGCGTCGCCGCGGATCCCGAGCAAGCGGTGCTGAGCGACCCGCCCCGCGGCAAACCGTTCGGAGCCCGTTCGGCCGACGGAACGCAGATTCACGGCGAGGAGTTCGGGGCGCCGGATGGCAAGACGGTGGTGCTCGCGCACGGCTGGACGGAGACGCTGTCCTACTGGATCTACGTGACCCAGCGGCTGAGCGAGAAGGGCTTCAGGGTTATCGCCTACGACCTCCGCGGCCACGGGCAGAGCGAGCCGGCATCCCACGGCGACTACGCGCTCGCGCGATTCGGTGAGGACCTCGAGGCTGTGCTCGAGGCGTGTCTTCGCGGGAATGAGCGAGCCATCGTCGGCGGCCACTCCCTGGGCGCGATGTCGATCGCCGCCTGGGCGGCGCACCACGACGTGGAGCGACGTGCCAGCGCAGCGGCGCTGCTCAACACCGGCGTTGGCGAGCTGCTCGCCGAACAGCTGCTGATCCCGCTGCCGACGGTGGCGCAGATGGTCAACCGGGTGCTGCCGCCGGAGAACGTGATCGGGTCGCGAGCCCCTCTCCCGCGCTATTCGACGCCCGTGGGGTACGAGATGCTCCGCTATATCGCCTTCGGCCCCGCGGCCACGCCCGCCCAGATCGCGTTCTACGAGCGGATGCTGATCGCCACCCCACCCGACGTCCGGGGCAACGTGGGGATCGCGCTCTCGGAGATGGACCTCTACCACGCCCTGCCGCGGCTGACCGTCCCGACGCTGGTCGTCGCCGGCGCGGCCGATCGCCTCACGCCGCCCTCCCACGCCACCCGGATCGCCGAGGCGCTGCCCAACCTCCATCGCCTGATCGTCCTGCCGAACACGGGTCACATGGGCCCGCTCGAGCGTCCCCGCGAGATCACCGAGGCCCTGACCGAGCTCGCGGACAGAGTCGCGGCCGGCGCCGCCAGCGCCGTCACTTCCTAGTTTTCTGACTCGCGACACTAGTCGTCTCGGTTTGGCGGCGCGCCCGAGGGTTCGCCGTGACAGAGTTCCGGGTGGTGAGTGTCCGTCCAGCCTCCCAGCTTCGGTGCCATGTCTTGCAGGAGGATCCAGACCTGGCCGAGGCGATACCCGATGCCCGGCGCGAGCAGGCGATCGACGCGCTGACGGCACCCGAGGTCCGGATTCCCGCCGGGCCCTGGCCGGCCGGAGGCTCGCCACAAGCCGACGCTGAGGTCGGGCTCCTGGTCTTCAAGGGGCTGATGCTCCGCCGCGTCGGGGTCGAGGGTCGCTACGGTGCCGAGCTGGTCGGCGAGTGCGACATCGTCAAACCTGGCCAGGGCGAGGAGCGCCCCTCCCCCACCCTGTACTTCACCACCGGCTGGTCGGTGATCGAGCCGAACGCGCTTGGCGATTCTCGACAGCGAGTTCGCCCGGCAGATGATGGATTACCCGGAGTTGGTCGGCCGGCTGCTGGGCCGAGCGGTATCGCGTTGCGGGAACCTGGCCGTGAACATGGCCATCGTTCACCAGGCCCGCGTCGACGTGCGTCTGCACATGCTGTTCTGGCACCTGGCCGGCCGCTGGGGGCGCGTGCGCAGCGATGGCACGCTGCTCCCGGTTCGTCTCACCCACGCGGTCCTGGCCGACCTCGTGGCCGCCCGCCGTCCCACCGTGACGAGCGCCCTGTCGGAGCTGGCACGCCTCGGCCTGGTCCGCTTCATCGACGACGGCTGCCTGCTGTCCGGCGAGCCTCCGGGGGAGCTGCTCGACGTCAGCTCGTTGGGCTAGTCTCCCGCCGTCACACAAGAACGGTAGACGAAGTGCACATCGATCCGTACATCGTCCTGGGCAGCGCCATCGTCGGTCTGCTCGTCGGGATGACGGGCGCCGGAGGCGGCGCGCTGATGACTCCGATGCTGATCCTCCTGTTCGGGGTCAAGCCATCGACCGCCATCTCGAGTGACCTGGTGGCAGCGGTGGTGATGAGACCGATCGGAGCCGCCGTGCACCTGCGCGCCGGCACAGTCAACCTGAAGCTCGTGCGCTGGATGGTGATCGGCTCGGTGCCCGCGGCGTTCGGTGGCGCCTACCTCCTCCACCTGCTGGGTAATTCGAAGTCCGCCCAGACGAACATCGAGACGGCACTTGGGGCGGCCCTGCTGATCGGTGCCGGGGCGATGGTGCTGCGGTTCATTCTCGACCGCACGAGCGGGCAGCAGCGCCTGGCGCGCCTCGGCGACATCGTCCCGCGGCCCGCCGCGACGGTGATCATCGGCGTAATCGGAGGGCTGATCGTCGGCATGACGTCGGTGGGGTCGGGCTCGCTGATGATCGTGCTGCTGCTGTTTCTGTACCCGACGATCGGCGCCAATCAGCTCGTGGGCACTGACCTGACCCAGGCGGTGCCGCTCACTCTGGCGGCGGCCCTCGGGGCCATCGCATTCGGCCACGTCGAGCTCAGCGTGACCGGGTCACTGATCATCGGCAGCGTTCCGGCCGTGTTCGTCGGCTCGATGCTGTCCTCGACCGTGCCCGATCGTTACGTCAGGCCAGCGATCGCCTTCGTGATTTTCGCCTCGGGCCTCAAGTACGTCGGTCTTTCCACCACAGCGCTGGGCTGGACCCTGTGTGCGGTCCTGCTGGCCGTCGGCGTGTTCTGGCTCGTCTACGCGCGGCCCTGGCGGCGCAGCGCCGCGGCGCAGTCAGGCCAGGCTTAGAGCGCCCGTCTCTTAGGCCCGGGTCCGCTTCAGCGAGGCGGGTCCGCTTCAGCCAGGCCGGGTCCGCTTCAGCGAGGCCAGATCCGCTTCAGCCACGCGCCGACCGCGGTGGTGATATCGCTACCCGCCGTCCGCAGGCTGTGGTCGCCGGGTACCTCGACCACCTGGCGATTCGGGCCAGCGGGCGGCATCCCGAACGGGTCACGCTGGCCCTGGATCACCAGGACCGGGACGGTCACCAGCTCGAGCTCGGGCAGCCGGTTCGGCGCCGGCTTGGCCGAGCCCCGGCGTCCAGGCGGCGCCAGCGGGAAGGCGAGGCACAGGACGCCATGGGCGCCGCACGCCGCGGCCGTGCGGCAGGCCACCCGCGCCCCGGATGAGCGGCCGCCGGTGATGAATGGAAGGTTGCCGAGCAGTCCCTCGCGAAGATGAGCGGCCACGGCAACCCAGGCGGCGTCGAGCTGGTGCGCGGGCGCCGGCGATCGCCGCCCGGCAACGCGATACGGCTGCTCGACGAGCGCCACCGACAATCCGGCGTCCTGCGCCGCCCTGCCGGCCGCCTGCAGGTCCTTGGCCCCGACGCCGCCACCGGCACCGTGGCCCAGGATCAGCGCGGCGCGCGGTCGCTCCGCGGGCGTGAGGTGAGCTCGGGCCGGGCCCGACTGGGTCTCGATCTCGGTGGTTGTCGCGGCCGGCGAAGACGTTGTCACCGATCGTCAACGTAACACTCGCCGCTCGCGCCGGCTCGACATTGACGAATACGGCCTGCTGCGCCCTGTTCGTAAGTCTCGTCCAGAACGGCAGGCCGAGTGCGACGTTGGCCGCTCACAGCAGCTCACCGATGAGCCGCGCCGCCCGGGCCGCCCCGTCGCTCCCCACCGGGCGGTAGTCGACCTCGCGCCCGATCTCTTCCGCGATCGCCGCCGCGATCGCGTCGCGCGTGGCGTCAGCGAACTCCATGCGCCGCCCGGCGCCATGGCGCTCCAGGCGGTGGCGAACGTGGAAGTTCTGCTCGAAGTGGTGACCGAGCGGGATGTAGATGAACGGCCGCTGGTTCGCCGTCAGCTCCATCGAGGTCGTGAGGCCGCCCTGCACGATGGCGAGGTCGCACGCGGCCAGGTGGCGGTACAGGTCGGGCACGTAGCGGTGGACCTCGAGCCCGTCGGCCGGCGGCAGCGTCCGCGGGATCGATCCGGGGCCCGGCGACCACGATCATCCGCAAGCAGGGCACCAGCGCCTTGGCCGCAGCGAAGCTGGCCATGACCTGGTCCAGCAGCGCCGTGCCGACACCCGATCCGCCGACGGTCACGAGGCAAACCTGCTCGTCGGCCCCATACCCGAGCTCGCGCCGGATCGCTGCCGATCCGCGGCCGTCGCCGGGTCAAAGCCGGTGACGTAGCCGGCGAAGCTGAAGTGCTCCTCGGTCCAATCGCGGATCGCCGGCAGCCCGGGCCCGAAGCTGTCGGGGACGATGTCGTCGGGTTCGCCGACGAAGATCGCCCGATCCCGGACCCGCGGGTAGCGGGCGATCTGCTCGATCATCTCGGCGTTGTAGTCCGCGGTCAGGAAGCGTTCGTGGTCGCCACCGTCGGCCATCGGCAGGTAGCCGACGAAGTCGGTCAGCCATGCGTACGCGCGCCGTCTTGAGCTCAGGGTTCTCGTGCAGGAAGTAGTCGACGATCCCACGCCTCGTCGCCGATCCACAGGTCGTACTGCTCCTGGCGGACGGCGTCGAGGAACACCATGAAGTTGGCCGCGAGGATCTCGTCCATCCGCCGCAGCGCCTGGAAGACGTGCAGATCGTGGCCCTGCTGACTCCGCCTGCACGTGGCCGGACTCGCTGGCCAGCTGGACGCTGGCGGGATGGATCCGCTCGCCTCGGCGCTCGAGCACCGCGGTGACCGGGTCTTGCGCCAGCCAGTCGATCTCGAGGTCGGGATGAAGCTTGCGCAGCTCGTCGGCGATCGCGATATCCCGCCGCACGTGGCCGAGGCCGATCGGCGAGGAGACGTAGAGCGCCCGCTTCGCGCGCGAGTCGCGCGCGCCCAGCGACGCAGCTGGGGCGGCGGCGTGCCGAGCGAAATCGCGCAGCAAGGTTGACGTGGCACCGGATCGCGAGCCTGCGGGCAGTGTCCCGAGCCCTCGAGGCTGACCAGTGCGCCCCCGGTGATGGCCGCGGCCGCGCTCCGCGCCGATGGCGTGCGGGACGACCCGCGTCGGCCTCCCCGTGAATGACCAGGACCGGACAGCTCACCCGTGCGCACAGCTCGCGCGTGCGCGCGCGTCGCTGAGGCCGGGTCACATGGCCGGTGATGAGCGTCTCGGGTCGGTCTCGCAGCCCCCAGCCGACGCAGTCCTCGGTCTGCTTGGTGGAATGCGGCTCGTTGAACACCTGGCCGAAGAAGAACTCCAGGAACCCGATCCAGTCGCGGCGCCAGTAGTGCGCGTTGTAGCTGGCCCACCCTTCGTCGATCCCGAGGTCCGCTCGTCAAAGCCGCTGGCCCGCCTCGTCGCTCGGGACCGTGCTGCCTCATGGCGGGTCCGAGGAACGGACCAACCAGGACCAGCCCCTGACCCGGTCGGGGTGATCCCCGGCCAGGATCAGCGCCCTCTGCGCGCCCAGCGAGGCCCGACGACCACCGCCCGGTCGCCCCCGCGGCATCCATCACCGCGAGCGCGTCGCGGCGAACTCGTCCTCGAAATAGGCCGGCGGGTCGGCGGGACGGTCCGAACGCGCCATTGCCCGCGGGTCGAAGGTCAGACTTGGTGGTGCCGGGCGAGATCGGGATCTGCATCTTCCAGCAGCGCGAGTGGACGATCGACCAGGTCGGCAGGAGCATGACGACGGGCTCACCGCTGCCGTAGCCCTCCCAGTGGACGCGGACACCGTCTCGCTCGACCAGCCCCTGGCGGTCGGGGTAGCAGGCGCGACGTTGCTCGCGCCTGCTCCCGGAGACCGCGATGCTCACCGGAGTCTCCATGCAGCGTTGATGATCCTCCACCCTTCCGGCATGCGGATCAGATGCAGCGGTCAACGAGCGGTGGCACGGACAGCGCGGACGGCTGTTCGTCGTCGCTCATCTCACGGCCTGGCCTCGAACACCAGGTTGAACGGAGTCTCGGCCGCGCGGCGGAACCGGGTGAGGCCGCCCGCCTGGACGACGTCCGGATCCGTGCCTCGCCGGCCTGCGCGCCGAGCGCCAGCCCGACCTCCTGCGACAGCGACGCGGGCGTGCACAGCAGCGTCGAGAAGCCGTAGTAGGCGCGCCCCACCGGGTTGAGGTTGTCCTCGACCCGGTCGCCGGCGCTGGGCTCGACGATCATCCAGGTGCCGTCGGGCTTCAGCGTGCTCCGCGCACGTGGCGGGCGGCACCCACCGGGTCGCCCATGTCGTGCAGGCAGTCGAACATCGTCACCAGGTCGTATTCGCTGCCGCCGTACGCCGAGGCCGGCTCGACCTCGAAGCGGACCCGGTCGGCTCACGCCGGCCTCCTCGGCCCGCTGCCGCGCCGTCTCGATCGAGCCCCCGTGGTAGTCGGAGCCGACGAACGTCGAGTTCGGAAAGGCCTGGGCCATGAGGATCGTCGAGGCGCCGTGGCCGCAGCCGACGTCGGCGACCAGCGCCCCGCGCTCGAGCTTCTCGACGACCCCGTCCAGCGCCGGCAGCCAGCCGCTGATCAGGTTGGCGTTGTAGCCGGGCCGGAAGAACCGCTCGCAGCCGTCGTAGCACATCGTGGACGTGCTCGTGCCAGCCGAAGCCGTCCCCGTCTGCGGGCCGCCTCGATGATCTTCGGCGAGTCGAGCACCGAGCCGATCGCGACCTGGAAGAAGCCCGGCAGGTACGCGGGGCTGTCCGGGTCGGTGAGCGCGACCGTCTGCTCCGGCGGGAGGGTGTAACGACCGCTGTCCGGGTCGTAGGTCGACGTACCCGCCGGCGGCCTGGGCGTTCAGCCACTCGCGGACGTAGCGCTCGGCGGTGCCGGTGCGCTCGGCCAGCTCCGCCGGGCGAGAGGCCCCGCTCCGGCCATGCGCTCGGTAAAGGCCGAGCTTGTCGCCCATGACGACCAGCGCAGCGTTGAGCGTGGCGCCGACCTCGTCGACGGCGCGGAACACGAACTGCATGAGCTTCTCGCCGTCCACTTCGACCGGCTGCTCGATGGTGCTCATCGATGCCCTCCTCGTGGTCTGGTTGTCGCGCCAAGGCTAGGTTCAGGCGCGGCCGGGTCGCTTCCGGGGGGCACCTCGTCTTTGCCGGGCGAGATATCCGCGTCCTGGCATCGGGTCCCTAGAATCGCGCCATGCTGGTCGGGCGTGACCAGGAGCGGCGCGAGATCGAGCTCGCGCTCGCGCGGGCGCCGCGCGGGCGCGAGCGCGGCGCTGGCGCTGGTCGGGGAGCCGGGCATCGGCAAGACGGCGCTGCTCGACTACGCGGCCGAGCAGGCGGCCGAGCCGGGATGCAGGTGCTGCGCGCACGCGGGATCGAGTCGGAGGCCGAGATCCCGTTCGCCTCGCTGCTCGAGCTGCTCCGCCCGGCGCTGGGCCTGGTTGACACAGATCCCCGCAGCCGCAGGCCGTCGCGCTGGAAGGCGCGCTGGCGCTGCGGCCCGGGCCGGCACAGGAGCGCTTCGCCGTCGGCGCGGCGACGCTCAGCCTGCTGGCCGCCTACGCCGAGGAGGGGCCGGTGGCGGTGCTCATCGACGACGCGCACTGGCTCGACGCTCGAGCGCCCAGGCGCTGCTGTTCGCCTTCGCCGGCTGGTGGCCGATCCGATCGCCGTGCTGCATCGCGGTGCGGGAGGGCGAGCCGTCGCTGCTCGACGGCGCCGATCTGCCGGCCTCCAGCTCGGCGGACTGACCAGCGACGAGGCCGCGACCTGCTCAGCGGGCTGGCCCCGGAGGCCGCCGGCCGGCTGCACGGCGCGACGGCCGGCAACCCGCTCGCGCTGCTCGAACTGGCCCCGGACGTGCAGGGCCTCGCGCTCGCGCCGGACGGCGCCCCGGTGCTGGTCTCGGCCCGGATCTCGCGCGCCTTCTTGCGCCGCGTCGGACGCTCGACAGCGCCGCCCGCCGGGCGCTCGTGCTGGCCGCGACGAGCGACGAGCGGCGACCTGGCCGTGCTCGCAGCGGGCGGCGGCGACGCTCGGCGATCGATCTGTCCGCGCTGGCGGCCGCGGAGAGCGCGGGACTGGTGACGCTGCGCGACCGGGCCTGGTCGAGTTCCGCCACCCGCTGGCCCGCTCGGCGCATCTACGCCGATGCGCCCGCCGCGCAGCGGCGCGAGGCGCACCGGGCGCTGGCCGCCGCGCTGCCCGACCGAGACGTGGACCGCCGCGCCTGGCACCTGGCAGCGCGCGGCCGTCCGGCACCGACGAGGCCGCGTCGGCCGCGCTGGAGCAGGCCGGCGCGCGCAGCCGGGAGCGCAGCGCCTACGCGACCGCGGCGGCCGCGTTCGAGCGCGCGGGCCGGCTGGCCGACGACGCCGAGCGGCGGGCCCGGCTGCTGCTGCGAGGCGGCCGAGGCGGGCTGGCTGGCCGGGCTCGCCGATCGGGCGGTCGCGCTGCTCGCCGAGGCCCGCGCGGCACGACCGGCGACCCGGACGAGCGGTCGAGATCGACCGGCTGGCCGGCCAATCGCCATCCGCCGCGGGCCCGGTGATGCGCGGGCACGCGATCCTGACCGCCGCGGCCGAGCGGGCCGACGCCGAGCGGGCGGTCGAGATGCTGGCCGAGGCCGCCATGGCCTGCTTCTACGCCGGGCAACCCGCGAGAGATGCTGGCCGTCGCCGAGCTGCGCACGCTCGCGCCTGCCCGCGAACGCCGTCGGTGCGCGCCCGGTTCCTGGCCGGCGACGGCCATTCGGCATGGCGCGCGATCCTCGGCGGCGACGCGGCGGCCGGCGCGGAGTCGATCCACGAGGCGGTCGCGCTCGCCGAGAGCTCAGCCGAGCTGCGCGACGATCTCCAGCCTGCTGCCCTGGCTTGCGGTCGGGCCGATCTTCCTGCGCGAGGCCGGCGCCGGGCGCTCCTGCTCGAGCACGCCGATCGGCACGGCGCGGGCACGGGCCGCCGTCGGCGCGCTGCCGTTCGTGCTGAACCTGATCGCCCGCGACCAGGCGACGACCGACCGCTGGACGGTGGCCGAGGCCGCTTACCGCGAGGCAATCGACCTGGCCCGCGAGAGCGACCAGCAGACCGCGCTCGCCTTCGCACTGGCGGGACTGGCGTGGCTGCAGGCGCGGCGCGGACGCGTGGAGGAGTGCCGGGCCCATGCGGCCGAGGCGCTTGCGCTGTGCGAGCAACTCGGCACGCGGCTGCATCAGGTCTGGGCCAGCGCGGCGCTCGGCGAGCTGGAGCTGGGCCTCGGAGACGCGGCCGGCGCCGCCGCGCAGTTCGAGCTCCAACAGCAGCTGCTCGGGGAGCTTGGCGATCACCGACGTCGATCTATCGCCGGGAGCCGAGCTCGTCGAGGCCTACCTGCGGCTCGGCCGCGCCGATGCTGCCCATCGGTCGGCGGCGAGTTCCTGGCCGCCGCGAGGGCCAAGGGCCAGCCGTGGTCGCTCGCCCGCGCGCTGCGCTCCCAGGGCCTGCTGGCCGGCGATGGAGACGTCGCCGAGCACTTCGATCAGGCGCTGGCGCTAGCACGAGCAGACGCCTGATGCCTTCGAGACCGCGCGCACCAGGCTGGCGTACGGCGAGCGCCTGCGGCGAGCTCGAAACCGGGTGCTGGCCCGGGAGCAGCTTCGCGCGGCGGTCGAGGCGTTCGAGCGCCTCGACGCTCGACCGTGGGCCGAGCGCGCCCGCGCCGAGCTCGCGGCCACCGGCGAGACGCTGCGCCGGCGTGACCCGAGCACCGTCGACGAGCTGACGCCGCAGGAGCTGCAGATCGCGCTCGCTGCTGGCGGGAGGCAAGACGACCCGCGAGACGGCCGCCGCGCTGTTCCTGAGCCCGAAGACGATCGAGTACCACCTCCGGCACGTGTACGACAAGCTCGGCATCCACTCGCGCGAGGAGCTCGCGCGGAAGCTTTCCGCACAGCTGGCCGCAGCGAGCTAACTCAATCCGGGCTCCATGCCGATGCAGCGGCATGGGTACGACCGTTGCGCTGCCTGCCAGAGCCGACCGCCGCGCCGGCCTGTGGACCCTGTTCAGCTGGGTTGTCGTCGGCGTCGTCGTGTGGCGGGGAATCGCCGTGCTGACCTTCAACCTGAGGATCGCTCAGACAGGTCTGGGCCCCTGGGGCGGCGATTTTCATGGCGGCGCCTGGCTCGCAGGGCATCAGATACTGCGCGGGGTATCGCCGTATCTCCCACCGAGCCCGCAGCTCCTGCTCCATTTCAGCCGGGCCTTCGTGACCCCACCGGCGATCGGCCTGGCGGCGGTCCCGCTCGCCCATCTCCCCTATCCGCTGGCCATCGGAATCTGGAATCTGGTCGATCTCGCCGCGCTGGTGGCTGCGCTGTGGGTATTGGGTATCCGCGACCTGCGCATGTACCTGCTGGCTGTGTTCTCGGCGCCGTTCGTCAGCAGCTTGACCAACGGCCAGATCGAAGGCGTTTTTGCGCTGCTGTTGGCGGTGGCCTGGCGCTACCGAGACGCGCGACCCGGACCACTGTCGGTCGGCGCCCTGATCGCGGCAAAGCTGTACGCCTTCCCATTGATCATCTGGCTGCTGGCAACCAGACGGGTGCGCTCGGCCGTGCTGACCGGCAGCTCGGCGCTCCTCTTCCTGGCTGCGAGTTGGGCCGTGATCGACTTCCATGGTCTCGCGCAGTACCCCAGCCTGCTCGATGCCGCCGCGCAGGCGGCCCAGCGGGACCCGGGCTCGCAATCGGTCGTCACGCTCGCGCTCCGTTTGGGCGCGTCCCACTCCGTCGCGACCGTGGTCGCCGTTGCCTTCGCATTGATGGTGACGGCCCTGATCGTGGTCACCGCCCGCAGCCGCGACCAGGGCTGGTTCGACGCCGCCGTGATGGCAGGTCTGCTGGCATCGCCGATCCTCTGGAATCACTATCTCGTGGTCCTGTTCGTGCCGCTGGCCGTCTCCCGGCCGCGAGCGATCGGGCCCTGGGTGCTGACCGCCGCCTTGTGGGCCGTCTACCAACTCCCGATGGGTCCGACGCGCGAGGCGCTGACGCTGCTCACCGCGGCCGTGATCGCGATCGTGACCTGCGCGGCCTGGTCGGGGGGCGAGACGTCGCAACGGGCGCCCCGCCCCCGCACCCTCACGCGAGCGCCCGCTCCCGCGAACCGCGGCTGACCAGCGCGAACCCGCCAGCCAGCAGGCCGAGTGCCCCGATCACGAGCGCGATGATCGTTAGCGTCGAAGTCCCCCCACCGCCGAGCGAGCTGTCGACGTCGATGGTCGGGGCGGGCGCCTCCGACGATTCGGGGCCAGACCAGTTGACGATCGACCCGTCTGAGTAGGTCTGCTGGACGCCGAACGTGTACGTCTTGGCCGATGAGGGTTGGGCCAGGAACTGGAACAACGAGTCCTCGCCCGTCGGCGTCCTCCCGCCCGTCCAGGTCACCTTCGTGACGACGGCGCTGTCACCCGAGCCCGTCTGAGCGACGTGCATATGCCACCCGGGGGGAGGCGGCACGAACGAGTCAACCCCGAACCCGCTGGGCACGGTCAGGACGATCCGGTTGGTTGTCAGCCCGCTCTTCTCCGTCGGCACCGCGAGGCTGTAGAGCTGCAGCTTGCCCGGCAGCGACACCGCCGGACTGACGCGGGCGTGCGCCGAGGCGGCCGCCGGAGCGATCGCCATCAGCGCCAGTAGCGCGCCGACCACGCCCAAGCGGGTCGGCGACGAATGCTTGTTTCTCACCGTTGAGTTCTCCTCTGATTTGTCTGAGCCAGCACAACCGCGCGCGCCGCGGTCAGGAATGACCGGCGCGCGGCGTCTAGCTCGGCGGGCCGCGGCCTGACCAGCCCTCAGCGAGGGGTGAGAGCCGGGGAAGGAGGGCATCGCGCGGCCGGAGGGGCCGGCGAGAGCGCGAGGCACGGACATTGAGCACACCAATCGTCCGCTGTGCGATCTCATCGAGGACCCAGCGAGCGCCATGGAAGAGCGCGGCCAAGACCAGCCCCACGCACGCTGAGACGGGGATCGCCCACCACCCGCCATAGCCGAAGATGCCGACGACTCCGCCGGGGTGGCCGGTGGCGAACAGGCCCTCGAGGGACTCCTGGGCAACGTAGATCCCGACCAGGCACGCCGAACAGACGACCCACAGGCCGGCCAGCGAGAGGGTGTATCGGGGCAGCGATCGCTGCCCTCGCAACGCCGACCCCAGCGCCCACAGGAAGCCGCCGGCGGCCAGGCCGATCGACAGCACAATCCACGGCACCACCGAGTGGAGGTACGAATGGCCCTGGCGGGCGAGCTCGAGCCCGGCGTTCCCGCCGAAAGCCAGCATGTAGCGCAGTTGATGGACGATCAAAGCCGCCGCCGGGACCACCGCGCCGCGTCCGAGGCAGCGGATCGCCGCTCGGCCATCCGCGCGAGCGCCCATCGTCTGTCGAACCGCCCAGCCTCCTAGAGGACCCACAGCGTGGCCAGCATATCGGCCGTGCTCTGCCCTACTCCGTGCGCACGATGGGCGGCAACTCGTAGTCGCCGTCGAACACGGCCTCATCGGGCTCATACATACGCAGGATGGGACGGAAGGCGCCGTCCGGAGTCGGGAGCCAGTTGGCCCGCTGTTCGGGATCGTTCGGCTCTTCGCGCTGCATGACGATCGTGAGCGACCCGTCGGCGGCGCGGTGCAGCCCGCGAGTCCTGTCGCCGATCGAGTAACGGTCGATCGGATTCTCGACCAGGAAATAGTGCGGGGTGTTGTACATCGTCACGGACCAGAAGGCCCGACACGGAGGCGGGCTGGCGAAGCGCAGCTGGTAGCGGTTGGCGCCATCGAGGGTGTGGCCGTCGCCGTCGGTGTTGACCATGGCGTAGGCCGCCTCGTAGCCGTGGTTCCCCCACAATCCCCCGCGCGCTGCCGTCGCGCGCAGCAGGTAGCGATCGGGAGTGTCGGGCAGCTTCCAGCGATCGTCGTCGATCGTCCCGATCTCGAACCAGTCCAGGTTGTAATCGAAGGCGTGGTAGGTGAGGCTCCAGCCGTTCTCGTGCGGGGCCGAGTCGTGGCTCAGCGCGTGCTCGAGCTTTTCCCTCCCCATCTTCAGGCCGTTGCGCGCGGCTGCCACCACGGCTGAGCCCGCGTCGGTGAAGGGCGATTCCTCGGCGAACAGCCCCAGTGCAGCGAAGCGTTGCTGGTATTGGACGTCGCGCTCGGCCGGCGGGAACGCCCGCATCCACACACGCATCCGCTCGAAGAACACCACGTCATCGGGCACGCTGGGATCGATCTCGGGGAGACCGCGCGCCGCCGCGGTCTCGGTCAGCGTGAGCCCACTCTGCACCTCACGTACGTTCGGCATGTCGGATTCGCCATCGACCGCGGTCCGGCCGACGATCGTCGCCACCCGGGTGGGAAAGCGAATCACCGTGGCACCCTCGGGCGCCGCCCCGTCCCAGTCAGGCGCAACGAGCAGGAACGAGCCTGGCTCCGTGCCCGTGGCGCGGTGGCCGATGTAGGCGAAGTTGTTCGTCCAGGCGTCGACGAACTGGAGCACGTAGTAGCGGCCGTGCGTGCCCGGGACCTCGAGGCGCACCGGACCGCCGCTCACGTCGACGTTGGCGATCGAGTACAGCGTGTCGTTGTTGATCGAGACGAACGTGGCCTCCGGCCCGGCCAGCGAGTCGGCGTGGCTGAACGCGTTGAATGGCGACGCGGGCAGATCGCCGATCCCCTCGCGGTCGAACCGATCGACCTGCTCGAGGTCGAATACCAGCGGGAAGCCGTAGATGAACGCCTCCGCTGCCAGTGCCGTCAGATCCTCGGCCGACGCCGGACCTCCACCGATGCTCGCCTCCGCCTCCATCACTTCTCCTTATGCGGATCGACGCTGGACAACCCGACCTCTGCCGCCCGCCGACCCATATTCATAGTCCAATCGGGGTGATGGTGCTCATGTAACCCGCCTGGCCACGGGTATATGATCGCCGCCCCGTCCATGGCAGTCAGAACCCTGGGGAGTCTTGCTTATGAGGAGGACCATCGGTCGCCGGCTGTCTGGCGTCCCAGCGCTCGCCGTGGCGATTCTCTGCACGGTGCTCGTGGGCACGGCCGTTGCGGCAAGCAACAGGATCAGCAGAATTGGCGTGCCGGCGCACGCCAAGGTCAAACAGCGGTTCTCGATCACCGTCAAGGGCCACGCAGCGCACCGGGTGACGATGTACGTGTTCTTCGACGCCCGCGCGTGCAAGAGCAATCCGGCTGCCGAGTACAAGAGGCGTGCCTACGGACTCTTCGGACCGGTCAAGAAGGGCGACTTCAACCTGCTTGTCAAGCCTTCCCCGAGGCTCCCGAGTCAAGCGATCAAGATCCACGTCTGCGCGTATCTCGTCAGAGCGTCCGCGCCGAAGAACCCCAGCTCCGGAGTTCTCGCGCACCGTTTCGCGAGCTTCCGGGTTCACAAATAGACTGGATGCGTGAGGGAACCAACCGCTGCGGAGATTGAGAGTTATCGGCGCGATGGCTTTCTGATCGTCGAGAGCTTTCTCGACCACAGCGAGCTGGAACGGGTGCGCGAGCGGTTCGTGCGCGTGTTCGAGCACGAATGGGAGACCGGCCTTCAGCCTGACGAGGTCAATTACGTGCCCGGTGTGACCGCGCCCGACCTGACCCGGCAGATGTGCAACGTGTGGAAGTCGGACCGGGTGCTCGCCAGCGTCACCCTTTCGCACCTCGTAGGAGAGTTTTCGGCCCGCGTGGCGGAGTTGCCCGGTGTCCAGCTCGCCCAGGACAACGCGATCTGGAAGCCCCCGTCGGGGAAGGCGCTCCTGTGCCATCAGGACGCGGCCTACCTCGACTATCTCGATCCGCCAAACATGACCACATGCTGGATGGCGCTCGACGACACCGCGGCCGACACGGGAACGATCTACTACGTGCGGGGGTCGCACCGGTGGCCGCACGCGCCGCTTGGCGGCACGTTTCACGCTCCCGAGGACTGGCTCGGACACGTGCGGAGCTCGATTCCGCCCGGCACCGAGCTCGAGCTGGTGCCGATCGAGGTACCGGCGGGCGGCGCGGCCATCCACGACGGCTGGACCTTCCACGGCAGCCCCCCGAACGAACGCGCTGACGCGCAGCGGCGATCGATCATCAGCCACATGATCTCGACCGACACCCGGTGGAATCCGGAGCACAGCCACCCCATCTACTCCCGCTACCGCCGGCCGGGCGAGGCCGAGCTCGACGAGGCATTCTTCCCGATCATGTGGCGTGACGGCTATCGCACGCCGTGGCTGGATGACTACGCGCTGAGCACCGCCGCGGCGTGAGTCGTCAGTCGTCGCCGCACCACCCCAGCGCGCGGCGCCGCGCCTGCGACAGCTTGCTGACGATCAGGTCGTATGAGTCCTCGACCATCTCGGCGATCATCTCATCCGGCAACGATCCGTCGATGATCACGGTGTTCCAGTGCCGCTTGTTCAGGTGGTATCCCGGGATGACCGCCGCATGCGCGTCGCGCAGCTGCTCGGCCAGGGACGGCTCGCACTTGAGGCTGACCCGGAGTGGAGTCTCGGCCAGCCGCGTCAGCGCGAAGATCCGGCCTGACACCTTGAACACCGAGTTCTCGGGACCGAACGGGAACGTCTCCTGCGCTCCGGGAAACGACAGGCAATGATCGCGTAGCTCCCCAGGGCGCATGACCAGCCTCAGGCTCGGCGCAGGACGTACTTGGCGAAGATCCCATCGGCGCTGGGCTCGGCGCGCTCGATGTTAAAGCCGGCCCGCTCGATCATCGGCTCGAGCAGCCAGGTGAACGTCGAATGCTCGTCCCGAACGTGCTCTTCGAGCTCGACCCGCGTCCAACCGGCGACGGCGCTGTGCCCGGCGGACGAGCACCAGGCCTCGATGCGCTCCTCGGCCTCAGCGGGCTCGAAGCTGAACGCGACGTCCCACAGACGGAGCACGCCGCCCGGGCGGAGCAACTGGTGGATTCGCTGTAGCGCGAGGGCCTTCCAGAAATCGGGCAGGTGATGTAGGGCATAACGCGAGTAGACGAAATCGACGGGCTCCCCTTGGTGCTCGTAGCTGAGGAACCCTGCACGAACGACAGATTCTCGCGACCGGCGGTGGCCAGCTCGTCGAGCTGCCAGCCACGCGCGAGGTCTGACCGCGGACCAATCTCCACGAAACGGACATGCTGCCATCTGCTGGTTCAATGCTCCTGACCCCGCACAACAGGAGGAGTTGGATGATCGAGCGAATCGAGGGGATGCCGGCGGGGACGATTGGCTTCCGCGCCTCGGGGAAGCTGAACCGCGCGGACTATCGCGACGTCCTCGAGCCCGGGTCCGTGCCGCTGCCGAGGCGGGCGAGATCCGGATGGTCTTCGTGATCACCGACTTCAATGGGTTGGAGCCGGGAGCCTGGTACGACGATGTCAAGACCGGACTCGGGCTCGGCCTGGGGCATCATTCGGCGTGGAAGCGGTCGGCCATCGTCACCGATATCGACTGGCTGGCGAACGCCTTTCGGTTGTTCGCCTGGGTGACCCCGGGCGAGGTCAGGACATACGGCCCCGACCAGCTGGCGGACGCCCAGAGTTGGGTGGCCGGGTAGAGCTCGTCATGGTCCCGCCGCGGCGCCGGGCTGGATACGATCTGCCGATGACTGGTAAGGCTGACTTCACCGAAGAGGAATGGAAGCTCGTTCTGGGAGGGCCGCCCAGCGCCGGCATGATCGTCGTGACCGCTGGGCGTGGCGGAACCATCCGCGAGACGTTCGCCATCGCCAAGGCATATGCCGAGGCGCGCCAGCAGCACGGCGAGAGCGAGCTTCTCGACGAAATCGTGGCGGCCAAGCCCGCCATGGACCACACGCTGTATCACTCGTATGACGAGCTCAAGCAGAAGGGTCTCCAGCACCTGAGCGATGCTGTCGAGCTGCTTTCCCGCAAGGCGAGTCCGGACGAGCTCGACGACTACCGCCGGTTCGTCCTGCACCTGGCCGAGCTGGTGGCCAACGCCCACCGCGAGGGAGGCGCTGCTGTCAGCGATCCCGAGCGTGCGGCAATCGGCGAGATCTCGACGGCGCTAGGTCATTCCGATTCCGGCCAATCGCCCGCGTAACCCAGAGTGTCCAGGGTGGCAGCGATCTGCTCGCGCACGTCGCGCCGGCTGATCGTACCGTCGGGCTCGACATCGGACCGCGTGATCGGGATCCGCACACACGCCGTCTCGACGATGCTCGCGTGCACGTAGCCGAGAACCTTCCGAAGCGAATCGTGGGCATCCGCTCCTCCGGTCGGCGCGGCGGGGCCGGCCGCGTTGATCCACGCCACCGGCTTTTGATACGTGCACCCGTCGCCCACCGTCCACTCGAGCAGGTTCTTGAAGGATCCGGGCAGGGCGCCGGCATACTCGGGCGTGCAGAACAGCAGCGCGTCGGCAGCCCGGATCTCGCTCCTGAGCTCCGCCACCGCCGGGTCGACAGGCCGCCCCTCGACGTCATCGTCGGGGTTGAAGTGAGGCAGCCGTCCGATCCCGTCGTAGATCGTGGTCGTCATCCCTGCCGGGGCCACCCTGGCCGCGGTGCGCAACACGGCAGAATTGGTCGAGCCAGCCCGCAGGCTGCCCGAGATCAGGAGGATGTGGACGCCCGGCATGATCGGAAGTCTGACGGGCGGCGCCGAAGCGACAGGAGCGAGTGAACCATTGATCACCCCACAACCGCCTCCGTCATCGGCCGGGTGGCCGCCGGATCTGCCGGTCAGGCAAGTCCGCATTGCCCGCCCCACCGATCAGCTCGATCGGGTCGTGTCCTTCTACATGGAGGGATTCGGGCTCAGAGAGCTGTTCCGGTTTGCCGA
The DNA here is from genome assembly GCA_963737535.1 of uncultured Solirubrobacterales bacterium. Lineage (GTDB taxonomy): Bacteria > Actinomycetota > Thermoleophilia > Solirubrobacterales > Solirubrobacteraceae > Palsa-465. The sequence goes on from CAVTTU010000023.1 coordinate 65,750, forward strand.
CCACGACGGGTACACCGGAGTGATGCTCGGACTTCCCGGAACCGACTATCACCTCGAGTTCACGTCCCATGCGGATGGCAGCCCGGGCGCCGCACCGAGTCGGGACAACCTCCTCGTGCTGTATCTCAGCAGCGAGGCCGAGGTTCGCGCCGCCGCCGAGCGCCTCGAGGCTCTCGGGCACCATCCCGTCGAGGCAGAGAACCCGTTCTGGTCGGAGAACGGCGCGATCACGGTCGAAGACCCAGACGGGTGGCGCATCGTCCTCATGCCCGCGCCAGTCTTCTAAGTGGCTTTAGGCAACTCAGGCGCGTTCACCAGCTCGGTGACCGATGGTGGGATTCACGGCAGCCACACGTGCTCGACCGCCAAGATCACGTTCACGGCCAAGCACAAGTAGGGACTCAGGCCGACGACCCGGCCGCGACGGGCTGTGGGCGGTGACGCCCCGCGAAGGCGTCACCGCCTGATGGCCTCAGCTCAGCTTGAAGATGAAGTCGTACTCCTTGCCGCCGTCGCGCGCGCGCAGGACCATCTGACCGCGATCGTCGCGGTATGCGCCGGTGCCGCCGGTGATCGACAGCACGCTGTTGCGGTTGTCGTAGTAGGGACCCTGGACCGTGATCTGGCCGTGCTTGAGGAAGGTCGTCCACAGGCACTCCCAGATGTGCTGCTTGGGAGCGATCCGCGTGCAGAAGCCCTCGTCATGCCCGACCTTCTTGGTGTTCTTGCTGTTGAACACCGGGTTGTTGAACGTGAGGATGTTCCCCTTCACGTCCTTGCCGCCACCCGTCGGGATCTCCTTGTCGGTGATCGCGTGCTCGATCACATGGATCGTCGTGCTGGCGGCGTGGGCACGAGCTGGTTTGGCCGAGCTCGTCGTGGCGACCACGGCTCCAGCGGCCAGCGCCGCCGAAACTGCGATGGCCAGGCCGCGGCGGTGGGGTCTGCCGTGCTGCAAGGCTCTCACCTCTCCTGGTGGACTCCGGGAAGCGGCGATCTTACGCCCGCTGCCGCCCAGCCCGGAAGGCCACTTCGGCCAGAACGCGTGGCCGCTTTACGCCTTCACGGCGATCGCGTGGGGGATCGAACCCTCACGACCTTGCTGATGGTAAGTGGAGTCCATCTGTCGCCGCTGAGGAGCGCGACCCGTGCGCGCACGGTTCCGGCCCGATTGACCGTGAACTTCGCATGCGAGAGGTAGTCGAGGCGCTTGCGGGCGACGGTCCACCAGCCGAAACGATCGCGAAGGCGCAGTTGCAACCCGACGCGCGCATACGGATCCGCCGGGACCACGCTCACCGTGACGAGGCCGCGCGAGGCCCGGACGTGCACCTTCCTATCGTTGACCAGCAGCCGCCTTGTCTCGCTGAGATTCGGGCCGGCCGCGGCGCGGTAGCGCGCCGTGTGCGCGGCGACCACCGTGGCGGTCCACGTTCCATCCGCGGCGGGCGTGGCCGTCGTGACCGTCACGAAGCCCGAACCGGTATTGCGCTGCACGCGAACCGGGATCCGTGGATCAACCGTGCGTCCCCCAGCTGGACCGTGCTGTTGAGAAGAACGGCGGCGGGCGGCAAGGGGGCGAGGGTGACGTTCCTCACGTCGACCTCGCCGAGCATGCCTCGGTGCACGGTGCAGTGATACGCGTAGGTGCCGGTGGCGGCGAAGGTATGAGAGAAGCGTCCACCGTCGAACAGGTCGCCGGAATCGAACTGCCCGAGGTCGGCCGTCACCGTGTGGCGCCGGCCACTGTTGTTCGTCCAGAGGACGCTGTCGCCACGCAGCGCGTCGAGCGTATCCGGCGCGAAGGCCTGGAACTCGACCTTGACCCGGAGCGTGGCGGCGCTTGCGGCGTGCACGGGCAGCGCGAGGCCAAGCATGGCCAGCGCTCCGGCGGCGGCTCGCCTGATCACCTCGAGACCTCATAGATGCCGATCATCCGCGCATCATGTGATCCTCGACGTGGCAGTGGTAGAGCCACGTCCCCGGGGCATCCTCCGCCAGCGGATCCGGAAGCGACTCGGCGGGGCCGACCGTCTGGGTGTCGCGCGGAACGCCGCCGGGGGCGATCCAGCGGTGCCCGTGACGTGGAAGGTGTGGAAGTCGGAGCCCATCGCCATCACGTCCCACTGCACGAGCTCGCCGACCTTCGAGCGGAAGACCGGCGTGTTGCCGACGAACGCGCGTCCGTCGATCGCCATGAAGCTCTTGCCGAACGGCGAGAACACGACCTCGAACTCGCGGTCCGGCGCCCGCTCGTGACGGCCGAGGATCGAGAGCATCCCGAACATGCCGCCCGTCGATCGAGTCATCCATCGAGGGCGAGTGGTCGTGGTAGGGCCAGACGCCGACCGAGTCGGGCCCGGCGCGTCAGCGCGATAGGTGTAGGTCTGGCCCGGCTTCACGTCCGCATCCCGGCCCGAGAAGCCCGGGAACGTAGGCGCCGTCGGAGCTCGGGCGCGTAATGGACGCCGTGGAAGTGCATCGAGTGCGGGTGCGTGGCGGAGCGTGTCGAGGTTCTTGAAGTGGACGCGCAGCGTGGTCGCCGACGCGCGCGTGGAGCAGCGGACCGGGGATCAGAAGCCCGTCCGCACTCGAGGCGCGGCGCGTTCGGCATCGGGCTTGCCGCCAGCTCGGCGCTGTAGCGGCGGTAGACGACGGTCTGGAGGATCGACTTCTCGGCGGGCACGGGCATGCCCATGATCGCGTCGTGACCGTTGGGCGCGATGTTCCACCACGTCGGGACCGCCGCGACCCAGTCGACGTCGCGCACCTTCGCCTGCGCCACAGGGGCGCGTAACCCGCTGCGAGGGCGCCGGCACATGCCAGCGCCCTCGCCGTACCTCGGATCGCCGCAACTGCCAGCCTCACTGAACCTTCAACTGTGGCCTGCATCCACGGGTGATGATGCACGATGAAGTTGAGCGTCGTGCCCTGGCGGCGCCGTGACCTTGAGGTTGACGCGTCTCCCTTCTGCCCCGGGAACGTGATGCCGGAGTCGCCCGGTCGGTCGAGCTTCGGCGGCGTGTTCTGCCCGACTCCGTTCTCGAGGAATCGGTACTTGGGCGGCGCGTTGCTGTTGGGGTCGGCCCCGTGCGCCTTGGCCAGCTTGTTGCAGATCTTGCAGTTGAAGGTCTGGGCCGCGTTCTTGGGGGCGTCCTTCGGGGCGACGACGGTGAGGGTGTGCGGGCCTTCCTGGCGGAGCAGTTATGCGGAGCTCGACGGTGCCGCCCGATTTGACCGTATAGACGTCGCGGTCGACACCGCATCCCATCCTGGACGTAGCGGTTCGGCACCATCTTCACCGAGAACTTCTGCTTGACCACGACCTTCGACGGCGCGGCCCGCGGTCGCTGGCGCCCGCGGCGCCGACCGCACCGATCGCCGCGACGGCGCTGACCGACACGCCGATTGCCCCGACTGCCAGCTTGCGATGTCTCATACGGCCCCTTTCCTGTGCGCAATTGAAGCGGCGTCTGCCCCCAAAATCCCGGGACGCCGCGCCGCGCACGCTAGGCCTCGCCCCGGGTCCCGACCAATGGGGTCTGGACCCCATATGGCCTGACGTTGACCGGTGGCCCGGATCACCGCGGTCAGGGGCGCTCGTGCCCGCTTCCCACCGGACAGCTGAGATGATCAGGCCCCGGAATCCCGCCTGGAGGTCACCCATGTCGCAGACAGCCTCGATACCGCACACGCACTACCTGCCGGACAGAGGACGTGCACTACACGTGGGACACGGGCAACGAGGCCGTGCTCGCCATCGACTCCGGAGACACTGTCGTTCTCTGGACGCGCGAGGTCAGCGACAATCAGATCCAACCCGGGTCCGATGCGAATGCACTCGTCACCCTGGACGTGGCGCGGTTCTACCCGCTGACGGGACCCATCGCAGTCAACGGCGCCGAGCCGGGTGACACTCTGAAGATCGACATCCTCGATGTCCACACGCAGGGCTGGGGATGGACAGGTTTGCTCCCGGGAGAGGGCCTGCTGCCCAACGAGTTCCCCGACCCCTATCTGCGGACGTTCGACCTGTCCCACGGCGATGTCGCCTACCTACGCGACGACATCGCCATCCCGCTCGAGCCCTACTTCGGAACCATGGGAGTGTGCCCGGCCGGCGCAACCGCGCAGGACGTCATGCCGCCCGGCACCTTCGGCGGGAACATGGACATCCGCCAGCTCGTGCGGGGCTCGACGCTGTTTCTCCCCGTGCAGGTCGAGCAGGCGCTGTTCTCCTGCGGCGATGCCCACGCCGCGCAGGGCGACGGGGAGGTGTGCGTCACCGGGATCGAGTCGCCGATGTTCGCCTCGCTGCGCTTCACGCTCCAGAAGGGGAGTCCGCTCCCCGGTCCGCAGTTCCGCACCCCCGCCCCGCTGACTCCGCGCGTCGACTCGGCGCCGTTCTATGCGACGACGGGCGTGAGCGGCGACCTGTACGCAGCCTCGCAGGATGCCGTGCGGGCGATGATCGATTACCTGGTGAGCACCTACGACCTCAGCCGGGAGGACGCCTTCGTGCTGTGCAGTCTCGCCGTCGACCTCAAGATCTCCGAGATCGTCGACGCGGGCCAGTACATCGTCAGCGCGCTGCTCCCGGAGGCGATCTTCTCGACCTAGATCAAGCCCTATATCGGCGCTGACCACCCGGCGGGCGTGCGCGAAGCGAGATGGGCACCGATGGCTGTCCGACGGAAAACCCCTGTGCGCCCGCGGCGGACAAGCCCATGAACACGAGATTCCCAGTCATCGTCGCGACGAACACATGCCCGAGACGGAGAATGGTCGTTGCGTCGAGGACCCCGGCAAGCATGGTCAGCGCCAGTAGCAACGCGGGCAACGGGCCATGTCGCTCATCGAGGAACGCCCGTCTGAGCCCGGAGCCTGGCGGACGGTCCTGCACTTGAACCTGCGGCTCTCCCTGCACGGTCACGGCCGTCCCATTGTGGCCCAGGCGCGGACGCTCATCGCAGAACGAATCCGGTTCCCAGAGGATCGCGGGGGTCGAGGAGAAAGCGGTGCTCGCCGGTGTGGAACGCCGTTCCCTCGACCTCCGTGAGGACGCCGCCCGCCGAATGGCCGATTGCGCGAGCGTGGAACGTGGTGTTGACGATCGAGTCAACGCGCCAGGTCTCGCCCTTTCTCAGCGCTCCGTCGGCCAGCAACAATGCCGTGCGGGCCGATGTGGCCGAGCCGGTGGGCGAACGATCGACCTCTCCGTCGGCGAAGATCGCCACGGTCCGCTGGTGCCGCGGACCGACCTCCTCGTACAGCACCGTGCCGTAGATACCCGACAACCGGTCGTCGCCGCGATGGCGAGAGACCGGGCTGCCATCGAGGTCCCCCTTGATCGTGCGCCCGAGGGCGATCAGGGCGGGCAGATGCTCGGGCGCGACTCGCATCCCCAGCGCTCGGCCGGAGCGAATGCGTAGATCGCGCCGCCGTAGGCGACGTCGACCTCTCCCCCACCGGCCGGCACGCCGCGGGCGACGACGAACGATGGAACGTTCCGAAAGGCGACGCTCTGCACCGTGCCACCGCGGACGCGAACGCGCGCCACCACGCGCCCCGACGGGACATCGATCGTCACGGACACCTCCCCGTCGCCGAGGCCCGGCACCCGCCGGACTCGACCGCCCACGCTCCGAGCGCGATCGTCCCGTGTCCGCACGCCGTCGAGTAGCCGTCCTTGTGCCAGAAGAGCACACCGAAATCCGCGCCGTCATCGTCCGCGGGAACGAGGAACCCGCCGTACATGTCGGCGTGGCCGCGCGGCTCGTGGCACAACAGGCGGCGAACGCGGTCGACCGCCTCGGAGCGCGCGGCATACTCGCGCCGGTCGCCGACCGTCGCTCCGGGGATGTCGAGGACGCCCTCACGGACGATCCGAAACGGCTCGCCGGCGGTGTGGTAGTCGGTGGCTTCGATCTCGATGGCCATGAGTCTCCCGCAACGGCTTAGGACCAATTGCCGATGGACACGATGGCCCGGATCCAGCAGGATCACGAGTATGGCGCGGCTTGTCGGAATCAATCACGTGGCGCTCGAGGTCGGGGACATCGACGAAGCGCTGAGCTGGTACGGGCGCTTCTTCGAGTTCGAGCTGCGCGGACGCCACGGGCGCAGGATGGCCTTCATCGACATGGGCGACCAGTTCATCGCGCTCGCCTCGGGCCGTACCCAACCCGACGACACCTCACGCCATCTCGGAGTGGTCGTGGATGACAAGGAAGCCGTCCGCGCGGCGATGCTCCAGGATGGGATCGACGTCCAGCGCTCGGGCTCGCTCGACGTCAACGACCCGTGGGGAAACCACCTCCAGATCGTCGACTACCGCGACATCCAGTTCACCAAGACGCCCAGCGTGCTGCGGGGCATGGGGCTCGACGACCTGGGCAAGAGCGAGTCGGCGCAGCGGGAACTGCGCGACAGGGGGCTCGCCGGCTGATCACCGGCCGAGCTTGGTGTAGCTGAGCTCGAAGTCCAGCTTCCAGTCGGAGCCCTCGGTGGCGATCTCCCATCGGCCGCGAATCTCGCGCTGATCCTCGCTGAAGACCCCGGTGTAGCGCTGCGAGAAATTCAGCGGCGAGAAGTCCGCCGCCGTCCTCGACAGTGTCCACACCCCATCCGCGAAGGTCATCTCGTACAGCCTCGCGACCCCACGCGAGAATCGAAATAGTGCTGCACGTACGCCCCGGTGGGGTCGTCGAAGCCGATGATCGCGATCCCATACGGAGCGGTGGGATGCGGGACGGCCCAACGCTGAACCAGGAATCGTCGGTCCGGCAGCCACTCGAACTGCATCCTGCTAGGTGATTGAACGCCGGCACCGCCACTCGGCGCCGCGTCGTCGGCCTCCCTTCCGCCGGGCGGTCGCGGAAACACGGCCCGCATGGCCCATTCGCCGACGAAGGCCTCGAGCCGCTCGACCGGATGGGGCACGTCCTGCTCGCTCCTGCCGCTCGCATTGTCGCGGAACCCCCGGGGCTGGCAGTACCCTGCAGCCGTGGCCGAGGGCGTCTGGCGATTCGGGGTCTTGGGGCCGCTCGTCCTCGAGCGCGAGGGTCAATCGGTCCCGCTTCCGAGTGGCCGTCAGCGTTCCCTCCTCGCCCTGTTTCTGATGGCGGGCGGAGTCCCGCTGTCTCGCGACCGGCTGATCGACGAACTGTGGGGCGAGCGCCAGGTGGCGAGTGCCGTTTCGGCCTTGCACGTCCACCTGTCCAAATTGAGGGACCTGCTCGGTGACCTGCTCGTGCGCGAGGCTGCCGGGTACTACGTGCGCGCCGAGGAAATCGAGCTCGACTGCTGGCGGTTCGATGCACTGGTGGACCGGGCCAGGGCCAACCCAGCCGAGGCCCGAGAGATGCTGCGCGCAGGCTCTACGGCCTCGTCCGCGGCGACCCGTTGTGCGACGTGGCGTCCGAGGGAAGCGTCGCCCAGTGGCGGCGTGCGCTCGAGGAGAAGCAACTTCAAGCCCTTCTGCTGCGCGTCGATGCCGATCTTGGCGCGGGTGCAGCCGGCGAACTCGTGGCCGAGCTCGAGTCGCTGGTGTCGGCGCACCAGTTCGAGGAGCGGCTGTGGGGTCAGCTCATGCTGGCGCTGTACAGGTCAGGACGCCAGGCCGATGCGCTCGATGCGTTTGCCCGCGCTCGCCGCGGCTTCGCGGCCGAGCTGGGATTGGAGCCCAGCGAGCAGCTCGTGCGTCTGCACGCCCAGATGCTCGAACACGACAGTTCGCTCCTGATACCGGCCGGCGATGCCCAGCCCGACCCCGGGCCGATCGCCGGCGAGGAACCCGCTGTCGAGCCAGCCGGCCCGCGCGCCGAAGGCCTCGAGCATCCCCGCCGCGGTCACAAAGCTCATCGGACGCGAGCCGGAGCTGGCGGTGCTCCAGGCGTTGCTGGCCGACCACGATGTCCGCGTGGTCACGTTGATCGGAGCCGGAGGCGTGGGAAAGACGCGTCTCGCCCTGGAACTCGCGCGCCGCATCGAGGCCGGCTACCGAGATGGTGCCGTGCTGGTGCGGCTCGAGCGGTTGACCGGGCCGGCACTGGTCGCGGCGGAGATCGCCACCGCGCTCGGCGAGAGCGCGGGCACGGAGGCGCCGGGCGCCGACGGCCTCGGGCGCTATCTGCGCGACCGGGATCTGCTGTTGGTCGTCGATAACTTCGAACATCTGCTTTCGGCGGCCGTCTTGGTCTCCGAGCTGCTCGAGTCCGCGCCCGGGCTGCGGATAGTCGTCTCGAGCCGGCGCGCTCTGCGGATTCGGGGTGAGCGATTGTTCGTGGTCGAGCCGCTCGAGCTGCCCACCGGGGGGTCCGAGGAGGAGATCGCCGAGAGCCCGGCGGTCCAACTGTTCGTCGACCGAGCCCTCGCCGCCGACCCCGAGCTGGACCTGGACGAGGATGACTATCGGGCGGTGGCAGAGATCTGCCGCGCCCTGGACGGCCTGCCCCTGGCCATCGAGCTTGCCGCGTCCCGGTGTCACCTGCTGACCGTGCCGCAGATCCACGAACAGCTTTCCCGACCGCTGTCGATCGGCGAGCGGGGGCTGCGAGACCTTCCCGATCGGCAGCAGACGCTCCGTGCGACGATCGACTGGAGCTATGAGCTGCTGACGCCCCCCGCTCAGGAGGCGCTTCGTGCCGCCAGCGTGTTTCTTGGCGGGTTCACAATGGCCGCGCTCGAGGGGGTGGTCGGGCGAATGCCGGAGACCGAGCTGTCGGAGCTACAGGAGGCGAGCCTCGTGCGCCGCCAGGCCGCGGATCGCAGCCGCTTCGAGCTCCTCGAACTGGTCCGCGCCTTTGCTCTCGAGCGGTGCCTCGAGAGTGGCGAAGCCGCGGATGCTCCGCGGCCGTCACCGACGGTACTTCGCCGAGTTGCTCGAGCCGGTCAGCGCCGCATTCAACCGCGGGGGCGCGACGGGCGAGCTGTCGGGCCCACTGCGGGCCGATCACGCCAACCTGCGCGCGGCCTTCGCCGACGCCGTCGAGGCCGGAGATCAGGAGTCGGCCACCGGAATTGCCCTCGGCCTGCGGCCGATGTGGGTCGCCGGCAACCTCCGGCAAGAGAGCGGGCGAGGTGGCCGAGCGACTCCTGGAGCGCTTTTCGATCCCCGGCGAGCAGGAGATGGCGCTACTGCCCAGCGTGGCCGCGCTCGAGCACCCGGCGGCGAAATGGCAGCGGCGCTTCGCCGAGCGGGCAGCCGAGCTGGGCGATCAGGAGGCGCTCGGGGTGGCGACCACGCAGCTGTTCGCCGAGGCGATCAACGCGCGCGATCGCGACGAGATGGCCCGCCTACGCCCGATCCTGGTCGTCCCTGATCGCCCCGGGGACCAGCCCCCGGGTGCTCGGCTGGGTTCATTACTCGCTGTTTGGCGAGGCGTACGTCGACGGTCGCTACGAGTCAGCCCTACGAACACGCGAGTCGATGTGCGGAGTGCGACCACCGAGATCGAGCACAACTACATGCTGGCGTGCGCGCTGCAGGCGCGACTGCTGGCCGGGTCTGCGGCGAGCGGCGAGATCGCCCAGCCCGAGCTGGCCGGGGTCGTCGAGCTCGCCCTCGGGCACGGCGTGCACTCGGTCGCCGTCGCCGCGCTGTGGTTCGTCGCGCGCTACGCCGTCGCCGTTGACCGCGATAGCGCACGCCGGTGGCTGGCACTGGGCGAACGGATCTCCAGGGAGCTCGACACGGCTCCATCGCTCGAGGAGGTGTTGCGCGACGAGACGATGGCCGCCCTCGAGATCACCAACCTCGCCACGCTGGTCGCGGCCGCCCCCGCCTTTGATCCCACCACGGCGCTCGATCAGGCGGCCGCGTGGGTGGCGTCGCGGAGCCCGTCCGAGATCGCGCCGCGTGACCACGTGGCCCGGATCAGCTTGACTTAACCCACATGATCGCCTTCGCGGTCGAGACCGAAATCGCGCGTCCGCCGTCGGATGTGTTCGCCTACGTGACCGATCCCGGCACGCTGGCGAGCTGGCAGACGAACACCGTCTCCGCGGTCCCCGAGGGCCCGCTGCCGCTGGCGGTCGGATCCCGCGTACCTGAGGTGCACCGCGCGCCCGGCGGTAAGGAGCTGGCCTCGCTCGTCGAGGTCTCGGAGTACGAACCGGATCGGGTCTTCGGCCTGCGCATAATCGAGGGCCGACTGCCGCTGCACTCGCGCATCACGATGGAGCCCAGCGCGCGAGGGACCCGCATGAGGTTCGCCGTTCAGGGCCAGCCCGCTGGCGCGATGCGGCTCGCCGGGCCGCTCCTGCGTCGAATGCTCAGGCGTCAGTTCGCGGGCCACTGCGAGACGCTCAAGCGCATCCTCGAGGAGGGGTCACGATCCTAAGCTCGCCGTAACGCGGCTGGCTTGACACCTTCGCGTCCCCCCTTCTAGATTGGCGAGCCTTATAAACCCAGGGAAGAGGGGTTGGAGATGGGTCGTACCCGCGTTGTCGCCTCCGGCGTGGAACCCCGAGGCAATGCGTCGTATCTGCGAGTCGCTCGCCTGCGTGGCGACGTGCGCTGTCAGCCGCCGCCATCGCCACGCTCGCCGCGTTGACGCTGAGCGCGTGCGGGAGCTCGAGTAGCGGTACCGGGAGCGGCGGCGCCGCCTCCGGCTCGCTGACCCAGCCGGGGCTCTACGGCAAGCTGCCGCCTCCCGGCACGTCGACCCACGGCGGCACGATCACCTACGGGCAGCTCAACGGCAATACGCCCAACTACATCTTCCCGGTCGTGCCCTCGGGGAACGCGAGCACGATCAACTACCAGTGGCAGCAGGTCATGTGGCTGCCGCTGTACAACAACTTCCCTTACGGCAGCGAACCGGGAATCAACTACGGGCTCAGCGTGGCGGACAAGCCCACGTTCAGCAACGGCGACAAGACGGTCACGATCCCGCTCAAGCACAACTACAAGTGGAATGACGGCAAGCCGGTCGACGCCCAGGACGTGCTCTTCGACGTCGCGCTGATCAAGGCCGCCGTCGGCGAGAGCGCGGCCAACTGGGGCTCGTTCACGCCGGGCTACTTCCCCGACAGCTTGGCCAGCATCTCGGCTCCCAACCAGTACACCGTCGTGATGCATCTCAAGCGGGCCTTCAACCCAGGCTTCTTCCTCAACAGCACACTGGCCCTCAATCTGTACCCGCTCCCGAGCACGGTCTGGAACGTCGCCTCGGCCAACGGCCCCCACCTCGACTGGAACGTCCCGGCCAACGCCAAGAAGATCTACGACTACCTCGGCAAGGTCGGCGGCCAGGTGGGCAACTACGGCTCCAACCCGCTGTGGAAGACCGCCGACGGGCCGTTCGTGCTCACGAGCTTCAGCCCCGTCACCGCCTCATGGACGATGAAGGCCAACCCGACGCTTCGGCGGCACGCCCAAGCCGTACATCAGCTCGCTCCAGGGGGTCACGTACACCGGGATCACGCCGATGCTCAACGCCATGCGGACCGGCAGCCTCGACGTTGGGCAGGTGGACTTTTCCCAGCTCGCCGACGTCGGCAGCCTCAAGTCCCAGGGCTACAGCGTGTTCGGGCTGCCGGACTTCGGCTGGGCCGGCGTGATCTGGAACTTCAAGAACACCGTCAACCATTTCGACAAGATCATCGCCCAGCTCTACTTCCGCCAGGTGATGGCCATGCTGGTCAACGAGCCGGCCATCATCCAGGGCATCTACCACGGTGCCGCCGGCCTCGCCTATGGACCGATTCCGTCGGTGCCGAAGACGCCATACGTGCCGTCCAACGCGGTCAACCCGCCATATCCCTATAACCCAGCCAAGGCGGTCTCGATTCTGAAGGCCCACGGCTGGCACGTCGTCCCAGGCGGCCAGACGACCTGCGCCAATCCGGGGACCGGCCCCAACCAATGCGGCGCCGGGATCCCCAAGGGGACGCCGATCTCGTTCCCGTGGGCCACCGAGACGGCCGCCGCCGGGCCCTACGTCTCGCTCACCGACGAGGCGGTCACCTCCGAGGCCAAGCAGGCGGCCGGGATCAACATCCAGCTGTTTCAGAAGACGTTCAACTACATCGCCAGCAACTACAACAACGCCGATCCGTCGGTGGCGAAGTACACGAACGACTGGGCGGTCGAGAACTTCAGCGGATACACCGACAACCCATATCCGACCCAGAACTCGATCTTCAACACCGGCGGCTCGTTCAACAGCGGCACCTACAGCGATCCGAAGATGGACCAGCTGATCCATAACTCGGTGTTCGGATCCGATCCGAACGCGGTGACCAAGGAGGCGTCGTACGAGACAACGGCCCTGCCGGCGCTGTTCCTTCCCAACTACGACCTCATCTTCGCGGTCGACCAAGCGGGTCGGGGGGACCCCCAAACTCCTACGTTGCCCTGACGCAGTACGGACTGTGGCCGCAGTTCTGGTGGGTTAACAAGAAGTAGGCTGGCCACCCAGAACGGCCCGCGCCCGCAGCAATGCTCGGATACATCATCCGCCGGATCCTCATCGCGATCATCATCACGATCGGGATCGCGGCGATCACGTTCGAGCTCCTGCACCTGATCTCCGGTAGCCCGGTCCACCAGGTGCTTGGCCGCAGCGCCAGACCGGCCCAGGTCGCGGCCTGGAACAAGCAGCACGGGTACGACCGGCCGCTCGTGGCCCAGTTCCTGACCTACCTGGGCCACCTCGGCCGCCTCGATTTCGGCTACTCCTACAAGCAGGGGCAGAGCGTGGCCCAGCTGTTCAAGGAGAACGCCGGGCGCAGCATCTACCTGTCGGGGTCGGCGCTCGTGCTGTCGCTGCTCATCGCCATGCCGCTCGGGATCCTGCAGGCGGTCAAGCGCAACAGCGTCGGCGACTACGCATTGACCACGCTGACCTTCGTGCTCTACGCGATGCCGCCGTTCTTCCTCGGCATCATCCTCATCGATGTCTTCGCGCTGCACCTGAACATCTTTCCGCCGCTGGTCCCGTCATCGCTCACCAGCACCGGAGCGGCGATCACCCATCCGCGCGATTACTTCCTCCCCATCCTAACGCTGACCCTGGTCAACATCGCGTCGTTCTCGCGCTACATGCGCTCCTCGGCGCTCGACAATCTGGCCCAGGACTACATTCGCCTCGCCCGGGCCAAGGGCCTGTCGCAGCGGGCCGTGCTCTACCGCCACCTGCTGCGCAACGCGTGTCTGCCGATGATCACGCTCGTCGGCCTCTCGATCCCCGATCTCCTGGCCGGCAACCTGCTCGTCGAGGTCCTGTTCAACATCCAGGGACTGGGATTGCTGTTCTACAACGCGCTGCAGAGCGGCGACTACCCGATCCTCCTGGCTTACACGATCCTTGGCGGCATTCTTACCGTGTTGGGGAACCTGATGGCCGATATCGCCGTGACCGTCGCGGACCCAAGGGTGAGGATTTGACCGACACCGAGGACCGCGTCAAGCCGTTTTACGAAGCGGCCGAGGCGCCACTCAGCCACGCCGACCTGCTCTCGACGACGGCCGAGGGCGGCGACGTCCAGGCCATCGCCAGCGGCTGGCGGCTGGCCATACGCGAGTTCGCCGACAACAAGGTCGCGGTCCTCGGCGTCGGCATCCTCGTCTTCTTCGTGCTCTTCTGCTTTCTCGGGCCGCTCGTCTACCACACCAACCAGAGCCTCACCCAGCCCCTCAAGGCCAACCTGGCGCCGGGTGCGGCCACGCCGCTCGGGGGCACCGCGGGACCCCTGGGGACCGACGAGCACGGGTTCGACGAGCTCGGGCGAATCATGGCCGGAGGCCAGACGGCGCTCGAGATCGGCTTCTTCGCGGCGCTGATCTCGATCGTCATCGGAACGCTGTACGGCGCGGTGTCCGGCCTCTCGGGCCGCGCTGTCGACGGGATCATGATGCGCTTCGTCGACATCGTCTACTCGATTCCGTTTCTGTTCATCGTGCTTGTGCTGGCCACGAAGTTCAGCGCCACCGTCCTGGAGGAGAGCCTGCTGCTCGGCTTCTTCTCCTGGCTCGTGCCTGCCCGGCTGATGCGTGGCGAGGTGTTGACCCTGCGCGAGCGAGATTTCGTGTTGGCGGCCAGAGTGATGGGCAGCGGGCGACCCCGGCTGGTCTACCGGCATCTGATTCCCAATGCTCTCTCGGTGACGATTGTCAACGTGACGTTCCTCATCGCCGACTCGATCCTCGCCCTCGCGTTCCTCGGGTTCCTCGGCTTCGGATTGCAATACCCGGCGGCCTCGTGGGGCGACATGCTCGGAAACGCCGACACCTATATCTCCAACGGGCAGTGGTGGCTCGTGTACCCGGTCGGGTTCTGTCTCGTTGCGGTGGTGATGGCCTTCAATCTCATCGGCGACGGGCTGCGAGACGCTCTCGACGTGCGGCTGAGGCGGCGGTAGCGATGTCGACCGATAATGCTCGTGCCCTCGAGGTCAAGGACCTGACCACGCACATCGAGCTGACGCGATCGACCGTGCAGGCCGTTGGGAACGTCGATCTCTCGATCGACGTCGGCGAGACCCTCGGACTGGTCGGCGAGTCGGGGTGCGGCAAGTCGATGCTCGGGCTGTCGATCCTCGGCCTGCTCCCGAGGGGCGGCGAGATCATCGGGGGCTCGGTGACGCTCGGCGGGCGCGAGCTCGTCGGACTCCGCGATGCCGAGCTTCAGAAGCTGCGCGGCAACGAGGTCGCGATGATCTTCCAGGACTCGCAGTCCTCGCTCAACCCGACGAAGAAGATCGGCGAGCAGGTGGCCGAGCCGGTACAGGCGCCACCGCAAGGTCGTCGAAGCAAGGAGGCCGCGACCGCGCGCTCGAGGTGCTGGAGCTGGTCGGGCTGCCCAGACCCAAGGAGCGGCTGCGAGCAGTATCCGCATCACCTCTCCGGGGGCCTGCGCCAGCGGGTGATGATCGCCATCGCGCTCGCCTGCGAGCCGAAGGTGCTGCTCGCCGACGAGCCGACCACCGCCCTGGACGTGACCATCCAGGCCCAGATCCTCGCGCTGCTCGACGACCTCGAGGAGCGCCTCGGGATGGCGACACTGCTCGTGACGCACGACATGGGCGTCGTGGCCGGGAGAAGCGACCGGATCAGCGTCATGTACGCCGGCCGGATCGTCGAGAGCGCCGCCACCGAAGACATCTTCGGCGCCATGCGACATCCATACACCCAGGCGCTGCTCGGCTCGATCCCGCGGCTCGATCAGGACAGCCGCAAGGCACTCGTCAGCATCCGAGGTCTGCCCCCGGATCTCACGAATCCTCCCGCCGGCTGCCGCTTCGCGCCCCGTTGTCCTCGGGCGACCGAGCAGTGCCGCGAGCAGGAGCCGCGGTTGACGGGGGACGACGCCGACCATCTCTTCGCCTGCTGGCACCCCGTCGACGGCCCGGCCGAACAACCCAAGATCTTCGTCGAGGCCGCCTCGGAGGCCGCGAAGGCGGCGAGCAGCAACGGCGCCCTGCTCGAGATCGACGATGTCGTGCGCGAGTACCCCGTCACCCAGGGCGCGATCCTCCAGCGCAAGGTCAACTCGGTAAAGGCCGTCTCGGGCGTGTCGTTGACGGTCGGCGCGGGCGAGGCGCTGGGCCTGGTCGGCGAGTCGGGATGCGGGAAGACAACCCTGGGCAAGCTGATCGTCGGGATCGAGAAACCGGATGCGGGCCGGGTGGCGCTGGACGGACGCGAGGTGTTCCGGCTGCGCGGCAGAGCCCTGCGCACGGCGCGCCGCGATCTCCAGATGATGTTCCAGGACCCCTACGCGTCGCTCGATCCGCGCATGCGGGTGCAGACTCTGCTGCGCGAGCCGCTGGTCATCCAGAAGATCGGATCGCACAAGGAGCAGGACCAGAAGATCCGGCAGCTGCTCGATGAGGTTGGGCTTCCCCAGAACGCGCTCGAGCGATATCCGCACGAATTCTCGGGCGGTCAGCGACAGCGGATCGCGCTGGCGCGGGCGCTGATGCTCGAACCGAAGGTGATCGTCGCCGACGAGCCGGTGAGCGCCCTCGACGTGTCGATCCGCTCGCAGGTGCTCAACCTCATGAAGCGCCTCCAGGCGGAGCACCAGCGCGCCTCGGTCGTGATCTCGCATGACCTGGCGGTCGTGAAGTACCTGGCCGACCGGATCGCGCGTCATGTACCTCGGCAAGGTGGTCGAGCTCGGGACCGGCGAGGACATCTACCGGCGGGCGGCGCACCCATACACCGACGCGTTGATCAAGACGATCCCGTTGCCAGATCCAGCCGCCGAGCGCGCGAAGACCGAGGTCGGAATCCGCGGCGAGCTGCCAAGTCCGATCTATCCGCCCTCCGGGTGCCGCTTCAGGACGCGCTGCCCGCGGGCCCAGGCCGTTTGCGCCGAGCAGGAGCCACCGTTGCGCCGAGTTCGGACCGACCCAGGAGGCGGCCTGCCATTTCCCGCTTCAGGAGCCCGAGGACACCGAGCCGGCCGGCGCGCTCGCGGCCGACGCGTGAGCTACGCCTCGATCCCCATCGCGTCGAGGATGAAGGCCTGGACATCGGCCTCATAGCGGAGCTGGGCGCTGCGGCCCGACGGTCCGCTGTGGGCGCCGACGCCGAGTTCGGGCCGGAACAGCAGGCGAGACTCAGCGGTGTCCGTCGCCCGCAGTCGCGCCACCCACTTGGCCGGCTCGTGGATCCCCACTCTGGCATCGTGCACAGCACCGGTCACCAACAGCGCCGGCCGGAGACCGGCCGGCGGATTGTCATAGGGCGAATAGGACCGCATGACCGCGTAGTCGGAGGGGTTGCGTGGGTCTCCCCACTCGTCCCACTCGGCGACGGTCAGCGGGATCGAGGGGTCGAGCATCGTGTTGACGCAGTCGACGAATGGGACCTCGGCGACCACCGCGTGCCAGCGGTCCGGCCGCATCGAGTACACGGCGCCCTGGAGCAGCCCGCCCGCTGACGCCCCGCGGGTCACGATCCGGTCGCCGTCCACCAGCGCCGCCCCGCCGCTGCCGGCGAGCCAGTCGGCCACGGCGATGTGATCGGTGAACGTCGTCGGCTTGGCCTGCAGCCGGCCCTGGAACCACCACCGCCGCCCGCACTCGCCGCCACCGCGGATGTGCGCGATCGCGTAAACGACGCCGCGGTCGAGCAGCGAGGGCAGGCTGCGGTCGAACTCCGGATCGATGCAGTCCTCATACGCGCCGTACCCGTAGAGCAAGCACGGGGCACTCCCGTCCAGCGGGACGTCCCGGTGGTGGGCGAGCGTGACCGGGATCGACGTGCCGTCCGGCGCCGGGGCGCTGACGCGCTCGGTGCGGTAGGACGCCGAGTCGTACCCGGCCACCTCTCTCCGCTTGAGAAGCTTCCTCGACCCGGTGCGGAGATCGAGCTGATACCAGGCCAGTGGCTCGATCAGGGACTCCTCGACGATAATCACGGTGCCGCGGTCGTAGTCCTCGGCGTGGTCCACCCTGATCGAACCCGCGACCAGGCTCGACGGGACCTCGCGGACGCTGCCGCCGTCGTGATCGGTGACGATCAGGAGCGGCTCGCCGCCGCGGCGGACGGTCAGCACGAGATGGTCGGCCAGGACATCGCAGCGCAGGAGCCTGGTGTCATCCCTGACCGGCGCAATCGCCGGGCAGCTGACCGGCTGCCAGCTCGCGCGCCCGGGCCGCCCGAGCGGCGCACGCATCAGCGTGAACTCCTCGGCCCCTGAATCCGTGACGACGTACAGGCTGCCCGGATCATCGCCGGGTCCCCGCGCGTGATCGATCCGGTACTCGGTGCCGCGCTGCCGGGGCTCGACGAGAACCGGATCCTCCAGCGGTCGCTCCAGATCGATGACCCGGACCTCGGTCGGTGTCGCGGGAGGCGGACGTGATGACCGCCAGCGCAGCGCTCCGCGAGCCCTCCAGCGTCAGCTCGAAACGCTGATCGTGCTCCTCGAACACGAGCACGTCGGCGCCGGCCGCCGTCCCCACCGCATGCCGCCACACCTGGAACGGCCGGTGCAGCTCATCGGGCACCAGATAGAAGAGGTGGTCAGCGGCGACGCTCCACGCCACTCCCGGGTAACTGGGCGCGATGACCTCGGGCAGATCCTCCCCCGTTCGCAGGTCCCTGATGCGCAGCTCGTAGATCTCGGAACCGCTCCGGTCGACCGACCAGGCGAGCAGGCTGCCGTCCACGCTTGGCTCGCGGACACCGAGGTCGGCGAATCCCGTCTGCGCGGCGAGGAGGTTTTCGTCCAGGAGGAGCTGCTCGGCTGTCTCGTCGCCTCGCGAGCGCAGAAACTGCCGGTTGTCGCTCCCCTCCGGCATCCTCGTGCGGTAGCGGAATTCGCCCACCGGCCAGCTGACCGAGTCCTCGGGTCCTGCCGGGATGCGGCCGGCCGCCTCGGCCGTCAGCTGCTTGGCCAGTCCATCCAGGCGCCGGCTCTGGGCGCCGTAATACGCGCGCTCTGACACCAGGTATTCCTGGAAGGCCGGCTCATCGGGATCGCGCATCCACGCGTAGTCGTCGGCGACCGTCTCGCCGTGCAGCTCGCGGACGGACGGCACCCTGGGCGCCACCGGGGTGTGATATTTACCGCTGCTCAATGCGCTCCCAGCCGGCCGGTGGCCCGCAGCAGCTGCAGTACCTGTTCGACCGGCAGCCCGTACGAGGTGTTGCCGTCGCGCCCGGTGACCGTGGGCGCGGTCAGCATGCTGTTCAGGACCGCCTCCTCTGTCGCCTCGACCACCGCGGCGAAGAACGGGTCAAGCGCCCATCCGCTCAGCGCCACCGCGTGCTCGTGGCGCGGGCCGGTCTCCCGCCCCGCTCCGTCGCTCCGTCGGGCGCGCAACCCGGTCGCCACGGCCAGGAATATCTCGCCGCTGCCGTGAGTTGCCGTGGAGCCGGTCCTGGCCAGGCCGAGGCCGGCCCGTCGGGCCAGCCGGGCGCATGCAGCAGAGTCGAGCGGAGCGTCGGTCACCACGAGCACGATGCACGAACCCGCCGGCGGTGGGTGGGCCGCGGGCTCATCGCCTTCGCCGGGCAGCAGGCGGCCGATGGGCACTCCGTCCACGGTCAGCCGCTCGCGCCCGCCGAAGTTCGACAGCAGAAGCACCCCGACGACGTGCCCGGATGCGGTCAACCGCGATGCGGTCCCGATACCGCCCTTGAAGCCCAGGCAGCTCATACCCGTCCCGGCCCCGACCGCACCTTCGGCCGGCGCGGTCCCGCCCACCGAGGCCCGCGCCGCCACCAGGGCGGCGCCGACGTCCTCGGCGCTCACCTGCATGCGGCGCGCGTCGTTGAGGAAGCTGTCGTCACATTCGGCGACGATCGGGATGATCACATCGTCGACGCCGATCGCCGGATCCTCGGCGATCAGGAGCTCGCAGGCGGCGTCGTACACGCGACCCAACTGCATCGTCGAGGTCAGGAACACCGGCGTCTCGGCCAGGCCCCATTCGGCGGCGGCCAGGAACCCGGTGCACTCGCCCGCGCCGTTGAGGACGGCTCCACCGGCCGGAACCGGACTGCGGAACAGGTTCCCACCCAGGTCGACGACCGTGACGCCCGTGCGGGCCACCCCGCGACCGGCCGGCGGCGGCTGCTCGTCCCGCCACACGGTGGCGTGGCCCACGCCAACGCCGGGGACGTCGATGATCGAACCGGTCGGGCCGCTGGGCAGGATCCCGATCTTGATCCCGAGGTCAGCTGCACGCGTCATGGGCTGATCATTACGCACCGCCGATGACGGCGCCGTCTCGGGATCACTCCGCCGCCGACCTGACCGGCATGCCGGTTGTCTGGCATCCCGACGGCCTGCGCCACGAGCCGGAGGGCGAGGTCTGGCTCGGCGTGTGGGAGACCGGTACCGAGATCCCGGAGCGCGCGACCGTGCTGCTCGAGGCACTCACGTCCGCCGGCGCACGACTGACCCCGGCGAGGGCACACGACGACGACGCGATCCTCGCCGTCCACGACGCCGCGCTCGTCGAGCACCTGGCCACCGTGTGGTCGGACTGGGAGGCGGCCGGATATCCCTCCGACCACGGCCGCCGGCGGGTCGTGCCGTACATCTTTCCCACCGAAGGGCTCCTGTCCGGGTTGCCGCTGCGCTCGCCGACCGCCATTCATGGACGGCTCGGCAGGTTCTGCTACGACACCATGACGCTGATTGGGCCCGGCACCTGGGCGGCGGTCCGGGCAGCCGCGGACACCGCCCTGACAACGGCGGAGCTCGTGGCCGGCGGGGCGCGAACCGCGTACGCGCTCTGCCGTCCCCCCGGCCACCACGCCGGACCGTCCGCCTACGGGGGGTCGTGCTATCTGAACAACGCGGCGATCGCCGCACAGGCGCTCCGGCAGTCGGGGGCATCCCGGGTCGCGGTCCTCGACATCGACGCCCACCACGGCAACGGCACGCAGGCGATCTTCTACGCTCGCGGCGACGTGTTCGTCGGCAACGTTCACGTCGATCCTGGCGCGGGGTGGTTCCCGCATTACGTCGGGTACGCCGATGAGACCGGAATCGGAGCGGGGCTGGGCGCCAACCGCAACCTTCCGCTGGCGCCCGGGAGCGGGGACCTCGAGTGGCTGGCGGCGGTGGACGCTCTCTGCGCCGAGGTCCGCGCTCGCGGCGCCGACGCGCTGGTCGTCTCTCTGGGGCTGGACGCGGCGGCATCCGATCCGGAGAGCCCGCTTCAGGTCAGCGCGGAGGCCTACCGGGAGGCGGGCGAGCGGATCGGCACGCTGGCCCCGACGGTGGTCGTGCAGGAGGGCGGCTATGACCTGCCCACGCTCGGCCGGCTCGCCGTCGCCGCCCTCTCGGGCTTGCTTCGCGGCGCCCAGAGCCCCTCTTGACCGGGCTGGCGGCGGTTATCTAGGGTCCCCCGGCAATGCCTGCCTCGGGAACCGTAACCCGGTCGTCGTCACCGTCGCTCCCACCGGAGCCGACGTGTTTCGCGCGAACAACCCCAACATCCCCTACACGACGGCGGAGATCGCACAGTCGAGCCTCGAGGCGGCGCAGGCGGGCGCGACGGTGGTGCATCTCCACGTGCGCGAGGATGATGGGACCCCGAGCGGGCGCCCGGAGCTCTTCCGGGATGTGATCTCGCGCCTGCGCCAGAGCAGCGGGCTGATCACGATGGTGTCCACGGGCGGCGCCAACGACATGACGATTGACGAGCGCACGACCGGCCTCGAGGCGCAACCCGACCTGTCGGGAGTCGAGTCCGGGGTCGATGAACTTCGGCGATGACGTGTTCGTCACCCCGCCGCCCGCCGCCCGCGGCAATCATCGAGCGGGCGACGCAGGCCGGGATCGGGCTCGAGGTCGAGGCCTTCGACGTCGGTCACGTGGTCAGCGCCGTCCGGTGGCTGGAGCAGGGTGTGATCCCGGAGCCGATGCGAATCAACCTCGTGTTCGGAGTGCAGGGCGGGATCGATGCCTCGCCCGAAGCACTGAGCGCGATGCTCCGTCCCCTCCCGCCGGAGGCCTTCTGGACGGTCACGTGCGTGGGTCGCCATCATCCGAGAATGCTCGCGCTGGCACTCCTCCACGGCGCCCCAGGCATCAGAACCGGCCTCGAGGATGCGGTGTACATCAGCCGAGGGGTGCTCGCTCCCTCGAACGCCGCGCTCGTCCGCGCCGCCGTCGAGCTGACGCACGCGGTCGGTCGTGAGGTGGCGACGCAGCAGGAGACCAGCCGCGCTCCTCGGGCTGTCGGCGCACTGATGAGCCCTCGAGCGATCCGCGTCATCGACAACGACTGGATCGGGCTGCCCGACGGTACGCGCGTGGCCATCCGCCTGTGGCTGCCCGAGGACGCCGAGAGCCGACCGGTGTCGGCGATTCTCGACTCGGTTCCCTACCGCAAGAGCGACGGTACCGCCGTCGGTGACGCCGCGTGGGGCACGTATTTCGCCGCGCATGGATTCGCCTACGCCCGGGTCGACCTACGCGGCAGCGGCGACTCCTCGGGCATCCTCGAGGACGAGTACACCGAGCAGGAGCAGCGCGACACCGAACAGGTCATCGCCTGGCTGGCGGAGCGCTCATGGTGCACAGGAGCGGTGGGGATGATCGGCATTTCGTGGGGCGGCTTCGCCGCACTGCAGCTGGCGGCCCGGAACCCCGCCCACCTGCGCGGGGTGATTCCGATCCACGCCAGCGACGATCGCTACGCCGATGACGTCCACTACATCGGCGGCTGCGTATCGGCAATGGACATGGCCCAGTGGGCGACCTCGATGCTCGCCTACCTGAACCAGCCACCCGACCCGCAGGTGGTCGGCGCGGGTTGGCGGGAGGCCTGGCTCGAGCGGATGAACGGCGCCAAGCCGTTCATCGAGCCGTGGCTTGGTCATCAACGGCGCGACGACTACTGGCGGCAGGGGTCCGCGTGCGAGGACTACAGCACCATCCAGTGCCCCGTGTTCGCGGTGGGCGGCTGGGCCGACGGCTACAGGGACATGGTGTTGCGGATCGTCGAGCATGTCCGCGGTCCGGTCCGCGGCCTCATCGGCCCGTGGAGCCATACCGATCCGGCGGCCGGTGCCCCGGGCCCGGCGATCGGCTTCCTCCAGGAATGCGTGCGGTTCTTCGCCGCCAGCCTGGACGGGGCCGACAATGGCTTCTTCGACGAGCCGCGACTGATCACCTACATGCAGGAGCCCGTCGCGCCCGCGGGCTCGTACGCGCAGCGTCCCGGCCGATGGGTGGCAGACTCGTCGTGGCCGTCCCCCGCGGTGCAGGCGTGGACGCACACGCTCGGCGCCAACTCGCTGCAACCGTCGGCCGCCGGCGAGCCGGCGACCGTGGCGCGGAGTGTGCGCAGCCCTCAGGCCACCGGCCTCGACAGCGGTGTTTGGTGCGGTGATGGCAGTCCCGCCGACTTCGGGCTCGACCAGCGCTCCGATGACGGCGCGTCGCTGTGCTGGGACACCGCGCCGCTGGCCGAACGCGTCGAGCTGCTGGGCAAGGCCGAGGCACAGCTCGAGCTCAGTGTCGACCGTCCCTGGGCGCTCGTCGCCGTGCGCGTGTGTGACGTCGCTCCTGACGGCAGCTCCACTCTGGTCGCGCGCGGGGTGCTCAATCTGAGCCGTCGCGAGGGACATGACCGCAGCGTCCCCATGCCCCTGAACGAGCCGGTCCTCGTGCGCGTGCCGCTCCAGGCAACCGCATACGCAATCCCGGCCGGACACCGGATCCGACTCGCTGTCTCCAACGCCTACTGGCCGATGGCCTGGCCATCCCCCGAGGCCTGCACGCTGACCGTCTTGTGCGGTCCGCGGAGCGGCCTGTCGCTGCCCCGACGCGGCCACAGCGACCTCGACGCGCGGCTGCGGCCCTTCGAGGCGCCCGAGAACGGTACGCCGCTGGCCACCGAGACGACCATGGTGCGTGCCGGCGGGCGACGTATCCGGCGCGATCTGGCGGGCGGAGCGATCGAGGTCGAGTTCGACTGGCATCCCTCGCGCACCCGCATCTCGGCCACCAACACCGAGATGGGCGAGGAGAACGTCACCACGTATCGCATCGTCGATGGCGACCCGCTGTCGGCGACCGTGATCTGCGACGTCGAGGTGAGCCTGGCGCCGGCCGGGATGGAACACGCGGACGCTCGCGAGGGCCACCATGACCTGCGACGCCGAACGCTTCACCGTGACCAGCGTGCTCGACGCGTTCGAGGACAACGTCCGCGTCCACACGCGCTCCTGGACACATCACTTTCCCCGCGACGGGGCTTGAGGGTCGTCGCGGTCAGCCGCTCAGCACTGTCTGCGGGACTGAAGCCCGGGTAGCGCACCTCGGACTCTGAGTCGGTCCGCCACATTCCCGCCACGGGCGCGGTGGGCATCACAGCCGACCGGCGGCGGTGGCGGCTTGGGGTGCGGGCCCGGACACCACGGGTTGTAGGGGACGTCGGCGCAGGGATGCGGCATCGTGGCCAGATTCCTCGGCAGCGCATGCATGGTCACATGCGTGCGGCGAGGGTATTGGCCGGTCGGGCAGGCCGGTGGCTGATCCGGAACGATGGAGATCTGCGAGTCACACAGGACCTCGGCCAGGAAGGTCGGATTGGGATTGGCGGCGGCCGGTGAGCCGTTGCAGTGGCGATGGGTCCGTTGTAGATCGGACGGACTGGTGACCGCGGGCTGGCCCCCCGGATGTCTGTTGCCACGCACGCAACTGGTGGGGTTGCCGCCTTCGAGGTTGAGCTGTGCGATGTCGCCATTGCTCGGGTGTCCGAAGGAGCCGTTGTGAGAGAACGTGTTATTCAGAACGGCGTTGCCCCATCCGTCGAACAGGCAGCTGCCCGGACCGAGGGCGCCCCGGGTGCCGCCCGTGCACGGTCCACCACTGTCCGCATAGGGGACGAGGATGACGCCCCACGCGTGGTTATCCACGAAGCGATTGTGCATAACGGTGTCGTTGTGCCCACCGGAGATCGACATCCCGGTGCCCACCGGGCCCGCCGCAGCTGATCCGGCGGAGGGGACGTTGGGGTTGTTGTTGTTGTGGACGTAGTTGTCCATGAACACCCAGCAGGAATGCGTATGCGTGATCGGGCTGATGGCGCCGTGCGGGCAGGCACCATTCTGCGGCGGCGGGAAGTCGGCGTTCTGGGTGTTGGTGTCGAAGCCGTCCTCGTTGTGGTCGAACTCCGAGTTCTTGACCACCAGACTGCCGCCTGAATTCGTCCCCGAGTACCCGAGCGCGCTGTACTGAGCGTGGGCGTGGTCGATGGTCTGGTTGCACTCCTGCTGGCAGGCGCCGATGTAGTACCCGGAGTCGTTGAAGTTGCTGGCGTAGGTCTGCTTCCAGGTGCCGCCGTTCCAGTTGCTCGAGAAGATCCCGTACTGAGCCGCGGTCGTCTCGTTTTTGAAAAACGTGCTGGTCGCGGACAGGTAGTCGCCCTTGTAGCCCCAGCCGCCGATCTTGCCGCTCCCGTCACCGCCGTTCCACCAGATCTCGTTGCCGGTGTCGCCCGAGCCGTGCAGGTAGTTGCACACCGTCAGATTCTGGATCGTCACGCTGGGCGCTTTCCACACCAGCAAGCCATTGAGGCCACGTCGGCCCGCACCGGGGCTGAGCCCCGCCGGACCAAACTCCTGGTTGCCCTGTTTGCGCGAGCAGCGCGGCGAATGTGGCTTGGTCCCGTCGACGACCACTGAGTTGCGGTTCATCCCGCGCAGGTGGATGAAGCCCTTCGTGATCAACACACCCGCGGTCGTATCGCCGTGGCCGCGCGGAGCACGCCCCGAGTGTTCCTTGTAGTCACCTGGCCCGATGAGGATCCAATCACCCGTTCTGGCCGCGTCGACGGCCGACTGGATCGATTTGTACTGACCGCGTATTCCCTTGTAGGTCCCGACCCTCAGAACTCGAGCGCTCCCGACCGACGGCAGAGCGAGCACCGCCAGTCCGAGCAGAATTACAAGGGTGAAGCGATCTCTGTTGGACCTAGCGATGACTGCGCCTCTTCTGTTCGGACCCTCGACGCGAACCGCGCATGGCGTTGGTCGAGCCACGGATAGATCTCAGCACCCCACCGGCCTGGGGCATCACCCCGTTTGGGTGACACGCACCCGGACGGCCTCCAACAGCCGGTCCACGTCGGTCTCATCGTTGTAGAGCACGAGGCTGGCGCGCACAGCCCCTCCGCTGTCGCGCAGGCCGAGCCGACCCATCAGCTCGTAGGCGTAGTTGTCTCCGTCCCACACCGCGACATCCCGGCTGCCCAAGCGCCTCGGCCACCTGCCTGGGCGGTGTGGCCCTCGACCACGAACGCGACGGTCGAGGTGCGCCGGCGCGGCGCGCCGAGCAGGCGAACGCCGTCGATCGCCGCGAGGCCGTTCACGAGCCGCTCGAGCAATCGTGCCAGGTGCTCCTCGATGGCGGCGAAGGCGGCGATGACCCGCTCGCGACGCGCGCCCGGGATGTCGGTGAGGTCGGCGATCCAGTCGACCGCCGCGGTCACGCCGGCCAGCAGCTCGATCGGCGGCGTGCCACGCTCGAAGCGGCCGGGTACCTCGGTGGGAGCCGGGACGAGCTTGGCCGGATGCAGCCGCCCGAGCAGCTCCGGATCCGCGACGACCGTCCCGGTGTGGGGACCGAACAGCTTGTACGTGGAGCAGGCGTAGAAGTCGGCACCGAGCGCCGCGACGTCCGTGGGCGTGTGCGGGGTCGCGTGGACGCCATCGACGTACGTCAGTGCCCCGACCGCGTGGGCACGATCCGCGATCGCGCGGACGTCGGGTCGGGTTCCGATCAGGTTCGACGCCGCCGTCACCGCGACGAGCCGCGTGCGCTCGCTGATCACACCGTCGAAAGCCTCGGCGGGAAGCTCACCCGTGTCCGCGTCGACCTCGGCCCAGCGAATCTCCGCTCCGGCCCGCTGCGCCGCCCACACCCAGGGGCGGATGTTGGCGTCGTGGTCCAGCGAGGTGACCACGACCTCGTCACCTCGGCCGCCATTCGGAGGACAGCGTGTCGGCGACGTGGAACGTCAGCGTGGTCATGTTCGGACCGAGCACCACGCCGTCCGCAGTGCCGCCGACCAGGTCGGCGATCGCCCGCCGCGCTGCCACGACGGTCTCGACGCTGCGCACGCTCTGCGCGAACGCGCCGCCGAGGTTTGACATCGCGTACCGAAGCCCCTCCCCCACAGCGTCGATCACGCTGATCGGCGCGTGCGTTCCGCCGGCGCCGTCCAGTGCGGCGACGCCGCCGGCCAGGTGCGGGAAACTCGGCGCGGATGCTCTCGATCGATCGGGCCAGCGTCACGGCCGCTCCCTCACCGCGTGAACACGAGTCTGTCCGGGTCGAGCCGGCGCCGGAGTTGCTGGTGATCGACCTGGCTCAGGCCATGCTCGGATAGCCACTCCGACGCGCCACCGAAGCGTTCATCGATGAGTTCGAGCACCCGCCACATGGTTGCCGGCACCGGCGCGTGCGCGTGTGGATCGTGTCCCTCGAGCTCCGCGCGATAGGTCCGAGAGCTGACAAGGCGCTGCATGACCGCCTCGATCCGGTCTCGCGTTGCCACGTAGTCGGCGACGATCAGCTCGCGGTCGGCCCCCACTGCGTCGAGGGCGAGCGCGACCACCACGCCGGTGCGGTCCTTCCCGGCGGCACAGTGCAGGAGAACGGCACCGTCGGCGCGAGCGATCGTGCGGATCGAAGCCACGATCGAATCGGGACGACGCTTGAGATAGCTCATGTACACGCGGACCGCGGGGTCCTCGTTCTGTAGTTCGCCCGCGTCGGGCGCGGCCCAGGGGTTGACCGTCTCGAGGTCGAGATCGGTGTTGCCGCCCGACTCCGGGTACAGCGAGCGGTGCTCGATCCTCACCCGCGGCTCGGCCGTCATCGGCCCGGGTCCTTCCAGCTCTATCTCGACCTCGGTGCGCAGGTCGAGCACGACCTCCAGACCTTCCCCGTCGACGAGCAGGCGCACGTCTCGCGGGCTCAGCCCCTGCAGGTTGTCCGAGCGGAGCAGAACGCCTGGCACGACTGAGCGCGCGTTGGCGGCCCCGTCGAGCGCTAGCCAGCGTGAATATGAGGGCTTGGTAGCGACCCCTCCATCATCCCAGGCACCACGCGGCAACCTGCGAATGACCGGTTACCGTCGCGTGTGGCGCGACCGGCGCGGCGGTCGCCCGGGGCTTGCCTTCGCCCGGATAAAGGGGCTAAAGTTTGGACCAATAAGCCCATTTTGTTCGATTGGAGGGGTACCTCTGTGAACGGACAAGTGAACTTCGGATTCGTGGCCTCGGCTGCGGATGCCCCGGGCACGTCCGATGCGGCGTTGTACCGGACGCTCTTGGACGACGTCGAGTACCACGCCGAGCTCGGCTTCGGCACCGTCTGGCTGATCGAGCACCACTTCAGCGATTACTTCCCCACGCCGAGCCCGCTCGTCCTCGGCAGCCACATCGCCGGCCGCTTCCCCGAGCTGGCAATCGGGACCTGCGTTCTGGTGCTGCCGTGGTATGAGCCGCTTCGGCTCGCCGGCGAGATCGCGATGCTGAGCCTGCTCACCGAGCAGCCGCTGCATCTTGGGTTGGGCCGCGGTACCGCGAAGTACGAGTTCGACGCCTTCGGACTCCCGATGGGCGGCAGCCGGGAGCGCTTCCGGGAGGTCTACGGAGTGATCTCGAGGGCGCTCGCCGGAGAGCGATTCAGTTACGAGGGCAACCAGATCACGGTCCCCAAGGCGGTTGGAGTAAGGCCGCGAGTGGCGGGCGTCACGACCGACCGGATCCACTTCTACGGCGCGATCGGGAGTCCCGGCAGCGCGTCGGTGATGGCGGAGATGGGGCTGCCACCCCTGTGCACGACGATCGGGGACTTCCTCACGCAGGCGGAGATTCTCGCCACGTGGGACGAGGTCGCGCGAACCAACGGATTCGCCACCGACGTGACCAAACCGATCATGATCAACTGCATCATCGCCGACACCGACGAGGAGGCGATCGACCAGGCTCAGCTCTACATACCCATGTTCATGCAAGCTCAGATCGACCACTACACCCCGGACGAGACGAACTGGGAGGAGCTCCCCGACTATCGCGCATGGAAGGGACAGTTCGCGGGGATGAAGGCGAAGACCGATCCTGCCAACATCCCGGCCTGGAGCGACTACCAGCTGGTCGGCTCACCCGACACGGTGGCCGATCGCATCCAGCGTTACATCGACGTGGGCTTCAACCATCTGTTCCTCCATACCGCCACCCCGGGCGTGCCGCATGAGGTGCGGCGCGAGTGGACGAGACGGTTCGCGCTCGAGGTCGCACCCCGGTTCGACTCGGTCGACCAGGGTCGCGTGCGGGCGAGCCTCTCGAGCCCACGGTAGACCCGTGACGGACGCGCTGATACAGACGATCAGTGCGGCTCTGGGACAGAAGGCTGAGGAGCTGGCGCCGTCTTCGGCCGAGCTGCTGGCCGCATCCGTGGCCTCCGATCGCCCCAACGCCCACCTGCTTCCCGTTCCCGAGGCGCGCCGCAACTTCGACTCGGATTACGCCGAGGCGGGGACGGGCGAGGAGGTGGCCGAGGTTTGCGACCACCTGGTGGCGGTCGAGGACGGAGAGATCACGGTTCGCTCGTTCCGTCCGGCGGCGGGGATCCTACCCGCGGTCGTCTACTTCCACGGCGGCGGGTGGCTGCTGGGTGGCGTCGACTCTCACCAGGCTGTGTGTCGCGCGCTCGCCAATGCGTCGGGCGCCGCCGTGTTGAGCGTCGACTATCGCCGTGGCCCCGAGGCACGGTTCCCGGCCGCCGTCGAGGACAGCTATGCCGCCACGTGCTGGGTGCACGAGCACGCCGCCGAGCTGTCGGTTGACAATCGGTTGATGGCGGTGGCCGGGGACAGCGCCGGGGGCAACCTCGCCACGGCCGTTTCGCTCCTCGCCCGCGACCGCGGCGGCCCGCGGCTGGCGATGCAGGTGCTCGCCTACCCGGTGACGACGACCGATCTGGACGTCGGCTTCGACGACGAGTACGAGGGGTTCTTCCTCTACCGCGACGAGCTCCAGTGGCATCAGGACAACTACCTCGCCTCGCCTGATCAGCGGACGGATCCACTCGTCTCGCCGCTCGAGCACGCCCGCCTCGAAGAGCTACCGCGCGCGCTCCTCATCACCGCGCAGTGCGACCCTTTGCACCGCCAGGGCGAGCTGTATGCGGCGGCGCTCGAGCGCGCCGGCGTCCCCACCGAGCACCGACAATACGCGGGCATGGTCCACGGCTTCTTCGCGCTACCGACGGTCTTCACGGAGGGCGCCGAGGCGGTCGCAATTGCCGGCCGGGGCCTGCGGGAGAGCTTCACGATGCCCGCCGGAGCGGCCGGATGACGGGAACGATCACGCTCGACGGACGCACGGCGGTGGTCACCGGCGCCAGCCGTGGCGCCGGGCGAGGCATCGCCACGGCGTTCTCGCAGGCCGGCGCCAACGTGATCCTGTTCGCGCGCACCAAGGACGCGCTCGACGCGCTCGCCGAGTCGCTATCCCCCGAGCGTACGGTCGCGGTGGCCGGCGACGTGACCGTCCCTGAGGACGTGAGGCGCGCGATCACGACAGCCCAGGAGCGATTCGGACGGCTCGATGTGGTCTGCCACAACGCGGGCATCTATCCCGATACGCCGCTCGAACAGATCAGCCTGGAGGAGTGGCACCACGTCATCGATACCAATCTGACCAGCACGTTCATCGCGGTGAAGGAGTGCCTGCCGGTGATGCGCAGCCAGAACTACGGCCGGATCGTCCTGATCTCGTCGATCACCGGATCGCGGACCGGCTACCCCGGGCTGGCGTCCTACTCCGCCAGCAAGGCGGGAATGCTGGGGTTCATGCGCACTGCGGCGGTTGAGCTCGCGCCGTTCATGATCACGATCAACGGGATCGAACCAGGCAGCATCAGGACCGAGGGGCTCGATGGCCTGGGCCAAGAGGCGATTGCCGCGATGATCGAGCACATTCCGCTCCATTCGCTGGGCGAACCGAGCGATATCGCCCAAACCGCCCTGTTCCTGGCCTCCGATGCTGCCCGGTACATCACCGGGCAGTCGATCGTCGTGGACGGCGGGCAGACGCTCCCGGAGCTCCCTATATGAGCGACGCGACCGAGACAGCCGCGCCGACCCAGGGCCGCGGCCGTCTTGAGCTGGACGAGCTGCGGGCACGCGCACGGTCCGGGGAGATCGAGACCGTAGTGTGCGCGATGCCCGATCTGTGGGGGCGCCTGGTGGGCAAGCGGATGACCGCTCGGAGCTTCCTGGAAACCGCACTTGGGGCCGAGGGGCTCCACGGATCGCTGTACCTGTTCGTGGTCGACATGGACATGGATCCGCGCCCCGGCTACGCATTGACCGACTGGCAGGATGGGTTCCGCGACTGCCGGTTCGTCCCCGACCTCGGCACGTTGCGCGTCGTCCCCTGGCTCGAGCGGACGGCGATCGTGATCTGCGACCCCGCCGAGGAGACGGGTGAACTCGTCGAGATCGCACCACGCGTGATCCTCAAACGCCAGCTCGAGCGGTATCGCGCGGCCGGGATGACGCTCAAGTGCGCCACCGAGCTCGAGTTCTACCTCTACACCGACAGCTACCGCAGCGCCTGGGAGCGCAGGTATCGCGATCTCACGCCGGTCTCCTACTACCGCTCCGACTACCACATCCTGCAGTCGACGAAGGACGACTGGTTCCTCCACCGCGTGCGCGACGCGATGAACGCGGCCGCCATCGAGATCGAGTTCTCGAAGTCGGAGTGGGGGCTCGGACAGCAGGAGGCGAACCTGCGCTACACCGACGCCCTCGAGATGGCCGACCGCCACGCGCTGTACAAGAACGGGGTCAAGGAGTTGACGGCGCTCGAGGGAATGGCCGCCAGCTTCATGGCCAAGCCTCGGATCGACGACATCGGCTCGTCCTGTCATGTCCATCTGAGCATCTGGGACGAGCACGGCGAGCGCCCGATGCTCCCTGGAGAAGGCGAGCACGACATCGGCGCCTTCTTCCGCCACTTCATCGCCGGGCAGGTCGCCCATGGCCCCGAGCTCAGCGTCCTGCTCGCCCCCAACATCAACTCCTACAAGCGCTTTCAGCTCAACCAATTTGCCGGGATGAGCTTCACCTGGGGCCTCGACAACCGCACCTGCGGCCTGCGCGTCGTCGGCGAGGGTCCCTCGATGCGGCTCGAGAGCCGCATTCCGGGAGCGGATGCCAACCCCTACCTGGTCATCGCTGGGCTGGCCGCCGCCGGCCTCGCCGGAATCGAGGGCAAGCTCGAGTGTCCGGAGCCGCTCGCCGTGAACGCCGCCGAGTATGCCGACGCTCCACGCATGGCCGGCTCGCTCGCCGAAGCCATCGCGCTGTTCGAAGCGGGCACGCTCCCGCGCCGGGCATTCGGTGATACCGCCCACGCGCACCTGATCAACTTCTTCCGCCAGGAGCTCGACGCCTTCAATCACGAGACGGTCACCGACTGGGAGCTGATCCGCTACTTCGAGCGGATCTGACCGACTCGCTACCTCGATCTGGGGCGCGACGTGCGGGCACGGCGCGGCGGTCTGGCCAATTCGCCAAGCGCGACCCGGGTCCCTTCGATGTGCGCGGTCATGGCTCGCCGGGCCGCCACTGCATCGCGCCCCTCGATCGCCGCGAGGATCTCCGCGTGGTACTCGTTGGCGCTGGGATGCAGCGCCGAGAAGACTCCACCCACCGGGAGGAACATCGCCGCACGAGCATCCTCGACCGCCTTGACCAGCAGCGGGTTGCCGGTGGCAAGCGCAATCCAGCGGTGGAACTCCGCGTCGGCGGCGAAGAACCGCGAGGGTGGGGAGACATCGCCCCCATCCTCGGGGTCGGCGGCCAGCGTGTTCAGCGCCTCGAGCGCGTCCCTGAGGTGGCCGAGGTCGGTCTTGGTGCGCCGCCGCGCGGCCAGCTGCGCGGCGGCCGGCTCGACCGCGAGACGGTAATCGAACACGTTCTCGAGCTCAGCCAGGCGGTGACGAAGCAGCTGGCGAAGCTCGCTCGCGCTCGCCGTGGGTCCGAGCACAACCGGACCCCCGGCGCGTCCACGCCGGATCTCGACCATGCGCTCACCCTGGAGGACGCGCATCGCCTCGCGGACGGTGGTGCGGGAAACCCCGAGCTGGCCGGCGAGCTCGCGCTCGGGCGGGAGTCGTGCCCCGGGCAGGAACCGACCCACCTGGATCGCCCGTCTGACCTGGTCCACCACGAGCTCATAGCTCGCGGGGGCCCGGATCTCTGCCATCTCGTGCCGTGTCTCGTGGCCGGACATCGGTCCAGCGCGACCGTACCACAGCGTTCCGTCGCCACTGTGGGGGGCATTGCCCTGTTCGTGTAAATGGGCAACCATATGGACCAAAAGGCCGTTTGATCTGATGGAGGTGGAGGCGTGGATGACACCGGGCGCGTGGCGATAGTCACCGGCGGCGCCGGCGGAATTGGTCAAGCCATCAACCGGCGACTCGCTCGCCGCGCAGCTCATACATCAATGGCGAGACGATCCTCGCCGACGGTGGCGTGCGGGCAGCCTAGGGCGTTGAGGCCGCGAGCGCGATCGTCCAGCACGCCACCGCCGCGCTCACGGGAGCCTGGCCAGCCAGCCCCCGTCGACGACCAGATCGGTCCCGGTGATGAAGCTCGCGTCATCGGACAGCAGGTAGAGGCAGGCCCGGGCCACGTCTTCGGCCGTTCCCAGCCTGCGCAGTGGTGTGCGCTGCGCCATCCGCGTGCGCCGCTGGGGGTTCTCGTCGTAGATCGGCGCGAGCATCGGCGTGTCGATCGCTCCCGGGCAGACCGTGTTCGAGCGCACGCCATCGCCGGCCAGCGCCATGGCCAGCCCTCGAGACAGGCTGACCAGGCCGGCCTTGGACACCTGGTAGGCGTCCATCGGGTCGTCCATCCCCCGCAGGCCGGCCACGCTCGAGATGTGGACCATTGCCCCGCGGCGTCGCCTGAGCGCGGGCCCGGACGCGCGCGCAAAGCGCATCGCGGCCCTGAGGTTCACCGCCAGCACCCGGTCCCACACCTCGTCCGGAATCTCGAGCACCGAGCAGTCACGCCCGAACTGCGCCACCCCGGCCGCGTTGACGAGGAAGTCCAGGTGGCCGTGCCGGCGAATCGCCTCCGCCACCACCTCGCCCGGCAGCTCGGAGTCCGTGACGTCGCCACGCACGAAGGCGCAGCCGGCCGGTAGCTCGGTGGACGGATCCTGCACGTCGACGGCGAGGACCGCGCCTCCCTCGACGGCTAGGCCTCGGGCGATCGCAAGCCCGGCGCCACTGCCGGCTCCGGTGACGATCGCCGTCCGGTTCTCGAAACGCGAGGGGGCCAAGCGTCGCGGTCAGGAATAGTCGACGGCCATGGCGTAGCGGGGATCGCGGTGGAGATCCCAGTAGCGCGTGCGCAGATCGGTGGTCACGGGTCCGGGTCGGCCGTCGCCGACCGGCTCGTCGTCGAGCGTCGTGACCGGCATCACGCCACCGGCCGTGCTGGTGAAGAAGAGCTCGCTCGCCCGGTACAAGTCGTCGACCGCCAGGTCGCTGACGCTGACCGGCAGCCCGGCTTCCCGGGCAAGCTCGACAACCGTCTTGCGGGTGATGCCCTCGAGCACGCCGACGTCGGGAGTGCGCAGCGTGCCATCGACGAGGGCAAACACGTTGAAGCCCGGGCCCTCGGTGACCAGGCCGTTGCCATCGGTGAGGATCGCCAGCCAGGCATCGCGATCGTAGGCCTCGAACAGCGCCCGCACGAGGTCTCCCCAATGGAAGTTCTTCACTCTCGGGTCGACCGAGCTCGGCTGGATGCGAGTCGTCTCGCGCGCGACCACGGCCTGGGTGCCGACGTCCTGCTGCTCGGGCCGCACGATCCAGACGTAGGGGATGGCATAGGCGTAGAAGCGCGGCGTCCACTTGCGCGGATCGCGCTCACCCGGAATCGGCACCCCGCGGGTGACGATCGTCTCCACGTAGGCATCGCGGAGCCCCGAGCGCCGGACAGCCTCGAACAGGATCTCCTTGATCTCGTCGGTCGAGAACGGGGACGAGAGTCGAATTCGCTTCAGCCCCTCCTGAAAGCGGGCAAGATGGTCGTCGAGCCGAAAGAACCGCCCGTCCCACACTCCGACCACGTCATAGGTCAGATCGGAGCGAACGAAACCCGCGTCCAGGATCGGAATGCGAGCCTCCGCGATCGGCGTGTACTCGCCCTCGATCCAGGCACAGCCCGCCGCGTACGGATTGTCGGTCGAGGCCGGGGCGGGGACGGCTGAGCTCGACGACGTACCTGTACTCATCTGATCATCTCCAGTTCGACAACGGGTCAGTCCATGAACGCGCCGCCGTTGACGGCGACGGACTCTCCGGTCACAAAACCAGCGTCCTCGCTGACCAGGAACCCCACGACGCGGGCAACATCCTCGGGCTGCTCGACCCGACCCATCGGCGTGTCGGCGACCCACGTGTCCAGTACCTCGGCCTGCGTCACGCCTCGCAGCGCCGACTCCCATTCCAGCTCGCGCTCCTGCATGGGCGTGGCGACGTACCCCGGACACACGGCATTGACCCTGATGCCATCCGTGGCGAGCTCGAACGCCATTGCCTGAGTCAGGCCGACGACGCCAAACTTGGACGCGACGTAGTCGGCGAGGTAGGGAACCCTGCCCTGCTTGCCGGCCATCGAGGCGACGTTCACGATCACGCCGCCACGTCCCGAGCCCCGCATCACCCGGGCGGCGGCCTGGCCGCACAGAAACACACTCTTGAGGTTCACGTCCAGCGTGCGGTCCAGATCCGCCTCAGGTATGTCGATGAACGGACCCATCTTGGAGATGCCGGCGCACGAGACCCAGACGTCGAGTGAGCCATGCTGGGCGGCCACCCGCTCGGCGAGGTGATTGGCGGCGGCTCCGTCGGTGACGTCGAACGGCTCACTCCAGCTGGGGTCCAGCTCGCGCGCGACGGCGTCGGCCGCATCCCCGTCGAGATCGGTGACGACCACGCCCAGACCGCGCCGCGAGAGCTCGCGCGCGATCGCGCGCCCGATGCCCGAGCCGGCTCCCGTGATAACCGCGATCCGGTCGCTCATGACCAGTCCCCTCCACGCCAGCCGATGTGAGATCGGGCGCAGGGTCGGCTCGAGCTCTCGATAGATCGCGTACAGCTCGTCGTAGCGCGTGCGCTGGCCTTGATCTGGCTCGATCGGCGGCCCGAGCTGGATCAGCGGCTCGATCGAATCCCAGCCGGCGACGGCGCCGATGCCGACGCCGGCGGCGAACGCCGCGGCGAACGAGGCGCCCGGATGCGCGATCACCGGCGACAGCTCGACGCCGAGAACGTCGGCGAGGATCTGCTTCCACAGCGTCGAGCGGGCGCCCCCGTTGGTCACCCGCGCGCGCCCGAGCGGAAGTCCGAGCTCGACGAGGACATCCATGTGATGGCGAAATCCGTACGCGACGGCTTCGAGCACCGAGCGAAACAGCTCGCCTCGGCTATGTCCGAGGTGAAGCCCGACAAGCGCGCCGCGCAGCTCCGGATCGTGCAGAGGCGACTTCTCGCCCAGAAAGTAGGGAAGGCACACGATCCCTCCTGACCCGGGCGGTGTGGCCGCCGCCTCTGCGTCGAGGTCAGTCAGCGACGCGCCGGTAATGGCCTGCAGCCAGCGCACGAGACTCCCACTGCTGGCCATGCACCCGTTCGGCAACCAGAGCCCGGTGGGATGCGCATCCAGGTACAGACGCGCGTCGACCAGCGGCGCCCGGGCTGACCAGCAGGATGTCACCCGCGCCACCCAGCTTCACAAGCCAGTCACCCTCGGCCAGCAGTCCGGCCCCGTAGGCCGAGCTCACATGATCGGCTCCGCCGACGACGACGGGCGTTCCCGCCCGCAGCCCCGTCGCCGTGGCCGCCTCCGAGCTGACCTCGCCGACCACCGTGCCGGGCATCTTCACGGCCGGAAACAGCTCGGCGGGGGTGTCGGTTCGCTCGAGCGCCTCGGAGAGCGGCTCCCCCTCGAGGGTGAACAGGCCACTCTCGATCGCCCAGTTCTGCTCGACGTGCGGCTCAGCCCCCAAGCGGCGGGCGACCCAGTCATACGAGCCGGTGATCATGGCCGTGTCGTTGAATAGATCTGGCTCGTAGCGTCTCAGCCAGCGGAGCGTCGGCGCAACCGACTGCTGGGAAAGCACCGAGCCGGTGAGCCCGAGGAGGTCGATTCCCTGCAGCGCGGTCGAGAGCTCTTCGATCTCCCGGATCGCGCGGGCATCGTTCTGGAGGATCGCGCTGCGCAGGGGCTGCCCGCTGTCATCGAGCGCCAACACGGCGGGCACCATGCCGGCCGCGGCAACCGCGTCGATCTCGCTCGCGTCACGATCGCTCTGCTCGAGCAGCGTTGGCACCAGGCCGCAGATAGCCTGCCACCACTCGCCCGGATCGGCCTCCGCCCAGCCCGGCTGGCGGGACTCGAGCCCAACGCCTGCCTGGGCGGTGCTGACAACGCCTTCGTCCGGGTCGACCAGTGCGGCCTTCACGGCTGAGGAGCCGATGTCGATCCCCAGCAGCATCAGTTCACGGCGCTTCCGCTGCGGGCAGCGTCGACAAAGCGCATCGCGCGCTCAGGGTCCACGGGGTTCCATGTATGTCCGTCGACCTTGAGGTCACTGCCGACAATGCAACCGTCGGCGATCTGGAGGTAGGTGGCGATCGTGTCCGAGCGGGCACCGGTGTTGAGCAGGACCGGAATATCGGCCGGCACCGCGGCGCGGACCTCCTCGAGCACCTCACGACCCGGATCGGCTCCCGCCATCGCACCGGAGACGAGAATCGTGTCGGCCAGGCTCGACACGACGGCCGACCGCGCCGCCTCGCCGGGGCCGCGCCGCCCGATCGGTGAGGCAAATTCAGGCGTGATGTTCATCATGATGGCCAGCTCATCCGCGTGGAGGCGCCGGCGCTCGCGCAGCACGTGTGCGGCCTCTCCCTGCCACAGACCCATGTCCGATTCCCAGGTTCCGGTCAGGACCTCGCGCATGAAGCTCGCCCCGGTGGCCACGGCAACCGCGAGCGCACACTTTGCGTCCCAGAGGAAGTCGACACCGAACGGGCGCTCGCGCGGCGCGCACTCGGTCACCACGCGCGCCATCACAGCTGCCGACTCGAGACCGGCCTGGAGCTCGTACGGCCGGTCACCCTCGTTGCAAAACAGGAACCCGTCGAAGCTGGCGTCGAGCAGCGCCTCGAGGTCACGCTGGACCGCGCTGACCAGCCCGCTCACGCCGGCCGCCGGGTCATACAGAGGAGTCCCCGGCAACGGTGGTACGTGGACCATGGCGATGAGCGGCTTCTGGTGGGCGAAGATCCGCCGGAACCGCTCGCTCACGAGCCCTCCTCGTCTCCGACCAAGATCGCTTCCGCGCCGACGTAGCCCATTGGGAGGTGGATCTTCCATCAAATCCCGGTTGGCGGCAAGACGAGACGCCCGGGTCACGGCGCCTGGCAGTAGCCGTGCGAGACGAACGCCGGGGAGCACTCGACACCGTGGGGATCGACGAAGGCTCCGTTTGGGGTCGTGAAGGTCGTGGCGGTGCGCTTCGCGTACCTCGCTGAGGTATTCGGGACGTAGCCCCGCTTCACGCATTTCCCTCTCGTTGCGTTGTAGCTCCGGCTGACGACCGTCCCGGGCGGGCAGGCGGCGGAGCTCGAACGCGCGGAGGTTCCGGTCGTCGTGCTCGACGTGGACGACGCCACCGTCACCGTCCGTGCCGGCCTGCTCACGGTCCTGACGACGGTCACCGTGTGAGCAGGCGCCGTCACCGCCACCGATGTGGTGTGCGTCGATGAGGTAAGCCTTCCGGCCAGGGCTGCGGCACCCGCGCCGACAATCAGGACCGCCACGACACCAGCCACGACGCTTCGTTTCGACATCGTCCTGGGACGGAAGCTG
>CAVTTU010000024.1:0-68857 GCA_963737535.1 uncultured Solirubrobacterales bacterium
CTGACCGGCCCGCGGACGGCGGTGCGGGGCAACCAGATCGCGGCGGTGGGCATGGCGATCGCGGTGATCGCGACGCTGCTCACCCCGCACGTCCTGTCGGGTTCCTCGACGCCATGGCTGATCGCGGTGGGCCTGGTGCTGGGGACGGCGATCGGGCTTCCCGCGGCGCGCAGGGTGCGCATGACGGCGATACCGCAGATGGTGGCGCTGTTCAACGGCGTGGGTGGCGGCGCGGTGGCGATCATCGCCTGGA
This sequence comes from uncultured Solirubrobacterales bacterium, assembly GCA_963737535.1. Classification (GTDB taxonomy): domain Bacteria; phylum Actinomycetota; class Thermoleophilia; order Solirubrobacterales; family Solirubrobacteraceae; genus Palsa-465. Next base: position 254 of record CAVTTU010000024.1, read on the forward strand.
TCGAGTACCGGCATCACTTCGCCAGCGGTGGCAGCCTGTGGGTGGAGAAGTCACAGATCCCACGCTGTTTGCGGCGATCGTCGGGTCGGTGTCGTTCTGGGGCTCGAACATCGCGTTCGGCAAGCTGCAGGAGATCCTGCCCGGGCGGCCGATCAAGCTGCCCGGCCAGTCGATCATCAACCCCGCCCTGTTCACGATCACCGTCGTGTACGGCGGTCTTGCTGGCGGCGGGGAGCACATTCCCAGGGCCTGTTCATCGTGGGGATCCTGCTCGCCGCAGCCATCCTCGGGAACATGGTCGTCTTGCCGATCGGTGGCGCCGACATGCCGGTGGTGATCTCGCTGTTGAACGCGTTCACGGGGCTCTCGGCGGCGGCGACGGGTATCGCGCTGAACAACACGGCGATGATCGTGGCCGGGATGATCGTCGGCGCGTCGGGCACGATCCTGACCAACCTGATGGCCAAGGCGATGAACCGCTCGGTGCCGGCGATCGTGGCCGGCGGGTTCGGCGGAGCGGTGGCGGCGCCGGCGGCCGGAGCGGTCGAGGGCGGCGGCACGGTCCGCTCCACCTCGGCCCAGGATGTGGCCATCCAGCTCTCCTACGCGCGGCAGGTCGTCATCGCCCCCGGTTACGGGATGGCCGTCGCCCAGGCTCAGCATGCGGTGCGCGAGCTCGAGCGGGCCTTGGAGTCAAAGGGCGTCGAGGTCAAGTTCGCCATCCACCCCGTGGCCGGGCGGATGCCGGGGCACATGAACGTGCTCCTGGCCGAGGCCGACGTGCCCTATGACCGGCTCAAGGAGATGGACGAGATCAACCCTGAATTCCCACGCACCGACGTGACGCTGGTTATCGGGGCCAACGACGTCACCAACCCGGCGGCCAAGAACGAGCCCGGCTCACCGATCTACGGAATGCCGATCCTCGAGGTCGACCGCTCCGGCGCGGTGATCGTGCTCAAACGCTCGATGGCCTCGGGCTTCGCTGGGATCGACAACCCGCTGTTCTACGAGCCCAAGACCTCGCTGCTCTTCGGTGATGCCAAGCAATCCGTGAGCGAGATCACTTCCGAGGTGCAGGCCCTGTAGTAATACAGTCAGCCCGCAAAACTGACTTTCGGAGAGCGCCCCCATGGATCCGAACCGTCTTACGGCCATACCCTTTTTTCAAAGCTGTCCCCGGACGAGGCGAGAATGCTGGCCACGTTTGCCACCGAGGCGAGCGTGGCCGAGGGGCAGATGCTGATGAAGCAGGGCGACTACTCCTACGAGCTGATCGCGATCGAGGAGGGCACCGCCGACGTGATCCGCGACGGCAGCAAGATCGCCTCGGTCGGCAAGGGTGATCTGATCGGCGAGATGGGCCTGCTGGCCCGCGAGAAACGCAATGCCGATGTGATCGCCACCTCGCCAATGCGGGTGATCAAGCTGACCCACTGGGAGATCCGGCGCATGTCCGACGACACGGTCGACCGGATCAAGGAGATCGTCGAGCAGCGCCGGCAGGCCGGGGTGGCGGACCCGGCGCATTGACACTCACGGCCCTCGAGCGAGATTCTGGTAGCTTGAACCGCGCCTAATCCCCGGACCGCCGCCCCGGGGAGCGGGGAACCCAATATCTTGGGGCGAATCTCGCGGTGATCCGTGAGAAGCGCTTTGACCAAAGCGCGAGCCCGTCAGCTAACTCCGTCGGCATCGGCGCGCCAATGCAAGACCGCACCCGCGGAGGATCGCGCTCTGTTCGTTTCCCGCAGTTTCCGGATCGCGAGGATCTGCAACCCCAGCTCATCCTCGGGTCATCGCCGCCGCAGCACCGAACGTGGACCGCGGATGGGCGTTGTGCCCAAACTCACGGCACTCCTCGTGGTGGGCGTGCTCGCGCCGGCGGCGACGGCCTCTGCCGCCTCGGGTGGCGGCGGGCTGGTCCCGCAATACAGCCAGCGCGGCATCGTCACGAACCAGAACAGCTCCGATGTGTTCGGCCGCGTCCTGCGCAAGGGCGACCGCGGCAACGACGTCAAGACGCTGCAGACGTGGCTCACCGACGTGGGCTACCCCGTGCCCGCCACGGGCTACTTCGGCTCGATGACCAAGGGCGCGGTCAAGGCGTTCCAGGTGGCGTACAACCTCCGGCCGGCGAGCGGCACCGTGGGGCGTCGCACCGCGGCGGCTCTGTATGCCGCGGTCAAGAAACTCGGCAAGACCGGCGGCACCGGTGGTTCCTCGAAGGGCATGGTCTTCCCGCTCAAGCCGCTCTCGCGCGTGCTGCCGCCGAGCACGTGGTCGCTCGACCAGGGCGTCGACATCCCCACCGTCAACGCCGCTTGCGGGCGGAAGGTGATCGAGGTCGCGATGGCCCCGGGCAAGATCGTCCAGGAGGGCATCGACGGGTTCGGGCCCTACGCACCGATCATCAAGGTGTCGAGCGGCAAGTACAGGAACCGCTACATCTACTACGGGCATGCCGCGCCGGCGCTGGTCAAGGTCGGCACGAAGGTGCACACCGGCGAGCCGATCGCCGAGGTGGGATGCGGCGATGTCGGCATCTCCTCCGGCCCCCACATCGAGATCGGCATCAGCGCCCCGGGCGGCCCGCCCTGCTGTCCGGGCATGGATGAGACCTCGCCGGACTGGTACAAGGTCGTCCTCGCGCTGTACAAGAAGGCTCGGTAGACGCTCCGGCCCCGGGCTGCGATCTGGGGGGCTTCTGCGGCTTTCTGCGGCTTTCTGGGCTTTCTGCGGCTTCTGTGGCTTTCTGGGGCTTCTGCGGCTTTCTGTGGCTTTCTGCAGCTTTCTGCGGGCCGACCGCGCTCCGCCGGGGTCGACAAACGTGACAAACGATCCCACGGCGGCGCGCTTCGGTCGCATAAGCGTGCGGGAGTCACTTATGTGACCGATGTTGGGGGGTGGCTGGGGGTTTGTCACGTTCTCGGCTGCCCAGCCTCGAATCGAACGCTGCATCCGCGCCATGGTCGGCGGCTAGTCTGGTCGCCATGATCACACGCGAGCGGGCGATCGAAAGCTTGGCCGGGGAGCGCTTCGACCTGGTCGTAATCGGGGGCGGCATCACCGGCGCCGGCGTGGCGCTCGATGCCGCGTCGCGCGGTTACAGCGTGGCGCTGGTCGAAAAGGCCGACTATGCCGCGGGAACCAGCAGCCGCTCCTCGAAGCTGATCCACGGCGGCCTGCGCTATCTGCAGAACTTCGACCTCGGGCTGGTGCGCGAGGCACTGCTCGAGCGCCAGCTGATGGTCAAGCTGGCCCCGCACCTGGTCACGCCGCTTCAACTCGTCGTGCCCGCGTTTGACGGCGCCCGGCCGGACCGGCTGGTGGGCATCGGCCTGAACATGTACGACGTGATGGCCACCTCGCGGCTACGCGGCCGCCGCGGCGGCCGGCGGGCAGGCACCGACAGCGAGTCCGACTGGAGTCCTGAGCGTCACCGCAGCATTCCCGGCGAGGAGGTGCTGCGTCTCCTGCCGGCTCTGGCCGCACGCGAGCCGACCGGCGGCTATCTGTTCTACGACTGCCAGACCGACGACACCCGACTGGTGTTGACCGTCCTCGGCGAGGCGGAGCGGTTCGGGGCGATCTGCGCCAACCGCATGGAGGTCGTCGAGCTGGCGCACGAGGATGGCCATGCGGCGGGTGTCCGGGTGCGAGATATCGAGGGCGGTGCCGAATTCACCGTGCAGGGCGAGAGCATCGTCAACGCCACCGGCGTGTGGGCTGACCGGATCCGACCCGAGGAGCTCCATTCCGAGGCCGAGGTGCCGACGATCGTGCCGAGCCGCGGGACGCACATGACCCTCGCCCACGCCGACCTGCCGCTCGTCGCCGGGGCGATCGTCCCGGCCGGCGAGGGCCGCTCGATCTTCGCCCTGCCGTGGCTCGGCCGCAGTCTGATCGGCACCACCGACAACAACTACAGCGGCGACATCGACCACGTGCGCCCGTCGGGTGAGGACATCGAGTACCTGCTCGACGCCGTCAACGCGTTCTTCGGCACGACGCTCGGCGCCGCCGACCTGACGGGAGCCTACGCGGGGGTCAGACCGCTGATCTCCAGCGGCGACACGCGCAAGTCCGTGGACATCTCGCGCAAGGCCGAGCTGTACGAGACCTCGAGCGGGCTGATCACGATCACCGGGGGCAAGCTCACCACCTGGCGGCGGATGGCCAAGATGGCCGTCGACCGGCTGGTCGAACGAGATGGGCGCCAGGCGCCGTGCCGGACGCACGAGATCCCGCTCGGTCAGGCGGTCGATCCGGCCTCACTGGCCCGCGTCCAGGGGGTGGCTGACGATGCATACGGCGCGCTGGCCCGCCGCTACGGGTTCGCGGCCGAACACGTCCTCGGTGTCGCTGCGCAGGAGCCAGAGCTGGCGCGTCCGATCCTCGACGGCCAGCCCGACCTCCTGGCCGAGGCGCCGTTCGCGGCTCGCAACGAGCAGGCTCGGAGCATCGGTGACGTGCTCCTCCGGCGCACCCGGCTGGGGGTGCTGGCCGGCCGCGAGGTCTGCGCCGCGGACGGGCCGGTACCGCGACGGGTCGCGGTGGCGATGGGCACGGCGCTCGGCTGGGATGAAGTCCGGATCGAAACCGAGATGGCTCGCTTCGCCGAGGAGGCCGAGGCGGAAGGGATCGCTCTCTCTTGAGTGCCCCGGTGCGCCGTTTAGCCACCGCCGCCGGCGAGCTCGAGCTGGGCGAACGTCCGTGGCTGATGGGGATCGTCAACGCGACGCCCGACTCGTTCTCAGACGCGCAGGGCGCGAAGAGTCTGGACGACCGCGTCGAGCTGGCCCGCTCGCTGCTGGCCGCCGGCGCTGATCTGATTGATGTCGGAGGCGAGTCGGGGGTGACCAATCGACCGGCGATCACGCGCCGAGGAGGAGATCGCCCGCGTGGTGCCGCTGATCGAGCGCGTCTCGGGCGGCCTGGCAGCACGCGTGTCCGTCGACACCTACAAGCCCCCGGTGGCGCGGGCGGCGATTGCGGCCGGCGCCTCGATCGTCAACGACGTGAGCGGTTTGCGCGATCCCGAGTTGGCCGACGTCTGTGCCGAGACCGGCGCCGGCCTGGTCATCATGCACACCCGCGCGGCGCCGAAGCAGAAGCTGCTCGACCCCAGCCTCGACGGCCGGGCGTTCGCCGATGTCGAGGCGTTTCTGCGCGAGCGTATGGCGTTGGCCGTCGCGCGAGGAATGGAGCCCGAGCAGCTGATGCTCGATCCGGGTCCCGACTTCGGCAAGACGCCGGCGCAGACGGTCGAGGTGCTGCGCCGGTTGCCCGAGCTTCATGCGCTCGGGCGACCGCTGCTGCTTGCCGTCTCGCGCAAGGACTTCATCGGCGTGATCACGTCCCGGCCGCCGCGAGCGCGACTGGCCGGAACCCTGGCCGCGGTGGCGCACGGGGTCACGGCGGGAGTACACGTCCTGCGCGTCCACGACATGGCTCAGGTGGCTGAGTTCCTCGCCGTCCGGGCGGTGCTCGAGGGCGAGCGCGAGCTGGAATCCGAGCTACGCCTGCGCGACGAGCTTCGTTGGGAACAGGCGTGACCCGGCACGCCGGACAATGACCGTCGGGTCGCCGCGCTAGATTCCGGTTTCAGCAATCGCCGGGCGTTGCCCCAACGCGTCCGGAGCCCACCGATACCGCACCAGGAGGTAATCCCATGTCCGTGCTCGACCGTGACGCGCTCCAAGCCAGCCCCCTTGCCGACCTTCACGCGATCGCATCGGAGCTCTCGATCGATGGCTACCGGCGTCTGCGCCGGCCCGACCTGATCGACGCGATTCTCGCCCGGCAGAGGGGCGAGCCCACGGCCGCCGACGAGACTGAGGAGGCCGTCGAACCTGAGGAGGCCGTCGAACCTGAGGAGGCCGTCGAACCGGCGCCGAGCGCGGACGAAGAGCCCGTTCCGGCGCGGCGTCGCCGCGGGCGTCGTGGCGGCCGGGCGCGCGACGACACGGGTCAAGAAGCCGCCGAGGCCGCCCCCGAGCCCGCCTCCGAACCTGAGGCCGAGGCCGAGGAAGAAGCCGAGACTCCCGCCCACGCCGAGGACACCGTCGCCGACGGGGTCGTCGAGCTGCTGCCGAATGGGTCGGGCTTCGTTCGCGTCGAGCCGCCGGAGCCGTCGGACAACGACGTCTACATCTCGGCCGCCCAGGTCAAGCGCTGCGAGCTCGTGTCGGGCGATCGGATCTCCGGGCCGAGGCGCGCCCCCCGCCGGTCCGAGCGGTTCGCCTCGCTGGTCCGGATCGACACCATCAACGGACGCCCCGCGGAGGAGCTGGCCGATAGCGCTCGTTTCGAGGACCTGCCCGTGGCCTACCCCGAGGAGCGCTTCCGGTTCGGCTCTGAGGATCCAACGATCAAGGCGATCGAGTGGCTCACGCCGATCGGGCGCGGATCGCGGGTGACGATCATCGGCGCCTCGGGCGCGGGCAAGACCGAGGCGCTGCGCCGGCTGGCCGAGGCGCTGGTCGCCCACGAGGACCTCGTCGTCTCGCTGGCGCTGGCCGGAGCCCGGCCCGAGGAGATCTCAGCCTGGGGCGAGGGCCCGGTGACGCCGGCGGGGGCGAGCCCCCTGGGGACCTCGTCCGATGCTCAGGCGCACAGCGTCGAGCTGGTGATCGATCAGGGTCGACGCGTGGCGGCACGGGGCGCCCACGCCGTCGTGCTGATCGACACGCTCGATGGCCTCCACCCGCCGGTCGCGCGCAAGGCGCTGTCGGCGGCTCGGAACATCGTCGACGGCGGCTCGCTCACCGTGATCGCCACCGCCACCGAGGCCATCGGCGGTGAGACGACGGTGATCGCGCTCGACCGCCGGCTGGCCAGCACGGGGCGGTTCCCGGCCCTGGATCTCGTGGCCAGCGGCACGATCCGGACCGAGCTGTTGGTGGGCGATGCCGGCGCGGAGGCGATCGCACGCGCGCGGGCCGAGGCGCTCGACGCCGGGTAGGGTTCGGGCCGAGGCGCCCACGGCGGAGCAGCCTTCGATCCGGGTTCTGGCCGGGACGCCCGAGGCGGGGTAGCCTTCGATCCGGGTTCGGGTCGGCGGCGCCCGAGGGGGTAGCCTTCGATCCGGGTTCGGGCCGGGGGCCCCGAGGCGGGGTAGCCCTCGATCCCGATCCGGCCCAAAAGTACCCGCTATGCGGGTATTTTTGGGCCACTGCCGCTATGGTGCGCCGAGCCGGGCGCTAGACGTTCCATCGGCTCGCGCGCCGGCTAGGGCGCGAGCCGCTCCATCCGCCAGCTCCCATCGGGCTCGCGCGTGTACTGCAGCCGGTCGTGGAGGCGGTCGACACGGTGCTGCCAGAACTCGATCGCCACCGGTTCGAGCCAGAAGCCTCCCCAGGCGTCGGGCAGCGGCACTTCCTCGTCGGCGAAGCGAGCGGTCAATTCCGCCACGCGCCGCTCGAGCACCTCACGGCCGGCGATGGGCTGGCTCTGCGGTGAGGCCAGGGCGCCGATCTGGCTGCCGCGCGGCCGGGTGCGGATGTAGGGCGCCGACTCATCCTGGGTCATCCGCTGGACCGGCCCCTCGATCCTGACCTGACGACCGAGCTGATCCCAGTAGAACATGAGCGCCGCGTGGGGATTGGCGGCCATCTCTCGACCCTTGCGGCTGTCGTGGTTCGAGTAGAAGACGAAGCCCTCGGGGCCGAAGTGCTTGAGCAGCACCATCCGCACGGACGGTCGGCCGTCCGGGGTAGCGGTGGCCAGCGCCACCGCCTCGGGCGCGCGGATGGCCGCCCCGGCATCGGCAAACCAGGCCGCGAACTGCGTTATGGGGTCGGGGTCGACGTCCTCTTCCCGGAGCGGCTGGGCGAAGTCGGGCACGTGGGCAGCCTAGTGCAACCAATCACGCTCAATACGCCGTGCAGCGCGACCGGTGGCGGGGTGCGGCTTTGTAACGCGGCTGGCCGCCCCGGTCCCACAGCAGCTGGTCGATCTCAGCGGCGCAGCTGCCGGGCCGCGCCGCGACCAGCAGCTCAACCGCGTGCACCGAGCAGGCCCGGATCTCGACCTCCTCGGACGAGCCGTGGACGATCAGCTCCTCCCGATCGATCCGCGCGACGAGGGCAGGATCGAAGCGCAGGATGCCGTCCAGACGCAGGACGTGGGGAACCAGGTTGTCGGCGAACATGGTCAGCCGCGGCAGGTCGGCGAACCGCACAACGCCGACACGGTGCAGGTCGGCGGCCGCAATCTGGGCCCGTTTGAAGAACGGGACATCGAGCTCGCCATAGGGAGAGGAGTCGGAAAACGACGACCAGCCGCCGAGCAGTTCGGCCATCGCCACCGCCGAGGAGCCGGCGGCATCGGCCACGAGGGCGAACCGTCCGCCGTGCTCTGATTCGACCCGGCCGCCGAGGTCTCGTAGCGATGCCGCAAACAGCGCCATGAGCTCGTGACTAGGGTCCTGCCCCAGCGCCTCGGCCACCGCGCCGGCCCCGATGCCGCCCAGCTCGGCCGCACTCCATGGCCCCGCGGTGGTGAAGCGGTCGCGCACGCCGGCGGCGACGGTGGCGTACCCCGACTCCCCGGGTCGCTTGAGCAGGGTGGGGAACCACCCGGAGCCGAAGTTGATCGCGTCGAGGGTGAGCCAGAACGCCGCCTGGACCTCGCGGGTCTCGGCCGTCAGGCGGGGGTCCAGCCCGGGTGCTGGGCACTCGCCGAGCGGCAGACTCGCAGCGTAAGGCGCGATCGCGTTGTGCTCGATCGCGACGTAGCGGCCGCGCTGCGCGACGGTCGCGCAAGCGGCCCTGATTCTCGTCACCAGGTCGGTCACCACCTGGAGGATGAACGACCACCGCCGCCGCTACCGTTGAGCATCCACCGATGCCCGGCACAGAAACAGAGCTCGATCAGCTTCTCGCCGGATTGAACGATCCCCAGCGCGAGGCGGTCACGCACGGCGAGGGACCGCTGCTGATCCTGGCCGGTGCCGGCTCGGGCAAGACTCGCGTCCTCACCCACCGGATCGCCTATCTGGTCGCCACCGACGCGGCCAAGCCCAACGAGATCCTGGCCATCACATTCACCAATAAGGCTGCCGGCGAGATGCGCGATCGCGCCGAGCTGCTGGTCGGGCGACGGGTGCGCGCGATGTGGGTGATGACGTTCCACGCCGCCTGTGCACGGATGCTCCGTGCCCACGCCGACCGGCTCGGCTACACCCGCCAGTTCACGATCTACGACCAGGCCGACTCGCGCCGCCTGGTCAAGCGCTGCATCGACGAGCTCGGCGTCGACCCCAAGCGCTTCACCCCGGCCGCCGTCCAGAACCAGATCTCAGACGCCAAGAACAAGCTCCGCGACGCCGACGCCTACGGCCAGATGGTCGGCTCGTTCTTCGAGCAGACGGTCGCCGACGTCTTCCGCTCCTACGAGCGCGAGCTGCACCGGATGAACGCCATGGACTTCGACGACCTGCTGGTCCGCGCGGTCAACGTGCTTGAGCTGTTCCCCGAGGTTCGCGAACGCTACGCCGAGGGCTTCCGGCACGTGCTCGTCGATGAGTACCAGGACACCAACCACGCCCAGTACCGATGGCTGCAGCTGCTGGCCGGCGAGCATCGGAATCTGATGGTGGTCGGCGACCCAGATCAGAGCATCTATTCGTTTCGCGGAGCTGAGATCCGGAACATTCTGGAGTTCCAAGACGACTTCACAGACGCGACCGTCGTCCGGCTCGAACAGAACTATCGATCCACGCAAACCATCCTTGATGCAGCCAACGCGTTGATCACGAACAACCGGGGACGGATGCCAAAATCCCTCTGGACGGACGTTGGCCAGGGGGATCCGGTGAAGATCCGCGAGCTCGAGGACGAGCACGCCGAGGCGCGGTTTCTCACCGGCGAGATACAGCGCCTGGTCGACGAGGGGGTGGGGCGGGCTGAGATTGCCGTCTTCTACCGGACCAACGCGCAATCCCGGGTGCTGCAGGACACGCTCGTGCGGGCGGAGATCGCCTACCAGGTGATCGGCGGCACGAAGTTCTACGAGCGGGCGGAGATCAAGGACGCGATCGCCTATCTGACCGTGCTGGTGAATCCGCAGGACGTCGGTGCGTTCACGAGGATCGTCAACTCGCCGCGGCGGGGGATCGGCACGACGTCGATGTCGAGGCTGCTGGCGTTCGCCAACACGATGGGCACGTCGATCTGGGATGTGGCGTCGGAGCCCGAGCAGGTCCCGGACCTGGGCCCGGCGGCGGTCAAGGCCCTGCGGCGCTTCATGGGCACGATGCACGTTCTGCGCGAGCGCAGCGAGGCCGACGGGCCGGTGGCGGAGCTGCTCCAAGAGCTGCTGGGCGAGACGGGCTACCTCGACGCGCTGGGAGCCGAGCGGACGATTGAGGCCCAGGGGCGGATCGAGAACCTGCAGGAGCTGATCAACGTGGCCGCCGAGTACGACGCCACCGACCGCGCGGGGTCGGACGAGCCGGCCCTGGCCGAGTTCCTCCAGCAGATCGCGCTGATCGCCGACGCCGATGAGCGCGACGACGACGAGGGCCTGGTCACGCTGATGACCCTGCATAACGCCAAGGGGCTCGAGTATCCGATCGTGTTCATGATCGGCTGCGAGGAGGGCGTGTTCCCGCACTCGCGCGCACTCGACGAGGGCGGGCTCGAGGAGGAACGGCGGCTGTGTTACGTGGGCATAACCAGGGCTCAGCGGGATCTGTACATGACCTACGCCCGCACGCGCAACGTGTTCGGGGCGCGCAGCTTCGGCGCGCCGAGCCGGTTCATCGGCGAGATCCCAACCGAACTCACCGACCGCGACGAGCAGGAACCACGCGGGTTCGGCGCCATCCGAGCCCGAGCCACCTCGTGGGTGTCGAGCATCGATTCGGACCAGCCGGCGCCAGTCGCATACCGGCTTGGCGATGATGTCGTGCACCCGACCTTCGGAGACGGCGTGGTGACCGGGCTCGAGCCCGGCGGGATTGTGGTCATCCGCTTCAGCAAGGATCGCTCGGAGCGCAAACTGGTCGCGGACCTCGCGCCGATCTCCAGGCGCTGAGACGAAGGGATCCTCTAGCGTGCCATCCATGACAGCGACGATCATCGACGGATTAGCAGTGGCGACCCGTGTGCGGTCCGAGGTCGCCGACGCGGTGCAGACAATCACGTGCGACGGGGGCCGTGCCCCCGGGCTGGCCACGATCCTGGTCGGCGAGGACCCGGCCTCGGCGATCTACGTGGCCAACAAGCGCAAGGCGTGCGCCGACGCGGGAATCGCCGATCTCCATCGCCATCTGCCCGCCGAGTCGACGCAGGATGAGATCGCCGAGGTGATCGACGAGGGCAACGAGGATCCGGCGGTCACCGGCATCCTCCTACAGCTGCCGCTGCCCGATCGGCTGGATGCGGGTCCGCTCACGGCGCGGATCTCGCCCGAGAAGGATGTCGATGGCCTGACGCCGATCAGCGCCGGCCGGCTGGCCCAGGGACTCCCGGGGCTGCGCCCATGCACCCCGCTGGGCGTGATCGAGCTTCTCGACGCCCATGACGTAAGGCTCGAAGGCGCCGAGGCGGTGGTGGTCGGCCGGTCAAACCTGGTCGGCAAGCCGGTCGCAGCGCTGCTGCTGGCCCGCCACGCCACGGTGACGATATGTCATTCCCGCACGCGCGACTTGCCGGGGACGTGTGCCCGCGCCGACGTGCTCGTGGCCGCGGTGGGTATCCCGGAACTGATCCAGGCCAATTACGTCAAGCCTGGCGCGGCGGTGATCGACGTCGGAATCAACCGAACCGACGATGGCCTGCGCGGGGACGTCGACTACGACGATGTGCTCGAGCGAGCCGGGTTGCTGACGCCGGTGCCCGGCGGGGTAGGACCAATGACGATCGCCATGCTTCTCAGCAACACAGTCACCGCGGCTCGGCTCCAGGCATCCAGTGCCTCCCTCGCCTGAGACGACCAGCCTGACCACACCGGGCGCTCCCGAGACGCGCGCGCGGGCGCTCCCGACGCGCGCACCGGTGACCCGACCCCCCGACGCGGATGACCCGGAGACGCGCGCCGGCGCTCCCGATCCGCCGGCGGCGGCGATCGAGCAGGCGCCCGACGCCGTGCCCGAGGCTCCGGTGCAGACCCCCGGGGCGGAATCGCACGCCACGCCCTTCGGGCCCGAGCGCAAGCCCGAACCTCAGCCGCTGCCCCGCGCCCAACCCGGGGAGCTGGCGGCCGCCGGGTGCGCGCTGCTCCTGCTGGTGCTGATGTTCGCCGTCGAGTGGTTCGGCGTCGACCGCCTGCCCGGAAAGGCCAACGGGCTGCAGCGCGAGACGGCGGAAAACGCCTGGACCGCGCTGACGACGCTCCGCTGGCTGATGCTGCTGACGATCGTCGTGGCGGTCGGCGCGGTCATCCTCCACGCCACGCAACGAGGCCATGGGGCACGCAACGACACCGGACCGATCGTGTTCGGGCTGGGCGCGATCACGGCGATCCTGCTGATCTACCGGGTGCTCATCGACCTTCCCAGCTCCTATCAGGTCGTCGATCAGAAATTGGGTGCAATTTTGGGAATGCTGAGCGCGATCGGCATCGCGCTGGCGGGCTATCGCTCGATGTACGAGGAGCGGGCAAACGCCAGCGAACATCCGTCTAAACGGATACGAAGTAGGGTGGCGCGGAGGTCCCGGCAGCGCTAGGGTTCGGCCGGTTGCTTGCCTACGGCTGGCAGGAGGGCAGGTGCACACCTCGAACAAAGCAGTGATCACGTGACCTATTTCTGGAGGAGGGCGCAGTGACTATGGACAACGTCAGGCGAGAGGACGCGATCGTTGGCGGCCTTGCGGTGCTGCTCATCATTGTGCTGGTGGCTTTTCCGTGGTTCTCGATCGGGGTAGGTCCGTTTTCCTTCACCCTGACCGCGACCGACGCGCCCGATGGATGGCTCGGGGTGCTGGCGCTGATCGCCCTGATCGCGCTGATCGCGGACCTGGGGGTCGAGCTCTTCTCGCCACAAACTCAGGTCCCGGCCATCGCGGACAGCCGCAAAATGACTCAGTTCGTGCTGGCGGCGGCCGCGGCCTTCTTCATGGCGCTGAAGTTCCTCTTCCACATCGGGCACTTCAGTGATCTCGGTTGGGGCTTCTGGGTCGGCGCGATCATCGTGGCCGTACTGGTGTTCCTGACCGCCCAAGCCCGCACGGCCGGTGTCTCGGCTTCGCCGACGCCGACCCGCCGGCCGGCCCCCAGCGGCGGACCGACGCCCGGCCCGACGTCTGGATCGGCGCCGACCAGCACGCCGCCACCGTCAACGCCGCCGCCGAGCAGCTCGCCGGAGCCGCCCTCCTCGCCGCCGTCTGGCTCCTGAATCAAGCCGTCATATAGGCTGGAGCCCCGATGGGTCTTGATCCGTCGAGGCTCCGCCGTGGCGAGTGGCTGGTGGGTGTGAGCGCTGTCCTGCTGCTGGCGCTCCTGTTCGCTCTGCCGTGGTACGAGATCCATTCGCCGATCGGATCGACTGGGTCCGCACTTGGGCTGACCACCTCGTTCAACGGCTGGGACGAACTCACGCGACTGCGATGGTTGTTCGTGCTGACCATCGCGTCGGCGTTCCTGCTCGTCTACTTCCAGGCCACCCGGCGCGCCCCGGCGCTTCCCGCGGCGTTCAGTGTGATCGTCACGGTGCTGGGTGCTGTGACGGCGCTGGCGCTCATCTACCGGGTGCTCATCAACGTGCCCGGGTCAGACTCGGTCGTCCAGGCGCAGCCGGGCGCCTATCTGGGCCTGGCCAGCGCCTGCCTGCTGGTCTGCGGGGCGTATCTGTCGATGCGCAAGGAGGGCATCGCCGCCGGCGATGAGCCGGCGGACATCGAGACCATTCACCTGAGCGGCCCGAGCCCTTCCTAGAATCAAGACCCGCATGCTCGATCGCGATCAGGTTCTCCACGTCGCCCGGCTCGCGCGCCTTGAGCTCAACGACGAGGAGGTTGAGCGAATGGCCGCCGAGCTGTCTCACGTGCTCGACCACATCGAGAAGATCCGCGAGCTCGATCTCGATGGGCGTTCCGCCCACGTCGCACGTCGTCGACGTCGTCAATGCGCTGCGTGTCGATCGTCCACGGCCATCACTTCCCGTCGAGGTCGCGCTGCGGTCGGCGCCGGAGCCGGTCGACGATGGCTTCGGCGTACCAAGCCCAGGGCCGGCCGAATGAGCGAGCTACTCGAGCTCACGGCTGCCGCGGCAGCCGAGCAGGTCCGTGCCGGCGCGCTCGACCCGAGCGAGCTCTTCGAGGCGTACCGCGAGCGCGCCGCTGCCGACCAGCTGAACGCCTTCACCTGGGTGGCCGACGGGCCTCCGGAGGCCGCCCGGCCGGTCGACCGCCCCCTCGGCGGCGTCCCGCTCGCGGTCAAGGATCTGTTCTGCACCGAGGGGGTACCGAGCCAGGCCGGGTCGAGGATTCTTGAGGGCTACCGACCTCCGTACACCGCCACGGTGGTGGCGCGGCTCGCGGACGCCGGCGCGCCGCTGCTCGGTAAGACCAACCAGGACGAGTTCGCGATGGGATCCTCGAACGAGAACTCGGGATACGGACCGGTGCTGAACCCCTGGGATCGGGGCCGCGTTCCCGGCGGATCTTCAGGCGGCAGCGCCGCGGCCGTCGCCGCCGGACTGGCGCCGTGGGCGATCGGAACCGACACCGGCGGTTCGATTCGCCAGCCCGCGGCACTGTGCGGGATCGTGGGGATGAAGCCCACGTACGGCGCCTGCTCCCGCTACGGAATGATCGCCTTTGCCTCGTCGCTGGATCAGGCTGGTCCGCTGACGCGCGATGTCACCGACGCCGCCCTGCTGCTGCGACACATGGTCGGGCGTGACCCGTGCGACTCGACCTCGCTCGAGTTCCCCGGCGAGATCGCTGTGCCCAGCGCCGAGACGCTCAAGGGCATCCGCCTCGGCGTGCCCGAGGAACTGACGGGGGAGGGCGGCGGGGTCCAGCCGGGCGTGCGCGAGCGCTTCGAGGCCACCCTCAAGCTGGCCGAGGGGCTCGGCGCCTCGATCGAGCCCTGCCGGCTGCCGCATGCCCCGCACGCGCTGTCGGCCTACTACCTGATCGCGCCGGCCGAGGCATCGGCCAATCTCGCCCGCTTCGACGGTGTGCGTTACGGGTTGCGGGTCGACGGAACATCGGACCTGACCACGATGTACAGCCGCACCCGAGCCGCCGGCTTCGGGGCCGAGGTCAAGCGCCGGATCATGCTCGGGACCTACGCGCTGTCGAGCGGCTACTACGACGCCTACTACGGCACCGCCCAGAAGGTGCGGACGAAGATCGCCGAGGACTTCAGGATGGCTTTCGACAGGTTCGATTTCGTCGTCACTCCGACCAGCCCGTGGACAGCATTCGAGCTTGGGGCCAA
Organism: uncultured Solirubrobacterales bacterium; assembly: GCA_963737535.1. Lineage (GTDB taxonomy): Bacteria > Actinomycetota > Thermoleophilia > Solirubrobacterales > Solirubrobacteraceae > Palsa-465. Next base: position 15,650 of record CAVTTU010000024.1, read on the forward strand.
GACCGACGACCCCCTGGCCATGTACCTGAACGACTTCTGCACCGTGCCGATGCCGCTGGCAGGGATCCCGGCGATCTCGATCCCCTGCGGTCTCAGCGAGGGGTTGCCCGTGGGCTTCCAGCTCGCCGGCCCGGCCTTCAGCGAGAGCCAGCTGCTCGATGCCGCCTACGCGCTGGAGCAGGCGATCGGCTTCGACGCCAGCGAGGCGCGTCGGTGAGCGCGGCGACGGAGTACGAGCCGGTCATCGGGTTGGAGATCCATGTCCAGCTGAAGACGAAGACCAAGATGTTCTGCGGGTGCGCGCTGTCGTTCGGCGACCCCCGCAACGTCCACACGTGCCCGGTGTGTCTCGGCCTGCCCGGCACCCTGCCGGTCGTCAACGAGCAGGCCGTCCAGTACGCGCTGATGATCGGCCTGGCCCTCGGCTGCGATATCGCGCCGCGCTCGCTGTTTCACCGCAAGAACTACTTCTATCCCGACCTGCCCAAGGGCTACCAGATCTCCCAGTACGACGTGCCGCTGTGCCGGGGCGGACTGCTCGGCGACGTGCGGATCCATCGCGTCCACCTCGAGGAGGACGCCGCCAAACTCGAGCACGTCAGCGAGAGCGGGCGGATTCACGGCGCCGACCGCAGCATCGTCGACTTCAATCGTGGCGGGACGCCGCTGGTCGAGATCGTCACCGAGCCCGACTTCCGCTCGCCCGAGCAGGCACGCGAATGGCTGATCCTGCTGCGCGAGACGCTGCGCCAGCTCGGCGTCTCCGACGTAAACATGGAGGAGGGCTCGCTGCGCTGCGACGCCAATGTCTCCGTGCGCCCGGCCGGTAGCCACGAGCTGGGAACCAAGACCGAGCTCAAGAACATGAACTCGTTCCGCTTTCTCGAGCGCGGCATTCGGGCCGAGATCGAACGCCAGATCGCGCTCCTGCGCGGCGGCGAGCCGGTCGTTCAGGAGACCTTGCACTTCGATCCTGCCTCGGGACAGCTGACGGCGCTGCGCTCAAAGGAGGAGGCTCACGACTATCGCTACCTCCCCGAGCCCGATCTGGTGCCGCTGGTGCCGACCGAGCAGATGCTCGCGGCCGCGCTCGCGACCATCCCCGAGCTGCCGGCGGAGCGCGCTCAGCGCTTCGAGTCGGAGTTCGGGCTGGGCCACGACCGGGCCCACGAGCTGGCGTTCCGGGCCGAGTTGGGCAACTACTTCGAGCGTGCTGTGGCCGCCGGCGACGGCGCCGGGCCGGTGGAGATCGCCAACTGGATCCCGCAACTAGTCGAGCGGATTGGATCGGCCGCCGACCCCGCCGACAGCCGCGTGACGCCCGAGAGCCTGGCCGCACTGGCTGGGATGGTGGCCGCCAAACACGTGAGCCGCGACGCCGCGCGCGAGGTGTTGACCCAGCTGGTCGACAACGGCGGTGACCCGCATGAGATCGTCGAGCGCGAGGGGCTCGGCGCGCTCAGCGCCGGGCTGTCGGAGATCGTCGATCGCGCGATTGCCTCCGATCCGGCGGCCGCCGAGCAGGTCCGCGACGGGAACATGAAGGCGGTGGGACCGCTGGTGGGGTTCGTGATGCGCGAGACCAAGGGCCGCGCCGACGGCGGCGAGGTCACGAAGCTGATCCGCGAGAAGCTCCAGGGCTGATCAGTGCCGCGATCGCGCGGGCTGCGCGCTCGCCGGCGTGCCCGTCCCACAGGGGGATCCTCGCCGGGATGAAGTCGCGTCCGCGAGCCAGCTCCTCCTGGCAGGCGGCGGCGAGCGAGGCGGGCTCGACACCGATCAACCGGTTGGTTCCGAGCTCGATCGTCACCGGACGCTCGGTCGTGGTCCGGTAGGTCAGGCAGGGGACTCCCAGCGCACTGGTCTCCTCCTGCACGCCGCCGGAGTCGGTGATGACCAACCGGGCCCACCGTTCAAGGGCGAGGAAATCGAGGTATCCAAGCGGCTCGAACACCCTGACGGCATCGGGCATCCGGACACCGGCCGAGCGGGCGCGGTCGCGCGTTCGCGGATGCATGGGAAAGACCACCGGTAGCCGCCGCGACAGCTGGGCCAGCACCTCGAGCACGGCCGTCAGCCGCTCGGGGTCATCGACCAGCGACGGCCGGTGGAGGGTGACGAGCACGTAGTCCCGACGCTCGAGCCCGAGCCGCCGGAGCGGTTCGCCGGCCTCGGCGGCATCGGCCAGCCGCCACAGCGAATCGATCATGGTGTTGCCGACCAGCGCGACGGCGTCGCCCTCGATGCCCTCGGTGGCGAGATTCTCAACGGCATCGGCCGAGGTGCACAGCCGCAGGTCGGCCACGCGGTCGGTCACGATCCGGTTCACCTCTTCGGGCATCGTCCAGTCGCCCGAGCGGAGCCCCGATTCCACGTGGACCACCGGGACGCCGAGTTTGACCGCGGCCAGCGAGGCGGCCATGGTCGAGTTCACGTCACCGGCGACGACGATCGCAGCGGGGCGGTGCGCCTCGAGGTCGCCCTCGACGCCGATCAGCACGCCAGCCGTCTGCTCGGCGTGCGACCCCGAGCCGACCTCCAGGTTCGCGTCCGGACTCGGCATCCCGAGCTGCTCCAGAAACGACTGCGACAGCGCAGGGTCGTAGTGCTGCCCGGTGTGGAGGATGCGCATGGCCACGCCCTCCCCATCGCGCAGCGCGTGCACGACCGGGGCCATCTTCACGAAGTTGGGACGCGCAGCTACGACTGCGGTCACGTTCATGGGCGGGGAATCTGAGCTCGCGAGCCTAAGACTGACGCACGCGGCGGCGGATCATCACGCCGCCTCCGATCATCCCCAGAGCGATGAGGACGGCGGCGGTGAGATCGAGTCCGGTGTTGGGCAGCGTGGCGCTCGACGTGCTCGACCCGGTGTTCGAAGACGTCGAGCCGCCCGAGCTTGACGGGGTGCTGTTCGAGCTGGAGCCCGTCGGGTTGCTCGAGCCGCCACCGCCACCGCCGCCCGAGCCGCCGCCGCCCGAGCCGCCACCGCCCGAGCCGCCACCGCCCGAGCCGCCACCGCCCGAGCCGCCACTGTTCGAGCCCGACCCGCCGCCCGAGTTCGCCACCACGACGACAGTACCGTGCATGAACGGGTGGATCGAGCAGATGTAGGCGAACGTGCCGGCCTGCGTGAACGTGTGTGAACCGCTGGAGCCCGGCTTGATCGTCCCGGTGTTGAAGGAGCCGTTGTTGGCAGTGGCCGTGTGCGGCTGCTGACCATTGTTCGTCCAGGTGATCGTGTCGCCGACATGGACGGTGATCGACGCCGGCTCGAACTTGTAGTCGACGATGGAGTCGCTCGGATCGCCGGCCGCGTGCGCCGCCGGCGCCTTATCCGCGGCCCCGCTGGCCTGCGAGCCCGTGCTGACCTGCAGGACGAGGCTCGGCTTCTTGCCGGTGAGCCCCGCGAGCCGGTGATGGTGCTTGGCGTGCGTGGCCGGTGGCTTCTTGGGCGGGGCGGGCTGGGCCTTGACCGGTGGCGCAGGGTGGTGCTTGGGGTGATGGTGATGGCCGACAAGCAGCGGTGCCGGAACCGTCACCGCAGCAAGCGCGGCCACGACCGGCCGGGGAGTCCACGTGATCGACAACTTGAATGACAAAGACGTGCGCAAGACGCAAAACGTTCCCTTGTTCCCGGCTTATCCGTCACGAAATAGTTCCGAAGCTCCCCGGCGTCCGTGAACGACTTCCTATCGCATCCGTCGTCCGCGTGCACGGCTGGGTTGAGCGGTGAACGCACTCGACCACGGCGACGACCGGGCGGGCGTACGATGGATGGCCCAAGTTCAGGAGGAGGCCAGCATGTCCCGACTCGTCAGGATGGACAGGACCGGTCACACGACGCTCGCCGAGTGGACGGCCGACGACGACGCAAGCGTGGCCAGGGCCACCAGCGCGCTGCAGGATGGGCTCGAGTGCGGCTATTACGCCGTCGTCTCGCGCGGTGAAGGCCATGCCGAGCAGGTGCGCGAGCTGCCGGTCGATGCGCCGCTGGTTATTCTCCGCCGGCCAATCGCCGGGGGCTGATCGGCTCCGATGAGCGGGCTGCGATGAGCGCTGTCTCGGCACCACCGTCGGCCGCCGCCCCGGCCGATGCGCTCCCCGAGCTCGCCAGCGTCTACTGGCGCCCGCGGGTCAGCGAAGCCACGCTCAGGCGGAGCGCACAGCTGTGGACGGTGACGACGGTTGCGCACACGATCCCGCTGGTCGCGGTGGCGGCCGTGCTCGCCGTGCTCAACCCGATCACCCTGCCGGTATCGCTGATCCTGCTCGCCCACGCCTGGATCATCCCCGAGCTGTACGCGGCACGCGGGGCCAACGTGCTCGACGCCGCGGCGCTCGGCGCAGACGGAGTCCGAACGCGTCGCGGTCGGCTTGCTCGGCGATCTGGTCGATCACGACGCGCGCGAGCTGCATGGCGCCACCGCGCTCGTGCTCGAGCGCGGGGCCCTCGGTGAATGGCTGCTCGGCGAGGCCGGCGCCGTACTGGTCACGCGCAGGGGCCGGCGCGTCTACTGCTACTGCGTGAAGGCGACCGACCCGCGACCTGCCGGCCAGTGACCGCATCGCCCATCTGCTGCTGGCGCTCCGGGCCGACGAGTCCGGGTTCGCCACCGTGGCCAACCTCGCGTTCTCGGGCGCGCGGTGGCGGCTGGCCCGGAGGTTGAAGGCGCCGGCCCGCCAGGCACTCACTGTGGCCGCGCTCGTCTCTAAGACGCGGGTCCAGGCCGGGGCTCCCGTATCGCTGCCGGCACCCTGAGGCCAAGGCCACGTTCAGGAACTTTGTACCCAGGGCCAATGCGGCCTTTAGCCAGGACCGGGATCATTCTCGCCATGCCCCGCCCAACCATATCCTCCAAGCTGTTGCTGGTCGCTGATCCCCGGCGCGCTTCGGGTCCGGCCGCCTCAACCGCCGTCCGCCGCTATCGACTGGCCCGGTTGCGGCTGGAGAGCCGGGCCACCGATCCGGTGAACCGGTTCGAGCACCTCAAGCGCGTTTTCGACTGACGCGGCCCGGGCGCGCCCGGCGGTCGGGCGCCCGGGCCGGGTCGAATCCTGAGCCCGCCGCGACACCCCCATTTGGTTTGTAGGCCGGCGCGGTACGCTGTATCTATGTCAAGCAATGAACTGGAAGCCCGACCGGAGCGCACCCCGATCCTTCGCAAGGCAATCGCCGGCCTAGTGCTGGTGGCGGCCGTGGCGTTGGGGATCTGGGTCGTCATCGGCGTCGTCAAGGCGATCTTCTGGACCCTCCTTGCCGTCGTCGTGGTAGTCGCGATCCTCTGGGCCCTGAAGACGCTGTTCTGGTAGGGAGGGGCCGATGGACGGCCTTGGTCTGCTCGTAGTTCTTTTCTTCTTCGGGCTCGCTGGGGGCATCGTGGGGAAGATCAAGGGCAGCTCCTTCTTTCTCTGGTTTCTGATCTCGGCCGTGATCCCGTTCTTCGGGTTGCTGACCGCGCTGCTGTACCGCTGGGAGAACCGTGAGCTGCGGCGGAGTGTCCTGGCTGCGGGCGGATCCTGAAGCTGCACGACGCCCTGTGCACGACGCTGCGGCACCGAGCTCGAATTCCCCGACGTGGCGCTGGCCTCCGAGGCCGCGTTGCGCGAGCGCGAGGCCGTCGCGCGCCGGACCGCGCGGCCTGAGATCGGCGAATCGCCGCTGGTAGACTGACCTTTCCCGCCGCGCGCGGTCTTCGCGTGCGCTCAGATGCCGAGTTAGGCGAAAGGAGGAAAGCGCATATGCGTGCAGTCGACGCATTGATGGAATGCCTGAAGGCGGAGGGTGTCGACGTCGTATTCGGGCTTCCCGGCGGCGCGAACCTCCCGACCTACGACGCCTTCTACGACGCCGGCATCCGCCACATCCTCGTCCGCCACGAGGCGGGCGGCGGTCACGCCGCCGAGGGCTACGCCAAGGCGACCGGCAAGGTCGGCGTGTCGCTCGGGACCAGCGGCCCGGGCGCGACCAACCTGGTGACGCCGATCTGCGACGCGATGATGGACTCCGTCCCGGTCGTGTTCCTCACCGGGCAGGTGCGCACGGAGCTGCTCGGGACCGACGGGTTCCAGGAGGCGGACACGATCGGCATCACGATGCCGATCGTCAAGCACAGCTTCATGATCCAGCACCCGCTCGAGCTCCCGCGCTCGATCCACGAGGCGTTCCACATCGCGCGCACCGGACGGCCCGGCCCGGTCGTGGTCGACATCCCGCAGGACCTCAGCCGCGCGCGACATCCCCTACGAGCCGGTCACCGACGTCCACCTGCCCGGCTACCAGCCGACCACCGACGGCAACCAGAAGCAGATCCGCCTCGCCGCCAAGGCCCTGGCCAACGCGCGCCGGCCGGTGATCTACGCCGGCGGCGGCGTGGTCAGCGCCAACGCGGCGGCGGAGCTGACCGAGCTGGCGACCGCCGACCGGTTCCCGGTCACCTGCACGGTGATGGGGCTGGGCGGCTTCCCGGCGCCGCACGACCAGTGGCTGGGGATGCTCGGGATGCACGGCACCCGGGCCGCCAACTACGCGATGGACGAGGCCGACCTGATCGTCGCCATCGGCGCCCGCTTCGACGATCGGATCACCGGCAAGCTGTCGGAGTTCGCGCCGCGCGCCAAGTTCATCCACATCGACATCGACCCGGCCGAGATCTCGAAGAACGTCCCGGCGCACATCCCGATCGTCGGCGACGCCAAGAACATCCTGCCGCGGCTGACCGCGGAGTACCGCGCGCTCGAGCGCCGATGCCGGCCGGCTCGAGGAGTGGTGGTCGCGCATCCGACTCCTGGCAGGAGCGCCATCCGCTCGCGCTACGACGGACTCCAAGGACGCCGAGATCAAGCCCCAGTTCATGGTCCAGGCGCTGTACGAGGCGACCGGGGGCGACGCGATCGTCGACCAGCGACGTCGGCCAGCACCAGATGTGGGCGGCGCAGTACTTCCACTTCTCCAGGCCCGCGCCGCTGGATCAACTCCGGCGGCCTGGGCACGATGGGCTTCGGCCTGCCGGCGGCGATGGGCGCCAAGGTCGGCTGCCCCGACGAGACGGTCGTCTGCATCGCCGGCGACGGCTCGGTGCAGATGAACATGCAGGAGCTCGCGACCTGCGCCCAGGAGGGCATCGCGATCAAGGTGTTCATCATGAACAACGGCTACCTGGGCATGGTCCGCCAGTGGCAGGAGCTGTTCTGGGACAAGCGCTACAGCCAGGTCGAGATGGGCCAGTGGCCGGACTTCGTCAAGCTCGCCGAGGCCTACGGCGCCACCGGGATGCGGTTCGAGGACAAGACGCACGCTGGTCAGCGACATGCAGGAGGCGATCGCCACCGACGGTCCGGTGCTGGTCGACGTCCGCGTCACGCGCGAGGAGAACACGTATCCGATGATCCCGGCCGGGCCAGCCCGCGCGCGACATGGTGGGCTGAGCGCATGGGCGAGCCGGGCACCAAGGAAATCCTGTCGCTCGACGAGCTCGAGGCCGTGGCCGGTCTGCGGACCGGGCGCAAGCACATCCTCTCGATCCTGGTCGAGAACAAGCCGGGCGTCCTGACCCGGATCGCCGGGCTGTTCGCGCGGCGCGGGTTCAACATCGACACGCTCGCGGTCGGCCCCACCGACGACGAGACGGTGTCGCGGATCACGCTGACGCTCGACGGGGCGGTCCATCCGATCGATCAGGTCACCAAGCAGCTGCACAAGCTGGTCAACGTCCTGAAGATCCGCGACCTCGAGCCCGAGGAGACGCTGGCGCGCGAGCTGGCGCTGTTCAAGGTCTCCGCCGACGGCGCGAGCCCGCGCCGAGGTCATGCAGATCTGCGAGATCTTCCGCGCCAAGGTCGTCGACGTGACCAAGCGCTCGGTCGTGGTCGAGGTCACCGGGACCTGCGACAAGGTGGACGCGTTCGAGCGGCTCGTGCGGCCGTTCGGGCTGATCGAGATGGCGCGCACCGGCGAGATCGCGATCTCCCGCGGCCGGGGCGAGACGTAGGCGCCGATGGCCGGCCCCGGTTCGACGAAGTAGATGATTAGCGCCGCGATAGGGATTGCCCCGGCGGCGGACTGGCTCGACGCCGACACCCACCGACGCCTGCTGGAACGGCTGCGCGACGCGCTGGCGAGGGCGCGAACGAGCGGCCAGGCAACGCTCGCCAGCGTCACCGGGATCTCGCCACGGGCGGGCGACCCGAGCGCCATCGCGGCCAGCTCGCGACGAGCCGATGAGCCGTGGTTCTGTCTCGAGCAACCCGACCGCGACGGGTGGGCGTTGGCCGCCCTCGGCTCGGTGCGGGAGCTCCGGGGCGCCGGCGACGGCCGGTTCGCCGAACTCGCGCGCCACTGGCGCGACCTGGCGGCGCGGCGCGCTGGCCGATCCCGCCGAGGGGCCGCCCGGATCGGGTCTGGTCGCCGTGGGTGGGTTGGCATTCGCTCCCGACGGTGCAGCCTCACCCGCGTGGCAGGGATTTGCGCCCGCCTCGCTGATCGTGCCCGAGGTCGCGATCGCCCGGCGCGGCAGCCGCTGCTGGATCACGGTCAACCTCGAAGTTCATCCCGATGACACTGCAGCGGAGCTGAGCACGAGGGTCGACGCGAGGTTGGATGAGCTGCGCGAGGCGCCGCTGCCGCTGCTCGACCCGGCGCCGGTCGGTGACTACGAGGTGGTCAGCACGATGCCTCCCTCGCACTACGAGGAGGCGGTCGCGCGCGCGGTCGAGCGGATCGTCGCCGGCGAGGTCGAGAAGGTCGTCCTGGCGCGAGAGGTCGAGGTCCACGCTCCCGTCGCGCACGACCCATCCGCAGTGCTGGGTCTCCTGCGCGAAGCCTTCCCCTCGTGCTACGTGTTCGCCGTTGGGCGGGCAGATGCCACGTTCATGGCCGCCAGCCCCGAGCTGCTCGTCCGGCGCGAGGGCCAGCGGGCCAGCACCGTCGCGCTGGCCGGCTCGACGCGACGTAGCGCCGATCCCGCAGTTGACGATCACCTCGGCGAGCAGCTTCTGCACAGCGACAAGGACCGCCACGAGAACGCGATCGTCTCCCGGCGAATCGTCCGCGTGCTGCGCCCGCACTCGGTGTGGGTGACGGCCGCCCCCGAACCATCGCTGGTCCGCGTCGCCAACATCCAGCACCTGGGCGCCGCGATTCGCGCCCAGCTCGCCTCGCCGATCGATGCCATCGAGCTGGCAGGGCTGCTGCATCCGACCCCCGCCGTGGGCGGTGAGCCAGCCGCATCGGCCCAGGCGATGATCCCGGCTCTGGAGGGACTTGACCGCGGTTGGTATGCCGGGCCGGTGGGCTGGGTCGACGCTGCCGGCGACGGTGAGTTCTGCGTGGCTCTTCGCTGTGCCCTGCTCCGCGGCCCGCTGGCTCACTGCTACGCCGGCGGCGGGATCGTCCGCGGCTCGGATCCGGCCGCCGAGCTGGCCGAGACCGAGGTCAAGCTGCAGGCCATGCTCCCGGTCCTGGCGGATTAGACACATGTAGCGGAGCGGCGTTGCGACTGCCACGCCGCACCGGGTACGATGGGCCGGCTGTGCCGCGACGGGGATCGATCCGGCAGCCGCTGTGGGGCCATTTGTGCCTGGGCTTGCTCCTGGCCGTGTTCGCCAGCGTGCTGGTCGCCGCCCCGGCCGCGGCGTCCCCGAGTCCGCCTGATCTGCTGAGCGGGACCTTGACCGATGTCGGCAAGTACTCGTCGTGGACTGAGGGGGAGTGGCAGTACTCGGGCTTCAAGCGCACGCTGACGTTCTCGAACGTCCGCTTCCGCCAGCCCGGCACGTTCAAGCGCGGCGCGGTGGGCGATACCGGTGGTTCGGATGCCCCGGCGCTGGTCATCTACCAACTGTGCGGAAACCGCGCCAACAGCGATTGTCTGGACAAGGCGGCCGGGCCCAGTGTCAGCTTCACGCCCTACACGCAGACCGCCACCAACGGGACCTGCACCTGGACGTGGAAGGTGGTGGCCGACCCCAAGGGAATCGACAGCGGGACTCTGGACCTGACGCCGAGCAAGGGCGGCTGGTCGGTCAGCAGCCTCGAGCTCAGCATGACGCCGCTGATCACCGACGCCAGCGTCTCGGGGCCTTCCAACTGCCAGTTCGACAAGCCCACGGCGATCCCACCGTTCGATCAGAACTCGAACACCAACCAGGACTGGGCCGACGGTCCAAGCGCTCCGCTGACGGCGCCGTACGCTCGGGCCAGCAGCGACGGCCAAACCGTCACCTTCAGCGGCACGAACAGCGTGCTCGAGGGTTGGCAGGGACCGCAGACCCACACCTTCTCGGGCCAGCTGTCCGGCTCCTGCTCGATTACGGGTGCGGCCATGGACGGCGCCGCGCCGCCCACCGATCAGTTTGCCGGCGCGGCAGCCACGGGCTCGGGCCAGCAGTGCTGTCCGAAGCTGACGGTGGACGCCAAGCCGAGTCCCCAGGCCGCGTACGGCTTCAGCCCCCCAGCGCTCAGCTTCGACGCCGTCCCCAAGGGTGGCTGCCCGCCGCGGAGTAAGTACAAGTACCGCTGGAAGCGCACCGAGGCGCCCGGGGCGGCCAGCGTCTCCGCCAAGAGCAACGGTCCCAATCTCAGGGTGACCCTCAAGTGCCCGAGCCGCCGAGAGGCCTGCTTCGGCGAGGTGTCCTACCGCGTAACGGTTACCGACACCAAGGACAACGAGGCGTCCAAGGACGTGTTCATCAAGTGGTGCCGCGACTCCAAGGGGACGCTGCCGGCCAGTGGTCAGCCGTGCACCAACCAGTTCACCGAGAAGGAATGGAAGGAGCTCTACAAGGAGCTCGAGGAGGGGCTGAAGGAGAACCAGAACTGGATCGGCCCGACGGGTCTCCATTACGTCTCGGAGCACGTGACCACCTTCGTCTTGCCGGCGGCTGAAGCCGTGGCTCCGATTGCCGGCGCGGCCGCGGCGGGCGCCGAAATCGCGCTCTGGGGCCGTGCCCGACAGAGGTGGGGCAGGTTGTTCGAGCTGTGGAAAGCTGATCCACCCGACCGAGCGACCGGTCGGGTGGCCGTGCCTGGGGCGGTGGCGCCAGCCAGGCTGCCCGGGTGTACACCGGTCAGCGGTCGGTACGCGACTCAGGCCGCGCAGGACTGCGCACAGGACCGCCCGCTGTACTTCTCGATGATCGATGCCATCGATCGGACCAACGCGGTCCTGGGCGCCCTGATCGCCACCAACAATCGCTACGGCACCGCGCTGCGCCAAGAGGACGCCAGCTCCATGTCGCTCCAGCAGGCGGCGGTGAGCATCCTCACGGTTCAGCTGGGGGACGCCTTGCGTGCCGAGCGGGCCGTGGCCATCACGCTAGCCACGCGGCTGCAGTCCCAGGGCCTGGCCGGTCCCATGACCCGGGCGCGGATGCTGCTGATCATCCGCGTCATCAGGCAGCTGCGCAGCTTCCCCGCCGACGTGCAGAGGGAACTGGGTCGGAATGCGACCCCGGCCAAGTTCGCCAGCGAGCTGAAGTCCGACCTGGCGCGTACGCCGGGCAACCGCTTCGACCTCCTGGCCAGCGTGTCCAAGCCGGTCCCGCAGGCGCTGAGCACAGCACCCTCACCGGTCACCGCGGCGGATGGCGGTGCTGTGGTCGGGGCGCTGCGCGCCCAGGGACTGATCAGCGCCGGCGCTGCCAGCCAGCTGAGACAGGCCCTGGCCCAGCTGGCCGTCGCCGCCGACGCCGCCTCGGTCCGGGCGGCGCGGGCGACTTTCGCCAATGCCGCGGCACGCGTGGGTGGTCCGGCGGGGACCTTCCTGCTGGCGGCGGCGCGAGCCCTTTCAGCCGGCTGAGCGCAGCGCCTGGTCGACGGCCTGCGCCACGCGCCGGTGCAGGGCCAGGTTCTCCTCTCGATCGCTGCGGATCTCGATGATGCTGGTGCCCCCGCCGGTCACCGATCGCAGGACCGCCTCGCGCAGCGCACCCGCATCGGTCGGGCGCTCGTAGCCCAGCCCGTAAAGCGCCGCGGCCCTCGCGAACTCGAGGCCGTGCGGTGTCGCCACATGCTCCTCGAACGCGTCGTCTTCGCCGGACACGGGGAGGAAATGGAAGATCCCGCCCCCGTCGTTGTTGAGCAGCACGATGGTCAGCGACAGGCCGAGCCGCGAGGCGGCGAGCAGGCCACCGATGTCGTAGGCCAGCGCGACGTCCCCGACCAGCGCCGCCACCGGGCCGCCGGCCGCCGCGGCGGCGCCGAAGGCGCTCGAGACGGTGCCGTCGATCCCGTTGGCGCCGCGGTTGGACAGCACCCGCGGGGCGTCGGTGCGGGTGGGGAAGAACGACTCGACGTCGCGAATCGGCATCGAGGAGGCAGCGAACAGGATCGCCTCGCGGGGCAGCCATTGGCCCAGGCGCCGAGCGACCAGCGGCTCGGACAGCGATTCCCCGAGTGTCCCCTCGATCGCACCGGCCGCGGCGTCGTCGGCGGCGCGCCACGCGGCCAGCCATTCCGGCGGCCCGGGCTGCACGTCGGCTTCGCTCAGGCCGTCGACCAGCGCCCCGTAGGGTGCGTGAACCCGGAGGCCGACGACGGCGTCGGGGTCCTGCCAGGCGTCGTCGGGGTCAAAGGCGATCTGGGCCGCATCGAGCCCGGCCAGCCATGCCCGAAGCGGCTTGGACGTGGGCAGATCGCCCGTGCGCAGGACGAACTGTGGCCGCTGGGCGGCCGCGAAGGCCGGGTCGCGTAGCAGGTGGTCGTAGTGTGCGATCGCCGCCGGGCCCCGACGTGCGCCCGACAGCGGATCGGCGAGCAGGGGGATGCCGGCCCGCGCCGCGAAGCCCGCGAGTTGCTCGCCCCGGCTTGGGTCGCGCTCGTCGCGACCGGCGACGATCAGCACGCGCCCGAACGGATGCGATCCACTCGCCGGCGCCGCGGGGGAAGGCGCGTCGCTGACCACGTAGGGACGGTCGCCGCCTCGGCCGGTGGTGTCCTCGGGCAGGGGTTCGGCCAGCACCAGCGGCTCGCGCAGCGGGAAGTTGAGGTGAACAGGTCCGGGGCGGCCGCCCAGCGCGGTCCAGTAGGCGCGGCAGGCCAGCGTTCGGATCCAGCGCAGGCGCTCGACCGTCGCGTCGTGAACGCCGACCTCGACGAACCATTTCGCCGCGCCGCCGTAGAGCTTGATCTGATCGATCGTCTGCCCGGCTCCGACGTCACGGAGCTCGGGCGGGCGGTCCGAGGTGAGGACGATCAACGGCACCCGCGCCTCGTGGGCCTCGATCACCGCCGGGGCCAGGTTGGCGGCCGCGGTGCCCGAGGTACACGTGATGGCCACCGGGCGCCCCGACGCCTTGGCGGCGCCGAGGGCGAAGAACCCCGACGAGCGCTCGTCGATGTGCGAGAAGCAGTCGATGCGGGCGTTGCGCACCAGCGAGAGCACGATCGGCGTCGAACGCGAGCCGGGCGACGTGCACGCGTGGCGCAGGCCGCAGCGCGCCAGTTCGTCGCAGAAGGCGCGGAGCAGCATGTAGGTGTCGGTGCTGGTCATGATCTGTCGGGAATGGCGGAATCGCTCGTACTGCTCCATGGCTTCACCCACACCGGGGCCAGCTGGGACCGGGTCCAGGGAGCGCTGGCGGAACGCTACCGAGCGCTGGCGCCCGACATCCGGGGGCACGGCGCGGCCTCGGACGTGCGCCCGGTGTCGCTCGAGGCAGTGATCGACGACGTGGCGGAGCTGCCGGTCGATCGGTTCACCCTGGTCTGGATACTCGATGGGGGGGAGGATCGCGCTCCACGTCGCGCTCGCCCTGGGGGAGCGGGTGCAGCGCTTGGTCCTCATCGGCGCCAGCCCGGGCCTGGCGGACCCGGCCGAGCGCGAGGCTCGCCGCGCCGCCGACGAGCGCCTGGCCTCACGAGGTCGAGCGGTCGACGATCGAACGATTCGCGCGCCGCTGGGCCGACGCCACCCCGGTGCTGGCCGGCCAACCGGCCAGCGTCAGGGAGAGCGTGCATCGGGACCGCCTCCGCAACACGCCGGCCGGGCTGGCGGCCGCGCTGCGCGGACTGGGCACCGGGACGCTGCCGCCGCTGTGGGAGCGGTTGGGCGAACTCGAGATCCCGGTCACGCTGATCGTGGGCGCGCGGGATGAGAAGTTCACCGGCATCGCCCGCGAGATGGCCAAGGCGATCCCGGACGCCGACCTGGCGCTCGTCCCCGACACCGGTCACGCGGTTCACCTCGAGGCGCCGGAGGCGACCGCGGCGATCATCGCGCCGGTCTGAGGTACCAGCTGGTCAGCCCCTCCCCGAGCCCCGCGCCCCGGGGCACAGCGATCAGTCCGTCGCGGGGTGGCAACGGGTCCTCGCGTTCGGCGAAGATGCCCAGCGTGGCCAGCCCGCACGGCCGGTCCGGTCCGACGACGGCGGCGGCGTGCAGCGCGGCGGCGATTCCCAGCGGCCCGTCGAAGGTCGAGGCCAGGTACACGCGGTAGCCGACCTCGCGCGCGCGGCGGGCGGCCCGGAGCAGCCCCGAGATGCCGCCGGCTCGGGTGATCTTCAGGCATACCGAGTCACACCAGCGCGCCTCGAGGGCGCCGGGGAGAGCCGAGGACTCGTCGATGGCCACCGCGACGTCGGCGTCGGCCGCGACCTCGGCGTTGTCGTCCAGACCGCGGGACGGCTCCTCGCATAGCTCGATTCCGGCCGGCGCCAGGGCGCGTAGCGCCGCGATCGCCTCGGTCACCGACCAGGCACCGTTGGCGTCGAGCCGGATCGCCATATCGGGGCCGGCGGCGGCGCGGACGGCGGCCACGCGCCCGGCGTCATCGCCGAGGCCGACCTTCAGTTTGAGCGCCGTGAAGCCAGCCGCGGCGGCGTCGGCGGCTCCCGCAGCCGCACCGGCGCGATCAGCGGCGGCGACCGTCGCGTTCACCGGCACGGCGTCGGCGGCGCGGGTTCCGAGCAGCTCGCACACCGGCAGACCGGTGCGACGGCCCTCGAGGTCCCACAGCGCCATGTCGATCCCGGCGATGGCCTGCGGGAGCACGGCCACGTGGGCGCACGCCGCCAGCACCGACTCGCGGTCCTGTTCGTCGGCGTGGGTGAGGATCCCGCGACAGTCCTCGAGCGCGGCGCGCACATCGGCGATGCTCACGCCGTCGTAGCTCTCCAGCGGCGCGGCCTCACCGACGCCGATGAACCCGTCGCCGGTCTCGAGCCGGATCACGAGGAGCTCGCGCGTGGCGACCGATCCTCGGGCGGATACCACGGGCGCGCGCAAGCGCGCCTTAATCAAATCGATCTCGAAGTTCACCGACTCAGCAGCAGACCCGCCGAGAGCAGGACGCAGAAGATGAGCTGCAGCATCCCGGTCTGGGCGAGGGCCTGGTTCAGCGAGGCCCCATCTGTCCGGTTGCGGACCGCGCGGGCCACCCCGGCGGCCAGCGGCAGGGTGAGCCAGGGCAGCAGCACCCATGCCTTGAGCGGCCCGAACAGCCATGTCACCGGGGCCAGCAGGTAAGCGCCGTAGACGATCGCGGCGTACAGCCCCTTCGTGCGTTCACGGCCGATCCTCACGGCCAGCGTACGCTTGCCGGCCCTCCGATCGGTATCGATGTCGCGGTAGTTGTTGACGACCAGGATCGCCGAGGCGAGCAGCCCGACGGGCACGGCGAGGGCGAAGGCCTCCCAGTTGAGGTGCTTGACCTGGACGAAGTACGAGCCGGCCACGGCGACGATTCCGAAGAACAGGAACACGAACGCCTCGCCGAGTCCCTCGTAGCCGTAGGGGCGCGGCCCGCCGGTGTAGAGCACGCCGGCAAGGATCGAGGCCGCGCCCACCAGCAGCAGCTGCCAGCCGGCGACGGCGACCAGGTAAATGCCGGCCAGCACGGCGATGCCGAACGAGACGTAGGTGGCGATGAGGACCTGGCGGGGCGGCACCAGGCCCCCGGCCGTCACCCGCACCGGTCCCAGGCGATCCTCCGTGTCAGCCCCGCGCCTGGCATCGGAGTAATCGTTGGAGAGGTTGGTCCCGACCTGGATGAACACTGCGCCGACCAGCGCGGCGATGAACCTGAGCGGGTGAAACACGTGGACGAAGCCGGCCAGCGCGGTGCCGACCAGCACGGGCGCCACCGCCGCCGGGAGCGTGCGCGGCCTGGCCGCCATCAGCCAGATGCGCATCCCGCTCGCCGCCGGCTCGACCATCACGCTCGGCGGGGAAATTTCGAGAAGTCGGGCTTTCGCTTCTCCAGGTAGGCGCTGCGGCCCTCCTGTGCCTCCTCGCTCATGTAGAACAGGAGGTTGGCGTCGTGAGCCAGCTGCTGAAGCCCCGACAGCCCGTCCTCGTCGGCATTGAAGCTCGCCTTGAGCAGGCGCAGCGCGAAGGGCGACAGGGCGAGCATCTCGCGACACCAGTTGACGGTCTCGGTCTCGAGCTCGGCGAGCGGGACCACCGTGTTGACCAGCCCCATCTCGAGCGCCTGGTGGCCGTCGTACTGGCGGCACAGGAACCAGATCTCCTTCGCCTTCTTGGGGCCGATCAGGCGAGACAGAACGGTGGCGCCGAAGCCGCCGTCGAACGACCCCACCTTGGGTCCGGTCTGCCCGAAGCGCGCGTTGTCGGCGGCGATCGTCAGGTCACAGATGACATGGAGGACGTGGCCGCCGCCGATCGCGTAACCGGCGACCATGGCCACGACCGGCTTGGGCATGCGCCGGATCTGGACGTGCAGGTCGGTGATGTGGAAGCGACCCACGGCCTGGTGGGATCCGGCCTGGGCCGGGTCGGCGCCGCTGACATAGCCGCCGCGCGAGCCGCGCACGCGCTGGTCGCCACCGCTGCAGAACGCGTCTGGTCCCTCGCCGGTGAGGATCACCACGCCGACCTCGAGATCCTCGCGCGCTCGGGTGAAGGCGTCGATCAGCTCGACGACTGTCTCGGGGCGGAACGCATTGCGAACCTCCGGCCGGTTGATGGTGATCTTGGCGATGGCGCGATCGGCGCCGGCGCCCACCTCGTAGCGGATGTCCTCGTACTCAGCAGCGGTTTCCCAGGCGACTGACACAGCGCGCCGAGACTACCGTTTCTGTGGTGGATCACTGGTTGACCAGGGCCGCCGCCGCGCATCCGGACCGCATGGCGGTGGGGGAGACGAGCTATCGAGAGCTTCTGGCGCGGGCCCTGGACCGTGGCCGGGTGGTTACGGGCGGAGGGGGTCCAAACTGGCGAGCGCGTAGGGCTGGCCATGCCCCCGGCAGTGGACTTCGCAGCCGCCGTCCACGGATGCTTCCTGGCCGGATCGGTCGCGGTTCCGATCGATCTGCGGCTGAGCGAGCGCGAACAGGCCCGGCGGCGCCGCGGCGCCGCGAGGGTCCTCGACGGACCCGTGCCCGGTCGCCCGGGGGCCGGTCCCGTGCCCGAGCCGGTGCCCCTGGACGGCGATGCCGTGGCGGCGCTGATGTACACGTCGGGGACGACCGGCGAGCCCCGCGAGGTGCCGCTCACCTACGACAACTGGCTGGCCAGCGCCCTCGGCTCGGCGGTGGCGCTCGGCCTGAGCCTCGACGAGCGATGGCTGTGCCCGATGCCCCTCGCGCACGTCGGCGGTCTGTCGATCCTGGTCCGCAGCGCGATCTACGGGACGACCGTCGTGCTGCACGAACGCTTCGACACCGAGGCCGTCCTCGCCGCGCTCAGCGATCGCGCTCAGGCGATCACGCTGGTTTCCCTTGTCCCCACGATGCTGGCGCGGCTGCTCGACGCCGGCCTGCGGGAGCCGCCCTCGTTGCGCTGGGCTCTGCTGGGCGGCGGGCCCATCCCGCCGCCGCTGCTCGCGAGGGCGGCGCGCGCCGGAGTGCCGGTGGCGCCGACCTACGGCATGACCGAGGCGTGTTCGCAGATCGCCACGAACGGGTGGCCGTTGCCCGGAGTTGAGCTGCGCGTGGCCGACGACGGGGAGATTCTCGTCCGCGGTCCCAACGTGAGCGTCGCGGCGCTCGACGCGGATGGCTGGCTGCACACCGGCGACCTGGGCGTGCTGGCCGACGGAGGCCGGCTGACGATCTCCGGGCGCAAGTCGGACACGATCGTCACCGGAGGGGAGAACGTCGCCCCCGCCGAGGTCGAGGCGATCCTGCTGGGCCACCCGGCGGTGGCCGATGCCGGAGTGTTCGCGCGGCCCGACGGTGAATGGGGTGAGGCGGTGGTGGCGGCGCTAGTCCTGCGGCCGGAGTTCGGCGACGCCGACGCCGACGAGCTGCGCGCGTTCTGCCTGGAGCGGATGGCCTCCTTCAAAGTGCCCAAGGCGTTTGCCTTCGTCAGCAATCTGCCCCGCACCGAGTCGGGCAAGCTGTTGCGGCGCGAGCTGGCCGGACTCGTATGATCGCGCCGTGATTGTCGACTCTCCCAACCGGCTGACGATCGAGCAGCTGGCCGCCGAGTCGGGCATGTCCGTGCGCAACATCCGTGCCCACCAGGCGCGGGGGCTGCTCTCGCCGCCCGAGGTTCGCATGCGCGTCGGCTACTACGGCCCCGAGCACGTCACACAGCTGCGCCTCATCCGCGAGCTCCAGGACGACGGCTTCAACCTGGGTGCAATCAAGCGCCTGCTCGAGGACAGCCAGGGAACGGCCGAGCGCTTGCATAGGTTCAAGGAGGCGCTGAGCGCGCCCGCCAGCAGCGAGCGGGCGGAGAAGCTGACCCGTGCCGAGCTCGGCAGGCGCTTCCGGGTAACGCCCGGGGAGGCCCCGGAGGTGCTGGCCAGGGCGGAGAAGCTGGGTGTGCTCGTGCCCCTCGGCGACAACACCTACGAGGTGCCGAGTCCATCGCTGCTGGCCGTGGCCGAGGAGGTCGCGCGGCGTGGGATCTCGCTGCAGAGTGCGCTGGCCATCGTGGAGGAGATCGAACGCCACTGCGACTCGGTCTCGCGATCGTTCGTGCTGCTGTTCGTGCGCGAAGTGTGGAAGCCGTTCGAACAGGCCGACATGCCGCCGGAGCGATGGCCCGAGATCGAGCAGGCCGTGCAGCGCCTTCGCCGATGGCCTCCGAGGCGCTGCTGACGATCTTCCAGCAGCGGCTGTCCACGCAGATCGAGGGCGCGTTTGGTGAGATCACACGGCGACTGGCGGAGCGGAGGGCATGAGCGAAGCGGAAGACATCGAAGAGCAGCGCGCGGCGATGCGCGAGCGCTGGGAGGCCGCGGCCGCGGGATGGGGGCGGCGGGCCCATGCCGTCCGTGACAGCGGCATGGCCGTATCGACCTGGCTCATCGATCATCTGGTGCTCCAGCCTGGCTACCGCGTCCTCGAACTGGCCGCCGGACCGGGGGACACGGGGTTTCTCGCCGCCGAACTGATCGAGCCCGGAGGTCTCCTGATCTCCAGCGACGGCGCCGACGCGATGCTCGAGATCGCCCGCGAGCGCGCAGGCCAGATGGGCGTGACCAATGTGGAATTCCGGCGTCTCGAGCTCGAGTGGATCGACCTTCCCACGGCTGATGTCGACGCGATCCTGTGTCGCTGGGGGGTGATGCTGACCCTCGACCCCGCCGCCGCGCTCCACGAATGCCGGCGGGTGCTGCGGCCCGGCGGCCGGATCGCGCTCGCCGTCTGGGATCAGCCCGAGCGCAACCCGTGGGCGACGATCACGACCGACGCGCTGGTGGCCCTGGGCAACGAGGAGCTGCCGACTCGGACGAGGTCCGGGCCGGGCATGTTCGCGCTGGCGGCGCCGGGGCAGCTCGAGGAGATGTTGGCCGAAGCTGGCTTCACCGACGTGATCGTGGAGGGGGTCGAGCTGCCGCGCGAGTACGACAGCGTGCAGAGCTATATCGACGAGACGCTCGACCTGTCACGGGCGTTCGCCGGCGCGATCGCCGGTCTGTCGGACGACGAGCGCGACCGCGTCATGGATAAGATCGCGGAGCTGAGCGTGCCTTTTAGCCTGAAAAACGGGGGATTGCGGTTACCGGGCGATCTCTCGTCGCAGGCGCCTGAGGCCTGACATCGATCTTGCAGGTTGCGAGCCGGGTTGCAGCGCTTTCCCCGGAACGGGGTGCAGGGCACAAACTGCGCGGCATGCGCCTGCGATTTCTCCTTCCCATCGCCACCGCCGTGCTCCTCATCGTCGGCCCCGGTGGCCTCGGCCGATTTTGCCCATGTCGTCACTTCCGGTGAGTCACTGGACTCGATTGCGGCGACCGACGGACTGAGCGTCGCCCAACTGGCCGCGGCCAATGGGCTGTCGCCGGGGGCCCAGATCGTCACCGGCTCGACGCTGATGATCCCGCCGCGGGATGGCGGGGCGTCAGGTTCGTCCGGGGGTTCCGGTTCGTCCGGGAGTTCCGGTTCGTCCGGGAGTTCCGGGGGCGATTACGTGGTCCAGCCCGGTGACACGCTGTCGGGCATCGCCGAGCAGGCAGGGGAGAGCGTCTCGCAGCTGGCCGCGGACAACGGACTCGATCCCAATGGGCTGCTGCCGGCTGGGACGAAGCTGACGCTATCGGGCGGCGAGAGTTCGTCGTCGCCTGCTACCGGGTCGAGCCAGCCCGTCGGGGCCGGCGCCCAGGGGAACTCGAGCGGGCCGCCGTTCGCGACCGACCAGCGTGTCAGCGTGTCGGAGATCGGCGACATCGCCTCCGCCAACGGCGTGCCGCCGTCACTGGCCGAGGCAATTGGCTGGGAGGAGAGCGGCTTCAACAACGCGATCGTGTCGTCCTCGGATGCACGCGGCGTGATGCAGATCCTGCCCGGCACCTGGGACTACATCCAGCATGAGCTGGCCGGTGGGGACCTGCGGCCCGCCTCGGCGCTCGACAACGTCCGTGGCGGGGTTCTGCTGCTGCGCTCGCTGCTCGACGCCACCGGCGGCGACACCTCGCTGGCTGCCGCCGGCTACTACCAGGGTCTGCCCTCCGTGCGCCAGCACGGGCTGTTCTCCGACACGCAGAGCTATGTCGACAACGTGCGGGCGTTGGAGCGGCGCTTCGGTGGCGGATAGGCGGCGTGCGCCCCGGCGCGGCTGGCGCGTCCGGCTTCGGAACGACGGGCTCGACGTGGCGGCAGCCCGAGGAATGTCGCAAACCTCCGCCACCGCGGCCACCTAGGACGGAAACTCGGGCTCAGGTCGAGGAATGTGCCTCGATCGGCCGGAGCGGGCGACCTTGGCACGCTTGTCGACCCGGCGAACGCGCGATCACGCCACGAGAAAGTCCTCACCTACCCCATTCCCCAGCAACCCGGGTCCCGAAGCGACTCGCACCTCGAGACCAGCGGACTGAATGCGCCGGCAGCCCGGCCGGCCGGCCGGCTCGAAACGGCCCCAAAACCACCCCGGCGCACCGGCGTTCCGCCGGCCAAGAGCGCCCCGCCACCGCATCCATGTAGCCTGCGCGCCATGTTCTACGACGACGACGCTGACCTCTCACTTCTCGACGGCAAGACCGTCGCCATCATCGGATACGGCTCCCAGGGCCACGCGCACTCGCTCAACCTCAAGGACTCCGGCGTAGACGTCGTCGTCGGGTTGAGGTCGTCGTCGCCGAGCGTGGCCAAGGCGCGCGAGCACGGGCTGAAGGTCGCCGAGCCGGCCGACGCGGCCAGCGAGGGCGACGTGGTGATGATTCTCGTCCCCGATGAGCTCCACGGCCAGGTGTGGGAGACGGGCGTGAAGGACGGGATCGCCGCGGGCAACCTCCTGCTGTTCAGCCACGGCTTCTCGATCCACTACGAGCAGATCGTCCCGCCGCCCGGTGTCGATGTGGCGCTCGTCGCGCCCAAGGGCCCGGGGCACCTGGTCCGGCGCCAGTTCGTCGAGGGGTCGGGCGTGCCCGCCCTGGTGGCCGTCCATCAAGACGCGACCGGCACCGCGCTGCCGCTGGCGCTGGCCTACGCCAAGGGCATCGGCTGCACCCGTGGCGGCGTGATCGAGACGACGTTCAAGGACGAGACCGAGACCGATCTGTTCGGCGAACAGGCCGTGCTGTGCGGCGGCGTCACCGAGCTTGTCCGCGCCGGCTACGAGACGCTGGTCGACGCCGGCTATGACCCGCGGCTGGCCTACTTCGAGTGCATGCACGAGCTCAAGCTGATCGTCGACCTGATGTACGAGAAGGGCATCGCCGGTATGCGCTACTCGATCTCCAACACGGCCGAGTACGGGGACCTGACCCGCGGCAAGCGGATCATCAGTGAGCCGACTCGCGAGGCGATGAAGAAGACCCTGGCCGACATCCAGTCGGGCGACTTCGCGCGCGAGTGGATCGCCGAGAACCGCGCGGGCCAGGAGAACTTCAAGCGCATGCGCGAGGAGCAGGCCGGTCACCAGGTTGAGGTGGTGGGCAAGGAGCTCCGCGCCAACATGGACTGGATCGACACCGAGTTCCAGGAGTAGCGCCCCGGCCGTCCCAGCGCCGTACCGAACGCGTGCCCGCGCGTCCGGACATGCGGCTCGCTAACTTCGTTCAGAGCACATGACCCAGACCGTGGCGAAGATCCCTGCGCAGTTGAAGCCGGCCGACGGCCGCTTCGGCTCAGGCCCCTCGCGGGTCCGCCCCGAGCAGCTGGCCAAGCTGACCGGCGCGGGCGCCACGGTGATGGGAACCTCCCACCGCCAGAAACCGGTAAAGCAGCTCGTCGGCCGCATCCGCGCTGGTCTCGAAGAGCTGTTCGCCCTCCCCGACGGCTACGAGGTCGCGCTCGGCAACGGGGGGACGACGGCCTTCTGGGATGCCGCGACGAGCTGTCTGGTGCGTGAGCGCGCGCTCCACCTGAGCTACGGCGAGTTCAGCTCCAAGTTTGCCGCCGCCACTCGTGGCGCGCCGTTCTTGAGCGATCCGATCGTGGTCGAAGCCGCCCCCGGAGACGCCCCCGAGCCGACGAGCGATCCCGCGGCCGACGTGCTCGCGTGGGCGCACAACGAGACCTCGACCGGCGTCATGGTTCCCGTCGTACGTCCGGCCGGGCATGGACAGGCGCTGGTCCTGATCGACGCCACCTCCGGGGCAGCCGGCCTGCCGGTCGACGTCGGTCAGGCCGACGCTTACTACTTTGCCCCGCAGAAGGGGTTCGCCTCCGACGGCGGGCTTTGGCTGGCGCTGCTCAGCCCCGCGGCGATCGAACGCCTCGAGACCATCGCCGAGGAGCGGCCGGGCGGTCGGTGGATTCCCGAATCGCTGTCGCTGCGGACGGCGCTCGAGAACTCGCGCAAGGACCAGACGTACAACACGCCGGCGATCGCCACCCTCTTCCTGCTCGCCGATCAGCTCGAGTGGATGCTCGAGCGAGGCGGCCTCGACGCGATGGTCGCGCGCACGACCGAGTCATCCACGATCCTCTACAGCTGGGCCGAGCAGCATCCGCACGCGACCCCGTTCGTGCGCGATGCCGCCAAGCGATCGCTGGTCGTCGGGACGATCGACTTCGACGATGAGATCGACGCCGCCGCCCTGGCCGCGACGCTGCGTGCCAACGGGATCGTCGACGTCGAGCCCTACCGGAAGCTGGGGCGCAATCAGCTGCGCATCGCGATGTTCCCGGCCACCGATCCCGCCGACGTGCGTGCGCTCACGGCGTGCGTCGACTACGTGCTGGAGCACGGCGCATGACGCGCGTCCTGGTGGCCGAGAAGATCGGGGCATCGGGCATCGATCTGCTCAAGCAGCATTTCGAGGTCGATCTCGGGACCGATTGGGATCGCGATGAGCTGACCCAGCACATCGCCGGCTACGAAGGGATCCTGATTCGCTCGGCCACCAAGCTCGATGCCGACCTACTGTCCAGGGCGACGCGGCTGCGCGCGGTTGGGCGGGCGGGTGTCGGCGTCGACAACGTCGATGTCGCGACGGCGACCAAGCGCGGCATCGTCGTGGCGAACGCGCCGCAGTCGAACGTGACCACGGCGGCTGAGCACACGATGGCGCTGCTGTTGGCGCTGGCGCGCAACATCCCGCAGGCTCACGCGTCGCTGACCAGCGGTAGGTGGGAGCGCTCGAAGTTCTCCGGCGTCGAGCTGTTCGACAAGACGCTGGGCATCCTGGGCTTCGGCCGGATCGGCCAGCTCGTCGCGCACCGGGCGCGTGGATTCGGGATGAACGTGATCGCCTATGACCCGTACGTGAGCGGCGAGCGTTACCGCGAGCTCGGTGTCGAGAAGGCCGACTCATCCGACGACGTGTACGCCGTGGCCGACTTTCTCACCGTCCACCTGCCGGGGACACCAGACACCGAGGGCTGGATCGACGCCGAGACGCTGGCCAAATGCAAGGACGGCGTGCGCGTGCTCAACGTGGCTCGGGGGCAACTCGTCGTCGACGAGGACCTGAAGGCCGCGCTCGACTCGGGCAAGGTGGCGGGGGCGGCGCTCGACGTGTTCCACACCGAGCCCGTCACCGAGCATCCGCTGTTTGGCTACCCCAACGTGATCGTCACTCCCCACCTCGGTGCCTCGACCGCGGAGGCCACCGACCGGGCCGGCTATCAGGCGGCCGAGCAGGTGGTGGCGGCGCTCACCGGCGGGGTGGTCACGAGCGCTGTGAACGTGCCGCCGATTTCGCGGGAGGACATGGAGGCGGTGGGGCCGTTCTTCGGGCTGTGCCGCTGCCTGGGGCGGATCGTCGTCGAGCTCGCCAACGGCTCGTCGATCGACCGGCTGCAGACCGAGTTCCTGGGCCGGATCGGCGAGCGCGATACGCGCCTGCTCTCGATCCAGGTTCTGCTCGGCGTGCTGCGCGGTCACACCGAGGAGGACGTCAACGAGGTCAACGCGCCCGCGATGGCCGACGAGCGGGGCATCGACCGAGTCGAGACCAAGCGCACGCACGCCTACGACTACACCGACCTGATCAGGGTCACGTTGACCAGCGGAGAGGACCGAGTGCGCGTGGTCGGCACACTGATCGGTCGTCGCAACCGACCGCACCTGCTCGAGGCCTGGGATCAGCGCTTCGACGTCCAGCTCGAGGAGCACATAACGCTGTTCCGCTACCAGGATGTCCCCGGGATGATCGGGCGGGTCGGGACGGTGTTCGGGCGTCACGGCGTGAACATCGTGTCCGCCGCCGTCGGACGCCAACCCGAGGAGGAGGGAAGCGAGCAGGGCCCGCTCGCCGCGATGGCCATCACGACCGACGCGCCGGTGCCCAAGAGTGTGATCGACGAGATCGTGGCCGGGGAGGGATTTGTGGCCGGTCGAACCGTGACACTGTCCGCATGCGCGCCGTCGTAATCACGCGGCACGGGCCTCCCGAGGTGCTGGCCGTGCAGCAGCGGCCCGATCCGATCCCCGGTCCGGGTGAGGTGCTGATCGAAGTCCATGCAGCCGGCATCAACTTCGCCGACCTGATGGCGCGTCTGGGCCTGTATCCGGACGCACCCAAGCCGCCCTGCGTTGTCGGCTACGAGGTCGCGGGGACAGTGGCCGCGCTCGGGCCGGGGGTGGACTCGGGACTCGAGATCGGGCAGCGGGTCGTCGCCCCGACTCGGTTCGGCGGCTACGCCGAGAGGGCGGTGACGCGGGCGGACGGCGTCGTGGGCTTGCCGGACGAGCTCAGCTTCGAGACCGGGGCGTCGATCCCGATCAGTTACTCGACCGCGTGGGAGGCACTGATCAGGGCCGGGAACCTCCACGCGGGGGAGCGCGTCCTGATCCACGCGGCGGCCGGCGGCGTCGGAATCGCAGCCACACAGATCGCCAAGCGCGCGGGGGCCGAGGTGTGGGGTACTGCATCTCCGGCCAAGCACGAGGCGATCCGAGGCTTCGGAGTCGATCACCCGGTCGACTACACACGAGCCGGGTGGGAGCGCGGAGTGCCAAAGCTCGACCTCGTGATGGACGCGATCGGCGGAGCCAGTTTCCGGCGCAGCTACAACCTGTTGCGCGCCGGTGGTCGAGCTGGTGTGCTTCGGCGCCTCGGGGCTGGTGTCGGGTGAGCGGCGCGATCTACTGACGGCGGCCAAGACGGCGCTGCGGATGCCCCGCTTCAACCTGATCAAGCAGATGTCGCAATCGAAAACTGTCATCGGGCTGAACCTGCTCAGCGTGTGGGACGAGTTCCAGTCCGCCGCCCGCTGGACGGCGCCGCTCACCGAGATGCTGAGCGACGGGACGATCAAGCCCGTGGTGGCCGAGACCTTCACGTTCGATCGGGCCCCCGACGCCCACAGGTTCATCACCGAGCGCAGGAACGTCGGCAAGGTTGTGCTCGTCGCGCCGGAGGCGTGATAAAAGTACCCGTCTAGATGGAGGGCGCAGTCGTCGAGATTGCCGTACCAACGGACGCGCGGCCGCGAGCGCTGCAGGCGCGCACGATGTGTGAGGCTTTCCAGATCACCGCGGCCGAGCGCGCCGAGCACGTAGCGCTGCGGACGCTCGGTGGCGCCATAACGATCACCTACGGCGAATACGCCGGGCGGGTCAGGCAGCTGGCCGCCGCGCTGCACCGGCTCGGGGTGCGGCACGGCGACACGGTCGGACTGATGCTGACCAACCGGCCCGAGTTTCACCTGATTGACAACGCGGCGATGCATCTCGGGGCGACTCCGTTCTCGTTCTACAACACCTCCTCACCCGAGCAGATCGCCTATCTGGTGTCTGACGCCGGCAACCGAGTTATGGCGGTGGAGGCACAGTTCCTCGAGCGTGCCGAGGCCGCGCTCGAGCAGACCGGCTCCGTCGAGCACCTGATCGTGCTCGACGCCCGGCCCGAGGGCGCTCTGTCGCTCGAGGAGCTCGAGGCCGCCGAGCCCACCGCCGACTTCGATTTCGAGGCCGCGTGGCGTGCGGTGCAGCCCGACGACGTCCTCACCCTGATCTACACGTCGGGTACGACGGGCCCGCCGAAGGGCGTGCAGCTGACCCACGCCAACGAGATCGCGCAATGCCGCGGCGTCGACGCGGTGGGCGGGCCACGGGTCGGCGGCTCGGTCGTCTCCTACCTGCCGCTCGCTCACATCGCCGACCGCGGCCTCAACCACTACGGGCACATGGTGTGGGGCCACACGATCACCTGCTGCCCTGACACCACCCAGGTGTTCGCCCACGTGGCCGAGGCCAAGCCGACGTTCTTTGGCGGGGTGCCACGGATCTGGGAGAAGCTCAAGGCGGCTCTCGATGCCGGCATCGCGGCTGAGTCCGATCCGGCCAGGCGGGCCGCCACGACCGCGGCGCTCGAGGTGGGTCTGCGCAAGGTCCGAGCCGAACAGGCCGGCGAGGAGGTCTCCGCCGAGCTGAGGCCGCCTACGACCAGGCCGAGGAGCGCGTGTTCGCACCGATCCGAGCCAGAATCGGCCTCGAGCGGTGCGAGTGGTACATGACCGGAGCCGCGCCGATGCCGCTCGACGTGCTCGAGTTCTTCGCCGCCATCGGCATCCCCATCTGCGAGGTGTGGGGCATGTCCGAGCTGGCCTCGATCGCCACCATGGTTCCGCTCGATCGGCTCAAGCTTGGGACGGTGGGCCTGCCGATCCCGGGCGTCGACGTGTGTCTGGCCGAGGACGGCGAGGTCCTGGCCCGGGGCGGCACCGTGATGGCGGGCTACCGCAACCAGCCCGAGAAGACGGCGGACACGTTCGACCCCGACGGCTGGCTGCTGACCGGCGACATCGGTTCGATGGATGAGGACGGGTTCCTGAAGATCGTCGATCGCAAGAAGGAACTAATCATCAACGCGGCGGGCAAGAACATGTCCCCCGTCAACATCGAGATGGAACTGAAGGCGGGCAGCCCGATGATCGGCCAGACGATCGCGATCGGCGACAAGCGGCCCTACAACGTCGCTCTGGTCGTGCTCGATCCCGACGCCAGCGCCGTGTTCGCCCGGACCCACGGTATGGCCGACGCCTCACCGGAAGCGCTGTCGCGCCACCCCGATGTTCTGGCCGAGGTGGAGGCGGGCGTGCAGCGCGCCAACACCCACCTGGCCCGGGTCGAGCAGATCAAGCGGTTCAAGGTGCTGCCGTGCGACTGGCCCCCGGCCGGCGACGAGCTCACGCCGACGATGAAGCTCAAGCGCCGGCCGATCAACGAGAAGTACGCGGCGGAGATCGAAGCGCTCTACTCGTAGCGAAGCCGCAACTTCTGCGGCCGACGCCCGTTACAGCAATCACCGTCCAGACTGGGAAAGGGTGTCAGCTATTTCACCGTCAACGGCGCCAGAAACTCGACCTGGCCAACCGGCTGAGGAAATCTTGTTGGGCAAGATCCGGTAGGGGCGCGCGGGCGCGGTCAGGGGCGCGATCCCGAGCGCGCCCCTGCCGCGCCTCCGGATAGGCGGCGGTGGGGTTCTCGGGCGCCCGAAACGCGGCGGCGAAAGCCCGTCGGGGCACCCTGGTACATTTCAGCCCAGATGGCACTCCGCCTCGACCTGCGACTTCTTCTCCTCCCCCTTCGGGGGGAATAGCGCGCCGGCGGCCGCATGTAGCCGCGAACCAGCACGAGAAGAAGCCAAGTTCGAGAAGCAAGGAGTGACATGAAGCCTGAAGACCCCAACCGAGTACTGATCTTCGACACGACGCTGCGCGACGGCGAGCAGTCGCCGGGGATCTCGCTGAACACACAGGAGAAGCTGGAGATCGCGCAGCAGCTCGCGCGGCTGGGCGTGGACGTGATCGAGGCCGGGTTCCCGATCACCTCGCCGGGCGACTTCGAGGCCGTGCAGGAGATCGCTCGGACGGTCGAGGGTCCGGTCATCGCGGCCCTGGCCCGCACCCATGTGGCCGACATCGACGCGGCCTGGAACGCGGTCAAGGACGCCCCGCGCCCGCGCATCCACACGTTCATCTCGACCTCGGACATCCACATCAAGTACCAGCTGCAGACGACGCGCGAGGACGTCAAGGGACAGGCCCGTGCGGCCGTCGCCCACGCCAAGCAGTACCTCGATGACGTCGAGTTCTCGCCCATGGACGCCACGCGGGCCGACGTCGAGTACACGGCCGAGGTGTGCCAGATCGCCATCGACGAGGGCGCGACGACGATCAATATCCCCGACACCGTCGGCTACACGATGCCGCACGAGTTCACCGCATATCTCGAGCAGCTCTACGCGCTTGTACCCGACCTGCGCGACGTCGTGCTGTCGGTCCACTGCCACGACGACCTGGGACTGGCGGTGGCGAACTCGTTCGCGGGCCTGCTGGCCGCGGCGCGTCAGGTCGAGTGCGCGATCAACGGCATCGGCGAGCGGGCCGGCAACGCCTCGCTCGAGGAGATCGTGATGCTGCTCCACACGCGCCAGGCCGACATCGGGCTGCACACCGGCGCTGTGACAACGGAGATCGCCCGCACCTCGCGCCTGGTCTCGCGGTTGACCGGATATTCCGTCCAGCCCAACAAGGCGATCATCGGTCGCAACGCGTTCGCGCACGAGTCGGGCATCCATCAGGACGGCGTGCTGAAGGAGCGCACGACGTACGAGATCATGGACGCGACGACCGTGGGGCTCGAGGCCAATTCGATCGTCCTGGGCAAGCACTCGGGGCGCCACGCGCTTGCGCAGGCGCTGTCCGAGCTGGGCATCGAGCTCACCGGCCAGTCGCTCAACACCGCCTTCAAACGCTTCAAGGAGATCGCGGACAAGAAGAAGCAGGTGACGGCGATGGATCTCGAGGCGCTGGTCACCGACGAGCTGCGCGAGGAGCTGGCCGGCTACACGCTCGAGTGGTTCGACGTTGAGGCCTCGTCGCGGCGTCCGCCGCACGCGACGGTCGGCGTGCGCAAACCCAGCGGCGAGGAGGTGACGGGATCGTTCACCGGCGATGGGCCGGTCGATGCGATCTTCCGTGCCATCAACGCGGCCACGAGCAGCGATGCACGGCTCCGTGAGTTCCGCGTCGACGCGGTCACGGGTGGACAGGACGCCCTGGGCGAAACCTGGGTCGTGCTTGAGGTTGGCGGGGTGACGGGCTCCGGTCAGGGCGTCTCGACTGACATCCTCGAGGCGGCCGGGCGCGCCTACGTCCGGGCTCTCTCCAATGCCGTGCGCCGGCGCAGCGTGGCCGACGAGGCCGAGGAGGCTGTCGCACGGGCAGCCGCCCAGGAGCCGGTCAGGGCTCCTTAGGCCCCGGGCCGCTGCTCGTCTTCGCCCAGCTTCAGACCCTGCCGGTAACCGGCCGCCAGCACCCGGCCGCGCGGCTCGCGATCCATGAAGTTGCTTCCCATCGCCGCGGCGCTATCGGCATTCGGCGCCACCGTCTGGACGGCTGCGCCGCGGCGGCGCAGGGCCAGCGCCTCGATCGACATGGCCGAGCGGGCGACGTTGCGCACAACGCCGACCAGCGTCTGCGTCCCGGTGATGTTGCCGGCCGGGTTCAGGCACAGCACGTGGGTGTCCCGGCCGGCGGGCGCGGCGTCGAGGTTGGTCGGGCTCCAGACGCCACCGTCGACGTACTCGCGCCCGCCGATCTCGACCGGCGCGAACAGCCAGGGCACGGTGCACGAGGCCTGGACCGCCTGACCGACCGTCGCCCGGGGTGCCCGGGGCCGCCCGAACACGACCCGCCGGCCTGACCTGCGGTCGACGGTGACAACCCGCAGCCGACCGTCGAAGCGTGCGCCCGAGCGCTCGATCTCTGAGCGCAGCCCGTCGAGGTTCTCCCGCGGCCGGGGGAGGCGCCGAAGCAGCGCCGTTCGCAGCATCGCCCCGCCGGGGGCGGCCAGGCCGAGGGCCAGCGGCGCGAACGTCGCCCCGGCGGCCATCGCCCAGGCGCCGGCCCGACGGGCGGCCTCCAGTGCGGCGCTGGCGAGTGGCCCGACCGGGTTGGGCCGGGAAGGCTCGGGCGCGGCGCCTACGGAGGGAGGGCGGCGGGGAGCCTCTCCGGACACCAGGTGGGCGGCGACGATCGATCCGGCGGAGGTACCGACGAAGTGCTCGCACCCGCGCATGTCAAACCCGGTGGCGTCCTCGATGCCGGCGAGGACGCCCATCATCCACGCCTCGCCGAGCACCCCGCCGGCGCCAAGGACCAGAACATCGGGGCGGGTCAGCATGGGGTCAGGCTACAAGTGCAGAGCGGCGCGCCCGGCCTCGGGCGCCAGCGAACGGCCCCGAGTTCGTGGCCCTGAAGGCCGGCGCGCACGAGTCGGCGACATTCGTGCTCGCCGCGAGCAACGCCAACGGCCGCGTGACTCGGCACGTGACCGTCCCGATCGTCCATCACGGTTAGCGGCTGAACCGCCCGCACACACGCGTACGTGATAACGTACGCGTGTATGACGGTAGCCGCCGACACCCTGAGCTCGCCCGGGAGCTGGGCGCTCGCGTCCGCGCGCTGCGCGAGGCCATGGACCTGTCGTTGCGCGATCTCGCCGAGCGCTCGGGGGTGAGCGCGCCGATGCTCTCCCAGGTCGAGCGCGGCGAGACGAGTCCGACGATCCAGGTCGCGAGCCGGATTGCCGCCGGGCTCGAGTTGCGCCTGTCGCAGCTGCTGCGCCTCGACGAATCCGGGGCTGTGAGCATCGTCCGGCGGTCCGAGCGCCGTCAGGGTCCTCGCCGGGCCAAGGGCCACAGCTACGAGATCCTCAGCCCTCCGCTCCCCGGGCAGCGCGCGGAGCTCTCGCGCCACTCGCTGGCCGCCGGAGCGGTGACCGGCGGGCGGGGGGATCCCCCCATGCACGAGCCCGGCAGTCGCGAGACCGCGTTGGTCGAGACGGGCACCGTGGTGTTGCACTGCGACGGTGGCGCCTACGAGCTTGGCCCCGGCGACACCGTGACCTTCGACGCCGATCTTCCCCATCACTTCGAGAACCCCGGACCCGACGAAGCCGTGCTGCTGGCCATAGTCAGCGCCGGCCTACGCAGGAGTTGAGTGACCACCCATGCCCAAATCGCTGTTCGACAAGATCTGGGACGCCCACGAGGTATCCCACAGCCTGCTCTACATTGACCTCCAGCTCGTGCATGAGGTGACCAGTCCGCAGGCCTTCGATGGGTTGAGGTTGGCCGGGCGCCACGTCCGGCGCCCGGACCGCACGATCGCCACCGTCGACCACAATGTGCCGACGGATGGAACGCGGGTCGTGGCCCAGATCCGCGATGAGCTCTCGCGCGTCCAGGTCGAGGCGCTGGAGCGCAACTGCGAGGAGTTCGGGATCCCTCTGTACTCGCTGGGCTCCGTGCATCAGGGCATCGTGCATGTGATCGGCCCCGAGCTGGGCATCACCCAGCCCGGCATGACGATCGTGTGCGGCGATTCGCACACGGCCACCCACGGGGCGTTCGGCGCTCTGGCCTTCGGCATCGGCACCACCGAGGTCGAGCATGTGCTGGCGACTCAGTGCCTGGTCCAGTCAAAGCCGAAGTCGATGCGCATCCTCTACGAGGGCGAGCTCGGCTTCGGTGTCACGGCCAAGGACCTGATCCTGGCCACCATCGGGCAGATGGGAGTCGCCGGCGCGGTCGGGCACGTCGTCGAGTACGCCGGAGCGCCGGTCGAGGCGCTGTCCATGGAGGGACGGATGACGGTCTGCAACATGACGATCGAGGGCGGTGGCCGGGCCGGGATGATCGCGCGCCGACGACATGACGTTCGAGTGGCTGATCGGCCGGCCGGGGGCACCGACGGAGGTTCCGGACGAGTGGCGCGGGCTGCGCAGCGATCCCGACGCCGGGTTTGACCGCGAGATCACCGTCGACGCCTCGGCCATCAGCCCGATGGTGACCTGGGGGACCAATCCGGGGATGGTCGTGCAGGTGACCGAGGCCGTCCCGGATCCGCGCAGCGAGCAGGACGAGCGGGCGCTCGACTACATGGGCCTGTCGGCCGGAACGCCGATCCAGGACATCAAGCTCGACCGCGTGTTCATCGGCTCGTGCACCAACTCGCGAATCGGCGACCTGCGCGTCGCCGCCGAGGTGGTCGACGGGCACAGGGTGGCCAGCGACGTGTATGCGATGGTCGTGCCGGGGTCGCAGCAGGTCAAGCTCCAGGCCGAGCGCGAGGGGCTCGACGAGGTCTTCCGGCGTGCCGGGTTCGACTGGCGCGACGCCGGCTGCTCGATGTGCCTGGGCATGAACCCGGATATCGCCGAGGCCGGAGAGCGGATCGCCTCGACCTCCAACCGCAACTTCGAGGGCCGTCAGGGGCGCGGCGCCCGTACGCATCTCGTCTCACCCCAGATGGCCGCGGCGGCGGCCATCGAGGGCCGGTTCGTCGACATCCGTGAATGGGAGGGCGCACGCTCATGAAAGCCATTGAAACCATCACCGGCCGGGTCAGCGTGCTGAACCGCGACGACATCGACACCGATCAGATCATTCCCAAGCAGTTCCTCAAGCGCGTCGCCCGCACCGGCTTCGGAGACTTCCTGTTCTTCGACTGGGCCAAGGAGCCGGGATGGCATCTGCCCCGCAATCCGATCCTCGTCGGCGGGGCCAACTTCGGCTGCGGCTCGAGCCGCGAGCATGCGGCGTGGGCGCTCGAGGACTACGGCTTCCAGGCCATCATCGCGCCGAGCTTCGCCGACATCTTCCGCTCGAACGCCACCAAGGTCGGTCTGCTGCCCGTGCAGCTGACGCCGCAGGAGTGCGCGGCGATCGCCGAGGCCGGCGAGGCGCAGGTCGATCTCGACGCCCAGGAGGTGCGCTGGCCGGGCGGAACCGCGAGGTTCGAGATCGACTGGGAGATCAAGCACCGTCTGCTGAACGGGCACGACGACATCGACGTCACGCTGGCCGAGGACAGCGAGGCGATCGAGGCGTTTGAGCGCGACCGCGAGCGCCACGGTCCCGTGACCACGGCGCTATGACCGCCTCGCGCGACTGGGACGCCGCGACCTACCACCGTGTATCGGACATCCAGCTGACCTGGGCGCTTGAGTTGCTCGAGCGTCTCGAACTGCGGGGCGACGAGATCGTGGTCGACGCCGGCTGCGGCTCGGGCCGCGTGACCGCGCTGCTGGCCGATCGCGTCCCCGACGGGAAGGTCTACGGCGTCGACGTTGCGCCGTCGATGGTCGAGCATGCCCAGGCAGCGCTCGGCGATCGCGCGACGGTCTTCTGCCAGGACCTGGTCGAACTCAATCTCCCCGAGCCGGTGGACGTGGTGTTCTCGAATGCGACCTTCCACTGGGTGCCGGATCACGACGCGCTGTTCGCCGCTCTTCATCGCGTCTTGAAGTCCGGTGGGCGCCTGGTCGCCCAGTGCGGGGGCCTCGGCAACATCGATGCCTTCCGGAAGCTGGCCGACGAGGTGGCGGCCGAGGAGCCGTTCGCGCCCTATTTCGCCGGCTGGCAGCGGCCGTGGAACTACGCGACCGACACCGACACGGCGCAGCGGCTGAAGGGCGCCGGGTTTGTCGAGGTCCGTTCGTGGCTCGAGCCGAGGTCCGTCACGCCGGACGATCCGCGGGCGTTCGTGCAGACCGTGTGCCTGGTTCGCCACCTCGACCCGCTGCCCGCCGATCTGCGTGACAGGTTCGTCGACCGGGTCATGAACGACTTCAGAGAGCCGTTCGTGCTCGATTACGTCCGGCTCAACATGACCGCGGTGAGCCCCTAGCGCTGGTGGCCGTGTTCGTAGGCGTAGATCACGGCCTGGACCCGGTCACGCACGCCGAGCTTCATCAGGATGCGCTTGACGTGCGTCTTGATGGTCGATTCCTCCACTACGAGCGCATCGGCGATCTCGGCGTTCGAGAGCCCCCGCGCCATCAGGTCGAGCACCTCGCGCTCGCGGGGCGTCAGCTCCTCGAGCCGGGCGCCGTCGAGCTCGGGGGTCGGCTGGGTGGCCATCCGGGCGATCACGCGGCTGGTCACCGACGGTGATAGCAGCGACTCGCCGGCGGCGATCGGCCGCGTTGGTCAGGGCCTCCTGGAGGATCCGGTAGGCGGCCTGGTCGGTCGCGCTGACCAGGGGGCGCGGCTCTCCGCTGGTGGCCAGGTGGACGTTCAGTCCCGTGCGGGCGTGGTCGGCGATGAGGGTCGCGAGCGCGGCCAGGCCGGGCGGTGCCTCGACCGTGCCCGGGCCGGCGGTGCCGTCGCACAGCGAGCGGACGATCTGGTCGATGTCATCCACGGTCTGACGAGCCACCTCCTCGATCGTCTCGAGCGCCGCGCGCGAGCGCACGGGGTCCTGGTCGGCGAGCAGCCGCGCCGCGCTGGCCTGGACCGCGATGACATTGATGGCATGACCAGCTGAGTCGTGGAGATCACGGGCGATCCGCGCGCGCTCCTCGGCCGCCGCCAGCCGCCGCTCGCGCTCGGCCTCCTGCTCGGCGCGGGCCGCGCGCTCCTTGAGCTCCGCCACCTCGGCGCGCCGCAGGCGCGTGCGGTCGCCGGCGAACCAGGCCACCGCCCACACCAGCCCACCGAGCGCCAGCTCGGTGACGGGGATCGTGCCGTGACCGATCGCATAGGCGGCGAAATGGGCGGCGAACAACGACACGACCACGGCCGTGGTCTGGTGCGTCCACGGCCGCTGCGCGTCGCGGCTCGAGGCAAGGAGGAACAGGGCCGCCGTCGGGCCCAGCGGCGGACCGCCCGGATACCCCAGGAGGTTGATCGTCGCGCTGGCGGCCGTCGTGGCGACAAACACGCCGAGGGGGTGGCGGCGCCAGGCCAGGAGCGGCAGGGTGGACGCCGCGGCCAGGACGACCCCGAGGAAGTCGAGCTGCCGGGTGGTCGAATCGCTGCCGCTCATGCCGTGGGCCAGCAGCGCCAGGGTTCCGCCGAAGGCTGCGGCGGCGATCGCGCCGTCGATCAGCCACCCGGTCCCTCGCCGGGCCCCGCTCAGATCCCGGGCAGCACTCAACGACACGATGATGTGAGGCTAGCGCCGCCCGGCGGCGGGCTCGTCCCCCTGAAGGAGGATCATCGTCCTCCTCCAGGGGCAGGCGGAAGTTCCTCCGAGCGGGTGTTTTTCCCTCCGCGTGGCCGCCATACCGTGGCCGACATGCCCACGAACACCTCTCCGAGCCCGCACGGCTCGCTCCCCACCAATGCCTTCGCCGCCCTGGCGCGGTTCGTCGTCCGCTTCCGCCTGCCCGTGGTCGCCTTCTGGATTGTCGCCGCGATCGCCGCCAGCGCCCTGCTCCCATCGATGGGTAGCCAGGTGAACAGCGACAACAGCGCGTTCCTGCCCAGCAGCGCGCCGAGCTCCCGGGCGACGAGACTCGCCGGTCCGCTGGTGGCGGGCACGCGCCGCAGCCAGATCCTGATCGTCGCCGATCGCCCTGGCTCCGCGCTCACCGCGGCCGACCGGGCGGCGATCGGACGCGAGGTGGTGGCGGCGCGGGGCGTCGCCCACGTCGACGCGGTCCGCCAGAGCGGGGTGTCGGCCGATGGGCGCGCGGCGCAGATCCGCGTGCTCGTCCGCGCGGGAGCCCAGGACATAACGACCCAGAAGGCGATCGTCGAGGCGCTGCAGGCGTCGTTTGCGCGGGTGTCGGCGCCCGCGGGATTGCAGTTCCACACCGGGGGTTCGGTGGCCACGGCGGTGGCCAACAACACGAGTTCGAACCGGACCAGCAACGAGATCCAGCTGTTCTCGATTCTCTTCATCATCGCTCTGCTGGGGTTCGTGTTCCGCGCACCGCTGGCGGCGATCTTCACCCTGCTGCCTGCCGGGATTGCCCTGGCCATCTCGACGAGGCTGATCGGGGGTCTCGGCGAGCAGGGCCTGAAGATCTCCGGCTTCGCCCAGTTCCTGCTCATCGTGCTGGTGCTCGGGGCCGGCACCGACTACGGGTTGTTCCTGGTCTTCCGGGTGCGCGAGGAGCTGCGCGCCGGCCGCTCCCCGCACGACGCGGTCACGCACGCGCTGGCGCGGGTGGGGGAGTCGATCAGCGCCTCGGCCGGCACGGTCATCCTGGCCCTGCTGACCCTGCTGCTGGCCAGCTTCGGTCTCTACCACGACCTCGGGATCCCGCTCGCCGTGGGCATCGCCGTGATGCTCCTCGTCGGACTGACGCTGCTGCCCGCCCTGCTGGCCATCTTCGGGCGGGCCGTGTTCTGGCCGCGCCGGATAGAGCCTGGAGCGCACGTGAAGGGGGCATGGTCGCGCGTCGCCCGCCGTGCCGTTCGCTGGCCGCGACGCACGCTGGGCATCGGAGTTGCCGTGTTCCTGGCCCTGGCCGCCGCCGCGCTGGGCTACAGCTCGTCTGGCTTCGGAGGGGCGACCGCGCCCCCGTCGGGGTCGGACGCGGCGGCCGGCAACGCGGCGCTGGCTGCGCACTTCCCCCGGTCGAGCTCCAACCCGGCCAACCTCGTGCTGGCATATCGACGGCCCGTGTGACCGCGACCCGACCGTCCTCGCCGCAGCCGGACGATCGCTTGAGTCCTCAGGTCGGTTTACCGACCTGAGCGGCCCGCTCGCCGCCAACGGCCGGGTGCTCACGCCCACCCGCTACCGCGAACTCGCTGCCGAGCTCGGGCCTCCCATCCGTCTGCCGGCGATCGAGCCCGGGGGCCTGCATGTCCCGGCGGGCGACTACAACGCCTACCGGGCCTCGGCACAGTACGTCACGCCGGACGGCCGACCGTCCAGTTCGAGGCCGCGCTCACGGCGGGATCGCAGCAATCGACCGCGGCCATGAACGCGACGCCGGCCATCCGCGACACACTGGCCGCCGCTGCCCGCCAGTCGGGTGCCGAGGCCAGCGGCGTGGCGGGCGAGGCGGCCGCGATCTACGACATCAGCACCACGGCCAACCATGACCTGGTGGTGATCGTGCCGGTCGCGATTCTGGCCATCGCGCTGCTGCTGGCTCTGGTGCTGCGCAGCCTCATCGCCCCGCTGTACC
Organism: uncultured Solirubrobacterales bacterium; assembly: GCA_963737535.1. Taxonomy (GTDB): domain Bacteria; phylum Actinomycetota; class Thermoleophilia; order Solirubrobacterales; family Solirubrobacteraceae; genus Palsa-465. The sequence goes on from CAVTTU010000024.1 coordinate 53,329, forward strand.
TGATCGCCAGCGTGGCCCTGTCCTACCTGGCCGCGCTGGGTCTGGCCGTCCTCGTGTTCACGGTCCTGGGCTCAAAGCGGCGGCCTGCTGTTCGTGCTGCCCTTCTTCATGTTCATCTTCCTGCTCGCCCTCGGGGAGGACTACAACATCCTGGTCATGACGCGGATCCGCGAGGAGGCACGCAGCATGCCCCTGCGGGAGGCGGTGGTCAAGGCGATCGGCGCGACCGGCTCGACGGTCACCTCGGCGGGACTGATCCTGGGTGGCACCTTCGCGGTGCTGGCCCTGGCCGGCGGTGGCGCGTACGCCAGCGAGACGCGCGAGATCGGCTTCGGGCTGGCGGCGGGGATCCTCATGGACACGTTCCTCGTGCGAACGCTGCTCGTCCCATCCACGGTGATCCTGCTGGGACGGTGGAACTGGTGGCCGTCGGCGATGAGCTCGGACCCGGCGCGGTCCCCCCGGGGCGCCGGGACGATCGGCCAGCCCAGCCCTTCCGAGACCGTCTAGTACCGTGCCGCGGTCATGGCACCAAACGTGGTTCTCCTGCCCGGCGACGGCATCGGTCCCGAAATCATGCCGCTGGCCGTCGAGGTCCTCGGCGCGGTGGGGGCCGACTTCTCCTACGAGGAGCATCTCTTCGGCGGTGCCGCGATCGATGCCCATGGAACCGCGCTGACCGACGAGACACTCGAGGCCTGCGAGCGCGCCGACGCCGTCCTGCTCGCCGCCGTCGGAGGCCCCAAATGGGATACCACCGACCCGACCAAACCGCGGCCCGAGCAGGGGTTGCTCGGGCTGCGCAAGGGTCTTGGCCTGTTCGCCAACCTGCGTCCGGTGCGCCCGCTGCCGGCGTTATATGACGCCAGCCCGCTGAAGCGCGAGATCATCGCCGCCACCGACCTGGTTGTCGTTCGCGAGCTGACCGGTGGCATCTACTTCGGCAAGAAGACCCGCACCGATGACGAGGCTTCCGACACGTGCGTCTACACGCGCGCCGAGATCGAGCGGATCGCGCGGGTGGCGTTCGACGCGGCGCGGTCCCGAGTGACGAGCGTCGACAAGGCCAACGTGCTCGAGACCTCCCGGCTCTGGCGCGAGGTTGTGCGCGAGCTGCACGGCCGCGAGGCGCCCAATATCGAGCTCGAGCATCTGCTGGTCGATAACGCAGCTATGCGACTGATCGCGGCGCCGCGCCACTTCGACGTCATCCTCACCGAGAACATGTTCGGCGACATCCTCAGCGACGAGGCGGCGATGCTCACCGGGTCGATCGGCATGCTGCCCAGCGCGTCGCTGGGCGACGGCGGGCCCGGCCTGTTTGAGCCGGTTCACGGGTCCGCGCCCGATATCGCCGGCACCGGGGCAGCAAATCCGCTCGCCATGTTCCTGTCGGCGGCGCTCATGCTGCGCCATGGATTCGCGATGGAGGCACAGGCGGCGGCGGTAGAATCGGCCGTTGACCGGGCGCTTGCCGACGGCTTGCGCACCCCGGATTTGGGGGAAGCGCAGGTACGGAAGAGGCGACCCGGGCAGTGCTCAAGCACCTCTAAGGAGATAGTCGTGGAAAAAGTGGACCTCATCTGGCACAACGGAGAGCTGGTGGCCTGGGAGGACGCGAAGGTCCACGTACTGACGCACGGTTTGCATTACGGAACCGGGGTATTCGAGGGTGAGCGGGCCTACTCGACGGCGGGAGGGCCGGCGATCTTCCGCCACCGCGATCACCTCGAGCGCCTGTTCAAGTCGGCCGAGCTGTATTACATGCCGATCCCCTACACGCTCGAGGAGCTCCGCACCGCCACGCACGAGCTCATCGCCGCCAACGAGCTGTCCGAGTGTTACATCCGGCCGATCGTGTTCCGCGGCTATGGCCAGATGGGGCTGTACCCGCTCGACGCGCCGGTCGAGGTGTCAATCGCGGCGTGGCCGTGGGGCGCCTATCTCGGCGAGGAGGCGAAGACCCGGGTGTGCGGGCCAAGGTGGCCAGCTGGCGACGGATCTCGCCCGACTCGCTGATTCCCCACTCGAAGGCGTCGGGGCAGTACCTGAACAGCGTGCTGGCCAAGATCGAAGCCTCCAAGGCGGGATATCAGGAGTCGATCCTGCTCGACCACCACGGGTTTGTGTGTGAAGGCTCGGGCGAGAACATCTTCATCGTCTCGGATGGGAAGCTCGTCACGCCTCCGCACACGGCCGGGATCCTCGACGGGATCAACCGCAAGTCGATCATGCAGATCGCCACCGACATGGGCCTCGAGATCGTCGAACGCAACCTGGCTCGGGCCGAGCTGTATCTGGCCGACGAGGTGTTCATGTGCGGCACGGCGGCCGAGCTCGCTCCGGTGCGTGAGATCGACGACCACCAGATCGGCGACAGTGGGCCCGGGCCGATGACCCGCGAGCTCCAGCGCGTGTTCGAGGACGCGCTGCACGGACGCGACCCCGCTACGCCGACTGGCTCGACGTGGTGAAGGTCCCCAGCAGAGCGGTCTGATGGCGCTGGTGGGACGGGTAGGCGAATTAAGGCCGGCTCGCACTGGCGCAGCCGGATGACTCGGGCCTGGCCCAATGAGGCGAGGCCGGAGGCCGAGCGGGCCGAGGCCCGAGCGGCCCGTGTTTAAGCATTCGCCCTCCCGACCACCGGAAAGTCTCACCCATGACCAAGATTCAGCTCTATGACACAACCCTTCGCGACGGCATGCAGGGCGAGGGGATGTCCCTGTCGGCCCAGGAGAAGGTGCGCGTCGCCCACCGTCTCGACACGCTCGGGATCGACCTGATCGAGGCCGGCTTCCCCAGCTCGAACCCCAAGGAGCTCGAGCTGTTCGAGCTGCTGGCCGATCAGACATTCGAGTCGGCCCAGATCGCCGCCTTCGGGATGACCCGGCGCCGGGGCGCGAGGGCCGAGGAGGATCCGGCGCTGCGGGTGCTGGCGGACTGCTTCGCGCCGGTGTGCACGCTGGTCGGCAAGACCTGGGGCCTGCACCTGGAGAAGGTCGTCAAGGTCGACCCCGAGGAGAACCTCGACATGATCGCCGAGTCGGTCGCGTTCCTGGTTAGCCAGGGCAAGCGGGTCGTCTACGACGCCGAGCATTTCTTCGACGGCCTGGCCGACGATCGCGAGTACGCGTTGCGCTGCCTGCGCGCGGCCACGGAGGCGGGAGCGGAGACGGTGGTCTGCTGCGACACCAACGGAGGCACGCTCCCCGACCGGATCGTCGTGACGATGCGCGAGGTCGTCCAGGCGCTCAGTGACTCCGCCGTTCAGGTGGGGATCCATTGCCACGATGACGCCGGCTGCGGCGTCGCCAATACGCTCGCCGCCGTGCAGCAGGGGGCGACGCACGTGCAGGGGACGATCAATGGCTATGGCGAGCGCTGCGGGAACGCCAATCTCGTCTCGGTCATCCCCAACCTGCAACTCAAGCTTGGCTACCAGTGTCTGAGCGAAGAGCAGCTTGCCTCGCTCACCCCCGCCGCCCACTTTCTCGACGAGCTGCTCAACTTCACGCCCGATCCCGACCAGCCGTACGTGGGGCGCAACGCGTTCGCCCACAAGGGCGGGATGCACGTGGCCGGGGTCAGCATCGATCCCGCGACGTTCGAGCACCTCGATCCCGCGGTGGTCGGAAACCGTCGCGAGGTGCTGATCTCCGAGCTGTCGGGGAAGGGCACGGTGCACGCGCGGGCCCGCGACGCCGGCATCTCGCTCGACGACGCTACCGCGGCGCGGGTCAGCGAGCGCGTCAAGGAGCTGGAGCACCAGGGCTACCATTACGAGGCCGCCGACGGTTCGTTCGAGCTCCTGCTGCGCAAGGAAACTGGCGACTACGAGCCGTTGTTCACGCTTGAGCACTGGCGGGTGATCGTCGAGATGGGCCATCGCGGCCACGTCGAGACCGAGGCCACGATCAAGCTGTGGGTGGGTGGCGACCGCTACGTCCGCACGGCCGAGGGCAACGGTCCCGTCAACGCGCTCGACCGCGCGCTCCGGGACGCCATCGGCGAGATCTACCCCCACCTGGCCGACATCGAGCTCGAGAACTTCAAGGTGCGGCTCATCGACACCCACGCGGGCTCGGCCTCGATCACCCGGGTCCTCATCGATGGCACCGACGGTGAGCACGTATGGGGGTCGATCGGCGTGTCGGAGAACATCATCGAAGCCTCGTGGGAGGCGCTTGTCGACTCGCTCGAGTACGGGATGCGGTTGTCCCGAATGGCGCGGTCGTGACCTCGACCTCGCGAGTGCAGATCCCACTGGCCCAGCCAGTGCTGGGCGAGCGCGAGGAGCAACTGGTGCTCGAGGTGCTGCGGTCCGGACGGCTATCGCTGGGCCCGCTGCTGCCCGAGTTCGAGCGCGCGTTCGCGGCCCGACTGGGCGTGCCCCACGCGTCGGCGGTGTCGAGTGGCACCAGCGGCTTGCACCTGGCGCTGCGCGCGGTGGGCGTGTCCGACGGCGCGGAGGTGATCACCAGCCCCTTCTCGTTCGTCGCCTCGGCCAACGTCGCCGTGTACGAGCGCGCGCGCCCGGTCTTCGCCGACATCGATCCGCTGACACTGAACCTGTCCGTCGAGGCCGCCGGCGCCGCGGTCACCTCGCGGACGGCCGCGCTGCTGCCGGTCCACGTGTTCGGCTACCCGGCCGACATCGCCGGCTTCGAGCGGCTCGGGGTGCCGATCGTGGAGGACGCCTGCGAGGCCCTCGGTGCCGTGCACAGCGATGGGCCACCGGTCGGCGGGCGTGGCCATCCCGCCGTGTTCGGGTTCTACGCCAACAAGCAGCTGACCACCGGCGAGGGGGGCATGATCACGGTGGCCGACGCCGCCCTCAAGGAGCAGATCGACTCCGAGCGCAACCAGGGCCGCGCACCCGACATGGACTGGCTCGACCACGATCGACTCGGCTTCAACTACCGCCTCACCGACATGGCCTGCGCGCTGGGGCTGGCCCAGCTCGACCACCTGGACGAGATGCTCGCCGGCCGCGCCCGGGTGGCGGCGCTGTACCGGCAGGCCCTGGGCTCGGTCGAGGGCCTCGATCTGCCGTGCCCGGACCACGGTGGTGATCGCCGCGGCTGGTTTGTGTTCGTCGTCCAGCTGCCGCGCGAGCAGGACCGCGACGAGGTCGTTCGGTCGCTCGGCGCCCGTGGCATTCCCAGCAAGCCATATTTCCCCGCCGTGCACCTGATGAGCTATTACCGCGACACGTTCGGGCACCGTCCCGGCGAGTTCCCGGTGTGCGAGGACGTGGCCGCGCGGTCGATCGCGCTGCCATTCTTCCCGGAGATGAGCGAGGGCCAGGTCGACCAGGTGGCGTCGGCGGTGCGGGGGGTTCTCGGTCGGTAGGCGGTCCGGGTCCGCGTACCATCCCGCCCGCATGTCCCGCTTTTCAGAGCCCCAGGATCAGGGTTTCCGCGCGCTCAACGACTCGATCGGATTCGACTGGCGCCTGGGTCCGTACGACGTGGCCCAGTCCCGCGCCCATGCGGACATGCTGGCGGCGCAGGGCATCGTCTCCGACGACGACCTGGAAGCCCTCAGGGCTGCGCTCGGCCAGGTCGAGCGGGAGCTCGCCGACGGGACGTTCACGTTCGCCGACGGCGACGAGGACATCCATATGGCGATCGAGCGCCGCGTTACCGAGATCGCCGGGCCGGCGGGTGGCCGACTGCACACCGCCCGCTCACGCAACGACCAGGTGGCCACCGACATGGCCATGTTCGTACGGGCGCACGCCCAGCGGGCCGTCACGCTGATCGACGCCCTCGCGCGGACCCTGATCGGTGGCGCCGAGCGGCACCTCGATTGGCCGATGCCCGGTTACACGCATCTCCAGCGCGCCCAACCGGTGTACCTGAGCCATCACCTGCTCGCGTACGTGTGGATGCTCGTGCGCGACCGGAACCGCTTCCGGGGCGTCGGAGCCGCCACCGGTCGCCTGCCTCTCGGCGCGGGAGCGCTGGCCGGGGTCAACTTCGACACCGATCGGGCCCGGGTGGCGAGCGAGCTCGGGTTCGCCGGGGTGGCCGAGAACTCGATCGATGCCGTCTCCAATCGTGACTTCGTCCTCGACTATCTGGCCGCAGCGGCCACGTGCGCGACGCATCTCTCACGGCTCGGGGCGGAGGTCGTCCTGTGGTCCAGCGAGGAGTTCGGCTTCTGCGAGGTGTCCGATGCGTGGGCCTCCGGCTCGTCGATCATGCCCCAGAAGAAGAACCCTGATGCGGCCGAGCTCCTGCGGGCCAAGGCGCCGCGCGTCGCCGGGCATCTCGTCGCCATGCACGGCGTGATGCACGCGCTGCCGCTGACCTACAACAAGGACATGCAGGAGGACAAGGAGCACCTGTTCGACAGCGTCGACACGCTCGAGCTGTGCCTGGCTGCGGCTGACGGCATGCTGAGCTCGATCGCCTTCCGGCGCGATCGGCTGGCCGCGGCGTCGAGCGACGAGTTCCTCGCCGCCACCGACATCGCCGACCTGCTGGTGCGGCGTGGCCTCCCGTTCCGCGAAGCGCACGCGCGTGGTGGCCGGCCTGGTGCGGATCGCCGTGACCGAGGACAAGCCTCTGTCACAGCTTTCCCGCGAGCAGCTGGCCGAGGCCTCGCCCCTTCTCGACGAGGAGTTCTACAGCGTGCTGAGCGATGGGGCGTGGCTCGAGTCGAAGGTCTCCGAGGGCGGCACCAGCCTGGCGCGAGTCCGTGAGCAGCTGGATCGCGCTCGAGCCGCGCTGGCGCCGTGAGGCGCTCGTTCTACGAGCGCCCGGTCGTTGAGGTCGCCCGTGACCTGATTGGGTGTCAGCTGTCGTTCGGCCCCTGCTCGGGCGTCATCGTCGAGGCCGAGGCCTACCACGACTCCGAGCCGGCCTGCCACGCGTTCGTGGGGACTGACCCCGCGCACTGCGACCTGTTTGGCCCGCCCGGAAAGGGCCTACGTGTACCGGTCCTACGGGGTCCACGCGATGCTCAACGCCGTGTGCGAGCCCGAGGGGGTCGGCGCCGCGGTGCTGATCCGCGCGCTCGAGCCCGTGGAGGGTCGACGGAGATGCGCCGCGCGCCGCGGGCTAGAGCCGGTTCGCAGCCTGTGCTCGGGTCCGGGCAAGCTGACTCAGGCCTTCGGGATCCGGCTCGACCGATAACGGCGCCGATCTCATCGACGGGCCGTTGAAGATCTCGCCCCGCCCGCCCGGCTGGGAGGACGTGCGCATCGCCGTCGACACCCGGATCGGGATCAACAAGGCGGTCGAGTTGCCGTGGCGCTTCTCGGCCGCTGGCAGCCGGTTTCTGTCGCGGCCGGTCAAGGCCGGCGCGGTCGTGGTCTAGCAGCACCAGCAGTGGTCATCGCCGAACGGCGTACTAGGGGCCGCCCAGCCCGCCGCCACCGCCGCCACCGCCACCGGTGGTCCCGCCGCCACCACCGCCGCCGGTGCCCCCGCCACCGTCCCCGCCGCCGGTGCCGCCCCGGTGCCGCCGCCGCCACCACCGCCGGTGCCGCCACCCGTGCCGCCGGTGCCGCCCCCGCCCGTGGTGCCGCCCGTCGTGCCGCCGCCGCCACCGCCCGTGGTGCCGCCGGTCGTGCCGCCACCCGTGGTCCCTCCGCTCGTGCCGCCCGCGGAGCCGCCGCCACTGCTGCCGGTGCTCGTTCCAGCCGGGGCCGTGGCGGTGCTGGGCACGCTGGGCGAACTGGCGGCCGCCGCACCCGAGCCGCTGCGGCCCGAGCTCCCGGAGCTGCCGGTCGGCGGGCCCGGCTCGTTCTTGGTGCCGCCCTCGCTGGCCAGGATCTGGAGTGCCTGAGACATGAAGTTCTGCCAGATGATCGCCGGGTAGGTGCCACCCTCGACCGGACCGCCATCGAAATCGGTGGCCATCGACTGCAGCTTGGTCGGGAACCCGACCCACACGGCCGTCGTGAGCTGCGGAGTCCAGCCAACGAACCACGCGTCGCCGTAGTCGGTGGTCGTGCCCGGTCTTACCCGCAACGTCGACTCCCGAGATGGCCGCCGAGGTTCCGGTACCCGACTGCACGACCGTGGTGAGGATGTCGTGCACGGTCTGGGCGATGGACGTCGGGATGATCCGCTTGTAGTTCGGGTGGTCCGTGACGTCGACGCCGGAGCCTCCGCAGACGTGGGCCGGGCACTGGATCTGGGCAATGCCGGTCGGGCCCCGGTGGGGAGCCCCGAGTTGCCGGTTGTAGACGCGGTAGCCGCCGGTGGCGAAGGTCTCGTAGGCATGCGCCATGTCGAGCGGGGTCACGCCGACCTTGAGGCCGCCGAGGATCATCGCGTAGTTGTTGGAGACCGGCGAGCGGATGCCCATCCGCTTGGCCAGTCGGGCGATCTTCTTTGTGCCGGTGGCGATGCCGACCTGTGAGTACACGCTGTTGTCGGAGATCGTCGTCGCATCGGTCAGCGTGATCGGGCCCGAGTAGGTGTTGCCGAAGTTGTGGACGATGAAGTGTTCCTTGCCACCGCTGTTGGGAACGATGAAATCCTGGGGCGCGGAATTGATGACCGAGTCCGGGGTGTACTTACCCGACATAAGCGCCTCGGCCAGGGTGAACGGCTTGAACGCCGAGCCCGGCTGGCGGTGACCCTCGGTGGCGAGGTTGAAGGGGAACCGCGCGAAGTCCTCCTTGCCGTCGATGACCGGGCCGCCGACCATCGCCCGGACCTCACCGGTCTTGTTGTCGATGGCCACGAGCGACGCGGTCGGGAGGTTGGATCCGTACGGGAGCTCGGAGCTCACCGCCTGCTCGGCCGCCTTCTGCATCTCCAGGTCGAGTGAGGTGCGGATCTTCAGGCCGCCGTAGTAGGCCCGGTATTCGGCCACGTTCTGTGGCACGTGGTGACCGAGGCCGACCGCGGCGAGGATCTGGGGGCGTAGCCAGCTGGTGAAGTAGGGCGCTGCCGAGGGCTCCTCGGGCTGCTGGATGTCGGCGGCCGTGGGCAAGGGGGCGTTGATTCCCTCGTCATACACGGTGCGGCGAGATGTAGCCCTGGTCGAGCATCTCCCGGAGGACCAGGTTGCGCCGTACCTTGGCTGCCTGGGGATGGGCGATCGGGTCAAACGCGCCCGGCGAGGCGACCATCCCGGCGAGCAGGGCGCCTTCCCAGGGCTTGAGCACCGAGGCGCAGCTGGGGCGCGACACCGTCCTGGTGGCCCCGGTGGAGGAGGTGAGGGTCTCGTTTCCGTCCCCACACCCGACCGTGGTCGCCGGGGTGGTGGTGGTCGCGTCGGCGCTCGTCGTCCCCGGCGCTGTCTGCGCGTCATACCCGTGGACCCTGCCGAAGTAGACCCGGGCGGCCGACTCGACGCCGTAGGCGCCGTTGCCGAAGTAGATCGAGTTGAGGTACTCGGTGAGGATCTTCTTCTTGCTCCATTTGCGCGTCAGGTGGTAGGCCAGCGCGGCCTCGCGCAATTTCTCCAGGATGGTTCGATTGTTCTCCTCGGCGAGGGCGTTCTTGACGAACTGCTGGGCGATCGTCGAGGCGCCCTGGCGAGCCCCGCCGGTGATGTCGGCGAGGAACGCGCGGGCGATGCCGCGGATGTCCACGCCGGGGTCGGTCCAGAACCGCTTGTCCTCGATCGAGACGATCCCGCGCCGCATCCAGGGGGAGATCTGATCGAAGCTGTCGATCACCACATTGTTCGGCGGGGCGAAGATCCCGATCGGCCGCCAGTGATCGTCGTACAGGAACGAGTTCTTCAGATCGTGCCGGTACTGCTGGTAGTTCTCGATCTGAGGCAGGTCCGAGGCGACCGCCATCATCATCCCGAACACCGTCGAGACGAACGCCAGGGCCCCGAAACCGGTGAGGATCAGCAGCAGCCGGAGTTTGCGAAGCTTGGGTTTACGCGGCCGATTGGGGTCGTCGGGACCGCGGCGCCAGCGCCGCCGGGGCGGAGCAAACGGGATCGGCCCGCTGGCATCCTCGCCCTGCGTGGGAATGTCGACGACTTCGGTCATGCGAGCGAAGGCACCACAGCGAAAGCGCTCTCCGAGTGACGCTCGGCCTGCGGCTGCCGGCTGTGTCCGGACGGCATCGGACCACGTCCAGCCGGGGGCGAGAGTCTAGCATTGGGCCAGATGGACCCAGAGCACTCGACGCCGGCCGACGTGGCGCGCTGGTTGGCCCGGAATGCGGTCGACTGCTTGCCGGAAGGAGGGCTCGAGCGCGCGCTCAGCCAGGGTCGGCCGCTGCGCGTCAAGCTGGGCATCGATCCCACGGCGCCCGACATTCACCTCGGGTTCACCGTCGTGCTGCAGAAACTCCGCGAGTTTCAGGACCTCGGGCATCTGGTCGTGCTGATCATCGGCGACTACACCGCGCGCGTGGGCGACCCTAGCGGTCGCTCGACCACGCGTCCCGTGCTGTCCCCCGAGGAGATCGACGCCAACGCCCAGACGTTTCAGGCCCAGGCGCTCAAGGTGCTCGATTCCGAGCGTCTCGAGGTCCGCTTCAACAGCGAGTGGCTCGACATGTCGATGTCCCAGCTGTTCGAGCTGCTGCGCACCACCACGGTCGCCCAGCTGCTCGAGCGCGACGACTTCTCCAAGCGGTTCGCCGCGCGGGAGCCGATCTCGATGCTCGAGCTGCTGTATCCGCTGTTTCAGGGCTACGACTCGGTGGCGGTGCGGGCCGACGTCGAGCTGGGGGGGACCGATCAGAAGTTCAACCTCCTGCTCGGGCGCGACATCCAGCGCGCCTTCGGCCAGCCCGAGCAGGTGATCCTCACCGTGCCGCTGCTGACCGGCACCGACGGCGTTCGCAAGATGTCCAAGTCGTTCGACAACTACATCGGGGTGACGGAGCCGGCCGAGGAGATGTACGGCAAGACGATGCGGATCCCCGACGAGTCGCTCCAGACGTGGTATTCGCTGCTGCTGGGGTCCTCGGTGCCCGCCGGCGTCCCGGCTCGCGATGCCAAGCGAGCCCTGGCGCGGGCGCTGGTCGAGCGCTTCCACGGAGCGGCCGCAGCCGAGGATGCCGAGCGCGACTTCGACCGCCGCTTCGTCGAGCGGGGGATTCCCGACGACGTGCCCGACGTGCAGTGGCTCCGCGGCGATGGGTCGGTCCACCTGCCGGCCCTGCTGGGGCAGGCGTTCGGCATCTCGAGCTCGGAGGCCCGGCGGGGGCTGGCGCAGGGCGGCGTGCGACTGGACGGAGTCGCCGTCGGCAACGGGTCGCTCGATGTCGGCGTCGACGAGGTCGATGGCAAGGTGCTCCAACTCGGTAAGCGGCGCTTCGCGCGCGTGAAGGTGGTGTAGGCGTTGATCGGCCGGGTCGGGCCGTCCGTCCCTCGAGGGCCCGATAGCCGTGGACGTGCGCGGCGGCCAGCTACGCCTCGATACCCCGGGCAACGGTCATATCGTCGACATCACCGAGGGGGTGGCCAGCGTGGTCCGGACGGCCGGCGTCGATCGCGGCCTCGCCACCGTGTTCGCCGTCGGCTCGACCCTGGCCATCACGACGATGGAATATGAGCCCGGGGGAGTGGCCGATCTTCAGGCGTTGCTCGACCGCCTGATCCCCGTTCAGGGCGATTACGAGCACAACCGCCTCAACTACGACACGAATTCCCACGCACACCTCCGCGCCGCGATCATCGGCCCTTCGGAGACGATCCCGATCCTCGACGGCCAGCTTCAGCTGGGCACGTGGCAGCAGTTGGTCCTGATCGATTTCGACGACCGGCCGCGGCGGCGGCCGTGAACGTCCAGGTCCTCGAGGGTGGCCGGCGCCCGGAGCGGCGCGAAGCCCACGGGCGGCAGGTTCCGTACGCCCGGCGTAGGACCGGCCGGTTGCGGCGCCGTGGAGCGTTTTCCGGGACCGTTGTTCCGCGCTATACTCACCGGTCCGCCCCGAGACAGCTTTGGCTCCCGGGCGTGCCTTCGGAGGAAACCCTTCTGAAGAGGTGCGACGGTCTTTGAAAACTCAACAGCATGCGCACTCTCGGCCGACCCTCGGCCGAGGTGTGTCCAGGTTCGATCACCGTCGCTCGCCGGTCCGCATGGACTGATCGGCGGCGGTGCCAAAATTGACCCCGTCTTGCGCTCCGGAGCCCTCTGTGTACGTGGGCTCCTCGGTGGGGTGGATGGGCGCAAGGGTCTGATCCCACCAGGGACAGGCCCAGGGTTTTGCCCGCGAAGGCGGCGACCTGTCGTGGCCTGAACGCGGGTGGTATCCCTGACAACTCTTTGTGAAGGGTGCGCGATCTTCGGTCGTTCGCCCAGCAGTTCTTCACGGAGAGTTTGATCCTGGCTCAGGACGAACGCTGGCGGCGTGCCTAACACATGCAAGTGGAGCGACGAACCAGGCTTCGGCCTGGGGCAAAGCCGCGAACGGGTGAGTAACACGTGGGTAACCTGCCCCGATGATTGGGACAACTCGAGGAAACTCGGGCTAATACCAAATGTGCCCTACGGCCATAAGGCCGGTGGGGAAAGGAAGCTTCGGCCTCCGCATCGGGATGGGCCCGCGGCCCATTAGCTTGTTGGTGAGGTAACGGCTCACCAAGGCAACGATGGGTAGCTGGTCTGAGAGGACGATCAGCCACACTGGGACTGAGACACGGCCCAGACTCCTACGGGAGGCAGCAGTGGGGAATCTTGCGCAATGCGCGAAAGCGTGACGCAGCAACGCCGCGTGGGGGAAGAAGGCCTTCGGGTTGTAAACCCCTTTCAGTTGGGACGAAGCTTCGTCGGTGAATAGCCGGCCGGAGTGACGGTACCTTCAGAAGAAGCCCCGGCTAACTACGTGCCAGCAGCCGCGGTAATACGTAGGGGGCAAGCGTTGTCCGGAATCATTGGGCGTAAAGAGCGTGTAGGCGGCTCGGTAAGTCCGCTGTGAAAGTCCAGGGCTCAACCCTGGAAAGCCGGTGGAAACTGTCGAGCTAGAGTCCGGAAGAGGCGAGTGGAATTCCTGGTGTAGCGGTGAAATGCGCAGATATCAGGAGGAACACCAATGGCGAAGGCAGCTCGCTGGGACGGTACTGACGCTGAGACGCGAAAGCGTGGGGAGCAAACAGGATTAGATACCCTGGTAGTCCACGCCGTAAACGATGGGCACTAGGTGTGGGGGGTGTCGACTCCCTCCGTGCCGACGCTAACGCATTAAGTGCCCCGCCTGGGGAGTACGGCCGCAAGGCTAAAACTCAAAGGAATTGACGGGGGCCCGCACAAGCAGCGGAGCATGTGGTTTAATTCGACGCAACGCGAAGAACCTTACCTGGGCTTGACATGTTCCTGACCGCCGTGGAAACACGGTTTCCCTTCGGGGCAGGATCACAGGTGGTGCATGGCTGTCGTCAGCTCGTGTCGTGAGATGTTGGGTTAAGTCCCGCAACGAGCGCAACCCCCGTCGCATGTTGCCAGCATTTAGTTGGGGACTCATGCGAGACTGCCGGTGACAAACCGGAGGAAGGTGGGGATGACGTCAAGTCATCATGCCCCTTATGTCCAGGGCTACACACGTGCTACATTGGCGCGTACAGAGGGCTGCGATACCGCGAGGTGGAGCGAATCCCTTAAAGCGTGTCTCGGTTCGGATTGCAGGCTGAAACTCGCCTGCATGAAGGCGGAGTTGCTAGTAATCGCGGATCAGCACTGCCGCGGTGAATACGTTCCCGGGCCTTGTACACACCGCCCGTCACACCATGGGAGTGAGCAACACCCGAAGCCGGTGGCCTAACCTTTTGGAGGGAGCCGTCGAAGGTGGGGCTCGTGACTGGGGTGAAGTCGTAACAAGGTAGCCGTAGCGGAAGCTGCGGCTGGATCACCTCCTTTCTAGGGAGCCCTCTTCATGAGGGCACCGATCGCCGGAGGATCGTCGCCACTGAGCTCGTCGAGCTCCGCGACGCTCTCCTCGAGTGCGATCGGACACTAGGAATGTCGACCGAATCTGGCAGGCCGCACCCGCTGAGCCTATGGGCCCAGCGCGAGGCGGCCGCATGCTGTTGAGTTTTGAGAGACCGGCTCGCTGCCGGCGGCTCGAGGGTCTAGGCCCGGGCTCCGCGCGGTCGGGCTTTGCCTCTTCGCGGACCTTGAAAACTGCACAGTAGCCAATGACACGGGTATCACCGGGAGGAGCCGCAAGGCTCTTACCAAGATCACCGTCAAGATAGTAAGGGCACATGGTGGATGCCTTGGCACCAAGAGTCGAAGAAGGGCGTGAACGGCTGCGATAAGCCGCGGTGAGGCGCTGAATAGCCTGTGACCCGCGGATGCCCGAATGGGGAAACCCAACGTCGGTAATGCGACGTTATCCCGCGCTGAACACATAGGCGCGGCGAGGACAAGCGGGGGAAGTGAAACATCTCAGTACCCCGAGGAAAGGAAATCAACCGAGACTCCCTGAGTAGTGGCGAGCGAAAAGGGAACAGCCTAAACCCGATGTGTGTAAGCGGTCACGCGTTGCGCATCGGGGGTCGTAGGACACCTGGTCCGGGTCGTGACCGATCCGGCGGGAGTTACAAAGTCGTGTGATAGTCGAAGCGTGTGGAACCGCGCACCACAGAGGGCAACCGTCCCGTAGGCGAAATTGCACGATCTTCCGCAGGTGTTCCTGAGTAAGTCCGCACCCGTGAAACGCGGACTGAACCTGGGGGGACCACCCTCCAAGGCTAAGTACTCCTTGGTGACCGATAGCGGACTAGTACCGTGAGGGAAAGGTGAAAAGTACCCCGGAAGGGGAGTGAAATAGTACCTGAAACCACGTGCCTACAAGCGGTGGGAGCGGCACTTGTGCCGTGACCGCGTGCTTTTGCATAACGAGCCGGCGAGTTACTCGTCTGCGGCAAGGTTAAGCGATGAGCGGAGCCGTAGCGAAAGCGAGTCCGAATAGGGCGACATAGTCGTAGGCGGTAGACCCGAAGCTGAGCGAGCTACCCATGGGCAGGTTGAAGCGGGGGTAAGACCTCGTGGAGGACCGAACCGACCTAGGTTGAAAACTGGGCGGATGACCTGTGGGTCGGAGTGAAAGGCTAATCAAGCTCAGTGATATCTGGTTCTCTCCGAAATATATTTAGGTATAGCCTCGGATAAATTCCGTGGCGGCCGTAGAGCACTGTTTGGACTAGGGGCCCTACCAGGTTACCGACTTCAGACAAACTCCGAAGACCGTCACGGTTACTCCGGGAGTCAGTTGCTGGGGGATAAACTTCAGCGTCAAGAGGGAAACAGCCCAGACCGCCAGCTAAGGTCCCTAAGTGTTAGCTAAGTGGGAAACGATGTTCGAATGCCCAGACAACGAGGAGGTTGGCTTAGAGGCAGCCACCCTTGAAAGAGTGCGTAACAGCTCACTGGTCAAGTGTTCGAGCGCGGACAATGTAACGGGGCTCAAGCTAACCACCGAAGCTGCGGGTGCGTGAGGTCTTCGGACCAATCGCGCGGTAGGAGAGCGTTCCGGCGCAGCGAAGCAGCAGCGTAAGCTAGCTGTGGAGGCGGCGGAAGTGAGAATGCCGGCATGAGTAACGAAAGAGGGGTGAGAATTCCCTCCACCGATTGCCCAAGGTTTCCTGAGTA
>CAVTTU010000025.1:0-248122 GCA_963737535.1 uncultured Solirubrobacterales bacterium
TGGGCGCCGTTGATTTCCGGCATGGTGATGCCGCTGTGGGGCGGCATCGAGGGGTTGGGTACGAAAGAAGAAGTAACTCTGGGACGGTGTCCGGAGCCGGACGGCTGAAGGCCTGCAATGGAGGGGGCCGGGTCGGGGAGCGCGCGGTTGTTCGTCGCGCGTTGAGACCGCTTCGCTTCCGCTTTGATCGCTCGCCACGGAGCGTGTCGGGGTTCGCGAGGGGTGTTGGTGGCGCGAGCGTGGTCGGGCGAGCGATGCGACCCACTCGCGCGTAGCGGTCGCGGGTCCGGCCGCAGTTGCCGCGGCTATGGACCGAGGGTCCCGGCCGGCGGGGTTGGCGGGCGGGTGGCGGTCCAGAGTTGCGCGGGTCGACCCCCGGTCGGGATCTGCGCGGCGGTGACGCGGCCGGCGGCGTGCAGGGCGTGGAGGGCGTGGTCGATCTGGCCGGCGGGCTGGTTGTGGTTGAGTGCCTGGCTGATCTGGCTGCGGGTCAGCCCGCCGGGATGCGCGCGGAGGGTGGCGTGGATCTGCTCGGCGAGCGGTTGGCCGGTCGCGCCGGTCAGCGCCCACGCGGCGGACCGGGCGGCGTAGTCCTGGAGCGCGAGCGCAGCCTGGAGGTGCGGGGTGGCGATCTGGCGTTTGCCGTCGGCGAGGGCGTAGAGGAGCGCGAGCCGGATGACGTGCGCCTCGGCGCGGGCGGTGATCTGCGCGACGATCCCGTCGTGCGGTGCGGCGGCGAGCTGGCGGTAGGCGTGGTGCCATTGCTCGCGGGCGGGATCGTCGAGCTGGACCCGTCCGGCACCGCGGGCGTGCTTGAGGGTCGCGGCAAGCATCCGGGTCAGGCCGGCCTCGGCCAAGGGATCACGCTCGCCGCCTTCGGGGAGCAGGCGTTGGCGGCGGCAGGCGACGATCAGGATCCTGGTCAGATACCCGTTGGAGAGCTCGGCCTGCGTGATGTGGCGGCGCAGCTCGTGCTGGGTGATGTGCCCGATCACCGCGATGTGCGCGGTGCTGGCACGTGCCGGCGCGGTGCGGGTCAGGATCGCCAGCGGCCGGCCGTCCCACGCGGAGCGCAGCGTCGGTGACAGCGTCGAGATCTCGCGGCTGGCGGCTTTGAGCACGGACGCGAACTCGGGCTCGATCACGAGCAGTCGCTGATCGCTGCTCCCCGGGTCCTGGCTGGTGGGGTCACGAACGGCCCAGATCAACCCCTCGCCTGATGAGAGCCCCGTCATGACCCTTGGCTCGAGCGAGGGATCCACGGGGGCCAGGAGCCGGCGGACGTGATCCCATGAGGAGCCCTTCCTGGCTCGGCTGCTGTCGCCGACCAAGAGCATGAACTCGTTGGGGTGATGCCGCGTCGCCTCGACCTGAAAGAACGCGCCACGGCCGACCGCGGCGCCGAAGCCGACGAGCAGCTGGGTGAGGATCGCGACGGGGTCGGCCTCCGTGTGCGGCGCGATCTGGTTGACGATCTCGCCGAGCAGCTCGTGATAGGCCGCCCGGTCGGGCGGGGCCGGCCATCCCGCCGGCGCCGCGAGCACCGTGTCGGTGTGCGTCGGTTCCTCGGGTGGCTGGTCGAGGAGGGACAGTGTCATTCGGAGGAGATCTCCGCGACCGCCGCGCGGGCGGCGGACTCGTCCACGATCCCCTTCTTGGCAGCGAACGCAGCGACCAACGACGCGACGGCGAGGTTGTTGATCAACCTGGGCAGGCCGCGAGAGGTGGTGTGGATCAGCCCGATCGCGTCATCACTGAAGAGCGTGTCGGAGCGGCCCGCGAGCGCCAAATGGTGCTGCACGTAGCTGGTCGTCTCCTTGTTGTCCAGGCCGCCTATGGCGTAGCGGACCGCGATCCGCTGATCGAGCGCGGTGAACGTCCCGTTGCGCAGCTTGCGTCGCAGCGTGGGCTGGCCGAGCAGCAGCAGGCAGAACGGGGCGGTCTGGTCCATCCCCATGTTCGACAAACAGCGGATCCCCTCCAGGCTCTCGGCGTCGAGCAGGTGCGCCTCGTCGATGATCAGCACGACGTGCTTGCCGCGCTCCGCGCTCTCGGCGGCCAACAGTTCCTGGGCTTGGGGAATCAGCGCGGCATGATGAAACCGGGGGGTGCCGCCCAAGGTGGTGATGATCAGCCCGTAGATCCCGCGCAACCCGACACCCGGCGTGCCGAGATAGAGCACGGTGTGACGGGATGCGTCCAGGCCGGCGACGGCGGCGCGGGCCGCGACCGTCTTCCCCGCGCCGCACTCGCCCGAGACAACGCCGATCGCCTGCTCGCTGATGCACCACGACATGCGCGCGACCGCTTCGGCGTGCGCGCCATGCGCGTGCAGCATCCCCGGCGCGAGGTCCTTCCCGAACGGCATCCGAGAGAACCCGTAATGCGCCCGCAACCTGTCAATACTCACTGTCCCTCCTCGTCCTGCTGGTTGGTGTCACGATCCTCGCCGTCGCCGTCGTTGTTGGCCAGGCGTGCGTAGTCGATCCGGTGACCGCGCAACTCGGCGTCGCGCTGCTCGGCGAGCAACTTGAGGTAGTCGATGCCGGTCCCGGTCGGCGCGGGCGCGAGCTCACGCTGCGCTTGGGGGTGGGTGTGCCGGCCGATCTGAAGCGGGACCGCTATCCCGAACGGCCGGTGCTGATAGCGCACCTCGATCCTCGTGAGGTCGAACGGGTCGAACACCAGCTCGACCTTCCGGCCCACCAAGGCCGGGTCGACCTCGTATTGATTGCCATGCAGCGACACCGTCGCGGTCTTGGTCACCGTCCGCTCGGTCGACCACAGGAACGCCTCGCGCAACAACGCCGGGGTCGGCAGCGCGGACGCGCCCGCGGCATCGAACCGGGCCAACGGGGTGAGCCCGGTCTCGGAGTGCGCCCGCCGGTGATAGACGACCTCTAGCCACGCGGAGAACAGGCGGTTCAGCTCGGCGAGTTCCACGCCGTCGTCGATCTCGACCAGGAACTGATCGCGCACGGTCCTGAAAAAGCGCTCGATCTTGCCCTTCGTCGTCGCTGCGCGGGGGCTTGCGTGGATCAGCCGGACGCCGAGCACGGCGCACGCCCTGAGTAGCTGTGAGGACACGAACGCAGAGCCGCGATCGACCAGGATCGCGTCAGGAACGCCACGCGACATCAGCCCTGAACGCAGCGCGGCCTCGAGCCGGAACACGTCCTCGCCGGCGCCCCACCGCCACCCGACCAAGAGCCGGGAGTGATCATCGATGAAGGCGAGCAGCACCGCCCTGCGCGCTGCCGCGCCGGCGAGCTTGGGGCCGTGGAGCCCGTCCCCGGTCCACAACTCGTTGCGCGCGCCAGCTTCGAAGCGACCATAGACCTTCCCCGCCGACCGTCCGTCCGCGCGCACGTTCAACCCCTCGCGCGCCAAGTGCGTCTGCAACGTCCGCAGACCCGGCACATGGTCCTCGGCGCTGGCGGTAGTGAGCATGATCTCCCGGACTTGCGCCGCGGTCCGCTCCGGCCGCTCCCGCTTCAACTGGAACGCCAGCTCGAGCATCCCGGCCGGCGTGCGCAGCGGGACGACCCGAGGTTGGGGGACGAGCGCCTCGAACCCGCCGTGACGATATGCGCGGATCCACTGATCCAGCGTGCCGCGCGCGACCCTGACCAGCCGCCCGTCCGGCCCGACATGCTCGCGATCAGCCAGCGCGCGGACCAGCCGGCCACGCTCTCGCTTCGACAACCCAGGGTCGGCCGCGTCCCGCACGAGCGCGTACCGGAACAGCCCGACCTCGCGACGACTCTCCACATCCGTTCTTGCCGCGCGCTCGCTCACCAGACGCGGGACCCTCTCAACTCACGACACCGTGTCCAAGGGTCGATTCGTGTTGCCCAAAAGCATCCCGCCCGACAACCGCGAGGCGATCTGCCACGGTGCGGCCGGCCCGAACCGCAACACCCACGCCCGCCCGGCGACCGCGATCGCCTCCAGCGCGTCCGCGACGCCGCTCCCCGCCGGCATCACCGGTGCAAGCTCGGGATCCAGCGCGACCGCGCACCGCGTGAAAAGCGCGCGGATCAGCCCAGCCCGCTCCCGAACCGACGCAACCAGCCACGCACCGTCTCCGGATACACCCCCAGCCGGGCCGCGATCCGCCGGAACCCCTCACCGGCGACCTTCGCCTCGATCGCCTCCCCGATCACCGACACCTCGTCCTGCCGGCGCGAGAACGCCAGCTCTGGCAACAGCACATGCGTGCCCAAGCAGCCCCGACACCGCGCCCGCCGCGGCCGCAACAACCGATCCCCCGACCGGCACCGCAACACCCGCTCCCGAGCATGCCCCCACGGCCCCAACACCCCCTGACACGACGGACACGCCAACAACCCGCCGACCAGCTCCGCCTCCACAAGCGCCACCTCGGCGCATACGATCAACATGGGTGCCACCTCCGGCATCCAAGAGAGCCCTCCCGACGCAACGACCAAGCTGGCGGGAGGGCTCTCGCGCGTTCAAGAACGCGCGAAGCCTGCCAACCCCACCAGCGTCATGCCACCGATGAACGACACCACCGCCGCCTCAACAACTCGATCGACCACGCCAGACAGCCTAGGTTAATTCGTTACGGTGCCCGGGGATGGCGGTGGAAATCAGCTCGGTGCGCGGCATTTCCGACCTGCGTGCGTTCGTCGAGCTCCCTTTCCGACTGCACCAGGGCACGCCGTGGGTCCCGCCGCTGAAGCTCGAGCGCTACGTGTTCCTCACCCGGCGGCTCAACGCGTTCTTCACCCACGGTGAGGCGGAGTACTTCCTCGCCCGCCGCGACGGGCGGGTCGTCGGGCGGATCACCGCCCAGATCGACACCGCTTTCAACGAGTTTCACGCCAACCGCTGGGGGATGTTCGGCTTTCTGGACTTCGAGGAGGACACGGCGGTTCTGGAGGCGCTGCTCGACGCCGCCGCCGTCTGGCTGCGCGCTCGTGGATGCGACCGCATGGTCGGTCCGATGGATTTCCAGATGAACGACGAGAGCGGGATCCTGGTCGAGGGGTTCGCGCGCGCACCGATGATCAAGCAGCCGTGGCACCCGCCGTACTACCGGCGCTATTGCGAAGCCGCCGGGTTGACCAAAGCGATGGACCTGCTGATGTGGGAGCGCCACGTGTTCGATGCTGAGCGTGTCGATCCGCGGCTGCTGCGGATCGCCGAGCGGGCCAAGAGCCGGTACGGGGTGCGAATTCGCTCGATGTCGCGGCGGCGCCTGCGTCGCGAGCTCGACGAGTTTGCCGAGGTCTACAACTCGGCGTGGTCGAGGAACTGGGGCTTCGTCCCCTACTCCAAGGAGGATCTCGACGCCTACGCGCTCGATCTGCAGCTCGTCTATGCGCGCGACTGGTTCATGATCGCCGAGGTGGACGGCCGGACCGCCGGCATGGCGATCACCGTGCCAGACATCAACCAGGTGCTGAAGAAGATGAACGGGCGATTGCTGCCGCTGGGGTGGTGGTACTTCCTGCGGCGCGGGCGGATTATGGACCAGGTGCGGGTCGGGTTTCTCGGCGTAAAGCCCGAGTACCAGCACACCGGCGCCGGCGTGGCGCTGTATCTCGCGCAGTATCGCTCGGGCGAGCGCACGCGGCAGAAGGGCGGCGAGATGGGCTGGATCCTCGAAACCAACCATGCCATGAACCGCGCCATGGAGGCTCTCGGGGGCCGGATCGTCAAGCGCTTCCGCGTGTATGAGCGCGAGCTACTGTGAGGCGGGGTCCCAATGCAGAACGGTGGCGCCCCAGGTGAATCCGCCGCCGAAGGCTGCCAGCAGCACACGGTCGTGGCGCTGCAGCCGCCCCTCGTGCTCGGCCACTGACAGCGCGATCGGCAGCGTGGCCGTCGACGAGTTGGCGAACCGTGCCACGTAGTCGACCACCCGTTCATCGGGCAGGCCGAGACGCTGCCCGACGGCACGAATGATGCGCGAGTTGGCCTGGTGGTAGACGAACAGGTCGATGTCGTCGACGGTCAGGTCGGTCGCCTCGAGCGCCTCCGTGGTGACGCTGGCCAGCGAGGTCACCGCGGCCCGGAAGGTCTCCTGGCCGAGCATGCTGATGCTCCCGCTCCGCTCGAGCCGGATCAGTTCGGCCCCGGCGGCGTCGGCGTGCAGCACGACCGGGCCGATTCGAGCCCCGTCGGCGGCGGACACCACAGCGGCGCCCGCGCCGTCCGCGAACAGGGGGGCGGTGTTGCGGTCGGACAGGTCGAGGTATCTGGACAGGAAGTCAGCGCCCACCACCAGTGCGTGGCTGGCCCGGCCCGACTCGATCTGGCCGCAGGCCATGGCGAGACCGGCCAGCCAGCCGGTGCAGGCTGAGCCGACGTCGAACGCTCCGGCCCGCTCGGCTCCGATCAGACCGGCGACGAGCGGGGCCGCGTTGGGCGTGATCTCATCGGCGGTCGAGGTCGCGACGATGACCACGTCGAGTTGGCGCCGATCGATCCCGGCACGCGACATCGCGAGGCGACCCGCGGCCGCGGCGAACTCGCTCATCCGCTCCTCGCCCTGCGCCCACGGGCGCTGGCTCGTCCCCGTGCGCTTGGCGATCCAACTCTCCCGCACTCCCAGTTGCGCCGCGATCTCCCGGTTCGACACGAGCCGCTCCGGCACGGCCATCCCCACCCCGGTGATCGCCGCACCCGGCTCGTGATGGTTCACATCACACAGCTTCGCAGCAAAGCCCGGAGGGCGCTACAGCACCTTGGCCAGGCGGACGTCCTTGGCCTGGCCCGGTTCGATCAGGGCCTCGAGAGCGGCGTCATAGGACGGCAGGGCGAGCACGGTGCCGTCATGCAGGACCATCAGGAAGCGATCCATCGTGCGCAGAAATGCGCGGTCGTGCGAGACGGCCACGACGGTCCCGTTGAAGCCGTCGATCGCGTGTTCAAGTGCTTCGGAGGAGTCGATGTCGAGGTTGTCGGTCGGCTCGTCCAGCAACAGCAGGTTGTGTCCCTCGAGCTCCAGGACGAGGACCTCGAGCCGCGCCTTCTCACCTCCGCTCAGAAGGTCGAACGACCGGCGAGCGGCATCGGCGAGGCCATAGCGCGCCAGCGCGCTCATCGCGGCTTGCACGCCGCCGCCCCGCACGCGCTCGAGCACCACATCGATCACGACGTGCCCGCGCAGGTCGGCTCGTCGCTGCAGCTGGGTGAACAGGCCGGTCGACACCCGCGGCCCGACGACCAGCTCCCCGTCGTCGGGCGGCCGGACGCCGGCCATGACCCGCGTCAGCTCGCTCTTGCCCGAGCCGTTGGGCCCGATCAGTCCGATGCGCTCGCCGAAATGGATCTCCTCCGAGAACGGGGACACGAGCGCGTCAATGCCGAGGGAGCGGAGATCGAGGACCCGGCGGGCCGAATCGCCACCACGCATGCGGACCGCGATCTGCGTGTCGACGACGGGCGCCGGCGGTGGCCCGGCGTCCGCGAACCGGCGCCACCGGGTCTCGGCGGCGTCGGCCTTCTTGGCCCAGTCGCTCGAATACCTGGCCCGCTCCTTGAACGTCTTCATCAACCGGTAGAGGCGCCGCTCCTCGTCGCGCCAGCGCTTGACCGCATCGCCGAGCCGGCGCTGGCGCTCGGCTCGCGCCTCCGGGTAGGTTGCATATGAGCCGCCGTGGACCCACGCGCCGTTGCCCTCCAGCGTGACGATCGTCGCGACGGCGCCTGAAAGCACCTCGCGGTCATGCGAGATCATCAGCACGGTCTTCTTCGACTCGCGGATCCGACGCTCCAGTGCCAGCTTGGCGGGAACGTCGAGGAAGTTGTCGGGCTCGTCGAGCAGGAGGATCCCCGCATCGGAGGCGAAGAGGACCTCGAGCACGAGCTGCTTGCGCTCGCCCCCGGATAGCGTGACCGCCGGCCGATCGGCCAGCTCCGAGAACGGGGCGCGGACAATGCGACGGCACGCGGCGTCCCACTGGCCCTCGAGCTCGTATCCCCCGAGCGCCGACCAGTCGGCGATCGCGCTGCCGAGCTTGATCCCGGCGGCGTCGTCGCCGGCGGCCAACTCGCACTCGTGGCGCTGGACACGCTCCCCCGCCGCGCGGACGGCCTTGGGGGCGAGTGAGAGCAGCAACTCCCTCACCGTGCCCTCGTCGTCGGCGACGCCGACATCCTGAGCCATATAGCCGGCCACGCCACCCAGCGAGACCTCGCCATCGTCCGGGGCCAACGCTCCGGCCAACACGCCAAACAGCGTGCTCTTTCCGACGCCGTTGGCTCCCACCAGACCGACGTGCCGTCCCGGAGCCACCCGAAACGAGACGTCGGAGAACAGCACCTCTCCCCCGGGGTGGGCATAGGTGAGGCGCGATACGACGACGTGGCCCATGCCGACATGCTCGCAGGCGGTGGTTCCGCCGCCGGGCTCCTACACTCGAAGCATGCCCCCTGGCTACGTCACCAAGTCCGTGGCTGCCGCCACGAAGAAGATTCCTGGCGTCCGGCGGATCCCCGTGCTCAAGCTGTTGGCTGCGGCCGAGCTGGCGATGCTCACACAGGACCACGTGCGCCGACTGAACCGCGAGGAGCGCCGGCGACTCATCGAGCTGATCCGGATCGGCAGGGGCCGGCGCCGCAACCTGACCGAGGAGCAGCGCGAAGAGCTGGCCGGGCTGATCGCGATCATGGAGCCGCGCCTGCTGGCCGGCCACGCGGTCGACAAACTCTCTCCCTTCCCACTTCCGAGCCGACTGGTTTACGGCCGATCACGATCCCGGCGCTGAGGCGCTCGCAACCATCTAGGGTCGGCGCGGGACACCGGTGCCGGCACGCAGCAGGGCGTCGCGCGCGCGTGTCGGAGTGGCCAGAGCCAGCTTGGCCTGCACGATCGCGCTGGCTCCGACGATGTACCGGGCACGCGGACGCGTAGCGGTCAACGCCTTCTCGATCGCCGCCGCCACGCCCGCAGCCGGTGCCGCCGTGCGCTGCGAGCGTGGAATCGTCTTGCGGAAGCCGGCGATGTGCTTGGCGTACAGCTCGCGCTGTTCGGGGGCGAGCACGGCCACCGACTCCTCGAGCTGCGCGTCTGCGTGACGCCACAGGTCGGTATCCGTCTGTGCCGGTTCGATCAGGATGACTCGGACCCCCCAGGGTGCGAGCTCCATGCGCAGGGCGTCGGCCAGCCCCTCGAGGGCGAACTTCGATGCGCTGTAGGGCCCCATCATCGGCGTCGAGATCAGACCGCTCACCGAGGAGAGAAAGATCACGCGGCCCCGGGACGCGCGGAGCCGTGGCAGCACGACCTGGGTCACCGCCGCCTGGCCGACGACGTTGACCTCGAGCTGCCGGCGCAACTCCACCGCCGGCACCGCCTCGACCGGGCCGCCGACGACGATCCCGGCGCTGTTGACGATCGCATCGAGCTGCTGGGGCAGCTTCGCATCCAGGCCGGCGACGTGATCCTCGTCGGTCACGTCGAGGATGACCGTGTTGATGGGTCCGGGGCTGGCAGCGGTGAGCGCCTCGGCGTCCTGTTCCTGACGGACGCCCGCGGTGACATCCCAGCCGACGGCGGACAGCCGCAGCGCTGTCGCCCGGCCGATGCCGCGACTCGCTCCTGTGATCAGCACACTCGGCATCGGGCAACCATATCCGCCAGGCGCGATGATTAACAGCACCGCGGACCGTCACAGCACCATGAGCCAAGTCACCGCCCAGATATCGATCTCGCTCGACGGTTTCGTCGCCGGCCCGAATCAGAGCCTCGAGAACCCGATCGGCGAGAACGGATTGAGACTGCACCAGTGGGTGTTCGAGACGGCGAGCTGGCGGCGGGAACATGGACTGGACGGGGGCGAAGCAAATGCCGACTCCGACGTCGTGGAGGGCCTGGTCAAGGACGTCGGCGCCTACATCATGGGTCGCAGGATGTTCGGCGGCGAGGGGCCCTGGGACGAGAGCTGGAGCGGCTGGTGGGGCGACGATCCGCCGTTTCACGTTCCCGTCTTCGTGCTCACCCATCATCCACGTCGGCCGCTGGCGATGAAGGGTGGAACCACGTTCACGTTCGTCACCGACGGCATCCACGCGGCGCTCGATCAGGCGCGCGCCGCCGCGGGGGCGAAGCAGGTGACGTCGCCGGTGGCGCTCGGGCCGTCCAGCAGTACCTGGCCGCGGGGCTCCTGGACGAGCTGTACCTCCACGTTGTACCCGTAGTGCTCGGAGCCGGCGAACGGCTGCTCGAGAACGTGGGCGATCCGACGCTGACGCCGGTCGAGGTGGTGTCCTCGCCGGCGGTCACGCACATCCGCTATCGGGTCGACCCGAGCGCGGAGTAGCGCTGAAGGGCCTCGCGCCGAGCGGTCGCGTGGTCGACGATCGGCCCCGGATAATCTGCGCCGATCCGGCAGCCGACCGACCGCTGGACGTCCGCCGGCATCGTCCATGGCTGGCTCAGGTAGCGATCGGGAACCTTCCGCAGTTCGGCGACGTGGCGGCGAACGTAGCTGCCCTCGGGATCGAAGCGCTCCTGCTGGCGCGCGGGATTGAACATCCGCCGAAAGGCCGGCTGGGGATCGACGCCCACCGAGGCAACCCACTGCCAGTTGCCGTTGTTACTCGCCTCGTCGCCATCGAGCAGCATCCGCATGAACCACCGCTCGCCCTCGCGCCAGTCGATCCCCAGGTCCTTGGTCAGGAACGAACCGACGACCAGGCGGGCCCGGTTGTGCATCCAGCCCTCGCGGCGGAGTTGGCGCATCCCCGCATCGACCAGGGGAAAGCCGGTCCGTCCCTGCTGCCATGCCCTGAGCGACGCCGCGTCGTCGTTCCAGCCGATCGTGCCGCGATAGCGCTCCTGGTGCTCGCGCTCGGCGTTGTCCGGGAAATGGAGCAGCACGTGGGCGTAGAAGTCGCGCCAGCACAGCTGCCGGGAGTACGCCCGCGCGCCCTTCCCGCGGCCAACCCGGGACTCGAGCTCGCGCGCCGAGATACACCCGAAGTGCAGGTAGGGCGACAGCCGCGAGGCCGCGGGGCTGTCGAGCGTGTCCCGTCGGTCCTCGTAGTCAGAGACGTGCTCGCGCAGATAGCGGGTGACGGCACGTCTCGCCGCCTCCTCCCCGCCGTGAGCAGGTTCAGAGACCTCCTGGTGCAGCCCTAGCTCCTCGAGGGTGGGAATGCCTCCGTGATCGAGGCCGCTGGGCAGCCTCGCCAGCGACGCCGGCTTGGGCAGGACCGCCCGTCGCGGCTGGCGCGACCACGCCCGATGAAATGGCGTGAACACTGTGTACGGCCGATTCGAGGTTGTCTGGATCGCCTCGAGATCGTCGACCACGAACGACCCCGGATGCGCATGCGCCTCGGTGCCTGCTGCGCAGATGGCCTCCACGACCCGAGCGTCGCGAGCGCGGGCAAACCCGCCGACATCAGCGGTGAAGTGTGCGCGCTCGGCGCCGAGTTCGCGCGCCAGCGCCGGCAGTTCGCGTTCCGGCCGTCCGCGCCGGATGATCAGTCCGCCTCCGCGTTCCCCCAGCCCAGCACGCAGGTCGGCAAGGCAGTCGAGCAGGAATTGGGTCCGTGCCCCGGAGGCATGACGGCCGTGCAGCAGCCGATCGTCGAAGCAGAACACCGGCACCACGACCGCTCCGCCCCGCGCGGCGGCGTGCAGGGCGGGATGATCGTGCAGCCGCAGGTCGCGACGCAGCCAGAGCAGCGTCGTGGGCCTCACGAACGCTTCAGGACGTCACGCAGCGCCGCTTCGATCTCCGGGTGCTGGAAGTCGTAACCGAGGCTCCCGAGAGCCGCCGGTATCGACGCGCTGCCCGGTCGTGACGATCTGGGCCATCTCGCCGTACAGGAGCTGCAGGGCGAACCCCGGCACGGGGAGGACGGCCGGACGGCCCAGGGCGCGTCCGAGCGCGTGGGAGAAGTCGGCGTTCGTGACCGGCTCCGGCGCGGTCACGTTCACGGCGCCTGAGGCGCCGGTCGCATCCAGACACCACAGCATCGACGAGACGACATCGTCGAGGTGCACCCATGGGACGTACTGCCGGCCGCCGGCAACTGGGCCGCCGAGCCCGAGGCGAAAGAACGGGAGCATCTGCGCCAGCGCCCCGCCCTCCCGGGTCAGCACGACACCGGTCCGCGTGCGGACGACTCGCATCTTTGCCTCGGCGAGGAGCGCCTCGTGCTCCCAGGCCGCCACTACGCCGGCCAGAAAATCGGAGCCGGACGGTGCCGTCTCATCGAGGCGCCGGTCGTCGCTGGGTCCGTAGAAGCCGGTGGCCGATTGCGAGATCAGCGTGCCGGGGCGCTCGTCGTCGGGAAGTGCCATCAGGCCCTCGACCAGCCAGCGAGTCCCGAGGACTCGCGAGTCACGAATGCGGTGCTTGGCCTCGGCTGACCAACGCTGAGCCACGGGCTCCCCAAGGAGGTGAACGACTGCATCCGCACCCCGCAGCGCCTCGGCCGGCGGCGGAGCATCCACCGGCGCCGGCCACGCATGGGCTTCGACCTCCGTCCCGAGCCGCTGCGCCGCGCGCGTGGGGTCACGCGACAGCGCCACCACGTGATCGCCTCTGGCTCGCAGCGCAGCGACGACTTCAGGCCCGAGGTTGCCGGTGGCTCCGGTGACGGCTACTCGCATCGCTGCCTCAGTTCCGCGTTCACGATCATCCCTGGCGACGATAACACATTGTTGTGTTTTGTCGAACAACTTGTACCATTTCCGACGATGCCATCCACCCGCGCCAGCCTGACCACCACCCAGCTCGCCGAGCAAACCGGCATTCCCGCGGGCACGTTGCGTATGTGGGAGGCGCGTCACGGCTTCCCCGTCCCCGCCCGCGCCGGTGGCGGCCATCGCCGCTATCCCGAGCGGACGGTCGCCTCCATTCGGCACATGCTCAGGCTGCGTGAGCAGGGCCTGTCCCTGACGGCGGCCATCGCCCGGACGCGCGCCAGTGAGCAAGCCGCTCCACGTTCGATCTTCGCCGGGCTGCGCGAGCGGCGCCCCGAGCTCGAGCCAGCCCTCCTCGACAAACGGGCCCTGCTTGCCCTCAGCAATGCGATTGAGGACGAGTACCTCGCCCGTGCCACCCCGGGGCTGCTGATAGGGAGCTTTCAGCGCGAGCGGTTCTACCGGCAGGCCGAGCATCGCTGGCGCGAGTTGGCCGGTGCGTCGCAACTCGCCGTGGCCATGGCCGACTTCGATACGTTTCGCCAACCGGCCCGCGCCGCTGCCGAGGTGCCGGTGGCGAGGGGCCATCCCCTGACCCGCGAGTGGACGCTGATCGTTAACTCCGCCGGTTCTCAGGCCTGCGTGGCCGCGTGGGAACGGCCCGCGTCCGTCGGGCCGCCGGACCGGGATCGACGATTCGAGGTGTTGTGGTCATTCGACCCCCAGGTGGTTTACACGGGGACCGAGATTGCCGTGGATCTGATCGAGGCGCTGGCGCCGGCCGCGAGCCTCGAGTTGCCCACCGAGCGGCTGGAGCCGCCGCCGCCCAGTTCGGCCGAGCTCCGCGCGGCCAGCGCTGTCGCTCATCGCGTGGTCAGCTATCTCGCCGCCTGAGCCGCCTCAGTCCAGGTACTCGTAGGCGACCAGGGTGAGAAACTCGATCAGCTCGGGCGCGAGGGATACCCGCTGGAAGATCTCGCGCGTCTCGGCCGGCCGCCCGGCTGACCACGTCTCATCCCCCACCGCGTCGCGGATCTTCGCCGTCTCCTCGTCCAGCAACTCCCGGATCAGTTCGGCGGTGACGGTCCGCCCGTCGTCGAGCTCGACGCCGTGGTGCACCCACTGCCATATCTGGGAACGCGAGATCTCGGCCGTGGCCGCGTCCTCCATCAGTGAGTTGATCGCCGCCGCGCCGCGACCGCTGAGCCAGAACGAGACGTACTGGAAGCCCACATTGACGTTGGCGCGCAACCCCGCCTCGGTGATCGCACCGGGCGTCGCCTCAAGGCTGAGGAGATCGCTCGCGCCTACCGCGATATCGTCGCGCCGGCGGCCGAGCTGGTTGGCCGCGCCGCCGAGGCCGCGCTCGAACACCTCGCGGGCCACCGGGACCAGGTCAGGATGGGCGACCCAGGTGCCGTCGTATCCCTGCCCGACCTCCCGTTCCTTGTCCGCCCGGACACCCTCCAGAGCCCGCTCGTTGGCCTCCTCGTCGCGCCGGGACGGAATCAGCGCCGCCATACCGCCCATCGCGTGGGCGCCCCGGCGGTGACAGACCGCGACCAGCAGCTCCGTGTACGCGCGCATGAAGGGCACGGTCATCGTCACGTCGCTGCGGTCTGGCAGGACCATCTCGGGGCGATCGGGAAAGCACTTGATGGCCGAGAAGATGTAGTCCCAGCGACCCGCGTTCAACCCGGCTGAGTGCTCTCTCAGCTCGTAGAGGATCTCTTCCATCTCGAACGCGGCCGGGAGCGTCTCGATCAGCACGGTGGCCTTGATCGTTCCGCGCGACATGCGCAGGATCTCCTCGGCGAACACGAACACGTCGTTCCACAGACGCGCCTCGCGGTGCGATTCGAGCTTGGGCAGGTAGAAGTACGGGCCCGAGCCGCGCACCAGCAGCCGGCGCGCGCAGTGGAACACATACAGCCCGAAGTCGAACAGGCCTCCCGCCACCGGCTCGCCGTCGACGAGCAGGTGGCGCTCCGGCAGGTGCCAGCCGCGGGGACGGACGAGCAGCGTCGCCGGGTCATCGCGGAGTTCGTAGCGGCGGCCGTCCGAGCCCTCATGGGTGATCGTGCGGTCAATCGCATCGCGCAGATTGATCTGGCCCTGCACCATGTTCCGCCACGTGGGTGCGTTGGCGTCCTCGAAGTCGGCCATGAACCCGTCGGCACCCGAGTTGAGCGCGTTGATCGTCATCTTGCGGTCCGCCGGCCCGGTGATCTCGACCCACCGCTGCCGCATGTCCTCGGGCACGGGCTCGACCTGCCACTGTCCCTCCCGGGTCTCGCGGGTATCGGGGAGGAAGTCGAGCATCTCGCCGGCGGCCAGCCGGGCCCGGCGCTCTTCCCGAGCCTCCAGGAGGTTATTGCGCCGGGCGCCGAACTCACGCTGAAGCTCGGCCACGAACTCGAGCGCGTCCGGTGTCAACACCTCGTCGAAACCCGTTTCGATCGGGCCGCGCAGTTCGAGTCTTGCGTGCGTGGTCATCGGCAGACCTCCTCGTGGTCGGCTACCCGGAGGGATGGGTTGGCAAGCGGTCGCGCACTTCGCGTTCGTTCGACATCAGGCGGCCGAGCTCGAACGCGGCCAGGGCGACGACGTCGAGCATCGCGAACGCGGCCGCCTCGCGCTCCGGGCGAAACGCTGCGCGAACGGCCTCGTCCACGCTGTGGGCGACACGCCCGCCAAGCTCCCGCGGCCGCGCGGGCGGAAATGATCCCGGATAACGCCGATTGAGCCAGGCGGCGCCGCTCCCGTGCCCGGCCAGCTGGCGGGCCAGGCCGGGCAGCGTCTCCCGGCTGCGATGCTCGACCCAGGCCTCGCTCCGCGGCTCCATCGCCCAGCCCCTCGCCCGCAGGCGGAAGCACAGATCAGCGTCCTCGCCGGCCCGGGCTCTCTCGGCGAACCCGCCGACCGCCACGAACGCGCTGCGCCGCACGGCACAGTTGACGGTCTGAGCGTAGGGCCAGTGCGCGCGGCCCATCGTCACCTGCTGATCGAGATGCCCTCGGGCCACGGTGTGCCGCGCCACCAGCGTCGGCCGCGGCGCGATGTCGCGAACCGCCCCGGCGAGGACCGCCGTTCCCGAATCTGGCGGCGGCCTGAAGTAGGCCTCGATCAGCGACGGAGCTGGACGCGTATCTGCATCGATGAACACGAGCCAATCGCCGCTGGCCAACAGCGCTCCGCGGTTGCGCGCATAGGCCGGCGTGCGGATGCCCCGGGCGGGGACGATCCTGGCCGAGAGCCCTGAGGGCGACTGCCCGCCGGCGCGGTTATCGGCCACGATCAGCTCGTCGTCGGACGCGAGTTCGAGCGCGGCGAGATCGGTCAACAGCACCGAGAGCTCGCGCGCCGTGCCCGCGAAGGGCACGACAACCGACACGTTGGGACGCGGAGCGCTCATCGCTCCCGGGCGCTCTCGGCCGCACACATGGCGATCAGCAGCACCGCGATCACGCCGGCCAAGACCCAGCCGCGCAGCCCTCCGCCGACGGCATACACCACCATCACGAGCGCCGCGGCGACCGCCTTTCCGTGGTCGACCGTTTCGAGCAGTCGCCATCGGACAGCCAGATGGCCAAGCAGATAGAGCGCGACGCCGCCGCACAGGGTCAGTCGGGCGGCGTCGGACAACGTCGCGCTGGCGTCGTGGACGATGAACCGCCCCCCGACGGCAAACACGATGATCCCCGCGACGAGCACGAGGTGGAGGTAGCTGTAGGCGTCGGCGGCGGCTAGGACGGGATCGTCGTGCTCGCTCAGCCGCGTCTCGGCCGTCTCGGCAAAGCGGTCGAAATACGTCCACCACAGCGCGATGGTGATGAGCAGGCCGAATGAGACGGCGGCGATCAGGGCCGCCTTGAGCGGCTCGCCGGCGGCGCCCACGCCGATGGCGACGATCGACTCGCCGAGGCAGATGATCACGAACAGGCTGTAGCGCTCGGCGAAGTGCGCGACCGCCACCTGCTGCAGTCCGCGCAGGCGCTCTCGCGTTAGCCACGCCGGCCCCGCGTAGTCGATTGCCACCGCGGCGATCCACAATACGGCGCGTGCAGCGCCGGACAGAAACGAGCCCAAAATCAGCAAGGCCATTCCGATGAGAACCGTGACGGCGAAGCCGGCGATCGCCGACCAGGCCGCGTTGCCCCGGCGCGAGGCGTCCACGTACAGGGCCAGGTGCATGAACCGAACCACGGCGTAGCTCACGGCGAACAACGTCGCCTCACCGCTGAACGCACGGGGCACCGCCATCCCGGTGATGAAAATGAACACCGTGGCCACCAGAAGACAGGCCCGCAGCGTCGGCGAGTCCATCGCCTGCGCGTTGGCCGCCCACACGAATGCCGACCACGCCCACCACACGAGCGCGAGCACCAGCATCGCCTCGCCGAACCCGGCCCAGGTCAGGTGGTGAAAGAGCAGCGAGGTGACCTGCGTGATCGCGAACACGAAGACGAGGTCCCAGAACAGTTCGACGGGCGACGTGCGCCGGTTGAGCAGGCGGGGATCGGGATCGGCGGGCGGGGGGCTGATCTTGACCGCTGGGAGCGGCTCGGCGACGTCGTCCACGCGTTCAAGTATCGCGAGCGGCCGCCGTCGGTAGATGGTCTAGATGCTGGCGCTCAGGCGCTTACGCAGTCGCGGTCCTGAGCCGGCGTGTCCGCGTTGGCCGCGTGCAGGCGCGCGAGGGCGCGCTCGTAGTCGTCGTAGCGGCGCATGATGCGCATCCACGACCAGCCCGGGCGTTTGGCCAGCTCGCGGCTGCGATCCGGCTCTCCGGGGCGATGGCGGCGGCGTGCCGGCTCGTGCGCGGGTTCGGGCCCGCGGCGCGTCAGCTCGCGGTGCTCGCGGATCGCGTCGGCGAGCTCGGGCGCCGGACCCTCGTCTTCAAGCAGGCTCGCCTCGAGATGCGAGGAGAGCACGAGCAGTTCGCGGTCGCTGGCGCGGCGCGCGATGCACTTGCGCTCGTCGCGGAACGCGAACCGATCCCACGCCTTGGCGAACGAGATGAAGCTAGTGCGGCCGCCGGCGCGATGGGCGGCCAGCATCGGACAGATCCCATCGCTGCTCGTGTAAGCCCCGACGATGATCTGGTTGGAGCGAATGCCGTCGAGCATGGCGACCCGCGTGTCACGGGGCAGGCTGTCAATGGCCACCCGTAGATCCGTGATCGTCGCCGTGCGTCGCGTTCGCATAGGGTTCACCTCCTGCCGGGACCGGCTCGCGGCCAATCTATCGGCGGCCGTCGGGCGGCACAACCGATTTCCCTGGCGCGAAAGGAACCTTGCACATGAAGCTTGGAGTACACGTCGGCTATTGGGGCCTGGGTATGGGCCCTCAGGACCAGCTCCAGGTCGTGCAGGAAGCCGAGCGCCTCGACTACGACTCGGTGTGGACGGCCGAGGCGTACGGATCTGACGCCGCCACCGTGCTCGCGTGGCTGGCTGCCGGCACAAGCAAGATCAGGCTGGGCTCGGCGATCTTCCAGATGCCCGGGCGCAGCGCCGCGATGACCGCAATGACGGCCGCGACCATCGACGAGCTGTCCCGAGGGCGGATGATGCTGGGGATCGGGTCGTCCGGACCCCAGGTGGCGGAGGGCTGGCACGGGCAGCGCTTCGCCCGCCAGCTCCAGCGCACGCGCGAGTACGTTGCCGTGGTGCGCATGGCCCTGGCGCGCGAACGCGTCGACTACCACGGAGAGACGCTCGAGCTGCCCCTGCCCGATGGACCCGGCAAGGCGCTCAAGCTGATGATCACACCGGTGCAGGAGCGGATCCCGATCTACCTGGCCGCGATCGGGCCGAAGAACACCGCTCTCGCCGGCGAGGTGGCCGACGGCTGGATCCCGACCTTCTTCTCCCCGGAGTACGTGGCCGAGTTTCCGGCCTCGCTCGAGGAGGGAGCCTCGCGGGCCGGACGGTCGCTGGACGGCTTCGACATCGCCCCGACCGTCAATGCGTTCGTGTCCGACGATCGCGCGATGGCCCGCAACCTGATGCGCCCGGTGCTGGCGCTGTACATCGGCGGCATGGGATCACGCAAGCAGAACTTCTACAACCAGCTGGTCCAGCGCTATGGCTTTGAGTCCGCCGCCGCCGAGATTCAAGACCTGTACCTCGACGGCAAGAAGGCCGAGGCCGGCGGGGCGATTCCCGACGAGCTCATCGACATGGTGTCGCTGTGCGGCCCGGCCGACGTGGTCCGCGACCGGCTGGCGGCCTACCGCGACGCTGGGGTCGGCACGCTGATGATCACGCCGATGGCCTGGACTACCGACGAGCGAATTGCCCAGCTGCGGGCAATCGCCGAGCTGGCCGGCTGACGGAGGCAGGCCGAGAATGACGGAGGCACGCTGAGAGTCTTTCTCGGCGCTTTCGGCCAGCCGGGGCACGCATTCCCGATGCTGTCCCTGGGCGCGTGCCTGGCTCGGCGTGGGCACGAGGTCACATTCGAGACCTGGTCGCGCTGGCGCGAGCATGTCGAGGCCAGGGGCATGCGCTTCGTGGCAGCGCCGGAGTACCCGGTGTTCCCCACCCGGGAGCGGCCGCTGAAGCCCTACGAGGCCGTCGTCCTGGCCACCGCGGAGACTCGGGTCCCGCTGCGCGAAGCAACGCCGGACGTCGTCGTCCACGACATCCTCACGCTCGCGCCGGCGCTGGCGGCCGAGCTCGAAGGGGTGCCGACGGCCACACTGGTGCCGCATATCTACCCGCTGGGGGCGCCAGGCTTTCCCCCATATGCCCTCGGCGCCCGGCTTCCGCGCACCGGCCTCGGCCGCCGGCTGTGGCGCCTGCTCGACCGGCCGGTCGAGGCCGGGCTGCGCCGGGGGCGCGCTGAGCTCAACGAGACGCGGGGCAAGCTCGGCCTACCGCCAGTCCAGCGGCTGCACGGTGGCATTAGCCCCGAGCTGTGCATCGTGGGGACGTTCCCCCAGCTCGAGTATCCGCGGCAATGGCCGCCCCAGGTGCACGTCGTCGGGCCCCTCATGTGGGAGCCGCCGTACCACGACGTCGCGCCACCCGACGGGTCCGCCCCGCTTGTGTTGGTGGCGCCGTCGACCGCCCAGGATCCTGATCACGGCCTGCTTCGCGCCGCTCTGGCCGGCCTGGGACACGAGCCGGTCCGGGTGCTGGCCGCCACCAATCGCAAGCCCCTGCACGATTCGGTGCCCGTGCCCCAGAACACCCGGCTGGTCGACTGGCTCTCCTACTCGCGCACGATGCCCGAGTGCGCGCTGGTCGTCTGTCACGCTGGCCACGGCACTCTGGCCCGAGCGCTGGCCAGCGGCTGCCCCGTGGTCGCGGTGCCGCACAGCGGCGACATGGGAGAGAACGCCGCGCGGGCGGATTGGGCCGGCGTGGGCGTCCGCATCCCGTGGCGATTTCTGACCCCCGCCACGCTGCGTCTGGCCGTGCGCCGGGCGCTCGAGCACCCGGTTATGGCCGACCGGGCGCGCTCAATTGCCACCTGGGCACGAGCCAATGACGGCACAGTCCGAGCTGCCGAGCTCGTCGAGCAACGGGCCCTCAGTCGTCAGGGTGCGAGCGCACGAACGCGATGACGTCGGGCGCCTGGCTGGTCAGCACGTCGACCGGCTCGCCATAGCACGTGCAGAGCTCGACCACCACCCGCTCATCCGAGGCCTCCACCGCGCGCCAGATGGCGCCATTCTCCTCCCAGCGCTCTAGAGCCTCGATCGTCAGGCCGGGGCGGATCGGATCGGGCATCGCAGATCTGCGCCGGCGCCGCGCTCAGCCGGCCGGCGCCAGACTCTCGGAGCCTGACCCTGTCTGGGATCCGCTCTGGCCCGCCGGGTTTGCCTGGGCCCACGCGGCGATCTCCCGCGAGCCCTGGATGAACGAGCCGTCATCCTTCACCAACAGAGGGACCCAGGAGTTGCCCGTGAGACGCTTCACCTCGCGCCTTCCGGGCGTGACGTTGAGCGCGTCGGGCAGGATCCCAAGCCCGTAGGCTCGCACCACCTCCGGATCATGCCCGGCGTCCTTGAGCGCGTGGTAGGCCGTGCCGCAGGGATGCCCACCGGGTCGCGGTGCGGGCGTCCAGGTCCCGTAACAGACGTAGAGCTTCATCGAGCCTCCGTTGGCAGACGTCAGTCGGCTGGAAGCGGGCGTCTGGCGCTTCCCCGCCGGCATGAAGCTCCGGGGGTGGGACTCGAACCCACAACATTTCGGTTAACAGCCGAACGCTCTGCCATTGAGCTACCCCGGATTAAGGTGTATTGGACCTTCGACACGTCTTGGAGTCGCTACCGGCTCCCGCATCACTCTCGTCAGATCTCGGTGCAACTCTAGCGGGAACTGCTGCCACTCCCCCTTCGACTTCGGCATGGCAGTTGGAGCAGAGCAGCGCACATTTGCGTGCCTCTTCGCGGGCTGCCTGGAGGGACAACGTAACCCCGTCACGGCTGACCGCCATCCGCTTGGCCGCGGGGTCCAAATGATGAAACTCGAGCGGGCCCACGTAGCCGTCATACCCGCAGATCACGCAGCGCCCGCCGGCCTCCTCAACCAATATCGCCTTCACGTCCCGACGCCTTTGCGACACACGCTCTGACCGACAACGACGACATCGGTAATAGCCGCGGCCCTCCAGGCCAAACTCAGTTTCACCGTGACGAGGACATGAGCGGATGACCTCCTTCCGACCAGCCGCTCTCGCCGCCCGAAGCTCGGCCACCGCCACGCTGGCCGCTGTCCGGAGACCACACCTGGCAAGCCTCCGCTGCACGGTCGACGTCGTGGCACCGAGCGCCATAGCCAGCTGCCGGATCGTCATCCCTTCATCGACCAGGGCCCGCAACCCCTCTTCCTCCATCATCGCCATCCGATCGCCCTTTCAATTTGATCGAACGTATGTTCGCATGACGTGCGGACGGAATGAACCGTTCTGACCCTGCCTACACCGCCCGCTCCAGGCTCGTCACGACGCCGTGAATCGCCTCCTGAACCCGCTGACGCTCGCGCGCCAACTCGGTGACCCCGCCCCCACCCGCCGCCCGGGCCCGGACGAGGGCACGATCGAGGCGGGCGAGCTCGAGCAACAGACGGGCGTGCTGCAGGCGCGGGGGACTCGCATCGCTCGAACGTCCGGCGCGGGCGACGAGGTCGGCCACGACGCGCGCGAGCTCGTCGTCATCGACGGGCAGGTCGCTGAGCGGTGAGTGCGTCCGGCCGACGAGGTGGCGCGCGGCGCGCCGGTAGAGCTCGCTGGTCAGCAATTGGTCGGGGTCGATCTGCGCCAGAGCCGCCGACCCCTCGTGGGGTACCGCGACGCACAGGGCGAGAAACGCGCGCTCGGGGCGCAGCCCCTGGTCGAGCGTCGGCACGGCGCGTTCCTCAGCCTCCGCGACGGCACCGTTGCCGTTGCGCGGTGACACCTCGGTCAGGGATGCGGTGAGCGATCTGGTCAGCTCCAGGCGGCCGGCCACTTGGCGGATCAGCTCATCGCGCAGAGCGCTCGGTGGGAGCTCCTCGAACACCGGCCGCAGTTCGGCCAGCGCTCGGTCCCTCCCCTCCGCGCTGCCCGAGTCGGCGCGGTCGAGGATGCGCTCGACGCGGAACTGGACGAACGGAACCGAGGCTTCGACCAGGCCGCGCAGCGCGTCGGCGCCGTCGCGCTCGACGAGCTCGGCGGGATCGGTCCCCTTGGGCAGCGGGACGACGCGCAGCTCGAGCGGGGGCTTGCGGCCCTCGGCCAGCCGTGCCGCGCGGATCATGGCCTCCTGGCCGGCGCTGTCGGCATCGAGGCAGAGATCGAGCACCTTCACGGTTCGCTCGAGCTCGCGCACCTGCTCCTCGGTCAGGGCCGTCCCCATGATCCCGACCGAGTTGCGCATCCCGGCCTGGTGGAGCGCGAGGACATCGGTGTAACCCTCCACGAGGATCATCCGTCCGGCCCGGGCGGCCACGGAGCGTGCCAGATCGATGCCGAACAGCTGGCTGCGCTTGTGGTAGATGTCGCTGTCGGAGGTGTTCATGTACTTGGCGCCGTCGGCCTGGTTCTCGCGCATGGCGCGGGCGCCGAAGCCGCGCACGCGGCCCCGCGCATCGGCGGAGGGAAACATGATCCGGCCGCGGAAGCGGTCGAACACCGACCCGGGATTGCTCTTGGAGCGCTGTACGAGTCCGGCGGCCAGCAGCTCATCGTCGGTGAAGCCCGCCGTCCGCGATGCCCGCCACATCCGATCCCAGGCGCTGGGCGCGTAGCCGACGCGGAACTCGCGCAGCGTGTCTTCGGTCAGGCCGCGCCCGACCAGGTACTCGCGCGCCGGCGCGGCCTCGGTGGACTCCCACAGGTACCGGGCGTAATACGCGGTGGCACGAGCCAGCAGCGTGTACAGCCGCTCGTGGCGCTGGCGGCGCGAGGCGGCGGCCGGGTCCTCGTCCTCGGTCTCGAGGGCAACGCCGAAGCGATCGGCGAGCGACTCCATCGCCGCCTTGAAGTCGAGGCCCTCGGTCTCCATCACGAACGTGAACGGGTCACCCGAGGCCTGGCAGCCGAAGCAGTGGTAGTGCTTCTCGTCCGGACGCACGTGGAATGACCCCGTTCGTTCGTCGTGGAACGGGCACAGGCCGAAGTAGCTGTTGACACCGGCCCGCCGGAGGTCGGTTCGAGCGGAGATCAGCGCGATTATGTCGACGGCGTCGAACACGCGGTCGCGCGAATCGGCGGTGTAGCGCGTCACGGCGCGAATGCCACCGGCACGCTGAGCGTCTCGAAGGTGCGCACGCAATAGCGGTCGGTCATACCGGCCAGGTAGTCCGTCACGCGACGCGCAAGGTCACCGTCGGGGATCGAGGCGGGGATCTCCTCCGGGTGTGCGCAATAGTGCTCGAACAGAGCTCGAACCACACGTTCGATCTTCTCACCCTCGCGCGTGGCCTCCGGACCCAGGTAGACGCGCTCGAACATGTAGGCGCGCAGCTCGAGCATCGCCTCGGCCGCCTCCTCCCCCTGCTCGATGTCTCCAGCCCTGGCCGAGTTCTCGACCAGGTCGTGGACCAGCGAGTCGATCCGCATCGGTCCGGTATCCCCAAGGATTCGAATGGGGCGAGAGGGGAGATCATCCGAGTCGA
Organism: uncultured Solirubrobacterales bacterium; assembly: GCA_963737535.1. Classification (GTDB taxonomy): domain Bacteria; phylum Actinomycetota; class Thermoleophilia; order Solirubrobacterales; family Solirubrobacteraceae; genus Palsa-465. The sequence goes on from CAVTTU010000025.1 coordinate 23,746, forward strand.
TCACTCCTGCCCTGAGCGCGTCGTCGATGTCGTGGTTGATGTAGGCGATCCGGTCCACCAACCTCACGATCTTGCCCTCGAGCGTGACCGGCTCCTCGGCCCGGCCCGAGTGGCCGACGATGCCGTCGCGGACGGGCAGGGTCAGATTGAGGCCGTGGCCGTCGCGCTCGAGCGTGTCCACGATCCGTAGCGAGTGCTCGTGATGAAGGAAGCGGAGTCCGAAGCGCTGGGAGAGACAGCGGTCGAGAGCATCCTCGCCGATGTGGCCGAACGGCGGGTGTCCCAGATCATGGCCCAGCCCGATGGCCTCGACCAGATCCTCGTTCAGGCGCAGCGCCCGCGCCACCGTGCGGGAGACCTGACTCACCTCGAGCGTGTGGGTGAGCCGCGTGCGGTAGTGATCGCCGGTGGGCGACACGAAGACCTGCGTCTTGTGCTTGAGCCGGCGAAACGCCTTGGAGTGGACGATGCGGTCGCGATCGCGCTGAAACGGCGTCCGCAGGCCGCAGTCGGGCTCGGCGACCGCGCGGCGTGCCGGGTAGGAGCGGGTGGCCAGCGGCGATAGCTCGGTCTCCTCCCGGGTGCGGATGCGCTCGGCAAACGCCTCGGCCACCGGGCCGGTCGGATGGTCGCGAATCGCTGTCGAGCCGTGTTCGTTCACATAACGATTCTGACAGCGCCATCCCACGTTCAGATCGGGCTGTTGCGAAGTTGTCGCAATCTGGGGATTGCTGAGGGTTCTCCGGGCCGGCGCCCCGGGCGCCCTGTCAGATGCACATGTGACCGCCCTAGGCTGCCACATGAGCATCTGTTGCCATATGTTGTCCGAATGTGCATTTGGACACGGTGTGGGACGGGCGCCGCGGGCTCAGGAGACGACGATGCGGCTGATTGACCTGTCCGCCCCGATCGCGCCCGGGCCGGAGGGAATGCCGGAGCCCCTGCGCACCGATATCGAGTACTCCGATCATGTCGCCGGCGCGGCCACGATCCAGGCGATGTTCGGCGTCGGACCCGAGCTCCTGCGCGACAGCGAGGGATGGGCGGTCGAGACCTTCAAGGAACTTCGGCACCCACAACTCCACGCATGTCGATGCGCCGTACCACTACAACTCGATCATCGGTGGCGAGCCGGCGCAGACCATCGATCAACTTCCGCTCGACTGGTTCTTCCGCCCCGGGGTCGTGCTCGACTTCCACGAAAGAGACGATGGGGAGACCATCGAGATCGTCGACATACAGGCCGCCCTGACCACGGCCAGCCACACCCTGGCCGAGCGCGACATCGTCCTGATCCGGACCGACCGTGACGCCCACTACGCGCAGCTCGACTACATGGCGCGCGGGCCGGGCGTCAGCGCCGAGGCCACCGGGTGGCTGTACGACCGCGGTATCCGCGTGATGGGCATCGATGCCTGGGGTTGGGACCGGCCGCTACACCTCCAGGCTCAGGACGCCCTGGCCACCGGCCGGGCGGGCATCTTCTGGGCCGCCCACCAGGCCGGCCTGGCCTATTCGCAGATCGAACGGCTGGCCAACCTGAGTCAGCTGCCCGGCACCGGCTTCACGGTCGCGTGCTTCCCGCTGCGCCTCGTGGGCGCCGGCGCCGCCCCGGCACGCGTCGTGGCGATCCTCAGGACGCAGCCCGCATGAGGGGGCGCAGGCGCACGTGGGCGTGATGCTCGGCGGTCTCGGTGATCGCCCGCTCGGCCTGTCGCAGCGCGCGGTCCGAAGCCTCCGGCGCCTGGGCGAGCGGTTGCCCGAGGGCGCCGACCAGGAACGCGTAGGCCTCCTCGTCGAGCGGGAAGGCAGCGGCCTCGCACGAGCTGCACACGACACCTCCGGCGGCGGCGGAGAAGCCCCGCAGATGCTCGGACTCGCCACAGGAGACGCACGAGCCGAGCTGTGGCACGAAGCCCGCGGCGAGCAGGAGCTTCAGCCGGAAGGCCAGCCCGTTCGCCGGACGGGCGTGGCCGCGTCTGCCGACAGCAACGCGAGCTCGTTGGCCAGCAATGTGAACACCTCGGGGTGGGGTTCGGAGGTCTCGAACAGCCGCGAGACCGCGTCAGCGGCCCGCGCGGCCGCGTCGAGGGTCGCGGCGTGATCCCGCAGCGCCGCGTGGACGGCGATCGTGTCGACGCTGGTGACCGTGAACAGGTCGCTGCGCCCGGCGTGCAGAACGACGCGGACGTAGAAGAACGGCTCGAGCCGGGCGCCAAAGCGGCTGCGTGACCGGCGGGCGCCCTTGGCGATCGCCCTGATCCGGCCGTGCTCGGGCGTATAGAGGTGCAGGATCCGATCGGCCTCGCCGTAGCGGATCGATCGCAGCACGATCGCCTCGGTTTTCAGCGGAGCTGCCATCTACCCCGGGCCGCCCCAAGCGCTCCATACCCCGTCAATACAGCGCGTTTCCATGCTATACTTTCTGAAGTCATGCGACGGGTGGTCTTGTACACGACGGACGATTGCTCAAAGTGCGTCGGCGCGAAAGCCTCCTGGCCCGCCGCGGTGTCGACTACGAGGAAATCAATCTGGCAAAGGACCCGGACGGCCGCGACGAGCTCGCTGCGCCGCACCGGGATGATCACCTTCCCGCAGATCATCATCGGAGACGAGCCGGTCGGCGGGTTCGACGACCTGCTGGCCGCCGACCGCCAGGGTCGCCTGGATCGAGCTGCTCGCGGCCTGAGGGGCCGCGTCCGTCTCACAGACGACACGGACTCTAGGACCGCACTCCGCGGGCTTGCGGCTGGCAGTCGCTCGCAGACGTATGTCCCGCGCCCGCCGACAACGATCTTGCGCGATCGTGGTCCCGCAATTCGGGCACGGGGCCCCGCTCGCGCGGTGGACGCAGGAAGAGGTCCTGGAACGAGCCCCGGGCGCCGTCGACGTGGCGAAAGTCGTCGATCGACGCGCCCTTGGCGTCGATCCCGGCCGTCAGCGCATCCTCGATCGCCTCGCGCAGCGCACTCGAATTGAGCCGCGGTCGAGACGGCCCGCCGGGCCGCAGCGGATGGATGCCGGCGCGGAACAGGGCCTCGTCGGCGTAGATGTTGCCCACGCCGGCGATCCGCCGCTGGTCGAGCACGAACGCTTTGACCGGCGCGATGCGGCCCCGGGCCTCGCCGCGCAGGTAGCGCGGCGGTGAACGCCGGGGTGAATGGCTCGAGCCCAGCCGCTGGCGCGAGGTATGCGTCGCGCGCGGCGCGCCGCCGTGCACGAGGTGGCCGGTGCCGAACCGCCGCGGGTCGATGTAGACGAGCCGGTGCCGCCGTCGTCGAGCTCGAACCGCACCCGAGTGTGCGGCGGGTCGAGCCGGCGGATCGAACAGCAGCGCGCCGGTCATCCGCAGGTGCAGGAGCAGGTGGCGGTCGCCGGACAGCGACCCAGATCAGGTACTTGCCGGTGCGCCGACCCGCTCCACGCGGGCGCCCGCGCAGCTCGCCTCGCCACCGGCTCGGGCGCGTCGGGACGGGTCCAGCGCGCGTCGAGGATCTCGACGGCGCGATCGTCGCGTCCCTCGAGATGGGGCGCCAGCTGGCGGCGGATCGTCTCGACTTCGGGGAGCTCGGGCATCGTGCGATCGACGACTAGACGAACGAGCGCGCCCGGCAGCGGCGCGCGCCTCGTCCCCGGTGAGCCACTCCAGCACGGTGGCGCCGACGTCGGCGAGCGGGCCGTCGTGCCGCCGCGACCCGTGGCCGACGAAGCACGCCAGCAGCGGGACGTACTCGCGCGTGTGGTCGGTGTGCGAGGCGCGTCAGGTCGCAGCCATGGTCGGCGGTGAGGACCAGGAGGTCGTCGGCCCGCAGCAGCTCGAGCCATCGCCCACGCGGCGTCGATCTAGCTGCAGGGCCCGGTGGAACCCGGCGACGTCGTGGCGATGCCCGTAGACCTGATCGGTCTCGATCAGGTTCGTGAACACGAGCCCGCCGCTCGAGCGAGGCGAGCAGCTCCGCTCGTCTGCGGCCAGGGCGATCTGTTCGTCGGCCCGGAGTGCTGGACGTCGATGCCGACGCCGGCGAACAGCTGGCCGACCTTGCCGACCGTGTGCACGCGGCACGCCGCGGTCCTGACATTCCTGGAGGTAGCTGCGCGACGGTGGCGCGCAGCGAGTAGTCGCGGCGGCCGTCGGTGCGCTCGAACGCTGCCCGCGCTGCCCGTGAACGGACGCGCGATGACCCGACCGACGGCGTGCTCGCCGGTCAGCGAGGCGCGCACCCGCGTGCAGATCTCGTAGAGCTCGCGGCGCGCGACGACGTCCACGTGGGCGGCGATCTGCAGCACCGAGTCCTGGCTGGTGTACACGATCAGCTTCCCGGTCTCGACGTGCTGGCGCCGAAGTCCTCGATCGCATCGATCCCGTTGTACGGGCGGTTGCAGAGACGCCGCGGCCGCTGGCCGCGCTGCACCACGCTCGATCACCTCGGCGGGAAAGCCGTCGGGTAGGTGGGCGGCGGACTCGGCGCGACCACGCCCATCAGCTCCCAGTGCCCGGCCGTCGAGTCCTTGCCCGGGCCGAGCGCGTGGAGGCGGCCGTGCAGACCGGGCTCCGGCCGGCGGGGCACCCCGAGTACGTCGATGATCGAGCCGAGGCCAAGGCGGCCGCAGCGTCGGGCAGCCGCAGGCCGCCCGCGGCGCCGGCCAGGTGGCCGAGCGTGTTCGCGCCGGCGTCGCCGTAGTCGGCGGCGTCGGGCAGCGCGCCGACGCCGCAGGCATCGAGGACGACCACGAACGCGCGACTCATCGCGCGCTCAGGCCGTCGTCGCGGCGGTCAACAGCAGGCGAGCCCTCGCAGGCGCGCGAACACTCGGCCCGATCCTCGGTCCCGAAGATGTTCGGGTGGCGCGTACTCCTCGAGCACCACCTGCTGCGTGCCGCCGGAACACGTGCGTCGAGCGAGACCCGGCGCCGATGGACGCCGATCTGCTCGATCGCATCGATCTGGACGGCGGGGATGCCATCGACCTGGCGTGACCCGCGCACCGATCAGCCTGAGCTCCTCGATCACGGGCGCTGGCCCGCCGGACCAGCCGGCGCTCGGCGCCCCGCAGCGCTCCGCGCTGCGGACGGCGGAGCCCCGGAGGGATAGCGCCAGATCGCCACGATCGCCGTGCGCCGAGCTGACGGTGCTGACGCAGCGCACCATGGCCCGGGATCAGCGACCCAGGTCCGGGGGATCTGCAGCGTGATACCCGCGGTCGGGAAGTGGACGGTACGGAAGGCGACCGGCGCCGCCGGCACTGACAGATTGGGCACCGAGGTCCGCGAGTCACCGCACCCGGCGAGGAGCAGCGACGCGCAGGCCAGCAGGGCTGGCCCGCTGATGCCACTGGGCAGCCAACAGCACACGCGGCGATTGTCGCACCTGTCCGGGGTGGATTTCGGCTCGGCCGGCGTCAGCGATCGTCGTCGATCTGCGCCCGCGGGTGAGCGTCGAAGTAGACGTCGCGCAGCCGCTCCGCCGACAGGTGCGTGTAGATCTGGGTCGTGCCGATGTCGGCGTGCCCGAGCATCTCCTGCAGCGAGCGCAGGTCGCAGCCGCCGGCCAGCAGATGGGTGGCGAACGTGTGGCGGAGCGTGTGCGGGCTCATGCGCTGCTCGAGCCCGGCGCTGCGTGCGTGGCGCTGGACGATCTTGTACAGGCCCTGCCGAGAGAGGCCGCCGCCGCGCAGGTTGACGAACACGCGAGGCTCGTCGCGAAGCCCGACCAGCCGCGGGCGGGCCTGCTCGAGGTAGGCGCGCAGCGTCTGCGACCGCCTTGCTGCCGATCGGCACGATCCGCTCCTTGGAGCCCTTGCCGCGTGCGCGGAGCGATCCCGGCCTCGAGATCGACCTCGGACAGCTCGAGCGCTGATCGCCTCCGATGCCCGCAGGCCGCAGGCGTACATGGTCTCGAGCAGCGCCCGGTCGCGCAGCGCGGCCGGCGAGTTACCGCGCGGCTGGGCCAGCAGCCGCTGGACCTCGTCGCGGGTGAGCACCTTGGGCAGGCGCCCCGCGAGCGCGGCGGGCGCAGCTCGGCGGTCGGGTCGTGCTCGATGCAGCTGTTCGCGGCGCAGGTGGCGGTAGAACGAGCGCAGGCAGGCGATCTTGCGCTGCAGCGTCGCCGGCGCGACGGCCGGCTTGCCCTGCGCGCCCGTCGGCCAGCTCGGAGACGAACGCCGCCAGGTCGCGCGGCTCGACCTCGAGCGGGTCGACGCCGCGGCCGGCCCAGGAACTCGCCGAACTGCTGCAGGTCGGAGCGGTAGGCCTCCAGCGTGTTGCGCGACAGCCCACGCTCGAGCTCGAGGTAGGCGAGGAAGTCGAGCGTGAGCTCGGTCAGTCGACGGGCGGGAGCGAGCGGCTTCGGTCGTGGCCATGGCTACGGTATTCGCGCCGCCGGCCGGCGGTCCTGCGGCGGCGGCGACGTCTCGGCGCCCGCGATCAGCGCGCCCGTGACCGTGCAGCCACAGCAGCGCGATCAGCGACTTCGAGTCCTCGCACTGCGCGAGCGCGTCGATCGAGGTCGCTCAGCGGCCAGGGGACGATCTCGATCCGCTCGTCCTCCTCGGCCTCGCGCCTCGTCCGCGTCGCGCAGGTCGGTGGCCAGGTACAGCCACACGCGCTCGTCGCTGAAGCCGGGGCTCGTGTAGAAGGCGAAGATCTCCGTCCAGCTGGCCGGCCTGCTTGCCGATCTCCTCGGCCAGCTCGCGCTTGGCCGCGGCGAGCGGCGACTCGCCGGGCACGTCGAGCTTGCCCGCCGGGATCTCGAGCGACGCCGGCCGCGCCCGACCGCCTCGCGAGGCTGGCGCGTCAGCCACACGTGGTCATCGTCGACGGCGAGGATCCCGACCGCCCCCGGGTGCCAGACCTTCTCGCGCGTCACCTCCGTGCCGTCGGCATGGCGGAAGCGCTCGACCCCGACGGTGACGATCCTGCCCTCCCATCTCGCGCCGAACGCTCGAACCGTCATCCCAGCTCGCTCGAGCTCGCGATCATCGGCTCGGCGGCCGGCCGCGCTCGATCGAGCGCGATCGCGACCTCGAGCATCCCCTCCAGCGCGTCGACGCTGACGCGCTCATCGGGCTGGTGGTTGCGCTCGGTCCCGTTGGCCAGGTTGGCGCACGGAAGCCGGCCGCCTCGAAGGCGTTGGCGTCCGACCCGCCGCCGGTGGCGATCGTGCCGGGGCTCGTAGCCGCAGGCGCGCAGCGCGCGCTCGGCGAGCACGATCTCGGGCGCGCGCGGCTTGGTGCGGTAGCCCGGAACATCCGCTCGACCGTGACGTCGAGGTCGCACTCGGCCGCGTTCGGCGGCGTCCTGGAGATGGTCGATCATCTCGGTGACGACGGCCTCGACGCGCTCGTCGTCGAGGCCTCGCACCTCGGCCTCGATCCGGCAGCGCTCGGGGACGACGTTGGTCGCGCGTGCCGCCGGTGATCGTGCCCGACGTTCGCGGTGGTCTCGGCGTCGAGCCGCCCCAGCCGCATGGCCGCGATCGCTCGCGCCGGCGGCAGCGATCGCGCTGCGCCCCTCCTCGGGCCGGATGCCGGCGTGGGCGGCCCGGCCGTGGAGCTCGGCGACGATCCGTCTGGTAGGCGTGGGCGAGGCGATCACGATCTCGCCGATCGGCGTGGCGTGATCGAGGACGTAGCCGAACGCGCTGCGCAGGCGCGTGGACGTCGAACGCCTTGGCGCCGTGCAGGCCATTCTCCTCGGACACAGTGAACAGGAGCTCGAGTCCGATCACCGGCGGCTGGCCGGCCGCCGTGAACGCCGCGGGCAAGCTCGAGCAGGACCGCGATCGCCGCCTTGTTATCGGCGCCGAGGATGCCATCGCCGGCGTTCTCCCAGCCGCCGTCGACGAGGACCGGCTCGATCGGCGCGGCCAGAGGGACCGTGTCCATGTGCGCGCACAGCATGATGCTGCGCTCGGAGCCGCCCGGGATCCGCGCGAGCAGGTTGCCGGCGTCGGAGCCGGCGTGAGCCCGGCGTCGTCCTCGTCGACGTCGAGCCCGATCGAGCGCAGCTCGGCGCCGACGCCAGTCAGCGCACGGCGCGCTCGTGGCCGGAGGGACTCTCGATCCGGCACAGCGCGACGAACGTCTCGTGCAGCCGCTCCCGCTCGGCGTCGGTGGCGCGCCTCACGTCGCTGCTGGTCGCGCGAGGCCGCGTCGCGAGCCTCGGCGACGCTCGCGTCGGCCTCGGCGCCCGGTCCGGCGCCGGCGTGGACCAGCGCGGCGCCGACGAACTCCCGGAACAGCGGCGCCGGGCGCTCGGGCCGCGACTTGAACTCCGGGTGGTACTGCGAGGCGACGTAGAACGGGTGGCGCGTCGTGACTCGAGCTCGATGACCTCCACCAGCCGTTCGTCGGGCGAGGTTCCCGGAGCAGACCAGCCCGAGCTGATCTCGAGCCGCCGGCGCAGATGGTTGTTCACCTCGTAGCGATGGCGGTGGCGCTCGTAGACGACCGGCTCGTCGTACAGCTCGCGCACCAGCGTGTCGTCGTGGAGCTTGACCGGGTCGGCGCCGAGGCGCATCGTCCCGCCCATGTCGGCGATCTCCTTCTGCTCGGGGAGCAGGTCGATGACCGGATACGGCGTCTCGGGATCCATCTCCGTCGAGTTGGCGCCGTCCATGCCGGCCACGTGCCGGGCGAACTCGCTGACCGCGACGTGCATACCCAGGCAGATGCCGAGGTAGGGGATCCGGTGCTCGCGCGCGATCTGCGCGGCGCGGATCTTGCCCTCGAACCCGCGCCCGCCGAACCGCCCGGGAATCAGGATCCCGTCGGCCTGCTCGCAGCCGCCGAGTGACCTCAGGCTCGGCGACCGCCTCGGAGTCGACCCAATCGATCTCGACCTTGCAGCCGTGATGGATGCCCGAATGACGCAGCGCCTCGACCACCGACAGGTAGGCGTCCTCGAGCTGGACGTACTTGCCCACCAGCGCGACGCGGACGATGTCGCGTGGCCTCGGCTGGCCCGGCGGGTGATCGCCTCCCAGCCGCTGAGATCGGGCGCATCGACGTCGAGCCCGAAGTGCTCCTCGAGGATGAAGTCGTCGACGCCCTCGTCGCGGAACACGAGCGGCACCAGGTAGATGTCGGGCACGTCGTAGGCCGAGACGACGGCCTCGACGGGCAGGCTCGCGAACAGCGCGATCTTGCGCCGGATGTCGCGCCGACAGCTCCGACTCCGAGCGGCAGACCACCATGTCGGGCGCGATACCGATGCGCCGCAGCTCGTTGACCGAGTGCTGCGTCGGCTTCGTCTTCAGCTCGCCGGCGTGGCCGATGTAGGGCACCAGCGTCAGGTGGATGAACATGCAGCGCCGGCGGCCGACGTCGACCGGGAACTGGCGGATCGCCTCCAGGAACGGCAGCGACTCGATGTCGCCCACCGTGCCGCCGATCTCGGTGATCACGAAGTCGACATCGCTCGACTCGGCCATCAGCTTGATCCGCTGCTTGATCTCGTCGGTGATGTGCGGCACGACCTGCACGGTGGCGCCGAGGTAGTCGCCGCGGCGCTCGCGCCGGATCACGGTGTTGTAGATGCCGCCGGCGGTGACGTTCGAGGCGCGGTTGGTGTTCGCGTCGGTGAACCGCTCGTAGTGACCGAGGTCGAGGTCGGTCTCGGCGCCGTCCTCGGTGACGAACACCTCGCCGTGCTGGTACGGCGACATCGTCCCCGGGTCGACGTTGATGTACGGATCGAACTTCTGCAGCTGGACGCTCAGCCCGCGCGCGACCAGCAGCCGGCCGATCGAAGCGGCGGCGATCCCCTTACCCAGCGATGAGACGACCCCGCCCGTGATGAAGATGAAGCGCGTCTCCGCAGCGGAGTTTGTCGCTGCACGTCGGGGGTCTTGGGCCATCGATTAGTCCTTGAGTGTAGTTGACCCGCTCACGGTAGCGACGGACGGCGGACGAAGCTGCGGGCCGCGCTGTGTGCCTGCGGCACCGGCGCTACGCAGCGCGGAGCAACTGCCGAGCGTGCTGGCTGGCCGCGCGGTCGCCCTCGCCGGCGCCGAGCATCCGCACGATCTCGCCGACCACGATCGTCGCCGTCCAGCATGCGTCACCGTGGTGCGGGCCGGGCTCGACGACCGCGTCCTTGGCGATCGTGAAGTGCCGCGCCGCCAGAGCGGCGACCTGCGGCAGGTGGGTGATGCAGAGGATCTGGCGGCCACGGCCAGAGCTCGCGCAGGTGCTCGCCCACGGCGCGCGCGGTGTGACCGCCGATCCCGGCGTCGATCTCGTCGAACACGAGGCGCGCGGGCCGCCGTCGGCGTCGCCCCGCTGCCGTGGGCGACGCTCAGCAGCGCCAGCATCACCCGGGAGAGCTCGCCGCCCGAGGCGATCTCGCGCAGCGGCCCCGCGGGCAGGCCGGGGTTGGGGGCGATCGTGCAGCTCGACGGCGTCGGCCCCGCGCGGCCCGCAGCCTCGGTCGCGCGGGCGCACCTCGACCGTCGAACCGCGCGTCGGGCATCGCCAGCTCGGCCAGCCGCTCGCGGACCGCCGCCGCCAGCTGCGGCGCGGCAGCGCCGCGCGCGCCTCGCCCAGCCGGCCGGCGAGGCGCGTCGAGCTCGGCCCGCGCCTGCGCGCAGCTCGGACCTCGACCTGCTCGAGCGCGACGTCGGCGTGCTCGAGCTCACTCGCGCCGGGCGCGGCAGCGCTCGGCGTGCGGCAGGACCTCGGCGATCGAGCCGCCGTGCTTGCGCTCCAGTCGCGCGAACAGGCCGAGGCGCTCCTCGACCTCCTCGAGGCGTCCTGGAGGCGCCTCGCACGCCAGCGCATAGCGGCGCAGCTCGCCGCCGAGGTCCTCGGCCTCGTAGCGCAGCGCGCGCAGCCGCTCGGCCAGAGGCGCCAGCGCCGCGTCGACCGCCGCCGCCTGCTCGAGCTGGCCGGCTGCCTGCGGCGAGCAGCTCGGCAGCGCCGGCCGCCGTCGTCGGGCGCGATCGCCTCGGCGCCGGCGGCGGCGGCGCCTGCGCAGCGTTCGGCATGGCGCAGCCGGTCGCGCTCGGCAGCCAGCTCGAGCTGCTCGCCCTCGGTCGGAGCGCACGGCCTCGATCTCGCCGAGCTCGAAGCGCGACGCAGGTCGAGTTCGCGGTCGCGCGCGCCCGCCAGCTCTCGCAGCCCGGCGGCGCTGCCGATCGAGCGCCGCGGACCCGTTCGTAGGCCGCGCGCAGCTCCGCCCGCAGCAGCGCCTGCCGCGGGCCGCAATGGGCTGTCGAGGATGTCGAGCTGGGCGGCGCCGAGCATCAGCTTGCGGTGCTCGTGCTGGCCGTAGAACGACAGCAGCAGGCTGCCGAGCTCGCGCAGGTCGGCCAGCGTCGCCGAACGCGCCCGCACACGTAGGCTCGGGTGCGTCCGTCGGGCCACACGCGCCGGGCCAGCACGATCTCGTCGGCGTCCTCGGGGACCCGCTCCGAGATATCTCCCGACAGGCCGGCGCGGACGCGCGAACACTCCCTCGACGTAGGCCTCGGCCGCACCGGAGCGCACGACGCCGCTGCGCGCCTGGCCCCCGAGCAGCAGATCGAGCGCCTGGGCCAGCAGCGTCTTGCCGGCACCGGTCTCGCCGGTGAGGACGTTCAGGCCGGGCACCAGCCGCAGCTCGGCGCGCTCCATCAGCAGCAGGTTCTCGACGCGCAGCTCGTAGCAGCACGCCACTCCGGTCGTACCAGGCGCGCCAGCGACGGGACCGCGTACGGGCCGCGCTACGGGCCCGGGCGCGAGCGGACGAGCAGAGCAGGGCGGCCAGCCGCCCGAACTTCTGCCGCAAGCGGTCGTAGAAGGTCGCGCCAGCGATCTGGGCCAGCCGCCCCTGGTCGTGCACGAACTGCGCCGCGAGCTGCTGGCCGGCCGGCCAGCACGCAGACGGGGCGCCCATCGACCGTGACGTCGACCGGCTCCTCGCGCGAGCGGTTGATGACGGCCAGCGCATCCTGCGGTGCCACCACCAGTGCGCGCGCGGTCAGCGAGTGCGGGGCGATGAACGACACCACGAAGCCCTCGACCCCCCAGGCCATCACCGGGCCGCCGTTGGCCAGGTTGTATCCGGTGCAGCCGGCGGGCGTGGCCACGACCAGGCCGTCGCAGCGGACCCGGCCGATCTCGTCGGAGCCGACCGCGTACTCGAGGTCGGCCACCCGCTTGCCCGGCTGGCGGTGGATCGAGATGTCGTTGATGGCCAGCCAGCTGCCCCGTTCGCCGGTGATCGAGATGCCCGGCAGGGACAGGACATCGAAGTCGCCGGCGAACGCTCGCCGCATGCCATCCTCGCCTCCTCCCGATCGACCGTGGCCAGGAATCCGATCTCGCCGAAGTTGACCGCGAAGATCGGAACTCCCGTGCCGGCATAGGCCCGGAGCGCGGTGAGGATCGTGCCGTCGCCGCCGAGCGCGAAGCACATGTCGACGTCGAGGCTCAGCTCGGCATCGAGTTCGAGCCCCTCGCCCGGCGTCAGCCCGTGCTTGATCGTTTCCTCGGGGTCGAGCCGGATCAGCGCGCCGGCGTCGCGCGCCATCTCGAGCAGCCTCGTCACCGCGAACTCGGTTTCTCCGGGTCGGCGGTGTGTGAGCAGGGTGGCGGTGCGGACCGGGTTCACGGCTCCACCTCCCCGACGGCGGGCTCGAGCTCGGTCAGGCCGCCCCGCTCGCCTCTCGGCCATCCAGATGAACGTCTCGCGATTGCCCTTCGGGCCAGGCAGTCCGGAGCTCGCGTACCCCAGCACGGTGGCCCCGAGCTCCTTCGTCGCCCGGCCGACCGCCGAGGAGCGCGCGCGCGGCGCAGGCCGGCGTCGCGCACGACGCCGCCCTCGGCCGACCTGCTCGCGGCCCACCTCGAACTGCGGCTTGACCAGCGCCAGGCAGTCATATCGCTCGGCAGCGCAGCCAAGGACGGCCGGCAGCACCTTGGTCAGGGAGATGAACGAGACGTCGATCACGATCAGATCCGGCGCGTAGGGAAGCTCGTCGCCGACCAGCGAGCGGGCGTTCGTGCGCTCGAGCACGGTCACGCTCGATCCGAGCGCAGCCGCCAGTCGAGCTCCCCGTAGGCAACATCGACGGCCGCGACGTGGGCGGCGCCGCGCTGGAGCAGGCAGTCGGTGAAGCCCCCCGTCGAGGCCCCGACATCCATCGCGCACCGGTCCACCACCGCCAGCCCGAGATCGTCCAGCGCGTTGGCGAGCTTGATTCCGCCCCGCGAGACGTACGGCGGCGCCGCCGACGACCTCGAGCTCGACGTTCTCGGCGACCAGCTGTCCCGGCTTCTCCGCCCTGCGCCGCTCGGGCAGCAACAGCACGTTGCCGGCGATGACGGACGCCGCCGCCTGCGTACGCGAGGTGAACAGCCCTCTCTGGGAGAGCAAGGTGTCGAGGCGAACCCGCTTCATTTGCCGTGGAACGGTACGTCACCGGGCCGACCATCGATTCGGCGAACGTGACAGACATCACACTGATTCCTGGTGTGAGCGGGGACCATAGCTGGAGCAATGTCTCGCGGCACGCGCCTCACTCTCCCGGCCCACGGGGTCCTCGAGTTGTTCATCGGGACGGCGATGATGATCGCCCCGGTGCGGCTCGGATTCAGTCCGATCGCGCTGATCATGACCGCTGCCCTGGGCGCGGTCCTCACGGGCATGGGGCTGCTCCACGCTTGGCTGACTCGTCCACCCGCCACGTGGCGGCTTCCTAAGACTTCCTCCCAGCGATCAACCGCAGATATATCTCTCCTCCCGGAACGGCCCGCCTCGGCGGGTCGTCCCCTGCAGAGAGTTCACACGCCTGCGACGCCGCTGTGCTCCGCGACCGCTGCCTCGATCCGTTCGGCGATCCGGGCGCCGGTGTAGCCGACCTCCTCGTGCAGCAGCTTCGGCGCGCCGTGGGTCACGTAGCGGTCGGGCAGGCCGATGCGCAGGATCCGCGGGGTAAGCCCGGCGTCGGACAGCGTCTCCCATACCGCGGATCCGAATCCACCCGCCAGCACGCCCTCCTCGACCGTGACCAGCAGCTCGTGCTCGGCGGCCAGCTGTGCGGCCAGACCGGCGTCGAGGGGCTTGGCGAAGCGGGCGTCGGCAACCGTGGCCGAGATGCCCCGTTCGTCCAGGATCGAGGCCGCCTCGAGCGCCTTGCCCACGCCTGTGCCGTAGCCGAGCAGCGCCACGCGCTCGCCCTCGCGAAGGATCTCGCCGGCGCCGATCGGGATCGTCAAGGGCTGGTCGGGGAGGGGAACGCCAGCCGCCTCACCGCGGGGGTAGCGCAGGGCCACGGGTCCGGCGTCATGCGCCAGCGCCGTGTGGAGCATGTTCACGAGCATCGCCTCATCGCGGGGCGCCATCAGCGTCATATTCGGCAGGCACCGCAGGTACGCGATGTCGAAGGCGCCGTGGTGGGTCGGGCCGTCATCACCGACCAGACCGGCCCGGTCCATGGCGAAGACGACGTTGAGGCTCTGCAGGCAGACGTCGTGGACGATCTGGTCGTAGGCGCGCTGGAGGAAGGTCGAGTAGATCGCCGCCACCGGCTTGCAGCCCTGGAGGGCCAGCCCGGCCGCGAACAGGACGGCCTGCTGCTCGGCGATACCCACGTCGTAGTAGCGGTCGGGCATTTCGCGCTGGAGGATGTTGAGTCCCGTGCCCGAGTTCATCGCCGCGGTGATCCCGATCACGCGGTTGTCGCGGCGGCACTCCTGCACCAGCGCGTTGCCGAACACCTGCGTGTACTGGGGCGCCGCCGGTCGGGCCGTGGTCGCCTTCTTGACCGGCGCGGCCGGCGCGCCGTTGCTGATCGAATGGGGCTTGGCCGCGTGCCACTTCTCCATGCCCTCAAGACCGCCCTCCTCGGCGGGAGCGAACCCCTTGCCCTTGACCGTCGCACAGTGGACCACCACCGGCCGCTCCGCCGCCAGCGCCTCGCGCAGGGCGCGGCGGAGCGCACGGACGTCGTGACCGTCGATCACGCCCATGTAGGCGAAGTCCAGCTCCTCCCACCACAGACCGGGCGCCCAGAACGCCTTGATCGATTCCTTCACGTGGGGCCCGAAGCGCTCAAACGCGGCGCCGATGCCCACCGGCAGCTTGGTCAGCCCGCCCTCGACGCCCTCGCGAGCGTGCCACAGCTTGGGGTTGAGCCGGATGCGGTTGAAGTAGCGCGATAAGGCGCCCACGTTGGGCGCGATCGACATGCCGTTGTCGTTGAGCAGCACGACGATCGGAGTTCCCTCGCCACCGGCCTGGTGGACGGCCTCGAACGCGACCCCGCCGGTCATGGCGCCGTCGCCGACCACGGCGACCACGTGGCCGTCGTCGCCGTGCCCGCGCCTCATCGCCTCCTTGATCCCCACCGCGTAGCCAATCGCCGTGGAGGCGTGGCCGGCACCCATCGTGTCGTGCTCGGACTCGGCGATCGAGCAGAACGGGGCCAGGCCCTGGTACTTGCGGATGGTCTGAAGCTGGTCGCGGCGGCCGGTCAGCACCTTATGCGGGTAGGCCTGATGGCCGACGTCCCAAAGCACCTTGTCGCGGGGAGAGTCGAGCAGCGAGTGCAAGGCGACCGCGATCTCGCAGGCGCCGAGGTTGGCGCCGAAGTGGCCGCCGATCTCGCCGACGGTGTCGATGATGTGCTCGCGGACCTCCTGCGCGACGAGCTGCAGCTCCTCGTCGCTGAATCCGTGGAGGTCCTGGGGCTGGTTGATGCGTGGCAGCAGGTTTGACATCAGTAGGTCCTGGTGGCGATGAACTCGGTGATCTGCTCGAGTTGCTGTGCGCCATTCGGCGCTGCCCCCGTGAGCGCGGCGCGAGCGCGCCCATGCGACTCCCGGGCCAGGTCGCGCGCGCCCTCGAGACCGAATTCGGTCACGTACGTGCGCTTGCCCAGCCGCTCGTCACTGCCTTGCGGTTTGCCGAGCGTCTCAGCCGAGCCCGTTACGTCGAGGATGTCGTCAACGATCTGGAAGAGCACGCCGAGCTCGCTCGCAAAGGCGCGGAACGCGGAGATTGTGTCACTTTTGTGGGCGCCTCCGACGATCAACGCGCACTCGATGCTGGCCGCGATCAGCCGGCCCGTCTTCAGCTCGTGCAGGTGTCGCAGACCTCGATTCCGGCCGGCGCGCTGCCCGCGACGTCGACGTACTGCCCCCCGACCATGCCGTCGACCCCAGTCGCCGCAGCCAGCTCGGCGGCCGCGGCCAGCACGTGAGCCGGGTCGCCCTGCTGCTCAGCGAGCAGCAGATGGAAGGCCTCGGCGTACAGGGCGTCCCCGGCCAGAATGGCCACATCCTCGCCATACACGCGGTGGCAGGTCGGGCGGCCCCGCCGGAGGTCATCGTCGTCCATTGCGGGGAGGTCGTCGTGAATCAACGAGTATGTATGGATCAGCTCGATGGCCGCGGCCAGGGGCAGGAGCGCCGACGGCTCCCGGCCGATGGCCTCGGCGGTGGCCAGCGTAAGCACCGGGCGGATCCGTTTGCCGCCCGCCAGCAGCGAGTAGCGCATGGCCTCCTGCAGCCCGGCGCTCGAGGCCTCATCGGAAAAGCGCAGGGCATCGAGGTACCGCTCGACCTCGGAGCGGAGGTGATCCGGATAGCTGGGCGCCAGGCCGACGGTCGTCACGACCGGCGTCAAGCTGCCGGCAGCGGTAGTTGTCCGGGCAGGTCCGGCAGCGGCTCGAGCGCTGCCCGAGTTTGCTCGTCCACCTGAGCACTGGCTTCCGCCGCCAGACGCGCGCACTCTTCGATCAGCGCCAGCGCTGCGTCCGCGTCGAGCTCGCCGGCGCGAAGCCGCTGAGCAGTCTCCTGCAGCCGAGCGCTCAGCTCGATCAGGGCATCGGTCACGCGATCAGGGTAGCGCGGGCGGCGACGAGCGGGTCGGCGCGCGCCGCCGCCAACGTTATGTCTCCGTTACGCCGCAGTCGGGCTGTGCGTCACGGGTCCGCCCGCATGGCGGCCATATGCGCGGCCGCTGAGGACGGCGCCGACGCCTCCGATGACGCCGACGACCAGCGCCCCGACGGCCACAGAACGCCGTGCATATCGAGCGACAGGGCGTTATCGAGCGACCAGGCACCGGTCCGGTCGCGGCCAGGGCCAGCGCGACTGAGGCAAGCACGAGGTTGTACTCGTAGCCGCCATTGGTGACCCACAGGCCCTTGGCGAAATGGACGGAAATGATCGCGGCGGTCATCACGGCGATGAGCGCGAGGCTGGCCACCGGAGTCACGAGCCCGAGCGCCAGGAGCGCTCCGCCGCCGAACTCCATCACCGCAGCGGCCGTCGCGTGGACGTGGCCCGGCTTCAGGCCAATGGCCTCGAAGAAACCGGCAGTGCCCTTCAGACCATGCCCGCCCCAGATGCCGAACAGCTTCTGCGCCCCGTGCCCGACAAACAACAGACCAACGACCAGCCGGAGAATCAGCAGACCAAGATTCACGGCTCAATACCTCCCTAAACGACGGTGATTACTTGCGCACGCAATCATAGCAAGTGTGATTGTGGGCACAATTATCTTTCGAGTTAGGCCGGTCGCCGAGCGCGCGACGGGCAACATCACAGTCGACCTCGCCGAGGCGGCGAGTGCGTCGAACACGGCCGCAGGCGCGGTAAACGTCAATCTCGCCAGTCAAGGCGGCGCGAGTGTGACCTTGTCCGACGCCACCCGGCGACCCGATGGCGCTCCCTCAGAACCGCAGCAGCGCGGCCATCCCCTCTTCCGGACCGGACACGGGCCTGACGTCTCGACGCTGAGCAGGCCGCATTTGGAGCAGCGCCGCCAAGCGCGGTCGAGGCCCGCTTGGTGGAGCAGCGGCTACCCGCCGCTCGTTTCAGGGCCTCGCGTTCGCGCTCGTCGTCGGCGTGCTCGACCTCCTCGGAGTGCCGTCATGGGTAGGCCTCCTCGCCGTCGAGTGCGGCGTTGACCAGCGCGTCCGCGCGGGCGTTCTCGGCCCTCGGCACGTTGCGGATCGACCAGCGGTCGAACCCTCTCAGAGCGCCGATTGCCTGCTCGTACAGTGGCTTCATGGCTGGGTGCTTGACCTTGTAGACGCCGGTCAGCTGTCGGGCGACGAGCTCCGAGTCGTTGACCAGCTGGACCTCGCGCGCACCCAGCTCCGCGGCGCGGTCGATGCCGCGCAGGATCGCCGTGTACTCGGCCACGTTGTTCGTGGCCACTCCGATCGGCTCGGCCAGCTCGTCGAGCACCGAGCCGTCGGGATCGGAGACGACAACGCCAATCGCGGCCGGCCCCGGATTGCCGCGCGCGCCGCCGTCAACGTGGACGACGAACGCCTTGCCCCCGATCCGGGCGTCGGTGGCGGATCAATCGCTCGCCAGCTCGGGGAGCTCTCCGGGCACCCGGGCGCGCCGGCGGTCGCGCACCCCGCGCTGTCCCCGCTCGCGAGGCCCACTCGCGGCGGGAGCCTTTGCGCCGGTCGACGATCACCGTCACGTTGGGGTCGTCGGCGTAATAGGTGCTCAGCTTGTCGAACAGCTCGTCCGCGAGCGGTTCAGGAACCACGCAGTAGATCATCGGCTCAGGATGCTAATCGACGGGCCGACCGGGCGGCGATCGAACGTACGTCCAGGGCGGCTAGGCCGGCAGCACGAGACGGCCGTACTCGTCGGCGGCCGCGTTGGCCGTCCGCTCGTTCGGCTCGAGCTCGTCGAGCTCGTATCCCTGGCGCGGCGAGACGCACCGCGGGGTCTTCTTCGGCCAGGTCGACCTCGTAGCGGTACCAGCACAGCTCCCACGAGACGACCAGATTGACCAGGCTCGGGGCCTGGTCGGAGGGCGAGCACGGACACCAGGGCAGCCCGAGCGACCGCGCCACGCCGGCGACGGTGCGACGGTGCTCGGAGGAGTTGAACACCTCGACTGCGGCGGCTGTCCGCTGCTCGGGGCTGGTCGGCACCGCGCGCACGTGGCGCGGCTCGCGCACGCGTTCGCGCTGGCGAGCCGCCGGGACCGGTCGCGGCGCCCGGCGCTGCCGGCGCCGTGGGGCGGGCTCGGGTTCAGGGTCGGGTCGGGCGCCTCGTCGAAATCGTCCTCGTCAGGGGGATAGTCGGGATCGAGCGCGGCCGCAGCCTCGCGACGGGCCAGCAGTCGGCTCAGCAGCGAGCGCCGGCGCTCCGAACGGGCGCCGCCGTCGTTGTAGTCCGGGACCGTCCCTCGCGGACCCACCCTTCGTGCAGGGCACGCGACTTGCACAACTCGCAGACCGACCGCCGCTCGCCGCCGTGGAGGTAGATCTCCGATCGCTCGCCCCGCAGCAGCGTCCGTCCACACACGTCGCACACGGTATGGGGGTCCGACGTGCGGATATCCCTGGTCTTCACATTTTCGAGCGTACCAACGGACGGCCCAACTAGTACGGCCGAACGCAAGTATGTCCGAGGTCAGGCGGATGGCTCGGCGTTCGTGGCGAGGACGCAGTGAGGGAGCGTCGCCCTAAGGCACGTGACCGAACGAGGACGACGCCACGGGCGGCGAGACGTCGACTGGACCGGACGTAATTGCGTGAGGTCGTACTACACCGCAAGAGTCAGGTCGCCGTGCGACCGCATCCGGCTCCGGGCCGCGCTTCGCTCCGCTTTCGAGTCCACCACACCCGCGGCCGCCGCGCGCTCGGCCTCCAGCCTCGCTATCTCGCGCGGCGCCCGCGTCATCCGGTTGCGCGCGCGGCAGTTCCACGGCCGGCATCCCGCCGTCCCTATGCCTTCACCGCCTCCTTCTCGGCCCGCGCCTCCTCGACGACCTTTGAGGCGAGGTGACCTGGGACCTCCTCGTAGCGCAGGAACTCCATCGTAAACTCGCCCTGGCCGCCGGTGATCGATCGCAGGTCGGGGGCGTAGGACAGCATCTCCGCCATCGGCACCTCGGCCTTGACCTCGGTCATGCCACCGCCGGCGGGCTCCATGCCCAGCGGGCGCCCGCGACGTGAGTTGAGATCGCCGATCACATCGCCGACCGCATCCTCGGGCACGCTGACCGTGACCAGCATGATCGGCTCGAGCAGCACCGGCCCGGCCTGCTCGAGCGCCTGCTTCATGGCCAGCGAGCCGGCGACCTTGAACGCCATCTCCGAGGAGTCGACCGTGTGGTAGGAGCCGTCGTACAGGCGGACGCTGACGTCCTTGACCGGGTAGCCCGCGACGACGCCCTCCTGCATCGCCTCGAGTACGCCCTTCTCGACCGCCGGGATGAACCCGGTCGGGATCACGCCGCCCTTGATCGCGTTGACGAACTCGAACCCCTCCCCCGCCTCGCGCGGCTCGATCTCGATGTGGCAGTCGCCGAACTGCCCACGCCCGCCCGTCTGCTTCTTGTGGCGCCCGTGGGCCTTGGCCGGCTTGCGGATCGTCTCCTGGTACGGCACCCGCGGCGGCTTGAGGTTGACCTCGGCGCCGAAGCGCGACTTCAGCCGCTCGACGATCACCTCGACGTGGACCTGCGACAGCCCGGCCACGATCTGCTCGCCCGTCTGCGGGTCGCGGTGCAGGTCGATCGTCGGGTCCTCCTCCTGGAGGCGGCGCAGAGCGGTGAACACCTTGTCCTCGTCGCCCTTGCTCTTGGGCTCGACCGCGAACGCCATGACCGGAGCCGGCAGCTTGATGCTCGGCATCTCGATCGGCTCGTCGCGCGCGGCGAGCCAGTCACCGGCCTTGGTCTCCTTGAGCTTGGCCACCGCGCCGATGTCGCCGGGCCCGAATTCGGTCGTGTGGCCCGTGCTCCCGCCCTCGAAGGTGACGAGCTGGCCGATCCGCTCCTTGCTGTGGGTGCGCGTGTTGAGGACCTGAGAATCCTGCTTGAGGACACCCTGGTAGACGCGGAATATGTTGATCCGGCCGGCGAACGGATCGGCCCGGGTCTTGAACACGTAGGCGAACAGCTCCTTGTCCTCGACCGGCTCGAGCGTCACCTCGCCGACCTCGAGGCCGCCGTGCTTGACCGGTGAGGGGAGATCCTCGACGATCGCGTCGAGCAGGCGGTTGGTGCCGAGGTTGCGGGCGGCGATCCCGCAGGTGACCGGGAACAGGGCGCCATGGTTGGTGCCGTTCTTCAGCGCGGTGACGATCTCCTCGTGGGTGATCTCCTCGCCCTCAAGGTACCGCTCCATCAGTGCGTCGGAGGATTCCGACACCTCGTCCATCAGCTTCTCGCGGTACTCCTGGGCCTGGTCCTGAAGGTCGTCGGGGATCGGGATCTCCTCGCAGTTGTCGCGCCCGGAGCCCGAGTAGCGGTACCCCTTCATGTCGATCAGGTCGATGACGCCGGACACCTCATGCTCGAAGCCGATCGGAATCTCCGTGGCCACGACGTGCGGTCCGAACGAGGACTTCAGCGAATCGAGCGTGCGGAAGAAGTCGGCGCGCTCGCGGTCGAGCATGTTGACGAATACCAGCCGCGCCAAATCGAGCTCGGCGGCGCGCTGCCACAGGCGGGTGGCGTGGACCTCGACGCCCATGACGGCGTTGATGACGAAGATGGCCGACTCGCACACGCGCAGCGCGCCGAGCGCGTCGGCGATGAAGCTCGAGTCACCGGGCGTATCGATGAGGTTGACCTTGCGCTCCTGCCACTCGAACGACGACAGCGCAGCCGAGATCGACATCTGGCGCGACTTCTCGTCGGGGTCGGTGTCCGACACGGTCGTGCCGTCGACGACAGACCCGAGCCGATTGATCGAACCGGCTCCGAACAGGAGGGCCTCGTGCAGCGAGGTCTTACCACTTCCGCGATGGCCGACGAGCGCCACGTTGCGGATGCGGTCCGCGGGCTTGTGCATGCCGATCTCCTCTCTCTTGAACGCCGAAACAGCGACCTTATCGAAGGTCGGGTGACCGCATCCGACTTCGGGCGGCGTTCGCCTAATCCATCTCGCCGGCGAGCTTGGACCGCAGCCTCAGCACGGCCTTCGTGTGCAGCTGCGACACACGCGATTCGGTCACGCCGAGGACCTCGCCGATCTCGCGCAGGGTCAGGTTCTCGTAGTAGTACAGCGCGACGACCAGCTTCTCGCGCTCGGGCAGCGCGGCGATCGCGTCGGCGATGCGGTCGCGCAGCTCGGACTGGTCGACCAGCATCTGCGGGTCGGGCGCCCCGCGGTCGGGGAGCGTGTCGAGCAGCGAGACCTGATCGCCGGTCGAGTCCGACACGTTCCACAGCTCGTCGAGGGCGACGATCGTCGAGTTGGAGATCTGCAGCAGCGCGTCCTGAAACTCCTCGATGGTGATGCCGAGCTCGCCCGACATCTCCTCGTCGGTCGGGGCCCGCTGCAGGCGCGCCTCGAGCTTCATGTTCACGCGCTCGAACTCCGCGCGCGGGCGCGCACCGAACGCGGCACCCAGTCGAGCGTGCGCAGCTCGTCGATGATCGCGCCGCGGATGCGCGTGATCGCGTAGGTCTCGAACTTGATCTCTCGCGAGAGATCGAAGCGTTCAATGGCGGAGATCAGACCACCGAGCCCGTAGGAGATGAGGTCGGCCTCCTCGACGTGGGCGGGGAGACCCGAGCCCATCCGCCCGGCGACGTACTTGACCAGCGGCGAGTAGGCGACGACCAGTCGTTCGCGCGCGCGCTCGTCACCGGAGGTCTTGTAGCGCCTCCACAGATCTCGAAGCTCGATCGCTTTGACGTTCGTTTCCAGTTTTCCAGACCCCCGGGTAGTTACGCGCGTGGATGGGCACGGGCGTAGGCTGATCTGAGCCGCGCCGACTCTACCCGAGTGTAGACCTGCGTCGTCGAGATGGTTGCATGGCCAAGCAGCTCCTGGATGGCGCGTAAATCGGCGCCGCCCTCGAGCAGATGGGTAGCGAACGAGTGACGCAACGCATGGGGGTGCGCATCGACGAGCGCCGGTGACTGCGCCGCGGCCTGGCGCGCCCACGTGCGCAACCGCCGCCTGACGTCGGAGGTCCCGAGCCGGCGGCCGGACTTTGACAGGAACAGCGCGCGCTCCGGATGGCCGGCGGTCAGCGCCGGCCGGCCACGCGCGAGGTAGCGCTCGAGCGCACGCAGGGCGTACTCGCCGGCCGGGACGATGCGAGTCTTGCCGCCCTTCCCCTCGACTCGCACCGTCTCGGCGTCGAAGTCGATCGACTCGAGTTCGAGCGAGACGAGCTCCTCTGCGCGCAGGCCCGACCCGTAGGCGAGCTCGAACAGTGCGCGATCGCGCAGCTCGAGCGGGGTCGTGGCCGGAATGCGATCGAGCAGCAGGGCGACCTCCGCAGGCTTGAGCACGCGGGGCAGGCGCTGGGCGCGCTTGGGCGCGCTGAGCAGGTCGGCCGGGTTGTCACCCCGCATGCCCTGTTCCATCAGCACGCGGAACAGTGCGCGCAGCGCGGCCAGCTTGCGCGCCACGGTGGTCGGAGCCTGACCGCGCTCGGACAGGCTCGCCGCATACCGGCGCAGGGCGCGGACCTCGACTGACGCCGGCTCGAGCCGGGCTGCGCTGGCCCAGGCGGCGAACTGGCCCGCATCGATCCCGTAGGCCCGCCGCGTCTTGGCCGCCACGGCGCGGCGACGCAGGTCACTGTCGAAGGCAACCAGCGCGCCGCTCCAGTCCTCGCTCAGTTGCACGCTCTCGGTCGCGGTCGGCATCGCGATCCGCTATTCGGCGCCGAGGCGCACCACCCTTCACGCGATGTATACCCCTCAAGCGACCCGCATCGACGACAAGTCCGCTCCGGCTGGCCACCGGCCCGACCGACTGGCCCGAGATGGCCACGGTCGCATTGTGCATGGGCCGGTCGAGCGCGCGCCGGACGGGGCCGACGAGGTCATCCACGGCGGGTCCCGACACGATCACGGCCGGCTCGAAGTTGGCGTGGATCGCCCCGCCGCTGAGCGACCGCAGGACCCGGGTGAACAGGTTGTCGGCCCGTGTCCGCGCCACGGCCTGATTCACCGCGCCCGCGGTCTCGATGCGCAGGCGCGCTGGCTCGGCGTGAGGCGGAATCGCCGCCGGCCGTAGCGCAGGACAAGCGCGGTGTGGAGCCGAGCCCTGTAGGCCACGCGCAGTCGCGAGCGCGCCTGAGCGACGGTGAGGCCGCCGAGGTCGACGCCGCCCACACGATCCCGTCGGCGATCGTGTGGGCCTGCGAGGAGTCGTAGGCGAGCAGGGCACCCGCCCCGCCCCACCATGATGGCGCTCGTCAGCGCTACCGCGACGAACGACCAGTGGCGCACCTACTCGACGTTGACCAGCGTCCCGATCGGCGTGTACGGGTAAACGTGGCCGGCGTCACTGGTGTCCATCTCGACGCATCCGAGGCTCTGGGGGAAGCCGTACTGCGCGCGACTGAACGCGTGCAGGGCGTCACCGCCGTTGAAGTAGCTCACCCACTGAATGCCGGGGTCGCTGTACGTGCTGCCGTCGGGGTTCGTGCCGCTCATCGTCGTCACCGGCACGTGCTCGAACACCGGGAAGGTGCCTGAGGCCGTCGGCGCTCCCGCGATCCCCGTGTTGACCGGCGCGGTCATGACGGTCTTGCCGCTGTGCCACAGCGTCAGCGTCTCGGGGCTGGCTTCCTTGTTCACGTTGACGTAGGTGTAGCCGAACTTCGAGGTCTTGCCCGCGGCCGCGGCAGCGAACAGGGCCTTCCAGACAGTGGAGTCGGGGGCCTCGCCGGTGGTGGTCAGGGTCAGGCCGTGGTCGTTCTCGAACGCCATCAGGGCGCCCTGAGTCATCGGGCCCGCGGCGCCCGGCTTCCACTCATTCCTCAGCCCCGACGGCACGTTGGACCAGCGCCAGGTGAACGACCCCTTGGGCGGCTTGGCCGCGGCGTTCAGCTGTGCCTGCGCCCCCGAGCCGACGGCGTGCTTGGTGTGGAACTTGAGCGGCAGGTAGGCGAGCTGCGCGAGCAGCTGCTGCACCCGCAGCGGAGAGCCGCCGGGGACGGTGTAGCTGGCGCTGACCGAGGAGGTGCCGCTCCGACCTCCGATCAGCCGCACGCCGCTTGGCAGGCCGATCGAGACATGGGCGCCGAGGCCGTATCCGTAGCCGGTGGGCTGGAACTGGATCGTGTGGCTGTTGATCGTGTGCCATGTGCCGGGGGTGGTCGGCTCGACCGGCGGCCGGTGGCTACCCAAAGCCTGGTCGACGGTCTTGGAGAAGGTCAGCGTGATCTTGGAGGTGGGCAGGATCGAGGTGCCCGGAGCCGGGCTGGACACCGCGGTGGCGGTGGACGAGCCGGCCGGGAACCAGCTGATCACTGCGGGCTTCGAGGTCTCCCAGGCCATCGGCGCCGCCGCCACCAGCGCCGTCCCTGCCGGCGCCAGGCGCTTCAGCTTGATCACTGATAGCGGGCTGTGGAGAACGCGCCGCACGAGGTTTCCGGGCTCGCCGTAGGAGAACGTGCGGACCGGCGCCTTGAACTTGAGCGTTACCGGCTCGCCGGCCTTCAGCGTCAGGTAGTGCTGCTTCAGGCTGGCCACGGGAGTGACCATCGTCATGTGCAGCTTCTGGGTCTTGCCGTTCAGCCAGGCTGACCAACCCGGTCGCTTGACGACGACGTCGATCGTCACCTTCTGATTGGCCCGCAGCAGCCCGCGCGGCCAGATCTGATCGCCCTTGAGATAAATGGGCACGCGCCGGGCGTGGGGCCCGGTTGTGACGATCACGCTCTCGATCGTTCCGCCCTGGAATGGCATGTCGACGCGCGCGAGCGCGGCGGAATCCGTGCTTAGGCTCGCGTTGCCCGTGGTAGAGCAGGAAGAGCGCAGCGCCCCCCAGCACCAGCACAAGCAGGACCAGTCCGCCCAGCACGATACGGCCGCGGCGCGGCCGGCGGCTCGAAACAGGCGGCGGCGGAGGCGTCCGGCGGCCCGGACGCTCAACGGTAGCTGGGGGTCGTAGATATGAAGCGCGCGCCACTAAGAGTCTCCTAGGTCGGAAATGCTACCGGCATTGACGGCAATACCACTTGTGCGTTTCGTGAAGCGAAAGGTTTGCATCGGGTTCTTCTTGCTCAACCTTCCGGCTCCTGCCCCGTTGCAGACCCCTGCTTAAGCCTATCCAGATTCTGCTCCAAGGCCAAGATGACCTGTCGGCGCGCCCGATGGGCGGCCTCGTAGACGTGTAAGCGCTCCAGCGCCTCGAGGCCGAGTGAGGGGATGATCTCGACCAGCTCGCCCTCGGGGAGATCGTCGTATCCGCCGCCATCGTGGCGGTCATTTCCCCGGTCTTCGGCAGCGCGGCTCCGCGAGCGCTCGGCCTGCACGCTCGGGCTCCAGCGCAGGAACTCCTCGACCGCGGGCTCGTAGCGATACGTGCTCTCGCCCCGGCCCAGAAGGGGGCGCAGTCGCTGGTGGGCGCGCAGCTTGATCACCGCCTCGCGACTCGTGTAGCGATACTCGTAGCCCGCGAGCTTCAGCCGTCGGTTGTCCAGGCCGCGTCCGTAGCGAAGCTGGTGGACCATCTCGATTGGGACTCGGACCCCGAGCCGGCGCAGCTGCGCCGCCGCGAAGCCCAGCCCCCAGGGCGGCAGCACCGGTAGCAGGGGCTTGCCCATCAGCGCGGCGACCTCCGACAGGGGCAGGACACCGTCCGCGGCGAGCGTTGTACGGGCCGGGGAGCACGCACCCCAGAGCATGGCTGAACGCGCCCACAACATCGTCCCCGTGGACGAACTGCATCCGGGGATCGAAGCCGAGCACCGAGGTCACGGCCGGCAGGCCGAGCCAGGCGAGAAGCGAGCCGCCCGACTCCCCGACGAGAACGTCGGTCACCCGCAGGACCGTCACCGTCACCCCCGGCGTGGTGGCCGCGAACTCGCCCACGGCTTGCTCCGCTGAGACGACCTCGTGCTCGATCGCCGTGCGCCCCGACCGGGCACCCGACATCTCCTCACTGAAGAACGACGGATCGCCGGCGGCGGATCCGTAGTAGTGAGCCGAGGACCTGAAGACCAACCTGCGCACCGGATCGGCCCGGCACGCCTCGAGCAGCTCCGCCGTGTCGTGCAGGTTGACCTCGCGCGCCCGGCGAGCCGAGGCGAGCAGGGGATCGGCGACCAGCCGCGTGTCGATCACGGTGTCGATCCCCACCGCCTCGATGATCCGGCGCAGCTGCATGGCCGCCATGGGGGCGCGCACGAATTCGACGCGGGCGAACTCGTGCGACGGGTCCTCGGTGTCGACCCCGACGATGGCGTCAATCCGCCCGTCCGGCTCCAGCGCCTGGGCGAGCCGCCCGCCCAACCACGAGGAAACGCCGGTGATGAGGACTCGGCTGGCGACCGTCGCGTCCATCGCTCACCCCAGCCACACGCTGCGACGCGCCGCCACCATCTCGAGCAGGCTCTCCTGAATCAGCGCCCGCACCGACTCGTCAACCGCCTCGATGTCCTTGTCGGGCGCCACCGCTCCGAGGAAACGGAGCTTGAACTTGGCCGGGAGTGGAGGTGTCGCGTTGATCGGTAGCCGCCTGAGCGCGGCGCTGAGTCGGTGCCGCCTCCTCGCCGCCGACGACAGCGACGGGGACGATCGGCACGCCGGCGCGCGCTGCCACCGCCGTCCAATCGGGGGCGAACTCGCGGAGCTGGTAGCGACGCCGGAATGGCCTGGCGGCGCCGTCGAGCCGTTCCGGAAACGCCAGCACGAGCTCACGCTCGTCGAACAGCAGCCGCTGGAGGTTGGCGGGGTGGGCGGTGACCACCCCGACCTTGGTGGCCAGCATGCCCAGGCCGGGCACGCGCCTGATGCCCGCCTCGGCGGCGACATGGACCACGCGAGCGCGCGGATGCTCGTCGCGCACCGCCTTGGCGATCATGGCCCCGTCGGAGAGCGCGCCGCCGGACCGATTGGCCAGCAGCAGGGCGCCGCCTTCGGCCGGCACGTTCTCAATGCCCTCGAGCTCCACCCTGAACCAGTAGTGGTAGAGGAAGCCGAAGACCGTGCGGTCGGCGAACCCGTCGACCCGCTCCGAGCGCCCCCAATCATCGATGCGGCGCTCGGACTCGAGCCCGGGGAGCTGGTCGCGCAGCTCGGTCTCGGGGCCCAGCGGCAGCCGGCCGTACACGTCGCTGATGGCGAGCTCGACCGTCCGGCCCGCGTCATCGGGATGATCCATGGCGGGCGATTGTTCCAGGGCTGCATGCCCCGGGGCGCTCAGCGCGTGACGGCGCCCTCGGCGGCGCTCGACACGAGCCGCGCGTATTTGGCCAGCGCGGGACCCGGGTCAGGCCGCTCGGGGAGCCGGTAGTCGCGCAACCGTGCGGCGATCTCGTCGTCAGACAGCGCGACGTCGAGGCGACGGGCAGTCACGTCGAGCGTGATCTGATCGCCTTCGCGGACGATGCCGATCGGCCCGCCGCGCACGGACTCGGGCGCCACGTGGCCGGCCATGAGGCCGCGCGTGGCGCCGGAGAACCGCCCGTCGGTGATCAGCGCGACGTCGCCGCCAAGCCCCTCGCCGACCAGCGCGGCGGTGACGGCCAGCATCTCGCGCATCCCGGGACCGCCGGCCGGGCCCTCGTTACGGATGACCGACGATGTCGCCGGGGTTGATCGCGCCGGCGGTGACCGCCGCCATCGCATCCTCCTCGGACTCGAACACACGCGCCGGACCCGCTCTGCTGGCGGCGCTCATAGCCGGCCAGCTTGACCACGCAGCCTTCGGGCGCGAGGTTGCCGCGCAGGATCGCCAGCCCGCCGGTGGGGCTGAGCGGATCGTCCAGGGGTCGGACGACGCGCTGTCCCTCGGTTTCCGCGGCCGCGTCGGCGATGCTCGCCCACCGTACGGCCGGTGACGGTCTGCGCGTTCTCGTGGAGCAGCCCGGCGTCCTTGAGTCGTTTGAGCACGAGCGGGACGCCGCCCGCCTCGTACAGGTCGGGGGCCACGAACTGGCCGCCCGGCTTCAGGTCGCACAGCAGCGGCGTGCGCTCGCTGATCCGGTCGAAGTCGTCGATCGACAGCTCCACGCCCATCTCGGTGGCCACCGCCAGCAGATGCAGCACGCCGTTGGTCGAGCCGCCGCTGCAGGCGACCGCGGCGATCGCATTCTCGAGGCTGTCGCGGGTGATGATGTCGCTCGGGCGCTGGCCGCGCCTCAGGACGTCCATGACCAACCGTCCGGCATCCTCGGCCACCTCCACCTTGTGCGGATTCGTGGCCGGAACCATCGAGAACCCGGCCGGCGAGATGCCGAGCACCTCGAAGGCCATCGCCATCGTGTTGGCGGTGAACTGGCCGCCGCACGCACCCGCGCCGGGGGAGGCGACGTTCTCGAGCTCGGTCAGCTCAGCGTCGGTGATGCGCCCGGCCGCACGCGCGCCGACGGCCTCGAACACCTCCTGGATCGTGACCTGCTCGCCGTGCAGATGGCCGGGCATGATCGAGCCGCCGTACAGCATCACGCCCGGCACATCGAGCCGGCACAGGGCCATCACGGTGGCGGGGATCGTCTTGTCGCAACCGCTGATGGCGATCACGGCGTCGAACATGTGGGCGTCGCAGACGAGCTCGATCGAGTCGGCGATCACCTCGCGGCTGACCAGCGACGCGCGCATCCCCGGCGTGCCCATCGTGATGCCATCGGAGATGGCAATCGTGTTGAGCTCCATCGGCGTGCCTCCGGCCTCCCGGATGCCCTGCTTGACCTTGGCGGCCAGCGCCCGGAGGTGGAAGTTGCACGGCATCGTCTCGATCCACGTGTTGGCGACCCCGATGATCGGCTTGCTCAGGGCTTCGTCGTCATAGCCGATGCCCTTCAGATAGGCCCGCGCGGCGGCGCGGCTGGGGCCGTCGGTCAAGGCGCGGCTGCGATGCTTGAGATCGAAGGGGGTCATGTGCGTAGGGGGTGGTGGTTGACGCGGTCGTGGTGGACGCCGCATGGACTGGCGCGGCCCTGGGGTCGTCGCGGCGCTGACTGTACCGGCAGCGAGGCCCCGGAGAGAGCCCGTCCGGCGTCAGCCCGCGGTGTCGATGCGCTCTGAGGCCGAGTTGGCGGCCGCGCGCATTCGCGCCTGCTCCCACTGCGAAAGACGCCAGAGGTCGCGCTTGACCTGCGTGGGGTCGAGCTGCCGGCCCGGCAGGTGCATGTTGGCGGTCGAGATCAGGCGCCGCTCGTCGCCGGTCAGCGCCATCCACTTGGCCAGCACGTCGTCCGAGTCGGGCAGCCGGGCGCTGCCGTAGGGACGCGTGTCGTCGGGGAAGGCGACGCAGTATTCGCTCAGCAGGCGGCGCGTCTGGGGCACGTAGGCGATGATCGGGCGGTGGGGGTAGATCAGGTAGGCGTACGGCGCACCGCTGTCGCCGGCGAGATCATTGGGGACATTGGCCTGCGCGCCCCACACGCGGATGAAGCCGAGGTCGCGGTACATCGACCATTCCTCTTCGTTGACGCACGACTGCAGCAGCGTCCGCGCCTTCTGCTCAGCCCGCCGCTCCCGTCCCGGGTCATATGGCGTGACCGGCGTCCGCTGGCGCCGGGCCCGATGACGCTCCCACCTCTCCTCGACCATCGGCACGACGAGCTCGGAAATCAGCGCCAAGGCCACGAGCGCGGTCGCTGCGAGCGCAAGCAGCACCGCACCGCCAGACGACCTACCGGCCGCCTGCTGCCCGCGGGAAGAAGATCACGCGGTCAGCATCTCGTGGGACGTCCTCAAAGCTCCTGACCATCCGGGACTCGCGCTTGCCGGTCTCCCCGACCGTCGGTACCGCGGCCCACATTCCGGCATCCAGCTGCCGTCGGAATTCCTCCACCAGCCGCTCCTCATCCTCGGCCAGCTCGACATCGCCCTCTGCAAGCAAGACCTCTCCATGGCCTGGTTTCATCCGCAGAAAGCGCACGCCGGGATTATGTCAAAAGCCGCCTGAGGTTCCGACTGGATGCTTGCAGAGGAGTGTCTAACGCCCCAGGCACGGAGTGTCTAACGCCCCGGGCGCAGGAGTGTCTAACGCCCCAGGCGGACGAGTGTCTAACGCCTCAGGCCGAGGACATTCACCGGTCCGGGTCCGCGACCGACGTCGACCAGGCCGGTGGCGACCGCGTTGGAGGCCATCTCCTTCGCGACCCGTGCCGCCTGCAGCGGTCGATCGCCCAGGGCCAGACGGGCCGCCAGCACCGATGAGTGCGTGCAGCCCGAGCCGTGGGCAGCGCCATCCGGATGGCGCTCGCCGGGGATCTCGACCAGCTCGTTTCCGTCGAAGAACACGTCCACGGCCCGCTCGCGGTGTCCGCCGGTGACCACGACGACCTCGGGACCGAGGTGGCGAACTGCGCGGACGAGGGCGGCGATGTCGAGGGCCCCGGCGGCGCCGGCGGGATCCACGGCGCGGCGGGATCCAGGCGGCGGCGGGATCCAGGCGCGGCGGGATCCAAGGCGCCGGCAGGATCCTCGCCCACCAGCGCGCGTGCCTCTGGGACGTTCGGGGTCGCCACCGTCGCCCGCGGCAGCAATAGCTCGACCAGCGCTGCGCGCGCGGCCGGCTCGAGCAGCTGGGCGCCCGACTCCGAGACCATCACCGGATCGATGACCACCGGAGTGCCCGGCGCCAGTTCGTCGAGTGCAGTGGCCACGGCCTGGATCGTTGCCGTCGTGCCCAGCATCCCGATCTTCACCGCGTCGACGCCGATATCCGTATGTACCGCGCGGACCTGCTCGATGATGATGTCCGGCGGGATGTGATGGATCGCGCTCACCCCCGTGGTGTTCTGGGCCGTGATGGCGGTGATCGCCGTCATCCCGTGCACGCCGCAGGCGGCGAACGCCTTGAGGTCGGCCTGGATCCCCGCGCCGCCGCCCGAGTCCGAACCGGCGATCGACAGCGCGCAGGGAGTCCGCGAAGTGCTCACGCGGGCGAGCTTACTCAGGGCATGACCGCCCACCTCCCTCCCGGTTCCCGGCGGACGTGGCCACCGAGCTCGAGGCTGGCCAGCATGGCCAGACCGTCCTCGACCGTCAGCCCCGCGCGCGCCAGCGCCAGCGCCGTGTCATCAACGCTGGCGATCGCGTGCAGCAGCTCGCGCTCGACGCCGCCGAGCGCGGGTCGAGGGTCGACGGCGGTGCGCACCCCCGCGCCGAACACAGCGTCGAGCGCGTCCTGGGCGTGGCGAATCAGAACCGCACCCGTGGCCAGCAGCCGGTGGGGCCCGGTGGCGAGCGGCGCCGTCACGCGGCCCGGCACGGCTCCCACGGCGTGCCCCATGCGACGGGCGATGGCGGCGGTCAGGAGCGCTCCCGACTGCTCGCCGGCCTCTACGACGACGGTCAGCGCGGCGAGTGCGGCGATCACACGATTGCGCGCCGGGAACATCCACCGCCACACCTCCGTCCCGGGCGGCAGCTCGGACACGGCCACCCCCGTCGTGCAGAGGCGCCGATACAGACTCCGCTTGCTCGCCGGGTATGGGCGGTCGGCCGCGCCCGGCAACACGGCGATGGTCGCCCCGCCGCCGTCCAGCGCGCCGCTGTGGGCGGCGGAATCGACCCCGAGCGCCAGGCCGCTGACAACGGCCACCGACGCGGCGCCCAGCCCCCGCCCCAGGGAGTGAGCCACCTCGAGGCCGTAGCGCGAGGCCCTTCGCGAGCCAACGATGGCCACTGGATCGCCGGCGGCCAGCTCGAGGAAGTGCTCCAGCCCACCGACCACGTGCAGCACGGCCGGCGCGCTGTCCAGGTCGTGCAGTCGCCGCGGGTAGTCGGGCCGGCAGCGGCAGATCGTCTCCATGCCCCCACGCTCGCATCGTTCACGCGCCGCGGAGGCGTCGAAGCACATCATCTCGCGCTCCACCGCATCTCCCTGCCGGCCGGCGACAGCCTCGATCAGCTCCTCATCTTCGAGGCACAGCACAGCGTCGACATTGGCGCGCACCACCTCGAGATGGCTGGCCAGGCGCGACGAGCAGCCACGCGCGCGCCAGGCAGTCGTCACAGGCTCGCCGCACGGGCCGGACACTCATGCCGCCGCCGCGTGCTCGGCCGAGCCTCGCTGCCGCAGGCTGAGCGCCGTCAGCACGTCGTTCAGGCGCACCCGGTCGTGTCCCTTGAGGTCGGCGATCGTTCGTGCCACACGAAGCACGCGGTGTCGCCCGCGCGCAGTCAGCGCTCCGATCGAGTACGCGCGGCCGAGCGCATCCTCGGCGTCGGGCTCGAGTCGAACATGCCTGCGCACGAGACGACCGTCCATCTCTCCGTTGCACCGGGCCGCGCCGGCCAGCCGGTGGCGCTGGCGCTCGCGGGCCTCGGCCACGAGCGTGCGCGCGGTGGCGGAGTCGATCGCCGGCGCCGCGCGCAGCTCGCGCTCGGCCGGACGCCCGACGTTAACCAGCAGATCCATCCGGTCAAGCAGCGGCCCGCTCAACCGCCGCCGGTGGCGTCGCATGTCCGCCTCTCCGCAGGAGCACCTGTCCTCCACGCCGGCGAAGCCACACGGGCACGGGTTGGTGGCCGCCACCAGCATGAACCGGGTCGGGAACACCAGCGCCCGCTGTCCGCGGACGATCGTGACCGAGCCGTCCTCGAGCGGCTGACGCAGCGCCTCGAGGCTCGAGCGCTGAAACTCGGACAGCTCGTCGAGGAACAGGACGCCGTGGTTGGCCAGCGTCGCCTCGCCGGGTCGGGGCGGGGCGCCGCCACCGACGAGTCCGGCCGGCGAGATCGTGTGATGCGGAGCGCGAAACGGCCGCCGGGTGATCATCCCGTCGGCGTGGATCCCGGCCACGCTGTGGATGCGCGTCACCTCGATCGCCTCGGTCCGCGACATGACGGGCAGGATCGAGGGGATCCGCCTGGCGAGCATCGTCTTGCCCGTGCCGGGCGGACCCTCGAACAGCAGGTTGTGGCCGCCCGCGGCTGCGATCTGGAGCGCGAGCAGCGGCGCGGCGTGTCCCCGTACGTCGTCGAGATCGGGTCCGGCCGCGTCGTCGGCGGACGGCAGGAGCGGCGGCGGGAGCGCCGGGATGGTCCCGCCGCGCAGCACGTCGGCGGCCGCGGCCAGCGTCGAGACGGCGGCGACCAGCAACGAGTCCACCAGGGCCGCCTCGCGGGCGCGCTCCCGGGGGACGATCAGGTGCGCGCAGGCCCGCCCGGCTCGCACCTTCGGCGACGGCCAGCGCACCGGGCGAATCGCGCAACTCGCCGCCGAGCGACAGCTCGCCGAACACGGCCCATGAGCGAAGGGCCTCGGGAGGGATCTGGCCGCTCGCCGCGAGTACGGCCAGGGCCAGCGCCGCGTCGAACCCGGGCCCGACCTTGCGCAGGAAGGCAGGTGCCAGGTTGGCCGTGATCCGGGTCTGCGGAAACTCGAAGCCCGAGTTCTGGATGGCCGAGCGGACGCGGTCGCGCGATTCGCGTACCGCAGCGTCACCGAGGCCGACGATCGTGAAGGTCGGTAAGCCGGAGCGGATGTCGACCTCGACCCACACCTGGCGCGGGTCGACCCCGTCGATGGCAAACGTGGCGACGCGCGCGAGCATGACTCAACGCTAGGCGCGATCGCGTGGTGTGTGGGTGACGCCGTGTGCCAATTCTGCGCAACTCGAGCCCGCTTCCTTGCTGCAAATCGTCACAATCCGCAACCCACAGGTCACACATTTCGGCGTAGCGTCTCGGTCGATGTCGGATGACCTGCGTCATCGCCTCGGCCGAGTCGGCGAGCAGCTGGCCGCCGACCATCTTGCCCGGTGCGGCTTCGAGATTCTCCAGCGCAACTACCGCACCAAGTGGGGCGAGCTCGACATCGTCGCGTTCGACGGCCGGACGCTGGCGTTCTGCGAGGTCAAGACGCGGCGCCTACGACCGGGGACGGGCAATCCGTTCGATGCCGTCAATCGCGCCAAGCGCGCCCAGGTCCGCAAGATGGCCGGCCAGTGGCTGATCGAGCAGCCCGACCGGCCCTATGCCGACGTGCTGCGCTTCGACGCCATCGGTGTGACCTTCAATCCAGCCGGCGAGCTCGTCGCGCTCGAGCACCTGGAGGGTGCCTTTTAGGGGTCCCGCGACTTGAGTCCAACGATGTCCTAAATAATCACCGACATCGTTGGAATCAACGCGTGCGCGGCCGTGGAGGCGGCGAACCCGTCCAGGCTGGCGGCCGTCGAGACGCAAGCCCGCCGAGACGCAACCCCGTCGAGACGCAAACCCGCCGAGAGCGCAAACCCGCCGAGACGCAAACCCGCCGAGACCGCAAACCCGCCGAGAGCGCAAACCCGTCAAGACGCAAGCCCGCCAAGACGCAAACCCGCCGAGACGCGAACCCGCCGAGACCGGCCTAGGAAGCCTCGACGGCCTCAAGCGCGAGCTGCTGGTAGGCCGCCGACTGGAACGACAGCCGGTGCAGGGGTGATACGCCCAGGCGCTCGATCGCCTCGCGGTGCTCGGGCGTGGCGTAGCCGACGTGCTGGGCGAACTCCCATCCCGGATGGGCGGTGTCGGCTCGGCGCATGTAGCGATCGCGCGTCTCCTTGGCGATCACGGAGGCGGCGGCGATCGCGGCGCTCTTGGCATCGCCGCCGATCACGGCGCGCTGTTCGTGGTCCAGTCTGGCCACCGGGAAGCCGTCGCTGAGGCAGACGCAACGGGGGCGTGCCACCCGGGCCAGCGCGTCACGCAGCGCCGCGAGGTTGGTCACGTGGAGCCCGCGGGCATCGATCCCGGGCGCGCACCTGGTCACCACGGCCACCTTGGCGGCGAACCGCAGGATGACCGGATAGAGCTCGGCCCGGGCCTCGTGGGTTTGCTGCTTGGAGTCGTTGAGCGCGCCGAGCGCGCGCACCTCGCCGGGCCCGATGCGCTCGAGGTCGAACAGGACGGCGGCGGCGACCAGCGGGCCCGGCCAGGCAGCCTCGCCCGGCCTCGTCGGCCCCGGCGACGAAGCGGAAGCCAAGTCCCCGGTCGAAGGCAAACAGCCTGCGTGCCGCTCGCTTGGAGCGCGACGAGCGCTTAGAGGAAGCCGATCCGGTCCGGCGGCCAGTACGTGAAGAACGCAACGCCGATGACCCATTTGTCCGGGACGGGTCCCCAGAAACGGCTGTCTTCGGAATCGCCACGGTTGTCGCCCATCATGAAGTAATCGCCGGGCGGAATCACGATCAGTCCTCGGAAAGTGCAGTCAGGATTTGCGTCCGCATTGCGCGATGTAGGAGTCCTTCTCGCGGACGCCGTTGCGGATCACGTGCCCGTTGACTGATCGAGATCCGGTCGCCAGGGCCCGCGACCACACGCTTGATGAACGTCTGGCTCGACTCAGCTGGGGTCGGCGTGTCGCACGCCTGTGGATGCCCGGCGCCCTGGTTGGGGTTGCCGCACACCGGCTGAGCGGGGTCCGCGCCCTTCGGCGGGTGGAACACCACGATGTCCCCCACGCTCGGGTGGTTGATCAGCCGGTTGGTCAGCACGCGCTGGCCGATCGACAGGGTCGGGCTCCATCGACCCGCTGGGGATGCGGTAGGGCTTGACGATGAACGCCTGGATCAGCAGCGCCAGCCCGACGGCGATGGCCACCGTCAGCACGAGCTCGATCAACGACTTCATCGGCGACTTCGATGAGCTACCGGATCTGGCCATCGTTCTGCCTAAAGGATGCCGATCCGATCCGGGGGCCAGTAGGTGAAGAACGCTTTGCCGATGATCCAGGCCTTGGGCACCGGACCCCAGAACCGGCTGTCCTCGGAGTCCGGGCGATTGTCACCCATCATGTAGTAATCGCCGTGGGGAATCGTGATCGTGCCGGGAAAGTTGCACGAGCCGCTGCCGTCGCAGGGGATGGTGTAGGAGTCCTTCTCGGGCTTGCCGTTGCGGATCACGTGGCCGTTGCGGATCGAGATCCGATCGCCTGGGAGACCGACCACGCGCTTGATGAACGTCTCCGACGATTCCTGTTTCTGCTGGACACCGCACGGCTGCCGCGCGTCCTGGCCGGACTCCGTTCTCGCCCTGGCTGGGGTTGGCGCACCCCGCGGCGTAGTTCTTGGGCGGGTGGAACACGATGATGTCGCCGACCTGCGGCGAGCAGAAGTGCGTCCCGATCCGATCGACGAGCACGCGCTGTCCGATGTGCAGCGTCGGCAGCATCGACCCACTCGGGATGCGGTAGGGCTTGACGACGAACGCCTGGATGGCCAGCGCCAAGCCAATCGCAATCGCGACGATAACCACGAGCTCGACCACTGAGCTCACGGCCGACTTCTTCTTCTTGATCACACCTATTCGTCGCCCGTGGGGGCCCGGTCGCGGCCTCAGACTGCTCGGTGGCCGCTGGCTCATCGGCAGCGCCGGCTTCCGGCGCCTGCGGTTGCTCGCTGGCCTCCGGGGCGCAGCCGCCTCGGGCTCCGCCTCCGCGACGACCTCGGGCTCGGGCTCGGCGAGCCGCCTCAGGGGTGACTTCCCCGATCCCGATGGTGCCTCCTCGGCCTCTGCGGCCTCCCCGGCCGCCGAGTCCTCGGCTGGCTCCACGGCCTCCCCGGCCGCCGAGTCCTCCAGAGCCTCCTCTGGCTCCGGCGCGTACAGCAGCTCGCGCTCGACGAACTCCTCGGGTCCGGTCGAGCGCCGCTCGCGGACCCGCGCGCGCTTGCCGACCCGGCCGCGCAGGTAGTAGAGCTTGGCCCGGCGCACGTCGCCGCGCGCGGCGACCTCGATCCGCTCGATCTTCGGCGAATGCAGCGGGAACGTCCGCTCCACGCCGACGCCGAAGGACTGCTTGCGGACCGTGAAGGTCTCGCGAGCACCGTGGCCCTGACGCTTGATCACGACGCCCTCGAACACCTGGGTGCGGCGCCGTGTGCCCTCGATGACCTGGAAATGAACGCGCAGCCGATCCCCGGCGTCGAACGTCGGCACTCGGCGGAGCTGTGCACGCTCCAGGCTATCGATCACGGTGCTCATGGCAAGTCAGCGCGGCGGGCCCGGCGGTCGGCCGGAGGAGGGGGCGCTCAGAGCGCATTACGCAGGCCCCGCCCGCGACGAGCGGACTATGGTAGCGGAGACGCGTTTTCGCGATGCCGTCAGCTTTCGCGGCGCGCCTGGCTCTGGGCCAGACGCCACGCGCGAATTCGCGCGTGGTGGCCCGACAGCAGCACGTCGGGGACCTTCCAGCCGCGATGCTCCGCCGGGCGAGTGTAGTGCGGGTATTCGGGGGCGCCCTCGAGCGCCACGCTGAACGACTCCTCGATCGCCGAGTCCTCGTGCCCGAGCGCGCCAGGAAGCTTGCGCAGCACGGCGTCGCAGAGCGACCATCGCGGCGCAGCTCGCCGCCGGCGAGGACGTAGCGCCCGATCGAGACCTGGTCGGACGCGAAGTGCTCGAGGATCCGCTCATCGAAGCCCTCGTAGCGCCCGGACAGCAGGGTCAGCGCGGGCTCGGCGGCCAGCTCGTCGACCAGCGCGTCATCGAGCAGCCGCCCGGCCGGGGTCAGCGCGATCACCCGCCGCTGCTCCCGCAGCTCGACCGGGTCTCGCCCGTAGCGGGCCCGCAGCGCCGCCTCGACGACGTCCACGCGCAGGACCATGCCGGCGCCGCCGCCGAACGGCGTGTCGTCGACCTGGCCGGCGCTCAGCGGCGTGTGATCGCGGTAGTTGACGCAGCTCGAGGCGCGGGGGCCGGCCAGAGCGTTGGCAACGTGCCGCTGGCGACTCGAAACCATTCGAACGCCTCCGGGAACAGCGTGAAGACGTCGATCTCCATCACGTCTCCCCCAGGAACTCAAGATCGACGTCGATCTCGCGCCGCGCGAGTCGACCCCGCGAACCGCGTCGCTGACCAGCGGGACGAGCAGGAGGTCCGCGCCGGCCGCCGCGGCTCACCTCCAGCACCTCGCACGAGGGCAGGGCCAGCAGCCGCGCGGACCGTGCCGACGGCCGCTGTCGCCGTCACGCACCGCGCAGCCCTCGAGGTCCTCGGCCCACCATTCGTCCTCTTCGAGCGTCGGCGCGTCGCTGCGCGCGACGAGCAGCTCCTCGCCTCTCAGCGCCTGCGGCCGCGTCGCGGTCCTCGCACCCCTCCAGACGCACGATCGGCCGCAAGTCGGTGCCGGCGCGGCGCATGATCCTGGCCGCGCGGTCGCGGCACGACGACGCGGCGCCTACCTCGAGCAGCTGCGGGCGCGGGTCGCGCACGTGAAAGCTGCCGTCGAGCCCGTGCGGACTTCCGACCCGGCCGGCGCGCAGCCATCCGCCGGAATCGCCCATGGCTTGGATCTAGATGATTGATTCCTCTTGCCGCACCCGCGGATGGCGCGCACGATACAGCGCCGGATCGGCACCCACGTACCTCGCCGGTAGCGCTGCTACC
Source organism: uncultured Solirubrobacterales bacterium (assembly GCA_963737535.1). GTDB lineage: Bacteria > Actinomycetota > Thermoleophilia > Solirubrobacterales > Solirubrobacteraceae > Palsa-465. The sequence continues at coordinate 62,956 of CAVTTU010000025.1, forward strand.
GGCTTCGTCCGCGCGTCCCGCCCGGCTCGGTCGTGCACGCGCCCGCGGGCCCGTCATTCGGAATCAACCACTTAGGCGTCGACGATGTCCACGAACACGCGCCGCTGCTCCTTGGCGGCGGCGGCCTTGACCACCGTGCGCAGGGCCTCGCGGTCCGCCCGCCGCGGCCGATCACGCTGCCGTAGTCGTCCTCGTCGACCGAGAGCTCGAGCACGATCGATGCCGTCGTCCTCCTCGACCTCGGTGACGCGGACCGCGTCGGGGTGCTCCACGAGCCCCCGCGTCAGGTACTCGAGCAGGTCCTTCACGAGCGCGTCGGCTAGCTGATGCCCTGCGTGCGCAGGAGCTTGCGAACGGTCTCGGACGGTTGCGCGCCGCGCGCGAGCCAGTCGCGGATGCGCTCCTCGTTGAGCACGATCGTCGAGGGATCGGTCTGGGCGTTGTAGTGCCCGACGGTCTCGATCACGCGACCGTCGCGCTTGGAGCGCTGGTCGGCGACGACGACCCGCCAGATGGGTTCTTCCGCCCGCCGATGCGAGTGAGTCGAAGTCTGACTGCCATTAGCGGTCGATGAGGTTAGCGTGCCTGGCGCAGTCAAGCGCCGCGGCGTCAACGCGTCGGCGCATTCGGCCCATCGTCGACGACCTGGCGCATGACCTTGCGCATCTGCTCGAACTGCTTGATCAGCTGCTTGACCGCCTGCACGTTGGTGCCCGACCCGCGGGCGATCCGCAGGCCGCTGCGAACCCTTGATCAGCTCGGGGTGACGGCGCTCCTGCGGCGTCATCGACAGGATGATGGCCTGGAGGCGGTCGAACTCCTTCTCGTCGACCTTGACACCGCGCAGTTCCTTGCCCATGCCGGGGATCATCCCAGCAGCGACTGCAGCGGGCCGAGCCTGCGGATCTGGCGCATCTGATCGAGGAAGTCGTCGAGGCCGAACTCCTGCTTGCGCAGCTTGCGCTCGAGCTCGGCGGCCTGCTGCTCGTCATAGGCCGGACTCGGCCTTCTCGATCAGCGTCATCACGTCGCCCATGCCGAGGATCCGCTGCGCCATGCGGTCGGGGTGGAAGCGCTCGAACTGGTCGAGCTTCTCGCCGGTGGAGGCGAACAGGATCGGCTTGCCGGTGACCGCCTTGACCGACAGCGCCGCGCCGCCGCGGGCGTCGCCGTCGAGCTTGGTCATCACCACGCCGTCGAACTGGACGACCTCGGCGAACTGCTCGGCGACGTTGACCGCGTCCTGGCCGGTCATCGCATCGACGACGAGCAGGATGTCGTGCGGTTTGACCGCCTTCTTGATGTTGGCCAGCTCAGTCATCAGCTCCTGATCGACGTGCAGGCGGCCACTGGTGTCGATGATCAGCACGTCCTTGCCCTCGGACTTCGCGCCGGTCGCGCGCCCACGCGGCGATCTTGACCGGATCGCGGTCGGTGCCCTGCTCGTAGACGTCGGCGCCGGCCTGGGCCCCGACCTTGATCAGCTGGTCGACGGCCGCCGGGCGGTAGACGTCGCAGGCGGCGACGGCGACCGAGGAACCGTGCTCGCTCGCGCAGGTAGCGCGCGAGCTTGGCCGTGGCCGTCGTCTTGCCGGATCCCTGGAGCCCGGCCATCAGCACGACCGTCGGCGGGCGGGGCGAGAACGACAGGTCGCGCGCGGCGCCGCCCATCAGCTCGGTCAGCTCGTCGCGAGACGATCTTCACCACCTGCTGGCCGGGGTTGAGCTGGCCGATCGACGTCGGCGCCCAAGGCACGCTCCTTGACCGCGCCCGTGAAGCTCTTGACGACCTTGAAGTTGACGTCGGCCTCGAGCAGCGCGAGCCGGATCTCCCGCATCGCGGCGTTGATGTCGTCCTCGGTCAGGGTGCCGCGCCCGCGAACATCGGCGAGCGTGGCCTGGAGCTTCTCGGCTAGGGAATCGAACATGCGGCTTTCTGCACGGCCTTGAGGCTGGCGCGCGGGGCGAGCTCCCGCGCGCCCGCGAGTTCTCGCCGAGCGCGCTTTCGGCGAACGCCTTGGCGATGCCGCCGAACGCCTCGGCGAACTCGGACGGGATCACGAACACCTTGTTGGCGTCACCCTGGGCGAGCTGAGGCAGCATCTGCAGGTACTGATAGCTGAGCAGCTGCCGATCGGGCTTGCCCTCGTGGATCGCGGTGAACACCGTAGCGATGGCCTTGGCCTGGCCCTCGGCCTCAGGATCGCGGCCTGCTTCTGGCCCTCGGCGGTAAGAACGGCGGCCTGCTTCTGGCCCTCGGCGGTGAGGATCTGGGATTGCTTGACGCCCTCGGCGTTGAGGATCGCGGCCCGGCGGTCGCGCTCGGCGCGCATCTGCTTCTCCATCGCCTCCTGGATCGAGCTGGGCGGATCGATCGACTTGATCTCGACCCGGTTGACCCGGATGCCCCACTTGCCGGTCGCGTCGTCGAGGACGCCGCGGAGCTGGGCATTGACGTGGTCGCGGCTGGTCAGGGCGGTCTCCAGGGTCATGCGACGCCGACCACGTTGCGCAGCGTCGTGACCGTGATCTGCTCGATTCCCTGGAGTGGGTTGGCGATCTCGTAGGTGGCCGACTTGGCGTCGGTGACGGTGAAGTACAGGACGGTGTCGATCTGGACGACGAGGTTGTCCTCGGTGATCACCGGCTGCGGGCGGGAACGAGACGACCTGCTCGCGGAGGTCGATGAGCGGCTTGAGCCGGTCCATGAACGGGACCAGGATCGGCCAGCCCAGGCGTGAGTGTCCGGTTGTAGCGACCCAGCCGCTCGACGATGCCGGCCTTGGCCTGGGGAATGATCCGGACGGTTCGCGCGAACGCGATCAGTAAGAAGACAACAACGACTGCGGCGACGATTGCTCCAGCCATGGCCCAGCCTTTCCTCTATTCGGTTACCAGCGCCGTGGCGCCCTTGATCTGGACGACATGCACGCGGCTTCCGGCCTCGATCACCTGATCTTCGTCCAACGATCGCGCCGTCCACACTTCGCCGTCGATTTTCACGCACCCGACCCCCTCGTCGTTGGCGATGCGCTCCAGCACGATCGCCTGCTGGCCGACCAGCGCGGCTGTACCGGTACGGATCTCTAGGCGGAACCTTCATGTGGGACTTGGCGATCGGACGCACTACGACCAGCATCAGCAGCGAGATCACGACGAATGCAACCCAGGCCGCGAGCTCGCTTGTGCCGGCAACGTCGACGACCGCCGCCCCGAGAGCTCCGACCGCGAACGGGGCGAGGAAAAACGAGGTGGTGAGCATCTCGCCCACACCGAAGACGCAAGCCGCGATTACCCACAACACCCACCCGGACATCGTGTGGCGAGCTTACCGCCTCGGAGCCCGTTTCAGAACACTTGCACCGGTTCGAAACGGGCGCTCAGCCGCGACGAGCGCCTGCGCGAACTCGCCTGGTTCGAACGGCCTCAGGTCCTCGAGCTTCTCGCCGACCCCGATCAGCTTCACCGGGATGCCCAGCTCGTGGGCGATCGCCAGCGCGATCCCACCCTTGGCGGTCCCGTCGAGCTTGGTCAGCACCAGCCCCGTCGACGTCCACGGCCTCGGAGAACATCCTGGCCTGGCGCAGGCCGTTCTGCCCGGTGGTGGCGTCGACCGTCAGCAGGGTCTCGTGCGGGCGCCTCGGGGATCTGCTTGGCGATCACCCGGCGTACCTTGGCCAGTTCGGCCATGAGGTCATCTTGGGTGTGCAGGCGTCCCGGCGGTATCGATGATCGCCACATCGGCGCCGTCGCGCCTGGCGATGGCGATCGTGTCATAGGCGACCGAGCCCGGATCGGCGCCCGGGCGGACCCTTGACGAAGGCGACGCCGGCGCGCTGCGCCCACAGCTCGAGCTGCTCGACTCCGGCGGCGCGGAACGTGTCGGCGGCGCCGAGCACGACCGATCGCCCGAGCTCGTTGCGCAGATGCCACGCGAGCTTGCCGACGGTGGTCGTCTTGCCCGTGCCGTTGACTCCGGCGACGAGGATGACCGACGGTTGCGCGGTGAGGTCGATGTGGTCGTCGCCGGTCCGGGCGATGTCGGCCAGGAGCTCCGCGAGGCGCTCGGTCAGCGCCTCGCCTCCGGAGATCTCGCCGCCGGTCGCCTCGCGCTCGAGCTGCTCGACGACCTGGGCCGTAGTACCGGCGCCGACGTCGGCGTAGATGAGAGCTTCCTCGAGCCGCTCCCAGGTCTCGTCGCTGAGGTCCTCGAACAGCGTCGCCTGGATCTCGCTGGTGAGCGCCTGGCGGGTCTTGCGCAGGTTCTCGCGCAGGCGGCGGAAGCGGCCCATCCGCCGCTCCTCGGTCGCCGCCGGCGGCTCGGGCTCGCCGGCCGCGGAGTCCGTCGACGATGAACAGGTCTTGCCATTCGCGGGCCATCGGGCGGGCGACGTTAGCAACCGCGCCCGGCTCCATGGCCCTATGCCACGGCCGCCTCCTGCGGCAGGCGCCGCGAGATGACCTTCGAGATGCCATCCCCGCCCATCGATACGCCGTAGAGCGAGTCCGCCGCCTCCATGGTGCGCTTCTGATGGGTGACGACGATGAACTGCGCGCGCTGCGCGTACTGGCGCAGGAGATCGAGGAAGCGGTCGATGTTGAGGTCGTCGAGCGCCGCCTCGACCTCGTCGAGGATGTAGAACGGGCACGGACGGGCGAGGAACACTGAGAACAGGAAGGCCAGCGCGGTCATCGACTTCTCACCGCCGGAGAGCAGCGACAGCCGCTTCATTTCCTTGCCGGCGGGGGTGATCTCGATCTCGACCCCCAGCAGGTCCTCCTCTGGCGACTCGACGCCCTCGAGGTCCTCGCCTTCGCCCGTCCTCGCCGTCGGGATCCGCGTCGGATTCGGCCGGGCACCTGGAGACCACCGAGCACCCGCGGGGCACCCTCGCGCTCGGTGACCAGGCGCAGACGGCCCTTGCCGCCGGGGAACAGCTGCCCGACGAGCTCCTCGAAGTTGCTGGCCGCGGCCTGGAAGGTCTCCTCGAAGGTGTCGCGGATCTGGCGATCGGTGTCGGCGATCAGCTTCTCGAGCTCGCGCAGGGCGGTCTCGAGGTCGGAGCGCTGGCGCTCGAGCTCCTCCACGTGCTCGACGGCATCCGCGTACTCCTCCTGGGCCAGCGGATTGACCGGACCGAGCTGCTCGCGCCGGCGGGTCAGGCGCTCGAGCCGGACACGCAGCCCCTCGCGCTGCTCGTCGCCGAGCGGCTCCAGCGCCGGCTCGGCCTCGAGTTCCAGCCGCGCGGCGAGCTGTCGCAGCTCGAGCTCGGCGTCGGCCAACTGGTCGCGTACCCGCTGCAGTCGCACTTCCGTCTCGGTGAGCGCCTCGTTCTCGCGGTGAAGCTCGGCGTGCAGCGTCGCCTCCTCCTGAGCGCAGGCGCGAAGCTCGGCCGCGACGTGCTCGCCGGCCTCGCGATCGGCGGTCAGCGCCGACTCGAAGGCGGCGCGCCGGTCAGCGATCGCCGCGCGCACGGCCTCGAGGGCGTCGAAGACGTCTCGCACGGCGGGAAGCAGCGCCTCGTCGCGAGCAACAACTGTCTGGAGGTGCTCGATCCGGTCCCGGCGCTCGCGCCGCTGGCGTTCGAACGCGGTCGAGCGTCGGCGCGCTCGGCGGCCAGCTCGGCGGCCACCTGGGCGCGCCGCCCCGCGTTCGGTCCCTCGTCCGGCGCTGCGCGGCGCCGCTCGATCTGCGCGGCAATGCGCCGCTGCTGCTCGGCGGCGTCGTCACGCGCTCTTACCGCGGCGCTGATGGGCGGCGATCGCAAGCTCGCGTTCGGAGTCGAGCGCCGCCGAGGCGGCGACCGCCCGCTCGACCTTCTCTCGACACGCCACTTCGGCCCCCGCCGCCGCCTCGCTGGCCCGAATGAGCTGTTCGCGGCGGTTGCGCTCGGCCAGCACGCGTTCCTCGCCGGCGGCTGGCGCCTGCCAGATCTCACGGGTACGCGACGACCACACGCGCCCCGAACGCGTCACCGCGACGCCGGCGAAGCCGTCCCGGAGCTCGTCGAGGGTCTCCACCACCCACGTATCGGCCAGCAGCGAGCGGGCCAGCGCGACCGCATCGCCGCGCCCACGGACGTGGTCGGCCAGCGGTTCGGCGCGCGGAGCCGGCGGCGGGCCGGTGCCGACGGCCTCGGCGCCACCCGCGCCGAGAACGAACGCCCGACCCCCGTCGACCCCCGCCCGGTCGAGCAGAGTGGCGGCGGCAGACCGATCGGCCACCACCGCCGCGCGAAGCCGCCCATCGAGCGCCGCGGCCAGGGCAAGCTCGTAGCCCGCGTCGACCTCGAGCTGATCGGACAGGGTGGCGGCCTCACCGGGGAGCGCGGCCTGGCTGCGCAGGAACTGGTTGACCGCAGCCAGCTCGCCGCCGACCCGCGCGGCCTCGCGCCGCGCCGCCTCGACCGTCACGTTCGGCCGCGCGCAGGTCCTGGCGCGCCGCCTCCACCCTGGTCTCGGCGCGCTCTCGCTCGCCCTGCGCCTCGTCGACCGCGCTCGCCGCGCTGCGCCACCTCGCCGGCGGCCTGCTCCAGCTGCTGTTCGAGCTCGGCCAGCTGGCGGGCCAGCTCGGCCTCGCGGTCGCGGTCCAGGGCTTCGAGCGAGGTCCTGGAGCGCGGCGATCCTGCCCGCCGCCTCAGGATCGGGGGCGTCGGCGCCGTCCTCGACGGTGAGCGATTCGAGGAGCGACCCGGCCCGGGTGATCCTCGCCTCGATCGTCTCGGCGCAGGCGCGCACGGAGTCGCTGCGATAGCCGACGCGCTCGCCGGCCGAGCCGGCGGCGAAGTAGCGGCGTGAGAGCTCCTCGCGCTGGGCGCTGCGCCGGGCCAGGGTCTCCTCGGCGTCCTCGCGCCGTTTCGCCACCACCTGCAGCGCGCTGCTCGACCTGCTCCCGGCGAGCCCGCGCCGTGGCCGCGGCGGCTCTCCGCCTCGGAGAGAGCCGACCGCCGGGCGCGCACATCGTCGCGGGCGAGCTCCCAGCGTGCCTCGAGCGACTGTCGCTCCAGCCGAGCGTGCAGCTCGGCCGCCTCGGCCTGGCGCTTGAGCGGACGCAGCCGCGAGCGCGCCTCACGCTCGACGTCGAGCGCTCGGTCGAGGTTGTCCTGCGTGCGCGCGAGCTTGAGCTGGGCCCGGCGGCGGCGCTTGCGGTGCTTGCCCAAGCCGGCGGCCTCCTCGATCAGCAGCCGGCGGTCGCGCGGCTTGGAGGTCACGATCGCCTCGACGCGGCCCTGGGAGATGACCGAGTGCATCTCCTTGCCCAGGCCCGTGTCCGACAGCACCTCGATCACGTCGATCGAGGCGGCAGCGGGCGCCCGCCAGCCGGTACTCGCCCTCGCCGGTCCGGTCGAGCCGCGCGGACGATCGAGACCTCGGGCACGCCGAGGCCGAGCGAGCCATCGCTGTCATCGAGCACCAGCTCGACCTCGGCCGCCCGTCCGGCCTGGCGTCCGGGCGAGCCGCCGAAGATCACATCCTGCATCGACTGCCCGCGCACCGCGACCGGCGATTGCTCGCCGAGCGCCCACAGCACCGCGTCGGTGACGTTGGACTTGCCCGAGCCGTTGGGTCCGACGATCACGCTAACTCCGGGCCCGAACTCGAGCCGGGTGCGATCGGGGAACGATTTGAAGCCCTTCAGCGTGATCGACTTCAGGTACATCGCGCGTCACTCCCTCGAGCGCCTCGAGCGCGGCCTGCGCGGCCTCCTGCTCGGCGTCCTTCTTGCTGCGACCCGTGCCCCGACCGACCTCGACGCCCTCGATCGTCGCGCTGATCGAAAACGTGCGGTCGTGCGGCGGGCCTTGCTCGTCGACCACCGCGTAGCTGACGACTGCGCCGCGGCGCGCCAGTCGCTCCTGCAGCGCAGACTTGAAGTCGACCGGATGCTCCAGCGCGTCCTCGATCTCGGGCTCGAACGCCGCCACGACGGCGTCCGCCGTCGGCCTCGTAGCCGAAGGCGAGGTAGCAGGCTCCGATCACCGCCTCGATCACCGACGCGAGCACCCGCTCGGTCCCGACCAGCGCATCGACGCTCGGCCGCGGCCTCGGGCGGCGACCGCCGCTCGCAGCCGCTCGGGCAGCACCAGCCGCTCGGCGACGGCACGGCACGAGCGGCCGGATACCGCCTGGGCGCGGATCTTGGTCAGCCGGCCGGCGCCGAAGCGCTCGGCCTCGAGGCGCGGATACAGATGGGCGGTGACGGCCAGCGCGAGCACGCTGTCGCCGAGGAACGCGAGCCGCTCGTAGGAGTCCGACCGCCGCGCGGTCCACGACGCAGTGCGTGAACACCGAGGTGGCCAGCTCCTCCGGCAGCTCGTCGAGCAGGCCGCCAGCATCGCCACGGAGGTCCGCGACCAGCGCCGTGGACGCGCTTGCCGTTTGTCGGGTCACTCAGTGTCAGGGCCTTGGCTCGCTGTCGCTGACGGTGCACCACCACCGGCGCTGCTCGCGAGCACGAAATCGACCGCCTGGCCGACGGTCAGGATCTTGGCCGCCTCCTCGTCGGAGATCTTGACGCCGTAGCTGTCCTCGAGCTCCTGGACGAGCGTGTAGAGGTCCAGCGAGTCGGCTTCCAGATCCTCCTTGAAGCGCGTCGATTCCTGGATCCTGTCCGGGTCCACCTCGAGCTCGTCGGCCAGGTGGGCGCGGATCAGCGCAAAGACCTGCTCGCGATTCATCGGCTCGACACCGTAGCCGTCGGCTCGGACGGCGGCCGTCGTCGCCTTCGGGGATCGCAGCGCCCCGGCGCTCGAGCAGGGCGGCGCGAGTACGGCCGATCACGTCCTCCTGAACGCCCGCGCGCAGCGACCTCGATCGCGCGCGCGAATCCGCGCCGCGTGAAGCGCCCGTGGGCGACGACGCCGAGCCGGCGCAGGCCGAGCATGTACGCCCCGCCCGGACCCTCGGGGTCGATCTCGTCGCGAAGCCGGCGGACCGCCGGGCGCAGCAGCCAGCCGCCCAGCTTCGCGCGCGGCGAGCTCATCGCCGCGTCGCGGATGGCCCGCATCGTGCGGCCGGAGACGCCCTCGATCAGCTTCAGCGTGATGTTGCCGGTGAAGCCGTCCATGACGACCACGTCGGCCACGCCCTCGGTCACCTGGGTGCCCTCGATGTTGCCGATGAAGTTCAGGCCGGCTGCCGCCGTCGCCGGCGAGCTGCTCGTGGACGGCGACCAGCTCGGGCGTGCCCTTGGCCGGCTCCTCGCCGTTCGACAGCAGCGCAACGCGCGGCGCGTCGATGCCCATCACCGCCTGGGCGAAGGCCGAGCCCATGTGCGCGAACTGGACCAGGTGCTCGGGGCGGCAGAGACGTTCGCGCCGACGTCGAGCAGCAGCACGGGCCGGCGCCGGGCATCGGCACCGGCAGCGCCAGCGCCGGGCGGTAGATGCCGCGGTCGCGCCGCAGGTTGAACAGCCCGGCGGCCAGCGCCGAACCGGTCGAGCCGCCGGAGACGAGCGCATGCGCGCGGCCCTCGGCGACCGCCCTGGCGGCCTGGACGATCGACGCCTCGGGCGTCGAGCGCACGGCGAACGCCGGATCGGCGGCCTTGGCGATCGAGACCGGCGCGTCGACGACCTCGACGCCATCGGCCGCACTCGCCGATCTCGTCCGCGGGTCCGAACAGGAGCACGCGCGATGCCGCCCGCCGCCGCCCGCTGCGCGCCCGCAGCGACCTCCCGGGGCCCGAGATCCGCCCCGCCCGCATCCACGGCGACCGTGATCATCGTCGCCGGGATCAGATCGACTTGCTCGCAGCGTCCGGGCGATAACCTCGCGGCCCTTGTAGCTGCCGCACACCGGGCACACGCGATGTGGCAGCCGGGGGCTGTGGCACTGCGGGCAGGCGTTGTAGCTCGGCGCGCTGATCTTGTGCTGCGCTCGACGTTGCGCGGTCCGGGCGTGGGACTGCTTCTGCTTGGGGACGGCCATCGAGGCGGGAGGCTAGCAGGGCCGCCGGTCGCAGCACGATCAGGCGCTCGCGGACGTTAGGCGGCCCTACTCGAATCGCAGCTCGGACAGCCGCCAGCGCGGATCGGCTTGGCGCTCGTGCGCGTGCTCGGGGCCGGCGGTGGTTGAGATCCGCCCCGCAGACCGGGCAAAGGCCGGCGCAATCGGCCCGGCACAGGAGCGTCGCCGGCAGCGACAGCGCCAGCGCGTCGCGCGCCCAGGCGTTGCAGATCGAGCACCCGGTGCTCACATATGGCGAGCTCAGCTCCTCGTCCCTCGCCCGGCTGCGAGACCTCCCGGGCATCGACCTGAAGAGCGGACTCGGCCGGCGCCAGGCAGCGCATGCAGGGGCCCGAGAGCGTCGCATCGAAGCGCAGGCGCAGCGCGTAGCCCTCGCCCGTGGTGCGCGAGATGTCGAGACGCACCGACGAGCTGCGGCTGCACCGCGTAGCGCTCGCCGCCGAGCTAGAACGGAGCGATCGCGACGCTACAGATCCAGGCGGCGTCCTTCGCCGGGCGCAGCCGCAAACCCCCGAGGTCGAACGTGTCCGTTCGGAGGGGCATGCCCTCAGCTTAGCGTCGGGTTTAACAGCGTCCTGACCCGTGTAAGCCATGATTGGGGCGTGTCCTCCTGGTTCCGAACCTACGGCTTCAGCGACGTCGACGACGGCCTGTTGATCGGTGCCTACCCGCTCGATCGAGCGACGACGTCGAGGATGCTCGCAGTGGCTGGCGAATCGAGCGCGTCCTCAACCTGGTCGAGGACGCCGAGTACGGCCCGGCGAGCGCAGAGGACGGTGCAGGCGGCGTTCGCCGCGGCCGGCATCGAGGAGCAGCCGCCTGCGGGCTCGATCGACTACGGCGGCCTCTCCGCCGCGCAGCTCGAGGCGGCCGTCCGGCCGGTCGACGGCTGGCTCGACGAGGGGCACCGCAGTACTTGCATTGCCGCGCCGGATGGCAGCGTTCGGCGGCGGTGGCTGCCGGCGTGGTGGCGCGTGCGCGACGGCGTCGGGATCGACGAAGCCCTCGCTCAGGTCCAGGCGCGCAAGCCCTCGGCGGACCCGCTCCCGCATCAGCGCGAGGATCTGCGGCGCTGGTGGGAGACGCAGGATCCAGCCCGCGACCGAGCGCCGCTCCCGTCAGGCGGGTCCACCAGACTGAGGCGGCCCCTGTTATGGCTGCTCGGCCGCCCGCAACCGCCGCGCACGCGGCTCGTCGTCCTGCTCGCGCGGCTGCAACTGGGCGACGTGCGACGCTGCGGGCGCTGACCGTGACAGGCTCGAGCTCGGGGAGCTCACGCCCCGCAGCCGCCCCGTGCTCGGCGAACCGCCGCGCGCCGGGCAGCACGCGCGCCTCGTATGAGCCGACCGTCTCGTTGTAGGCCGTGACTGTGCTGTTGAGCCGCTGTGCCGAGCGTCGCACAGCAGGCCCGAGAGCTTCACGAGCCGCGCATGAAGGTCCCGGCCGAGCTCCGAGATCGCCTGGGCCGACTCGGCGACACGCTCCTGCTGCCAGCCGTACGCGACCGCGCGCAGCATCGCCAGCAGCGTCGTCGGCGTCGCGATCAGCACCCTCCGGGCCATCGCGTCCTCGATCAGGGCGGGGTCGGCCTCGAGCGCGGCGCCGTACAGGTGCTCGCCGGGCAGGAACATCACAACGAAGTCAGGCGCCGACTCGAGCTCGGCCCAGTAGGCCTTGTCGGCAAGCAGCTTGACATGCTTGCGGAGCAGGCGGGCGTGGTCGCGCAGGTGGCGCTGGCGCTCCTCTTCGTCGCGCGCCTGATAGGCGTCGAGCACGCCCTGCAGCGGGGCCTTCGCGTCGATCACGACGTGCTTGCCGCCCGGGAGGTTGACGATCACGTCCGGCCGCAGCACACCTCCTCCCCGCCGAGCGCAGTCTGCTCGACGAAGTCGCAGTGCATCACCATGCCGGCCATCTCGACGACGTTGCGAAGCTGCATCTGGCCCCACTGGCCGCGCGCGTTGGGCTTGCGCAGCGCGGTGACCAGCGCGCCCGGTCTCGGTCCGCAGTCGTCTCACCGGTCTCGGTCAGCGTCCGCAGCTGCGCCTCGAGCCGGCCGCGCGACTCTCGTCGCTCACGGTCGAGCGCCAGCAGCTGCGCGTCGACACGCGCCGAGCTGGTCCTTGAGCGGCGCCACGAGCTGCTCGACTGCATGCTGGCGCTTCTCCAGGTCGCCCTTGGCCTCGGCCTGCACGGTCTGCAGCTGGCCGCGGGCCATCTGCGTCGAGCTGCGGCCATGCTCGACTGCAGCGCCTCCGCGCTGAGCGCCTTGAACGAGGCGGACAGCCGCTCCTGGGCGTCGTTGACGACCGCCAGCCGCTCTGCGCCTCGGGCGCGCTCGTGCTCGAGGTCGGTCCTGGTCCGCACCAGCTCGCGCTCGAGCTCGCCGGCGCGGATTCGCTCGCGCTCGAACTCGCCCCGCGCCCGCACCAGCTCGCGCTCGGCTCGCCAGCCCGGCCTCGCGCCGGCAGCGAGCGCGTGCGCCTGGGCCGCAGCGCCAGCAACGCGGCGCCTGCGCCGGCCAGCAGCCCGATCATCAGCCAGATAGCGATCCACGTGGCCAGGATGGAGTAGCCACGGCGGCAAGTCGATTCGCCGCCGGCAAAGCCAGGCGCCGCCGCCGGCGGAGCGGACGGCCGCCGGCGCCCAGCGCAAGAATCCGTGCAGTGCAGCCAGATCTCGTCCGCCGCCGCGTGATCGTCTACGGCCGCGTCCAAGGCGTGTTCTTCCGCGAGCTCGGTGAGCGAGCGCGCACGGCCCACGGCATCGCAGGCTGGGTCGCCAACCGCGCCGACGGCGACCGTGGAGGCGCTGCTCGAAGGGCCGCCGGAGGCCGTCGAGCGCGTGATCCGCTTCTGCCGAGACGGGCCCGCCGCACGCTGACGTGCACCGGGTAGCGGGTCAGCGACGAGCCGGCGAGGGGGTGTCCGGCTTCATCCGTGCGCTGAGCCGGCGTCGCGGCGCCGGCGCCAGCCGCAAGCCGGCGGGACGCAGCCCGCAGGCGAGTGCTGTGGCGAGCCCGCGGCGCGCGAAGTCACCTCAGCCGGCGAGCGCCTGCCGCCGAAACGCGTCTCGCGCTGCCTCGCCGCGGACGGCGAACACGACCCGTTGGAGACGCACTGCCGGCGCCGCGCAGGTGCCGCCGGACCTCCTCGACCTCGATCCGGGCCGCCTCGTCGAGCGGGAAGCCGCCGACGCCGGTGCCGAACGCGACCAGCGCCAGCGACGCGCCCCGAGCTCATCGGCGCGGCGCAGCGTGCTGCGCCGTCGCCCGGCGGATGATCTCGGCCGAGGTCGGGCCGCCGAGCTCCATCGTCGCGGCGTGGATCACCCAGCTGCAGGGCATCTCGCCGCCGGAGGTCTCGACCGCCTCGCCGAGGCCGATCGGCGCTCGCTCGTGGCTCTCGCGCTGGACGCCGGCCCGCCGGCGCGCGAGATCGCGCCCGCCACGCCGCCGCCGTGCAGCAGCTGCGTGTTGGCGGCGTTGGCGATCGCGTCGACGTCGAGCGACGTGATGTCGATCTCGAGCACCGAGATCCTGCCCGAATCGGCCGTCACGAGCCCGCCTCGCCCCTCAAGAGACTTCGGCGGGTCTCGTCCTTGCCGGCCAGCCGATCGCGGCCGCGCTGGACGGCGGCGATGAACTTCGACAGGTTGACCTCGAGCGTGTTGAGGATCTCGTCGGCGTAGTCCTCGGCGCCGAGGCGGATCTCGCGCTCGCGGCCGCGGGCGTCCTCGATGATGTCCTCGGCGGCGCGCTCGGCCTGCTTGGTGATCTCCTCCTCGGAGATCAGGCGCTCCTGGCGCTCGCGCGCCTCCTTGACGATCCGCTCGGCCTCGCGCTTGGCCTCGGCGAGCATCTCCTGGCGCTCCTTGACGATCCACCGCGCCTGCTTGATCTCCTCGGGGATCGTGGCGCGCATCTGGTCGAGGATGTCGTAGATCTCCTCCTTGTCCACGCGAACCTGATCGGTCAGCGGGACCGGCTTGGCGTTGTGGACGAGATCGTCCAGCTTGTCGATCAGTACCAGGACATCCATCGCTGAGACCTCTGTTTCGTCAGCGGCCGAGCCGTTCCTTCAAGGCCGCGGCCACCTCGTCGGGCACCAGATCATCGATGTCGCCGCCGAACGTGGCGAGCTCCTTCACACCGCTGGACCTGAGGAAACTGTACTTGGGCGACGCCATCAGGTAGACGGACTCGATGTCGGGCGCCTGCCGGCGGTTGAGCTGGTTCATCTCCAACTCGTACTCGAAGTCCGAGATCGCGCGCAGGCCCTTGACGATCGCCATCGCGCCGCGCTCGCTGCGCGAACTCGACCACGAGGTTGCTGAACGGCTCGACGCTGACGTTGCGCAGTGCCGCTGGTCGCGTTCTCGACGAACGCCACGCGCTCCTCGGCGCGTGAACAGCGTCTGGCCCTTGCGCCAGGGCAGGTTGACGATCGCGACGATGACCTTGTCGATACATCGCGGACGCGCGGCTGATCACGTCGAGGTGGCCGTAGGTGACCGGGTCGTAGGTGCCGGGGCAGATGGCGATGCGGTTGTCGGGTGAGCCATGGATGCGGATCAGGGTGTCGCCGTAGCGGCGCTCGTCGGAGAGCGGCAGCTCGAGCTCGAGCGGGGCTCGCCGGTCGCTCTCCGCCACCACGCGCGCCCCGGTGCCAGAACCGGCGTCAGCGCGGCCGAGAGAGCTCCCGCCGAGGGCGCTCGCATGGCGGTATGGGGGGTCGAGGAACACGAGATCGTATTGACGCTCGCCGTCGCGTGCCGCCTCGAGGAACGACAGCGCCGCGCTGGCGGCGCACCTCGGCGCGCCAGTCCCGACCGTGGCCAGGTTGCGCCGGATGGCGGCGATCGCTGCCGGCGAGGAGTCCACGAGCGTCGGCCTGCGCCGCCCCCCGCGAGAGCGCCTCGATCGCCAGCGCGCCGGAGCCGGCGAACAGGTCGAGCACCCGCGCGCCCACCGAGCGTCGCCGAGGATCGAGAACAGCGCCTCGCGGACGCGGTCGCGCGGTCGGCCGCGTCGCGCGGCCCGCGGGGCGCGACGGAGCGTCTGCGCCGCCGCACTGACCCCGCGATCACCGCATCGCTCACGCTCGGATCGGCGCCTGCGCCTCGCTGCCCGAAGGCCGCGCCAGCGCATCGCGCGAGCAGCGCGTGCTCGGGCCGCTGCCAGCTCGGGGTCCTCGGAGTCGATCCGCTCGGCGCGCGCCCGCGCGCGCTCGAGCAGCTCGGCGTCGCGCGGGAGCTCGGCGACGCGGAACTGGGCGAGGCCGTGCTGGCGCGTCCCGACAGCTCGCCCTCGCCGCGCAGCTGCGAGGTCGATCTCGGCCAGCTCGAAACCCGTCGCGTGTGCGAGGCCAGCGCCCGCAGGCGCGGCGAGTCCTTGGCCCCGAACAGCAGGCACAGCGACGCGTGCGGCGCCGCGCCCGATCCGCCCGCGCAGCTGGTGCAGCTGCGAGATCCCGTAGCGGTCGGCGTCCTCGACCAGCATCACGGTGGCGTTCGGGACGTCGATCCCGACCTCGATCACCGAGGTGGCGACGAGCACGTCGGCCTCGCCCGAGGCGAACGCCGCCATCGCCTCCTGCTTCTCCGCCGGGCGCAGCTGCCCGTGCAGCAGCACGACCCGGAAGTCGCGCAGCTCGCCGGCGCGCAGGCGCTCGAACTCGGCCGTCGCCGCGCGCGCCTGCAGCAGCTCGGACTCCTCGACCAGCGGGCAGACAACGAACGCCTGGCGCCCGGCGCGCAGCTCCTCGCGGATCCGCTCGTAGGCCCGGGCGCGCTCGCGCTCGGTGGAGCAGACGAAGCGTCTGGATCGGCTGGCGGCCGCGCGGCAGCTCGCGCAGGACGGTGAAGTCGAGGTCGCCGTAGCTGGACAGCGCCAGCGTGCGCGGGATCGGCGTGGCGGTCATGTGCAGCACGTGCGGGCTGTCGCTCCGTCGCGCCCTTGGCGTCGAGCGCGGCGCGCTGGCGCACGCCGAAGCGGTGCTGCTCGTCGACGACGGCGACGGCGAGCGCGGGCGAAGCGCACCGACGTCCTCGATCAGCGCGTGGGTGCCGACGACCAGCGACAGCTCGCCGCGTGCCGAGCTTGCCCAGCAGATCGGCGCGCCGCCGCGCCGGGCGTCGAGCCGGTCAGCAGCCCCGCCGGCACCAGCCTCGCCCGGCATCAGCGCCTGGATGGTCGCGAAGTGCTGCTCGGCCAGCGTCTCGGTCGGGGCCATCAGCGCCCCCTGGTAGCCCTGCTCGACCGCCCGCAGCAGCGTGTACAGCGCGACCACCGTCTTCCCCGACCCCACCTCCCCCATGAGCAGCCGCTGCATCGGCCGCGGCTGAGCCAGGTCGTCGTCGATCGCCGTCGAGCGCGCGCACGCTGATCGCCGGTGGGCGCGAACGGGAGCAGCGTCGTCAGCCAGCGGGCGGTCAGCTCGGGCGGGCCGTCGAGCACCGGCGCCGCGTCGCGCGATCGCGGCGCATGCGCCGCCGGCGCAGCAGCGCGAGCTGCACGAGCAGCAGCTCGTCGAAGGCGAGGCGCCGGCGCGACTGCTCCTGTCGGCGTCGGCGCCGGGGAAGTGGGCGGCGGCCAGCGCGGCCGGGCGATCGGGCAGCCGCTCGACGGCGCGCAGGTCGGGCCGGGCAGCGGCTCGGGCACGTCGGCGACCCGGTCGGCGTGGCGCGCGCACCAGGGCGAGGATCTGGGTCGAGGACAGGCCCTCGGTGGCCGGGTAGTGCGCCACCGCGTCGGCCGCCCGTGGTCGCCTCGCGCGGTGGGCGCGTGCGCCTGCACGCGAAAGCGGTTGCGGGCCTCGAACTTGCCGTGCAGGACGAGCCGCGTGCCGGCCGGGTACTTCTGCACCAGCCAGGGCTGGTTGAAGAACGTCGCCTTCATCACGCCGGTGTCGTCGGCCACGGTGGCCTCGACCAGCGGCCGCATTCCCCGCCGGCGCACCGGGCGCGAGGCGATGCGTGCGCACCTCGACGACCACGGTCGCCTTCTCGCCCGGCACCAGTTCGGCCACGGCGCGCGCCTCGCGCCGGTCGCGCGGGAGGTGCTCGAGCAGGTCGCCCACGGTCAGCAGGCCCGAGCGACTCCGCGGCGCGCTCTGCCTTGGCTCCCTGCAGCTGCAGCGGCTCCGAGAGACGCGACGGCCGCGGATAGCGCACCGGCGCCGGCCGAGCTCAGTCGGCTCGAGCGCGCGCGAGGTGGCGAAGGCGGTGGCGGACATCGCTCGAGCAGCCATGATGACCGCGGGCCCGGCGGGACCGGTGAATCACTCAGCGGCCAGCAGCCACCAGTAGCTCGGCTGGCCGCCGTCGACAGCTCGAACTCGACCTCGCCGGCCGCCAGCGCCTGGACGGTGGCGTCGTCCAGCGGCGCCTCGGCGCCGCGCAGGCAGGTGATCAGCTCGGCGTTCTCGGCGAGCCGCTCGAGCACGCCACGCAGCGTCTCGCGCGGCCGTCCCCAGGCGACGATCTCCTCCTCGACGAAGCCGACGGCGTCGCCTTCGCGGAAGCGGCCCTGAGCGTCGTCGCGGGCCGCCGGGGCGACCGCGCCGGTGCGCACCCGCTCGAGCGTCTCGTTCATCGCGGCGGCGTTCTCGGCCGCGCTGCGCGCCGGGGTCGAGGCTGACCGCCGCGGCCAGGCCGGCCTGGGGCGAGCGCGACGGGACCACCGACACCGTCTTCTCCGACAGCTCGGCCGCGCGCTCGGCCGCCATCACCACGTTGGCGCTGTTGGGGAGCACGACGACCTCCTCGGCCTCGACCGCGTGGATCGCCGCCAGCAGGTCGTAGGTCGAGGGATTCAGCGTCGGGCCGCCGTCGAGGACGCGCACGCCGAGACCCTCGAACAGCGTCGCGCATCCCCTCGGCCGCTCATGACCGCGAGCGCGCCGCAGGCCGCGTCCGGCTGGGGCTGCGCCAGGCGCTCGTCGCGCTGCGCGCACCTGCTCGCGCATGTCGGCCACGTCGAGATGCGAGACCACGCCGACCTCGGCGAAGAGCGCGGTGGCGGCGTTGGGGTCGTCGGTGTGGACGTGGACCTTGAGGGTCGTCTGAGTCGCCGACGACGAGCACGGAGTCGCCGAGCTGCTCGAGCGGCGCCATGAAGCTGCGCGCGCTCGAGATCGCGCCCGGTGACGGCGAAGTTCGTGCAGTAGCGGTAGGTCGAGCGAGGAATGCTCGGGGTGCGTCACGCGCGCGGCCGCGTGGTGCTCGATCGGCGGCGCCTCGGAGCCCCGCAGCGCGCCCGACGATGCCGGCGAGCAGGACGGTGAGCCCGTAGCCGCCGGCGTCGACGACGCCGGCCTCGCGCAGCACCGGCAGCAGCTCGGGCCCGCGCTTGACCGACTCCTGGCCGGCGTCGAGGGCGCGCTCGATGACCTCGGCGATGACGCGCGTTCTGCTCGTCCGACGGTGGCGCCGGCGCCGAGCCGCGGCATCGGGCATGTGGGCCAGATCGGAGGCGACCCGGACGGCCATCTCGCGCACCACGGTGAGGATCGTGCCCTCGGCCGGGTCGCGCACCGAGCCGTAGGCCTGGTCGGCGGCGCGCGCGATCGCGGCCCCGATGAGCACCGGGTCGACGAGCTCGCCCGGCCGGCTGGCCAGCTCCTCGGCGGCGCCGCGGATCAGCTGCGAGAGGATCACGCCCGAGTTCCCGCGCGCGCCGAGCAGCGCCGCGCGGGCGACCGAGGCGACGATCTCGTCGCGGCCGATGTCGTCGATCGTGCGCTGCTCCGACGCGCTGGCGAGGCGATCGAGCTCCTGGAGCACGGCGCGCAGCGTCAGGACCATGTTGTCGCCGGTGTCGCCGTCGGCGACCGGGAACACGTTCAGGTCGTTGACCTCCTCGCGGCGCGCCTCGAGCGCCGCCAGGCCGGCCTCGACGACCGCACGGAAGCGGACGAGGCTGGGATCGGACACGGACGCTAGCGATCCCGGTGGCGACTGCTCCGGAGCGCCGTCGGCACGGTTATCGCGCTTTGACGACCTTGCCGGCCTTCAGACAGCGTGTGCAGACGTACACGCGACGAGGCGTCCCGTGGTCGTCAATCCGCACGCGCTGCAGGTTCGGCTCAAACCGCCGCTTGGTCGCCACCATCGAGTGGCTGCGGCTGTGCCCGAACGCCGGACCCTTTGAGCACACATGGCAGACCTTGGACATGGCGGGCGAGTATAGCTTCGGTGGCGTGCCGAGCCCGTGACGTGGGGTTTCGCCCGGAGTCTCGGTGCGCGTCAACGCGTCCGCAGCCAGGAGGGAGCGCCCGCGCCAGGGGCCCGGATGCAGCCGGACCGTACGCATCAGTAGACCATCAGGTAGAACGGTCTGTCGCTGGGAGAGTTGGTCGTGTCGGTGGTGTTGACCTCGATGTGCTTGCCGTCGTTGGCGTCGCCCTCGATGGCGGCGCAATTTATTTCGGCCGTACCGGTTCCACACGGCCCGGCGATCGCGGCGCCGCTTCTGGTGGCCCCCCAACCATTGCTGACGAGGACGGCGTGCCCGGCCACGGCCGACCCGACACCGAGCATGTAGATACCCGGGAAGTCGTGGTTGGTCAGGGCGAAGCCCCCGCTCTGGGCCAAGATCGTTCCGTCCGCGTTCATCTCGAGCCACCGGATGGCCCTACCCCCCACCGACGCGGCGTTGCGGGCGTTCTGGGCCGTGGTGGCCGTGAGTGCCTTGGTCGCGCTGTCCGCCTTCGCCGCCCTGGGAACCTTGCCGAGCCGGCGCAGGTTGATCTGGCCACCGCCCAGCGTGTGGCCCCGCAGTCGGTTGCCGGACAGCGAATGGCGCTTGATCAACTTGTCGCCGCTCATCTGAGCGGCGGCGATCGCGGTGCCACATACCGCGACGACGAGCGCCACGAGCGCGACCGCCATCGACGGGGACGGCATGCGAACGAACCTCTTCATCTAACTCCTCCTCCTCCTCCTCAGGTTGGCCTCCGACAGCGACGCCGCTGCAATCGGCACCCTACGGTTTGGATCCTCGCCCGTGGGTAGAAAAGCCATGGATGGCGAGAGCGGCCAACCTCGCCGTGCCCGCGCTTGGCGGGGTCGAACTCCCCGAGCGATACTCGGTCAAGGGCCATATCGCCCGCGGTGGCATGGCCATCGTGTGGCGTGCGGAGGACCGGATGCTCCACGGTCCGGGCCGCGACCGCGGCCACCACAACGGCCACGGCCCTTAGGTCTCGGCGGCGAACCCGGCCGGCCCGCGCTTGGCCGTGAGCTGGTCCTTGACCGCCAGCGAGGCCAGGGCGGCCTCGACCGCGTGGCGACCGGTGTCGCGC
This sequence comes from uncultured Solirubrobacterales bacterium, assembly GCA_963737535.1. Lineage (GTDB taxonomy): Bacteria > Actinomycetota > Thermoleophilia > Solirubrobacterales > Solirubrobacteraceae > Palsa-465. The sequence continues at coordinate 83,229 of CAVTTU010000025.1, forward strand.
TTGGAGCCGCCGCTGACGCGCTCGAGGGCCTGCGCCATGGAGTCGACGGTCAGCAGGCCGAACCCGCACGGGATGCCGGTGAGGAGCTGGACCTGCTGGATCCCGTCGGGCCGCCTCGCCGCACACATAGTCGTAGTGATCGGTCTCGCCCCGGATCACCGCGCCGAGGCAGATGATCGCGTCATAGCGGCCCGTCTCGGCCGCGTAGCGGGCGATCAGCGGGAGCTCGAACGCGCCCGGCACCTCGAAACGGTCGACGTCCCCGTCCGACACCGACGCCTCTTGCAGCGCTGCCCTCGCCCCCTCCTCGAGCTTGTCGGCGAGCTCCGTATAGAACCGCGCCACGCAGAGCGCGACGCGGCGCTCACTCGCCATCGCGCCGGCGGTCGTGCTCGATCTCGGCCCGGATCATCTCCTCGTCGAGGGCCAGCCCCTGGTGGTGCAGGGTGTGTCCCAGCTTGTCGCGCTTGGCGCGCAGATACGCCTCGTTGTGAGGGTTGGCCACGTGCTGGATCGGGATCTGGTCGGAGACCGACAGTCCGTAGCCCGCCAGGCCCGAGATCTTCTTCGGGTTGTTGGTCAGGATGCGAATCGAGCTGAGCCCGAGATCGACCAGGATCTGAGCGCCGATGCCGTAGTCGCGCAGGTCGGCCGGGAGACCGAGTCGGAGGTTGGCGTCGACGGTGTCCAGGCCCTCCTCCTGGAGCTTGTAGGCGCGCAGCTTGTTGAGCAGGCCGATCCCGCGGCCCTCCTGGCTGAGGTACAGCAGCACGCCGCGGCCCTCGCGCTCGATCATCGACAGCGCCGACTCGAGCTGCTCTCCGCAGTCGCAGCGCAGCGAGTGGAACACGTCGCCGGTCAGGCACTCGGAATGGACCCGCACCAGCACGTCGTCGGCGCCGTCGATGTCGCCCTTGACCAGCGCGACGTGATGCTTGTTGTCGACCAGCGAGCGGTAGCCGACGGCGACGAACTCGCCGAAGCGCGGTGGGCAGCTTGGTCGCGACCACGCGCTCGACCAGCTTCTCGGTCCGACGGCGGTAGGCGACGAGGTCCGCCACCGTGACCATCTTCAGCCCGTGGCGCGCGGCAATACGGCTCGAGGTCGGGCACGCGCGCCATCGAGCCGTCGTCGTTCATGATCTCGCAGATCACGGCTGCCGGGATCAGGCCGGCCAGCCGGGCAAGATCGACTCCCGCCTCGGTCTGCCCGACGCGCTCGAGCACCCCGCCGTCCTTCGCCTTGAGCGGGAAGATGTGCCCGGGCTGGACCAGCTCCCGAGGACTGGCCTTGGGGTCGATGGCGACCTGGATCGTGCGCGCACGGTCGGCGGCCGAGATCCCCGTGCTCACGCCCGGAGCGCGCCTCGATCGAGACCGTGAAGGCGGTCTCGAAGGCCGACTCGTTCTTGGCCGCCATCAGGTCCAATCCGAGCTCATCGCAGCGCTCCGGGGTGAGCGCCAGGCAGATCAGCCCGCCCCCCTCCTTGCGCATGAAGTTGATCGTTTCCGGGGTCACGAACTGAGCGGCGATGGTCAGGTCGCCCTCGTTCTCGCGGTTCTCGTCGTCGACGACGACGACCATGTTGCCCTGGCGGATGTCCTCGATTGCCTCTTCGATGGTGGAAAACGGGGCCTGCACGGGCGTCATACCGCCGCCCTCACCAATCGCTCTCACGTACTTGGCCAACACGTCGACCTCCAAATTCACTGTGCTTCCGGGCACCAGCGTCCCGAGGTTTGTCCGTTGCAATGTCTCTGGTATCAGAGAGACGGTAAAGGATTCGCTATCGAGCTCGGCCACGGTCAATGACACGCCGTCGACCGCGATCGAGCCCTTGTGCACCACATAGCGCAGCAGCTCGCGCGGGGCCGCGATCTCCACCCGACGTGCGAACCCGTCGTCAACGACCGAGGTGACCGTCCCGAGCCCGTCGACATGTCCCTGGACCACGTGGCCTCCGAGGCGGTCGGTGGCGCGCAGCGGCAGCTCCAGGTTGACCGGGCTCCCCGCCTCGATCCGCGGCCAGCGAGCTTCGCGCCAGCGTCTCGTTCATCACATCGGCGGCGAACGACCCATCGCCGCACCCGTGGCGGTCAGGCAGACGCCGTTGACGGCGACCGAATCGCCCTCGCCCAGCTCCGCGGCAAGCTCGGTCTGCGATCGTGATCCGCACGCCGCCGTCGGCGCGCTCGAGCGCGCGCGACCGTGCCGAGATCTGCGACCAGCCCGGTGAACACGATTCACCACTCTCGCATCCGGGCCGAGATCATCAGGTCGTCGCCGACCGACTCGCACTCGAGCGTCAGCGCCCGGACGGCGTCGGCGATCGTCTCGACGCCCTGCCCCTCGAGCGGGTCACGCGCCGTCTTCCGCCGAGGATCATCGGGGCCAGGAACAGGCGGATCTCGTCGATCTGGCCGGCGTCGAGGAACGCGCCCGCCAGGTGCGGGCCGCCCTCGAGCAGGATCGAGATCACCCCGATGGCACCGAGCTGGTCGAGAGCCGAGCGGACCCGGGCCGGCTCGTTCTCGCCCGTGGCGACGATCACATCGACGCCGTGGGTCTCGAGGGCGTCGGTCGCGGCGCGCGGAGCGGCGCGTGAGACGACGACGGTGAGCGGGAATCTTGCGAGCGTCGCGGACGAGCTGCGAGGTCAGCGGAAGGCGGCGCGAGCGAGTCGAAGACGATCCGCCGCGGCTGGCGCGCAACGCCTTCGACCCGGGCGGTGAGCTGCGGGATCGTCGGACAGGGCGGTCCCGATGCCGACCGCCACGGCATCGCACTCCGCGCGCCAGTGATGGGCGCGGTCGCGGCTTTCGCTGGTCGAGATCCACTTCGAGTCGCCGCTGCGCGTCGCGACCTTGCCGTCGAGCGTCATCGCCGACTTGAACAGCACCCACGGTCGCCCGGTGCGGGCGTGCTTGCGGAACGGCTGGTTGAGCAGCCGGGCGCGGGCGGCCAGGTCGCCGCCGGCCACGACGACGTCGACGCCGTCGTCGCGGAGGATGCCGAGCCCTCGCCCCGAGGCGTGTTCGCTCGGGTCGTCCGAGGCCACGACAACGCGGCCGATCCCGGCCCGGCGGATGGCGGCCGTGCACGGCGGGGTGCGGCCGTGATGGCAGCACGGCTCGAGCGAGACGTACAGCGTGGCGGCGGACAGATCCTGCTCGCCCGCGGCATGAATGGCCTCGACCTCGGCATGATCGGAGCCGACGGCCCGGGTGAAACCCCTCCCCGAGGGTCTCGCGCCCCAGCGCGACCACCGCGCCGACCATCGGATTGGGCGAGACGCGGCCGCGGCCCTGCTCGGCCAGCTCGATCGCGCGGGCGAGGTGACGGCGATCGGTATCGGTCTTCAGTGCCATGGGCGTCGTGCTGGCAAGGATAGGACGGCAGCCGCGATCAGCCCGGCCGCTATGGCGAGCACTGTCCGCCGGTCAGGTGGTACACGCTCATCTCCGGTCCCGGATAGTGGTACTGGCGCGGGTAATAGTCGATCGCCCAATCGAAGCTGAAGGGCACAGGGTGGGTCCCGCTCGCGAACGGGCTCATGTGGTACATCAGCTTGGCCCGGGTGGCCAGCGCCGCGTAGTAGCGCGACGGCCTCGGGTGCGGCCTGGGGCTGAGCGAAGGCCCGCCCGGCCTGGAGCGAGCCGATGACCAGCCAGCAATAGCCGTGTTGGATGTAGCCGTCGATCAGGGCCGGGCGCAGCGTCCGCTCGTACTGATCGACGAGCACGTACCGGTGCTGACCGGGCGGCAGGGGGTTGCCGTGCTCGTCGATGTCGGTAACCGAGGTGTTGTAGGTCACCCAGCGCGCTCCGGTCGGCGTCGCGGACAGAGAACGGCCGATGTCCGAGGCCCAGTTGCCCGGCACGAGCGGTTCGATGACCACCTTCGACGCCGGCCGGGATGTGATCGACCATCCAGGCCCGGGTCAGGTTGCGCGTGTCCGGGCGCGACAGCACGATGTCGTTGTGGATCACGGCGACCACGCTCTGGGTCAGCATCAGGACCGCGGTCGAGCGTTCCGCACACGGGCCGCGGGAGCCGGCTCACGCGGGCGATCCAGCGGCTGAACTCCACGGCGCCGTAGGCCGCCAGGATCACGATCGAGCGGGAAGATCGGCATCAGCCAGCGGCCGAAGAAGCGCTGCTGATCGCCCATGAAGATGATGAAGGCGATCGGTACCGGCACCAGGATGAGCAGCATGCCCAGGCGTTTTCGCACCGCGAGCAGAACCGCTCCGCCCACCGCGGCGAGGGTCGGCCCCCATCCCAGCCCCCAGGTGAACGTCCACAGGTAGTAGGTGATACCACTGCCCGGGGTGCTGCCGAGCTTGACCGGGTCCTGCCCGGCGGCGATCGAGGCCTGTGAGGACACGCCGGAGGCGAAGGCCGAGAAGTCGAGCACCGAGTACGGGTTGGCGATCACGAACGCGGCCAGCGCCAGGACGAGGGACAGCGCGAGCCGGCGGGCCACGACCCCGAACGGCTCCGCCGTCAGGTTGCAGAAGGCCGCGACGAGCAGGCACATCATCGTGATCCCACCCGTGTACTTCGTCGCCGCGGCCAGGCCGATGCCGATCCCCGCCACGACGTAGTCGCGGCGTCGGTGGCGGCGCATGACCCCGGCGATCCCGTACAACGACAGGGCGACAGGCGCCAGGGTGGGTACGTCGTTGAGCGCCAGGTGGCTGTAGAAGACGGGCAGGAAGGCCAGCCCCAGCATGGCGGCGGCGAGCAGTCCCGACGGTGCGATTGAAGAACCGCGCTCCGGCCAGGTAGGTCAGCCACACGGCCGCCGTGCCGAGGACGGCGGCCACCACTCGCGCGACCACGTACACGCTCGGTGGGGTCGTGCGCGTAGGCCCGCATGACCGCATCCGAGCTCCCGAACCACAGCTCGAACACGATGTAGAGCAGGTAGGTATATCCGGGTGGGTTGGGGAAGTAATGAGGGTTGAGGTCGTGCGAGAAGAAGCTCAGCGCCTTGGGCACGAAATGCGTGGCCTCATCGACGTTGTAGATGTACGGCAGGCCCTGCTTGATTCCCCACAACCGCAGGAGGAAGCTGACGATCAGCAGCAGCGCCAGCGCCGGGCGATGCAGATCGCGCCGGCGGGGCCGCGAGGCGGGGCGGGGCTCGCGGGTTTCGGAGTCGACTTCGCCGGTCGGGGGTCCCGTGCCGCGGCGAGGTCGGGTGAGCGTCGCCGTGTCCATCAGACGTAGAGCAGTATCACGACCGTGCTGTCGCGGTGTTGCGTCACCTGCTCCGCGCTATCGGATGACATCGATACCGTTGGGGTCCGCGCCATGAAGCTCATCATCCAGATCCCCTGTTTCAACGAGGAAGCACAGCTGCCGGTGACGCTCAGCCATCTTCCCCGCCAGGTACCCGGATTCGACGCCGTCGAATGGCTGATCATCGACGACGGCTCGACCGACCGGACGGTTGAGGTAGCGCGCGAGCGCGGCGTCGACCACATCGTCCGCCTGACCAACAACAAGGGGCTGGCCGCCGCCTTCCAGGCCGGGCTCGACGCCGGGCTGAAGCTGGGAGCGGACGTGATCGTCAACACCGACGCGGATAACCAGTATGAGGGCGAGGACATCCCAAAGCTCGTGGCACCGATTCTCCGCGGTCAGGCGGACATGGTGGTCGGCGATCGCCAGGTCGGGACGCATCGAGCACTTCTCGGCCGGCAAGAAGCTCCTCCAGCGGCTCGGCTCCTGGGTCGTGCGCCAGGCGTCCTCGACGAGGATTCCCGACACCACCTCGGGCTTTCGCGCCTACAACCGCGAGGCCGCGCTGCAGGTGCAGGCGGTGTCCAAGTTCACCTACACCCTCGAGACGATCATCCAGGCCGGCAAGCTGCTCGTGGCCGTCGACCACGTCCCGATCCGCACCAACCCCAAGACCCGCGAGTCGCGCCTGTTCCCGTCGACGACGGCCTACGTGCGCCGCAACGCGATCTCGATCTTTCGCATCTACTCGCAGTACGAGCCCCTGAGGGTGTTCTGGGGTGGGGCGATCCTGATGGGCATCCCGGCGCTGGTGCTGTTCGTTCGCTTTCTGGTTCTGTTCATCGAGGATCCGCACACCGCCACCGGCCACGTCCAGTCGCTGATCGCCGGCGCTGTGCTGTTCATCGCCGCGATGCTGCTCGGCGCGCTGGGCGTGATCGGCGACCTGCTCGCGGCGCAGCGGACGCTGTCGCAACGGACCTTCGAGCGCGTGCGCCGGATCGAGCTGCAATTGGGCGTCGAGCCGTCGCATTACGAACCTGGTGCCGCACCAGACGCACGGCCGGTCGTCCCGGCAGACGCAAAACCGGCCCCACCCGAGGGCGGCCCAGGAAGGCGCGCCGAGGGCGGCGGCGATCGCGAGGCGCTGGAGGTATGACCTCCTCGGCGCCGGCCGTCCCGACCGGCAACACGTTCGATAAGTACGGCTCCACCAACCCGGTCGTGCGCCGCCTGATGGCCGGCTTCGAGCGGACCCTCGATGAGCTGTTCCGCCGTGCCGCCCCCGGCTCGGTGCTCGATGTGGGGTGCGGCGAGGGCGTGCTCACCGCCCGCTGGGCCTCGCAGCTCGGTGGCGGGCGGGTTGTCGGCATCGACCTCGAGGACCGCAAGCTCCAGGACGAATGGGCCATGCGCCGGCACCCCAACCTCGAGTTCCGCACGCTCATGCCCGGCAACCTCGACTTCGCGCAGGACGAGTTCGATCTCGCGGCGGCGATCGAGGTGCTCGAGCACGTCCCCGATCCGGAGCGCACCGTGGCCGAGATGGCCCGCGTCGCCCGGCGTCACGTGCTGGTGTCCGTCCCGCGCGAGCCCCTGTGGCGGGGCCTCAACGTCGCCCGCGGTGCTTACCTGCGGGATCTGGGCAACACCCCCGGACATGTGAACCACTGGTCAAAGAGTCAATTCGTCTCGTTCCTGGCCCGCCACGGGGAGGTGCTGGAGGCCCGCTCCCCGTTTCCCTGGACGATGTTGCTGGTAGCGGTCGGTTAATGGCGGGCGACGTCCAGACGCTGCCCCACCGGCAGCCAGACGGACCACCGGGCGGCCCCCCCAACCCGAAGTCGGACAAGTCGGGCTCGTACGCATCCGGAGCGCGGATCCTGTCGATCGGCATCGCCTCGACGGGCATCTTCACCTTCGCCTACCTGGCCACGGCCAGCCACGTGCTCAGTTCGCAGGCCTATGGCCGCGTCTCGCTGTGCTGGGCGGTCATGTTCGTGATCCTCTCGGTGATCTACCGGCCGATCGAGCAGCTGCTCTCGCGAACGATCGCCGACCGCCGGGCCCGCGGGCTGGAAGGACATCCGCTGCGCGTGCCGGCCCTGATCCAGGCCGGCTTCGCGTTTCTGTTCCTGGCCGCGGCGCTGGCCTTCCGGCCCCGGATCGAGAACAACCTGTTCGACGGCTCCTCGGCGCTGTACTGGATCCTCGTCGTCGGCGTGATGGCCTACGCGGCGAGCTACTTCGCCCGCGGCTGGCTGGCCGGCCACGAGCGCTTCGCCCTGTACGGCGGCCTGGTCTTCCTCGAGTCGACCTCGCGCTTTTTGTTCGCGCTGGCGGTGGCGGTGGGCATCGGATCGGGTCAGAACGTCGTCGCGCTCGGCATGGCGGTGGCGCCATTCGTATCGCTGCTGGTGATCCCGTTCGCCTTCTCCCGCGTCCGCCGCCGCGGCCCGCGCGAGATCGAGATCGCCGACGCCGCTCGCGAGGGTCCGGCCCACGCCGCGATCGAGGAGGCGTCACTCGATCTCTCGTTCAAGCGCGGCAGCGGCTTCGCCGTCGCAGTCGTGGGGATCATGCTGGCCGAGCAGACGTTGATGAACGCCTCGGTGCTGATCGTCAACCACACCTCGGGGCGGGCGCTGGCGGGCTTCGTGTTCAACGTGCTCCTGATCGTCCGCGCCCCGCTCCAGCTCTTCCAGGCGATTCAGACCTCGATCCTGCCCCACCTCGCCGGACTCGAGGCACGGGCCAGCGCGGACGAGTTCCACCGAGCCATCCGGGTGACGATCCTCGCCATCGCCGCCTTCGCTGGGGCTGTGGCGCTGGGACTGCTGCTCATCGGCCCGTTCGTGATGACCGCGCTGCTCGGCAACAAGGGCTTCCATTACGGCCGGGTGGGGCTGGCCGTCGTTGGCCTGGGCATGGGGCTTCACCTGGTGGCGGGCACGCTCAACCAGGCGCTGCTGGCACGCGGCCGCGCCGGGCAAGCCTCGGCGGCCTGGCTGGGTGCCGCCGTCCTGTTCGTGATCCTCGTGGCAGCACCCACGATCCCCTCCGAGGTGACCCGGGTCGAGGTCGGTTACTTCACCGCCGCGCTGGTCCTCTGCGGCCTCCTGAGCCTGGTCTACCGGCGGGGTCCGGTCGCCACCGCGGCCCCGCCGGCTCCGACGCCGACCTGATCAGCCCGAGGCCAGCGCCTTACACGCCGGCTCGCTGGCCGCCGCCTTCTCCAGATCGGAACTCTGCAGGCCGTTGAGGCTCGAGCCGATTGAGGCCATCGACGACTGCACCGTGGTGCCCAGTGACTGGGCGGCGTTCTTGAAGTCCGTCGGGTTGTCCGTCGGAAGCGAACCGGCCTTGGTCGCTGCCGCGTGCAGGGCGGACCGCAGGCGGGTGAACGCGCCGGTCAGCGCGGCCGAGATCTTCTGGCCGTTGTTGACGTCCGGCACTCCGGCCGCCTTCAGCTTCGCGATCGCCGAGTCGGTATCGGACACGACCGCGTTGAGGAAGCCCTGCAGGGCCGTCTTGCCCTGAGAGGCATTGCTGATCGCGGCCAGATTCAGCGCGCTGGAGCGCTTCTGCACGTCCTTCTCAAACGGGCCAACGGCGTTGCAGATCGCCTTCACGTAGGTCCCCGGGCTAACGCTCGACGAACTGCTCGAGCTCCCGCAGCCGGCCAGCAGAGCGGTCGTCATGGTGGCGGTAAACAGCATCGAAATCCTGGATCTTTTGCTAATGAGCATCACCGGACCCTACTCGAAACAGATCAGTTGATTCCGGCTGCCTGCGCTATTTCCGCATAGGCTCTTGCGGGATCGTCGGATCCGAACACCGCGGACCCGGTGACCAGCACATTGGCCCCCGCATCGACGCATGACCGCACCGTGTTCTGGTGGACACCGCCGTCGACCTCGAGCGCCACGTGGTCGGGCAGCGCGGCACGCATCCGCGCGAGCTTGTCCAGCGAGCCTGGAATGAACTCCTGCGAACCCCAGCCCGGATTGACGCTCATGCACAGGGCCATGTCGAGGAAATCCTGGGCCACCTCGACCAGCGAGCCGGCCGGCGTGGCGGGACACACAGCCGCGCCGGCGGTGCAGCCGGCCTCGCGAATCGCCGCCAGCGTGTAGTTCAGGTGTGGGGTGGCCTCGACGTGGACGGTGATGTTGTCCGCGCCGGCGCGCGCGATATCGGCGATGTGGCGCTCGGGCCGCTCGACCATCATGTGCACGTCGACGATCGCCCCAGCCGCGTGAACGCGGTCGGCGACCGCGCCCACGACGATCGCCCCGAAGGTGATCGGCGGGACGAAGTGGCCATCCATCACGTCGACGTGGATCACCCGCGCCCCGGCGGCCAGGACCTCCTCGACCTCGGCCCCGAGCCGGGCGAAGTCGGCCGACAGGATCGAGGGAGCCACGCGCAGCCCGCTCAGCCCCCGCGGTGGGTCCACTACTAGACCGCCCTCAGCATGCTGCCATGGCAGTGATTGCAGGCGACGATCGCTGTGCTGGACATGCGCACAATCGTCGAATGCTCGCCGCAGTTGGGACACACCGACACGAGCTCGTAGCGCTGGAGGCAGTAGACGCAGCGGTAGCGGCCCGGCACCGCGGTGGGCCGCAGCCAGGGCTCGCCACAGCCGGGGCACTCAGGACCTAGCTTGACAGGAGATTCGCTCACCTCTCATCGAAGGTTAACGCCGTCGCCTGATCTCACCGGCGGCGAAGCCGAGAGATGAAGAATCCATCGGTGCCGTCGCGGTCGGGCAAGAGCTGCAGAAACCGCTCCGCCCGCGGGTGTCGCCACTGGGGGTACTCGGCCTGGAGATCATCGGCGGCGAACTGCGGATGGCCGCCGAGGAACCCCTCCACCACAGCCTCGCTCTCGCGGTGAGAGATCGTGCAGACCGAGTACACGACCGTCCCGCCGGGCGCCGTGGCCGCTCCGGCGGCCGCGAGAATCCGGCCCTGCAACTCGGCCAGTTCGCCTGGCGACTCGGGTGCGGCGCGCCAGCGCCGGTCAGGGCGGGACTGAAGCGTCCCCAGACCGGTGCACGGCGGGTCGACGACGACGCGGTCGTAGGCCGGCTCGGGTCGCGGCTGCGTGGCGTCGGCCGTCTCGACGGTTACGCACGTCGCCCGCGCCCGCCGGCACGTCTCGCGCAACGCCTGGGCGCGCCCCGGATGCCGCTCGATCGCTCTGACCTCGCCCCGATCACCCATCAGGGCGGCCAGGTGGGTGGTCTTGCCGCCCGGGGCCGCGCATAGATCGAGAACCCGCTCGCCCGGCTCGGGCGCCAGCACGCGGGCCACCAGCATCGACGCCCGAGCCTGGGGAATCACGGCCCCATCGCCGAACAGCCTCGAGCCGTGGACGTCAAACGGCCCCTCGAGGACCAGGCCCTCGGGGATCGCCGGCGCCGGATGCGTGCTCACCGGCAGTGCCGAAGCGACCTCGGCGATGCTCGACACCAGCGTATTGACCCGCAGCGCCGACTCGGCCGGCTCGTTGATGGCCCCAAGCAGGGCGCGCGCCTCCTCGGCCCCGAGCTCGGCGAACCACATCTCGGCGATCCACGGCGGCACCGAGTGCAGGACCGCGGCGCCGCCCGGCGTGCTGTCGTCGAGCTCGGCCAGAATCGCCGATCCCTCGCGCGCGCCTCGCCGCAGCACCGCGTTGACCAGCGATGCTCCGCCGCGGCGCGTGCGCTTGACCAGCTCGACGCTCTCATACACGGCGGCGTGATCGGCCACGCCGTCGAGGAACAGCAGCTGGAACAGGCCGAGCCGGAGCGCGGCCTGAACGGGCGGGTCGAGCTCCGCCGGCGGGCGCGAGGTGAGCTTGCCGGCCACGTAGTCGAGCGTCGCCTGGCGCTGGACGGCGCCATAGGCGATCGCCATGGCCAGCGCCCGATCACGCGGTTCGAGGCCGGCCGACTCAGCCCGGAGCGCGCGATCGGCATACGCGCCCTGCTCGAACACGCGCCGCAGAACCGCATACGCGCACGCCCGGGATGGCGAGATGCTCACGGGCGGTGTCCGCGCAGAAAGTCCTCTCCGCTCATCGCCCGCCGGCCCGGCGGTTGCACGACGAGGAGCTCCAGGGCGCCGTCGGCACAGCCGAGGACGGGCAGTGGGCCGTCGAGCGACAGCTCGCCGGACTCCACGCCCGCCGAGGCCACGGCGCGCGCCTCGCGGACCCCGAGCAAACCGCCGTCGGCCAGCCTGACGTACGCACCGATGTGCGGGGTCAGCGCTCGCACCACCCGCTCGAGCTCGACCGCCGCCCTGGCCGGATCGAGCTCGCGGTCCGCGGGCGAGATCTTCTCGGCGTAGGTGGCCTGGGCATCATCCTGCTCGGAGCACGCGGGGCGCTCGTCCAGGGTTTCGAGCAGCAGCTGGCCGCCGAGCTCCTCCAGGCGGGGCACCAGGCTGCCGTAGGTGTCATCGGGCGCGATCGGCTCGCTGGCCTGGGCGCACACGGGACCGCTGTCGAGTCCCGCACTCACGCGCATGATCGACACGCCGGTGCGCTCGTCGCCGGAGATGATCGCCCGCTCGATCGGCGCGGCCCCCCGCCAGCGAGGCAGCAGCGAGGGATGGACGTTGATCATCCAGTGGTCGCTCAGCAGCGGTTCCTTGATCAGCGCCCCGTAGGCGCACACGCAGATCGCCTCCGGCATCGCGGCGGCGATCCGTTCGCGCGCGGCCGCGTCGTTGACCGAGTCGGGCTGGTCAAGATCGAGGCCCAGCGCCCGTGCGGCCTCGGCGACCGGGGGTGGGGTTAAGTGCCGGCCTCGGCCTTGCGGCCGGTCCGGCCGTGTGATGACGAGGGTCGGACGATGCGGCGAGCCGGCCAGGGCACCGAGAATCGCCGCCGCGAACTCAGATGTGCCCAGGAATACCGTCCGCACGCGCGGGCCGGGCTCAGCCGCCCGGCGGGGCCTCGCGCAGCGTGCGCATAGCCTGCTTACGCTGCTCGCGCGAGGTGCGATCCAGGATCAGCACGCCGTCGAGGTGGTCGACCTCGTGCTGAAGGACACGCGCCTCGAGCCCGGTGGCCTCGATCGTGATCGGCTCGCCTCGCTCGTTGAGCGCACGGACGCGCACGTGGACGGGACGCTCGACGTCGACGGCCACCGCGGGCAAGCTGAGACAGCCCTCCTCGGCAATCTCCTGCTCAGAGCCCCGCCACTCGATCTCCGGGTTGATCAGCGCGTTCACCGGTGCCTGCTGCTGCACCCGGTAGACGAGGACGCGGTGGAGCGCCCCGATCTGCGTCGCGGCCAAGCCAACTCCCATGGCGTCGTTCATCAGCAGCCCCATCCGCTCGATCTCGGACACCAGCGCGTCGTCGATCCGCTCCACCGGGCGAGCGCGCGTGCGCAGCACCGGATCGCCGAACTTCCGCACGTGCGCGAGGGCGGCGTCACGCCGCGCCGCGAGCTCGGGATCGAGCTTCGGCTCGGCCTCCTCCTCGACCTCTTCGGCCTCGGCCTCGTCGAATATCTCGGTGGCTTCTTCGAGCACACCTTCAGTCTATGACCTCGGCCCCGGACCGGCTGGCGCGGATCGCCTGGGCGACATAGTCGATGTCGTCGTCGGTCAACGCCGGCCCGGACGGGAGGTACAGGCCGGTCCGCCCCAGCCGCTCGGCCACCGGGTATCGCTGACCGCGAAAACGGCCCGCGTGAACCGGCTGCACGTGCATCGGCACGAAGAATGTCCGCGTCTCGACACCGCGCGCCGCGAGCCGGCGACGGAGCTCGTCGCGGCCGATCCCGAACTCGGGCGCCACCGTGATGCCGAACATCCACACGACCCCACCGGGCTGCTGGGGCGGCGTCGCGATGCCTTCGATGCCGGCCAGCGCCTGGCCGTAACGCCGCGCGTTCTCACGCCGGCGGGCCATGAGCTCGTCCCAGCGCTCGACCTGGGCCAGTCCCACCGCCGCCTGCAGATTGGTCATGCGGTAGTTGAAGCCGAGCCGGCGGTGCCAGAAGTGGCGTTCGCGTGAGAACGCGTGGTCGCGCAGCTCGCGGGCCAGCTCGGCGACGCGCGGATCGTTGGTGGTGACCATCCCCCCCTCGCCGGAGGTGACGATCTTGTTGGCGTAGAGCGAGAACGCCGCCGCGTCGCCGAGGCTGCCGATTGGTCGCGCGCGATAACTGGCACCGTGAGCCTCGGCGGCGTCCTCGACCACGATCAGCCGGTTGCGCTGGGCGAACTTAAGGATCGGATCCATGTCCGCCGGCTGCCCGTAGGTATGCACGACGATCAGCGCCCGCGTGCGAGCGGTCAGCTTGTCCGCCAGCGCCGTCGGGTCGAGGTTCCAGCTCCGCGGGTCGGCGTCGACGAGCACCGGGTCGGCGTCGAGATAGCGCGGCGCGCTGGCCGTGGCGATCATCGTGAAGGCGGGTATCAGTACCTCGTCGCCGGGGCCCACCCCGGTGGCGGCGAGCGCCAGATGCAGCGCGGCCGTCCCGCTCGAGCAGGCGACGGCAAAACGGCAGCCGACCGCGCGCGCGAAGGCGCTCTCCAGCCTCGGGACGAAGCTGCCGGCGGACGAGATCCAGTTGTCCGACAGGCACTCGTGCACATAGCGGCTCTCGTTGCCGTCGAGCAGGGTGTCGGCGACCTTGAGAACGCGACCGCCCGGCGGCGCCTCGAGGTCCGGCTCGGGATCGGGGATCAGCCGGTCCAGCCACTCCGGATCATCGGGCGCCGGCGCGAGGTGCGCCCGACCGAGCGGATCGGCGATCCACTGTGACAGCTGGCGCGTGTTCAGCAGCATCGACCGGTAGGACTCGGGCGGGGCCGGGCGGAAATGCCCCTCGAGGATGTCCCGGACGCCCTCGCGGATCTCGCCGTCGAGGAGCTCGAGATAGCCGGCCAGATAGCCGGGCTCGGGCTCGATCTCGTATTCGAGCGCCTGTTCGTGCAGTCGCTCGTAGATGGCCAATGCTCGAGCGCGGTCGGGGGGCGTGCCGCTACCGTCGAGCAGCGCGGCCACCTCGTCCCGGCCTGCGCCGGCCAGGCAGCGGATCTCCTGCATTTCATGGCTGCGCCCGGCCAGCTCCCGCGGCAGCGCTCCGCTCGTCGGCGCTGCGGCCAGATACCGCTGGCCGGGGCTCCAGTCCGACAGCGACAGCAACAGGTCGAGCAGGTCGATGCCCGCCACGGCGGGGTCCACCCGCTCGGCGACCAGGTTCAGCGCGATCTTGCGGCACTCGGCGCAGCGGCTGCAGGCGGCCTGTTCGCGCGAGAGCTCCCAGCACGAGTACTGCAGGTCGCGCACCGACGGGTAGCGCGCGGCCAGCAATCGCTGGACCTGGAACTGCCGCAGCGAGCTGGTCAGCGAGGTGAGCGCGATCCCCGCCGGCGCCAGCAGCGCCGACAGCGCTTGCTGGGTGGCAGCCGAATACATGAAGTGGCGCATCTGCACGACCATCCCGCCGCGCCGCGCGCTGTGCTGGACCTCGGCTTCGGAGGCCATCGTGACCAGCCGCGTCCCGCGTGCCGCGGCGACCGCTATCGCCGCCGCCATGAACAGCATCGCGTCGGTGCACTCGTTGACCCCGAGGCCGTAGCGGGTGGCGGCGAACGTGTTCTCCCACCCGGCGCGCAGGTCGCTGCTCACCTCGATCAGTTCGAGACCCGAACGGCGGGTCATCTCGGACAGCACCTCGCGCCGGCGGGGAGTGTCGTGCTCCGGGCTCCACGGCACCGGAGAGGTGACGGTGACCAACGTCGGCTCCTCCCCGAGTTCACCCAGCATTGCCGCCTGAGCGATGCTGTCTCGCCCCCCGCTGAAGCAGCTGACCACGCCGCCGCTCGAAGCGACGTGGCCTGGCTCCGGTGGCTCCAGGAACGGACCGCTGCCGATCAGCTCGATCGTGCGGGGCGTGTCGTGTCCGCCGGCGTGGGCCTCGAGGCTGGCCACCGCCGCGTCGGTCAGCCGCAGCCAGAACTCCTCCTCGGGCGGCGGGAGGCGAACCGGCAGGCGGACCCGGCAGGGCCGCAGGAGCGGCCAGTGGGCGTGAAGGCAGATCAAGCCGATCCGCCACCAGAGCGACAGGGGGACCGCGGCCACCTCGACCGTCTCGGGGAAACGCAGGTGGAAGCTCGTGCGCCTGTAGAGGGCGCTCGCCGGCGTCACCGTCCACGCGAAACGAACCTCCGAGTCGCCGAGCACCGGCTCGTCGATGGCGATCTCGTGGACGGTCACCGTCGTGTGCCCCGGCGCAGCCGCTGCGCCACCTCGATGGTCGGCATGACCCTGGCGCGAAGCCGCCACCATCCGCCGTTGAGGACTCGTTCGAGCGTCTCGTCGCGGCGGCGCAGGAACTCGAGCTCCTCCCGCTGCGCGTCGAGCTCTCGATCCCGCTCGGCGAGCAGCCGGGCCTGCTCGGCGTTCTCGGCGTGCAGCCGCGAGGCTCGAGCTCCGCAGGCCAGGAGGACCTCGAGACCGCCGTTCATCCACTCCATGAACGTCCAGTCCCCTCCCTTGGCCAGCAGCAGCTCCATCAGCAGGCGCGCGGCCGGCACATCGCCGGCGCCCTCGTCGTCGCGCAGCTCGGGCACGAGGTCGAACAGCGAGAGATCGAGCAGCTTGCCGTGCCGCGCGTAGAAGCGGGCGTGGGCACCGAGCACGTCCACGGCCACCGAACGCGTCGCGAAGTCGGTTCCGGGCCCGTGCTTGGAGGTGAAGTAATGGACGGCGCGAGCCTCGCGGGAGCGGCGAAAGCTGCCCGGACGCGCGCGTTCGACGCGATAGCACCACTCGTTGTCCTCGAAGTAGGAGCGAATCCCAGCATCGAGCGGGAACTCGCGCAGAACCGAGGCGCGGCACAGCGCCGCGGTCCCCGGTACCCAGCCGGCATTGCCGCTCGGCGCAACTGGATCCGACGCCGGTTGGCCGGTTCCGATCAGCGTGAACCTGACCACCTGGTCCTCGATCGAAATCCAGCCTCCGGAGTGGTGGAGGGTGCCGTCGGAGAGGGCCACGGTCGCCGTCACCGCGGCCGCCTCGGGGTGGGCGTCGATTTCGGCCACCAGCAGGTCGAGCGCGCCCGGCTCGAGCTCGGCGTCGTCATCGAGCAACAGCACCAGCTCGCTCTCGGCAGCATCGATGCCCAATCGCCGGCCGCCGGCGCAGCCCAGGTTCCGATCCGAGCGAAGCCAGCGAACTTCCTCGCGGCGGGCGCAGCCCTCGCGCAGGGCCGCCGACTCGGGTGGACTCGAGTTGTTGTCGATGAGGAGCGTCTGCACCGACACCGTGCTGCCGGCCAGAGAGTCGATCGCTCGCAGCGCCTGCTCGGGCGCTCCCCGGGAGAGGACGATCGCGGTGACGCGGGCTGGTGCACCGGGGCGACGCGCCGTCGCGGACGCCGGAGCAGGGTCGTGCGGCCGACTCTCGGACCCGGGCTCCGGGATCGCGGGCATGGCGCCCGAGAAGCAGGCGCAGTCGAGGGCCAGTCGGGCGTCGCACAGCGGCGAGATCCGCCGGAAGGACTCGGGATCGCGCGCGAAGATCGTTGCCCGCGAGGCGGTCAGGGCGGCGCGCGTGGTGTCGTCGGAGGGGTCGAAGCCGGCCGGCAGCACGATCACCCGCTCGAAGCGCAGCTCGGCCACGGCCAGGGCGCGCGCGGTCAGGTCATCGGCCGGGCGGCAGAACGCGTCGCCGTCCACGGACAGCAGCGCGGTGTGGCCGCGCGCGGCGCACAGTCCGTCTCGGTCGATCTCGCGGTAGATGTGTTCGCGCAGCAGCTCCTCGATGCCCGTCGAGGCCGGCTGATCATCCGGGCCTTCGTGGCACCGCACGACGGTCAGGTCGGGCGGAGTGCCGACCTCACGCAGTAGGCGGCGCCGGCTCTCCCCGATCTCCAGGTCTGATGCGGACGTGCTCACCGGCGGCCCCCCGGTGTGGATGAGGTCTGTGACAAGGAGTTACTGCGGATCGACGTCCACGCTCACGCTAACACCTCGCCGCGCTGACGACGGTCCGACCTCGTCCACGGCTGACCCCACGGCGTCGATCGCCGCGGCGCGATCGCTCGCCTTGATGACCACCTGAGACCGTGCCTTGCCGCGCAACCGGAACAGCGGTGCCGGCCCGAGCACGGTGGCCCCCGGTGGGCTGATGCGCTCGTGCAGAGCCGCCGCGGTGTCCCGGGCCTGCGCCGGCTCGCTGGCCGCGCAGACGATCCTGATCAGCGAGGAGAACGGCGGATAACGAAGGGCCTCACGGCGGGCGAGCTCGTCGCTGAGAAAGCCGTCGGCGTCGTGCTGTGCGGCGAACGCGATCGAGCGCGCCCCGGGCGCCAGCGTCTGCACGAGCACGCGTCCGCCGACGGCGGCTCGGCCGGCGCGCCCGGCCAGCTGCGTGATCAGCGCAAACGTGCGCTCCTCGGCCCGGAAGTCGGGGAACCGCAGCGTCTGATCGGCGTCGAGCACGATGCCCAGCGCCACGTCGGGAAAGTCGTGGCCCTTGGCCACCATCTGGGTGCCGATGAGCAGCGCTGAGCGTGCCGACTCGAAGCGGCTCAGGGTTCGGGCGCGCGCGCCCAGGCCCGAGGAGTCCGCGTCGAGCCGCAGGACGGGAAAGTCGGCGTTGCCGAGGGCTTCGGCGAGCTCGTGCTCGAGTCGCTCAGTCCCGGCGCCGTGGCGGGCCAGCGCCACCGAGGTGCACTTGGGGCACCGGCTCGGTACGGGCTGGCGGTGGCCGCAGTGGTGGCAGGCGATGAAGCTGCCGTTGCGGTGGAGCACGAGCGCGACCTCGCAATTCGGACACATCCAGACCTCGCCGCAGGCTCGGCAGGAGAGGAAGTTCGACCAGCCGCGTCGGTTGAGGAGCAGGATCGCCTTGCCACCCCCGCGGCGCAGGTCGGCCAGCGCCATTCGGGTCGTGGGGTGAAGCGGATGGTGCAGGCCGCGCATGTCGAGCACCTCGACGTCGGGAAGCGGCCGCCCGTCGACGCGACTGGGGAGCCTCAGGCGCCGGAGCGAGGTGACGCTCTCCGGGCGCGGGGTGGCGCTGCCGGCGAGGAGCACGGCGCCGTGCTCGCGCGCGCGGCGCTCGGCGACCGCGCGCGCGTCGTAGCGCGGATCGCCCTCGTGCTTGTAGGAGCTCTCGTGCTCCTCGTCGACGACGATCAGTCCAATGTCCCTGAGCGGCGCGAACACCGCCGAGCGCGGCCCCACGCACACCCGAGCCTCTCCGCGCCGCAGCCGATGCCACTCGTCGTAGCGCTCGCCCTGCCCCAGCGCGGAATGCATCACGGCCACCACATCGCCGAACCTGGCCTCGAAGCGCCCCATCGTCTGCGGCGTCAGCGCGATCTCCGGCACGAGCACGATCGCGCTGCGCCCGGACGCCAGCGCCGCCTCGACGGCGCCGAGATAGACCTCGGTCTTGCCCGAGCCCGTCACCCCGTGGAGCAGGAAACGACCACGTTCGCGCCCGGCCAGGGCGGCGAGAATCGGATCCAGAGCCGCCCGCTGATCGGGCGTCAGCGGCGGAGCGGCCGCCGTCGCCGCGCCGATCCTGTGCACCGCCGGCCGCCGACGTGTGGCCTGCGAGCTCAGCTCCACGAGGCCCCGGCGCTCGAGCCGCCGGATGCTGTCGAGGCTGCCCGCCGTGGAGGCCGGCATCTCTCCGGCCCGCTCCAGCGTGGCCAGGATCTGGCGCTGTCGCGGCGTCAGCGGGCGGGCGTCGCTCGATCGTGGCGGCTCATCGCCGATCACGGCCCGTCGCCCCTCCTCGGTCAAGCGCGCCACCAGTACCTGCCGCGCTTTGACTCCACCCCCCGAGCCCGGGGCGAGCAGCAGCCCGAGCGCGCGCGCCGGGGTCGAGCAATACTCGCCGGCCATCCAAAGCGCCAGCGCGACGAGATCGGCGGGCAGGCCGTCGGGGAGGACGGCGTCGGGCTCGACCAGGCGCTCGGGAGCGAGTTCCGAGCGATCGCTCAGCGCGACGACCACGCCCAGCGACCGGCGCCCGCCGAACGGCACCCGCAGCAGCGAACCGACCTCCACCTCAGGCTGATCGGCCCGCAACCGGTAGTCAAACGGGCCTCGCACGGCGCGCGTCCGTGTCAGTGGCTCAACCCGGGCGATCACCTCGGGTGCGGGGCGGGTTTGCGGAGATTCATGAGCCTGCGGAGGGTAGAGTGAGGTAAGGATGACGACCGACGCGTCGGCAATCCTCGTCGCCTGCGACCGCGTCCTGGGGGAGATTGGGCGCCGAGACCACATGTTCGGTTGGCTGCGCGTACCGGACGCCGATCCGCCGCAGTGGCTGTCCGTGGACGCCTACTACCCCGGGAACCGGCTCATCGCGCTGTGCGGCGGCCACTCCGAGGAGCTGGCCCGTCTGTGCGCCGAGCTGGCCCCCGCCCACGGCTTGCGGCTGCTCGAACTCGCCCCCGGGGAGCTCGACGACTCCGAGGGCCTCGACGGGGCCTTGGAACGGCGCCTCGCCGAACTCCCGCCGATCGTCAGGCCCTCGGGTTCGCTGCCCGACCGAGAGGGGCCAGGTGCGAAGGCCGCCTCGCTGCTGCCCCAGCCGGCGACCCCGCCCGTCGTCCGCCACAAGGTGGGCGAGTCCCGCGCCGCGGCCACGGCCCGCGGGGTGCGCTTCGTGGCCACCCACGACCCTCCCGCCCCCGTCGGCGTGATCGACAGCCAGCCCGCCACCGCGGGGCCCGCGCGCCCGACCCCGCCCCCGGCGCGCCGCCCAACCCCCTCCTCGGTGCGGCGCCCAACCGCGTCCCCGGCGCGACGTCCGGCGCCGGCCCGCCGGCCGGCGCCCGCCACCGGGCAGGCGCCGCCCCGACCCCGGCGGACACTCCAGGCCCCGGGGGTGCTGGTCGGGCTCGTGGTGATCGCGGTTCTGTGCCTCGAGCTCTACTACGGCGTTGCCCGGTTCGCGCTCGGCGGCGGGCACGTGCTGCTGGCCTTCGGCCTGGCGCTCGACTGCTGCGCCCGGGCCCTGGGGACGGTGTCCGCCCGGCGGGCGGGCAAGAATGACTGGATGTGGTCGTGCGCGCTGATCGGCAGCCCCGCGGTGGCGATGTTCGCGCTGTACGCCGGCGAGGGCGAGCCGCCACCCGAACCGGGGCCGCTGGCCGGCCTGCTCTCGCTGTCGGCGTGCGCGGCGGTCGTGATCGCCGTGTTCCTGGCGGTCCTCTAGATGGGTTGATTCCGAATTGACGTGCCGGCGGGGGCGTGCACGACCAACCCGGGCGGTGCGCGCGGACGAAGCCGGTAGCAGCGCTACCGGCGAGGACGTGGGTGCCGATCCGGCGCCGAGTCGTGCGCGCCATCCGCGGGTGCGGCAAAAGGAATCAATCATCTAGGCTCCCCGCCTATGCCTCTGGGGCCCGAACCCGACGAAGAGGTCTTCTTCCACGGCCATCCCTCGTGGCGGGCGATGCTCGCCTTCTACATCAAGGGACTGGCCATCGCGATCCTCGCCGGCGTGATCGCCGGGGTCATCACCCGCATCTCCTCGCACAGCGTCCAGGTTGGCTGGGTGATCCCAGCGGTCGCGGTCGTGTTCATCATCGTGGTCATCGCGGGGTTCATCAGGCGGGTGGCGACGGTGTACACGATCTCGAGCCAGCGACTGACGATCCAGCTCGGCATCTTCTCGCGCGAGATGCACGAAACGCGCGTCGAGCGGATCCAGAACGTGAACGTGATCCAGTCGCTGCTCGAGCGCATGCTCCGGGTGGGCACTGTCGACTTCGACACCGCCGCCGAGGCCGGCTACGACTTCAAGTTCCGTGGCGTCGCCGACCCCCAGCAGGTCGTGCGGACCGTCGATCGCGTGATCCACCAGTTGCGGCAGCCGGCGGACGGGGTTTAGCGGCGCGGTGGCGCAGTGGCCCGGGTCCGTGGCGCGGTGGCGCGCGGTCTAGCGGCCGCGGGCCCCGGCGTACGCCCGGCGCCCGTAAACGTCACGCTCGCCGCGCCACCTGTGGCGAGACTGACGTAGACGGCGTCCACGGCCGTCTTCGTCACAGTCGACCGCTGCGCCGGGTCGAGTTCGACGTTTACGGCGCCCCTGGGTTGGCTGTCGTGCTCAGTCCGCCGGCGGGCGCTGCGCGCCCGCGCAGCGTTTGAGGTGGTGCGTCGGGAACGGCGGCTTGGGATGGGGTGGGTTGCGTTGCCTCGCCGGACGGGAACGCCTCGGGAACCGGCATAACGCAGGAAAGCTCATGGTGGCCGCGCGCTGAACAGCGTTGTGGCGGTATAGCCGGCGTTTCGTTGACAAGCGACCCGCGTGGGCAGCCGCTCTTCAACGTTATGCCGGTTGGACAGCCCGCAGCAGGGCGTCACCCATCGCTTCCCAGCGCCGTTTCCGAAGCCGTTCGCCGAAACCAAGCCGCGGGCGCGCAGCGCCCGCAAGCGGACTGAGCGCGACTACTGCTGCCGCCAGTCCTCGATACTGCGGTTCGGGAAGCTCTGGTAGCTCTCGTTCAGCGTGTCGGGTTTGATCGGGTCGGGCGAGTCGATCTTCCACCGCGGAGTGGCGCGCAGCAGGGTCAGCATGTCGCACTGAACGCCACCGCGCCGGGAAGCGTCTACGCGGCCACCGGCGCCCCGCCAAGCCCCGCCGCAGCCCGCAGCGCGTCGGCCTTGTCGGTGCGCTCCCAGGTGAAGTCGCGGTCCTCGCGGCCGAAGTGGCCATAGGCGGCGGTCTTCTGGTAGATCGGGCGATGGAGGCGGAGGTACTGCCGGAAGGCCCCGGGGCGCAGGTCGAAGTGCTCGCGGATCAGGTCGAGGATCGCCGCGCGCCCGATCTTCTCGGTGCCGAACGTCTCGACCATGATCGACACCGGCTTGGCCACGCCGATCGCGTAGGCGACCTGGACCTCGCAGCGGTCGGCCAGGCCGGCGGCGACGACGTTCTTGGCCACGTAGCGGGCCGCGTAGGCGGCCGAACGATCGACCTTGGAGGGATCCTTGCCCGAGAAGGCGCCGCCGCCGTGACGGGCCATGCCGCCGTAGGTGTCGACGATGATCTTGCGCCCGGTGAGGCCGCAGTCGCCCATCGGGCCGCCGATCACGAAGCGGCCGGTGGGGTTGACGAGCAGGTGCTTGTGCAGCCGGCGGGCGTCGTAGAGCTCTGCGGGATGACCGGCTCGATCACGTGCTCCCACAGGTCGTCCTTGATCAGCGACTCGGCGCCGTCGCGATGTTGGGTCGAGATGAGCAACTTTTCGATCTCGACGGGGCGGCCGTCGACGTAGCGGACGGTGACCTGCGTCTTTCCGTCGGGGCGCAGGTACGGAACGATCTCGGCCTTGCGCACGTCGGCCAGCCGCTTGGCCAGCTTGTGGGCCAGCGAGATCGGCAACGGCATCAGCTCGTCCGTCTCGTTGGTGGCGTAGCCGAACATCATGCCCTGGTCGCCCGCGCCGGCCACGTCGAGCACATCGTCGTCGCCGGGGTCGGTGCGCGCCTCGTAGGCCTGGTCGACGCCCTGGGCGATGTCGGGCGACTGCTTGTCGATCGCGTTGATGACGGCGCACGTGTGGTAGTCGAACCCGTACTGGGCGTCGGTGTAGCCGATCCGCTTGATGGTCTCGCGCGCGATCTCCTGGATGTCGACGTAGGTCGTCGTGGTGATCTCGCCCGAGACGACGACGAGCCCCGTGTTGACCAGCGTCTCGCAGGCCACGCGGCCGGTGGGGTCATCGCGCATCACGGCATCGAGCACGCCGTCGGAGATCTGGTCGGCGATCTTGTCGGGATGTCCCTCGGTCACCGATTCGGAGGTGAAGAGGAATTCATTGTCTGCAAGCGTGGTCATGGAATCTGGAGGAACAGCTCCGCTGTCGTATCGGTCTTCCCGCTCGTCGAGGTTAGGCCAACCGCAGAGATCTTCTCAAGATCCGGTCCGAGCGCACTGAGGCGTGCGCTGTGCGTCAAGCCCATCTGCTCGCCGAGGCTGAGAAGCTGGCTGAAGTCGAGAAAGAGTAGCGAGCCGACTCGCTGCTGGTGGGCGCCCGCCACCGCACGGAAGCCCGGCTCGTCGCCCAGAGTCCGCGTGCGGGCGATAACGGCGGAGATCGCGCTCAGGCTGGTCGACACGACGACCAAGCCGCGGAACACGGCATAGTCGAGCTGCAGGCCGGCGCCGAGCGAGAGCTGATGAGCCGTGATCCCCGCCACCTGGCGATCGTTGAACAGGGGCGTCTGGCCAGGGTGCGAACAGCTGAGCCAGCGGCGCCTCGAGCGCGCCGAGCTCCTCGTTGGCGGCGAGCGCGTTGCCGGTCCGCGTGATGATCGTCACCGCGGGCGCGCCCAGCGAGCCGGAGGGCGGGGAGATCGCCAAGGCCGAGAAGCGCGACAAGGCGGCGGCGCACGAGCGTCGAGGACGGCCGGCCGGGCGGGGTTGGTGGGCCGGGCGGGGTTGGTGGGCCGGGCGGGGTGCTGCCCCGGCAGGGTTGCTGGGCCAGGCGTGGGCTGCCCGAGCGGTTTACCGCGCTCGGAAACGGCAGGCTGCGCGGGCGCGCGCAGCTGCAAGATCCCCTGCCGGGAGCTGGACACGCTTCAACTTAACCACGCGGCAACGGCACTCGCGCCGGTTCGGAATTCAGGCGTTCTTGCTCGGTGCGCCCCGCCGGCCGCGACCTTCGGCAACCCGGCGCTCGCGCCGCTCGACGAAGTCGATGATCAGCGGCACGCCGTCGAGCCCGAACCGCTCGCGCAGTCGATTCTCGACGTAGTAGGCGTAGTCGCGGGTCACGCGAGCGCGCGAGTTGACCTGGATCGAGAAGCGCGGTGGCCGCTCGGCCGTCTGGCTCATGAACAACAGCTTCAGGCGGTGGCCGCGGGGACCGGCCGAGCTGCCCGCCGGCGGCTGCCGGGCGGCGACGACGTCCGAGAGGAACCGGTTCAGCTGCGGCGTGGGGATCCGGCCCCGGCTGCGGTCGGCCAGCCCGACCGCCTCCAGCAGCAGCCGCTCGACGTGGCGCCCCGTCTTCGCGCTGGCGGTGAGGACGCGAGGACGCAGGCGCAGCTTCTGGTGGGCCCGCGCGCGCTCGTGGTCGAGATCCAGCTCGCCAGCCAGGTCCCATTTGTTGAGTACCAGCGCCGTGGCACAGCCGGTCTTCATGGCCAGCTCGGCAACCCGCAGGTCCTGCGTGGTCACCCCCTCGGTAGCGTCGCACACGACCAGCGCCACGTCGGCGCGCTCGGCTGCCCGGCGGGAGCGCAGCGCGGTGAAGTACTCCAGCGACTCCCCGACCTTGGCCTGCCGGCGCAATCCGGCGGTGTCGATGAGGATCAGCTTGCGTTCCTCGAAGGTCAGCGGCAGGTCGATGGCGTCCCGGGTCGTCCCGGCCACTTCGGAGACGATCACGCGGTCGTCGCCCAGGAAGCGGTTCACCAGCGACGACTTGCCGACGTTGGCCGGCCGATCACGGCCAGCCGGATCGCGTCGTCGGCGTCCTCGGCTCCTCGTCGTGCTCGGGGCGACCTGCACGATCTGATCGAGCAGGTCGCCGGTGCCGAGGCCCTGCGCGGCGGAGACCGCGATCGGCTCCCCGAGTCCGAGGGCGTGGAATTCGGCCGCCAGCGGGACGTCCTGGACAGTGTCGATCTTGTTCGCGGCGACCAGGACCGGAACCGGCTCGCGACGCAGCAGATCGGCCATCTCCAGGTCGCCGGGGCGCAGCCCGGCTCTCGCGTCTACGACCAGCACGGCGACGTCGGCATCGGCCAGCGCCGCCCGGGCCTGAGCCTGGATCTGGCGCGCCAGCTGCTCGCGGTCCTCGAGGTCGACGCCGCCGGTGTCGATCAGGGCCAGGGCTCGTCCGTTCCAGTCGGTATGCAGCTCGTTGCGGTCGCGCGTGACGCCGGGCCGCTCGTGCACGACCGCCTCGCGCGACTCCGTGAGCCGGTTGACCAGCGAGGACTTGCCGACGTTGGGGTATCCCACAACCGCGATCTTCATGACCGACCCGAGGCTAGTGGGTCTCCTGGGAACGTTGTGACTGAAATGGCCAGGTTCGGGGGCCGCTGGCCGAGGACGCAGGATCCGACATGCACTGGAGGTGCATGAGGGATGCCGGAGCGGAGGTCAAAGGCCCGCGGTCATCCGGGCCGGCCATTTCGGGTGCAATGTTTCTGGGGGACCCACTAGTACGCGGCGCGCGCCAGCTCCACGACCCGACCGACGACCTCCCCGAGCGGCATCCCGGTCGTGTCGAGCTCGACCGCCCCCGGGGCCGGTCTGAGCGGAGAGTGCTCGCGCATCCGGTCGCGCTGGTCGCGGATCGTCTGTTCGGCCAGCACCTGGGCGGGGTCGATCCCGAGCTCGGACGCGCGCCGGCGCGCTCGCTCGGTGGGATCGGCGGTGAGGAAGATCTTGACGGCGGCCTCCGGGGCCACCACGGTGCCGATGTCGCGACCTTCCGCCACCCAATCGCCGGTGGACAGCAGCGCCCGCTGCTGGGCCACCAGGGCCGCGCGCACGCCGGCATCGGACGCTGCCTTGGAGGCCGCCTCGGCGACCTCGGGTGTGCGGATGGCGGCGCTCACGTCGCGACCGTCGAGTGTGACCGGGCCGCGGGGATCGATCGTGACCTCGGGCGCCACGTCGCGGGGCTCGCGGCCCTGCTCGAGTGCGGCCAGCGCCACGCCCCGGTACATCGCACCCGAATCGAGGTAGGTGAAGCCGAGCCTCTCGGCGACTCCGCGGGCGACGCTTGACTTGCCGGCTCCGGCCGGACCGTCGATCGCGATGACCATTACGCGGTCAGCCTCGCGATGTCCCGCTCGAAGCCGGGGTAGGAGACCGCCGCCGCCTCCATGCCGAGGACCTCGACGCCTTCCTCGGAGGCGAGCCCGGCCACTGCCCCCAGAAGGGCCAGGCGATGGTCGCCGCCCGCGTCGAGCCGGCCACCGCGCAGACCGCCTGTGCCCCGCACCACGAACCCATCGGGCGCGGCTTCGATATCGGCGCCCAACCCCCGGAGACCCTCGACCACGGTGGTGATGCGGTCGGATTCCTTGACCCGCAGCTCGCCGGCGCCGCGCACCACGGTCTCGCCCTCGGCATAGCAGCCTAAGAGCGCCACCAGCGGCAGCTCGTCGATGGCCAGCGGGACCTCGTTGGGCTCGACCGTGGTGGCCTCGATGGGAGCTCCGGAGACATCGAGATCGGCGACCGGCTCCGACGCATCAAAGGTGTCCACAGGCTCGCGCTCGCCGAGCACGATGGCACCCATGCGATCGAGGATGCGGAGGAAGCCGGCGCGCGTCCAGTTGACCCCCACACCCTCGAGCACCAGTCGCGAGCCGGACACGAGCACGCCTGCCGTGAGAAGGAAAGCGGCCGAGGAGAGGTCGCCGGGCACCTCCACCGTGTCGAGTTCGAGCTCATCGACCTTGCCCACCGTGATGCGGTTGCCGCCGGCGGGCGCGGGCGATCGCTGGATCGTGGCGCCCGCCCGCATCAGGAAGCGCTCGGTGTGGTCGCGCGTCGGCACTGGCTCGACGACGGTGGTCGAGCCGGTGACCAGCCCGGCGATGAGCACGCACGACTTGACCTGGGCGCTGGCCACCGGCAGTTCGTATTCGATGCCCGTGAGTGCCGCTCCGTGCACGGTGAAGGGCGGGAAGCGCCCATCGCGCGCCTCGATCCTCGACCCCATCATCTCGAGCGGCTTCGCCACGCGGTCGACCGGCCGGCGGCGGATCGACTCATCCCCGTCGAGCGTGAAGCTCCGCTCCGGCTGGAAGGCGAGCCACCCGGGGAGCAAACGCATCAGCGTCCCGGCGTTGCCGACGTCGATCGTCCCCTCCCCCGCCTGCGCATTGCGCAGCCCGCAGCCCCGGATGAGGACCTCGCGGTCGCGCTCCTCGACGATCGCGCCCAGCGCCCGCATCGCGCCGAGCGTGGATCGCGTGTCCGCGGCGTCGAGATAGTTGTGGATCCGCACCGGCTCGGTGGCCATGGCACCGAACAGCGCCGCGCGATGCGAGATCGACTTGTCAGGCGGCGGTGGCAGGCGCCCACGCAGCGGTCCCGACGGGGCAAAGCGCGCGTTCATGCCCGGCTCACCGGGAAGCCAAGCTCGCCGATCAGCTGCTGCGCGCGCTCGGCCTGCCCCTCGCCGGCGATCCACAGCGCCACCACACCCTCGCTCATGTCCGGCGCCGGGTACAGCGCGAGATCGGCGATGTTGACCCCCGTCCGGCCGAGCTCGAGGGCGAGCTGGGCGATGACGCCGGGGCGATTGGGCACCGACGCGCGCAGTTCGAACAGCTCACCGCCGGCCAACTGGGCCTCGAGCAGTCGCCGGCGGTCCGCGGCGGCGCTGTCGTTCCACGCCGTCAGCCACGGGGCGTCCTGGTTTCGCAGGGCCTCGCGCACGGCCCGCAGTCGCTCGGTCGTGTCATCGATGCCGGCGATCAGCGCGTCGCGGTTGGACACGTAGATGTCGGTCCAGATCGCGCTCGGCGCGCCGGCCACGCGCGTGCTGTCGCGAAAACTGGGGCCGGTGGCGGGCAGCCTCTCGCCGCCCTCCCCGAGCGTGCGGGCAGCCTGCGAGACGAGTACATTGGCCAGGACGTGAGGGAGGTGCGACACGGTGGCGAGGATCGTGTCATGGGTCTCGGGCTCGATTGCCGCCGGCCGGGCGCCGAGGTCGTGGAGCAAGCGGTGCAGGCGCTCGTACAGAACGCCCGAGGTACTCGGCGTGGGCGTGAGGTACCAGGTGGCATCGTCGAACAGGTCGGCGCGGGCGTGCTCGACGCCGGCGTTCTCGGCGCCGGCCAGGGGATGGCCACCGACGAACCGCGGGTCCTGATGGTCGGCCACGACAGCTCGCTTGGTGGAGCCGACGTCGGTGACCACGCAGTCTGGCGCGGCGAGGGCCAGCGTCTCGCCCACGACACGCGGGATCAGCCCCACCGGGACGGCCACGAACACGGCGTCGGCGCCGTTCACGGCCTCCTGGATCGAGTCGCAGGCGCAATCGAGGGCGCCCCGGTCCAGCGCCGTGCGCAGCGCATCGGCGGAAGCGTCGAACCCGGCGACCGAGGCGCCGAGGCGCCCGCGCGCGGCGAGAGCAACTGAGCCGCCGATCAGCCCAACGCCGATGACGGCGAGCCTCACCGGCGTCTATTTGCCGGTGCCGCGTCGCGCCCGGGCAGCGGCGGCGAGGCCGTCGAGAACCTCGACGGTCGTTTCCCAGTCGATGCAAGCATCGGTGATCGACTGGCCGTACGTGAGCTCGTCGGCGGAGTCGAGATCCTGCCGGCCCGCGACCAGGAAGGACTCGAGCATCAGGCCGACGATCGCCCCGTTGCCGGCGGCGACCTGCGCGGCGACCTCGCCGGCGACCGGCGGCTGCCGGCTCACATCCTTGCCGCTGTTGTCGTGCGATACGTCGATCACGACGCGCTCGGGAAGACCGGCGGTCCGCAGCAACTCAAGCGCGCGCGCCACGTCCTGCGGGCCGTAGTTCGGAGCGTCGCGTCCGCCGCGAAGGATGATGTGGCAGTCGCGGTTGCCGCTCGTGTAGAGGATCGCCGGCGTGCCATCGTCGTCGATCCCGGCGAACGTGTGCGGGACGGCGGCGGCGCGGACCGCATCGACCGCGACCTGCACGTTGCCGTCGGTGCGGTTCTTGAAGCCGACGGGCATCGAGAGGCCCGAGCCGAGCTGTCGATGGATCTGGCTCTCGGTGGTGCGGGCTCCGATCGCGCCCCAGCACACGGCATCGGAGATGTACTGCGGGGTGATCGGGTCGAGGAACTCGCACCCCACGGCAAGGTCGAGGGCGAGCACATCGAGCAGTAGCCCGCGGGCAAGGCGCAGGCCGGTGTTCACATCCCCCGAACCGTCGAGGTGCGGGTCATTGATCAACCCCTTCCAACCCGTCGTGGTTCGCGGCTTCTCGAAGTACACGCGCATCGCGACCCGGAGGTCGCCCTGAAGCCTGGCAGCCTGCTCGCTGAGGCGGCCGGCGTAGTCGCGCGTGGCCTGCACATCGTGGACGCTGCAGGGCCCGACGACGACGAGCAGCCGGTCGTCGGTGCCGTCGAGAATGGCCTGAATGTCGGCGCGGCCCCGCCTGACGACATCGGCGTGCCGGTCGCTCAGAACGAGCTCTTGGAGCAGCTCGACCGGCGCAGACAGCGGCTCGACCCGCTCGATCCGCTGGTCGCGGATGTCATCGCGGGGCCTGGCTCCGACAAACGGGATGTCGCGGACGCGCGGCACTTCAGACCCCGATAAGCGCTTCCGAGCGCTCGCGCGACAGCGTGTTCCCCGCCAGCGCGGCGGCGGCCTTGACCTGGTCGACGAACGCGCCGAGCTGATCGGTCGCCAGCGATTGCGGCCCGTCGCAGATTGCGTTGTCAGGGTCCGGGTGCACCTCGATGATGATGCCGTCAGCCCCTGCGGCGGCGGCGGCCAGCGACAGCGGCAGGACCAGGTCGCGACGTCCCGCCGCGTGGCTCGGATCGACGATCACCGGGAGATCCGAGCGCTCCTTCAGGACCGGTACGGCCATCAGATCGAGCGTGAACCGGTAGGCGGTCTCGAACGTGCGGATCCCGCGCTCGCACAGCAGGACCGCGTCGTTGCCCTCGTTGCGAATGTACTCGGAGGCCTGGACAAGCTCGTCGAGCGTGCTTGACAGGCCACGCTTGAGGAGCACCGGGCGCCCAGCGCGGCCGGCCTCGACGAGCAGCGAGTAGTTCTGCATGTTGCGCGCGCCGATCTGGATCACGTCGGCGACGTCGAGCACGGCGTCGAGGTCGCGGGGATCCATCGCCTCGGTGACAATCGGCAGTCCGGTCGTGAACTTGGCCTCCTGGAGGAGTCGCAGCCCCTCGTGGCCAAGGCCCTGGAACGAGTACGGCGAGGTCCGCGGCTTGAACGCGCCACCGCGGAACATCGTCCCCCCCGCGTCGCGCACCGCTCGAGCGGCTGCGAGCGCCTGATCGCGCGACTCGACCGCGCACGGGCCCGCGATCATCGCGAAGTTGCCGCCACCGACCCTGCGCCCGGCGATCTCGAGCCCGGCGGCGGTACGGTGCTCGGGATCCGCTTCCTGATCGGTGGAGGTCGGCTTGGTCACGATGCTCATGTCTGCTGGTCCTTTCTGCGCCTGAAACTGTACGGAACGGGGTGCGATCGACTTTCGGCGCTCGGCCTCCGAGCGGGTCCGCGGCGAGCGCGGACGCGGGGGTGTCGGGCCGGGCGCCTAGCTAAATCGCCAGGCGTAGAAGCGCGCGTAGAAGGACCAGCCGAGGGCGGATGTGGGGGCGTGGTCGGTCATACGCGTCAGCGGTGTTGTAGCAGACGCCGCGCCGCCGTCGAGGGGCTGCACCTGGCCGTCCTTCGATATGCCACATGTGCATTTGGCATGCAGGCGGTCACATGCACATCTGACCCGCCGGCCGCGGAGCCAACCGGGGCCCAAACACAGGGCGCGCGCACGCGCGCCCCCTAAACCAGATCGCTCAGCGCGGCCAGGAACCTCTCGTTCTCGGCGTCGGTGCCGATCGTCACCCGCATCGCCCGCTCGCGCCCCAGCGACGCGCCGGCGCGGACCAGCACCCCCGCGCTCGCCCAGCCCCCGATGACGGCTGCCTCGTCGGCGTCCTGCCCAGTCGCACCCAGACGAAGTTGGCGTCGGACTCGGCCACCCACAGCCCCAGCGCGCGCACGCCGTCGATCAGGCCTCGGGCAGCGGCGATCGTCTGGATGACGCGGCGCTCGACCTCGTCCTGGTGCTTTAGCGCCTCGACCGCGGCGGCCTGCGCCGCCGAGTTGAGGTAGAACGGCTGGCGCACCTGGTCGACGGCGGCGCGGAAGTCTCGCGAGCCGCACAGCCCGTAGCCGACCCGCAGGCCGGCCAACCCGTAGACCTTCGAGAAGGTCCGCAGCAGGACCAGATTGGGGTAGCGGCGCAGCAGTTCGAGCGACGCATAGGTGTCGCCGAGCGAGAGCGCGAACTCGCAGTAGGCCTCGTCGAGGATCACGCACACGTGGCGCGGGATCCTCTCGACATGAAGTCCTCGATCGCGTCCAGACCCAGCGCGGTCGAGGTCGGGTTGTTGGGGTTGCAGACGAGCACCAGGCGGGTGGCGACGGTGACCTCGCGCGGCCATCGCGTCGAGGTCGTGGCGGTCCTCGGAGTCGAGCGGCACCTGGATGGCGCGCGCGCCGGAGGCGGCGGCGAGGTGCGGGTAGACGCTGAACGCCGGCCAGGCGTAGACGACCTCGGCGCCCGGCTCGAGCAGCGCCTCGCCGGCGGCGAGCAGGATGTCGCAGGAGCCGTTGCCCAGCGCGATGCGCTCGGCGGGCAGGCCGTAGCGATCGGACAGGGCATGGCGGAGCGGCGCGATAGAGGGGTCGGGGTAGCGGTGGGTTCCGCCGAGGACCGCTGCCGCCGCCTCGACGACCGCGGGCGCCGGCGCGAAGCACGACTCGTTGGACGCCAGCATCGCGATGTCGGCGCCGAGGTCATAGCCCGAGGCCAACGGGTAGACGGGATCCGGCGGATGCGCTGCTGCGAATTCGATGGCCATCGGGCCTATTGTGCCGCGTCGAGGTCGGACCGCAGCTCGCGCGCCTCCCGAGGTAGACGTGCTGGGGCTCGTGGTCCTCGCCCGCGTAGTAGTGGACCAGCGGCGCGGATCACGTGCGGCATCGACCCCGGCACGGGGATCTCTCGCGCGCACAACAGCGGCACCTGGTCCAGTCCGAGCCGGCGGGCGGCGACGGCGGGGAACTCGGCGTCGAGGTCGTCGGTGAGCGTGAAGATGCAGCTGACCATGGACTCGGGCGTGAGCCCGTTGCGCTGCATCAACTCACGCATGAGCTGTCTGTTGCCGTCGAGGATCGCGTCGGCCTCGTTGCGCTCGACGCTATTGGCGCCCCGGAGCGCGAAAAGCCGCTGTTGGCATTCTCCTCGGATTTTGCCAGAGGAAACCCGGGCAGGTTGGTCTCGAAGACCGTCGCGCACCCGAACCGACGCACGTCGACGATCAGCGGGCGGAGCGTCCGCAGGAGGTTGGTGCGCGTGTGGCAGTCGGCGAGCATGAAGCGCGCGCCCGTCCGGCGAACGAAGGCTCGCGCGACCGCCGGCGACAGGCGGCCGCCGAACAGCGCCTCGGTGGCCTGGCCCGCGACGGTGGCAGTGGGGCTCGGACCACAGACAGTCGCCGACCAGCATCCGCCGCCCGGTCTTGCCCGGGACCGCCGCGCCCAGGTAGCTGCGCGTGAGCACGCCGCCGGGGTCGCGGTCTGTGGCCAGGTAGTCGATCGCGCTGCGCTCGTCGCGGGTGATGAAGTTGGCGTTGCCGGCCGTGGGCGAGGCGAACTTGCCCGCGTTGTAGAGCTCGTAGGCGGTGGCGGGAATCGTCACCAGCGGCCAGGGCGGTGAGGGCAGACCGCGCGGTGGTAGGGAAGGCGCCGCCAGCTCACCAGCGTGACGCCCTGTGACGGCGAGTACGGCCAGCGGGACGGTGATGCCCTGGAACGCGTGCAGCGGGGTGGCGCTGGCGCCCGAGGCCGAGAAAGGTAGATGACCAGCGCGGCGATCGGCCAGGCCCGCGTCGCGGCGGGCAGGAACCCGGGCGCCGCGTTTACGGTAGGCCACGAGCGCGGGGATCAGCAGCGGCACGATGGCCAGCACGATCGACCGAGAGCGGGAACGAATGCTTGCTCGGCCTCGCGGGCGAGCTTCCACGAGAGATCGAGCGTGGCCAAGCAGCAGGTAGTAGAGCAGCGGCAGGCCGGTGAGGATCAGCGTCAGCGCCGGCAGCATCAATCGCTGCCGGGTGATGTTGCGAGGCCGCGGCAGCATCAACTCGGCGACGACCACGGTGAGGATCAGCAACTCGCCGTGCCAGGGATGCAGCAGGCTGGCCCCCGCGCCCAACAGACCCGGCACCCAGCTCACCCGGCCGAGGACAGCGACCGGTCGTAGCTGACCAGGGCGAAGGTCATGCCCGGCGAGCGGCGAGCAGCCCGAACGGTGTAGCCCCACGACAAAAAGCCGGGGAACAGGTCGCCGAGCACGCCGAAGGTCCCGTACACGACCGTGAACGAACCGAAGAACAGCGCCAGCACGATCACGGTCAGCCGCTGCCAGCGGCTGACGACACTGCGGTGCGCGTACGCGCGCACGGCGAAGAACATCCCCAAGACCGCCACCGGCTTCCAAACCAGGAGGGCCAGCGTCGGCGACAGGCCGAGGGCCGCGAGCCCGCCCGAGATGGTCACGGCGGGTTGGAAGTAGTCGGCCGGCGTCGAGCGCAGCACGAACAGGTTCGCGGCAAACAGGTGGTGCGAGGCGCTGGTGATCCAGGCCAGGTACTGCATCTGGTCGACGATGTACAGCCCGTCGGTGCCGGTCCACACGCGCCCGTTGACCACCACCTGCCAGAGGTCGACGGCGAGAACCCACAACGACACCGCGCCGAATAGCCCGAGCACGGCGAGCTCGAGACGGTCCAGGCGGCGCGAGGGGGGTCCGGTCCGGGCAACGGTGCGTCCGGGAGCCGGCCTTGGTGTCCCGACTTCTACGCGCATCTCGAGCTGGAGTTAACAGTTACTCCGTTAACGGCATGGCCTATGACTTAGCCGACCGATCCAGCGATCGCGTCGAGCGCTAATGCTCGAGCTTCTTCTGGAGGGTGCGAGACGCCTTGCCCGCGCTGCCGCCCATGAGGTTGATGTGGAGGGCCGGAGCAGTATTCCGGTCGTTGGCATGAACGCGAAGGCGACGTACAGCGTGGCGATCGCCGTCGCGCGTCGCAGTGCGCATGCTGGTGGCCAGCGCCGCCAGCGGAAGCAGCCAGATGACGTACCAGGGCACGAGCCAGGCGAGGCTCGCGATCAGCGCCAGCGTTGACCAGCCGGCGCCGGTCAGCCAGTCCCCGCGGCGTCGTAGCACCAGCGCCACCGTCACCACGAGGGCAACGGTGGCGAGGCGCAAGAGTCCCGGGGTGCCACCGCCGACCCCGAGCAGCATGCCGATCAGGTTCGGCGCGCTGAACGGCGTCAACAACGTGCTCTGATCCTTCAGGTTGGGCAGTGACAGCCCGAACAGCGCCAGGTCCAGCGCCACGAGCGGAATCGAGGCGCAGGACCGCTCCGACCATGACGCGCTTGCGGCGCTGCGATGGGCGCGCGGCGACGAGCAGGAAGGGCAGCAGCAGGATCGCGGTGAACTTGACGGCAACCGCGACCATCACCATCGCGCCGGCCGAGCGGTCCCGGCGCGCCAGCAGGAGCGCGATGGCCGCGGTCGAGGGAATCAACATGAAGAAGTCGTTGTGGAAGCCGGCGATCGCGTACATCAGATAGACCGGGTTGGCGGCCACGAACAGGACGGCGAAGCGAGGGTCGCGGCCGAGCAGCTTGGCGCACTTCCACACCAGCGCGATGAAGATGAGGCTGCCCAGCACGGCGGCGAGCTTCAGCGTCCAGTACGCGAGCCCGAGGGGGAGCCAGGCCACCGGGTAGCTGGCGGCGGTGAACAGCGGGCCGTAGGGACTGTGGAGGTGGTACCAGGTCGCGAACCGGTAGATCGGATCGTGGATCTCCTGCGCGATCACGTGTGTGTACGGATTGAGGTGGTGCAGGCCGCCCAACCGCGCGTAGCCGAGGTAGTTGAACAGGTCGGTCAGCATCAGTGGCGGGCTGAGCAGCAGGATCGCGTGGAGCGCGACCACGCAGAGGACGATCATCTTCATCGACAGCGTCCGGACGGCGGCGAGCGCGACGAAGTACGCGACCAACATCACGGCCAGCACGATGCTGAAGCCAATGCCGAGGCCCTTGGAGTTGTTGGGCAGCGACCCGAACAGACCGTGGAGCGGGCCGGCTTCCCACTGCGGGAACACCTGGCCGCTGCGCGGCACCAGGCTCGTCGGCCCTGAGGTGGCGAATACGACCACGGCCAGCGCGCCGACGATCAACGTGAGCAGGGCGATTGGCCCGGCCAGCGGGTGCAGCGCGACGCGCGGGCGCGACAGGTTGAACCTGGCGGCCAGCGGCAGTCGCGGCAGGGCAACCGTGCCGTCCGTCGACCCGGCGCCAACACCGCTCACGGGCGCGGACGCGAGCACGGCGCGGCCATCGAGCTGGCTCGAGTCCGATCGCATCACTCGGAAATAGTGCCCGGTGCCACATAACTCTGGATGCATGGTCGGATTGGAATCTTGTTAAGGCTTAGTCAAAACGGTAGCCGAGGCGGGCTCGTGCCTCCGTTTCCCGGCCCCTACCGCTCGTAACATCCGGCCGGTGAGCGTTGGCATGCTGTCCCACGACCTGGGCCGCCCGCGCTCGCGCTCGCACACGATCACCAGTCCGGTGGTGCTGAGCGTCGCCGGTCTCACCCTGCTCGGGGCAGTTCTGCGCTTTGTCGGGATCGGACACCAGGGCTTCTGGTTCGACGAGGGCAACACCGCGCTGCTCGTGCACTTCTCGCCCGGGAAGATGATCGGGCTGATCCCCCAGACCGAGTCGACGCCCCCGCTGTACTACTGCGTCGCCTGGGTGTGGGCGCGGATCTTCGGCTACGGGGAAGCCGGGCTGCGCTCGCTGTCCGCGGTGGCCGGGGTGCTCACTGTGCCCGTCGCCTTCGGCGCCGCCGCCAAGCTGGTGTCGCGGCGCGCCGGGGTGATCGCCGCGGCGCTGACCGCCTGCAACCCGCTGCTGATCTGGTACTCGCAGGAGGCAAGGTCCTACTCGCTGCTCGTACTGCTGAGCGCCGTCGCGCTGCTGGCCTTCGCCTACGCCAAGGAGACGCCCACACCGCGACTGCTCGCCGCGTGGGTGATCGCCTCGGCGCTGGCGCTGGCCACCCACTACTACGCCGTGCTGGCCATCGTCCCGCAGGCCGTGTGGCTGCTGGCCGCGCACTGGCATCGCCGTCGCGTGCAGGTGGCGATCGGGGTGGTGGGGTTGTGCGGGCTGGCGCTGATTCCGCTGGCGCTGAGCCAGAACTCGACCGGCAACGCCAGCTGGATCGCTCCGATCCCCCTGGGAGCACGCCTCGGCCAGATCATCCCCCAGTTCCTGATGGGCACCGGTTCGCCGATCCCGAACGTGCTCGAGCCGATCGCCGCGGCTATGGTCGTGGTGTCGATCCTGCTACTGGCCTTCCGAGCCGATCGTCTCGAGCGCCGGGCCGCGGTCACCGTCGGCGCGCTGGCCGTGGGCGGATTGGCCCTGAACCTGATCCTGGTGGCCGGTGGCGTCGATGACCTGATCACCCGCAACGTGATCGCCATCTGGTTGCCGGCGGCGGTGATGGTGGCGGGTGGTCTCGGCGCCCGCCGGGCCGGCGTGATCGGCGTGCTGGCCACGGTCGTCCTGTGCGCGACGGGGGTAACGGCGGCGATCGGCGTGGCCAGCGAGCGCAGGCTCCAGCGACCCGACTGGCGCGGCGTCGCGCGCGTCCTCGGCGTCAGGCCGGACACCGGCTCGCTCGGCCGCGTGATCCTCGTCCAGCACTATCGCGATCTACTGCCGCTTTCGCTGTACCTGCCCGGCCTGAGGTTCTGGCGCCACGGCGGACACCAGAAGACGACCGAGCTCGACGTGGTCGCGATCGGCGCGCCTCGGGTCAAGCTCTGCTGGTGGGGAGCGGCCTGCAACCTCACGCCCTCGCAGCTGCAGAGCTCTTATCCGATCCCCGGATTCCACGAACTGTGGGTTCGTCGCGCCTACCAGTTCACGATCATGCGCCTGGTGGCGACCCGGCCGGTCACGCTGACGCAGGACAGACGTGACACGTGCGTTGACGCTCACGACGCTTCGTCATGATGAGCTGCTGACCCAGCGGCGATAAGCCGCTCGAGCTCGTCGCCATCCAGGCGGCGATAGTCGCCCGGGGATAGGTCGCCCAGCCGCAACGGCCCGAAGCCGATGCGCGACAGCCGCTTGACCGGGTGGCCGACCTGCTCGCACATGCGCTTGACCTGGCGCTTGCGTCCCTCGTGGATGGTCAGCTCGAGCGTGTCGGCACCGACCCGGCTCACGCGCGCCGGTGAGGTGCGGCCATCGTCGAGCTCGACCCCGGCCCGGAGCGACCTCAGGGCCCGCTCGGCAACCGGGCCGCCGCCCACCACGGCGCGGTAGGTCTTCTCGACCTCAAAGGCCGGATGCGTCAAGCGGTGGGCCAGCTCGCCGTCGTTGGTGAGCAGGATCAGCCCGGTGGTATCGATGTCCAGTCGCCCGACGGGATACAGCCGCAGCTCGCTGGGCACGAGCGAGACGACGGTGGGCCGGCCCTGCGGATCGCGCGCCGTGCTGACGACGCCGGCCGGTTTGTGGACGGCGTAGACGACCAGCTCGGGCTCGAGGGCCACGGCGCGACCATCGAGGCTCAGCGTGTCCGACGCGTCGACGTCGCGGGCCGGATCGAGGACCGTGTCGCCGTTGACCGTCACGCGCCCGGCGCGGATCAGCTGCTCGGCGGAGCGCCGCGAGGCGACCCCGGATCTCGCCAGGTATTTGGCCAGTCGCACAGGCCTGCCACCATAGTCAGCATGGATATGAACCTGCTCGAGGAGCGGCTCCGCGAGCTCGATCAGCCGGCGTACCGCGGCGGACAGATTTGGAAATGGGCGGCGCAGGGCGCCGCCGTGTTTGACGCGATGACCGACCTGCCCTTGCCTCTGCGCGCAGCGCTGAGCGACTCCGTGCCGTTTTCGACGCTGACCGTCGAGCACGAGGCCCATGCCCGGGACGGCACGGTCAAGGCCCTGTTCTCCACGCACGACGGACGGCCCGTGGAGGCCGTGCTGATGCGCTATCGCGACGGGCGGCGCTCGCTGTGCCTGTCCTCGCAATCGGGCTGCCCGCTCACCTGCACGTTCTGCGCCACCGGGCAGATGCGCTTCGGACGCAACCTCACGGCGTGGGAGATCATCGACCAGGCGCTGCACTTTCGCCGGCACGAGCCGGTCGACCACGCGGTGTTCATGGGCATGGGCGAGCCGATGCTCAATCTCGACAGCGTGCTCGCGGCGTGCCGGCGGCTGCCCGACATCGGGATCACGCACCGGCGCACGGCGATCTCGACGGTCGGGTGGATCCCGGGGATCGAGCGACTGGCCGAGCAGGACATGCCGTTGCGACTCGCCCTCTCGCTTCACGCCGCAGATCCGGCGCTGCGCTCGGAGCTGATGCCGGTCAACGATCGGTATCCACTCGAGGACGTGATCGCCGCCTGCCGGGCCTACTACGAGCGCAAGCGCCGCCAGGTGTTCGTCGAGTACGTCATGCTGAGCGGCGTCAACGACTCGCACGTCCAGGCCGTGCAGCTCGCCGAGCTGCTCGATCGACGGATGTTCAAGGTCAACCTGATTCCCTACAACCCGACCGGCACCGACTATGTCGGCTCCACGCCGAAGGCGATGGACGCCTTCAAGGCCGAGCTCGAGCGCCGCGGGCTCAGTGCCACGGTCCGGCTGACTCGGGGTCGCGACATCGACGCGGCCTGCGGGCAGCTCGCGGCTCGGCGATAATCGGGCGGTGAGCGCGGATGGAGACCAGGAGGTTCGCGAGGCGTGGAGGCGTGCCGCCGAGGGCTGGGAGCGCCGCGCGCCGCAGCTCCGCGAGGCCACCGCGCCGGTTTCGCAGTGGCTCGTCGATGCCATCGATCCGCAGCCGGGACAGTCGGTACTCGAGGTGGCGGCGGGCCCGGGTGAGACGGGGTTCTCGGTCGCCCAGCGACTCGGGGACACCGGGGCGCTGATCTGCAGCGACCAGTCCCCCGAGATGGTCGACGTCGCCCGCCGGCGGGCCGCCGAGCTGGGGCTGCGAAACGTTCGCTTCGAGGTCATCGACGCCCAGCAGCTGTCGGGCCGGCTCGGGCCGCTCGACGCCGTTGTCTGCCGGTGGGGAGTGATGCTGATGGGTGATCCCGACGCCGCGCTGCGTGGGATCCACGGCGTCCTGCGCGCCGGCGGCCGGTTCGCGATGGCCACGTGGGACACGCCCGATCGCAATCTGTGGATGGCGGTGCCGGGGATGCAGCTGGTGGCGCGCGGGGCGCTGCCGATGCCTGACCCTGGCGCGCCGGGGCCGTTTGCCATGGCCGAGCCGAGCCCGCTGGCCGCGCGTCTGGAGGCGGCCGGATTCACGGACGTGACCACTGACAAGGTCGAGTTCGTGCAGAGGTATGGGAGCTTCGACGAGTACTGGGCGATCACGCTGGACCTGGCTGCGCCGCTGGCCAACGCGCTGGCCTCGCTCGACGAAGGTGCTCGAGTCGAGGTGCGCGACGGCGTACGCCAGGCTCTGGAGCAGTTCGGTCAGCCCGACGGGAGCCTGGACGTGTCGGCCAGCGCGGTGCTCGCCGCGGCCACGGCCTGAGCGAACGAGGCCTGGATCTACGCGCCGGCGCGTGCCTCGCCGGCCCGGAGCAGGCGCTCGCGGAGCTCCTCCTCGAGCTCGGGCGAGGGGTCGAACTCGCCGATGTCCGGCAGCTCCTCGAGCGAGTTCAGCCCGAACAGACGCAGGAACAGCTCGGTCGTGCGGTACAGCACGGCGCCGAACTGCGAGCGGCCCGCCTCCTCGATCACGCCGCGCTCGAGTAGCGTCGCCGCGGCCGATTCGGCGTTGACCCCGCGGATGCGTGCAATCTCGGGACGCGACACCGGCTGCAGATAGGCGACGATGGCCAGCGTCTCGGCCTGCGCCGGGGTCAGTGGAGGCGTCCGCGGTCGCGCCAGCAGCCGACGCGCTGCCACCTCGGCGTCGGGGTGCGAGGAGAGCACGTAGCCGCCGGCCAGCTCGCGCAGCACCAGGCCGCGGCGCTCGAACTCGTAGTGCTCACGCAGGCGCTCGAGCGCGGTCATGACCTCATGGAGCTCGGCTCCGGTGGCCTCGGCCAGCGCATCGGCGCTCACCGGCTCGCTGGACAGGAACAGCAGCGACTCGAGCGTGCGCTCGAGCTCGGCGCCGGCCGCGCTCATGCGCTGAGCCTCGATCGCGAGGCTGCCTCGGCGGCCTCGATCGTAATCTCGCCGAAGGGCTCATCCTGGCTCCAGGTCAGCTCCCCCTGCTTGTACAGCTCGAGGACGGCGAACAGCGTCACCGCCACCGTCACGCGATCCGCCCGGGCGACGGCCTCGTCGAACTTGAAGCTGCCGCGGCGCAGCAGCGCTCGCAGGTGGGCCAGGCGTTCGGCCACCGTGACCTTGGGCACGGTGATGTGGCGCACGTCGACCGGCTCGGGCACGCGGAGCAGATCGCCGATCGCCGCGGCCAGCCGTTGCGGGTCGTAGACCGCGGCGGCGTCCTTGAGCGAGGCCTTGCGCAGCGACGGCGGCAGCGGCGCCGAGCGGAAGCGGTAGCCGGCCTGCTCTGCCAGGCGGTGCTGGATGGTCTGCGCGGCGCCGCGGTAGCGGTGGGCGTCGAGCAACCTGGCCAGCAGCTCCTCAGCGGCCTCGCCCGGGATCGAGGTCGATCTCCTCGATCTCTTCGCCGGGGAGCATCAGCCGCGACTTCAGCTCGAGCAGAGCGGCGATGAGGACGAGGAATTCCGTCGCGGCCTCGAGGTCGAGCTCGCCCCGTTGCTCCAGATGGTCGATGTAGGAGATCACCACCTCGGCCAGATCGACCTCGAGGAGGTCGACCTCTTCGCGCAGGATCAGCGTCAGCAGCAGGTCAAACGGCCCGGCGAACACGTCGAGGTCGAGCTCGAGGTCGATCACGCGCATGGTGAGACGTTAGCGTCGCGGGTGGTCGTTCACGTACTTACGCGAGCGGCCACTATCGGACTGGCCCGACACCCATCGCCTCGCGCACCTCGGCGAGCGTGACGGAGGCGATCGCCCGCGGCCTTCTCGCGCGCCCTCGGCCAGCGTGCGCTCGAGCGCCGGCTCGTCACCGCGCAGGGCGTCATAGCGCTCGCGGACCGGGGTCAGATAGGCGACGACGGCGTCGGCCACGGCCTGCTTGAAGGCGCCGTAGCCGGAGCGGTCGAACTCGCGCTCGACGTCCTCGGGGTTGCGGTCGGTGACCGCGGCCAGGATCTCGATCAGGTTGGAGACCCCGGCCTTGTCGGGGCCGCGAACGATGTCGCTGCCCGAGTCGGTCACGGCGCTGCGGAACTTCTTGCCGATCGCGTCGGGCTCGTCGAGCACGTAGACCGTGCCCTGGGGAGTGCCCCCGGTGGTCGACATCTTGCGGTCGGGCGCCTGCAGATCCATGATCCGCGCCCCGACTGCGGGCAGGCGAACCTCGGGGATGACGAGGATTTCGCCGAAGCGGGCGTTGAAGCGCTCGGCCACGTCGCGCATCAGCTCGACGTGCTGGCGCTGATCCTCGCCGACCGGAACCTCGTGGGCCTTGTAGGCGAGCACGTCGGCGGCCTGGAGCACCGGGTAGAAGAACAGCCCCGCGGACACCAGGTCGCGCTGGGCGGCGGACTTCTCCTTGAACTGGGTCATGCGGGTGAGATCGCCGAATGGGCCGTCACGCTCGACAGCAGCCAGCACAGCTCGGGATGTTCGGCCAGGTCGCTCTGGCGGAAGAAGATGCAGCGGTCGGGGTGCAGGCCGGCGGCGAGCAGCGTGGCCGCCGTGTCGTAGACCGACTCGCGCAGGGCCTTCGGTTCGTAGGACACCGTGATCGCGTGGAGGTCGACAACGCAGTAGATGGCCTCGCCGCGGTCCTGGCCGGCCACGTACTGCGTGATGGCGCCGATGTAGTTGCCCAGGTGCTTTCGGCCCGTGGGCTGGATACCGGAGAAGATCCGCATCGGTCGCGCAGGGTAGCGGGGCGGTCGCGGTGGCGCCTGTCAACGTCGCTGGCCCTGGCGTCGTCGGCCCTCGCGCCGCCGAGCGAGCGCCCCGGCCCGATGAGTCCAACGTTGTTGGAGATAATCTCGGACAACGTTGGACTCACCAGCTACCGGGCTGGCGCGCCGGCCCGGTTCTGACCGCGCTAGCTGGCCAGGGCGCGATCGAGCGCGCTCATATTGCCGTCGCCCGAGCCACTGCCGGCACTTCCGGTACCGCCGGCACTTCCGGTTCCGCCACCGCCACCGCCACCGCTGCCCCGCGCCCCCGACGGTCGCGGAGCACCCAGGCGGCGAGCACGCCGGCCAAGGCGCCGCAGACGTGCGCCTGCCACGAGACGCCGTAGTGGGGAACCAGGCTGGCCAGCAGCGCTCCGCCCCAGACCACCGCCACGACCAGGCCAGTCACCAGCTCGAGCGCGCTGCGATTGAACAGGCCGCGCGTGAGCAGGTAGGTGGCGTAGCCGAACACAACCCCGCTGGCCCCGATCGTGCTGATGTGGGCGGGCGCGATCAGCCAGGTCCCCAGCCCGCCGACCACGATCACGATCGCCGTGACCAGGAGCAGCTCGCGCACGCCACGCAGCGCGATGATCACGCCCATGAAGATGAACGGGATCGTGTTCGAGATCAGGTGGCCGAAGCTGGCGTGCAGGAACGGCGCAGTCAGGATCCCCCACAGGCGGCCGGCGTCGCGCGCGTAGATACCGTCGCGGTCGAGTGCGTTGTTGTCGATCGTGTTGATCAGCTCGATGATCCACATGACGGCAACGATGCCGATTAGGGCCTCGATCCCGAGACGCGCAGGGTCGCCTGAACCTCCCGGGTGAGCCGGTGGCAGGGCTTGCGCCGGAGCGGCGTGGATGGTTGACCGGGCTTGGTGGTGCTCATCGTCCCCCTCAAATGTTCGCACCCACCGTCTCGAGGGCCACCGCGAGGGCCACTTCGGCGCGCTGCGCCAGCGACTCGCGCAACACGAACTCGTCGGGCGTGTGCGCGCCTCCGCCACGCGGCCCAAGACCATCGACGGTGATCGGGATGGTGGCGGCGAAGTGGCTGGCGTCGCTGGCGCCCCCGCGCGGGCGCCCGGTGATCGTCCGGCCCGAGACGATGGCTCGCGCGCTCGAGCAGCGCCGCGGTGGCGGTGGTGGAGTCCATTCCCGGCCACACGCGCTCCATCGACGCGGCCAGGGCGACCCCGTCGATCTCGGGCGGAACGGCCCCGAGTACGCCGTCGAACGCCGCGAGCCGCTCCGAGCGCAGGTCGAGCACCAGTTCGCCGGCGGCGGGCACAACGTTGAAGGCATCGCCCGAGCGCAGCACGGTGGGAACGACGCTCAGCCTGTCGGGGCCCTGCGGGTCGTGGTGAGCTGCGAGCGCGATCGAGGCGTGCGACAGGGCCAGGAGAGCGTTGCGGCCCTGCGTCGGGGGCGCTTCCCGAATGGGCGGCCCTGCCCG
The DNA here is from genome assembly GCA_963737535.1 of uncultured Solirubrobacterales bacterium. Lineage (GTDB taxonomy): Bacteria > Actinomycetota > Thermoleophilia > Solirubrobacterales > Solirubrobacteraceae > Palsa-465. The sequence continues at coordinate 126,749 of CAVTTU010000025.1, forward strand.
CCGCGCGGACGCGCAGCGTTCCCGCGGCCTTGCGTCGGACGACGACGCCCTCGCCGTCGGTGCCGGCGCGCTCGCCGCCCTCGAAGCACAGGCAGGCGTCGTAGCCCGCGAAGCGGTCCACATGGGCGAACGGCTGAGTGCGCCACTCCTCGTCGGTGACCAGCAGCACGCCGAGCTCGGCGAACAGCTCGGGGCGGGCGGCGAGCGCCCGCGCCACGCCGAGGGCCAGGATCACACCGCCCTTCATGTCCACCGTCCCGGGGCCGTAGAGACGATCACCATCGCGCCGCAGCGGCCCGTGCGACGCGTGGTCGACGACCGTATCGACGTGGCCGAGCAGCATCACCCGGTGCTGACCGGTTCCGGACATCCGGGCCACGAGGTCATGCGCGCTGCACCCGTCGAGCTCGACACGCGTTCGAGCTCGGCCTGCGCCGGAAGGAGCGCGCGCGCACACCGCCAGTGCCTCGTCGGCGCCGGCCACGTCCCCGGAGGGCGATGAGACCCCGACCAGCGCCTCGAGCTCGCGCTCGGCGCGGGAGGCGATCTCAGCGGCGGCTTGGGCGACGAGCGCGTCCACGCGACCAGCGTAATCAGGCCCCGGCGGCGGTGAGGCGACGCGTGCTCGGGGACGGGGCGCCCAGCTCCCCGTCGGCATGCAGCTTGGTCAGCGCGGTCACCGCGGTCTTGCTGAACTGCTTGCCGGTCAGCTGCTGGCACTCGGCCAGGGCAACGTCGCCGGTCTTGAGCTCGCCGTCGATCCGGCTGGCGGTCATCGCATCCCATGCCTCGGCGATGGCCAGCAGAGCCCCGCCCTCGGGGATGTCGGGCCCGCGCAGGCCGCGCGGGTAGCCGCCTCCGTCCGGGCGCTCGTGATGGGTGCGGATCCACTCGACCTGCTCGGGGATCAGCACGTCCTCGACGATCCTCGCGCCCAGCTCGGCGTGGACCTCGATCTGCTTTCGCTCCTGGTCGCTAAGCGCCGCCGGCTTGCGCAGCAGGGTGTCCGAGATGCCGATCTTGCCGACGTCGTGCACCAGCGCCGCCTCGCCCAGCAGTTGGGCCCGCTCGGCCGACCAGCCGACCGCCCGGGCCAGCTTGGCGCTCAGCTCCGCCACCCGTTCGGAATGCCGGCTGGTCGCCGGGTCCTTGGCGTCGATGGCCCGGGCCAGGGCGCGCAGGCCGACGAGCGCCCGCGAGCGCTCGAGGCGTTCGGCGCGCTGCTGGGCCGAGAGCTCGTCGATCACGGTTGGGTCGTAGATCCAGCACTGATCGCGCCCGTGGGCCTTGCTCCAGTACAGCGCCCCGTCAGCGAGATCGATCAGCTGCGAGGGATCCTCGGTCACGCTGGTGTCGCAGATTCCGGCCGACACGGTGATGCGGTAGGGCTCGGCCATCGTCTCGGCGATCTGGCGGCGCGCACGCTCGACGGCCAGCAGCGCCTGCTCCCCCGTGGTATCGGGCAGCACCCACGCGATCTCGTCGCCACCGACGCGTCCGAGCGTGTCCTCGGCACGGGCCAGGCCGGTCAGGCACCTCGCGACCTGGACGAGGACCTCGTCACCGGTCTCGTGTCGCGCGCTGTCGTTGATCTGCTTGAAGTGGTCGATGTCGATCACCGCCACCGACAGCGGGGTGTCGTGGCGGGCGGCGCGAGCGGCCTCGGCGGCCAGCCGCTGCTGCAGCGCGCGGTGATTGGCCAGCCCAGTCAGCGGATCGGTCGTGGCCTGAGTCGCCAGCTTGGCGCGGTCCTCGATACTGGCAATTGCCGTGGCCAGCAGGTCGCCGAACTCCATCAGCCGCTGCTCGTCCTCGCTGTCGAAGGCACCGGGCTGAGCACCGGTCACGGCCAGCACGCCCCAGGTCTCCTCGGCGACCCGGATCGGAGCAAGGATGCTGGCGCTGTAGCCCAGGCGAGCGACCGGACTGCCGGGCGGGTGAGCGTCGATGCGCACCGGGCGTCCGGTCAGCAGCGCCTGGTCGACATCCCCGCCCGCACGCACGAGCACCTCGGCGCCTGCTTCGTAGCGGCCGCCCGGGCGATCGGACCACGAGCCGGTGACAATCGCCCTCGCGCCCGTCACGTCGCCTCTCGAGTTCTCCTCGAGCCGGAGGATGCCGGCCGCACCACCGCGCAGCAGTGCTGCGGCCTCGCGGGCGACCAAGTCGTAGATCTGCGCCGGACCCTGGCCGCCGACCACCGCGGTGGCAACCCGCCGGAACGCCCCCTGCTCGTCGGCCAGCCGCTCTGCGCGCAGCTTGAGAATCGCCTGGCGGCGCTTGGCGGCGATGATGGTGAGGCCGATGAACACGAAGGCCGGGGTGGCGATCACCAGCTGGGCCAGGAACTCGTCCCCCGTCGCATTGGCGTCGTAGAGCAGCGGGCAGCGCGGCGGTGATCACGCAGCCGAGCAGGTAGCCGTAGGCGACCGGGCGCGCGTAGAAGTTGGCCGCGAACACGACGACGAAGAACAGGTAGACGAACCCGGGCGAATCGGCCCCACCCGAGGAGGCGATGATCACGGCGATGATGGCGAGCGCCAGCGTGCACGACACGTGCGTCAGCCAGCCCGGCGCGCGCCTCCAGTCGATCAGGAAGATCGAGATCCCGGCCCACACGAAGGCAAAGCCGGCGATGGCCAGGAGGACATCGCTGTGAGCGTGCGAGATCCCCGGCAGCACCGTGCACAAGGCCAGCGTGACCGCGCCGACGCCGTAAAGGACGCCGCTGAGCACACCCGCGAGTCGCCGCTCCTCCGGCGACACCGATCCGGTTCTATTCAGGCGCGCAAGCCAGCTGGTCACGTCGCCGTCGCGACTTGGCGTGTTGATTCAGACGTCACGCTTTCGGTCTTCCCCCTGTAAACGTGTCGACCGCAATCCGAGCCTATATCACCCTCCATATCGGCTTAAAGCTGACGATCCTTTAGCGTTTTTGCCTAACCACTGGATGACGCGCAGCGGTGGCTTCATCCAATCTGCGCACGGGCGTGGTGTACGGGGCGCCCAGCGCCTTCTCCGGATCCTCGCGCGCCTCGCTCAGGATCTCGGCGACGATCGCCGCGAAGCGGTCCAGCGTCTCCTTGGTCTCGGTCTCGGTGGGCTCGATCAACAGCGCCTCGTCGACGATGAGCGGGAAGTACACGGTCGGCGGGTGCACGCCGAAGTCGAGCAGACGTTTGGCCAGGTCGAGCGTCTCTGATCCCGATCTCGCGCTTCATCGGCGTGCCCGACAGCACGAATTCGTGCATGCAGCAGCCGGTCGTAGGCCTCGGGTAGGTACTCGAGCACGCCCTCGCGACGCAGCCTGGCAATCAGGTAGTTGGCGTTCAGCACCGCGACCTCGGAGACCTCGCGCAGGCCAGCCGCGCCGAGCGAGCGGATGTAGGCGTAGGAGCGGACGAACACGCCGTAGTTGCCCTGAAAGCCGCGCAGGCGACCGATCGACTTCGGCCGGTCGTAGTCGAGGTCGTAGTAGGGCTCGGCGCCGTTGCCGGCCTCCGATCGCCGCACCACCTGCGGACGGGGCAAGAAGGGCTCGAGCGCGTCCGAGACGGCGATCGGCCCGGCGCCGGGGCCACCGCCGCCGTGGGGCTGGGTGAACGACTTGTGCAGGTTGAAGTGCACGATGTCGAAGCCCATGTCGCCGGGCCGGCAGATGCCCATGATCGCGTTGAGGTTGGCGCCGTCGTAGTACAGGGTCGCGCCCACCTCGTGGACGATCCGGGCGATCTCCTCGATCCCTCGCTCGAACAGCCCGAGTGTCGAGGGGTTGGTGAGCATCAGGCACGCGACGTCCTCGCGTCGCCTTCGCTCGGAGGTCGTCGAGGTCGACGTTGCCGCGGTCGTCGGTGCCCACCTTGACCACCTCGATAGCCGGCCATCGTGACGCGTGGCGGGGTTGGTCCCGTGCGCGGTGTCCGGGGTCAGCACCTTGGTCCGCCGGTCGGCCTCGGTCCTCGTGGAACGCGCGGGTCACGAGCACGCCGGCGAGCTCGCCGTGCGATCCGGCGGAGGGCTGGAGCGAGACGTGCGGGAGGCCGGCGATCTCGCGCCAGCGCCTCCTGCAGCCGCCACATCAACTCGAGTGCGCCCTGGGCCTGCGCTCGGGTCCTGGAGCGGGTGCAGCTTGGCGTGGCCCGGCAGCGCGGCGACCCGCTCGTGCAGCTTGGGGTTGTGCTTCATCGTGCACGACCCCAGCGGGTAGAAGCCCGTGTCGAGATCGAAGTTCCGCTTCGACAGCCGGTTGAAGTGACGCACGATCTCGGGCTCGGAGACCTCGGGCAGGGCGGCAGGCTCGGCGCGACGCAGTCGGGGCGGGAGCAGCTCGTCGAGCGGGCGTTCGGTGACATCGAGCGCCGGCGCGACGAATGCGCGGCGCCCGGGCTTGGAGCGCTCGTAGATCGTGAGCTGGTCGTCGGCGGCGGTCATGCCCGGGCCTGCTCGTAGCTCTCGCGCGTGGGCGGCTCCGTGTCTCCGGGTTCCGAGACCCCCGCGATAGCCCCGGCCAGCGCATCGGCCAGGCGGTCGATATCGGCCCGGGTGCGCTGCTCGGTGATGGCGACGAGCAGCCCCTCCTCGAATTCCGGGTAGTCGCGGGCCAGCGGATAGCCGGGGTTGACCCCGCGCGCACGGCAGCCCGCGATAACCCGATCGATGGGGCCACCGACCCGGATCGCGAACTCGCGGACGACCGGCTGCTCGTGGAGCAAGCGAGATGCCAGGAATGGCGGCCAGACGCTCGCGCGCGTACGCCGTGCGCTGGAGCATCAGCTCGGCCAGCTCGACGATGCCCCTGCGCCCGAGCCAGCTCAGGTAGATGACTCCGGCCAGGGCGTTGAGCGCCTGAGCAGTGCAGATGTTCGAGGTGGCCTTCTCGCGGCGGATGTGCTGCTCGCGGGTCTGCAGCGTGAGCACGAAGCCGCGCTTGCCGTCGAGGTCCGTGGTCTCGCCAGCGATGCGCCCGGGCATCCGGCGGACCAGCGGCTCGGTTGCGGCGAAGAACCCGAACGAGGGGCCGCCGAAGTCGAGGCGGTTCCCAAGGCTCTGACCCTCGCCGACGGCCAGGTCGACGCCACACTCGCCGGGAGACTTGAGCAGGGCGAGCGGAAGCGGATCGCACGCGCAGATGGTCAGAGCGCCCACATCCGCGGCGGCCGCGGCGAGCGGCTCGAGATCCTCGACGGCACCGAGGAAGTTCGGTTGCTGGACGACCACCGCGCTGAATCCGTCATCGAGGGTCGGAAGCTCGGTAACGCCGTCGCGCAGCGGCGCCTCCACCACCTCGACACCCCAGCCGTGCGCGAGCGTTCGCAGCGCCTCACGCGAATGCGGATGAACGCCCCGCGAGATCATGAACCGTCCGCGGCCGTTGGTCAGCTTGGCCACGTAGCCGGCCGCCGCGACCGCGCTGGGGCCCTCGTACACGGAGGCGTTGGAAATGGGCAGACCGGTGAGCTCCGAGATCGCCGTCTGGTACTCGAACATAGCCTGCAGCGTGCCCTGTGAGATCTCGGGCTGGTATGGCGTGTAGGGCGTTAGAAACTCAGAGCGCAGGATGATCGAGTCGATCAGCGCCGGTACGTAGTGGTCGTACATCCCTGCGCCCAGGAACGAAACCTCGTCCTCGGTCGAGGTGTTGCGAGCCGCCAGCTGGCTCAGCTCGCGGAACACCTCCTGCTCGGACAGTCCGTCCCCGAGCTCGAGTTGACGGGCGAGGCGGAGCTCGTCGGGGACATCCTCGAACAGCTCCTCGATCGACCCGACACCGATCGTCGCCAACATCTCGCGGCGATCCTCAGGCGTGGCCGACGTATACCGGCTCACGTCAGCGACGCCTCGTAGGCCGCGCCGTCCATCAACGAGCCCTGCTCGGCGGCGTCGGCCAGCTTCACCTTGACCAACCACCCCTCGCCGTATGGGTCCTCGTTGATCGTCTCGGGCTTGTCGGACAGCGCCTCGTTGACCTCGGTGACCTCGCCGCTCAGGGGCGCGATCACGTCCGAAACGGCCTTCACCGACTCGACCTCGGTGTACGGCTCGTCCTTCTTGACCGTGGCTCCGATCTGGGGTGGATCGAAGAACACCACCTCACCCAGCGCGTCCTGCGCGTACCACGTGATGCCGAAGGTCGCGGTCTCGCCTTCGACCCGCGCCCAGTCGTGCTCGGAGTGGTACAGCAGGTCGGCTGGATAACTTGTCTGCGCCATATCTCAGGATCCCTTTCGGTACAGGGGCTTGCGCTCGACGACGGCGGGGCGCGTCGTTCCCCGCACGTCGATCTCTATCTCGGTGCCGGGCTCGGCCCGCTCTCTGGAAACGTACGCCATCCCGATTCCCCGCTCGAGGCAGGGAGAGAACGTCCCGCTGGTGACCACGCCGCCCCCGATGACCGGATTTCCCTGGCGGGCGATCCCCTTGCCGGTCAGCACGAACGGCACCAGCTTCTCGGGCGGCGGCTCGGCGCGTCTGGAGGCGGTCGCCTGCGCTCCGATGAAGCCGGTCTCCTCCTTGCAGCACCACCCCAGCCCGGCCTCGATCGGGCTCCGGTCCTCGCTGAGATCGTTCCCGTAAAGGTGAAAGCACGCCTCCAGACGAAGCGTGTCGCGCGCGCCGAGGCCGACCGGGGCGACTCCATGTGCCACCAGAGCCTCCCACAGCCCCGGCGCGTGCTCGGGGTCCAGCAGCAGCTCGACGCCATCCTCGCCCGTGTAGCCGGTCCCGCACACCAGCACCGGCACGTCGGCCACGCGAGCGCTGACAGCAATGCATGCGCGACGACAGCCTGCCGTCGGCCAGCCTGGCCACGGCGCCCCGCGCGTCCGGGCCCTGAACGGCGAGCATCGCGAAGTCGGCAAGCCGGTCGATCACGTCCACGTCGAAGTCGCCGGCATGAGCCTGTAGCCAGGCCAGGTCCTTCTCGTGATTGGCGGCGTTGGTGACTGTGAGGAAATGCGTCTCGGCCAGCCGGTAGGTGAACAGGTCGTCGAGCACGCCGCCGTCCTCGCGGCACAGCACGCTGTACTGCGCGCCGCCCTCGGGGAGCCGCCGCACATCATTCGAGAGCACGCGCTGCAGAAACTGCTGCGCCTGCGGCCCGCGCGTCTCCACCTGACCCATGTGCGAGACGTCGAAGACACCGGCGTGCCGCCGGACGGCGAGGTGCTCCTCGCGAATGCCCGCGTAGTGGACCGGCATCTCCCAGCCGGCGAAGGGCACGAGCTTGGCACCGGCGTCGATATGTTGCGCGTAAAGAGGCGTTCTGCGGAGGGTCGTCTCGGCAGCCGAGCTCACGATTCCAGGCTAGTACAAGGGGCGGAGGTGGTCCGCCGAGATCTCGGGCTTTGGAGACTGGGTCCGAATCGGGGCTCGCCCAAAAAGGTCCACATACTGGACCATATCGGGATCCGCCCGGTGGCGTGGGCCTACCGCGGCGGGCCGCTGGCCGGGGCCACCGCGGCGGGCCGGTGGCGGCCACGGCGGCGGGCCGGTGACGGCGGCCCCTACCGATCCTTGAGGAACGACGGGATGTCGATCTCGTCGTCGCCGATCTCGAGCGAGGAGCGCTGCCGATCGTCCATCGTCACGTCGCGGTCACGGCGGGCGCGCCGCGTGGTCTCCCTGGCCGTGCTTGGCCGCGGATGGCCGTGATCGAACCCGGTGGCGATGACGGTCACCCTGACCTCGTCGCCCATCGAGTCGTCGATGACCGCGCCGAAGATGATGTTCGAGTTGGTATCGGCGGCGCTCGAGACGATCTCGGCCGCCTCGTTAACCTCGAACAGGCCGAGGTCGTGCCCGCCGGTGATGTTGAGCAGGATGCCCATGGCGCCCTCGACGGACTCCTCGAGCAGCGGGGATGAGATGGCGATCTTGGCCGCCTCGGCCGCACGGTTCTCTCCGGCCGCGCTGCCGATGCCCATCAGTGCTGTGCCGGCGTCGCGCATGATCGTTCGCACGTCGGCGAAGTCGAGGTTGATCAGGCCGGGGATCGTGATCAGGTCTGTGATGCCCTGGACGCCCTGGCGGAGCACGTTGTCGGCCTCGCGGAAGGCGTCGAGGATCGTCGTCCGACGCTCGACGATCGGCCAGCAGCTTCTCGTTAGGGATCACGATCAGCGTGTCCACGTTCTCGCGCAGCCTCTGGATCCCGTCCTGGGCCTGCCGGGCACGCTGCGCGCCCTCGAACGAGAACGGCCGCGTGACCACGCCGACGGTGAGCGCACCGATCTCGTTCTTGGCGATGTCAGCGATCACGGGCGCCGCGCCCGTGCCGGTGCCGCCGCCCTCGCCGGCGGTGACGAACACCATGTCGGCGCCCTTCAGCGCCTCCTTGATGTCGTCGCGGGACTCGGCCGCCGCGCCCTGGCCGATATCCGGGTTGGCGCCGGCCCCGAGCCCCTTGGTAAGCTCATGGCCGATGTTGAGCTTGATGTCGGCATCGCACATCGCCAACGCCTGAGCGTCGGTGTTGGTGGCGATGAACTCGACGCCGCGCAGACCTGCGTCGACCATCCGGTTGACCGCATTGGTACCGCCGCCGCCGACTCCGACGACCTTGATGACTGCGAGGTAACTGCCGCTTTCCATTAGTACCGTCCGACCCTCGAAGGTAGCGTTGAGCGTTTGGCACTCTTTCGCTTATTGCGGGAGTTTTGCACGTTATGGCCTGAGCGATGCGAGCCGTCAACGGTTCGCGCGCTGCTCGCAACGGTTGTTGCATATCGGCCAATTCTCGATCAGGACCCGAGAGTTGACGATTTTGGAGACTCAACCTCTACTTGAGGTTCACCCTCCTCCCGATGCCGTCGAGGACGTCCCCGAGCCCGACGCGGACGTGCTCGTCGAGCCGCCGCCCGAGCTCGTTGAGCTACTCGCCGGCGGCGTTCGGAACCGGCGCGTTGCTGCCCGCGGCGGGTCGGCTGGGATCGGTCACGTCGATGTAGAGCGCGCCGACGGAGCCGGAGTCGGCCAGGACGGCAGCTGCCGCCGCCCACTTCTGGCGCAGGTGCTCGTCGTTGCCGAAATACGATGCTCGGACCGTGGCTGAGTTGGGCCACCAGCCCGGCGGTCGAGGTCGAGGTGACCTCGCTCACGTGCGATCGAGAGCTGAGCGGGCGCGGCGGCCAGGACGGCGACCGCCTGTCCGGTGGCGCCGCTCACCCGGGTGCCCCCCGGCGCCACGCGCATCGGGATCGAAGGGAGGATTCGGGGAGGCGCGAACGTCGCGCAGAAGGGTGTCGTCGGCGGCCACGGCGATCCGGCGGCCGTCGAAGGTGATCGCCCCGACCGGTACCTCCTCGATGACCCGGATCTTCATCCCGTGCGGGAATTGCGTGCTCACCTGCGAGTCCCTTGACCACCGGGAACGGCTCGACCACGGTATTGAGCGTGTCCATGTGGACGTCGAGCGTGGTCATGTTGCGAGCGGCCGCGTCGAGCGCGGAGCGGATGCGTGCGGCGTCGGGCCCGCTGGCGCCCGTCACGGTCACGTGCTTGACGGCGACGAGTGAGGAGTCGCGCAGCCATAGCCACACGCCCCCCGCGAGAACGAGCACGACGACGATCACGGCCACGACTCGGACACTCGGGTGCGGGATCCGCAGGCCCCGCCGCCGTGGCTCACGATCCCAGGATGACCGGGGCTCCTGCTCGGCGTCGCGGGTCAGCAACCTGCCCGACCGGCGGCGCGGCCCGCGGCGTCCGAGCCGGTCGAGCCAGCCCGCCTCGATCATTCTCGCTTCCAGTCGCTGGGGAACTCGATCGGGCCGAGCGCCTGCACCTCAGGCTCGAGCTCCACGCCGAACCTCTCCTTGACGCGGCGTCGTCCCTCGGCCATCAGCGCAATCACGTCGGCGGTGGTCGCGTCGCCGTGGTTCTGGACGAAATTCGCGTGCTTCTCCGAGAAGCCCGCGCCGCCGACCCTCAGTCCGCGGCAGCCGGCGGCCTCGAGCAGCTGCCCGGCCGTCCGCTGCTCGGCCCGCGGGTCGGCCGGGTTCTTGAACGTCGAGCCGAACGTCTTGATCCCAGACGGCTGAGCGGCCTTGCGCCGCACACGCATGTCGGCCAGCGTGGCCTTGACCTCCTGGCTCGGCGCCTCGGCCAGAACGAACGAGGCCTGGGCCACGATCTCGCCGGGGCGGAGATTCGACCTGCGGTAGGAGAAGCCGAGCGAGCTCGCTGCCCGGCGTTCGGTCCCGGTCGCGTCGACTACATCGACCCACTCGAGGACGCGGGCCAGCTCTCCCCCGTACGCATTGGCGTTCATGCGTATGGCGCCGCCCACGGTCCCGGGGATGTTCACCCCGAACTCGATCCCCGTCAGGCCAGCCTGAGCGGCGCGTGCCGACACGGCAGGCAAGCGGGCGCCTCCCCCACATTGCATCCTTGCGCCATCCAGCTCGATCTTGCTCAGCTCCTTGTCCAGTTTCACGACGAGACCGCGGACGCCGGCATCCGCTACCAGGAGGTTCGACCCAGAGCCCACGACCCCTACCTCGATCCCTTCCTCGGCCACCCAGGCGATCAGCGCCTCCAGCTCGGGCAGCGTTCCCGGCCGGGCGAACAGCTCGGCCCGGCCGCCGGTGCGGATCGTCGTGAGCCGGGATAGCGGGTAGTCGCGCTCGATCCCTGGAGGGGCGCTCAACATGCACGCAGGGTAGAGATCCGCCCGGTTGGTCCCGGGTACTAACTGCCGATAAGCGACTGTCCCAGCGTGTCGATGTCACCAGCGCCCATCAGCAGGCAGAGATCCCCCTCGCGGAGGGTGGCGTCGAGGAAGCGGCGGGCATCGTCAAGCCGCGGAAGCCAGGCCACCGTCTTGCCGCGACCGGCGTCGGCGGCGGCCTCGGCCACGAGCAGGCCCTCCACGCCGGGGAAGTCCTCGGGCCGCTCACGGGCCGGATACACCGACAGGACGCCGGCGACATCGGCGGCGGCGAGCGCTCGACCGAAACCGCGGGCCAGCGCTCGGGTGCGTGAGTACAGGTGGGGCTGGAAGATCCCGATCAGCCGCCGCGGACGCAGGGTCTGGGCCGCAGCTATCACCGCCGCTACCTCGGTTGGATGGTGGGCATAGTCGTCGTAGACACTCGCCCCCGACGCCGTCCGCCCGAGGAGCTCGAAGCGGCGCCGCGCGCCCTGAAAGCCAGCCAGCGATGCGGCGGCGAGGGCGGAATCGGCGCCGGCCACGGCGCAGGCCGTCAGCGCCCCGGCGGCATTGACCGCGTTGTGGGCGCCGGGCACCTGGAGCGCGACCTCGATCCCCCGCCAGACAAAGCGCGTCCCCCCGGCTCGAGCGCCGGATCGACCGCGTCGTACGGGACCGCACCCGGTGGACACAGCGCGCGCAGCCGCGGCCGGTCCCAGACCACCGCGCGATCGCCGGCCCGCGCCATGAACAGGCGAAAGGTCTCCTCGAGGTCGAGTTGTGAGGCGTAGGTCGAGTGGTGGTCGAGCTCGGCGTTGGTCAGGACCGCCACCTCGGGGTCGAGCTTGAGCAGCGACCGATCGGATTCGTCGGCTTCGATGACGATCCACTCGCCCGTGCCCCACCCGGCGTTGCGCTCGGTGTCGCGCAGCTCGGCACCGACGACGTAGCTCGGGTCCAGACCGCAGCCGCGCATGGCGTGGACGATCATCGCGGTCGTCGTCGTCTTGCCGTGGGTCCCGGTGACAGCCAGGCAGCGGCGCAGCGAGGCTATCTCGGCCAGCAGGTCGGCCCGATGCAGCTCTCGCGCCCCTCGCCGCCTGGCGCTCCGGATTGCTCTCCGGCACGGCCGTCGAGTACACGACCTGGGCGCCGTCGGGGACGTTGGCCGCGTCGTGGCCGAGCACCGGTTCGATGCCGTGTTCGCGCAGCCGCACGGTGTACGCGGACTCGCTTCGGTCAGACCCGGTGACCGTTGCTCCCAATGTGTCCGCGATCAGGGCCAAACCGCTCATTCCGGCGCCCCCGATGCCGACAAAGTGAAGGCAACGTCCACTCCAATCGTCGCCGGGCACGCGGCCAGTCGCGTGCTCCCGACCCAACGCCATGGTGCATCCGCCTCTCTGCCGGGCTCGCCTGAAGAGTCGTCGAGGCTATCGGCAATGCCGGCGCAGGTTTCTACATAAAGATTGCATAAATCCGCCCGCAAGACCCCAACGGATGCTTGCGCTGACGATTTTGCGGGTAATGGCGAGTCCGGCAATGACTCGGACCGGGACGCGGCAGATCCCTGTACTGGTCGCAGTCGCTGTTGGCGTGATTGTCTGCGCCTTCGGCGCGACCGTGCAGGCGGCGCACGCGAGCGCGCTATGGCGGCAGTGCCGCGATCCCTATCCCGCTCACCGCAACCCGGCGAACCCCTTGATGCTGCCCAAGGCGCCCGGATCCAATCCCCTCAACGGGGCCCGCTTCTTCGTGGACGGCCCGGCCCACGGCGAGGCGGCGCACGGGATCGACAAGCTGCTGGGCATCCATCCGGGTCGTTACAAGGATGGCTACTCGTGGGCGCGCTTCAAGCGCTCGCTCGACCACGGCCGTCTTCACCGCCGCCTCGTCCACCACCCCGGGCTGGCCTGGAAGGTGAGGATGCTCGAGCGAATCGCCTCGCAGCCCGAGCCTCAGCGGTTCAGTTCGTTCGCGTTCGGGGGCGGCCCCGGAGCGGCCTGGGACATGGCGATCAAGATCTTCTGTCACAACATGAAGGCCGATCCGCGGTCGATTCCGATCATCACCACCTACTTCCTGCATCCCGACATCGGCCGGGACTGCTCTCCCGGACACCTGAACGCTGTCCGGCCGAAGTTCCAGCGCAGCATCAACGAGATGGTGGCCGCCACCGCCCGGCGTCCCGCCGTCTACCTGCTCGAGCTCGACGCGATCGGCTCGTCAACGTGCTTTGCCCGCCACCACGACTTCGGGCAATACTTGTCGATGTACCGGTATGAGGTGAGAAAGGTGGCGGCGCTGCCCCACACGGTCGTGTACGTCGAGGCCGGCTACTCGGACTCCCACACGCCTCGCTACACGGCTCGCGCGCTGAGGCGGCTGGGGTTGCGGAGAGTCCGCGGCTTCTTCACCAACGACACGCACGAGAACTGGACGATCAGGGAGATCCGGTGGGCCATGAAGGTCTCGCGCCAGGTCCACGGAGCCCACTTCATCGTCAATACCGGCGAGAACGGCCGCGGGCCGAAGAAGAACCCGCACCCGGTAACCCAGGGGACCAACGACCTCTGCAACCCGCCCAACCGCGGCATCGGGCCGTTGCCGACAACGCACACGGGCTTCGGGCGCGTCGACGCGTTTCTGTGGACGATCGTGCCCGGTGAGAGCGACGGCCACTGCAACGGCGGTCCCAACAACGGGTCGTACTGGCCCGCCTACGGCATCAAGATGGCCGCCGGGGCCACCAGCCTGCTCGGGCCGGGACTCCGCAGCCGTTAGGGCTCGGCATCACGCCGAGCGGGAGCTGCCGTCTGTCCGGGAATCCGCGGCGGCCAGCACCTCTCGAGCGATATCGCGCGCCGCGTCGGGCCTGGCCAGCGACAGCGAGGCGCGAGCCATGGCGGCCAGGCGCCCCCGATCGGCCAGCAGGCTGCCCACTTCCTGGGCCAGCCGGGGAGCCGTGAGCTCTTCATCGGGGATGACGACCGCCGCCCCGGCCTGCGCCATGTAGCGCGCGTTGGCGGTCTGGTGATCGGCCGTAGCGTATGGGTACGGAATCAGGATCGCCGGGCGGCCGGCGGCGGCGATCTCGAAGATCGAGCCGCCCGAGCGGGCGACCACGAGGTCACTGGCCAGCAGCGCCTCCCCGAAGTCGCCTATGTAACCCCGCAGGTCGTAATGCGGGCCCGGTGCGCGCAACTCGTCCAGGTCGCGGTTGCCGGCCGCGTGAAGCACCCGAAAGCGCGCCCCAGCGAACGCCTCGACGGCGGCGCGGTTGATGGACCGGGCTCCCTGGGAGCCGCCGAAGACGAGCACGCAGGTCTCGTATTCGGGGATCGAGAAGCGGGCACGCGCCGCCGCCCGGTCGGTGGCCAGCGCCGGAACAGGGCGACCGGTCAGGCGGTAGCGCCGCCCCTCCCGCCCCTCCACCGGAAAGGCCAGGCACACTCGGCGTGCCAGCGGCGCCAGCGCGCGATTGGTCAACCCCATGTGGCTGTCGGCCTCCATCAGGACCAGCGGCATACGGCTGAGCACGGCCGCCAGCCCGACCGGGCCAGCCACGTAGCCTCCGGCGCCGAGCACCGCCACCGCCCCGGTCTGCCGCAGGAGCTTGCGCGCCCGCGGTAGCGCGCGCGCGTCGACCGCCACCGCGCGGCCGGCGCGCGTGATGCGTTTGCGATCAAGGGGGGCGACCCTGAGCGTCCGCAGCTCATAGCCGGCCTCGGGGACCAGCTCGAGTTCGGCGCGCTCGCCCCCGATGAAGGTGACCTCGGCGCCCTCAGCGCGCAGCGCGTCGGCCACCGCCAGCGCCGGCACGACGTGCCCGGCGGTCCCGCCGGCGCCGATCACGATCCGCGTCGCGCTCACGTCTGGGCGCGTCGACGACCTGCAGCCGGCGGGCTCCAGGTCTGGAGATGTTGAGCAGCAGCCCGATCGCGGCGAGCATCACGCACAGGTTCGTCGGGGCATAGGAGATGAATGGGAGCGGAACCCCGGTGAGCGGCGCCAGCCCGAGCACGACGAAGATGTTGAGGATGCCTTGACAAAGAATCAGCGACGTGAGGCCGCGTGGCCAGCAGCTTGGCATACCGGCCCGAGGCTCGGCGCGCCGTCCGAAGACCAGCGTAGGCGATCATCCCGTAGAGGCAGACGACGCCAAAGATTCCCAGCACGCCCAGTTCTTCCCCGATCACGGCGAGGATGAAGTCGGTCTGGGCCTCGGGCAGGTAGAAGACCTTCTGCACCGAGCGGCCGAGGCCGACGCCCAGCAGGCCGCCCGACCCGAGCGCGATCTGGCCCTGGACGGCCTGGAATCCGGCGGTCGACTTCGACGACCATGGATGTAGGAACGACATCAGCCGGGCCTGCTGGTAGGGCTGCGCGAGCACCAGGAGCATCACGGCGGCCGCCGCGAGCAGGCCCAGCATCGCCAGGTAGCGCAGCGGCAGCCCGGCCGCGACCATCAGCGCTGTGATCGTGAACGTGACGACCAGGGTGGTGCCGAGGTCCGGCTCCACGACGATCAGCAACGCCGCTGGCACGGCGACGATGGCGATCGGCGCCACCGCCTGACGAAAGCCCCGTATCCGGCGCGGGTGGTCGGCCAGGTAGCGGGCCACGTACAGGACGAGGGCGAGTTTCATCAGCTCTGAGGGCTGAAACTGGATCGGGCCGGCGGCGAACCACCGCCGCGCGCCGTTGACCTGCACGCCGAACCCGGGAACCAGGACCAGCACGAGCAGCGTGAACGAGGCCAGCAGCAGCAGGTTGACCAGCCGGGGATCGAGCAGCGCGAGGCCCCTCCGCTCCAGGCCGTGCATGGCCACCAGTCCGATCCCACCGAAGATCAGGTACCGCAGGAACTCCCCAGTACCGCTGCCGCCCCCGTTGAGTACCCCGATCGGGGAGGAGGCGCTGTAGACCATCACGGCTCCGAAGGCGAGCAGGCACAGCGTCGCGGTCATCAGGATCCTGTGCTCGAGCGGGGGCGGCACGCGCTTGGCGGGGGCCCGAGACCGGACACGCTTGGCGGCGGCGCCCTCCTTCGAGCTGCCCGCGGCCCGAGCCCCCGCCGCCGCGGCCATCAGGCCTCACCCCCAAGCACAAGAGCGCGGAAGTGGTCACCCCGAGCCTCGAAGTCGCGGTACTGGTCGAAGCTGGCGCAGGCCGGCGACAGCAGAACGGTGTCGCCCGTGCTTGCTGCATCGCGGGCCAGGCTCAGCGCGGTGGGCAGCTCACCCGCTCGATGGAGCGGAACGGCCGTTTCTCGCAGCGCGTCCGCCAGCTCACCCGCCGCGTCGCCGATCAGGTAGACCGCCCGGCAGCGCTCCGCCACCAGCGGCGCCAGCGGCGAGAAGTCCTGCTGCTTGCCACGCCCACCGGCGATCAGGTGGACGCCGCCGGGATACGCCCGCAGCGCGACGATCGTGCTGGCCACATTCGTCGCTTTGGAGTCGTTGACGTAGGCGACTCCATCGACAACGTCGATCAGCTCGAGCCGGTGCGTGACGCCGCCAAACGAGCGCAGTCCGGCCACCACGGCGTCTCGATCGACCCCGCGGGCCAGGCAGACCCCGGCGGCGGCCATCGCGTTCTGGCGATTGTGCTCTCCGGGCACGCCGAGCTCGTCGACGGCGATCAGGGGCTGGGTGTCCCACCACAGGTAGCCCGCGCGATCGGCGAGCTCCGCTTCGGGCGCCGAGCCGAAGCACACGCGCCGGGCACAGCCCCCGATGTCCTCAACATCGAGATCCACCGGTATCAGCGCAACGTCATCATTGCCCTGATTGGCGAAGATCCTGAGCTTGGCGTTGACGTAATCCTCGAACGAGGGATGGCGATCGAGGTGATCGGGTGCCAGATTGAGCAGCACGGCAGCCTCGGGCGAGAAGGCCACGGTGTCCTCGAGCTGGAACGAGGACGCCTCGCACACGACCGTCGCGTCGGGCAACAGCTCGCCCACCAGCGCGGCCAAAGGAGTGCCGACGTTGCCGGCGACGGCGACCGGCAGGCCCGCCTCGCGGTGGATATGCCCGATCCATTCGGTCGTCGTCGTCTTGCCGTTGGTTCCGGTCACGGCGATGAACTCATTTCCGAGCAACCGCCAGGCGAGCTCGAGCTCGCCCAAGATCGGCAGCCGGCGCTCGCGCGCCGCGCGGACCGCGGGCGCGCTCTGGGGTACGCCGGGACTCTTGATGAGCGTCCCGGCGCGGGCGGCAAAAACGTCGCCTGACGCATCCAGATGGACTTCGACGCCAGCCGCCGAAAGCCTTCGTGCTGCGCCGACCAGGACGGGGTCATCGCTGGCGCCCGCATCGCAGCCAATCACCTCCTCCCCGCGGGCGCGCAGGACAAGCGAGGCGGCGATGCCGGAGCGGGCCAGCCCGATGACGAGATAAGGACCAGGAGGGAGCGGCGGCCGGGGTTTGGAGCTACGCACTCAGCCGCGGATGCTCAACTGGTATACGACGAACCCAATCGCGCCGCAGGCCGCGGCCACGATCCAGAAGCGCAGGATGATCTTCGTCTCCGACCACGCCTGGAGCTCGAAATGGTGGTGGATCGGGGCCATCAGGAAGACGCGCTTGCGAAACATCTGAAACCAGAACACCTGGATTACAACCGACAGCGCCTCGATCACGAAGATGCCCCCGAGCAGGAGCAGCAGCACCTCGGTGTTGGTCATGATCGCCAGCCCGGCGATCGCTCCGCCGAGGCCGAGCGAGCCGGTGTCCCCCATGAAGATGCTGGCCGGAAAGCTGTTGAACCACAGAAAGCCGACGCACGTTCCCACCAGGCAGGCGGCCAGCATGGTCAGATCGCGCTGGCCGCTGATGAACGTGATCCCGATGTAGGCCAGCAGCACGATCGCCGCGCAGCCCGCGGCGAGGCCGTCGAGACCGTCGGTCAGGTTGACGCCGCTGGTGGTTCCGGCGACGACGAAGTAGATGAAGACGGGAAACAGCGGGCCGAGGTCGACGCTCGCGTCGACGAACCTCAGCTTGACCGTCGACGACAGCCCGGCCTTCTGCGTCGCCACCCACCACAGACCGAGCGAGATCGCGATCGTGACGACCAGCTTGGTCCGGGCCCTCAGCCCGAGCGACCGGCGCCTGACGATCTTCGTGTAATCGTCCGCGAAGCCGAGCAGGGCGCAGGCGACCGCTCCGCCAAGAACGCCAACTGACGCCCAGCTGCGCTCGGAGAGGATCACGAACGGCAGGGCGAAGGCTGCGAAGATGATGATCCCGCCCATCGTTGGCGTGCCGGCCTTCGTCTGATGGCCCTGCGGGCCCTCCTCGCGGATGTTCTGCCCGAACTCACGGTGGCGGAGAAACTCGATGAACTTGGGGCTGAGGAACAGACAGATCAGCAGCGACGCGGTCCCGGCGATGAGGACGCGTCCCGACGAGACCGGACCCATCAGGACGCCACTCCCGCCGACAGCGCCTGGCAGACCACCTCGAGCCCGACTCCACGCGAGGCCTTGATCAGGACAACGTCGCCCGTCTCGAGGAGGTCGGGGGCCAGCGCGGCGGCCGTCGTCGCATCCTGGACCGTGCGCACATCTCGTGGGAAGTCCGCGGCCATTTCCTGGGCCAGCGGGCCGACCGTGATCAGGACGTCGATCCCTACGTCGCCGGCGTGGCGGCCGATCTCCGCGTGGTAGCGGCGCTCCTCGGGACCGAGCTCGAGCATGTCGCCGAGGATCGCCACGGTCCGAGCTCCGTCCGGATCGGCGGTCGCGGCCAGATCGTTCAGGGCGGCGCGCATCGACATCGGGTTGGCGTTGTAGCAATCGTCGATAACGGTGAGCCCACCCGGCAACACCAGACGCTGTCCGCGACCGGGCGACAGCAGCAGCTCGACCCGTCCAGACGGCGCTACCCCGGCGGCGCGCGCGGCAGCCACCGCCGCCAGCAGGTTGGTTCGCATGTGGGCCTGAGTGAACGGCACCTCGAGCTCGATCAGCTCGCCGCGGTGATCGATGCGGACAAGCTCACCGTCGGCCGAACGCAGGGTCACCTCGCCGCCCTCCCCGAAGGTCACGGTGTCGAGATCGTCGCGTCGGTGGCGATCGAGCAGCCGCTCGCCGGCCGGGATCACCGCGGTGGCCCCCGCCGGCAGCCGATCGATCAACTCCGCCTTGGCCGCTGCCACCGCCTCCACGGTCCCCAGCAGCTCGAGGTGGACCGGCCCCACGCTGACGATCACGCCGATGTCGGGCTCGGCGACCTCGGCCAGCTCGGCGATCTGTCCACGGCCTCGCATGGCCATCTCGAGCACCAGCATCTCGGTTCCCATCGGCGCTGAGAGGATCTCCAGGGGCAGGCCGATCTCGGTGTTGAAGTTCGAGCGGGAGGCAACCGTGCGGCGGTGCGGCGCCAGAATCGCACGCAGCAGGTCCTTGGTCGAGGTCTTGCCCGTCGATCCGGTCACACCGATGACCGTGGCCGACAGCTCGCGCCGCCAGGCCGTGGCCAGGGCCTGCAGCGCCCGGAGCGGGTCCTCGGCGGCCAGCACCACTCCCGCCCGCCCGCGGCTCGCGGCATCGGCGTGCTCGGGCCTGGTCAGCACCCCCCACGCGCCCGCCGCGAGGGCCTGCGGGGCGAACGCGCCGCCGTCCGCGCTGGCCCCTGGCAGGCCGACGAACAACGAGCCGGGGCCGGCCGTGCGCGAGTCGATCGTCGCGCACTCAGGGCCCTGGGCGGTCGGTGGCGGCGCGAGGATCCTCGCGCCGGCCGCCTGCGCTATTCGCTCGGGTGTCCAGGACTTCATCGGGGCAGCGCCGCGCCCTTGAGGACCTCGCGGGCCACGGCGACATCGTCGAAGGGGACCTTGTGGCCGCCGGCGAACTCCTGGCCCTGCTCGTGGCCCTTTCCGGCGATCACCACCACATCGCCCCGTTCCGCACCGGCGATCGCCTCGGCGATCGCCCTGCGGCGGTCGACATCCCAGGCCACGTCGCGGCCCGACCCCACGAGGATCTCCTCGATGATCGCCTCTGGGTCCTCGGAGCGGGGATTGTCCGAGGTGACGATCACGCGGTCAGCCAGCCGCTTGGCGATCTCGCCCATCAGCGGTCGCTTGCCGCGGTCGCGATCACCGCCGGCCCCGAACACCACGTGGACCCGGCCGTCGGCGAGCTCACGGGCCGCGGAGAGCACGTTCTCGAGCGAATCGGGAGTGTGCGCGTAATCGACCAGGACGGCGAAGTCCTGACCTTCGTCGACGGTCTCGAAGCGGCCTGGGACCTGGCCCGCCGTCTCGATGGCCTCCGCGGCAGCGTCGGCACCGACGTCGAGCTCCCGAGCCGCCGCCACGGCACCGAGGACGTTGTAGACGTTGAAGCGGCCCCGCAGCGGTGAGGTCAGATCGAGCTCCCCCTCTGGGCCTTCGACCGTGAAATGTGAGCCCGACAGATCGGTCTGGACGTCCTTGGCCCGGTAGCTAGCCGGGGCGTCGATGGCAAACGTCACCGCGTCGCCCAGGTCGGCCGCCAGCCGCGCCCCATACGCGTCGTCGACGTTGATCACCGCGGTGCGTGGACCGCCGGTGAACAGGCGGCGCTTGGCGGTGAAGTAGTCCTCCATCGTCTCGTGGAAGTCGAGATGGTCCTGGGTCAGATTGGTGAAGATTGCCGCTGCGAAGTGGATCGCGTCGGCGCGGTGGAGCGCCAGGGCGTGCGATGAGACCTCCATCGCGCAGGCCACGTCTCCCGCGGCCAGCATTGCCCTGAATGTCATCTGGAGATCTATTGCCTCGGGTGTGGTGCGCTGCACCTCGTGCTCGACGCCGCCGATCACGCTCTTGACCGTGCCGAGCAGTCCCGTCCGCCGGCCTGCGGCCTCGAGCAACGCCCGGACCAGGAACGCCGTCGTGGTCTTGCCGTTGGTGCCCGTGACCCCGATCGTGTGCAGTCGTGCCGTCGGATCGCCGTAGAAGCGCGCCGCAGCCGGCGCCATCGCTTGGCGAACGCTCGAGACCTGAACCTCGGGCACTCCCAGCGACAGCGGGCGCTCTACCACGAGCGCCACCGCGCCGCGGGCAAGCGCCTCGCCGGCGTAATCGTGACCGTCGCGGTTGAACCCGGGGACGCAGAAGAACAGCGTGCCGGGCGTGACCGCGCGGTTGTCGTAGGCGAGGGCTCTGATCTCGGGGTCGCCGATATCCGGGGAGCCGCCGACTCGTTCCGTAGGGGCGCCCGGAATCACCTCGTGGAGCCGCATCGCGGCCCGAGTGTAGTCACCGGATCAGCCAGAAACCCCGCGGCACACCGCTTCGGTGTCGCGCGATTCTGTTGATAAACCGAAATTTAGTGTTGGTGGGGCTCAGCCCGAATTCGTGGCGAAGCCGCGGGCGCGGCCGGTGAGCTCCCGGTTCTCGATCACCCGATCCACGAGCCCGTAGGCGACTGCTTCCTCCCCGGTGAAGTAGCGATCGCGCTCCATGTCGGCGTGGACGCGCTCGATCGATTGCCCGGTGTGCCGGGCATAGATCTCATCGACGCGCGAGCGCAACGCCAGCACCTCGCGGGCGTGGATCTCGATGTCGCTCGACGGCCCTTCGAAACCGCCCGACGGCTGGTGGATGAGGATCCTGCTGTTGGGCAGCGCCATGCGCTTGCCCTCGGCGCCTCCGGCCAGGAGCAGTGAGCCCATCGACATCGCGATGCCGTAGCAGATCGTTGCCACGTCAGGGCGAATGAATTGCATCGTGTCGTAGATCGCCATCCCGGCATAGATCGAGCCGCCGGGGGAATTGATGTACAGGGAGATGTCCTTGTCGGGGTCGTCTGACTCCAGATGGACGAGCTGGGCGACGATCAGGTTGGCGCTCTCCTCGTCGACCTGGCCGCCGAGAAAGACCACGCGATCGTTGAGCAGACGGGAGTAGATGTCGAACGAGCGCTCGCCGCGGGCGGTCTGCTCGACGACCATTGGCACGAGTGGCATTGGGACCTCCTGTAAGTGCTAAGGTGCAACCGATTGGTTGCGGCTCAACATAGCACACGTGCAACCTCACGGTTGCACGTGGTCCAGGAGGAAGCCAATGGACGACAGAATCGAACGTGAACTTGTGGTGGACGCCTCGCCCGAGGAGGTGTGGGACGCGATCGTCGGCGACGGCTGGCTGGCCGACGAGGTCGAGCTCGACCTGCGAGTCGGCGGCGACGCGATCTTTCGTTCCGCTCAGCAGACCAAGACCGGCTGGGTCGAGGACGTGCTGGCCCCGGAACGCCTGGCCTTCTGGTGGGCCGTCGACGGCCAGCCGGCCACCAGGGTCGAGCTCCGCGTGCTGACCGAGCAGGACGCGACGCGGGTGCACGTGGTCGAGTCCAGGCCCCTCGACGTGCTCGATCTGGTGGGCACGCCGTTGCCAGGCGCCTCGGGCCGGACGTTCGGCCCCGCCTTGGTCGCAGCCTGACGATGTCCACAGAACTCGATCGGGCCGGGGCCGTGTTCGGTGCGCTGGCCGACCCAACCCGGCGGGCGCTGCTGGCCGCGGTGGCCGAGCAGCCCCACCTGACCGCCACCGAGCTGGCTGCCGAGCTACCGATCTCGCGTCAAGCCGTGCTCAAGCACCTCACCGCCCTGGCCGACGCCGGTCTGGTCGACCGTGAGCGGTCAGGACGCGAGGTTCACTACCGCCTCACGCCGGCGCCCCTGTCCGAAGCCGTTTCGTGGATGACCGAGGTGGGCGCGCAGTGGGACGATCGGCTGGCTGGCCTGCAGCACCAGCTCGGCGCCGGTCGGGCCCCGCGGGCGTGAACGGTGTCAGCCTCCGGTCGGGGCGGTGAGGGCGTGAGCGGTGTCAGCCTCCGGTCGGGGCGGTGATGTCCGGCACGTGAGCCGGATTGGGCGCGATACCCAGGTATGGGACCGCCCAGCCGACGATCTTCTGGAAGGCCGGCGCAGCCACCGAACCACCGAAGATCGCCCCGTGGGGTCGATCGACCATCACCGCCACCAGCAGCTTGGGGTTGCTGGCGGGCACGAACCCGATGAACGACGCGGCGTAATCGACGTTGGAGTACCTGCCGTTGACCACTTCGTTCGCCGTACCGGTCTTGCCAGCGAGATCGTAGCCGGGGATTGCTGCGCCCGAGGCGGTGCCGCCGTCGGCGAACACCCCGCGGAGCATGTTGCGCAACTCGGCGGCCGATGTCTTGGAGATGATCCGGTGGCCCGACGGCAGCGCCACCGGCTTGCCGCCGATCGCCTGCACGATGTGGGGCGGGCGGAGCACGCCGCCATTGGCGATGGCCGAGTATGCCGCGGCGATCTGAATCGGCGTCACCGACTCGCCCTGACCCATTGGGAGGTTGCCCATCGAGGAGCCCGAGTACTGCCACGAGTGCAGCACGATCCCGTGCTCCTCACCCGGCAGATCGACGCCGGTCGCGGAGCCAAAGCCGAACCTGTGCACCCAGGAGTCGAAGCGCTTTGGGCCCAGCTTCATCCCGATCTCGTCGGCGCCGATGTTGCTCGACACACGGAGGATCGAGGCCACGGAGAGGCTCTCGTCGCCATGGTTCTCGGCATCGTGGATCTGCCGGTCGGCGACCTGGAGCACGGGCGGGATGTTGAACATCGTGTTCGGTGTCACCACACGGTCTTGGAGCGCGCCGGCGACGGTGATGGCCTTGAAGGTGGAGCCCGGCTCGTAGTTGAAGCTGACCGCGCGGTCATGGGTGGCGTATGCGGGCGCGCCGGTGACGTCGTTGGCGTTGACCCGCGGCCAGTTGGCCAGCGCGAGGATCGCGCCGGTGTTGGGGTTCATCACGATCGCGGTGCGCTCCTCGCGGCGAGTACTGCGCCCCGACGCCGGCCAGCACCTGCTCGACCTCATCCTGGAGCGCGGCGTCGAGCGTCAGTTTCAGGGTCTTGCCCGGATCCGTCGGTGTGACGTCGTCGATCGAGATGGGCTGCCCGATCGCGTCGTTGACGATCCTGCGAAGTCCATTGCGTCCGGCCAGGACGCCGTCGTACCCATACTCGAGGCCGCTGTAGCCATGGCCGTTGAGGTGAACGCTTCCGAGGACCTGGGAGGCGGCCCAGGAACGCGGATAAACGCGCGTGTTCTCGGGGATCATCGTCAATCCCTGGATGTGCAGCTTGTTGATCTCGGTCACCGTCGCGGCCGGGACCAGATGCGCGAGGTATACGAATCCCGGGTGCGGCTTTGTCAGGCCGGCGAGCACCGTGGACTCCGGCCGGCCCAGCAGAGGCGCGAGCAGCCGCGCGTCATTGGCCGCGTGCTTGATCAGGTAGGGGTCGGCCACGACGTCGTCGGCCGATTCGCTGATGGCCAGCTGGACGCCGTTGCGATCGGTGATGGTCCCCCGCGGCGCCGGGATCGTCAGCTCGGTCACCTGCTGGGTGGCGGCGGCGTGCTGCAGGGACCCGGCCTGCACGGCGCCCAGATACGTCGCCCGCATGACGGCGATGACCAGGAACGCAATGAAGGCGATGAACAGAACGCCGATGCGGCGGTCCATCGTCCCCACGGACTACCCCCCGCTCGTCGAGTGGCTGGTGGTGGAGTCCCTCGACATGACCGGCGGAACGGGCGTGCTGGCGATCCCACCGTTGGAGGTCAGCAGTGACTGGAAGATGTCGGAGTCAGGAGTGCGGATATGCCCCGCGGCGCGGGGGACGTTGGCCGGGCTGGCGCTCAGGAAGCCGATGTCCTCGGGGGCCGGCATCACCATGCCCTGAGCCGCGGCCAGGCGCTCGATGCGCTGATCGTCGGCCAGCGAGGCGACACTCGCCCGCAGCAGCTCGTTGCGACTCTGCAGGGCGGTGGCCTGCTCGATCGCGCGACCCATCGTCCTGTTGAGCTTCAGGACCTCGACCTGCATCGCGACGATGCCGGCGAGCATGACGAAGAGAACGGCAATCCACGTGCGGCCGCGGACAACCCGATCGAGCCACGGATGGTCTGGGAGCGCCTGAACGGCGGCGCGGGCGCGATCGCGCAGTGACCCTTCGCGAGCCGGACGAGCCGCACCGGACGTGCGGCGCGGCCACGGGAGCGAGATCGACCCAAGATGCCTGGTTGAACGGTGGCGCGCCGGCCGGGTACGGAGCTTCGGCTGGGCGGCGGCCTTCGCCCGCGGGGCGGCGGCCTTCGATCGCGGGCGGCGGCTTCGATCGCGGCGGCGCTTCGATCGCGGGCGGCGGTCTTCGATCGCGGGGCGGCGGTTTCGATCGCGGGGCCGCGGTGCCGGCGCGGCCTGTTGAGGGGCCGGACACGCGGCGAGGCGTCCGCGGTGCGGTCGGCGCTCTGACGGGACGCGGCTGGCCTTCAGTCGTCGAGTGGCCGGGCGATTTCCGTTTGCTGATGCGGCGTCCGGCCGGGGTGATCGCGGTGGGTGTCATGGCGTGGTGACCTCCAGCTTGCGAGCCGCACGCAGATGCGCGGATTTGGACCTGGGATTCGCCGCAACCTCCCCCGGTGTCGGAGCGACGGCACGTCGAGTCAGCAGCTCAGCCTCGGGCTCCCGGCCGCACACGCAGATCGGCAGCTCCGGTGGGCAGATGCAGCCCCGCGCGCGGTCGGCGAGAAAGCGCTTCACGCGCCGATCCTCGAGCGAGTGAAAGGAGATAGCCGCCAAACGCCCGCCGGGACGGAGCAGCTCCCACGCGGCGGGAAGCGCGGCGTCGAGCTGGGCGAGCTCGTCATTGACGGCGATCCGGAGAGCCTGGAAGGTCCTTCGCGCCGGGTGGCCGCCGGCGAACTGGGCCGGGACCGGCACCGCGCTCTTGATGGCATCAACGAGCTCCTGGGTCGAGCGCAGCTCGCCGCGACGGCGCGTGCGCACGATGCCACGCGCGATCGGCGACGCGTAGCGCTCCTCGCCGTATTCGCGCAGGAGGCGAGCCAGACGCCGCTCGTCCCACGTATTGACGATCTCGCTCGCCGTGAGCTCCTGTTCGGGGTCCATCCGCATGTCGAGCGGGGCGTCATACGAGTACGAGAATCCGCGGGCCCAGGTGTCGACCTGCATCGAGGACATCCCCAGGTCGAGATAGATCAGGTCCGCCTCGAGCTGTTCCTCCCGCAGCTGACCCAACGCAGTGACGAAGTCCGCGCGGATGAAGCGCGTGTGGCAGGACACCTCGGCCGCCAGCTCGGCGAACCGTTCCTCGGCCATGGGATCGCGATCGATGCCGATCAGCACGCCGGCCGGGCCGATGCGGTCGGCGATGAGGCGCGCATGCCCGCCCCCACCGAATGTGCAGTCAACGACCACCTCGCCCTCGCGCGGATCGGCGAGCTCGATCAGCTCTCCGGCCAGGACCGGGGTATGCGTGCGTGTCATGTCAAGGAGTGTTGCCAAGGCTCGCTGCAATGTCGGGAGCGCGGATCAGAACGTCTTCGCTGTAGCCGTCGTACCGGGCGCGATCGAACACCTCAAGGCACTTCCCCGAACCGGTGACGATGACCTCCTTGCCGAGGCCGGCGTACTCGATGAGCTTCGGGGTGATCATCACGCGGTTGGCCGAGTCCAGTTCGGTGTCATGGGAGAAGTTGAAGAAGAACCGCTCGAGGTCGCGGTACTTGGGCAGCAGCGGATTGAGGTCGGCCAACACCGCGCTCGTGTACGCCTCGTAGCTGTCGGGCGTCCAGATCGCGATCGAACGGGGAGCGTCGGCGTTCGTCTCCGGCGAAGCCGCCAGCACCACTCCCGACGCCAGCGCGGCGCGGAACTTCGCGGGGACCGTGAGCCGGTGCTTCGCATCTAGCGCGTGTTCGAAGGTTCCGCGGAAGATCAAGGTTTCTCATTCGCCTGACCGAATTCCGAACCCGGGTGGCTGGGTGGGAGGAGCCCTGCCACCCGGGTTCCGCATGCGTCGCCCACTTTATCCCACTGTCCCCCACAATGCAACCCATTTCCCATACCTCGCCCCACTTGGTGGTTCGGACGGGGCGCTGAGCGCCAAAACGCCCGTGGGCAGTGGCTCCCCGCACGTTCAAGGTGCTTAATTCGACGTCGCCTGCGGCTGCACGATTTGGTGCAGGCGGCCGAGCTGGTTGACCCCGTGCACGCGCCGGCAGGTTCCGTCCGGAGGGTGTGCGTCCGGTGGCGCGGGGTGGCGGCGCCCCTAGCCGCCGGTCTTCGTCACACTCGCCGACCGCAGCCGGGCGAGTTTCACCTTGACGGCGTGGAGCGCCGTGTTCGTCACACTCGCCCCTCCTCGCGAGTCGAGTTTCACGTTTACGCGCGGGGCTCGGTTACGCCCGGGGCTCGGCCACCCGCCGCGCCGTCCCCAGCCGGGGCAGCTCGAGCACCAGCCGCGTACGGCATTCGCCCGCCGGCGCCACCCTCAGCCGTCCACCGTGTGCCTGGGCGACGGCGCTCACGATGGCCAGCCCGCGGCCGCGTTGACCACGCCCTCGGCGCGCGCGCCGCATCAGCTCGGGCAGCGGTGCCGGCAGCCCGGGGCCATCGTCGCGCACCTCGACCGTCACGCCGGCTCCGCCGGCGCTCCCACGGACCTCGATCATGCCGCTGCCGTGTTCGATCGCGTTGGCGATCAGATTCCCGGTCGCCTGCGCGAGGCGGAGCCGGTCGCCCAGGACCTCAACCGTCGGACCGAGCCAGGTGGCGCGCAGCTCGCGCGCCTGCGCGGCCGCCGCGAGTCTCCACACCTCGACCGAGCTGCCGAGCAGCTCGGTCATGTCGACCGGCGCCATGCGAGGCGTCGATCCACGTCGCGTCCCGACGGAGCCGAGATCCTCGAGCGCCAGCCCGGCGCGCCCGAGCTCGAGGTCGAGTGCCCGCAGGCGGTCGGCGGACAGCTCGCCGGACCGGGCGCCAAGTTGGAGGCCGAGGCGTGCCGCGGTCAGCGGGCCGCGCAGCTCGTGACAGGCACGGGTTACGGCCTCCATCCGAGCGCCGAGCGTGCGCCAGGCGAGGCCGGCCAGGGTTGCCGCACAGCAGGCGGCGAGCCAACCACCGATGCCCAGCATCACTCGATCCCCCCATCGACCAGCCGGTAGCCGACGCCCCACACGTTGACGACGAGCTGATCGCCGTGAATGTTCAGCTTCTTGCGCAGGCGCGAGGCATGCGAGTCGAGCGTGCGCGTCGAGCCGAGCACCCGAAAGCCCCAGACGCCGCGCAGCAGCTCCTCGCGCGTGAAGACACGGGTCGGGTCGGCGGCCAGGGCTCGCAGCAGCCCGAATTCCTTCTTGGACAGGTGGACCGGGTTGCCGTGGAGCCGGACCTGGCGGCCGACGGTGTCGATCTCGAGGTCGCCGATCCGCAGCCGTCGACCGCCGGCGCGGCGCTGGCTGCGGCGCAGCAGGGCGCCGATGCGAGCCCGCAGTTCGGTGTAGTTGAAGGGTTTGGTGACGTAATCATCAGCGCCGCGGTCGAAGCCTCGGAGCCGATCGAGGTCTCCGGAACGGCCGGAGAGGACAAGGATCGGCAGCTCTGGGTCGATGCGCCCGGCGATGCGGTCGGATTCGCGGACGCGCCGAATGAGATCGAGGCCGTCGAGATCGGCCAGGCCGAGATCGATGAGCGCCAGGTCCGGAAAACGAGTCTCCATCAGACGATGGGCTTCGGCTCCGGTCTCGGCCTCCAGGAGCTCGTAGCCATCTACGGCGAGATTGTCGGCGAGGAACTTGCGGGTTGGGCGATGGTCCTCGACGACCAGGATGAGGGGGGAATCAGTCTCCATATTGTTGAGAGGGCGGCGCCACCCAAAGATCACCCCCCTGAGGGGCTAAATTGCCTGGCCGCAGGACCTGAATGGCGGCGAAAGGGCCGGCTGGCTGCAACATCGCATTCATCCGCTGCCGGATGGGAGGATTCCTAAATATGATCCCGACGCCGCTATGTACCGACGCGGGAACTACAGCTCCGGGGAGGACTTCGTGCTCGAATACGGCGAGCTCCGGTTCACGTTCAACGAACGTGATTTCCGTGAGCGCTGCGAGCAGGCCGCCCGCAAGCTGGGCTTTCTAGCCGGGTCGGTCGAGGAGGACGAAGCCGAGGACCTGATCAACCTGGTGGTGAATGGCGAGGTCACCGATCCGGCCTCGGCGCTCGGGGAGCACGTCAACGACTGCTGGCCCGAGCTGGTCGGACCGTCCGAGCGCTCGCTGGTCCACTGGCTGCGCAGGCTGATCTTCCGCAGCGCGTGGCTCGACCAACGGGTCAAGGAGGGCGAACTCGACGTCTCCTTCGACGAGGACATGAACGCGTTCGTGTACATCCAGCCCGACCGGGGTGGGGAGCCGATTCAGCTCGCGCCCGAGCCGAGCTGGAATCGCGTCGCTTACGTGCGACGCTGATCCCTACCTTGCGCGCGGGTCCCGCCGGCGGCCTCGCGCGCCGGCCGCGCCGGCGGCCTCGCGCGCCGGCCGCGCCGCGGCCGCGTCCGCTAACCCGCCCCGGTCACGGCCTGCTGGTTGGCCGGCGCCGGGTTGTCGAGCAGGAGCTTGGGCACGGTCACGAAGCGGTAGCCGCGTCTGCGCAGATCGGAGACGATTCTCGGGAGCGCGGCGACGGTCTCGGTGCGGTTGCCGCCGGCGTCGTGCATGAGGATGATCGCGCCGGGGCGGGCGCCGGACACGGCCGTGTGCACGATCGCGTCGACGCCGGGCAGGGTGTAGTCGTTGGTGTCGACCGTCCACAACACCATCAGCATGTGGTACTGCTTGAGCAGCTTGAGCGTGGTGGGGTCCCACAGACCGTAGGGCGGACGGAACAGTCTCGGGAAGGAGGCGCCGTAGTGAGCGATCGTGGACGTCTGCTGGAGTAGCTGCGCCTTCTGGCCGGCGTAGGACAGGTGCGACAT
Source organism: uncultured Solirubrobacterales bacterium (assembly GCA_963737535.1). GTDB lineage: Bacteria > Actinomycetota > Thermoleophilia > Solirubrobacterales > Solirubrobacteraceae > Palsa-465. The sequence continues at coordinate 156,221 of CAVTTU010000025.1, forward strand.
TGCGTAGTGGTTCTCGGTGTGGTCGCCGATCGGATATCCGTCGGCGGCGATCGCGGTGGTGGAAGCGTGGAAGTACTGGTCCGAGACGCCGACCTCGAAGAACGTGCCCGGCACACCCTCGCGCTGGAGGATGGAGAGGACCTGGGGCGTGTATGGCCCCGGGCCGTCGTCGAAGGTCAGGGCGATCTCGCGATGCTGCGAGCCCGCCACCTGGACGTACGGCGTGCGCGCCAGGGTTCGGTTGATGGCCGCATTCTCGGCCGCCTTCTCCTCGCCGGCGAATGACCCGGGTCCGACGCCGCCGAGCGTGTTCAGTCGCACGAAGTAGGCCGTCACCGGCGCGTGGGCTCGGACGTGGACGACAGGTCCGCCACCGCCGCGGTTCGAACCGGCGTTGGCGCCGAGGATCAGCGCGACGAGGGCGACGATGCCCAGCGCCACGAGTCGTCGCCGTCGGTGGTGGGCCTCGACTCGACGGCGCGACCGGGCAGGCGCGCGGCCGCGCACACCCGTGCCCGGCCGATTGCGAAGTGCAGTGACTCGGTCGTCCATGAACTGTTCCGGAGCATGATGCCGGGTGCCCCGGTCAGCTGCAGTCAAGCAGACGCGGACCGGTCGGCCGCCGCGCGGCGCCGGAGCGCGTCCCAATTTGGAGTCACTGTCTACGCTGCGTGAGCCATGCGGGCGACGGTATGGGTCGTGATACCCACCTACAACGAGGCGGACAATCTCGAGGCGATCGTTCGAGCGGCGCTGGCCGAGCTCGAGCCATACGCCCCCGACGACCATGCGATCCTGGTCGTCGATGACAACTCGCCCGACGGGACCGGGGCCATCGCAGACCGTCTCGCCGCCGAGCACGACGCGGTTGAGGTGCTGCACCGGCAGGCCAAGAGCGGGCTCGGTCAGGCCTACCTGGCCGGCTTTGCCCGGGCGCTCGGCGGCGGCGCCCAGTTCGTGATCGAGATGGATGCCGATTTCTCCCACGACCCCCGATACCTCCCCCAGCTTCTCGACGCCGCCAGGGACGCCGACCTCGTGCTTGGATCCCGATACGTCGCCGGCGGCGGAGTCAGAGATTGGGGGCTGCTTCGCCGTCTGATCAGCCGCGGAGGCGGCCTCTATGCGCGCAAGATCCTGGGGGTCGAAGTCCAGGATCTGACCGGCGGCTTCAAGTGCATCCGCCGGGCGGTGCTCGAGGGAATCGATCTCGACAGCGTGCGCGCGGAGGGTTACGTCTTCCAGATCGAGGTGACCTACCGGGCGCTGCTGGCCGGGTTCCGCGTGCGCGAGATCCCGATCGTGTTCTCGGATCGCACCGTCGGGGCGAGCAAGATGTCCACGCGGATCGCGCTCGAGGCGATGTGGCTGGTGCCTCGGCTGCGGCGCAGCGCCCGCTCAGCGATCGAGCGGGCAGGCCACCGAGGAGAGGCTGTGGGGACGCCGTAGATGGTTGATTCCATCTCGTCGCGTAATCTGCATTCCTTCCGCCCCTCCCCCTAACCTAATTTCAATGCCGACCACACCGGCCGCGACGGCTGGGCGGGCATTCTTGTCGCGATGAGTATTCGCACTCCGCTCGGCGTTGCTCCCGAAACCGGCGCCTTCGACCTCCGTGGAGCTGCGCTCGATTCGCGCGGCACGTCGTCGCGCGTGTGGACTGGCCAGGTCGGGCTGGTCGGGCTGATCGTCACCGGCCTCCTGCTCTCGGTGGCGGCGGCCCACACCGACTCGCTGCTTCCCGAGTCGGTCCGCCCCGTTCCCAACTGGCTTGCCGGACCCTTCGGCTCCGCCAACTTCGGGCTTGGCGTCGGGATGCTGCTGCTCGTGCTGTCGCTGATGTTCGTGTGCTACACGCTGGCCGCCCGCGCTGCGGACCGGCTCTCGGCGCGCTCGGTGCTGATGACCATCGCCGCCCTGCATGCGCTCGTACTGCTGGCGCCTCCACTGCTGTCGACCGATGTGTTCAGCTATCAGGCCTACGCGCGGATCGGCGCCATGTACGGGGCCAACCCCTACATCCAGGGCCCTCATGCGATCGCGCTCGACCCGATCTACCCGTTCATCGGCGCCAAGTGGGTGACGACGCCCACGGCCTACGGACCGCTGTTCACGGTCCTCAGTTACGCGCTCGCTCCGCTCTCGATCGCCGCGAGTGCGCTCGCCTGCAAGGCGATCGCGGCCATCTCGAGTCTGGTGCTGGTGGCGATTGTGTGGAACGCCGCGCGGCTGCGCGGCCTCGACCCCGTGCGGGCGGTTGCGCTGGTCGGACTCAACCCGCTGATCGTCCTCTACGGCGTGGGCGGAGGTCACAACGACCTGCTCATGCTGACCGCGCTGATCGGCGGCATCTACCTGCTCCTGGCCCACCGCGAACGGGCTGCGGGCGCCTCGATCATCGTCGGGGCGGCGATTAAGCTGACCGCGGGACTGTTCCTACCCTTCGCGATCGCCGGGGCTGGCGGACCCCGGAGGCGCCAGCGACGTGCCGACGTGCTGACCGGAGCCGCGGTCGCCGCGGCGGCCCTCGCCGCGCTGGCCTTCGCCGTGTTCGGCACCGGTCCGCTGCACCTCATCTCCACCGTTCAGCAGGGTCAGAGCGAGGGTGACTGGCACAGCATCCCCGGTGTCCTCTCGACCCGGCTCGGCATGCCGACGCTCGGCCACATCACCGGACTGCTCCTGGCCGCTGCTTTCGCCGTTGTCTTCCTGTGGCTCGTGCGCCGAGTGTGGCGCGGTCAGCTCGACTGGATCGACGGCGCCGGCTGGACGGCGGCGGCGCTGCTGCTGACCGCGAGCGCGATGCTGCCGTGGTACGTCGACTGGCTGCTGCCGCTCGCGGCGCTGGCCAGTGACAGGCGGCTGTGGCGGGTCGCGATCGTCATGACCGCCGTCGTGCTGGGCATCCAGATGCTCGGCTACCTCCCCCACGGCCTGACCATTCCAGGGCTATGAGGACCGTAGCCACAGGTAGCGACGTACCATGACCATTGTGAACGGCTCCGATAGCAGCGTGGGGACCGGACTCAGAGAGCTCCAGCTGCTCAGTGTCGTCGCTCCGGTCTACAACGAGGAGGCGCTCGTCGACGAGTTCTACTCGCGCGTGTGCGTGCCCTGGAGAATCTGCCCTTCGAGCTCGTCCTCGTCGACGACGGATCGACCGACGGTTCTGCGGGCATCCTGGAACGCCTGGCCGAGGCCGACCCACGCGTCCGTGTCGTCTTCCTGTCGCGCAACTTCGGCCACCAGACCGCGCTGACAGCCGGGCTCGATCACGCGCAGGGCGACGCCGTGGTGATGATGGACGCCGATTTGCAGGATCCCCCCGAGCTGATCCTGAAGATGCTCGACCATTGGCGCGGCGGCTGCGATGTCGTGTACGCCGTGCGTGAACAGCGCGAGGGCGAGTCGCGCTTCAAGCTGGCCACGGCGCGCTGGTTCTACTCGCTGTTCGATCGCCTGGCCCAGGTCGAGCTTCAGCACAACTCCGGCGACTTCCGGCTGCTCGATCGTCATGCGCTCGATGCCCTGCTGTCGATGCGCGAGCGCAACCGGTTCCTGCGCGGCATGACCGTCTGGGTCGGCTATACGCAGGCCGCGGTGCCATACCGTCGCGATCCACGCCACGCCGGCGAAACCAAGTACACGGTCCCCAAGATGCTGCGGTTCTCGCTCGATGCCATCGCCTCGTTCTCGGACCGTCCGCTGCAGCTGGCCACCCTGCTCGGGTTCCTGATCTCGACCCTCGCCTTCGTGGCCATCCCGATCGTGATCGTGCTGCGGCTACTGCACTCCTACCTGCCCGGCTTCGGGGCGATCACGATCACCGTGTTGTTGCTCGGGGGAATCCAGCTGATCACGATCGGCATCATCGGCGAATACGTCGGACGGATCTACGACGAGGTCAAGGGGCGCCCGCTGTACCTGGTCAAGGCGCGTCGTAACTTCACCGACCCAGACGCGCCGCCGCCGCTGGTCGGCTCGCAGAAGGGGCAACTCGAGGACTAGCCTAGTGGACGACCACTAACCGCCGGCAGGATTCGGACCGATGGCCCGGTTGGGCTCGCCGTGTCCCTGGCCCGGCTCGGGTGAGTGTTCAGGCTCGGGTGATTGGCCCGGCTTGGCCGAGCGGCCCGGCTCGGGTGAGCGCCGGAGCGGGCGCACCTCGGCACCGCCACCCGCATCGGCAGCGTCCTCGAGGGCCGAGATCCGGCCGGCCAATCCCTTGATCGCATCGGCGATCGGGTCGGGAAGATGCACCCAGTCGGCATCGGGCCCTTCGGGGCGACGACCCTCAACGCGGACCGGATGCCCCGGGTTCCCAACCACGGTGGAGTTCGGCGGCACGTCGTGGATGACGACGCTGTTGGCGCCGATCTTCGACCCATGACCGACGTTGATTGGGCCGAGCAGCTTGGCTCCCGATCCGATCGTCACGTTGTCCTGCACGCTGGGATGGCGTTTGCCGGTGGCGAAGCCGGTGCCGCCGAGCGTGACGCCCTGGTACAGGGTGACGTTGTCGCCAATCTCGGCCGTCTCGCCAATCACCACGCCCATACCGTGGTCGATGAAGAAGCCGTTGCCAATCCGGGCGGCGGGATGAATCTCGATCCCGGTCACCGAACGGGCGAGCGAGGCAATGGCTCGGGGCAGCAGGGGCACCCTGGCGCCGTAGAGTGCGTGGGCGACCCGGTGAGCGAGAAGCGCATGGACGCCCGGCCACGTGGCGAGGATCTCGAACGAGCTGACGCCGGCCGCGGCCGGGTCGCGGCTCTGAGCCGCGGCGACATCGCGCCGGATCTCGGCAGCCGTACCCGTGATCAGCTCGAACGCCCGCATGGTCACAGCGTACCGACGCCCTCAGGGCGCAAAGAAAGGCGTGGAAACGTAACGCTCGCCGGAATCGGGCAGGATCGTGACGATCCGCGCGGCCCGCAGATCGGGTCGCGCCGCCAGCTCGAGCGAAGCCCACACGGCGGCGCCGGCCGAGATGCCGGCCAGAACGCCTTCGCGCCTCGCGAGGGAACGAGCGGTCTCGATCGCGTCCTCGTCGTCGACCGGAACGACCTCGTCGATCACGTCGCAATTGAGGACCTCGGGCACGAAGCCGGCGCCGATGCCCTGGATCTTGTGTGGCCCGGGGCGCCCGCCGGAGAGCACCGCCGAGGTGCGCGGCTCGACGGCAATCACCCGGCAGCGCGGGTTGCGGGCCTTGAGGAACTCGCCAACGCCCGTGATCGTGCCACCCGTCCCGACCCCGGCCACGAAAACGTCGACCTGCCCGTCGAGCGTCTCCCAGATCTCGGGGCCGGTGGTCGTGCGGTGAATCTCGGGGTTGGCGGGATTGGAGAACTGGTCGGGCAGGAACACGTCGCCGCCCGAGGCCAGCGCCTGGGCGGCCTGGACCGCCTCGTCCATCCCTCCGAGCGACTCGGTCACCTCGACCTCGGCCCCGTAGAGCCGCAGGAGCGCCTCGCGCTCGCGGCTCATCCCCTGCGGCATCGTCAGGACCAGCTTGTAGCCCTTTGCCGCGCACACGAAGGCCAGGGCGATGCCGGTGTTGCCGCTGGTGGCCTCGACGATCGTGGTAACACCAGGCTCGATCCGCCCCTCGCGTTCGGCGGCCTCGATCATCGCCACGCCGATCCGGTCCTTGACGCTGCCCCCGGGGTTCAGCGCTTCGAGCTTGGCGAACAGCTGGGCCTCGGAATCCGGCGCCATCCGCGCGAGCTGGACCATCGGCGTGCGGCCGACATGCTCGGCGATGTTGGTCGGGATTCGGGCCAATGCGACCCCCACCCTACGAGAAGGCGACCGGCGAGGGCTACCCCGACTTGACGCAGGACGTGGCCACTGGGCCCTTCTTCCTGCACCCCTCCAGGGCCAGTGCGGCTGTGCGGAAGGCACCAAGAGCGGGTTTGGCCACGAACTTGCCGTGCTTGAAGCGGAACAGGCCGGCAAAGTCGAACGAGATCCCGCCCCGATCCTCTCTCCCGGCCCATGTGTAGTAGTCGAAGCCGAGCAGGCGAAGCTTCTTGCGGTCGCGACCGAGCATGGGAAGCAAGGCCGCGATGTTCTTGGCCTGTCCGCGCTCGGTGGTGGCGAAGTCGAACTCGTTGCCACTCGTCTTGCCCAGCGATGACGGCCAGCTGATCTCATCGGCGACCATCGGCTTGTCGCGATCGCCGGCCTGGTCCATGACCTTGCGCACCTTCTCCAGGATCGTGATCACACCCTGCGGCTGCTTGGTGTACGGATGAACTCCGACGACGTCGAACAGCTTGCGCGCCCCGTGGATCTTGTAGATCCCCGCCAACTGCTTCCAGGAGAAGTTGGGCATTCCGGCCAACACCACCTTCGCGTTCGGGTCGGCCTGCTTGATCGCGTTGTGAGCGGCCCGCAGGAGCGACACGTAGCTGCGCTGGAACGGCTGCTTGTCCCAGAACACCTTGAGGTTGGGCTCGTTCCAGATCTGCCACATCCTGATCGGCACCTTGCGATGATGGGTCTGCCAGAACGTGCCATCGGGCCCGTAGCGCTCCACCAGAGCGGACATGAACCGGCCGTAGGGAGCGTCTCGGCGCGGTATCGGGAAGACTCTGGACGAATGCTTTGCCGCGTCCCAACCCGGCGCGTAGAGGACCACCGGGAGCAGGCTCAGCCGGCGTGCCGCAGCCAGCCCAACGATCTCGTCGAGCTGCGTGAAGTTGATCGGGACGCCGTTCACATCGGTGAACTCGGCGGCCTGGGACGCAGGCACATCGCTCCAGCTCTTGTAGGGCTCTGCCGCCTGCCAGTCGAACACGACGCGAACGTTCTCGACTCCGTCGGCAACCATCTTGTCGAACTGCCGCGATAGGTTGACCTTCGGGGCGGTCGTCGGCCATAGCGGGCCGTCGACCATCACGCCCACGAACCCGTTCGGGACGTGGGCCTCGGCGACGGCCGCGAAGACGGTAAGGGTGAGAGCAGCCACCAGGAGGGCCACGACCGAGCCGCGCCGCGCGTTCATGACCTGTACAACAATCGTCGTGGCGATTGGATGTGGTTCATGCCAAATAACCCATAAACAAGGGGGATTACCGCAACTGCGGGTCTTTGGTCCGACTACAACCGACCCGATCAGGACTGGACTGCGCGAGCCTGCTCTCACCGGCGCGCGCCAGATACGCGTCAAGCAGAGTAGCGGCCGTCAACCCGCGCCGGCCGCACCCCGATCCGGAGGACGCGCTTCGGATGTCGCCGAGCCGATCAGTCCATAACCATGCAGTTGTCTGACATCTGCGTGTAAATCTGATCCGCGACCGTGTAGTTGCTGGCTGCCCCCTCCACATCGCCCGCCTGAGCGGCCGATGGCGTCTACTCCTTCAGGGTCGTTGGACGATCGACCGATATCTAGCCGGGCCGGACTGACCCCGAAGCGTGCCGACCAGGGAAGAGGTGCTTCCAGGGCGAAGTATTTCCAAGCCGCCTGTCGCGTCGTTGATACTGCGGTAGCAATCTGGCGAGTGGAGGCGAACATGGTTGATCACGTACGTAGAAACGTCATCGCCTATCTGGCGCTGTTCGTAGCCTTGGGGGGCACGTCATACGCGGCGGTATCGTTGCCGCGGAACAGCGTGGGGACCAAGCAACTGAAGAATGGGGCGGTGACCGGCCCGAAGGTAAAGGCAAAATCCCTTACCGCTGGTGATTTTGCAGCGGGAACGCCGCTGGTCGGACGCAAAGGGGACACCGGTCCTAGAGGGACCACAGGGCCGGCGGGGCTCTCGGCCTCGGTAGTCCATGATGATCTGCCAGCAGGGACGGCCTCGGGCACGCTGTCCTCAGCAATCCCGCTCAAGCAGGTCACGATCGACATGTCGAGTGCGGGCAAGCTTGTCGTGATCGACCCTGAGGTCGAGAGTGTCAGCTTCAACAATCCCACCTCATCGCCGATCAACTACTCAGGCGTCAGCCTGTATTTGGACGGGAAACCGGTTACTAATGCTCGAGTCCTATGCACGGGCTGCTCGATCCCGCCCTCCTCGACATCCTCGGCCGGACCAATCCGACTGCCCGATGTGTCGATTCCCAGCGTCTCCGCGGGGTCACACACGTTAACGCTCGCGTTGACCGGCAACTCGACGAACCACGCAACGACTTCATCCGCGCGACTCGTGGTGCTCGCTACCGGATGAATGGCGAGCTCGGCCAGCTCGTCTGTGGCTCGCGGCTAGATCTGCTTGTTGTCGTTCGCAGGACCTCGGCGTACTTGAGTCCAGGCATTTCGCAGCGCTGTAGATGCCACAAAAGAGTTACATCAAACAGTTGGGCGAGAACCGAACACCCGAAATCAAGGCGAGATGGCCTGCGGTCCACGCGCAGCTTATGGCGGCTGCAGAACGCTGGACGCGCAGACCGGGCGTTGATCCAGCCTCGGGCGGAGGCGCACAGGCCAGCGAATAGCTCGCCGTTGCTTTCGGGAACGCGCAATCCTAGTGCGCGACAGTTGCGCGACAGTCGGCACCCTCAGACCAGCGGTTCGCAGCGGTTCCCCAGCGGTCGAAACCCAATAAACACGGGGGATTCGCCCGTACGGCGGGACCGCTTCTAGATGTGGTACATCGGCGCGCCGGCTGGCGCGGGCCTGCGCCTCGGCGACGTCGGCGACGGTCGACTCCGCCAGGACCTCGCGCGCCGCCTGCGGCGGCCTGCGCGAACACGCCGGTCGGCGCCCCGGCCGAGCGGGCCGTCGAGCAGCTCGACGAGCTCGAGCACGGTGATCTCGTGGCTGGGCCGGGCGAAGCTGTAGCCGCCCTTCACCCCGCGCTGCGAGCGCAGGATCCCGGCCCGTCGCAGCGTGGCGAACAGCTGCTCGAGGAACTGCACCGGGATGTCTCCGCCGGCGGGCCAGCTCGGCGATCGGGACCGGGCCGGCGCCACCCTGGCGGTGGAGCTCGACCAGGGCGCTCAGCGCATACGGCGACTTCGTGGTGATCGAGATCATCTGGCCCGATGCGATCGTAGCGACCGCCACGGAGATCGCTGACCAGACCAACCGGCGCTCCTGGCCGGTCAGATCCAGCCGCGCTCGGTGGCGATCAGCACCGCCTGAGCCCGATCCATGGCGCCGAGCTTGCCGTACACGTTGTGCAGATGGGTGCGGACGGTGCTGGTCGAAAGCCCGAGCTCGGTGGCGATCTGCTTGTAGACCATCCCCCGGGCCAGCCGGCGCAGCACGTCGACCTCGCGGGCTGGACATCGGGCACGGGTCGATCTGGCGGGGCCGCCCGCCGGAGGTCGGGCAGCGGCAGGTCGTACATCACCGTGCGCAGCTCGGCCGGGCGTGACGCCGACGATCCGCGCGACGGCGAGCAGCTCCGACGGGGAGATCGAGCCCCCGAGGACGTAGTGGGCGAGCATGTCGGCAAGGCGCACGATCGCGGCCTCGCCAGTCGCAGTCCTCGGCGTGGTGGCGCTCGATCACGCTGGCGATCGACTTGGGCAGCCCCCAGCGGCGGGCCAGGACGCCGCCGACGAGCGCGTGGTCGACGCCGAGCTCGCGGCGCTCGCGCTGGATGCGCTCCTCGGGCGTGCGGGCGTCGCCGTGGACCTGGCGCGGATAGCCGGGGTAGGCGTGGACGAGCACGAGCTTGCCGATGTCGTGCAGCAGCGAGGTGACCATCAGGCGGTCGCGGGCCTCGTAGCCGAGCTCGCGCGCCAGCCGATCGGCGGCGCGCTGGGTGGCGACGGCGTGCAGCCGGAAGCGCTCCGGGATCCCCTGCCAGACGGCGGTGCGCTCGAAGAAGTCAAACGTCCGGGCACGGCTGGCGATCGCGTGCACGGTGCGGAGCGAGAGCACGCTCGACGGCCTTGACCGCGCTCTCGACCCGACCGCGCGAGCGGCCGTCGACCTGGTTGGCGAGCCGCAGCACGGCGACCGCCAGCGCGACGTCGGCCTCGACGGCGGCGACCACGTCGGCCGTCGACGGCTCGCCGGCCTCGAACAGGCGCAGCACGCGGTTGCGCGACTCGACCAGCACCGGGAACGCCTCGAGCGCCTCGAAGGCCGCGGTCAGACGACGGCCGTGACCCTCGTTGTGGTGGCGCTCGCGCGCGGCGTATGGATCAGTTGGCACGGTTGTCTTCAGCGCTCGCCAGAGACGCCACCGTCGGCTCACGGTTCGGGCGCGTTGGCACTGGATCGTTGGGCACGATCCCAGAGCTCCTTGCACGAGCCCTGTTATCGGCATGCCGAGTGCCGGTTAGCGTATCCGACGCTATCTTAGTCCTTACGGCCCGACGCTCGGGTAAGGCGCGGTCGATCCGGGCCAGCGTCTCGTCCCGTCCGAGCAGCGCAACGCTCTCGAAGATCCCGGGGGAAACGGTCGTTACCGGCGATCGCGACGCGCACCGGCTGGAACACCTTCCCGGGCTTGGTCCGCGCCGCTCCACGACCCCGCGCAGCGCCGCCTCGACGTTCTCCACGCGTGAACGGCTCGGCGCCGGCCAGCGCGTCGCGCGCCGCCCGCAGCGCCTCCACCCCGCCGTCGCGCCGATCGTCTTGTCGAACGCCGCCGGGTCATCCGCCGGTCCGTCGAACAGGAACGCGACCAGCGGCCAGAAGTCCGCCAGCGTCTGGATCTTCTCGGCGGAGATCTCGACCGCGCCGCGCAGCCCGTGCGGCCGGTGAACGTCCTCGAGCCGGCCGGTCAGCTCGTCGATCCCGAGCTCGCGGAGTGCGCAGACCGTTGATGTGGCGCAGCTTCTGCTCGTCGAAGACCGCCGGGTTCTTCGAGACGCGCTCCAGGCGGAAGCGCTCGCGCCAGCTCGTGCCAGCGTGAAGTACTCCTCGTCGGAGGCGAAGCCGGCGCCGAGCAGCGCGATGTAGTTGTCGACCGCCTCGGGCAGGTAGCCGGCGTCGCGCAGCTCCTGCACCGATGCCGCGCCATGGCGCTTTGACAGCTTCTTGCCGTCGGGGCCGTAGCAGCAGCGGCAGGTGCGCGTAGCGTCGGCGGCGTCGCGCCCAGCGCCTCGAGCACCAGCAGCTGCTTGGGCGTGTTGGAGAGGTGGTCCTCGCCGCGTACGACGTGGGTGATGCCGGCGTCGAGGTCGTCGATCGGCGACCGCGAAGTTGTAGACCGGCGACCCGTCGGCGCGCGCGATCACGGGGTCGTCGATGGCTCGCGTTGGGAAAGCTGCGTCTGGCCGCGGATGACGTCGTCGACCACGGTCTCGCCGGTGTCGGGCACCCTGCAGCCGGACGGCCCCCGCGTCCTACGGCTCGCCGCGAAAGCCGCGGTCGGCGCCGTGGCGCTCCTTGTACGCCTTGACGTCGTCGGCGGTCGCGCTCGAGTGGATAGGCATGGCCGCTGGCCAGCAGCTGCGCCAGGACCTCGCGCGTGGCGCTCGGCGCGCTCGGACTGGAAGATCGGGCTCCTCGTCCCAGTCGAGGTTGAGCCAGCGCAGCGCGTCGAGGATCTGCTCGACGTTCTCCGGCGTCGATCGCTCGCGGTCGGTATCTTCGATCCGCAGCACGAGCGTGCCGCGCTGCCCCCGCGCCAGCAGCCAGTTGTACAGCGCGGTGCGGGCGCCGCCGATGTGCAGGGCCCCTGTGGGGGATGGAGCAAAGCGAACGCGCATGAAAGACCTCATCACCATGCTAATCGGCGCCCACGTGTCGCAGGCGGGCGGTCTGGCAAGGCGATCGAGCGCGGCGCCGAGCGCGGCTGCCAGGCGATCCAGATCTTCAACCAGTCCCCGCGCATGTGGCGGCCGACGGCCTACAGCGAGGACGACTTCGCCGCGTTCCGGGAGGCGATGCGAGGCAGCCCGATCAAGGCGGTGCTGATCCACGCCGTCTACCTGCTCAACTGCGCCTCCGAGGATCGCGAGATCCGCGCAGAAGTCGCGAGCGTCGCTGATCCAGTCGCTGCGCGTCGGCGCCGGCATCGGCGCCCGCGGCGTCGTCCTGCATCCCGGCTCGGCCAAGACAGGGCAACGTGAAGCAGGCGATCAAGCGGGCCGGAAAGGTGATCAAGGAGGCGCTCGGCGAGTCCGACCGCTGCCCGCTTCACCTGGAGGACACAGCCGGGGCCGGCGGGACGCTGGGGCGCTCGTTCGAGGAGCTGGCGGAGCTGCTGCGGGCCGGCGGCGGTGGCGCCCGGCTGGCGATCTGCCTGGACTCGTGCCACCTGCTCGCCTCCGGGTACGACGTCCGGATCGCCCGCGGGCTGACCGCAGACGCTCGACGCAGTTCGACCGCGTCGTCGGGCTCGACCGGCTGCAATCGCTGCACTTCAACGACTCGCAAGACGGCGCTGGGGTCCAACCGCGACCGCCACGCGATCCTCGGGCAGGGCGAGCTCGGCGAACGCGGCATCGCCGCATTCCTGTCCGAGCCGCGCTTCGACCAGCTGCCGTGCGTGCTGGAGACCGGGACGGACGGCGGCGCTCCCAGCGCCGACGACGTCGCGCTGGCCCTCAAGCTGCGCAAGCGGGGCAGGGCATCGCGGGCACGTGCCCGCCGCCGGACCAGCTGACCGGTTAGGTTGCACACCATGAACACAGAAACCGCGGACGCCCTGGTGGTTTTCGGGATCACGGGCGATCTGGCCAAGCAGATGACCTTTCGCTCGCTCTACCGCCTCGATCGGCGAGGGCTCCTCAACTGTCCGGTGATCGGCGTCGCCCGACAGGACTGGTCGCTCGAGCACCTGTGCGACCACGCGCGTCAGTCGATCGAGGCGACCGGCGAGTCGATCGACGAGGACGTGTTCCATCGCTTCGCGCAGCGCCTGCGCTATGTGAACGGAGATTTCGACGACGCCAAGACGTACGAGCGCCTCGCCGAGGCGCTCAAGGAGTTCGAGAACCCCACGTTCTACCTGGAGATCCCGCCGTCACTGTTCGCCACCGTGGTCGAGGGATTGGCCGGGGCCAACCTGACCAGCAACGGGCAGCGCGTCGTCGTTGAGAAGCCGTTCGGTCACGACCTCGCGTCCGCACGCGCGCTGGCCGCCGAGCCTGCACCGCTATCTCGACGAGTCGCAGATCTACCGGATCGATCACTTCCTCGGCAAGATGGGACTCGAGGAGATCCTCTACCTGCGGTTCGCCAACACCATGCTCGAGCCGGTGTGGAACCGCAACTACATCGCCTGCGTGCAGATCACGATGGCCGAGACGTTCGGCGTCGAAGACCGCGGCCACTTCTACGACCCGGTCGGCGCGCTGCGCGACGTCGTCGTCAACCATCTCATGCAGCTGCTGGCCACGGCGGCGATGGAGCCGCCGGCCGGCGCGATCCCGAGACCCTGAAGGACGTCAAGAACGCCGTGTTCCGGGCCATGCCGACCGCCGACCCGAGCATTACATTCGCGGGCAGTACGAGGGCTACCGCGAGATCGACGGCGTCGCCGCCGACTCGACCACCGAGACGTACGCGGCGCTGCGCCTGGAGATCGACAACTGGCGCTGGGCGGGCGTGCCGTTCTTCATCCGCACCGGCAAGCGGCTCGCCCGAGCGCCAGACCGAGATGCGGCTGCGTGTTCAAGCACCCGCCCACGGTGCACTTCCTCGACCTCGGCGACCGGCGCCCCCGAGCCCGACCAGATCGTGTTCAGGATCGATCCCCAGACGGGCATCCGGCTGATGCTCGATGCCCAGCGCGCCGACGCGCCGGGGGCCGCGGCGAGATCACGCTGGACATGGAGTTCGCGCGAGGAGGGCGGCGAGGGCGCCACGCCGTACGAGGTCCTGCTCCACGCGGCGCTGATCGGCGACAGCACCCATTTCACCCGCCAGGACGGGGTCGAGCAGACCTGGCGCGATCATGCAGCCGCTGCTCGACGCACCGCCGAGGTTGCATCCCTACGCGCAGGGGTCGTGGGGCCCGAGCCGAGGGCGACGAGCTGGTCGCGCCGCTACGGCGGCTGGCACGGACCCTGGGTGCCCAGCTGAGGCGCCGACGCTCCGAGCACCGCCCACGGGTCAGGCGCGCCGGCGCGGCCGCGGGCCCGCCTAGGCCGACGCGGCTATGGCTTCGGGGGCGCCGGTGAGGATCGCCTCGCCGAGCAGCGAGTCGAGCTCGGCCTACAGGGCGCCGTACGGGCAACCCGAAACTCCGGCCCGAGCCGCAGCCGGCGCGGGCCGGAGGTCAGCTGAGCTCGATCACCACGTCGGATTCGCCCGGGAAGCCGGCCAGCAGTCCTTGAGCTCGCCCAGCATGGTCGCGGGCAGCGCCGTGGCGTCGAGGCGCAGGCGCAGCGGTCGGGCGGCGCGCAGCGCCTTGGCCGCCTTTTCGATCGCGGCCTTGACCTCCCTCGGCTGGGCTCGAAGCGCTCGACCTGCTGGGCGACGACGCACGTCTTGTCGCGGTCCTTGTGGTCGACGCGGCCGCGGACCAGGACGATCGAGTCCGTGGCCAGCGCGTCGTCGCAGGCCTCCAGCGTCTTGCCGAACACGAGCACTCGACCGAGGCCTCGAGATCGTCGAGCGTGGCGAACATCATCGGGTCGCCCTTCTTGGTGCGGATCTGCTTGGCCTGCGGTGATCATCCCGCCGACCGTGACCCAGTCGCCGTCGCGGCGCGCCGCGAGATCGCCCAGCGAGCAGTCGACCTTGGCCCGCAGCGCCGCACCGACCTCCTTGAGCGGGTGGGCCGAGATGAACAGGCCGATCGACTCCTTCTCGGCCGCCAGCAGCTCGGCGCGGTCGAACTCCGCGGGGGGGATCGGGGCGTGGCTGGGCGTGGCGAACGCGCGCCGCCGCCTCCCCCGCCCCGTCGCAGCGGCGGCCGAGGTCGAAGATCGAGCCCTGCCCGATCAGCGCGTCCTGCTGGGCCTTCTGCCCGGCGCCCTGGGCCTGCTCGAGCACCGGCGAGCATCCCTTGCGCGAGGCGCCGGTGGAGCCGAAGGCGCCGCACTTGATCAGCGCCTCGATCGCCTTCTTGTTGACCGCGCGGCCGTCGACCCGCGCGCAGAAGTCCCACAGGTCGCTGAACGGGCCGACCCTCGTCGCGGGCGCGCTTGATCGCCTCGACGGCCGCGTAGCCGACGCCCTTGACGGCGTCGAGCCCGAAGCGGATGTTGCCGTCGACGACCACGAACTCGTGGTCTGAGAGGTTGACGTCCGGGCGGCAGGATCTGCGATGCCCATCTGCTCGGCCTGCGCGACGAAGAACGGGCACCTTGTCCTTGGTGTCCATCACCGAGGAGATCAGCGCCGCCATGTACTCGGCCGGGTAGTTCGCCTTCAGCCACGCGGTGCGGTAGGCGATCAGCGCGTAGCAGGCCGCGTGCGACTTGTTGAACGAGTAGTCGGCCGAGCGCTCGTTGGTCGTCCACAGCTGCTCGATCAC
This sequence comes from uncultured Solirubrobacterales bacterium, assembly GCA_963737535.1. Classification (GTDB taxonomy): domain Bacteria; phylum Actinomycetota; class Thermoleophilia; order Solirubrobacterales; family Solirubrobacteraceae; genus Palsa-465. The sequence continues at coordinate 171,565 of CAVTTU010000025.1, forward strand.
GCGCTCGCTCGGTGCCCGACGCGCGGCAGCCCTCGAAGAACTCCGGCTTGAGCTTGGCCATCGCCTCGCGGTTCTTCTTGCCGATCGCCTTGCGCAGGTCGTCGGCCTTGGCGCCGCTGAAGCCCGCGATCTCCTTGGCGATCTGCATCGCCTGCTCCTGGTAGAGGATCACGCCCTTGGTCGACTCCAGGATCGGGCGCAGCCGCTCGTCGGCATAGGTGACCGTCTCGGGGTTGTGCTTGCCGCGCGCGTACGTGGGGATGCTGGTCCATCGGCGCCCGGGCGGTACAGCGCGTTGAGCGCGACAGGTGCTCGAACTCGGTCGGCCTGACCTTCTTGAGCGCCTCGCGCATGCCCTCGGACTCGAACTGGAACACGCCGATCGAGTCGCCGCGGGCCAGCATCTCGTAGGTCTTGGCGTCGTCGAGCGGCAGCGTGGTCATGTCCGGCCGCTCGCCGCTCGAGCGCTCGATGATGTCGAGCGCATCCTCGATCACGTCGAGGTTGCGCAGCCCGAGGAAGTCCATCTTCAGCAGGCCGATCTGCTCGACCGGCTTCATCGAGAACTGGGTGACGGTGCGGAACACCTTCTCGCCGTTCTCGTCGCTGCCGGCATCGGCGATCTGGAGCGGCACGATGTCGGTCAGCGGCCGGTCGGCGATCACCACCGCGGCGGCGTGGATCGAGGAGTTGCGGACGATCCCCTCCAGTCCCTGCGCGACGTCGACGATCTGCTTGGCCACGGGGTCGCGGTCGACCTCGGCCCGCAGCGGCTCGCCCGGCTTCAGGCAGTCCTCGAAGCTCGGCGGCCGGCCCATGATCGGGTCGGGGATCAGCTTGGCCAGCCGGTCGCCGGCGCCGTAGTCGTGGCCCAGGACGCGCGCCGCGTCGCGGGTGGCCGCGCGCGGGAACATCTTGCCGAAGGTGACGATCTGGGCGACCGACTCGCTGGCCGTACTTCTCGGTCACGTAGCGGATCACGCGCTCGCGGCCGCGCACCGAGAAGTCGATGTCGATGTCCGGCATCGACACGCGCTCGGGGTTCAGGAACCGCTCGAACAGCAGGTCGTAGCGGAGCGGGTCGACGTCGGTGATCTCGCAGGCAGTAGGCGACGATCGAGCCCGCCGCCGAGCCGCGTCCCGGGCCGACGGCGATGCCGGCGTCCTTGGCGTACTTGACGAAGTCCCAGACGATCAGGAAGTAGGCGTTGAAGCCCATCCGCTCGATCACGTCGAGCTCGTAGTGGGCCCGCTCCAGCGCCTCCGCGGGCACCGGGTCTCCGTAGCGGTGGCGCAGGCCCTCGCTCGACCAGCGTGCGCAGGTAATCGCCCTCCGTCGCCGCCGTCCGGCGTCGGATAGCGGGGGATCAGCTGCCGGTCGAGCTCGAGCTCGACGTCGCAGCGCTCGGCGATCTCGAGCGTCGAGGCGAGCGCCTCCGGCCACTCGGAGAAGGCGGAGGCCATCTCGTCGTTGGAGCGCAGGTAGAACTCGTTGGTCTCGAAGCTGATCTTGGGCTGGCTGAGCGTCGACTTCGTCTGCACGCACAGCAGCGCCGCGTGATGGTGGTAGTCCTCGCGCCGCAGGTAGTGGACGTCGCCGGTGCCCACCAGCGGCCGACCCACCTCGCGGGCGATCCGCACGATGCCCTCGTTGGCCTGGTCCTGGGCCGCGAGGCCGTTCTTCTGGACCTCGAAGTAGACGTTGTCGGCGCCGAAGGCCGCCAGCAGCTCGATCGGCGTGGGCCCGAGCGGCGTCGGCGCGGCCCTCGAGCAGGTGCTGGCAGAAGCGCGACTGCAGGCAGCCGGTGAGCGCGATCACACCCTCGGCGTGCCGGCGATCTGGGCGAGATCGACCGACGGCTTGCCGCGCTGGTAGCCCTCGAGGAAGCCCGCGGAGGACAGCTTGACCAGGTTGCGGTAGCCGGCCGGGGTGGCGGCCAGCAGCGTCAGATGGAAGCGGTCGAGCTTGCCCGGGAGCCCGCCGGGCATGGTCGTCGACCACGTAGACCTCGCAACCGAGGATCGGCTTGATCCCGTGCTTGCGGCAGGCGGTGAACAGCTCGACAGCGCCGTTCATCACGCCGTGATCGGTGAGCCCAAGAGCGGGTTGATCGAACGCCGCCGCGCGCTCGGCCAGCGCGATCGATCTTGCACGCCCCATCGAGCAGCGAGTACTCGGAGTGGACGTGGAGATGCGCGCAGGACGGACTCATCTGGCAGATCCGAGCATAGGCATGAGCGCGGACATTTTCCGCCCCGGGGTGCCGGCGCACGACAATTGAGCCGCTCTGTGCGGGCAGCGGCCAAGCCGGGCGGACCTCAGAGCCTGACCGGCCGGCTGGTGGCCAGCGCGCGTCCGGTGACGTCCAGCGCCGTCACGGCGGCGTAGCCACCGGTGATGTCGACGTCAACGGCGGTCTCGAAGGAACGCGCCTTCAGCTGGCCGAGCGGACGCAGCTTCCCCGGACGCCGTCCGGTGCTCACCCGCCACGCGGCGACACCGGTCGCACCGTTCCAGCTGGCGTACAGCCTGCTGCGGCGCCGACCGGCAGCTCGCCTCGATGCCAGCGCCGGCGCCTGCGCCGGCGTTCCGGTCCATGGTTGCTGGTATGCGCGGTAGGAGGCATATCCCGGCGGCAGATGGGCTTGATCGAGGACGGCTCCGTCAGACGCGATCCGGCTGAACACCGGTAGGTCGCCCCAGCCAACCACCAGATTCCCGTCGGACAGCGTCTGCATATTTCCAAAGCCGTACGTGAGCACTGGTGGGTGATGGAGGTAGGAGCGGGCCATCCGGACGGTCCTGTGTGCCTCGTCGACCTCGAGTACCAGCCCGCGCGATTGCGAGTGGGTCTTGCGCGCGGGCTGCGGCCCGTCGAAAAATGCCGCACCATCGTCGAACACGGTGATCGTCCGACCGCCCAGCCAGCGACCGTCGTGCTGCCAGGCGAACTGTGCGTGGGCGCCCATGGAGAAGTCGCTGCGCTTTCCCCCAGGCGCCAGATGATCCGACCGGTGCTTCGTTCGAGCTTGTACAGCGCCCAGGTGTGGCGACCCGAGACGAGCAGGTTGCCATCCGGGGTCACGTCGATCGAGTTGGCGTGCATGAAGTCGTAGAGGCCGCCGGGTTGCATGTACGACTCGGAGACGGACACGTGCTCGAGGCTTCGCCATTCGAGGAGCACACGCCCGGTCTCCACGTCGACCTCCTGAACGACCGACTCGGCCACCTGGCCGTCCTTCGAACCACCGACCGACGACAGGTCGGCGGAGACATTCGAAGGCGAGCAGGTGATCAGCGCGGTGCCCTCCGGGGTGAGCAGGAACTCGTGCGGATCGACGGTATGACCGTTCCCCGCCCGCACCCGTCCGATCTCCCGGTAGGAGGCGTCGACGATCACTCCCTCGCCATGACCCAGGGTTGCGCCCTCCCACCATGTGAGTACCGGCTTGCCCCGGTACCGCTGCGCCCTGAAGTTCATGGTAAACCGGTTCGACGGCACGGGCCTGAACCACACGAGCCTTCCGAATTCGCCCACGATGAGGGGGCCGGTCTGCACTCCGCCGGCTCTGCCGGGCGCCAGGAACCAGTACGCGGCGGCTGAGTTCGGAACCGCCTCGTGACCGCGGCTGACGGTCACACGAGGAGGACGGAGGTCCGGTCGCGAGCGAAACGAGAGGATCGGACCGGCGCCACCGGATGCCGCCGCGGCCGCCGGGTCCCACGGACCATCACGCGGCCCGGCAACCGCTCCCGGGGCGTTTGCTCCAACCGGGACAAGACCAGCGGCGGCGACACCAGCTGCCCTGAGGAACTGGCTCCGGGTAAGCCAACGAGGGTCGGTTGGGTTCATCCTCTGCGCGCCGTCGGTCCCGCTGTCGCTCCGTGCACACGCGGGCACGGTACCAGGCCGTCTTCAGCTGCTCTGTGCGCGCCGAAGCCATGCCTGCACGAGCTCCAGCGGGCGCTGCTGGCCGTGAATACTCACGTCTGAGCCGGCCGGGCCCGCGCCGGCCAGGACTCCCATCAACGCCTCGGGCGGGCAGATGATCGTGGTCGCCACCGCGACGAGCGGCGCGGCGGTCACCGACGCGGGGCTGCCGTCGCGGATGTGCATGTACGGCCCGGCGGCGTAGGCCAGTGTGAACCGTTCCCCGGCCGTCCAGCGCGGGCGAATCATGGCCGCGGTCAGGGCGAAGGCGAGCTGCGGCTCGAGCGAGATGTCCGGCAGAGCGACGGGTGTCCGCAGGAGCTGACGCAGAGCGGCAAATCTCTCCCGTCGGCCTCGGAGTCGGGTGAATCCGACGCGCCATCGACGCCGAACCGGTCCCAGCGCGAGCAGGTCCGCGACATCGCGCGCCTCTTCATCCGAGGCCACGAGAAGCGCGGCCAGGAGCGCGGGGGCGTCGTCCGGATCACGGCGCGCGACGGTCCGTAGTGCGGGCGCCAACCAGCGGGCCCCCCGCAGAGTGGGCTGGCCCACGGTTGGGGTGGGCTCGGGCGCCGGCGCCGATTCGCGCAGCCGCGTCAGTGCCGCCGCCAGCCGCTCGGCGTCGACCGGGCCCGCCGAGACGCTGGGCTCAAGGGGTGAAACGGGAGGCGCCGCGGCCGACACGGACGGGGTCTGTGCCTCCTCCGGCGCGGGCGCGTCGGCCTCCTCCGGCCCGGTCGGCCTCCTCCGGCCCGGGCGCGTTCGGCTCCGGCGCCTCGGGTTTCGGCTCTGGCTGCGCGGCTCCCGCCCGTGCCTGGGCGATCTCGGTCCGCAGCTGTTCGATCACCCCAAGAATCTGCGCCGATCGCGCCGAGCGTTCGCTCAGCGCGCGCTCGAGCTCGGCCGCTCGGGTCTCTGCCCTCGCCCGCTCTGCCACCGCGTGCGCTATCTGCTCATGCAATCCGGCCAGCTCCGCCCGCAGTTCATCGAGCGTCGCAGCCAACCTGGGATCGGATGCCGGGAGAGTGCGCGGGCCTCGACGGTTCGCGATCAGCTCGCGCTCGCGATCGAGTTCCCGTCGATCGACGGCGTTGTGCGGCGCGCTCACCGGAGCCACCGCCACCGGCTCGAGTCCGTGCACCAGTCCGAGCTCGGCCCGCAGCGACTCGGCGAACGGCTGCGTCGTGCGCGCCTGGCCCAGCGCGGCGAGCCGCTCCTCGGCGTGCCGGCGGGCGACCTCCGCGGCCCCGGCGACCTGATGCGCCTCGTCGGCGTCTCTCTGCAGGCGCGTCAACTCCTCCTCGAGTTCCTCGATCCGCAGGGCACGATCACCGGCATCGCTGCGGGGCGGTGGCGGGACTCCGCCCACGGCCAAACGCTCCTCGAGCTCGAGCCGGAGCGCTCGCTCGGCATGCTCGCGCTGCTCGGCGGCGCGCCGCGCGCGGTCGCGTGTCCGGGCCAGCTGCGTCTGCTCTTCGAGCTCACGCTCGAGCTCGGCCGCGCGATCGGCCAACCGCTGCGCGTCGGCCCTGGCCTCGGCCACGCGGTGGGTCGCGCTCTCGGCGGCGAGCTCGGCGGCGCGAATCCGTCGCTGCGCCAGCGTCTCATCGTCGGGTGGCGACGGCTCATCGGCCACGGGCACCGGCAACGGCACAACGACCGAGCCAAGTTGCAACCAGGCACGCGCGCCGGACCGCCTGGCCAGGGCGGACGGGACGGAGAAGCTCATCTGCCACGCTCCGGGCGCCGCGCCGGTCAGGCCCGGCGGCTCGGGCATAGCCGGAAACCGCTGGCGAATCGTACCCGCCTCGATCACCAGCAGCGGCTGGCCGCTGATCGTCGGCCGGCGCCTGCGCCACCGCCCGCCGACGCGAACGGTGAGGCTCTCGGCGCCCTGGCCGAGCCATTCGACGGCTTCGATGCCCAGCACGGATGGCAGGCCAGGCGGTTCGCTCATGCCGCGACGGTAGGCGGCGGCGCGGACGGATCTGGGCTACTAGCTCTCGTCCGAGGGCGTGCTCAAGTCCTCGGTCGCCAGCAACCTGCGCAGCTCCCTCGCGTGAGCGAGCAGCTCCTCGGCCTGCTCGAGGCCGTCCGCGGCGACGGCGGTGGCTCTCACGCGCCCCAGCTCGTCGGCCAACCGCTCGAGCTCGCCCCGTAGCGTCGCGGTTTCGCGCAGCGCCGCCCGCTGGTCGGCCGCGCGAGCCGCCAGCTCGTTGCGCAGGCGCGCCACCTCGGCGCGCAGTGCGGCGGCTTCGCCGCTCCCCTCGGGCCGCCCGAACGACTCCGCCGGCAGCGCGATCGTGGCATCGCCCAGCCGCAACGAGGTCTGGCCCTTTAGGTGGTCTCCGAGCCACGACGGCAGGTCGAAGCTTCCCGACCACGACTCGTGCCGCTTGAGCCGCTTGGGCTGGCCCTCCTGCGGAATCACGGGGAACCGGTGGCGCCGTCCCTCGTTCTCCACCACCAGCATCGCCTCGTCGACGTGCGGGCGCTTGCGACCCTCCCAGCGTCCCTCGATCCGGACCACGAGCCGGTCCTCCCCCAGCGGCGAGCTCGAGACCGACTCGACCTGAAGCGGATGCTCAGCTCCGGGGTCTTTCATTTCGCCGGGAACGCTACTGGCCGTCGTCGCGGTTTCGAACCCGCCAGGCCATACGCGACTGCAGCGTCCACAGCTCGACAAAGCCAGGCGCAGCGTCCTGCGAGAAGAGGCCGCCCGACTCGCTGAAGGTGGCGAGCTGCGCGTCGTAGAGTGCGTTCGGCGAGGAGCGGGTGACCACTCGAGCCGAGCCCTTGTAGAGCTGGATCGTGACCGAGCCTGTCACCTGCTCGTTGGCGGCGTGCATGAACGCGTCGAGATCGCTGCGCAGCGGCTCCCACCACAGCCCGGAGTAGACCAGATAGCTCCATTTCTGCTCGAGCATCGGCTTGAACTGGTTCTGGTGGATCGTGCCAACCAGCGCCTCGAGTTCGCGATGCGCCAGCAGGAGGATCGTCGCCGCCGGCACCTCGTAGATGTCCCGGACCTTCAGCCCGACGATCCGGTCCTCGATCTGGTCGACGATTCCAACGCCGTGGCGTGCCCCGATCTCTCCAGCACGCTCGATGAGCTGCACCAGGCCGAGACGCTCGCCGTTGAGGGCCACCGGCGCTCCGCGTTCGAACTCGATGGTCACCACCTCGGCCGCGTCGGGCGCCTCCTCGGGGCGGGTGACGAGCTGAAACACGTCGTCGTGGGGGGCCTGCGAGAGATCCTCGATCCAGCGGCCCTCGCTCGAGCGGCCCCAGAGGTTGTCGTCGATCGAGTACGGCGACACCTCGGTGCCGCCCTTGACCGGAATCCCGTGCTCCCGTGCGTAGGCGATCTCTTCCTCGCGCCCCATCGCGCCACGAGCGCACGGGGGCGATCACCTTCAGCTCCGGGGCAAGCGCGGCGATTGTCGACTCGATCCGCACCTGGTCGTTGCCCTTTCCAGTGCAGCCGTGGGCGATCGTGTCGCAACCTGCCTCGCGGGCGTGCTGCACGGCCACCTTGGCGATCAGTGGCCGGCCGAGCGCGGTGAACAACGGGTACCCCAGGCCGTAGACGGCATTGGCCCTGATCGCGGGGAGCACGTACTCGTGGGCGAACTCCTCGCGCGCATCGACGACGTGCGATTCGAGCGCGCCGAGATGGCGCGCCTTGCCCCGGATGACCTCAAAGTCCTCCCCCGGCTGTCCGAGGTTGACGGTCAGAGCCACTACCTCGGCGCCGTACTGATCCTGGATCCACTTCAGCATCACGCTCGTGTCGAGGCCGCCGCTGTAGAGGAGCAGCACGCGATGGACATGTTCTGGATCGGCTTCGTAGGAGGCGGTCTGGCGGGTGATTGGTTCGAACACGGTGCTGAAGCGTATTGGGATCAGTTCTCGTCGAGGCGCCGACTCACGTCCCACCACAGGGCCTCGTAGGCGAGGGCCGCGCGGGAGCCGGGGGCGAACGCGGCCACCACATCGCGCTCGACCCCCATCTGTTCGACCTCGTCGGCGGCGGGGATACCGGCGCCCAGCATCGTCACTCCGTGCGTCGAGCGCAGCTGCGCCATGACCTCGCGGTGCAACTCCTTGCGGACCTCCAGCATCGAGAAGAACGCGAGGATCTGGGGCCCGTCCTTGACCAGCTCCGAGAGCTGCTCGAAGGGGCGCGAGGACAGCGTGGCGGGAATGATGGGGACGAGCAGCGCGTCGGCGGTCTCAAACACGCTCTCGGACACCAGCGAGATGCTGGGAGGGCAGTCGAGGATCACGTAGTCGTACTCGTCCCGGAGCGGTTCGAGCACGCGCTTCAGGCGCGTCGTTGGGCGCTTGAAGCGATTGAGCACGAGGTCCAGGTGGCGGTAGGAGAAATCCGAGGGAAGCAGATCGAGTCCGGGGTGATCGGTCCCCTTGATCAGGCGGGTCACGTCCGTGCGCAGCCGCACCAGGCGGCGCCCGCCGCCGCGGACCTTCGGCCTGACCCGGAACAGGTAGGTGGCCGCGCCCTGCGGATCCAGATCCCAGACCAGGGTGGGAAAGCCGTCTCGGGCGGCGAGGTAGGCGAGGTTCACCGCCGCCGAGGTCTTGCCCACGCCTCCCTTGATGTTGTAGGTGGCGAGCACCTTGCTCACCCAAACGTCTCCTTCACGAGGTGGCGCTGCTGTTTGCCGGCGAATTCCTTGAACGTGCCGGCGAACTCGGCGCGCGCGGCGCGCGCGTCCTCGCCGAGTCGCGCCACCAGTACGCCCGTGGCCATGAGCGCCGCCGCGCCGCCGGGGAGGGCGGCGACGTCATCCCGCAGCGCGAGCAGCATGGCCACCTGCACCTCGCGGTCCTGGTGGCGCCCGAGCACGTCCTGCAGTGCCTTGAGCGTCCTGATCATCGGTTTGACCACGTCGGCCGGGTAAAGAGGGGCCCCGAACAGCTCGAGCAGGTAGCGGAGCTCCTTCCCTTTCTTGCGCAGCTCGTGGTAGTCGCTGGGTGGACTGGAGTCGTCAATCGCCCGGCCCATCTTCACCATGCGCCGGTAGACCTTGACGATCCGCTCGGCCGCAAGCGCGGCGATTGGCCGCCCGGCGTCGGGGCGATCTCGCTGCGAGATGATCGGCAGGCGGTCGAGCAAGGACGACCAGCCGGCCAGGGTCGCGGTTGCGCGGTCGCAGCGCAGCGCCTCGGCCATCTCGGCTCGGGCCCTCCTGCGCCTCGCGCCCAGGACCTCGAGGAGTGGGTCGAGGTCGGCGTGCATGGCCGGCGGGACCATGGCGCGGTACTCGTCGAACTCGAGCACGTAGACGTCAAGGTCGCGGGAGTCTCCGGTGATCTGCTGGAGCCAGCGGAACTCCGCGCGGAAGTGCGTCAGATCCGGCGGCGGGAATACGCCCTTAAGCTCGCGCTGGACGGATCGCGTCCGCCGCACGGCGACTCGGAAATCGTGGAGGAACTCGCTGTCGAGGTCGGCGATCGTGCCCTCGAGGTTGGCCTCGATCACGTCGAGCAGCCGCTTCAGCACGGCCGAGGCGGCCTCATCGGCGCGCTGGGCGGGCTCGAGGGGCACGTCGATCTTCGCCGATACTCCGCCCGGATTCGTTCCGGTGGCCCGGACCGCCTCGTCGACGAGCGTCTGGTCGGCCGGCCGGAAGCCGAGCTCGAGCTCGAGCGCGCGGATGACCGTGTCGAGCTCATCCTCGTAGCCGCGCACCGGGGTCAGCCGCACGCGCCGGCGTAGCGTCCTGCGCCGCGACCCGGAGGCGACCACCGCCGGTTCCTCCAGCGTCACGCGCACGACGGTCTTCTGCGCGTCGTCGAGGACGCTGAGCGCCGCCACCCGGGCGCGGATGTGGACGAGGGGCAGCAGAGCCCGCAGGTCGATGATCGGGAGCAGTGCATCGCGGAGGCCACCCGCAACCAGATCACGGGCAAGCAGCGGCCCCGTCGGTGGCACCATCCGGCTCGCCGCCACGACCTGGCCGTTGTCGAGGTCGATCAGCGACAGCTGGCCCGTCTCGTAGCTGCATACGAGCGCCCGTTCGTGAAGGAGCCCGTCGAAGGTGTCATAGAAGGTGCGATCGACCTCGCCGGACCCCCGCTCGGCGATCTCCAGATGGCTGGCCAGCGCCTGGCCGACGCGCGCCAGGTTCATCCCGTCCGGCGGCAGCAGATCGGTCATCGCGCCAACGCTGCAAGCCGCCGCAAAGCCTCGTCTATCTCGCTCTCGCTGACCACCAGCGGCGGTTCGAGGCGGATCGTGACCGGTCCGGTGGCGTTCACGACCAGCCGCTGCTCCAGCAACGCGCGGCGCGCGAGCTCGGGCGCGTCGACTCCGCGCGCCACATCGATGGCCAGCATCAGTCCTCGACCGCGTACCGCCTCGACATACGGCAGCTCGGCCAGGCCCGCGGCGAGGCGCCCGCCGAGCACCTGGACGCTGTGCAACAGCTCGGGCTCCGAGCAGATTTCGAGCGCGACCAGGGCGGCCGCGCAGACGAGTGGGCCGCCGGCGAAGGTCGAGCCGTGATCGCCAGTCTGGAGCACGTCAGCCAGGTGCGGGCCGGTCACCAGCGCCCCGATCGGCAGGCCGCCGCCGAGTGCCTTGGCCGTGGTCAGCGCATCCGGCACGACGCCGGTCTGCTCATACGCCCACAACGTCCCGGTGCGTCCCATGCCGGTCTGGATCTCGTCGAACACGAGCGTGGCCCCGGTCCGGTCACACGCCTGGCGAGCGGCCAGGACCAACTCCTCGGAGAGGACATTGATCCCCGTCTCGCCCTGGATCGGCTCGAGCAGGACCCCGGCAGTGTCGTCGTCCACCGCGCGCGCCAAGGCCTCCGGATCCTTGGGCACGACCACGAAGCCCGGCACCAGCGGCGCGAACGGTGCCTGCTTGGACTCCTGGGGTGTGGCTGAGAGCGCGCCGTAGGTGCGACCGTGGAACGCGCCCTCCAGGACGATGACCTTGCCGCCGGAGCGGGCCCGGCGCATCAGCTTGATCGCCGCCTCGTTGGCCTCAGCGCCGGAGTTACAGAGGAAGACCTTGCCACCGAGCGAGCTTCCGGCAAGGGCCGCGGCAAGTCGCATCGCCGGGCTCGGTGTAGTACAGGTTCGTCGCGTGGGTCAGGCGGCCGACCTGGTCGCACACGGCCTCGACCACGCGGGGGTGGCAGTGGCCGACGTTGAGCACCGAGATGCCGGCGAGGAAGTCGAGGTACTCGTTGCCGGCATCGTCCCACAGGCGGCAGCCCGAGCCGCGCACGAACTCGACTGGGTTGCGCGCGTAGGTGGCCATCACGTTGTCGCGTTCGAGCTCCTGAAGCTCGGCCACACTCATGAGACCGGTCCGATCTTGGTTCCCTGCCCGGCATCGGTGAACAGCTCGAGCAGGAGCGAGTGCGGTACGCGCCCGTCGACGATGTGGGCGAACGACACGCCGCCGTGAATCGCGTCGAGGCAGGCGGCGAGCTTCGGCCGCATCCCCCCGGCGATGGTCGGCATCAGCTCGGTGACCTCGTCCACGGTGGCCTGGGAGATAACGCTCGCGGGGTCGTCGGGGTCGCTCAGCCAGCCAGGGACGTCGGTCAGGAACATCACCTTGTAGGCGCACAGCGCCCGCGCAACGGCACCGGCGGCCTCGTCGGCGTTGATGTTGTAGGAATTGCCCTCGCGATCGGCGCCGACGCTGGCCACGACCGGGATGTAGTCCTGGGCGATGTGGTTGAGCAGATCGACGTCGACTCGTTCGATCTTGCCCACGAAGCCGATGTCCTGGCCGCTGGGCGAGGACTGGCGGGAGGCTCGGAAGAGCAGACCGTCATCACCGCACAGTCCCACGGCCGGCTGCCCGTGGCGGTTGATCAGCAGCACGATGTCCTTGTTGACCTTGCCAACCAGGACCATCTTGGCGACCTCGACCGTGGCCGAGTCCGAGACGCGCAGGCCGTCGACGAACCGCACCGGCAGGTCGAGGCGCTGCATATAGCTCGTGATGTCGGGGCCGCCACCGTGGACGATCACGGGATTCATGCCCACGTACTTGAGCAGAACAACATCGCGCGCGAACTCCGACTTCAGCTTTTCGTCGGTCATCGCCGCGCCTCCATACTTGATGACCACGGTCTTGCCGTGAAACTCCCTGATATAGGGCAGCGCCTCCAGCAGCGTCTCCGCCGCCGTCGTCGCGTAACTCCGGGCCCCTGCGGTCATTACGTCGTGTACTCGGCGTTGATCGTGACGTACTCGTGCCCGAGATCGGAGAAGAACAGCTCGGTCTCGACTCCCGCCCCGGGCAGACCGATCTCGTACTCAACCTCGTCGCGCTTGACGGCCGCCGCGAGCGCGTCTGCGTCGTGGGGGACGTAGGCGCCGTGGGCGCAAACCTGGACTCCCTCGATGGCAATCTCCAAGTCCAGCGGGGCCATACCTGGCGTGGCCATTCCCACTGCCTGCGCGATCCGACCCCAATTTGGATCGCCACCGTACAGCGCGGTCTTGACCAGCGACGAGTCGGCCACGGCCCTGGCGACCCGGTTGACCAGGGCTTCCTCGCCGCCGCGCACCACGACACGGCCGACTCGCCGCGCCCCTTCACCGTCGCGAGCGACGTTGAGGGCGAGCTGGCGCAGCAACGCGTCGAGCGTCTCGCCAAAGCGCAGCTCGTCCTCGGTTTCGGGCTCGATCTGGACTTCCGACTCGCCGCTGCACTGGAGGATCACCGTGTCGCTGGTCGACAGCTGCCCATCCACACTGATGCGCTCGAACGACCGCTTGACAGTCACCCCGAGGAGCAGATCGCATGTCTCGGCCGACATCGCTGCGTCGGTCTGGACGAACACGAGCAGCGTGGCGAAGCCGGGCGAGATCATCCCCGCCCCCTTGGCCTGGGCGGTGAGACGGACGGTGCCTCCATTCAGGCGAACATCGAGGCAGGCACGCTTCTGAAACGCATCGGTGGTCCGGATCGCCTGGGCGAAGTCGATCTCGCCGTCGGGGCGAAGGGTGCGGCCGGCGTCGCCGATACCGCGCATGATCGCGTCCATCGGCAGCGGGACGCCGATCACCCCTGTCGAGGCGACCGCGACCGCCGCCTCGGAGCCGACGCCGGACACGAGCGCCGTAGCGCCCTGCATTTTGGTCGCGTCGTCAAGACCCCGGCGGCCGGTGGCGGCATTGGCGTTGCCCGAGTTGACGACCACGGCACGGATCCCTTCGAGCCGGCATCGCTCCATCGTCAGCAACACGGGCGCCGACAATGTCCCGGACCGAGTGAACCGGGCGGCGCTGGTCGTTCCGGGGGCATCGGACACCACGATGCCCAGGTCGAGATCGCCGCTCGGCTTGATCCCGCATGCCACCCCCGAGGCGCGGAAGCCGGCCGGCAGTCCGGCGGGACGCTCGGTGGCCGGCTCGGGGCGGTCGATCCAGCGCGAGGTGAAGATCGTGTCCGGCGCGGCGGGCGAGGCGCCGCTACCCGAGGCGGGCTTGGGAGGACTCACCGGATCCCCTCCCCCTCGTCCAGGCCGAACATCAGGTTGAGGTTCTGGACCGCCTGCGAGGCGGCTCCCTTCCACAGGTTGTCGATGGCCCCGAAGACCAGGACCTTGCCGGTCCGGGCATCGGTGTGCACGCTGATGCGGCAGATATTGGTCTCTCGCACCGCACGCACCCCCGGCGGTCCCTCGGACAGCTCGACGAACGGCTCGTCGCGATAGGCGTCCTCGTAGAGCTCCACGAGATCGGGCGGCTCGCCGTTGCTCAGGCTGACGTAGCACGACACGAGCTCGCCCTGGTCGAGCGGTAGCAGGTGCGGAGTGAAGGTCACACGGAGCGGGGCCCCGAGCACGGCCAGCTCCTGCTCGATCTCGGGCGTGTGACGGTGCCGGGGTACGCCGTACGCGTTGACGTTCTCGTCGACGGTGACGAAGTGGGTCTTGTCGTTGGCCCCTCGCCCCGCGCCCGAGACTCCGGATTTGGCGTCGATCACGACGTCGTCGATCAGTCCGGCCCGAGCCAGCGGAGCCAATGCGAGCAGCGTGGCGGTCGGGTAGCAACCGGGATTGGCCACGAGATCGGCGCCGGCGATCTGCGCCCGGTAGCGCTCGGGGAGGCCGTACACCGCCTCGTCAATGAGCTCGGGCGCCGGGTGCTCGCGATACCACTCCGCGTAGATGGCGGGATCGCGCAGGCGGAAGTCGGCGCTGAGGTCGACGACGCGGACCCCGCGCTGGCGCAGCTCGGCGACGAGCGGCGCGGCCGAGCCATGCGGGTAGGCGACGATGGCGGCATCGACCTCGCCGTGGCGATCGAGGTCGAGCTCCTCGAGGACGAGTGGAACCCGGTGATGTGGATACAGCTCATCGAGCTGTATCCCTACGTCGGAGCGTCCGGTCACGGCGGTTAGCTCGAACTCGGGATGGCGGTGAATCAGCCGAGCCGACAGCGCGCCCGCGTAGCCGGCGGCGCCGAACACAGACACGCTACGAGTCACGGACCCTGCCCCCCAGTTCGTCGTCCAGTGCCCTCACGATCGCCTGGCGCTGAGCCGCCACCTCCTCGTCGGTCAGGGTCCGGTCGCCGGCCCGGTAGGCGAGTGACAGCGCCAGCGAGACGTTGCCCTCTCCCAGTCGGTCCGCGTCGCGGTACACGTCGAACACGCGCGCAGCGCGCAGCAGCGGTGCACCGGCCCGCTTGACAACGGCCACCACGGTCGCCGCCGACACCGAGTCCTCGACGATCACGGCAAGGTCCTCGCGCACCTCCGGGAAGCTGGTGACGTCTTCGTAGGCGGTCGTCTGCGCCGCGCGCTCGGCGGCGGCGTCGAAATCGAGTTCGAACGCGGCCACCGGTTGGTCGATCTCCCAGTCGGCGGCGATCTGCGGGTGGACCTCTCCCAGCCAGCCGACCGATTGCTCGCCGGTGAGGATCATGGCCGCGCGGCCGGGATGGAGAAACGGCTGAGTCTCCGCTTGCACGCTCCAAGGGACCCGGAGGGTGTCCAGCAGTACCTGCAGCAGGCCTTTGGCGGCGAAGAAGTCGGCCGTTCGCGGCTGCGGCTCGCGCCAGGTGGCCGGTCGCACCGGCCCGATGAGCAGCGCCGCCACGTGGTGGGGCTCGCGCGGAAGGTCCGTGGCCCCGCTCGGCAGGTACACCGCTCCGGCCTCGAACAGACGCAGGGTGTCGGCGCCTCGGGCCAGGTTCCACTGCGCCACGTCGAGCAGCGATCCGAGCAGAGTGGTGCGCAGTCGCCCGTGCTCGGCCGACATTGGATTCTCGAGCTCGAGTTCGAGACGGTCGGGCAGCCGCAGCCGCCGGTTCAAGTCCTCGCTGACGAAGCTCCACCCGACCACCTCGTCGAGTCCCTGCCCGGCCAGGATGTCCGCCGCGCGGCGCCGCAGCCGCTGCCGCGGGGTCAGCCGGCCCGACGCTCCATGCCGGCTGGGCAGGGTCGCCGGCAGCCGCTCCAGGCCGTCGAGTCTGGCCACCTCTTCAACTAGGTCGGCCTCGCGGGTGACGTCGGCACGGCGGAACGGCGGGACGGTGACGTCGAGGCCGTCTTGGGCCGGCGTGGTGGTGAATTCGAGAGCGCCGAGGATACGCTCGCAGCGCTCACGGGGGATGGGCGCTCCGAGCAGACTCTCGATGCGCGCGTCGCGCAGCCGGATCGTCCTCGGCGGCGGACCATCGCCCCCGACGTCGATCGTCCCAGGGAGCAACCGCGCGCCACACAGCTCCACCATCAGCTGGGCCGCCACCGCCTGGGCGTCCATCGCCTGTTCGGGCTGGAGCTGCTTCTCGAAACGACCCGATGCCTCGCTCCGCAGCCCGAGCTTCAACGACGTGCGATGGATGTTGGCGCCATCCCAGTTCGCCGCTTCCATCAGAACCCGGGCGGTGCCGTCCTCGACCTCCGAGCGCGCACCGCCCATCACGCCGGCGATCGAGGTCGGCCCGTCGGCGTCGGCGATCAGCACCATCTCGGCGTCCAGGGTGCGCCGCTGACCATCCAGCGTCTCCACCTGCTCGCTTTCACGGGCTCGGCGAATCGTCAGTTGGCCTCCGGCCACGCGGTCCAGATCGAACGCGTGCAGCGGCTGCGAGGTCAGCAGCATCACATAGTTGGTGATGTCAACCACGTTGGAGATCGGGCGCTGTCCCGCCGCCATCAGGCGCGCCTTGAGCCACGGCGGACTGGGGCCGATCTTGACGTCCTCGAACACGCGAGCGGTGAAGCGCGGGCATAGATCGGGGCATTCGACGGTGATGCTGATCTCGGCGTCGATATCGCCGCCACTGCCGGGATCGTGTGCCCATGGCGGCGGGCTGAGCGCCGCGCCGGTGGCCGCGTGAACCTCGCGCGCGACTCCGTAGATGCCCAGACAGTCTGGGCGGTTGGGCGTGACCTCGAGCACCAGCACGTCGGTGGCGATGGACAGCACCTGCTCGAGCGGGGTGCCCGGCTGCAGACCGTCGTCCTCGAGCACCAGCGTGGTGGCGTGCTCGGTGCCGATGGCCAGCTCGTCCTCGGCCAGGATCATCCCGTTCGACTCGATCCCCCGCAGGTTGGCTCTGCCCAGAGTGGAGCCGTCGGGCATGACCGCGCCCGGCTTGGCCACCGCCACGGTCTGCCCCGCGGCCACGTTCGGGGCGCCACAGACGATCTGCGAGGCTCGGCCATCGCCGATGTCGACCAGGCACACGCTCAGGCGATCGGCGTCGGGGTGGCGCGAGGCCTCGAGCACCTTGCCGACAACGAAGTTCTCCAGCGCGCCGACGCCGTGGCGCTCGACGCGTTCGACCTCCGTGCCGGTCATGGCCAGACGCTCAGCCAGGGCGGCGGCCGATAGATCGGGGGCGCAGTACTCGCGCAGCCAGTGGAGCGGGACCCTCATCCGAACTGCTCCAGCAGTCGCACGTCGTTGTCGTAAAACATCCGCAGGTCGGGCACACCATGCTTGAGCATTGCGATGCGCTCGACACCCATTCCGAAGGCGAAACCCTGCACCTGTTCCGGGTCGTAGCCGTGGTCGCGAACGTGCTCGAACACGTTCGGGTCGACCATGCCGGCACCGAGGATCTCGATCCACGCCGTGCCCTTGCACAGCGGGCAGCGCTGGCCGTCTGCGGTGACGCCGTCCACGCAGTTGAAGCACGACACGTCGACCTCGACGCTGGGCTCGGTGAAGGGGAAGAAGTGCGGGCGCAGGCGAACCCGCCGTTCCTCGCCGAAGATCGCGCGCGCGAACGTCAGCAGCGTGCCCTGGAGATCGCCGAGCGTGATATCGGTGTCGACGGCCAGTCCCTCGATCTGGTGGAACTGCGGAGTGTGGGTGGCATCGGAGTCGGGCCGGAACACGCGCCCCGGTATGACGATGTAGATCGGCGGGGGCTGACGCTCCATCGCGCGGATCTGGACGGGCGAGGTGTGGACGCGCAGCAGCCGGGACTGCGGATCGAAGATGTCGGCGGTCGGCTTGATGTAGAAGGTGTCGGTCATCAGCCGCGACGGGTGTGTGGCGGCGTGATTGAGCGCGTCGAAGTTGTAGTAGACGGTCTCGACCTCGGGGCCCTCGGCGACGTTGAAGCCCAGACCGATGAACACGTCCTCGATCTCGCGCCGCGTGGTCGTGATGAGATGCAGCCTCCCGAGCGCCGGCGTCGGGTCGGCCGGCAGCGTGACGTCGACGCGATTCTCGCTGAGCTGCTGGTCGAGCTCGCCGGCCGCCAGCGTCCTGCCGGCGCTGCTCGATCGCCGCCTCCAGCGTCTGCCGGGCCTGGTTGGCGGCCTTACCGGTAGCGGCCCTCTGCTCGGCGGGAAGCTGCGCGACGCTCCGCAGCAGGTTGGGAAGCTCGGCCTTCCGGCCCAGGTAGCGGATCCGCACCTCCTCGAGCCCCTGTGTGTCCGTAGCCGCGGCAATCGCGGCCTGCGCTTCCTGCGTGATCTGGTCAATCCGTTCGCTCATCGCGCGCGCGCCATCCTAGTTACCTCGTACAGGGCGACCGTGGCCGCCATCGCCGCGTTGAGCGAATGGATCGCGATGGGAATGTGGGCCGTGACGTCGGCCTGCTCGATCACCTCGTCGGGAAGGCCGTCTCGCTCCGAGCCGATCAGCAGCGAGGCGGCGTCGGTGTGGACGACGTCGGCGAGGTTCACGCCGGCGCCCGCGACCAGCGCGATCGTCGTTCCGGGCAGCTCGGCGACCGTCGCGGTGCGGACCAGAGGCACGGCGAACACCGCGCCCATGCTCGCCCGTACCGCCTTTGGGCCGAATGGATCGGCGCTGCCGGTTCCGATCGCCACGCTCGACGCGCCGAATGCCTGGGCGGAGCGGAGCGCCGCCCCGACATTGCCAGGGTCGTGGACACCGTGCAGGTAGACGCACAGGGGCCCGGCGGGCCGCGGCGCCCAGCGCTCCTCGTAGATCGCCAGCGTCCGCGTGCCGGAGGCGAGCCCCGAGGCCCGGATCAGTAGCTTCGGGTCGACCTCGACCCCCGGCAGTCCACTGCCTGCCGCGCAGTAGCGCTCGACGGGCTCCCAGCCGGCCTCGTCGGCGGCGGCCAGCAGATCCTCACCCTCGGCCACGAAGCGCCCAGCCTGCTCGCGCACCCGCCGGCGCGTGCGGAGCTTACGGATCTCTTTGAGTCGATGGTTGTGGGTGCTGGTGATCGGGGGCATAAACGAAAAAGGGCGCCCTCCTGGTGGAGTGGCGCCCGGGTGGCGGTGCTGGTGCTAGCTGAAGCTCAGCCGGCCGCCAGCGCCTCTCGGGCGCGGTCGGCAAAGCGTCGGAAGGTGTCGGCGTCGCGGACGGCGATGTCGGCCAGGATCTTGCGGTCGAGCTCGACGCCGGCCAGCTGCAGGCCATGCATGAACTGCGAGTACGACATCCCATGCTGGCGCGCGGCGGCGTTGATGCGCGTGATCCAAAGACGGCGGAAGTCGCGCTTGCGGTTGCGACGGTCGCGGTAGCGGTACTGGTCGGCCTTCAGCACCGCCTCCTTGGCGGTCCTGTAGTGCCGGCTGGCGTCGCCGCGGTACCCCTTGGCCAGCTGCAGCGTCGCGCGACGCTTCTTGCGGGCGTGGGTCGAACGCTTGACTCGCGTCATGACCGCTTCTCTCCGAGCAGCTTCTTGACCCGCGGCGCATCCGCGCGCGAGATCTCGGTCGGCTCACCGAGCCGGCGCTTACGCTTGGGCGGCTTCTTCTCCAGGATGTGGGTCGAGAACGCCCGGCGCCCGTACACCTTGCCGTTGGCGGTGACCTTGAAACGCTTCTTGGCGCCGGAATGAGTCTTCATCTTGGGCATCAGCTGTCGAGAGTAAAGCAGACGCTCGGTTGCCGCCACGAGATCTGGGGCGCCGACGATTCCAACGTTGTTCCCCACAATCGGGCACAACGTTGGACTCATGTGTTGAGGACGCTCAGGCTGCCGCGTCGCTCGGTGTGCCCGCGGGCTGCTGGGGCTTGTCGGCCTCGCCGTCGCCGTCGTCCCCGGTCTTGTCCTTGCCACCCTCACCCGCGGCCAGCACGGCCTTGGAGGGCGCGAGCATCATCGTCATGTTGCGGCCGTCCTGGATCGGTGCCTGCTCGACGACGCCGATCTCCCCCAGCTCCTCGGCGAGACGGTCGAGCAGGACCATGCCGCGCTCGGGGTGGGTGACCTCGCGACCGCGGAACATGATCGTGATCTTCACCCGGTCCCTACCCCGCAGGAAACGCGCCACGTGGCCCTTCTTGGTCTCGTAGTCGTTCTGGGCGATCTTGGGCCGGAACTTGATCTCCCGGACGGTGATCTGCTGCTGGTGCTTTCGGGCGGCCTTCTGCTTCTGCGCCTGCTCGTACTTGTACTTGGAATAGTCGAGCACACGGCACACGGGCGGGCGGGCGTCGGGGGCCACCTCAACGAGGTCGAGATCGCGCTCCTGAGCGTAGACCAGCGCCTCCGAGGTCTTGACCACCCCGATCTGCTTCCCGTCCTCGCCGACGAGACGGACCTCGGGCACGCGAATCCGATCGTTGGTCCGAGTCTGGTCCCGCTCTGGCGGGCGCCGGTCAAACCTACGAGGGACCGGCACTATCTGGAGAGGCGGCGTGACGTCAAGCGGCGCCGGGCCGTGTGTGAAGAAGCACTTGGATCAACGTCGGCGAGTATAGCGGCGCAACTAGCGAGCGGCGCGAGTTTTCACTTGCATGCGCAGGCGTTCTATGAACGCCTCCAGCGGCATCGAGCCGAGGTCTCCTTCCCGGTGCTCGCGCACCGCGACCGACTCGCCCTCCTGCTCGCGATCCCCGATCACCAGCATGTACGGAATCTTCCGCAGCTCGGCATCGCGGATCTTGCGTGCGACAGACTCGCCTCGGTCGTCGAGTTCGGCGCGCAGGCCGGCGCGGCGGATGCGGTCGCGCACCTCCGCCCCATGACCGTTGTGCCTGTCGGCGATCGGCAGCACAATCGCCTGCACGGGACACAGCCACGGCGGAAGCTCCCCGGACAGGTGCTCGAGCAGGATGCCGATGAAGCGCTCGTATGACCCCATCAGAGCCCGATGGATCATCACCGGCTGATGCTCGGCATTGTCGGCACCGGTGTAGGTGAGGCCGAAGCGAGCCGGGAAGTTGTAGTCGAGCTGGCAGGTACCGAGCTGCCATGAGCGGCCCAGCGAGTCGGTCATGTGCATGTCGATCTTGGGCCCGTAGAACGCTCCGTCGCCCTCGTTGAGATCGTAGTCAAGCCCGTGGTCCCGAAGCGCCCGCTGCAGGGCGGCCTCGCTGTGATCCCACAGGTCGTCCGAACCAATCCGCTGTTCGGGCCGGGTCGACAGCTCCAGGCGAACGTCGACGCCGAAGACGGCGTACGTGGCGAAGGCGAACTCCAGCACGGCTGCCACCTCGGCCTGGATCTGCTCCTCGGTGCAGAAGATGTGGGAGTCGTCCTGGGCGAAGTGGCGAACCCGCAGCAGTCCGTGCAGGGTTCCGCTCGGTTCGCGTCGGTGGAGCAACCCTGGCTCCCAGTAACGGAGGGGCAGGTCACGGTAGCTGTGTTGCTCGAGTGAGTAGAGCTGGCAGTGGCCCGGACAGTTCATGGGCTTGAGCGCCATGGCTCGGTCCTCGTACTCGGTCACGAACATGTTGTCCCGGTACTTGTCCCAGTGCCCCGATATCTTCCACAGCGAGCTGTCGTAGAGCTGCGGGGTCTTGACCTCGAGGTAGCCACGCTGGCGACCCATCTCGCGGCTCAGCTCGACCAGCGAGTTGAAGACCTCGGTGCCGCCCGGCAACCAGAACGCGGCACCCGGAGCGACATCCGAGAAGGTGAACAGGCCGAGCTGCGGGCCGAGCCGGCGGTGGTCGTTGGCGCGCGCTCGCTCAAGCCGCTCGAGGTGCTCCTCCAGGTCCTTGGCCGAGAAGAACGCCGTGCCATATACGCGCGTGAGCATCGGCTTGCTGGAATCACCGCGCCAGTAGGCGCCCGCCACCGACTGAAGCTTGAACACCTTGATGCGCTTGGTGCTCGGAGTGTGTGGGCCGCGGCAGAGATCCGTGAACGGGCCGTTGCTGTACAGCGAAACCGTCTCCACACCCTGATCGCGGATCAGGTCCTCGATGAGCTCGACCTTGTAGTCCTGGCCGTCCCGAACGAACCGCTCCAGCGCATCGCCGACCGGCACCTCCTCGCGCGCGAACGGCTCGTCGGCATCGATGTGCTCGCGCATCCGCCGCTCGATCCGCTCGAAATCCGCGTCGCTGACGTGCACTCCATCGGGAAAGTCGAAGTCGTAATAGAAGCCGTTTTCGATGGGCGGTCCGATCGAGACCTTGACCCCCGGATAGAGCTCGGTGACGGCCTCGGCCAGCACGTGCGCCGCGTCGTGGCGTATCAGCGCCAGCGCGTCCTCGCCGCTGCGGTCGGTGATGATCTCCAGCGGCTGGGCGCCCGTCTCGCTGCTCGGCAGAGGCCGGGCGAGATCGCGGACCTCGCCCGCCACCTTCACGGCCAGCGCCGCGCGCGCCAGGCCAGAGCCGATGGCCGCCGCGGCGTCGGCGCCGGTGGCTCCGTTGGTCAGGCTGAGAATCGTGCCGTCGGGAAGCTCGTAGTCCATCGGCGGCTGATGCTAGCCGGGCGATGACTACAGGCAGGGATCGACGCCGCGGCGCTCCACGGTGTTGTGATCGACGTTGCCGGCTCTATCGCGGGCTCTGGCAACGAAGTAGAAGCCGCCGTGCGACGGCAACCCCGGTGTGGTGAACGTCCTCACCCCGGGTGCGGTCGTCCAGGTCGGGGTGGAGAAGTCCTCTCCGTCCGAGCGGGAGGCCTCGAATACGTCGTAGACGATCTGGTCCGAGGGCGTCACGTTGTCGGTGGCCGGCTTCCAGCGCAGGTGGAAGGGCGTGGTCTGCCCGGGACGCTGAGCGCCCGGCGTACAGGCGGTGGCCGACGTCAGGCCGGCGAAGTCCGGAGGCGAGGTGTCGCGACGCCTGACGTGAAACTTGAAGTGCCCGACGGTGCGCCGCAGCACCACGTACATGGGGCACACCTCGCGGAACTGACAGATCGGGTACGCCAGCTCGTTCACCGTCCCGCGGAAGGTGCCGATGCACCACTCTCCACCGACCTTCTTGGGATTGAGGACCTCGCGCACGCGCGCGTGCGCGAGGACTGTGGGCACGCTCCACGAGGCGCCGCTGACGCAGTTCTGCCCGCCGTGACCGTTCACGCTGACCACATATGTGCGCCGCAGCGACCCGATCCGGCCCGTGGCATCCGGGGCGCGAAAGCGCAGGATGAAGTTTGTCGTCGGCACGCCGCTTGACGGCTTGATCGTCAACCGAGCCGCGCTCGCCTGAGCGGCGCCTGTGGCCAGCGCCGTCGCACTCAGCACCCCGGCCAGAAGCGCATGGCAAGCCTTGCACCTCATCGCGGTTAGTCTAGGGCGAGGGCCGCCGGCGCGCTACATTTACCACCCTCCCGGGCGATTAGCTCAGCTGGGAGAGCGCCGCCTCGACAAGGCGGAGGTCACTGGTTCGAGCCCAGTATCGCCCACCTGCCAACCCCGTGATCTGGGGGGTTCTTGCTTTGGGCAGCGGCGCGGTGCCGGGGTCATGATCACGATCACCGACGTCGGCGCGACGGGGTATAAGGAGGACATGAGCGATTCCAACCGCCCGCCAGCCGACGCCGGCAAGCCATCACCTGCGAAGGCCGTCGGTCCCGCGTCGGACGCGTTCCACTCCCCGATCCGCGACCGCCGAATCGTCCACTACCGGCGCTGTCTCGAGCTCCTCGAGGACCGCCTGGCCGACTCACCGCTCGTCGCCCAGTTCCGGGACGAGCTCGGCCGAGACGCGACCGCCGACAAGCAGCTCGTCGCCTAGCCCCTCACGGGTGGGTCACGACGCTGGATCGGGGAGTCGTTGACGATCGAGGTCGTCGTCTGCCCGTAGAGCAGGAACTGATCGAGGACTCCGGGGAGCGATTCGATCGAGCGCAGATGCAGCTTCAGGTAGAAGCAGTCCTCGCCGGTGATGCGGTGGCACTCGCCGATCTCCGGGATCTCGGCTGCCAGGTCCGCGATCCTTCGGAGCTGCCCGGCAGCCGGCTTGATGCGGACCAGAGCGGTCAGCGGGTAGCCGAGCGCCCGAGGATCGACCTCGGCGCGGTAGCCAGTGATGACGCGGGCCTCCTCGAGCCGCCGTACACGCTCGGCGACGGCGGGCGGGGACAGATTCACGCGCCGCCCGAGCTCGGCCAGCGACATGCGCCCGTCGGCCGCCAGCTCGCCGACGATTGCACGATCAACAGCGTCCAATATTGGTAGATCAGAACTAGTTGAAGCCACTCTGCCGTTCTTCATGAGCCATATAGACCATAACTCCATTGATTGGCCATGTACAGATCCTGGCGTCGCGGTGACCATCTCTGCATGTCGGCAAAGGCCGCCACGCTCGGCGCCCGGCGGGTATTCGCCTCCGGACCGACGCCATCCCGCCCCACACCTTCTTCGTGGGCAGCGCCGTGTTTCACTACCTCGGCCCGTCGTTTGCGGTGCTGCTGTTCGTCCGGGTCCCGCCCCTCGGTGTGGCCTGGCTGCGGATCGTCAGCGCCGGGGTGGTGTTCGCGCTGTGGCGCCGTCCGTGGCGCGCCCTGCGCCATGTCGATCGCAGCACCCTGGTGCTGGTGGTGGAGCTCGGCGCGGTGTTGGCGGTGATGAACAGCTGCTTCTATCTGGCCATCGACCGCCTGCCGCTGGCCACGGTCTCTGCGATCGAGTTCCTGCCCGTGATCGGGCTGGCGGCGATCGGGGTCCGCCGCGTGCGCAACGCCCTCGCGCTCGCTCTGGCTGCGGTTGGTGTCTACCTCCTCACCCAGGTCGAGCTGGGCGGACGGCCGCTCGGGCTCCTGTTCGCATTCGCCAACGCGGCGCTGTTCGCGCTCTACATCGTGTTGGCTCATCGGATCGCGCAGCGCGGCGGCCACCTGCAGCGGCTCGACGGACTGGCAGCGGCGATGCTGGTGGCCTCGGTGGCGATCCTTCCCGTCGGTGGCTCGAGCGTCGCGAACCATCTCGATCTGGTCGCAATCGTCGCCGGGATCGGCGTCGGCATCAGCTCATCGGTGATCCCATACGTGTGCGACAGCTGGCGATGGCGCGCCTACCGCGTGCCACGTATGCGCTGTTCGTGTCGCTGCTGCCCGCCGTGGCCACGCTGATCGGTGTGATCGTGCTGGCCCAGCTCCCGTCGCTCGTTGACCTCGCCGGGATCGGGATGGTCATGCTCGGGGTGGCCATCCACAGGCCGGCGGAATAGCGCAGGGCCGCGCCTTCGCCCGATCGCACCCGGTCGGGTACGAGATTGCGCCCCGCCGTCGGCATGTGTATTGTGCTCCTCGCCTAATCCGCGGGCCCAAACCAAATCCGCGGAGCGGGGGACCCAAGTTCCCATTGGGGCGAGTCCGCCGGTGAATCCGGTGGAGGCGCAGGCTCTTTCAGCGCCAGCCCGACAGCTAACCCCGTAGGCCGACGAGAGAGAAAGGTTTGCGGGTTACCAAGCTAATACCACCAGTTGTTGCGGTGTTTGCGCTAGGCAGCGTGGCATCGGTCGCGTCGGCGAAGCCGACGCACTCATCCGGGGGAGCTGGTCTCGGTCCTGCGACGGCAGTGATCAGCACGGCATCGCATCCGATGGTCAGGGGCACCAAGGCCAAGATCAGGCACGGGGTCGCCTACGCGCCCTCGTTGGCGCCACGCGCCGTGCAGAAGGCGATCTGGGCCGGAGACAAGATCCACACCAAGCCGTACATCGCGGTCCATTACGCCTCGATGTCGAGGCTGTGGCCGGGCTATGACTGCTCCGGCTCGGTTTCCTATGTGCTCTATAGGGCAGGTCTGATGCCCAACTCCCCAGACGTCTCGGGCGACTTCGAGTCGTACGGGAACCGCGGGAAGGGCCACTGGATCACGGTCTGGGGATCCTCCGGTCATGCCTTCATGGAGGTCGCCGGCATCGTGTTCGACACCTCGCACTATGCGTCGGTGACCCCGAACAGCAGCGGCCCACGCTGGCAACCGGCCTCGATCATCCGTGAACAGCTGCAGGATGGCAACGTCTGGTCCGAGCGGCACCCGACGGGCTTCTAACCCCGTCGTCACCGTCGGCCCGCCTCGGGCGCGCGCCTACGGATCGGCCTCCAACTTCACCAGCCTTGTCGCCGTCGCCTTCCAGGTGGCGGCGACTTCCTGTCCGACGGCGAGGTCGAGGCCGTCGACCGCGGTGCCGGTCACCTCGGCCACCAGTGGCTGCCCCGCGGTCAGCCCCACACGTACGCGGTTGCCGACGGTGGTCACCGAGGCTATGCGCGCAGTCAGCCGGTTCTGGGCCGAGTCCTGTGCCGGGGCGGCCGCGTGTCCGATCGTGATCTCCCATGGGTACACGCTGACGGCGACACGTCCGTGACCCTGGTCGGTCGTGTAGACGATGCCGCCCCCGTCGAGCTCGACACCGGTCAGCTTGCCGTCGATCGCGCGGGCGTTGCCCGTCAGCACGACGGCACCCGTGAAATCGGCCACGAACGCGGTCGCGGGCTCGGCGGCGAGCTCACTGGCGCTGCCCTGCTGAATCACGCGACCGTGGTCGAGTACTCCGAGCTGATCTCCGAGCAGGGCGGCCTCGTTGAACTCATGCGTGACCAGCACGACCGGGACGTCAAGCGAGCGGAGGATCTGCGCGAGCTCACGCCCGGCCCGCGCCCGCGTTCGGGCGTCGAGTGCGGACAGCGGCTCATCGAGCAACAGCACTTTCGGGCCTGGGGCCAGGGCCCGAGCCAGCGCCACGCGCTGGCGCTCGCCACCCGACAGCGTTGCCGGCTTGGCGTCGGCGCGCTGGGCCAGCCCTAGCTGGTCGAGTAGCGCCAGGGCCGTGCGCCGGCGCTCGGCGGCCGGCCTGCGTCGCAGTCCGTAGGCGACATTGCGCCAAGCGCTGAGGTGCGGGAACAGCGCGTAGTCCTGAAAAACATAACCGCACCTACGCCGCTCCGGAGGCCACCACACCCCGGCCGCGGTGTCCACCCACACGTCCTGGCCGTGCTCGATGCGCCCACGGTCCGGGCGGACCGTTCCGGCCAGGAGCCTCAGGATCGTCGTCTTGCCCGCGCCCGAAGGACCGGCCAGCGCCAGGCAGCGCCCCGCCAGCACCTCGAATCGAACATCGAGCTCGATGCCGCCGACCAGATGCGCCAGCTCAGCGCGCAGCACCGCCGAGTGCCGTCTGTCCCGGCACGAGCTTGACCGCGAGCAGCAGCCCGGCAGAGACGGCGACCAGAATCGCCGAGAGCGCCAGGGCGGCGGGGAAGTCGCTCGTGAACTGGTCATAGATAGCCAGCGGCATCGTCTGCGTGATGCCGCGAAACGACCCGGCGAACATCAGCGTCGCGCCGAACTCGCCCAGCGCCCGACCCCAGGCCAGCGCCAGGCCGGCCAGCAGGCCCGGAAGCGCCACGGGGATGGCGATGCGGGCGAAGCTCGCCGCCTCGCTGGAGCCCAGCGTTCTCGAGGCCTCGAGCAGCGAGCGGTCGATGGCCTGAAACGAGGCCTGCGCCTGGCGCAGGAAGAATGGCGCGGACACGAACGTCAGAGCAACGACCACAGCCGCTTTGTTGAGGACGAGGGTCTGCCCCAGCACACCTCCGAGGATCCCCTTGGGGCCCAATGAAGCGAGCAGGGCGATCCCGGCCACGGCGGGGGGAAGCACGAGGGGGAGCTCGATCAGCGTGATGGCGACCGATCGCCCGCGAAACGAACGGGTGGCGAGCAGATAAGCGGCCGGCATCCCGACGACGACGATCAGCACGATGGCGATCGAGGTCGTCTCGAGACTGACTCGCAACGCCTCGGTGGCGATGGGATCGTTCAGTCGGCTGATCAACGCGCTCGGCGACGTGTCGGTGAAGATGGCCACGACGGGCAGGACGAGGAAGACGAGGGCCAGTGCGAGTGCGGCCCACAGCGCAATCCGGAACCAGAGGCGGCTGATCACTTCACCGGCGGCGGCAGGAACCCGGCCTGCAGCAGGTCCGTCTTGCCCTGACCATTCAGCAGACCCGAGATGAACTGCTGCGCCTGTGCCGGGTGTGAGCTGCCCTTGACCACCGCGACGCCGTAGGCCACGACCGGTTCAAGCGAGTCAGGCAGCGGGACGGCGCGCAGCGCGCCATGCGTGGCCTTGACGTCGGTCACGTAGGTGAATCCCGCATCGACCGCTCCCTGGGTGAGCTTGCCGACGATCCCGGTCACGTCGGGCTCCTCCGAGCGAACGTTGGCGAGGATCTTGGCGCTGGCCGCCGGCCCGGCCTTGGCCAGCACGGTGCGCGTGTAGGAACCGATCGGCACGGTGGCCGAGCCGATCGCGATCGTCACGCCCGGCTTCTCGAGGTCGCTCAAGCTCCTCACCTTCGTGGAGTTGGCGGGGACCGCGATCACCAGCCGGTTGGCCGCGAATGTCACCGGTTTGGTGACCAGACCCTTGGCGTACAGCATGTCGGGCAGCTTGGTGTTGGCGGAGGCGAACACGTCGGGCTTGAGCCCCTGCTCGATCTGCGCCGCCAGCATGTCGGAACCGGCAAACGAGTAGCGCACGTTAACAGCTGTGAACTGCTTGGCGTAGGCCGTGAAGACTGCCTGCAGTGAGGCCGCGGCCGACACGGTCAGATTCGGCTTGCCGCCGGAACTCGAACTGCCGCTGCTACCTCCGCAGCCCGCCAGGGCCAGCGCGGCGATGGCCACGGCGACGCCGAGCGCGCGAAGACGTCGGTTCATGGACACGCTCCTTTCGATTGCCGGAGCATTGCATAGGCACGAGTCGCTCAGTGCCGGACCAGGGCGGCGTCCCTGCTATCTACTGTCGCGAGTCGGAAATTCGCCGCTTGCTCTGATGCATCGAACCCGAGGAGAGTCCACGTGAAGCTGAGCGCCCGCAACAAGCTCGAAGGTACCGTCACCAGCATCACCAAAGGCGAGGCGATCGCCAATATCGTCATCGATGTGGCCGGCCAACGGCTGGTCTCGTCGATCACCGTCGAGGCCGCCGACGAGTTGGGGTTGGCTGAGGGCGCCACGGTGACCGCGGTCATCAAGGCGTCGGATGTGATGATCGCCACCGAGTAGGTTTCAGCTGCCGGGCGGGAACGTGTAGGCCGCGTGCGGCGGCACGTACGGCCCGACCTCGAGAACGATCTCGGCATGTCGCGACAGCGGCACACGACGCGGGGACCCATGCCACCGCTGCCCGTCAACAAAGACCGCCACTTGTCTGCCCGGCGGGGCAGTGAATCCGGCCAGCCGGCGCCGGGATAGCGGCGCGCCCCAAGCTCGGAACAGATCCGCCAGCGATGCGTCGGCGCCGGGCCGGAGAAGCACCACGCCGGTCGGCTCAATCGTGACGATGTCTCCGAAGCACGCCGCGCCGGAGATGCGGCCGCCCGAGAATGTCCGCGGCGGGCGGGTGCCGATGCCGGCCGGCACGATCACCACCCGGTTGACCGCAAAGAGCTCCACATGGACGCCATCGCGCCGCCCCAGGCGGCTTCGGCAGGGCCCCGGAACCGGCCCGCGCGAAGGGGGGCTGAATCGCGGTCCCCGTCCGATCGGACGAGCCTCGCGAAGCAGCGTGCGGGGGATTCCCGCCTCGGAGGCTGACTGCTGAGGCGACGAGGTCGCGCCGCCGGCGCCACAGCCGCTCAGCAGGAGGCCGGCGATGACCGCGGCGAGAGGAACGGGTCTGCTCAGGCGTATGACTCTCGCACCGGAGCATCGTCGTCGCTGAATTCATCGCCGCCCGCCCGCGAGCTCGCCTCATCCCCGGCGCGCTGCTGGTCGAGGCGAGCCGGGACGATCAGCAGCGACACGCCACCTCCAATACAGATGACGGCAGCCACCCGGGCCACCGCCGCGGGCACCGCCGCCAGCACGAAGCCGTCGAGGAGCGTGGAGACGAGGTTCAACCCCTCCCAGAGCGCGACGAAGGCGATCGGGAAATACGTGAAGTAGCTCGGGCGGCGGAAGAGCACCTGGCGCAGCGCCCACAGTACGAACGCGAGGACGATCACAAGCGTGATGATTTGAGTCGGTGAGACCGTGGGGCGACCGTGCAGCTCCCGCCCGAGACCGGCGACCGCGATGGCCAGCAGGGTCGGCACGGCGAGCAGCCGAGCGGTGAGCGCGTCGAGCTGCGGCCGATGGACGCGGCGCCCGGCCAGCGTGCACAGGATCAGGACGATGATCGGCCAGAACCACACGAGCGACGGGCGGTCCGCATGCCACAGGCCACCGGCGATCGCGGTGGCCCGGCCGTCGACGCGGAGCGGGATCGTCCACCGGCCGGCGTAGCTGGCTCCCGGTGCGAGAGCCACGCTGGCCAGCGCGTGCAGCCGTCCGTCGTGCCAGCTCAGCGCGTGGCCGCCGCTCACCTGCGACCACTTGGGAGGCGTACTCGCAGTAAGACCGTTCGGCGGCACCTCGGCCGGACTCTGGTTCAGGTAGTACATGGCCGAGTTCTGATTCACCGCGACGCCGGAGGGCGAGAAGCGCAAGTACGGCGCCCCGCGGTAGTCGAGCACGATGACGGTCTTGGCCGGCGGGGCGTTCAGCCACATCCGCTGGTCGCCGTCGATCACCTTGGCGCTGAGTCCGGCGGGCAAGCTGGACACCCTGGCGAGGTAGCTGGTCGCGATCGGGGCGACCGGCCCATGCGCGTCCGCGGGCCCGGCGCAGCAGGCCAGACAGGCCGCGACGCTCACGACCGCGACCGCCACACACGCTCGGAGCCGGCGGTTCATAGACTCCGGAACACCATTGGGAGACTGTACGCCCACCACAGTTAGTTTCTCGCGCGCGCGCCAGGTTGCGATCGTCGCACTGATCACGATCGTCGTGGCGCTTCTCGTGACGGGACCGGCGCGCGGTGACGGCGACCCCGCCAGTGACGTGCTTGCCTCACAATCGCTGTTCCTGCCCCAGGACGCAGGTATCTCCCCGACTCAGCAGGCGCAGCTGGCCGCGCTCCTCGCTGACGCGCACGCCCGCGGCTATCCGGTGCGCGTCGCGGTGATCGCCTCGGCGAGCGACCTCGGCTCGGTGACCGCGCTGTGGCGTGAGCCGGAGAACTACGCGCGGTTCCTGGGCCAGGAGCTCTCCCAGACCTATCACGGACCCCTGCTGGTCGTGATGCCGGGCGGCTATGGCGGCTATCAGCCCGGTGGGGCGAGCGCCACCGTTTCCAGAACCCTCGCCCACCTCGACGCGCCGGGCACGAACCTGGGCGACGGCGCGATCACGGCCGTCCAGCGCGTGGCCGCGGCGGGCGGCCACCCGCTGCCGCTTCCCGCCGCGACGGCTCGGCCCGGTGCCGGTTCGTCCGACCCGCTGGCGTGGCTCGTGCTCGCGCTCGGGGCAGTCCTGCTCGTCGCGGCGTGGACGGCCAGTCTCCGCGCCCGCCCGTTGCACGCCCGTCGAGGCACCCCGGCTTCCTCTTAGCTTCCTCTTCACTGGGGCTTAATCGCAGCAAGGCTGCCGGGCTGGAATGGGGTCTGGTGTCCGCCTTCCCTGACGGATCCGCCAGGCCGTCCCAACTGAGCAACATCGTCTGCACTCTTCTTACGCAACTTTCCACTTCCTATGCCAGCGTGGCTGTGTGTGCTCCAGGCTGATCGGCACTCGACGTGATCCGTAGGTCCCACCCGAATCGGCCACTCAGGGCATGGCCCCTGTACGCACTCGGGTTGGTGGCGGTTGCAGTCGCCGTCCTGGCGGTGACACAGATCGGACCACCGAGCAGCTCAGCCCGTACAGCCCGAGAAGTGGTGACGGCCGAGAACGGCGTTGTCCAGTCGACGGTCACCGGGACCGGCAACATCGCGGCGGGAAACGACGTCGACGTCAACTTCCAGACCAGCGGGACGCTGGCCGAGGTGTACGTTTCGGCCGGCCAGCATGTCAGCCAGGGCGAGTTGCTGGCCACACTCGACCCGACCTCCGCGCAGCTCGGCGTGGATCAGGCCCAGGCAAGCCTTAATGCCGCCGAAGACCAGTTGACCGCGGCCGAAAACGGGACCTCGACCGGCGGCGCCGCGTCATCAAGCAACATCACCGGCGGGACCACCGCGAGCTTCGCCCCGACCGCGAACTCGAGTGAGTTCGTCGCCTACACCCAGAAGCACGCGACGCACAAGAAGCCGCCGAAGAAGCGCAAGCCGAAGCCTTCCCGCCCATCGGGCAACCGGCCTACCACCACGTCGTCGCGTCCGAGCACCGGCTCGGGCAGCGCGACCCATGCCGCCGTCGGTGCTGCCGCCGGCGGCGCTGGCGCGGGCTCCGCGCGGTCGAGCGCGGGAGCCGCGGGCGCGGCCACGACGACCACGACGACGCCCTCTCCGGCCAGCATCGCCTCGGCTCAGGCGGCGGTGTTCAGCGCCCAGGCCAACCTCAAGAACGCCGAGGACACGCTCAACAAGACCAAGCTCTACGCCCCCATTGGCGGGACGATCGTCTCGCTGGCCAACGTCTCGGCAGGCGACTCAATCTCGACCGGCTCGACCGGCTCGGCCGCGACGACCGGCAGCGGCAGCTCATCTTCCGCGAGCTCGGGCGCGTCGGGCAGCAGCGCCGCCGCCGGATCGCTGGGTGGCTCGTCCGCGTCCGCGTCGTCTGGCGCGAGCAGCGGGGCGACGCCGTTCGCGGAGATCGTCAACACCGATTCGATGACCATGACCGTCGCGTTCAGCGAGTCGGACATCAGCAAGGTGAAGGTCGGGCAGGCCGCGACGGTGACCATCGATGCCATCAGCGGCCTCGAGCTCGGCGCTCACGTGAGCTCCATCTCGACAGTGGGAACCTCCAGCAGCGGCGTCGTCAGCTACAACGCGACGCTCATGCTCGACCAGACGGACTCGCGCGTCAAGCCCGGGATGAGCGCCTCGGCGTCGGTGGTCGTGGGCCAGGCACAGGGAGTCACCGTCCCCAACCAGGCGGTCACGGGCACGGGCACACTGGGCAGCGTCAACGTCCTTCGCAACGGCAAGACCGTGCCCGAACAGGTGATCGTCGGGTTGCGCGGCGACAGCCGGACGCAAGTGATCCATGGCCTCAGCGCGGGCCAGCAACTGGTGATCACGATCGCTCTGCCCTCCCTCGGCTCGAGCACGGGTGCGAGCGGCGCGGCGGGCACCTTGGGCGGCGGGCGGTTCGGCGGTGGCTTCGGCGGCGGCGTGGGCGCCGCCCGGTTTGGCGGCGGTGGCGGTGGCATCGGCCTCGGCGGTGCCGGTGGCCTCGGTGCGGTGGCGGTGGCCTGCGCGGCGGCGGCCTGGCCGGGGGCGGTGGATGACGGTTCCGCCTGACCGAGACCGGCGACGGCAGGACGGGATCCGCGCATCGCGTGTCCTGCGCGCCCAGCAGGCCCTGCGCGCCCGGCGCGCGCGCGCCTCCCGGCGGCTTGCCCCACGCCGGCTCCGGTTCTGCGCGGCCGCTCGCATGCCCCGGTCATCGCGCTCGACGAAGTGCGCAAGACGTATGCGTTGGGCGACATTGCCGTGGCCGCATTACGCGGGATCAGCCTCAGGGTCGAGCGCGGGGAGTACGTGGCGATCATCGGTGCCTCGGGCAGCGGCAAGTCGACCCTGATGAACATCATCGGCTGCCTCGACCACCCCACGGGCGGCCGCTACCGACTGAACGGCCTCGACGTGCGCGGGATGGACGAGGACACCCTGTCCGACGTCCGCAATCGACAGGTGGGGTTCGTGTTTCAGAGCTTCAACCTGATCCCGCGTACGCCGGCGATCGCCAACGTCGAGCTGCCGCTCGCCTACGCCGGTGTCCCAGCGCGCGGCCCGCCACCAGCGCGCTGCTGGCCGCACTCGACCAGGTCGGGCTGTCCGATCGGATCGCCCACCTCCCCTCCGAGCTGTCCGGTGGCCAGCAGCAGCGCGTGGCGATCGCGCGAGCGCTGGTCACCAATCCGGCTCTGATCCTGGCCGACGAGCCCACCGGCGCGCTCGACACGGCGTCCTCCGCGGAGGTGATGAGCATCTTCGCGCGCGCTGAACCGGCAGGGCCGGACGGTCATCCTCATCACCCACGAGCCAGAGATCGCCACCCACGCCCGGCGGCAGATCCGGCTCAGCGACGGGAGGATCGTCTCCGACGATCGGACCCCCTCGACGGAGGCGCAGGCGTGATCGAGACGCTGCATGTTGCCTTCGCCGGGCTGGCGGCCAACAAACTCCGCTCGGGGTTGACGATCCTGGGGCTGATGATCGGGGTCGGCTCGGTGATCGTGCTGATCGCCGTGGGCACGGGCTCATCCAGCGCGGTCGAGAAACAGATCGACGCGCTGGGGAGCAACGTGCTGCTGGTCACCTCGGGGCCCACGCTGGGTGGCCTGCGCGCGCGGCGCGGTCACCAGCACCCAGCTGACCACGCAGGATGTCGACGACTTCAGAACCGCTTCCGGGCCCCCGACGTGCAGAGCGTCTCACCGGTGGTCAACGCGACCGGGGTGACGCTCGGACGCAAACGCACCACCTACACCCCGGGTCATTCGTCGGCACCACGCCCAGCTATCGACGGGCACGGAGCTACGCGATGGCCGAGGGTTCGTGGTTCACGAGCGCCGACGAGCGACAGCACAAGCGGGTCCTCGTCGTCGGTCCGACCGTGGTCAGCGAGCTGTTCGGAGGTCAGGACCCGGTCGGCGAGAGCGTCGAGGTCAACGGCACCAACTACCAGGTCATCGGCGTCACGGCATCCAAGGGTTCCAACGGGACGATCGACCAGGACGACGTGGCGATCGCTCCGCTGACCGCGGTCCAGGACACGCTGACCGGCTACGAGAACGTCAGCCAGATCGTCGTCCAGGCGAAGTCGCGCGATCAGCTGAACGCGGCCCAGACCGAGGTCACGGACATTCTCAATCAGCTCGACCCCCCTCGCCGGGGTCGACCACAAGCAACTTCAACGTCATCAACCAGAGCTCGATCCTTCAGACCTCGACGGCGAGCAGCAAGGTGTTCACGACCCTGCTCGGAGAGGTCGCGGCGATCTCGCTGCTGGTCGGCGGGATCGGCGTGATGAACATCATGCTCGTGTCGGTCACCGAGCGCACCCGGGAGATCGGGATTCGCAAGGCCGTCGGCGCCCGCCGCAGCGACATCATGTTCCAGTTCCTGGTCGAGGCCGTGCTCGTGTCGCTGTTCGGCGGCCTCGCCGGCGTCGCCGCGGGGGTGATCGGGAGCCAGTTCAAGATCGCCGGTGTTGAGCCCGTCATCGCTCCCTACTCGATCGGGCTGGCCTTCGGCGCCGCTGTGTTGACCGGATTGTTCTTTGGCACCTATCCCGCCGGCCGCGCCGCCGCGCTGCGACCGATCGAGGCCCTTCGCTTCGAATGACCAAGCAACACACCCTCAGAGGATCAGACATGAACGCGATTCCATACGACACGCCAGAGCAAGAGTGGGACGCCTCGGAGGACGCCTACGAGCTCCCGGGACGCCCGCGACGGCGCTTCTGGGGCCCAGGGACCGCGGTGGTGCTCGCCGTACTGTTGGGAGTTGTCGGGTTCTACGTCGGCGTCCGAGTCGAGAAGGGTCAGCTCAGCAGCTCGCCCAGCACGCTTGGCGCCGGGCTCGGTGGCGCCGCGGCACGGGCCGGCGCCGGGGCACGGGCAGGCGCTGGCTCGGCGGCCTCCGCGGCGAGTCGAACCGGTGGCTTGCGCCGGGCGTTCGCGGGGGGAGGTGCCGGTGGCGACAACGCCTCGGTCGGGACCGTCAGCTCGGTCAACGGCAGCTCGATCTACCTCACCGACTTCTCCGGCAACACGGTCAAGATCCGGCTCACCTCGGGGACCAAGGTGACCAAGAGCGTCAGTGTCTCCAAGAAGTCCGTACGCCCGGGCGACACGCTCATCGTCCAGGGCCTCAAGGGGTCCCACGGCACGATCACCGCGGCCTCGGTCACCGACAGCGGCGCGCGCAGCAGTGCGTTCGGCGGCGGCGCCGCGGGCACGGGCGGGGGCGGTTCGGGTTCCGGGAGCGGAGGGTCGAGCAGCGCCAGTTCGGCTGTCAACTCGCTCTTCGGTTCCGGGGGCGGAGGCTGATCAACACATGAAAACGAAAGGACTCACGAATGCCTAAAACGATTGCGCAGCGCCGCTTGCCGCTGGTATTCGCCGTACTGCTGAGTGGCTGCCTGATCGCTGCGTGCGGCAGCTCGAGCAGCTCGAACAGCTCGACGACCGCGGTGGCGGCCGCCGGCGGGCCGCCGTCGACCGCCTCTCGCGCCGCGTTCCGGACATGCCTGCGCCAGCACGGCGTCAACCTGCCCGCACGTCCGGGCGGCTTCCGCCACCGCAACGGTGGCCAGGGCGGAGCCCCGGGCACCGGTGGCGGACCTCCGGCCGGCGGCGCATTCTTCGGGGGCGGCGGTCCCGGCGCGCGCTTGCGTAACAACCCCAAGCTGGCGGCGGCCTTCAAGGCGTGCGGTGGGCGTGCCTTCCCCCGCCGGCGCTTCCGTCTGTCTCACTCGGCGGTGAACAAGTTCGTCGCCTGTGTGCGGCAGCACGGCTACAACATGCCGAACCCGAACTTCTCGGGCAACGGCCCCATCTTCCCGGCCAGCATCCGGACCAACTCCAAGTTCCAGACGGCCAGCCGGTCGTGCGCGAAGCTGCTCTTCCCAAGCGCACCCGGTGGTCCGCCGAGTACGAACCAACGCAGTTGATCGGAGCGCCGTCGCCGCGTCTGCAGCCGCTAGTGCCTGGGCACCTCCTCCCTCCGGCCGGTGGCGCCGCCCGCCGCACCTCGTTCGACATCCTGCCCTGACCTGGCGGCGTCATGCGACTCCGGCGGCCTCACGCAGCGGGGGATGACAATCGACCTAACCCCGGGCGAACCTGCGCAGCGCGTCCTTCCCGCCCTCAACCAGCGGCCCTCCGTGGGCCAATAGCAGGCGGTCGAAGTCGAGCTCGAGCAGCCGGCGATAGGCGTCGCGCAGGCCCTCCTTCGTCTGCTCCGGATCATCCATGAGGTGATCGGGAACGAACGCCAGGTCGGTGCCCTCCCCGTACCGAGTCGCGCCATCGGCGCACACGAGCGCTCCGTGAGCGGGAATGTGCAGGGCGGTCTCGTCCGGACAGATGGCATCCACCTCGTAGACGACGATACCGCCGGGAAGCTCGTCGCCGAAGTCGAAGGCCTCCACCGGCCCACGGCCCTCGATCTCATACAGCCCGTTGCGGATGCAGTGCACCGTGCAGCCAAATGCGTCGCGTAGCTCCCAGGCCTGCCGGTCGTGATGACGGTTCGAGAGCACGACGTGCTCGGGCACCCCGTGCTCCTCAAACCAGGCAGTGCCCTCGCTCGGCAGCATCGGGTCGATGACCACGCGCTCGTCCTGAAGGTAGTACGAACTGACCTCGTTGTGAATATGGTCGTGTTCCGCGGTCCAGTGCCACAAACCCCGGGCTAGCTCCTGCATCTGCGCTCCCTTCCACGTTCCGGTTGACCCGTCAACTACAATCTCTTGATATGGCTATCACGGCTCCATCGCGACTTGAGGGCGTAGCCCTCGACGCGTGGCGCAGCTACCTGCAGAGCCACGCCTCGATCCTACGCGCCCTCGACGCGGAGCTCGTCACGGACCACGGGATGACCACGCGCGACTACGAGGTCCTGCTCTACCTGGCCCAGTCCGAGGACCGCAGGCTTCCGATGTCGGCGCTGGCCGAGAGCACGATGTTGACGCGGTCGGGCATCACACGGCTAGTCGACGGGCTGGTGGCCAACGGGCTGATCGAGCGCGTCTCCTGCTCGGCCGACGCCCGCGTGTCCTACGCCCGCCTGACCGACGACGGCTACGAGAAGCTTCGCGAGGCGGGCTGTACCCACATCGCCGGCATCCGGCGCATGTTCCTCGAGCATTTCAGCGCCGAGGAGCTCGACCAGCTGGCGTCGCTGCTCAGCCGCCTCCCCGGCGCAAGTCGGCCGGGTCAGTGCTCGGTCGAGTAGCGGGCATTTATCGGGTCAGCGCTCGATAGCGCCCGCGACGGGCGCTGACGCGTCGCGCTGGCGTGCTTCGCCGGGCGCGTGGGCGCCGACCGTCCGTGCCGGCCCTTTGGGGGCGCGGTCTTCGTCACACTCGCCTCGCCCCGTGGGTCGAGACCTACGTTGACGGCGTGGAGCGCCGTGTTCGTCACGCTGGCGGCTGCGGCCGGGGCGAGTGCGACGTTCTCCGGCCGGGGAACGCGCGGTCTTTGTGAAACTCGCTCCGCCCCGGGCGGAGGGCGTGCGGCGTGCGTGCGCGGGACCACGTTCCGCCCCCCCAATCCGGCCTCGCACCCTCCCATAGCGTTTGACTCCTCAATATTTGACAGCACAATCTCTGTGCGCTAAGATGGTTGCACGATCAAGCACTTCCTCCCAAGGAGCAGATAGATGTCAGCCACCACCATCCCCGCTGGCCGCATCCCCGCCGGCACATACGCGATTGACCCGTCCCACTCGAGCGTCGGCTTTGAGGTTCGCCACATGGGAATCGCGACTGTCCGCGGCGCGTTTCGCAGCTTTGAGGGCTCGATCGACGCGACCGACAAGCCCGTCCTGAAAGGCACCGTTCAGGTCGACAGCGTCGAGACGGGCGATGAGCAGCGCGACGGCCACCTCAAGTCGCCCGAGTTCTTTGACATCGAGCGCCACCCCACCATCCGCTTCTCCACCACCGCGATCGAGGCCGCCGAGGACGGCCGCATTCGCCTCGTTGGCGATATCACGATGAAGGGCACGACCAAGCCGATCGAACTGACCGGCACCGTGGCCGATGGTGGAACCGATCCGTGGGGCAATGAGCGCATCGGTTTCGAGGTCGAGGCCGTCATCGACCGCCGCGACTTTGACCTCAAGTGGAACCAGACCCTCCCGAACGGCAACCTCCTGGTGTCCAACCAGGTCAAGCTCCTCGTGAGCGTGTCGGCCGTCAAGGCGGCGTAGGCAAATGCGGATCCTCGCCATCTCAGGCAGCCTGCGGGCAGCGTCGCACAACACGGCGCTCCTGCGGGCCGCCGCAGAGCTAGCACCAGCCGGCGTCGCGGTCGAGCTGTACGACGGCCTCGACTCACTTCCCCCGTACAACGAGGATCGCGACACCGACCTGCCGTCCGCCGAGGTCGCGGAGCTGCGCGCGGCCATCGCCTCCGCCGACGCCGTCCTGCTGGCCACGCCCGAGTTCAACGGCTCGATGCCGGGGCAGATGAAGCACCTGGTCGACTGGGCCTCTCGCCCGCACGGCAACGGTTCCGCATTGTGGAGCAAGCCCGTCGCGGTGGTCGGGGCCAGCGTGACCGACTACGGAGCGATCTGGGCCCAGGATCATCTGCGCAAGGCGCTGGGCATTGCCGGCGCGCGCGTGCTCGACGTGGAGCTTCCGGTCAGCCGGGCTCAGGAGCGCTTCGACACCGACGGGGTCCTCGTCGATCTGGAGCTTCGGGATCGCCTGGCCGAGATCGTCGAGCAACTGGTCGACCACAGCTACGACCTTCAACATGCGGCGTAAGCTAGATGTCAATGACCACGCAGAGCCGCTCCGCCGCCCATACGATCTCGATCGACCCCGCCACGCG
Source organism: uncultured Solirubrobacterales bacterium (assembly GCA_963737535.1). Taxonomy (GTDB): domain Bacteria; phylum Actinomycetota; class Thermoleophilia; order Solirubrobacterales; family Solirubrobacteraceae; genus Palsa-465. The sequence continues at coordinate 210,655 of CAVTTU010000025.1, forward strand.
GATGGGATCGGTGTGGCTCACCGTCTCCGACCTCGCCGCCTCGCGCGGCTTCTACGAGCGCGCGCTCGGCTTGCATGCGTTCGATCGGGACGACGGGACCGTCGCCTTGGGCCCCGATTTCGCCCACCAGCTCATCGAGCTTCAGGGAGATAGCCACGCTCCCGCGCTTGACCGGCGGGCCACCGGCCTGTTTCATCTCGCCGTCCTGCTGCCCACGCGGCGCGACCTGGCCCTGGCATTGACCCGTCTGGCCGAGGTCCGCTGGCCGCTTGACGGCGCGTCCGATCATCTGGTCAGCGAAGCGCTGTACCTGTCCGATCCCGACGGCAACGGCATCGAGATCTACCGCGACCGCCCGCGCGAGGAATGGCGCCGCTCTGACGACCAGCTCGAGATGGCGACGCTGCCACTCGACCTTCGCGACGTCATGAACGAGCTGGCCACGGTCAACGGGCCACAGCCCCACGCGCCCGCGGGGACGACCATCGGCCACGTCCATCTTCAGGTGGCCGAGCTCGCAGACACGGAGGCGTTCTATAGCGGTGTCCTTGGCTTCGACGTCATGGTTCGTGGCTATCCGGGAGCGCTGTTCGTCTCCGCCGGCGGCTACCACCACCATCTCGGGCTCAACACCTGGCACAGCGCCGGCGGCTCTCCCCCACCGGCGGGATCGATCGGCCTGCGTTCCTTCGAGGTCGTCCTTCCCAACACGGACGCGCTGACGCCGGTGCTCCAACGCATCGCCGATGCGGGGTTGCACACGCGCCCGGACGGCGACGCCGTCCTCGTCGACGACCCGTCGGGGAACACGGTGCGGCTGCTGGCTGCCACCAGCAGCTGAGCGACCGCGGGCGACCGCACCCCCGCTACCCTTGGCAGCCGCGGCGACGTGGCGGAGTGGCTACGCAGCGGCCTGCAAAGCCGTCTACACCGGTTCGATTCCGGTCGTCGCCTCTTTTGGCTGCAAACTGCTGATTGTTGCGGGAGCAACTGTCTATTCGGCGTAGGCGGCGCAGAAAAGCCGTCTACACCTATGCGATCGGCAACGCGGTCCACGGCGAGCGCGCGATCACAATCGTCGTGAAGTGTTCGTGCCGCAGCTCGTTCCCGCGGCCGCTCCTTCCACGCGAACGCGCGGCGAGCCGGGTGGCCGTCCCGGCCACCACGTGAGCCCGACCGGGCGACCAGAGGAGTGCCGTTTGCCGAGCCGGAAGCGCCTTGGGGTCCGGGTTGACCCGGTGGCGCGGCCGCGCAGATCATCCTTTCGGCCGATGCCGGGTGGAGGTTGGGTGATCTCATCCTTTTTGGCCGATGCGCTGCCTCGCGCTGGCGGCATAGCCTGATGCCATGGAACTCAGCAAAAGAGTGGACATATCAGGGCGTCCCGTGGGTCGCGCCGCGATCCGCACCGCGGTCGCGACGGTAGCCGCCGGCACGCTGATCGCGCTCGCCGGTTGTGGCAGCAGCAGCAAGCCGGCGTACTGCACTGATCGCACCAACCTCGAGAACTCCGTCAAAGGGCTGCCGAGCGTCATCTCCAGCAGCGGCGTCAGCGGCCTGAAGTCGCAGCTCAACGACGATCGAGAGTGATGCCACCGCGGTTGTCAACTCGGCCAAGAGCGACTTCCCGAGTCAGACCAGCGCCGTCAAGACGTCGGTCGACGCGCTTCAGAGCGCCGTCAAGGCGCTCCCGTCGAGCCCTTCGGCGACGCAGGTCGCCGGAATCGCGACTGGATGCTGCCAGCGTGGTGAGCTCGGTCAAGAGCTTCACGGACGCCAGCAAGTCGAAGTGCAGCTGACATGTCAGTCCGCCATGGCGGGTCGGAGTGTTTGCCGGCTCGTTGCTTGGCGTCCGTGACGTCCTCGACTGGGTGGAACGTGTGCCTTGAGGTGCTTTGGGTGCTGGAGCCGTGCAGCGAGAAGACGGTCAAGAGGCCGATCGTGATGCCGAGCCGTCCGATCAGCGGTTGCTCGGTCCGCTTCCCGGCCGGGGGGTGTGACGTGGCGGGAATGAAACGGCCGAGGACGATCGAGCGCCGTATGAACCGGTTCCTGCGCGAGCCGATTTCGGTCCGTAACGCCGCGAGCGTGATCGTGACGGCGACGTTCATCGTCGTGGTTGGCGGCGGGATCGCGATCAGGGCGATCGACCATCGCGAGTACTCGAGCATCTGGGAGGGCATGTGGTGGTCCCTGCAGACGGTCACGACGGTCGGGTACGGAGACGTGACGCCCAAGGACGCCGCCGGCAGGATCGTCGGCGCGGTCGTGATGCTCGAGGGGATCGCGTTCCTCGCGATCGTCACGGCGGCGATCACCTCGACGTTCGTGACACGCGCGCAGCGCGAGCAGAAATCCGGAGAGCCGGCCGAGGAAACCGTCGCGGAAGCACCAGACGACCCTCAGCTCGAACAGATCGCAGCGCGACTCGAGCGAGTCGAGTCGCTGCTGCTGGAGCTCACGAGACGGTGAGTCGCATCGCCATCGGGCCCCAATCCGCACAGCACCCGGCGCGATCGCCGGCTTCGGGCCCGGCCTCGGGGACGTGCGCATCCCAACGGGTGATTCCAAACGCGTGGCCTGCCGCGATATTGGTCTGCATGGCCCGAGTGGCGAAAACTGTTCGAGTGCACCGGGAAGCGCTCAACGGGCGGCGGCGGCTCAGACATGAGTGCTCATCCGGGCGATCCAAGCTTGCCGCCGTCAGCGGGACCCAGCGACTCCGCGAAGGATGGAATGCCGCCGGCGGGTGACAGCTCGCCGGATAGCGCCGCGCCGCCGCGCTCGAGAAGCCGGATCAGGCGCACCCTGTCAGAAGGGTGGCGGCTTGCGAAGGTTGCCTATCGCGACCCCGAGCATGTCGCCGAGCGGATCGCGCTGAACAGCACGCAGAGCCTCGGCGAGCCATCTCTGGAGTGGGCACGGCGCGTCCGCGAGGAGCGTGAGGGGGTTCCGCGCGCGGTCATCGCCGAGCAGTTGCGCACCGATAGCGCGAAGGTCGCGGCGATCGATGGGGCGGTCGCCGGGACGCCGTTCCTGATCGCGCTGGTCCCCGGCTACCTGCTGTACCTCAGGCAGGAGGCGCGGATGCTGCTGCGCACCGCAGCGCTGTACGACCGCGACCCGCGGGAGCTCGAGACCGCCGCCGAGATGCTGGCGCTCCGCGGTGTGCACCCGACAGTCGACGCGGCCCGCTCGGCCCTGCTGCCCGTGCGAGACGCACCGCTGCCCGAGAAACCAGCCGCGCGCCGCCCGTGGCGTACGTGGGTCCGCAGCGTCTACGTGCTGCTGATCTACGGCGGGTTCCTCTCCGCCCCCTCCGACAAGCGCAAGGAGGGCGCCCATCCGTGGGTGAAGACCGCGATCGGGGCCCTGTTCGGAGCGACGGTGTGGGTGATCACGTGGGTGTTCCCGCTCAGCTTCATGATCGCGATGGCCTGGGGCTGCGACAGCAGCGCGCGAGCCCTCGGGCGGCGAGCGCTGATCTTCTACGACAGGAGCCCGACAGCGCGCAAGCGGCGATCGCCGCCGCCAAACAGCAACGGGACGCCGGACAGAACAAGCGCCGGATCCTGCGCACCACCCTGCTGATTCTCTCCGTTGCGATCCCGATCGCATTCATCGCGTTCGTCGACCACGAGCGCCAGAGCACCGGCATCACCCCGCTCACCGCCGTCGGCGGCCTCGTCGCGCTCTCACTCGTGATCGCCACCGCCGTCATCGCCACCCGCCGCTAACGGCCGCAAAACCGCTCGTCGAATCGACGGCGCGATCGAGCGCCCGCATCCGGCCGGCGGCGGCTCCCGTCTGCCTCTGCCCCGCAAGTATTCGTCAGCGGGAGAGGGTCTGTCAGAGGCCCGTCTTGGCGGTGATCCTGCCGGATTTGACTGCCGCGGCGAGATCCTGATAGTCGCTGTCGTTTTGTTCGGCGTACGCCTTGGAGAACTCGACGATCGCACGGTCGAAGCTGTCGCCGTTGCCGAGGTACGCGGCGATCGCGATCCGGTCGCCGCTGCGCGCGTGCGCGCGGGCGAGCGTCCAGCCGCACAGCTTGCCGTACGTGGCCATGCGCTTGAGGGACCATCTGCTCGATCTCCGCCGATCCCTTCCAGTCCTTCAGCTGACGGACGTAGAAGTCGCGAGGCTTGCCGTCCAGCCCGGAGTCGATGTGCAGCCAGCCGAGGAAGATGTCGCTGGCGGCCTGCATCAGCCGCTGGCCGACGACCACCCGCTCGCCGTGGTTTGAGAACTCGCTCGGGCCGAGGAACTCCTCCAGCACCGACGCCTCGGCCTCCTTCATCTGCAGGAACAGCGGGTCCTGGCCGTCACGGCCGAGCAGCAGCGCGATCCACGCGCGGGTGCCGACGCTCCCGACCCCGACCACCTTGCGCGCGAAGTCGGCTCAGCTCGAACTGCCTCGAGCAGCACCCGCCGGTCGAACTCGAGCGTCTCCCGATAGCCGCGCAGCAACTCGCGAAGCTGTCGAACATCTCATCGCGCGTCTGTGCCTTGCGCGAGCTGCTCGATCGGCACGATCAGCGGCGACTGATCGATGATCCGTGCCTTCCCGTCGACGACTTCCGTCAGCTTCGAGAACGCCGCCATGCTGTCCTTCGTCCGCGCCTTCGCGACCTGCTTCCCGGCGCGCTTGACCAGCTTCGGCTTGAACTGCGAGCCGTAACTCCTGGATCGCGCTCTCGACGTCCAGGTGCGAGTACCACACCTCGAGGTCCTTCATCCCGGCGAACGTCGCCCATCGCCGTGCGGTAGCGGCCGACCGTGTCAAGCACGATCCGCTCCTGCTCCTTGGCGCGAAAGCCGTTGTCGCGCGCCGCGATCAGCATGCTCACCGCCAGCCGCTTGACATCCCACTCCCACGGACCCGGCAGCGTCTCATCAAAATCGTTGACATCGAACATCAAGCGCCGCTCCGGCGAGGCGAACACCCCGAAGTTCGACAGGTGCGCATCCCCGCAGCACTGCACGTTCAGTCCCGACCGCGGCGTCGACGCGAGGTCATTGGCCATGATCAGCGCCGCCCCGCGATAGAACGTGAACGGCGAGACCAGCATCCGCCCGTAGCGGATCGGCACCAGCTCCGGTACCCGCGTCTTCGCCTGACGCTCCAACAACGCGACCGGATCAGCGCGACTCGCCGGCGGCTCGAACTTCGCATGATCCGCGCGCGGCACCTCACTCCGCGCCGCCTTACCACGCGCAACCCGCTCAGCCACCGACAAATGCCGAACGGCCGCCGGGCTCCGACTTCTTCCCCGGCGCGGCTGTCCCGCGGCTCGCAGCGGTCGTCCGGTTACTTGGAGTTGTGGTCGCCATCGCCGTTCCTTCCCTCAATCGTTATCGCACCAGCCAACGAGCGTCTCGCAGCCAGCGACAATTCACATGCGCTGTGCATCAGGCTATGCCGCAGAGCGAGGCAGCGCATCAGCCAAAAAGGTTGAGATAACAGCGCCGAGAATGACGAAGGCCCGGCCTTCTCGCTGGCACTTGTGCAGGCCTCCTCGCCAGCGTCAGGCGGTGCTGGCTTGTGGTGCTTGCGGGACCGCTTTGGCGGTGCGCTTTCGCAGCCGGTCCGCCAGGAACATGACAATCACGGCGATCCCCACGCCGGCGAACGTGAACAGGATCCTGCGTCCCTCGTCAGCAAAGTTGGACGGGTGGGGCACGTCCATGGCGATCAGGAGGCCCGCGGCCAGGCCTGCGGTGTACCAGGCGTAGTTGACGAAGCGGATCGACGCCGCCAGCGCGAACAGGACGACGATGATCACTTCGAGGGCGGTTCTGTTGTCGACGGCCAGCAGGACGAGGGCAGCCACCGCGGCGCCCAGTGTCGTCCCGGCCACGCGCTGTACGGCAAAGAAGGTGGATTGCTGCAGGTCGGGCTTCATGGCGATGATGACGGCGAACGGCATCCAGTAGGCGTTGGGCAGCTGCAGCCCGAAGGCGATCGCGACGGCGATCGACACCGCGACGGCCCGGATCACCGCGAAAAGGATCAGTGGCCGGGTCAGCGGCCTCGGCGAGATATCCCCGGGGATCTCGGCGACAGGCTGGGGCGCCGTGACCCGTCCGCGCGCCAGCCACATGATGAAGGTGTAAGCGACCCACAGCGCCGATCCGGTCGAGCCAGGCCAGCGCCTGCTTCCACGGTTCGGTGTGGATCAGGCCGGAATGGAAGGCGCCCGGAAGGCCGAAGGAGAGGAGCGTCGGGAGGCCGAGGGCGATGATGAACCAGATGTTGAGCAGATAGGCCGCGACGAATCTGTGCAAGCCGTATTTCACCGCCAGCCCGCCCAGCAACGTGGCCACGAAAGCGGCCAGCACGACGAACCCCCACGGACCGCCGCCGATGCCGAACCCCAGGGCCGTCAGCAGCGCACCGGCCCCGGCCATCGCGGCCATCGCGAGCACCCGGGGACCGTATTCTCCGCCGGGGTCGCTCAGCGCCACGAACAGCGCCCCGAAGATCGCGCTCAGGAAGTACCTCCGCTCGTGAGGGAGCACGCCCACGATGAGCAGCAGCCCCAGCACGACCGCCAACACGGCGCCTCTGCGCAGGTTGAATCCCTGCCACTTGACTTCGAACACTTTCTTCAGCTGAGTCATGCTGTTCCTCTACCCGGGTTGCTGCTGTGGCTGCTTGTGGTGAGGCAGCCCGACCGGCGGGGGCGGTGTCCACCCGGGCATCATCCCGTCGTGGCGCCTCACGCTGCCAAGCCCGGGGCGGGGCGAGAGCGCGCGGGCGAGGTCGAGATGCTGCTAGGTGGGCAGCGCGTTGAGTTCCTTCGCGAGCTCCTTGCCGTCGGCTTGGATTTCTTGCTCTTGGCTTTTCTCCGCGCGCGTGAGCGCCTTGTCGAGCTGCTCCTGAAGGCGCGACTCGCCGATCACGACCAGCGCGGCCTGGCCGGTGTCGAGGTAGTCGCCGAGCTCCTTGGCATCGCCGCGCGAGATGCCTCCCATGGCATGCCCGATCCCGCCGCCCGCCGCGGCGCCGACGAGCGCCGCACCGATGATCGACGGCGGGAAGATGATCCCCACCAGCGCGCCGACGGCGGCACCCGTCCAGGCGCCGTGCTGGGTCGGCTTCTCGTGCTTGGTCACGTGCACCTTGCCCTCGTCGTCCTTGTACACCAGCGCGACGTCATAGGTGCCGACCAGATCGGCCGAATGCAGGTCAAGCAGCGTGTCGTAATCGGCGTCGGCGTCGTCACGGTCCGCGTACACCGCCGCGTACACAAACACAGGGTTGTCTTTACTCATCGTCCTGCTCCTTTTCCGTTCATTCGGCCGAGACAGCGGCGACAGCCATCACGGCAGAGGCGACTCTCGCTCGGGCTCGGGCCTTCCCCGACGATGCGGCGATGGCCGCCAGGAACACGAGCCTACGGCCCCCAACCCCCACCCGGCATCGGCCAGAAAGGATGAACTGCGCGGCCGCGACATCCACGACCACCCGGACGCCAAGGCGCCTCCGGCGCGGCAAGCGGCACGCCGCACGCCCCGAAGCCGACCACGTGACCCGGTCGGCCTCCCGCCGGTACGCCCGCGGCGCCACTTCAGATCAGACATCAGGACCGAGACCCGGGCCCGCCGCCTAGTCCTCAGGCGGCCACATCCGGGGTATCGGCCGGCGGGCGACGCATCGCGGGCGCTTCACCCTCGGACGACCCCAACGCACCGCCTGACCCGTCAGCCAACGGCGATTCGGCATCGCGACGCCAGTCGAGATCTCACCTGGCATCGTGACCTTGGCTTCTGTCGATTCGAGGCCGGCCTGCTCGATGACCTCGACAGCGTCGGATCGGCTTGTGACGCCGAGCTTGACGTAGATCGACGACACGTGTGTCTTGACGGTAGGGCGTGCGAGGTGAAGACGATCGGCGATGTCCTGGAGGGAGAGATGCGTCCGCAGGAAAGCGACGAGCCGGAGCTCGGCAGGTGTGAGTCCGTAGTCCTGTCCTCGCCTGATCCGCGCTTCGAGACGCTGCAACCGGGCCGGAAGCGTTCCGGCATCGGGATATCCCTGTAGTGCGTCGCCCGCGACCTGCGCGAGTTCGAGGGCGCCGGCAACGTCGCCGATGTCGAGGCTGATGTCGGCGCAGCGCAGCGCGAGATCGGCGTTGAGCCATGGGCCAGTGCGGAGCAGCGGGCGCAGCCGCCGGACGTTCTCGAGCTGGCGTGCGGCCTCCGTCTGGTCACCGCGTTGGTTGTGCGCGAGCGCTCCTGCCGTGTACGCGATGGCGCCGTAGATCGTGTCGTGGAGGTGTTGCTGGGAGACCAGCCAGCCCGCTTCGACCGCCCATCGTTGCGCGTCTCGCCGATCGCCCAGCTCGGCGGCCGCGAAGACCAGATAGCCGAGAGCGAAGACCCGAGTGTGGGTGAGATCGGGTCGGTCTCTCGAAAGCGCGAGTGACTCCCGCAGCACGGCGATTGCCTCCTGCGGCCGGCCCAGGAGAAGGTATGCCGCACCCATGGCGCAACGCGTGCTGAGAGGACATGGGTGCCCATCTTCTTCTCACACGCGTAGCCGAGCTCAGCATCGCGCAGCATCTGCGGGATGCCGTCCGGAGCCATGGCGCTTCGGAGACTCGCGAGTGCCGAGCGAAGCGAAGATGCCCGGTCGGCGGATGCCAAGTCGACCGGAGCCCGCTCGGCCGCAGCTAAGAACCGCCTGGCCCGGGCCGCATCGCCGAGATACCCGAAGACCCACGCGGCCGCGATCGACAGCTGCGGGGCTGACTCGATCTCCGTGTCGGTGCAGCGGTCGAGCCAGAGGCGCAGGCTCTCGATCTGCCCGCGGCTTGCAAACTCGTCCCGAGACGCAAGCGCGATTCGGCCGGCGTGAGCGAGATCGCCGGCCTCCTGCGCGTAGGCGAACGCCTCGCCAGGCGAGCCGTGCCGCTCGCACCAATCTGCTGCCCGTCGGAGGTACACGGGCAGCAGCTCCGGGTCGCGCCGCTTGAGCTCCGCACGGAGGAGATCGCGGAACAGATGGTGGTAGCGATACCACTCGCGGTGATCGTCGAGCGAGACGACGAAGGCATTGGAACGCGCGAGGTCCTCAAGCGAACCAGCCGCGTCGTCGATGCCGAGCACTGCATCGCACAAGGGCGCCGTCATGTGATCGAGGATCGACGTCCCGAGCAGGAAACTCTTGAGATGGTCCGGCTGGCGGTCCAGCACCTCTTCCACGAGGTAGTCGGCGATCTGCTGCTGATTGCCGGACAGACCGGCAGCCCTCACGGCGGCATCGTCACGGCCGCGCAGCGCCAGCGTGGCCAGCGCAACCGCGGCGGCCCAGCCCTCCGTCCGCTCGCACAGGGCCCCGGCCGCCGCCTGCGAGAGCTCCAGTCCTGTGCTCGCGGCAACATCACGGGTCTCCATCGGGTCCAGGGCGAGGAGCGCGGTCCCGATCTCGACCAGATCCCCACTTGCGCGGAGCCGGCCGAGCGGCACCCCCGGATCGCCGCGCGTGACCAACACCAACTGACAGCCGGATCGAACCTCCTCGACGAGAAACGCGAGAATCGCGCGGCTCTTCTTCGCCGTTATGACATCCACATCGTCCAGCACCAGAACGAACGGATCGCGCTCGCCGAGGTCCGCCGCGAGGAGAGGAAGGACGACCTCATCGATCCTGGGCATCCGTCCTGACAACTCCTCGAGGAGCTCACCGCAAACCGGGCCAGTGCGCTCAAGAGCCGCCACGACGTGGGCGAGCAGCACGACCGAGTCGTTGTCGCCGGGGCCGAGCTGCACCCACCCGCTGGCCCTCGGATCCAGGTCACTCCACTGCGCGACAAGCGTCGACTTCCCGTAACCCGCCGGCGCAGACACCAGCACCACCCGGCTGCGCTCGGCTGCCTTCTGTAACGCAGAGAGGCGAGGTCGCGCCACCACCCAAGGCGGGACAGTCGGAACTCGAAGCTTCGACTCCCGCAACCGCGGCCTGGTCCCGGAAAGGGCAACGCTACTCATCGCTCGGCCCTCCACGCCCCCCCGTTTGCCCGTGCCAGCGCGACTTCGAGGCAGGCCCGCGACTCGCCAGTCTTAGACGCCGACATGAGGACGAACTGCCGGCGCAAGCGCAGCCCGCATGCCATTTGGTGCTCAGCTGTCTTGCGACGAACGCGTGCATGCCCATCGCCCACTCACCGTAGGGCGCGACCGCGCCAATATCTCGGACAAGTCGGTGGCTCCTCTCGCGAACCAGATCCCATTACCTAACGCTCAGCAAAGGCGGTCGGCCGCATCAGGAGATGCCACGTCTCGCTGCCCAAATATGGACAGCCTCGACGGTACCTGGGCCTGATCGGCGTGGCATCCGCGAAAACCACGATAGAACCCGTCGGGAAAGCTGCGATGTCAGCGGCGCGTCACCGGGCGCGGAGGGCTGGGGCGCGATCGCGGCCCGCCCCGCTCAGCCAGGGCAACCGTCAGTCGCCGGCGAACGCTGCTGCAAGCTCCTGCTCGAGTCGACCGAGGAGTCGCAGGCGACGACGACCTCCTCGGTCGTATCTCACGAACCCAGGCCGCGTTGCCGGTCAAGAGATCGACTCCGAGCGAGGCGGCTTGGCACGGCGATATCAGCCAGATTGGCCGATGACGAATCGTCCGCCCGCGACGTACCGTGACAGCATCATCACCAGCCAGCCGAAGCCGCCGAACAAGAACAAGTCCCGCAAGACTGTTTCGCTGACGCCTGCCGAGACACGCGTCTTGACGCTCCTCACCACGTATCAAACGCTCGCCGGCATCGGCAGCCAGCTCGGCATCGCCCGTCCCACCGTGAAAACGCACGTCCAGAACATCTACAAGAAACTCGGCGCCACCAAACGAGCCGAAGCAGTGAAGCTAGCTGAGAGCGCGGGCCTCCTGCCGGATGGCGCCGCGCTGATGAGCCGGAAGGATCTCGGGATGGCGTTGGGTCAGCAACGTGCGCTGCACGATCCGCGAAAGCGTGGCGGGCAGGTCGAAATCGAGCGGGAGACGGGCGAGCTCGACCGCTCATCGGTTGAGAGGGGTCGGGTGCCGAGATGAGTTCCCACGCGCATGTTGAACCGTCCGTGGGGGCGGGGGCCGCGGCGAAGAGCGCCGGCGCTGCGAAGATCGCCTTGATCACGCTGGCGGCCGGGCAGTTCGTGATGGCGCTGGACACGACGGTCATGAACACGGCGATCGCGACGGTCGCGAAGGACGTCGGAACGACGGTGACCGGGATCCAGACCGCGATCACGCTGTACACGCTCGTGATGGCGTCGCTGATGATCACCGGCGGGAAGATCGGTCAGATGATCGGGCGCAAGCGCGCGTTCGCGATCGGATGCGTCATCTACGCCTGCGGCTCGTTGACCACCGCGCTGTCTCATAGCCTGGCGGTGCTGATGTTCGGCTGGTCGTTCCTTGAGGGCTTGGGGGCGGTGCTGATCATGCCGGCGATCGTGGCGCTGGTGGCGTCGAACTTCGCCAAGCCCGAGCGTCCCCGCGCCTACGGGCTGGTCGCCGCTTCCGCCGCGATCGCCGCGGCACTCGGGCCGCTGATCGGCGGCGTCTTCACCACCTACGCCTCGTGGCGATGGGTGTTCGTCGGGGAGGTGCTCATCGTGCTCGTGATCCTCGCCCTGGCTCGCCGCATGAACGACACGCCGGCGGAGGACGGAGCCCGGCTGGACCTGGTGGGCACGGCTTTGTCCGCGCTCGGACTCGGTGCGATCGTGTTTGGGATCCTGAAGTCGGGGACCTGGGGCTTCGTCAGACCGAAGCCTGACGCTCCGCAGTGGCTCGGGCTCTCCCCCGTGATCTGGCTGATCTTCGCAGGGGCCCTGGTGCTGGTCGGGTTCGTGTGGTGGGAGGGCCGGCGCATCAAGCGCGGCGAGGGCGTGCTGGTCGAACCCGCGATGCTGCGCAACCTCCAGCTCCGCAGCGGGGTCATGTCATTCCTCTTCATGTTCCTGATCCAAGCCGGCATCTTCTTCACCGTCGCTCTGTTCCTGTCGGTCGCGCTCGGAATCTCGGCGGTCCAAACCGGCGTCCGGCTGCTGCCGCTCTCGCTCTCCCTGCTCCTGTTCGCCATCGGCGTCCCCAAGCTGCGCCCCAACGCGAACCCCCGGCGAGTCGTCCGTGTCGGCTTCATGCTGCTGTTCGCGGGTCTCGTGCTGCTGGTCGCGTTGCTCGACGTCGGCGTCGGCCCGGAGATCGTGACCTGGCCGCTGCTGCTCGCCGGCGCCGGCCTCGGCGCGATGGCCTCGCAGCTCGGCGCCGTGACCGTCTCAGCGGAGCCTGACGAGAAGAGCGGTGAGGTCGGAGGGCTCCAGAACACCGGCACCCAGCTCGGCGCGTCGATCGGCACCGCCCTCGCCGGCGCCGTGCTCATCTCCGCGATGACAGCGGCGTTCTTCACCGGCATCCAGAACAACCCCAACGTTCCCTCCAGCGTCGTCTCGAAGGCAAAGACGGAGCTCGCAAGCGGGGTGCCGTTCATGTCCGAGGCCGACGTCAAGGCCGCGCTCTCCAAGGCGAACGTGCCCTCCGCGACCGCCAACGAGATCATCAAGGTCAACAAGCAGAGCCAGATCGACGGGCTACGCACCTCGGAGGCCATCCTCGCGCTCCTGGCGCTCATCGCCCTCCCGTTCACCCGAGGGATCCCGACCGTGCAACCCGGCGCCCAAGCCGAAACCCACAGCAGCCACGGGATAGAGAGGACGCGGGCGCCTCACGGCGACGACCGGCCGAGCGACGCGCTCAGAGCAGGCAGCTGGCCGTCATCTATCGCCAGGACTCACGCCGATGAGAATGACGCGGCTACGCCGACGGAAGCGACCGCGGCCAGCGACCATCCCTTCACTTTGACTTCACAAGTCATGGCGTTCAAGGGCATCCAGAGGTCTCGGACAGCACCACCGTGCGGTCCCATCGCGCCACCGACTCGTTCGCGGGACTGCCAATGGCGCAGGCCGCGCTCGAGTTCGCCTCTGCACCGCCACGCCGATCAGTACCGGGAGATCGACCACGCGCCCTTCATCGCCCATCCAATCGAGGTTGGTTCGCTACTGCACAGGGATGGGCAGCCAGACGAAGTCATCGCCGCCGGTTTGCTTCATGACCTGCTCGAGAAGACCCAAACTACCGGCGCGGAGCTTCAGCGGCGGTTCGGAGCCTCCATTGCCAGGCTCGTCGAGTCGGTCTCAGACGATCCATCGATTGACGATTACGAGTCGCGCAAGCGCGAGCTGCGCGATCGCGTGGCGCACGCCGGCTCCAACACGGTCGCGATCTTCACCGCGGACAAGATCTCCAAAGTCCGGGAGCTCGCGCTGCTGCCAACCTCGAGCCTTGACGAAACCACGACCCGCGCCAAACTCGCCCATTACCGGGCGAGCCTCAAGATGCTCCGCAGAGTTGCCGGGAACAGCGCCCTCGTCGACCTTCTTGACGCCGAGCTCGACCGGCTGCCGCACAAGCGGTCACCGGGACTCGCCGACGGGCGCAACCTAAGGCACCGCAGGCGCGAAGCGGAGCAAGCCGCGAGCTCGCACAATCGGGACAGTCAGCGGGTCGTGCCCGGGCGCTCGGGGGACACCCGTGTCTCGTGCCGCCCTGGAGGTGCCGCTTGGACGGCGCTCGTCGGTCAGCTGCTCGGCAGCGTGGCGGGCCCGCGGGTTCGGTGCTCGTGCATCGGTTTGCTCTCCATCACAGGGGGGCGCTTGTCCGCGGCGGTTTTGTACCAGTTGGCGTAACGACTCACCAGTGGCGCCGCCGAGAGCCCGTGCACGAGCACCGAGAGGCCGACGGTCAGGTAGGTGGCCGCGACGATAGTTGGGGCGTGAGCGAGATGAGCGTCCTCGACCATCACCGCGAACACGATCGATGCGAGCCCGCGTGGGCCGAACCAGCCCATGAACGCCACGGTCGGACCCAGCGCGTGGGTGCCCCAAAGCGAGATTGCCACCGGCAGCATCCGCACGATCGTCAAGCTGAGCACGGCATACAGCGCGATCTGCCAGCTCACGTGCTCGAGTACCGGGCCGAGCAGCACGGCACCGAAGACGAGGAACGTAACGCTGTCGAGCGCCGCCCCGGTCTCCTCGGTGAAGCGCATCATCGACGCAAGGTTCTCGCGGGCGATCAGGCCGAACAGCGATCCTGCCACGAACGCGGCGATGAACCCCGACCCCCCCAGGTCGACCGCGATCCCGTACGCGAGCACCGCGGCGGCCACCGGGATGATCTGCCGCCAGGCATCGTCAATCAGATGCCGTCCTTCGGCCACGTTCACGACCACCGCGGCGAGGACGCCCGCTGCGACGCCGCCGAGCAGTCCGTAGCCGATCTCCTCGACCACAACTCGCAGCGGGTGAGATTCGCCGCCGGCGCCGGAGACGGTCGCCAGCGCGATCAGCAACAGGGGAACGCAGATTCCGTCGTTGAGGCCGCTCTCGACGTTGAGCGACTGACGCACAACCTGCGGGAGTCTCGCGTCCGTGACGACCGCGCTGCCAAGCCCGGCGTCGGTCGGCGCGAGGATCACCCCAAGGATCAACGCCTCGCTGAGCGAGAACGACCCAAACAGAAGCACCGCTACCAGCCCTCCGAGCACGACCGTCAGCGGCAGACCCACGCCAAGCAGCCGCACCGGCATCGAAGCCTCGCGCCGCAGCGCCCGCAGATCCACGCGCGAGGAATCCGAGAACAGCACCACCGCGAGCGTCGCCTCGGCCAAAGTCCGCACAGTCGAACTCGTGGGACGCACGGAAAGGTCATCGAGCACCAGCGGCCCCACGAGCACTCCGACCGCGGTCACCACCATCGCCGGCGTGACCGGCGTGCTCGACAGACGCCGCGACACTGCCGCCACGAGCAGCAACGTAAGACCGACAATCGCGAGCCCGGAATTCACCGCTCGTCCTTCTCGGCGGGGGTTTTCTGGCGCGTCATGCGCTGCCTCGCATGCCACGCGGTGTGCCGCAGGTGAGCGGGTTGAGAGTCCACCGGTGGTTCACCGCCCGAGAATCGTTCGCCGCTGAAACCGATTCCGAGCCCCGCTTCGCGGCCGAGTGACCCGCCTGCGGCCAGCAGAGCCACGACCGCGGCACCGCCTCAACGATCTCGACCCAGCCACACCCGCCGAAGAGTCGCAGGCGCCAGCTCGAGTTGCATCGGCCAAAAGGGATGATTCGCTTGTGACCGACCTTCAAGGACAGGATCACGCCCTTTCTCTCGGTCTCGATCTTGATGACTGATCTGATGGGCGCCCGGGCATGCTGGCGGGAGCGCAGGATCGGGTCACGCGCGTTGGCCGCGTACGCGGTCGGCTTCGTAGCCGTCTCGTGGTCGAGTCGTATATCGCGGCCGCGCAGATCATCCTTTTTGGCCGATGCGGGGTGGCGGCCGCGCCTGCGAGTCTGGTCTGGTTACACAGATACGTGGAGTCGGCGACAGCGCTCGTGGCGTCAGGTGCCGAGCAGTTTGCTGCGGGTTCTCGGGCCGCAGATCGGAGGCAAGACATGGCCGATATCAAGGTTGACGAGCTGCGATGAGCTCTCCCGCGGCACCCAACGTCAGCGGCATTGGAACCCCGGGCCGACGGACGGTCCACAGCATGTGTGGCATGTGTGCGGTGCGTTGCCCGATGGAGGTGACGGTCGAGGACGGTCGGGTGACCTGGCTGCAGGGCAATACGCACGACCCGGTGCTCGGCGCCAGCCTGTGCGCGAAGGGCGCGGCGGGGCTGTTTCTCGAGTCTGACGACGAGCGGCCGCAGACGCCGCTGATCCGGGCCGGCGAGCGTGGCGGCGGCCAGTGGCGGCGGGCGTCCTGGGACGAGGCGCTGGACTATGTCGCCGAGAAGCTGAAGGAGACGATCGATGTCTTCGGCGGCCGCGGGATCGCGCTGTCCGATCGCGGCGGCCCCTTTGTCGACCTGACCCAGACGTTCGTCAAGGCGCTCGGCTCGCCGAACTACTTCAATCACGATGCCGCCTGCGCCGGCAACGTCCATAACGCCATGCGTTCGCTGTACGGCTTCGGCGTCGCCGGGCTCATATTCGACTACTCAGCATTGCAAGCATCTCGTGCTCTACGGCCGCAACGTCGTCGAGTCGCTGATGGTCAAGGAGGCCAAGGTGTTCATGGCCGCGGTGTCGAGGGGGATGCGCTGCACCTACATCGATCCGCGCGCCACGATCACGGCGTGCAAGGCCACCCGCTACTGGCAGGTGCGACCGAAGAGCGACTACGCGCTGAACCTCGCGATCATCCATGAGGTCCTGGAGCGGGAGGCCTACGACAAGGACTTCGTCGCCCGCTTCGTCTCCGGCCTGGACTATCTGCGGCAGGCGGTCAAGGACACGACACCCGAGTGGCAGGAGCCGCACACCGGCGTTTCCGCCGGCGAGCTTCGCGCGTTCGTCGACCGAGATCGCCGCCGACGCGCCACATGTGATCTTCCATCCGGGGTGGATGTCGGCTCGTCACAAGCAGTCGTTCTACGTGAGCCGCTCGGCGCTGATCCTGAACGCGCTGATGGGCAACATCGAGGTTCCGGGTGGATGCGTGCTCGGGAAGGCGCCCGAGCATTACGGCCGCAAGGGCCTGAACCATCTGGCAGACCGAGTGCCGGAGGTCACGGAGCCGCGCGTGGATGGCGCCGGCGGCGAGCGGCCGCAGTGGGATCCGGCCACCGGCGTGGTGCACCGGGCGTTCGCCGCGATGGAGACGGAGCAGCCCTACGGGATCGGCGCGTACTTCGCCTATCGCCACGACCCGTTCACCGGCCTGCCCGATCCGGAGGCGGCGCAGCGTGCGATCGAGAAGCTGAAGCTGCTCGTCTCGATCGACGTGCGCTACTCGGAGATGGGCTGGTTCGCCGACGTGATCCTGCCCGAGTCGACCTACCTGGAGCGCGCGAACATCCTGTGCCAGATGAACGGCCCGGTGCCGGTGTTCGCGATGCGCGACCAGGCGATCGCGCCGCGCTTTGACAGCCGTCCGGCGTGGTGGATCTTCCGCGAGATCCTGCACCGGATGGGGATCAAGCAGGCGCTTGACTTCGAGACGATCGAGGAGCTGTGGAACTACCAGCTCGACGGCACCGGCGTCACTGTCTCGGAGATGCGCGAGACCGGCATCGTCGGCTTGGCGGCTGCGCCGAAGCTGATCCCACGCGACGAGCTCAGGTTCCCGACGCCGTCGGGGAAGATCGAGATCGAGAGCGAGGTCCTCAAGCAGGCCGGGCTTGAGAGCCTGCCGGCGTACGTCCCCAAGGAGGCGCCGACCGGCGAGCAGTTCACGCTGCTGTTCGCGAAGACGGCGACGCTCGCGCAGGGTCAGTCGCTCAACAACCCTCTCCTGAACGAGCGAGCGCCCAAACAGGTGCTCTGGATCCACCCCGACCGTGCCGCGGCGCTCGGGATCGCCGACGGCGACGAGGTGGAGGTCAGCGGCGGTGGCCGCTACAGCGGCCGCCTGCCGGCGAAGGTCACGCGCTGGATCCATCCCGAGGCGGTGTTCATGTTGCACGGCTACGGCGCCACGGTGCCGCTCGCCACGCGCGCGCTGGGCCTGGGCGTCGCCGACCAGCGCCTGCAGCACGGCAAGCTCGATGACTTCGATCCCGCCGGGGGTGGCGCTGCGCTGACCGAGACGGTCGTGCGGGTGAAGCCTCGGACACCGGAAGGAGTTGCAGGATGAGCAAGTACGAGCTTCGCCACGACGAGGCCAACTGCATCGGCTGCCTGGCCTGCGAAGTCCATTGCAAGACCAACAAGCAGCTGGGTCCCGGTCCCGATCCGTGCCGGGTTATCGCGCTGGATCCGGTCGAGGTCGACGGACTGCCTCGGTCGCACTTCGTGTTCATGCCGTGCTTTCACTGCGAGGATCCGTGGTGCGTGCGGGCGTGTCCGACCGGCGCGATGCAGAAGCGGGAGAAGGACGGCATCGTGTTTGTCGAGGACAGCCTCTGCATCGGCTGCAAGAGCTGTATCGCGGCCTGTCCGTGGGGCACTCCGCAGTGGGACCCGGCCACGAACAAGGTGGTCAAGTGCGATTACTGCATGGACCGGATCGACGCCGGGCTGCAGCCCGCCTGCGTGACCAAGTGCGTGACCGGCTGCCTGTCCTTCGGTGAGGCCAACGAGGTGCCGGACCCGCGCCGCGAGCGGTACGCCCGTCACCTCCTCGCCGAGCCGTCGGGCGGCGATGACACGTCGGCATGAGCGCGCTTGGGACGCTGCCGAGTTGGCTTGACGAGGGCGCCGCGGCCGTGGCGGGTGTCACGCCGCCCACGCTCGCCGGCGCGTTGCCGGGCCTCGCCCAGGCAAGGGAGCTGGCGCCGTTGCAGCGGTTGCAGCGCGCTGCAGGAGTCGGGCCTTGCGGAGAGCAGCGGTGCGGGCGAGCCGATCTATCTGGCCTGGCGGCGGTTTCTGCGCGGCCGTCGGCCCTTCGGTGCTGGTGATCGATGCGACCGGCCTCGATGTGCGCGCCCGCGGCACAGCTGCGGTCCTCGATGGCGCTCCGCGGCTGCTGGTCGAGGGGGTGCTGATCGCCGCTGGCCTGCGCGACAGCCGCGAGGTCCAGCTGCGCCTCCCGGCCGAGCTGACCGGTCACGAAGCCGCCCTCCTGAACGCCGTCGACGCGATCCGTTCGCTCGCCCACGTCACCACGCCCCGCATGCAGCTGGAGGTCCAGCGCGACAGCCACCCGGGTCCGTGGGCCGAGCAACCGGGCGCCGACGCCTCGCGGCTCGATCCACACGCCTGAGACCTGGTGTCGGATCGCGCTGCTGTTCGCCGGCGCGTCGGGCCTCGACGCGTCGTTGCTGACGCTGCGGCGCGGCATCAAGCAGCGCGGCCTGGTCGAGCTCGCCCATTCACAGAGCCTGCGGGCGCAGATCGACGGCTGGGATGGTGGCGTTGAGGTGGAAGGCCAGGACCCGGTGCTCGTCTTCGACGACGGCCTGGGCGGCTTCCTGCCGCTCTCCGCGGCCGATGTCTCGTGCCGGCCGCTGTCGCTCGCCTCCGCCGGCGTCGTGCCGGTGCCGTCCACGCTGATGGTGATGGCCGAGGGGGCGTGCCTTCTGCGCCAGACGCGCCGCGCGCTCTACCGCCATTGGCAGCTCGCCGACAACGCCGAAGGCGATCCGGTGCGCCCCCTGCTCGCCCGCGCCGGGCGCCTGGTGGCCGAGCTGACGCTCGGCCGCGGTGACGCCGCGCATCTCCGCGCGCTCGACGAAGTCGCGCTCGAGCTGGGCGCGCAGGGGCTGGCGGCCGCCTGGCCGCTGGGCAGCTCGCTGCGCTACTACCGCGAGCAGTGGGAGAGTCACGCCCGGCGCGAGTCCTGCCCGGAGGGGCTGTGCTTCGAGCACCAGGCCGCGCCCTGTCACGGCACGTGTCCGGCCAACATCGACATCCCGAGCTTCATCGCTCACATCGGTCACGGCGACTATCGAGCGGCGATCGAGGTCATCAGGCGCGATAACCCGCTGCCGCTGACCTGTGGCCTGGTCTGCCCGGCGCCGTGCGAATCGGCCTGCGTTCGCGGCGGCAGCAACGGCGCCGTGTTCATCCGGCCGATGAAGGCCAAGGCGGCCGAGCACTGCCTCGCCGACGGCGGCTACCCGAAGCCCGAGATCGCGCCGGACAGCGGCAAGCGGATCGGGATCGTCGGCTCCGGTCCCGCCGGTCTCACCGCCGCCTACTACCTGCGCACGTTCGGTCACGAGGTCGAGATCCTCGAGGAGCAGGAGAAGGCCGGCGGCATGCTGCGCTACGGCATACCGGCCTACCGCCTGCCGCCCGACCTGCTCGACCAGGAGCTCGACGAGATCCGGGCGCTCGGAATCACGATCCGCACCAGCGCCGAGGTCGGAAGCCTCGACGCCTTCCGCAAGAACTACGACGCCGTGTTCCTCGGCCTCGGCACCCAGCGCTCGCGCCTGATCCCGATCGAGGGTGTCCATCAGTCCTTCGTGCTCGGCGGCATCGATTTCCTGCGGGA
This sequence comes from uncultured Solirubrobacterales bacterium, assembly GCA_963737535.1. Lineage (GTDB taxonomy): Bacteria > Actinomycetota > Thermoleophilia > Solirubrobacterales > Solirubrobacteraceae > Palsa-465. Next base: position 230,668 of record CAVTTU010000025.1, read on the forward strand.
CGTGCGCAGCGGCGAGCCGGTCCGGGTCGGGCCGCGGGTGATCGTCGTCGGCGGCGGCAACGTCGCGATCGACGTCGCCCTGACGGCCCTGCGCCAAGGCGCAACGCACGTCGACATGGTCTCGCTGGAGAACCGCCGCGAGATGCCGGCCAGCCCCCACGAGATCGAGAACGCCGTCGGGGAAGGCGTGCAGCTGCACCCGGGCTGGGGCCCGGTCAGCATCGGGGAGGACGGCGAGACCACCTTCCAGTTCTGCGAGCAGGTCCACGACGAGACCGGAAAGTTCGATCCGAAGTTCGACGCCGCCCGCCTGCTGACGCTCGAGGGCGACCACGTGATCCTCGCCACCGGTCAGGGCACCGACCTGACGATCCTCGACGGCAGCGCGGTCGAGACCACCCACGGCTTCATCCTCACCGACCCCAAGAGCCTGATGACCAAGGTGCCGGGCGTCTACGCCGGGGGCGACGTCGAGCACGGCCCGCGGACGGTCGTGGAGGCCATCCGCTCCGGGAAGATCGCCGCCAGCGCGATCGATGCCTGGCTGCGCGGGCGAGCCGATGGACCCCGCCACCGGCACGGCGGTGCGCCGGGCCGACGTCGTTCCCCTGCAGGTCACGGCGGATGAGCGCACCCATCTACCGCGGGCCGTGATGCCCGAGAGGACCGTCGAAGAAGTCCTCGGCCAGGGCAACTACGTCCAGATCGAGGAGGGCCTGACCGACGCGATGGCGCACGACGAGGCGCGCCGCTGCCTGCGCTGCGACGTCTGCATCGGCTGCGGTCTGTGCATGGCCGCCTGCAGCGAGATGGGCGTCGACGCGCTGCGCATGGCCGACACCGACGCCGGCCGGCTCGCCTACTTCGACTTCACCCGCCCAGCCGAGCTGTGCATCGGCTGCGGCGCCTGCAGCCAGGTATGCCCGACCGGCGCCATCCGGATCGAGGATCAGGTCGGCCTGTTCGCCGGCGGCACGCTCGGCGGCGGCACGCCGGACCTCGTGCGGCGCACGATCATCACCGGAACCGTCGTGTGCGAACAGCCGCTGCTGACCTGCAGCGAATGCGGAGCGCCGACCCAGACGCCCGCGCACCGGCAGTTCATCCGCAATCGCCTGCCCGATCACATGGCGGCCCTCCTGGACCGCGAGCTCTGCCCGTCATGCGCACGGCTACGGGCCGACCGCCCCGCAGAAAGCGCTGCCGGGCGAGGGGCAGCGCCGGCTCTCCCACGACCGGGAGATCAACTCTCGGTGATTCCGGCGATCGCGCCGACACGGCAACGAAGCAACGCTATTTGAGGAGGAATCATGAAGGCCGTCACAGTTCAGCCGGGAGTTGCGGGGTCCGTTCGCTACGAGGAGGTCCCCGAACCGGACGAGAGCACCGGATCGATCCTGGTCGAAGCGGTCGCCGTGGGCATCTGCGGAACCGACGAGGAGATCACCTCGGGCGCGTACGGCTGGGCGCCCCCCGGGCGGGAGCGACTGATCCTCGGGCACGAGTCGCTGGGACGAGTCCTCGACCCCGGCCCCAACGCGGGCAACCTGCAGAAGGGCGACCTGATCGTCGGGATCGTTCGCCGACCGGACCCCGTGCCATGCCCCAACTGCGCCGTCGGGGAGTGGGACATGTGCCGCAACGGCCAGTACACCGAGCGGGGCATCAAACAGATCGACGGGTTCATGTCCGAGCGATGGCGGATCGAGCCGGGCTTCTACACCAAGATGGACCCGTCACTCGGCCTCCAGGCAGTGCTGCTCGAGCCGACCACCGTGGTGGCGAAGGCCTGGGAGCTGGTCTCGGTGATGCGAGCCCGGGCGTTCTGGGTGCCGCATCAGGTGCTGATCACCGGTGCCGGCCCGATCGGCATGCTCGCCGCCATGATCGCCGTCCAGCACGATCTCGACGTCCACGTCCTGGACCGCGTCACCGAGGGCGCCAAGCCACAACTCGTGCACGACGTCGGCGCCACCTACCACTCCGGGGCGATCGCCGACATCGGCTTCGACCCCGATGTCATCATCGAGTGCACCGGCGTCGGCTCGGTGATCATCGACTCGATCCGCCACGTCGGCGCCGGCGGGGTCGTCTGCCTCACGGGCGTGGGCGGCGGCGGGCAGGCCAGCGGGCTCTTACCCGCCGATGTGGCCAAGGCGCTGGTCCTGGCCAACAACGTGGTCATCGGCTCGGTCAACGCCAACCGCCGGCACTTCTACCGCGCGGCCGAGGCGCTCGCCGCCGCCGACCAGGCCTGGCTGGGACGGCTGATCACGCGCCGCGTGCCGCCCCAGAACATCGCCGAAGCGCTCAAGCGCAGCCCGGACGACATCAAGGTCGTCGTCGACTTCGGAGGCTGATCATGGCAACCAGGGAACACGAGCAGGACGGCGGCGCCGTCGCCTGCTCCACCAAGCAGACCCAGCTCGGTGAGGGCGTTCGCTGGGACGCCCGTCGCGGCGAGATGCTGGGCGTCGACATCCTGGCCGGGCGCGTCGCTCGCGCCCGGATCGCCGACGACGGTTCGCTGGCCTACGTCCGTGAATACCAGCTGCCGTGGACCGTCGGGATGATCGCGCCCGTCGAGGGCGACGGTGGCTGGCTGCTCGGCGCCGGGCGAGGCTTCGTCTACCTGGCGCCCGACGGCACCCACCGGACCATCGCCGAGCTTTCCCCCGCCGGGACCCGGATGAACGACGGCGCCTGCGACCCCCAGGGCCGGTTCTGGGGCGGGACACTGGCCGACGACCACCACGAGGGAGGCGGCGCGCTCTACCGGCTGGACCGGACCGGCCAGACCGAGCCGATGCTCGGTGATCTCACGATCTCCAACGGAATCGGCTGGAGCCCCGACGGCCTGACGATGTACCTGGTCGACAGCGGCCCGCGGGTGATCCACGCGTTCGCGTTCGACCCCGACCACGGCACCATCTCCGATGGCCGGATCCTCGTCACCGTGCCCGAGGACGTCGGGGCACCCGACGGGATGACGGTCGACGCAGCCGGGGACCTATGGGTGGCGATCTACGGCGGTGGGCGGGTCAACCGCTACGCCCCCGACGGCTCGCTGCGCAAGGCGTACCCCATCCCGGCCCGCGAATGCACCTGCTGCGCGTTCGGCGGACCCGGCCTGAACCGGCTCTTCGTCACGACCGCGACCGAGGGCTGGACCGACGAGCAGCGCCGCGCCGACCCCGCCGCCGGGCTCGTCTACCGGTGCGACACCGATGCCACCGGCCTGCCAGCCGCACCGTTTCGCCCCGACCCCGACTGGTGGCAGGAGCTGACCCCTTAACGGTGTTGCACGCGCGGGAGCCCTCCCAGTTGGGCCTCGCTCTGGCTGCGGATCCCGATCTGGGGTGGGCGCACGAGATCCCCGGGTACAGCCGCGTCGTACTCAGCAGCGAGCTATGAGGAGATCGGTCTGGCTTGTGTGTTCAGGCGAACAGTCAGAAAGCTCCGGGAGAGACCTGCGCTGGACCTGTCTCAGCCGGGGCGGTAAACACGCACACGAGCTCGTAGGCGCTGCGGTGGGGGACCGCGATCGCTTCGAGCGCTTGCATCCGTTTACGGATCTCGTCCCGCTCCTGAAAGCTTTGGTGGTCGGCCGCCGAGCGCATCGTTGAGTAAGACACCACCTTGCTGCCATCGAGGCTGGCGTGAATTCGCCCATCGACGAACCCGTCGATGCGTCGCATCTGCTCAAGGAGCTCGCGCAGCTGCATCGATCAGCTCCTGCTGGCGTCCCGGAGGGACCTCCCACATGTCCATGATGACCGACTCCTGCTCGTTGGGTGACATCACAACACTTCCTTTCTGATCGGCTGGCGGGACCGTGCGTGGGTGAGGAATCACAACCGGGTTCCTCGTGTCGATCACGACCTAAATGACGCGCGCCGAAGCTGGACGACTCGTACGTTGAGTGGCTGCACTGGGCGGCTGTTGTTTGGTTAGCCGGCCGTAGTTGGCGAACTGCGACGATCATCTCACGGAACCGCGTCAACGCCACTTGCGAGACATGGCCACCGTCGGACCGAACCGACCAACGCGGGCTCTCGATGCAGCGGGTGTCGCGAGCGAGCCGCCGTAGGCGTAAAGGAGTCGACGTGCCCTGGCCACGGGAATCGGTACCTCGACCACACGGCCGCCGCACATAGGCCCAACGCACTCCTAGAAACAAGAGTATGGGTCGTGGTGTTGAGGTGCTTACCACTATTGCGAGGGTAGGGAGCGCCCCTCCAGCGCGCATCGTCCAATGAGGATGATCTCCACCGCCGCGGCTGCAGGCGTCGGCGCCGCCGGCGGCGAGCCCTGTCGCGGGAGCTCGGGGCGTACACGACGACCGTCTCGGTGTCCGCGGGACGTCTCGCTGGTGACTGCCGGCGAGCGCCCGCGTGATGGATGATGCCGTCCGCTCGTGACTTCATCCGATCCGGGCGATGCGACAGCCGAGCCTTCTAACGATTATCGGACTGGAGCTTGCCCACAATCAAGGGAACGCAATGACAGACGCATCCGACAGACCCCTCCTTGACACGCTTGCCGCCATGACCGCGGAGTCGGTCGCGCGGTGCGGACTGGATACCAACTCGCTTCTTGCCGCGCGGATCGCTGCGTTGGCGGCTGTTGGTGCGCCTGCGGCGTCCTATCTCTTGCACGTCGGCCCTGCGATGGACGCCGGCGTCACGGTCGAGCAGATCCAGGACATCCTGATCGCCGTCGCACCGATCGTCGGCACGCCGCGGACGATGGACGCCGCCCTGAACATCGCCGAGGCGCTGGGGATCGTCATCGCCGTGCTCGAGGACGAGCTCGAAGCCGAGGAGGAGGCGCAGTAGCGCACGGGCAACCGTGACGTGGTCTCACGGCCGATGATGACGAGCGATTATGGGAGCCACGGGTTTCATGGTCCCGCGTCACGTCGCCGGTCGTCGCAGCCGCGAGGGAGACGCACGTCAGTCGCTCCCGGACGCCACGGCTGGCCTTTCGGGCGGGGACTCTTCATGCGCGGTGTGAGCCTCGCCACGCCCACTCCCGGTCGGGCGGGGCGGTTGGATCGCTAGCGGCTGTCTCGCGCGAGGAACTAGCGTCTGCGGTCGCGTCGCCGCTCGCGCCGTCTCACCCCGCAGATGGATACGGGCGAGAGCGGCCGCCCGAATGGGTCGATGAACAGCGTGACGGGCCCAGTCTGCGTGGGAACCGTGCCCTCGAGGGTCTCGATGGAGTAGGAGAGCTCGCCGTTCTCAAGACGCGGTTGCCGGATCACGACGACCGCGTCTTCGGGTGCTTCAGCGCCGGGCTCGAGGAACGCGAGCACCGCGTTGGGCGGGTCCTCCTCGAAGCTGTTGTCTCCTTCGGCCCAGAGGTCGACGAAGTCCACGGTGCTCATGTGTCCCACGATCCGCTTCGGGCGATCGGAGAAGTACAGCGTCGATGGGGTGACGTCCTTCAATGTCATCCTCGTGCCGTCGCTCGTGATGGCGCGCGCGGTCTGCACGAACATCGACTGCTCGGCCTCGAGCTCTTCGACCATCTGTTCTTCGGTCATCTGACTGTCGGTCATCTGAACCTTCCTTTGTCTTGTTTGCGGACCTGACGAGCGCGCCTGTGAGTGGTGCGGCGAATACGGTCGCGCCTATGCCGTGCCGGCGGCCCGTGGAGTCGGGCCGATCAGTGCGCCAATGATCCAAAGGAACGGGAAGATGAATCCGATCCAGAACATCCAGTAGTGCCCCTTGCGGAACGTTGACAGCCCGAAATAGATCCAACACGCCACATAGATGATTCCCAACAGAATCCAGAGGAAGGTCATGCGTCTCACCGCTTTCGAGATAAGCGCCGGGGCGGTCGCTGATCCCCGGTTTGTTGTGCATGTGTCTTGCCTACCAAGACTTGCACCCGCGATCGCGATATCCAACGTGGGAAACCGGCGACCTGACTCAGTAGTTCGCCGTCGGTTGTGGAGGTACCGTGACGCTCTCGTGCCGCCACACGGGCGGGGCGAGAGCGCGCCGGTCGGGTCGAGCTGCTGCTAGGCGGGCAGCGCGTTGAGTTCCTTGGCGAGCTCCTTGCCGTCGGCGTCGATTTCCTTCTCTTGGCTTTTCTCCGCGTGCGTGAGCGCCTTGTCGAGCTGCTCCTGCAGGCGCGACTCGCCGATCACGACCAGCGCGGCCTGGCCGTCGTCGAGGTAGTCGCCGAGCTCCTTGGCATCGCTGCGCGACATGCCACCCATGGCATGCCCGATCCCGCCGCCCGCCGCGGCGCCGACGAGCGCCGCACCGAGGATCGACGGCGGGAAGATGATCCCCACCAGCGCGCCGACCGCGGCACCCGTCCAGGCGCCGTGCTGGGTCGGCTTCTCGTGCTTGGTCACGTGCACCTTGCCCTCGTCGTCCTTGTACACCAGCGCGACGTCATAGGTGCCGACCAGATCAGCCGAATGGAGGTCAAGCAGCGTGTCGTAATCGGCGTCGGCGTCATCACGATCCGCGTACACCGCCCCATACACAAACACAGGGTTGTCTTTACTCATCGTCCTGCTCCTTTTCCGTTTATTGACTGGACGGCGGCGACGGCCATCACGGCAGTAGGCGACTCCCCGCTCGGGCCTTCCCCGACGATGCGGCCATGGCCGCCAGAAACACGAGCCTACGGCCCCAACCCCCACCCCGCATCGGCCAAAAAGGATGAACCACGCGGCCGCGACATCCACGTCAACGCGGGCGCCAAGGCGCTTCCAGCGCGGCACACGGCACTCCTCCGGGTGGCCCGGTCGGGCTCACGCGGGCATGCCGCGGCACCCACGCCGCACGAATGCCGGCGGACCCGGCGGCCCACCGGTACGCCAACAGCGGGAGGCGGATGCTCGCAGACTCATGGCCAACGACCTGGTCGAAACCGCAGGCCGCGGGGACGTCGGCCTGGCTCTCGCAAACGACCAAGAGAAGCGATGCGGACGGACATCCGGCTCGCTTCTCACTATCGCGTGAGGCTGGCGTGTGAATCCCAGGAGTACGGCAGCGACGCCGAGCAAGCAGGAGCGGTCCCGGTCGTCGCAACAGCACAGTGCCAGCTCGGTTGTCAGTTCAGTCCGGCGTGCTCCTTGGCCGAACGGACGATGTGCTCTGCCGGAGGAGCCTCCCAGGTATGAAGCTGGCTTTAACGCTCATGGCAGCAATCAACGGTTCCACAGGCTCCTGGGCCACGCTGTCGCACGGGCTCTAACTACCGCACCAAGCCTCACCGGCATCGGCCCGGCGGCACAAGGATTCTCACTCTGGTAGGTGATGGCGCGAACGCCATTTGGGACGCCGTTGCACAAAGGTGCGAGCAAGTCACTGCTCCAGTGACGATGGGATCCAAGAGACTCGGGTACTCGTTGCATGCGGGTCTCTGAGCGAGTGGTGGCGCCCGGTCGACGGCCGTCGAGATGTCGCACTGTTGCTTTGGCGGAGGCGGCCGCGGCGTCGCTCGTTTCCCTACCTCACGTGCTGGATCGACCGCAACGCGAAAAAAGAGGGCTAGGCGAGTTCATCCGGACGGCCGGTCCTCCCGCCCGGGAGCTGTGACCGGGGCGGGAGGACGGCAGGCGGACAGCGGGTCCTACGCTTCGTCGGCGTTTGGCTCGTCGTCGAGGGCGAGCTCTGCGAGGTCGGAGGCCCCACGATGGCCATCGAGGTCGACGGTCGTCTCTGCGCTGTCGTCGACTACGAACGCGTCGCGGTTGAGCTCGACGAGTGCGGGCGAGAGCATCGGCTGCATGAACTCCCACACGGCGGCGCGCAGCGCGCCGTCGCCGCCGGGCAGCGCGTCGCGCAGCTTGCGCTCGATCCGCTCCGAGCCGAGCGCCTTGGTGCGGGTGACGCCCGCTGGGTCGAGTACGAATGCTGCGGCCAACCGGGAGGCGAGCTGGGCAATCCCGCGGAGCGGGTCGGGGTCGGCGAGCGCGCGCTGGAGCTCGCTGTCGATGATCGCGTCGGCCGGAGCCGGCTCGTGGCGGCCAGTGTTGCCGACCTGACGCTGCCGCTCGGGGTCGGTCCAGCCGGCGCCGTAGGCGATCAGCTCGCGGTAGTGGCGTACGAGCAGGTGGCAGACGATCTGCCCGAGCGCACGGAGCTGGCTGTCGCGGGGGTCCATCAGCCCGGCACGAATGTCGTGTCCAAGCCCGAGGTTGCTCCGCGTCGCGTCGGCGTAGCGCGCCCGCGCCTGCGCCCTGCGCGCCTCGTCCTCGGCGGCTGCGTCTCGAAGCTCGTCGTCGTCCAGGCGGGCGCCGGCGAAGTAGGAATCCTCGCGGGCCGGAGCTGAGTCGCCCTCCCGAAGCTGTTCGTGGGCGAGGTCGAGCATGAAGGCGGGATCGACGACCCAGATCCCGTCGGCGAAGTCCTGGCCGCGCTCGTGGACGAATGCGTACCGGCCGTTGCGGGCGCGGTCGCGCACCTCGCCGGTGATGCGGAGCTTGAGCGCCCTGCTCTTGGCGCGGGCGGCGAGCGTGTCGAGCTCGGCGTCGAGCCGCTCAAGCTCGCAGCCCAGGATGCTTGCAATTTGCCGCCGGCCGTCGGCGGTGAGGTGAGCGCGGGCGTGCTCGATCTGCTCTGCGGAGTCGAGCAGCGCGCCGTCGTCGATCCGCACGGCGTACGTGTGCTCGTCCTCGACGACTGTTCGGTGCACGAACGCCCCCATGTCGCGCAGGGCCGTGTCGTGCAGGTCGGTGCTCGTGAGCCGCTTCGCGACGGCCTCGGTGAGCTGCGGCGCGATCTCGTGCATGTCCGCAAGGCGGTTTGCCATCGTCACCGAGATCTGCTCGCTGGCCGGGCGGTCGGCGACGCGGGTTCGGATCGGCTATGGGAGGGCGAGCTGGCGGCGCAGGTTATGCACCCGCTTGGGCGAGATTCCGAGATCGGCGCACACGGCGGCGATCCGGTCGGCCTCCGGCATCCCGGCGCGGGCCTCCCAGCAGTCGCGCAGCTGCTCCTGCTGGTCGACGAGGGACAGGTTCTCGCGCTGTTGGCCTGCGCCTGGATCCGGCGAATCTCGTCCGCGCCCGGCTCGTGGTCGAGCAGCAGCACGACCAGGCTCTGGACCGACGCGAGTCCCTCATAGCCATCGGCGCCCACGAGCTCGCCGCTTGCCTCGGCCGCGAGCAGGCGGCGCTGTCCGTCGTAGATCACGGTCCTGGGTTGCGCCGGGTCGGGTCGGTGGCCGATGCACGGCACGAGTTGGCCGGTACGCATCAGCATCCCGGCGAGTCGCTCGATCCCCTCGCGGGAGATCTCGCGCCGCGCGTTCGGCGCGAGCTCGAGCGAAGCGAGCTCGACGCGCTCGATGCTGCCCTCGACCGGCGCCTTGGCGACGGTGGTGACGTCGAACAGGGCGGGATTGGGCAGCAGGGCGGGGTTGGGTGTCTGCATGTTCTTGCTTCCTTTCGCGCGAAAAAACTTGGGTCAGCGGCGGTGGCGGGCACCGAGCGCCGCGACGGTGTCGGCGGCGATGTGGTCGAGCGCCTGGGCGGGATCGGTGATCACGGTGATGCGGTCGCACTCGACCGACAGCGGCGCGATCCCGATGCTGAGGTGGATCGTCGGGACGCCCAGCTCGTCGAGCGCCCGGATCCGCTCGACGCCGGCCCGTGTGTCCGCCCAGCCTCCGTCCGAGAGCACGTAGACGAACCGGGGGCGGCGCGGGTTGGTCATCTCGAGCCTGTCCGAGACGAGCTCGACCGCGTCGCCGGCGAATGCGGTGCCGCCGCCGGTGCGGATCCCGGGGACGAGCGATATGGGCCGGGTGCCGTCGGCGAGCAGCTCGGCGCTGTTGCCGAACAGGGCGGTCGCGCAGCGCCCGCCGATCTGGCGCAGACCGTCTGTAAGGATCCAGGCGATCGGTCCGAGCGCGTACTCGTAGCCGCCCATCGACCCAGAGGTGTCGATGATCAGCCCGACGTGCGGCTCCTGGATCGGCGCAGCGACATACCGGGTAACGCGCCACGGATGCGTCGTGACGGGGCGTCCGGCGGCCTGCTCGGCGCGGCCGCGGGCGTACGCGCGGCCGTCGAAGCGGCCGCCCGGGGTGCGTTTGTCGAGCTGCCGTGTCCCGTGCGTGATCGCCTGGCGCATGCGGGTGGCGTAGCGTCGGGCGTGCTGCACCTCGTCGGGGTACGGCGGTCGGTCGACGCCGCGGTCGGGAAGCCGGCCGGTCGGCAGCCCGGTCCCCCGCCCCCGACCGATCCTGTCGCGCTCCTCGCCTTCGCCGGCGGCATGTTCGAGCACCTGCCCCAGGTCGACGTCCTCGTCGAGCTGCTCGAGCTGGCCGGCGCGGGCGCTCGCGATCGCCTGCTCGAGCGCGTCGGCGAGCGACCTCGCCGCCGCCGCGCGGCCGGAGTCCGGGCCGCCACCGTCGCCGGAATGGGCCTCTCCCCCGGCTTCGCCGGATCCCCCGAAGCGCCAGTTCCACCGGCGCTCGCCGGCGGGTCGGGCTCGCCGACGATTCGCCGGTACTCGCCGGCCGCGTCGTCGAGCCGCTCGAGCTCGCCGATCGGGGATCCACACGACCCTCGCGTACAGGTCGTCGAGCGCGCGGAGGTCGTGCTCGCCGAGCACCGCACGCCACAGCTCGCCCAACCCGGTCAGGTCTGCCAGGTCGACGATCCCGTACTGGGAGCGGGCTCGCAGGTAGACGGTCGCGCGCGCGGCGAGGTCGCGCGTCAGCGGCTGGCCAGCGGCCGCGAGCTCGAGCACCTGTTCGGTGAATGCGGGGAGGATCACGTCGGCGACTGCCGCCTGCAGCGCGCGGCGGACGAACCGGCCGCGCAGCGAGTCGGGCGGGAACTCGCGGACGCCGTGGGCTTCCATGCGCGGCTCTTCGAGCAGCCGACGGTCGACGGCGAGCTGACGGTCATGCGGGTCGTCTGACTCCGAGAGCTCGATGTCGTGCTCGATCGCCCAGCGCTTGGTGTGCTTGGCGTGCAGCGTCTCGTGCAGCGCGACCCCGAAGCAGCGCAGGATCGCGCGCCGCTCGAGCGACCCGGCGGCGAGCGCCTCCCGCGACCCGAGCAGCGCGTCGGAATCGAGGTAGACGGTCCGCGAGTGGATCTCGATGTGACCGGGGTCGGACAGGCCGGGGCCGATCAGCGCCCACACCGGATACAGCCGCTGAAGGACCAGCGTCCAGTGGTCGGACAGGTCCTGGTAGACGGGGTCGAGCCGCCCGCGTTGCGCGGCCGCGCGGTGCAGTTGCTGCACGAACACCGCCGGCCGGACGCGATGGGTGGTGGCGGGCATCAGGACGTCACCGCCCGCGGGTACCCGTGCAGCTTCGGCAGCCCGCTGGTCGCCGAGACCCGGAGGCGGCCGTAGCCGGCCTGGTCGAGCATCCGGCAGGCGGCGGCCGCCTCGGCGTCCTGGATCTTCCCTGCCTGCGCCTGCTCGTGCAGGTTCGAGGCGAAGAACGCGAGCGCTGCACGTTCGCCGACGCGCTCGGTCATCCGCCACAGCGATTCGATGTCGCGGAACTGCGGCGTCCAGCAGAGGCCGTCCTCGCCGGCGATCCGCTGGCGATCGAGGCGCATCGCCTCGGTGACCAGCGACGCCGGCGCGCCGAGCTCGGCGAGCGCCGCCCAGTTGCTCGTGACCTCGAGCGTCGCGGGGAACCGCGAGTGCCACGCGTCGGGGATGTCGGTCGCGCCGACCAGCCCCGGGTTGTAGGCGAGCAGGACCGCGAACCCGGGCCGGGCGACGACGGTCTCCCCGGTCGCGGCGAGGTACAGGGTCAGGCGGCCGTCGAGCGTGGCGTTGATCGACAGCAGCGCGACGTCGCGGGCGGTGTTGACCTCGTCGATCATCACCACCCACCCCTCGCGCATCGCCTGCACGAACGCCGAGTCGACCAGCGCCACCTGCCCCCCGGCGCCCGGCGACCGGGACGTAGTCGTAGCGGAAGAAGAACTCGTCCGACGACGGTCCCGGCTGCAGCTCGACGAACCCGTAGAACGGGGCGCCGTGCCGCTCGGCGACCTCGCGGCCGCGGCCGGTCCAGAGGCGGTAGGCGATCGCGCGGGCGATCTGGCTCTTGCCTGCGCCGGGCGGGCCGATCAGCCGCAGGAACGTCGACTGCGGCCGGGTCGTCCATGTCGAGCAGCGCGAGGGCGAGCTCGTCGATCGGGCTGCGCCGTGCAGGCACGGCGGGTAGATCCGCTTGCCGTCGGGCAGCAGGATCGGCTCGCCGGCCGTCTCGAGCTCGAGCGGCGCGGCTGGGTCGGGGGCGAGGTCTCCCTCGGCGGCCACCCGGTCGATCTGCGACAGGGCAGCGGTGATTGCGCTCATGCGCGTCTCCTTGCTTGAACGTTGGTCAGATGTGGCGAGCGCCCGCCGATCGGGCGGGCGCTCACGTCAGTTGGTGCTGGTCGTTGTGCGCCGTGGGCGCTAGGTGCGCATCCCGCGCGGCGGTACCGGCGCGGCGCTGATCCGCTTGGGGTTGCCGTCGGGCCGCACGCCTGCGAACCCGTCGGCGGTCCCGAACACGCACACGCACAGGCCGGCGGGACGGGCGCTCGAGCAGAACAGAACGCCCTCGAACCCATCGGCCGCGAGTCGTGCACCGGCGTCTTGGAACGCCGGCCACTGCGCCCGATCGGGCTTGGGGTCCGGCAGGCCGAGCGCTCTCAGCGCCGCGGGCCGGGACAGGTCGGCGACTCGCTGCAGGTTCAGCGAGAACCGCCACAGGTCGCGTGGGAGGCGGAGGTCGGGCGGCTCGCCGAGCTCGGCGAGCGCGCGATACCACTCCGCCCACACCGTGTCGGGGTCCTGGGCGAGGTACAGGCCGGCGAGCTGCTCGCCGCGCTGCCAGCGCCCGTCCGGCGCCGGGTGTCCCGGCATCGGTGGCGCGTCGGCCGGAACGTGCCGGTACCAGACCCCGGTCGTCGGGACCGCGGGTATCTGCGACGGCACGGTGCTAGCCGAAGGTCGGCGACTCGAGCTCGGCGACCACGCGCGAGACCTGCTCGTAGCCGCCCGCGGCGATCACGTCCAGCGGCTTGCGGTGCTCGAGCGCCGGGACCGGCTTGTTCAGCCACACGGGCACCCGCTCTGCGCCGAGCACGGCGGCGAGCCGGTCAGCGATCGCCGACAGCTCGACGAGCCGCTCGGCGCGCCGCCCGCGCGGCGCGCGCTCGCGCCGCAGCCACGCCGACACCGTGCTCACACCGGAGCCGGTAGCGCGCGCGATGTCCCGGTCGCTGAGCGACGCGACCTCGCGCAGATGGATCGCCTCATCGGCGTACGCAAGCGACATACGCCTCAGTGTAGACGAAAGTGAGCGAAATACGAGCATGTAACGAGCCTCCAATCGTAGTCGTGGTGGTTCAGCTGCCGAACACGCTGGCGGCGACCCTCAGCCGGGCGGCGGTCGCTGCGTAGCCGGCGTCGTCCTTGCTGTCGGCGACCTGCCCGGTGATCTCGCCGAGCTGGGTCGCGACGGTGCTCTCGGCGGCGTGGACGCCCTCGAAGCTGTCGAGGATCTGGTGGTGCTCGGCGCCGCGCGCGGCGAGCACGGAGACGACGTGCTCGATCCCGCCGCGGCGGATGTACGGGATGTAGGTCTGCACGTGCGCGCGGGCCGCGCCGGGCCGGGCCGCGCGGCCGACGCGCTGCTCGAGGCCGCTCGGAAGCCACGGCAGGTCGAGGTGGCAGAGCACCGATGCGTTCTGGAGGTTGTGCCCCTCGTGCCCGATCCGCGACAGGCACAGCACCGGGAACTCGCCGGCGGTGAAGCGCCGCTTGAGCGCCTCGAACTCGTGCGTGGTGATGCTGCCGTCGGCGACGTGCGCCTCGACGCCGTGGCGCTCGCGCAGCGTGCGCGCGAGCTGGCGCAGGCACCAGACCCGCTCGCCGAACACGATCACCTGCTCCTCGGCGGCGACGCCGGCGAGCGTCTGGGCGGTGACGCCGCGCAGCAGCGGCAGCCCGTCTCCTCCCCCGCGGATCGCGTCGGCCACGAGCCCCTGGCGAACGAGCGCGGTCGCGAGCGCGGCCTTCGAGTGGGTCAGCGTCTCCGGGTCGACGCTCGCGTCGACGAAAACGCCGACGTTGCCGAGCACGACGCCCTGGGCGCGGGCGAGCTCGGCCAGCGCCTGCTTGTACAGCCGCGCTGCCGGCCTCGAGCGATTTGAGCTCGCGCAGGACCCCGAGCAGCCGCCGGTAGGCCTCCCGGCCGCCGCGGCGGATCGCGTCGAGCAGCTCGGACGAGCGCGGGGTCGGGGTCGAGCGCGAGCGGCTGCGCCGGCCGGACCTCGGGCATCCACGCCTGCATGTCGCGGCGCGTGACGCGGACGAGGTGCGGGCCGTAGTTGACCCGCAGCCGGTGCGCGTGGATCTCGTCCATCAGGTCGCCGGCCTCGCGCGTGTTGAGCCGCTCGGTGATCATCGCCTGATCCCCGACGGCGAGCCCGACGAGCACGTCGAGGTGCTCGGCGCTCTTTCCTCGCGGGGTGGCGGTCAAGAGCCAGCAGTCCGCGACGGCACCGAACCGCACCTGTGCGAGCGCCTGGTGCGCCTCGGTCGCGGGGTTCGCGTAGCGGAGCGCCTCGTCGGCGATCAGCAGATGCCACGGGATCGCCTGCAGGTCGGACGGGTAGCGGTCGAGCAGGCTGTTCGGCAGCGAGCACGACCCCCGGGCGGTCGCCGAGTTCGCGGTCGAAGCGCCGGATCTGCCCGGCGACCTGCCGGTCGTCGGACAGCACGAGCAACTCGACGTTCGGCGCGAGCGGTGGCAGTCCGCGCCCCGGGGCGCCTCTTGTGAGCTCCTCGCGCCACTGTCCGAGCAGCCTGCCCTCCGCGACGACGAGCCCGCGGAAGCGCGGCTGCGTGCTGGCGCGGTGCGCGAGCGCCCGGCCGGAGCTGATCGTCTTGCCGGTGCCGACCGCCGAGGCGTCGACGCCGGAGCCGACGACCTTCAGCGCGGCCATCTCGCGCTGGCGTCCGAGCAGCACCGGGTCGTCGGCCAGCGGCCGCGCGAGCGTCATCCGTACCACCTGACGCGCGCCGGCCGCGAGCGTCACGTTCGCTCGCGCGCGCTTGAGCGCGCGCAGCTCGGCGATCGCCTGCTCAGCGACCAGCCGCCGGGTCGTGGCCGAGACGCCGTCGGAGGTCGTGATCGTGAGCATCCCGGGCCGGCCCTTCATCCGCCCGATCCGGACGGTGTCCTTCAGCTGGCCGGCGGCCTCGGTCGAGAGCAGCAGCGGCAGCCCGGCGTCGACCGCGGTCTGGACGGCCTCGCCGAGGTCCATCACCGCGCTCGGGTGCGCGTACTGCTCCTCGCGCGGCGCCGACCCGAGCCGCCGCTGGGTGAACCCGCGCGCCGGGAACGTCAGGACCCGCAGCTCGAGCTCCGCAGCCGTGGCGCCGCTGGCGTTCTTGTAGGAGCGGCGGCGAACGGCGAGCCGTCCCCACCGGTCGCGCTTGTCGCGTGGGGCGCCCGGACTGACGGGCACGCGGAGTTCGCGCGAGAGCTCCTGCGCGAGCTGGCCCGCCGAGTCAAGGCATTCGCGTGGCCCGGCGTGGAGCGTGTGGACGTTGATCCGCTCGAGCAGCGCGTCGCGGCTGCCGATCGGGATTACCGCCGAGCGCAGGTCGCGCTCGAGCCGGCCGCCGAGCTCGGCGATCAGCCGGATCGTGTCGAGCGCGAGCACCGGCGTCAGCTGCCACCCGTCGCTCGATCCGATCGCCGGCACGACGAACACGCCGACCGGCCGCTCGACCTTGCCGACCGCCCCGAGCCGCTCGCCGGCGAGCGACAACCAGGTGTCCGAGCCGATCCGCCAGCAGCGCAGGTCGCCGGCGTCGAACTGGCTGGGGTTGGCGAGCAGCCACCGCGACAGGTCGTCCGCCAGATGGTCGTCGAGCCCGAGCGGTCGGGCGAGCACGCGCCGCTGATCGAGCTGATACGCCCACACCCGAGGATCGTCGAGGTCGACGGGCAGCGTGGCGTGGGCGCGCGCCAGCCGCTCGTCGAGCGTGCTCGCTGGCGTGGTGACGGTGCTCCAGTCGAGTCCGGCGTCGCGGTCGGCCGCCGCCTGGCCGTCGATCAGGGCCGTGATCGCCGCCGAAGTCAGGCGCGTGGCGCTGAGCTTCCCCTTGCCGTGGCGGTGAAGGACCGCTTGGGCGTGGGCGTCGCGGTTGCGCCACCCGTCCGGGTCGTTGGGGTCGACCGGCTCGTTGGCGGCGAGCCGCTCGAGTGTCCGGAAGGTCAACTGCTCGAGCGCGCGGGTCCAGCTTGGGAAGCAGCGCAACAGCTGCAAGGTCGCGTCCGTTCCCTTCGCGCGAGACTCGAGGCGCTCGCGTTCGAGCGTGCGCTGGTCTGGCTGGGCGGACCAACCGCCCACGGTTTCCCAGCGCAAATATGGATCCGCCGCCGGGGTGCCGGCGGCGGTCGTGGGGTTAGTCATGCAGGTCTCCTCGTGAGACGGTTTTCGATGAAGCGCGCCTGCGCGCGTTCAATCGCGCAGGCGCGTGGACGCGGCGCGACCTCAGGGCGGACGGCAGCGCCGCCGGCTCAGGTCGGCGGCGCTCCTGCTCTGAGGTCGGATGTCAGAACGGCAAGTCGTCGGCGCTCGCCGAGCCCGCTTCGCTCGGCGAGCCGACGCCCGCCGGCTCGCGGTCGGTGCTGCTCGCCGGCTCGGGGTCGGCTCCGTTCTGCTCGCCGGCGTCGGCGGCGGTGACGGCTGACGTGGGCCGGCCGCCCTCGAACAGGACCTGGCGGGCGCGGAATGTCACCGCCTCGCGCTTGTTGTCCTGCTGGTCGGTCCATTCGCGCCAGTCGAGCTCGGCGTCGACGAAGACGCGCGAGCCCTTGTGCAGGTACTGCGCGCAGCTGCGCGCCTGGGCGCCGTACACCTCGACGGTGAAGTAGTTGGTCTTGTCCACCCACTCCTCACCGGCCCGTCGTCGGGTGGTGGTGGCCACTCTGAGCCGGGCGACGTCGGTGCCCGAGGGCAGCGATTTGAGCTCGACGTCGCGGGTCAGGTTGCCCGACAGTGTCGCCGTGGCGATGTCACGCATGATGGTCTCCTTCAGTTTGGTTTGTCGATGGTTTGCCTTCGCCGGCGCTTGTGTGCGCGCGCCCGCTTCTTCCCTCGCCGAGGCGGCCGACGCGACGGTGCCCGTGCCGGTGGCAGCGGGCGCGGCACCCCGGCCTGTGTGAGGACCCGTCGGAGGCCGGCCGGGACGGGGGTCGGGCCGAGCAGCCATACGTCCTCCAGTGGTGATTCCGGATTGAGGCCGTGTCGATGGACAAACAGTCCGAGCATCGCCCCCTGGGTGAGCATCCACAGCGGCGTCATCGCGACGTCGTGGAACAGCAGCCTTGGTCGGGCTCGCAGCCCGTCGATCCGAAGCTCGAGCCGGATCACGGTCGGCCTGGTCTCGCCTCCGGTCATCCCGGTCCAGGTCACTGAGTAGTCGACGACCTC
>CAVTTU010000026.1:0-228087 GCA_963737535.1 uncultured Solirubrobacterales bacterium
ACCCCAACCTAGTCGTTGCTCGAGGATCGATCGTGCAGCTGCGGCTAGAACTGGCGGAGAGCCCGGCGCCCGCAGTGGCGTTGTGGGAGTTGATCGGAGGGGAGCAGCGCCAGATTGCGATGACGCTGTCCGGGCGCCTGATCGCGCAGACGGTCGCCGGCGAGCAGAACGAGGGGGGCGGGGCGGCAGTCGGTAAGTGAGCGCTCGAAGCTGACCGCGTCGCATCCTGCGTCGGAGTGGTTCGTGTATGTGCGCCAGTCCTCGCAGGCGCAGCCTGGTCGACAACAGAGCGTGCCGCGCGTGACGTCGGCCGACAGGTCGGGGCGGAGCCGGGCGTCCAATTCGGCGCGGTCATCACGCGCCCGACCCAGCCAGCTGAAGGAGTTCTGCCGAGATCGGACCCGGACCGCTCGGGCTGGCTGGGTTCGCGCTGCCACAACCGAGCGCGCCGGCCCTCGCCGGCGCGCTCAGCGGATCGTGGGTGGATCAGCGCTTGGCCAGCGACCAAACTGGTAGCACCGCCCGGCCATAGGAGAACTCGCAGAGCTCCGCCAAGGCCAGATAGAACGCGCATGCCGCAGCCGCGAGGCCGAAGTAGCCGCCCCAATGGAGCATGGTGATGTGAGCCCCGTAATAGGCCGCTCCCAGGAGGAAGAAGGTCACCACGAGGATCCCAAGCGCTAGTACGACAATGGCATTCGTCCGCAGCGACGCGGCCAACATCACGACGACGAAGATGCCGAAGGCGTAGATGAACAGGCCGAGTGCGTGCCCCACCTGGAGCGCCGGCACGTCCTTCAAGAACCATTGTCCGATGGCGAAGAACGACATCCAGAAAGCGCCGAAGCCAGAGAACAACACACCCGAAAACGTGTTGCCCGTCCGCAGCTGGATGAGACCCGCAATCAGCTGCGCGAGGCCACCGAACATCAGCGCGACGGCGAACACGACAGGCGTGGCGGCCACCGACACCGCGCTCGCGTTGATCATGCTCAGCATGAACGTCGTGACGGCGAACGCCAACAACGCAAGCGGAGCCGAGTTGCCCCAGTCAAGAGCCTTGGCACGGCCGTTGAGCTCAGGAAGCACTGCGGGCACAGGTCCGCCGTCCAGCTTGACTTCCGGCCGGGATGGGGGTGTAGAGATCGTTGCCATAAAGCAACCCTCCTCGAGTGCGTCCGAGAGCCTCAGCGCACCATTCTCATGACAAGCAGCACCGAGCAAACATTGAAAGCAAACTCAGATCGCACCGACAACGCTCGCCACGAATGAATAAAGTCGACGATTATCAGTAGTCTCACGATGCCCCTTTTGCGCTGTCCGACCATCGGTACGAGACACGGTTTCTTCTGCGGAAACCCTGCAGGTCTCTGCTAGACATTGCTGACGGCGTGCATGCCGTCTCTAACTACCTGCCGAGGAAAAACCCTTAGATACGAAACGGCCGCGCGATGGTCAGCGCGGCCGTGTGCGTAGTGAGCCGGCCCGGGTGGCCGGCCTCCGTTGCTCAGTAGTCGACCACGATAGGGGTGTGGGGTTCTTCCGTTTACCTGTCGCCCCGGACAGGCAACAATGATCTCGCCGGCCAGCGCCGAGCGCGCTGGAAATGAGGCTGAGGAGGAGATCCATGGCTACTTCGGCCGTTCTGCCATCTGTCGACGAGCGTCGCCGCCGCTCAACGCACTTCGACGCTGTGTATCAGCGGTCGTTGCGAAACCCAGAGGAATTCTGGGCCGAGGCGGCCGCGGAGATCGACTGGGTGCAGCCGTTCGCCCGCGTCCTCGACGACTCACGCGCACCGTTCTATCGGTGGTTTGCCGGCGGGCAGCTCAACACGTGCTACAACGCCGTCGACCGACATGTCGCGAGCGGCCGAGGCGATCAGCTCGCGTTGATCTACGACTCGCCGGTCACGGATACGGTATCGACACTCACTTATCGCGAGCTGCGCGACAGCGTGGCGACGTTCGCCGGAGCTCTCGCTGCCCAGGGCCTGGAACGCGGAGACCGAGTGGTGATCTACATGCCGATGATTCCCGAGGCGGCGATTGCGATGCTCGCCTGCGCCCGGCTCGGAGCCATTCACTCGGTCGTGTTCGGCGGGTTCGCCGCGCCGGAGCTTGCCGGGCGGATCGAGGATGCGCAGCCGAAGCTCGTCGTCTCGGCGTCATGCGGGATCGAGCCCGGTCGGCTGGTGGCGTACAAGCCACTGCTCGACGCGGCGATCGACCTGGTCGACACGAAACCGCAGCGGTGCATCATCCTCCAGCGTCCTGAGCTGGAGGCTGACCTTGACCCTCGCCGCGACATCACTTGGGGCGACGCGATGGCCAGCGCACAGCCAGTGGACTGTGTTCCGCTGGAGGCGACCGATCCGCTCTACATCCTCTACACGTCGGGCACGACGGGCCTACCGAAAGGCATCGTGCGCGATAACGGAGGGCACGCCGTAGCGCTGAAGTGGTCGATGAAGAACATCTACGGCGTCGAGCCGGGCGAGGTGTACTGGGCCGCTTCCGACATCGGCTGGGTGGTCGGGCATTCCTACATCGTGTACGCACCGCTCCTGCATGGCTGCACCACCGTGCTCTACGAGGGCAAGCCGGTCGGTACGCCGGACGCCGGAGCGTTCTGGCGCGTAATTTCCGAACACCGCGTGAGCACCATGTTCACCGCTCCCACCGCATTTCGTGCCATTCGTCAGCAGGATCCGAACGGCACCCATATCGCGCGCTACGACCTGTCTCACTTCCGGACCCTGTTCCTTGCTGGCGAGCGCTGCGACCCCGAAACGCTCAGGTGGGCCGAGGAGACGCTGGGGGTGCCGGTGGTCGACCACTGGTGGCAGACCGAGACCGGTTGGGCAATCGCTGCCAACTGCATCGGGATCGATCTGCTGCCGGTCCTCCCCGGTTCCCCGACCCGCGCCGTTCCGGGATGGGACCTCAAGGTGCTTGACGGCGACGGGCATGAGGTTCCCGCCGGGCAGACGGGCGCACTGGTCGCCAAGCTGCCGATGCCGCCCGGCGCGGCTCCGACCCTGTGGAACGCTGAGGAGCGCTTCCGCGAGACCTATCTGTCGAAGTTCCCCGGCTACTACGAGACCGCGGACGCCGGATACATCGATGAAACGGGATACGTGTTTGTCATGGCGCGCACGGACGACATCATCAACGTCGCCGGACATCGTCTCTCCACCGGTGCGATCGAGGAGGCCATGGCAAGCCACCGGGACGTCGCCGAGTGCGCCGTGATCGGACCGGCGGACGCCCTTAAGGGACAGCTCCCGGTTGGGCTCGTCGTACTCAAGGCCGACGTTGATCGGCCGCACGAGGAAATCGTCAACGAAGTCGTGCAGTTGGTTCGCGAGCGGATCGGCGCCGTCGCAGCGTTCAAGACCGCTGCCGTCGTCGATCACCTACCCAAGACACGATCAGGCAAGATCCTGCGGGCAACCATGCGCCAGATCGCAGATGGCGAGGAGTACACCACGCCGCCCACGATCGACGACCCAGCCATACTCGGCGAGATCACTGAGGCGCTGTGTGAGATCGGCTACCCAAACCCGCCCGAGTAAGTCGCTGATATCACTGCCGCCAGCCGCAGCGCCGACACCAGTCGGCGGTTGATTTCTCTGTTCAGGCCGCGCTCAAAGCGGGGTCTAGGCGCGGTCCACGTCGAGCTTCAGGAAGTGGGTGGCGCACGAGATGCACGGGTCGTAGTTGCGGATCGCCTGCTCGCACTGCCACTGTAGTTCGTCATCGGAGAGGTCCAGGTGCCCGGCCACAAAGCCGTGGAGGTCTTCCTCGATCGCGCGCTGATTCTGAGACGTGGGTGGAACGATGCGGGCGTTGCGGATGGCGCCGGAAGCATCGATCTCGTAGCGGTGCCAGAGGATTCCGCGCGGGGCCTCGCTCACGCCGCAGCCGATGCCGTCGCGCGGCTCGAGCACAATCGCCGGGGGGTCGGGCGGCTCGTAGGCATCGATCAGGCGCAACGCTTCTTCGATCGCATACAGCAGCTCCACTCCACGGACGATGATGCTCTGGAAGGGGTTGCGACACGACGGGCCCAGTCCGGCGCCGCGAGCGGCCTCACGAGCCAGCGGTGACAGCGTGTCGAAGGCGAGGCTGTAGCGCGCGAGCGGCCCGACCATGTACGAGCCGCCGTCGCGCAGCCGGCTGTGCAGGGCAGTGGAGTGCGGCACATGCTCCTCGACAAAATGCTCATCAAAGGCCTCGGCCGGAATGTCGAGACCGCTGCTGGAGACGATTCGCCCGCGGTCGATCGGGTAGCGCCCGTCGTCGTCTTGAAGTGCGACAAACTCGTAGTCGCGCTCGAACTCGGGCATCGTCAGCGTGCCGGTGAGCGCGATCGTCTCGAGTGTGTCCTCGAGCGCGCGCTGCAGCGGCTCGACGAGCGGTTTCAGTTCCTCCCGGCTGGGCGCGCGATAGAACCCGCCAGTCCGTGGGTTGATCGGATGCTCGGCTCGGCCGCCGAGCGTGATCAGCAGCTTGTTGCCGGCTTTGCGCGTGGCCAGCCCGCGCTCAACCAGCGCCGGATGGTCGGCGGCCATGTGAATCGCGCTTTCGTAGCCCAGGAAATCGGGCGCGTGAAGCAGGTACAGGTGCAGCGCGTGGCTTTCGATCCACTCCCCGCAATACACCAGCCGGCGCAACTCGCGGATCGGACCGTCGACGGTGACACCGCATGCCTGTTCGATCGCGAGCGACCCGCTCGTCTGGTAGGCGACCGGGCAGATGCCGCAGATGCGCGCCGTGATGTCGGGCACTTCGGTGTAGGAGCGCCCTTTCAGGATCCCCTCGAAGAAGCGCGGCGGCTCGTAGATGCGCAGCTGAACCTCGAGGACGTCGCGGCCGCGGATGCGGACGCTCATCGCGCCCTCGCCCTCGACGCGGGCAAGAGCGGCGGTGCTGATGCGACGGCTGCGAGGCTGGCGCTCAGGCGTGACTGTCATGGCGCTCACTTTCGCGTCGGAAGGCGGGTGCGCCGGCGTTGAACGTCCGGTACACGCGAACGAGGTCGACGTCGTCCATGTCCAGCTTCCGGAACCAGGTGGTCAGAGAGCCGGTGTTCGGCGACTCCATCGGACCGTAGCACCCGTAGCAACCGCGGTTGTAGGACGGACATAGGGCTCCGCAGCCCGCATGAGTCACGGGACCAAGGCACGGCGTGCCGTGGGCAACCATGACGCACACGTTGCCGCGCAGCTTGCATTCCTGGCACACGCTCGAGGCGGGGATGGCCGGCTTGCGGTTGCCGAGCGCGGCGCGGACCACCTCCAGCAGCTGGTACTTGTTGACCGGACAGCCCTGCAGCTCGAAGTCAACAGGCACATGAGCGCTGATCGGCGTGGAATATTCGAGCGTATGCACGTACTCGGGTGAGGGGTAGACCGCGGTGACCAGGTCCTCGACGTCGGTGAAGTTGCGCAGGCCCTGAATCCCGCCTGCGTTGGCGCACGCGCCGATCGTCACCAGTTGCCGCGAAACTCGCCGTACCCGGTGGATGCGCTCGGCGTCCTGCTCGGTGGTGATCGACCCTTCCACCAACGACAGGTCGTACGGTCCCTCGACCTCCGCTCGCGATGCCTCGAGGAAATAGGCGATTTCGACTTGGCCGACAAGCTCCAGCAACTCGTCTTCGCAGCTGAGCAAGCTCAGCTGACAGCCGTCGCAGGAGGAGAACTTCCACACGGCCAGCTTGGGCTTGACGGCAGGCTCGGTCATAGCTCGGGCACCCTCAGCCACGGCTCGACCTCGTCGTAGCGCAGCACCGGCCCCTCCCGGCAGATGAACCTCGGACCGAACTGGCAGTGGCCGCATTGTGCGATCGCACAGTGCATGTTGCGCTCCATCGAGATGTAGAGACGCTCGGAGGGAAGGTTGCGCGCTTTCAGAGTCAGCGCGACGAAGCGCAGCATGACCTCCGGGCCACACGCCATCGCGATCGTGTTCTCCGGGTCGAATGCCGCCAGTTCGACGAGCTTCGTGACCACACCGACCTTCCCGTGCCAATCCGAGGCCGAGATGTCGACGATCACGTCGATATCCAGGTCGTAGCGCCGCCGCCATTCCTCGAACTCGTTCACGTACAGCAGCTCGCCTGCCGACCGGCCGCCGTAGCAGATGATCACGCGCTCATACTCGTTCCGATGCGCGAGGAGATGGTGGATCGCCGGGCGAAGCGGCGCCAGTCCCAGACCGCCGGCCACGATCAGCACGTCGCCCGCGATCGCCTCGCCAGCGGCCAGCTGCTGCCGAACGGGCCCCGCAGTCCGACCATATCACCCGGCTCGAGCGCGCACAGCGCGCCGCTCACCCCCCCGACCGCGCGTACCGTGCAGCGCAGGGGGTCGAGCGAGCGTGGCGGCGCCGCTGAGCGAGATCGGTATCTCGCCGGCTCCGAAGGCGTACAGCATGCCGAACTGGCCGGGGGCGAACAGTGGCAGCTCCTGTCCGGGCAGCGGCTCGAGCGCGACCGTCCACGTGTCGTGAGTCTCGCGACGCCGGCTGACTACCCGGTGCGGGTGCGGGGTCATCGCGCCCACGGCGGGCGTGAGCGGCTCAGCTGACGGTGACGCCGCCATACACGTCGAGTAGCTGAAGCCGGGTCGCGTGTAGACGCTCGACGATCACCGACGTGAAGCTGCGCATCAGCTCGTAGCCCAGCTGGGCGTCCTCCGCCGAGCGACGGCGCAGCGCCGCGGCGTCGAATTTGATCGCCCGGGTCGTCCCCCGCGAGCGGGCATCAAAATGCGTGAGGTACGGCTCGAACAGCCACGACCAGCCGACGGGGTCGCCGTTGTGCAACGTTTCGATCGTGATTGTTCCAGTCGATGCCTGGATCTCCAGGGCGACGAAGCCGTCGCGGATCAGGAAGAAGGCGTCCGCCGGGTCGCCCTCGATCATCAACGGCCCGGCCGTCGGCAAACTCGACCTCCTCGCCCAGCGTCGGCGATCGTCTTGATCTGTTCCGGACTCAGGTTCCGGAACATCCGGGTCCCTGCCAGTTCCTCTTCGATGCTTTCCATGGTGGCTTGGCTCCTACGAGGCGTCTTCGGGCGGCGCCGGGTTCTACAGGATCGCTGAGACCTCCTCAGTGATGTCGATGCCGACCGGGCACCAAGTGATGCAGCGCCCGCAGCCGACGCATCCGGACGTGCCGAATTGATCAATCCAGGTCGCCAGTTTGTGGGTCATCCACTGGCGATAGCGCGAGCGCGGCGACTTGCGCGCCTCCCCGCCGGTCACATGGGTAAACGAAACCGAGAAACACGACTCCCAACGGCGCCAGCGCTCGGCCTCCTCGCCGGCGAGGTCGGCGGTGTCCTCGACCGACGTGCAGAAACACGTCGGGCAGACCATCGTGCAGTTGCCGCACGTCAAACAGCGCTCGGCAACGTCGTCCCAGCGCTCGTGCTCGTAGTTGGCGTACAGAAGGGAGCGCAGATCGACCTCCGGCATATGGCGTCCCATCCGCTCCACCGCGCCCGCGGTCACCTCCGCCGCGTCACGCTCGTCGCCATCCTCGGCGAGGCGGTACGGCACGCCGACGAGCACAAGCGCGCCTCGCTCGGTTCCGACCTCGACAACGAACCGGTGAGCGCCTCCCTTGAGCACCTCCGTCAGCGCGAGGTCGTAGCCCGAACTCGCCTTCGGGCCGGTTCCCATCGAACTGCAGAAGCACGTGCCGCTCGGATCTCCACAGTTCACCGCGACCAACAGCACGTCCTCGCGCCGCGCGGCGTAGCTCTGGTCTGGATTGGCGCCCGGCAGGAACACCTGATCCTGAATTGCGATGGCGTGAAGCTCGCACGAACGCACGCCGAAGAAGGCATAACGAGGCACTTCGGTCGGTTCCTCGATGAACTCGAGGCCATCGCCGTTTTCTCCGCGTCGAGCTCGCCACAGCCGCAGGCGCGGCGGGTGCAGGAACTGCTTCCACGAGTGCGGACCGACGGCGTAGCCGAACACCGCCTCATCCTCCCGGCGCCGCAGGCGGTACGTGCCGCCGTCCTGTTCATCGCCCCAGCCGATCGGGAGCTCTGCGGCTGACCGGACGTCGCGATAGACGATTGCGCCGTCGTGCACGGTCGGCCCCACGACCTGGTATCCCTGGCCAGAGATCCCCGCGAGCAGCGCATCGAGCGCGCCGCGGTCGATGATCACGGTGGTGCCTGGGGAGGGTGTCGGTTGGACGGCGGCGGTCGTGGCACGCAAACTTAAGCAGAACGGGAGTCAAATTGGATTTTTTTCTAACCTGGGCACCCCTATTGCTCTCTTCCTTCCTGGGCACCGCTATTACTTTTTTCCGGTGAAGCGCCGAGGCGCGTGCGCGGATGTGGTCAGGCGGTTCTGCTTGTACCGCTCTCACGTCGACTCCCTGCAATATCGTCGTGCCTGAGAACCCGGTGCTTGTGATCGGCGTAGGAAACCGGCTGCGCGGAGACGACAGCGCGAGCGGCGAGGTGGTGCGACGACTGCGCGAATGGGGCACGCAGACGGGGATCGAAGCGAACGAAGAGTTATGCGAGCCGAACGACTTGCTCGACACATGGCAAGGCCGAGACGCGGTCGTGCTGATCGACACAATGTGCTCCGGGGAACCGTCAGGGACGGTCCGCCGGTTCGAGGTGAGCGACGAACCGCTGCCTGCTCGCTTGCGTGGCTCATTGTCCACCCACGGGTTCGGGCTCCATGAGGCGATCGAACTTGGACGCGCCCTACACCGGCTGCCCCGGCGGGTGATCGTATTTGCGGTCGAAGGAAGGCACTTCGAAGCCGGGGCCCCGGTTTCCGACGAGGTCGAAGCAGCCGTGGCACCGCTCGCATGCGCAGTTCTCCGCGAAGCCGAGGAGCTGGCGAAGAACTGAAAGGCGATACTCCTCGCGTCGCCCGGCGGTTCGATCCTCTACCTGCGCTGGTAGCGGTGTTCAGCGGGCGCTCGTCAGCGATGTCCCAGGGCCGGCGCGGCCGGCAGCGAGCATCGCCCAGAGTGCCGCCGGACGATGCTTGAAACGCCAATCGAGAAACGCGATTGTTGTTCGCTCGACGGCCTTGAGCTGTGGTCCCGCCTCGGTGTACGGCGGCAGATGTCCGGCACCAAGCAGCTTGAGCAGGACTTTCGGTCTCGCCGCGTGCCGATAGAACGCGTAGGTGTCGCCGGGCGGGTTGATCGTGTCTGCCGTCCCCTGCACGGCGAGCAGTGGCGGCCCATTAGGCGGCATAGCGAACGGCGGAGCAAAGGGGTCCTCGGCGCCGGAGAGGATCATCGCTGCGCCGACGCGTTTGTCTCGGACGGCGGGGTCATAGGCGGCTGCGAGCGCGGTGTCGCCGCCATCGGACTGGCCGGTGACGGCGACCGAGCGAGGGTCGATGAGCCCTGCCAGCGGCCCGCTGCCGGACACCCTGCGGTGCGAGAGGTCGGTGATGACGAGGCTCATGTCGCCCGGCTGGTTCGGAAGGTCGTTCTCGTCCGGGCCGCCGGGGTGGTTGGCGTTCTCGAGCGGGAAGACGGGTGAAGCAACGACGTACCCCGCCCGCGCCCACGGGTCGAGCAATCGGGCGTACGGAGCGGGGGAGACCGCGAAGCCGTGCCCGAAGACGATAAGAGGAAACGGCCCGGGGTTCTGGCCCGGAGCGGCGACGGGATAGCGGATGATCGTGAGAAACGACCGACGCGCTGTCCCGATTCGCCGCGAAGGGTCGGTCAGACGGACTGCCAGCATGCGGATTCGGTAGGCGGCGGAACGATGGGGGCGACGGCGCCGCCTCGCTGTTGCCGTGAACGACGTCGTGGCCGTCGTCTGTCCCGGGGCCGCTCTTGCGATTGTGGTCGGCGAGCGCTGGGCCACCGTCGACACGGTTCCCACCGGCCCACGGGCCGCGGCTCTGCGGCTTCCGCTGCCGGCCACGAGTGTCAGCGCGAGGACAGACAAAGCGGCGCAGATGGCGACGATGGCCACGGCCTCACCGATCCGGAGCCGCCGAGCGGATGCCGCGCGCCTTCGCTTCACGACGCGGGCAAGCGTACAGGCTGCGTGGCAGAGCGCTGATCACGCCACGGTTCGACAGCGCTCGATCCTTCGGGGTAGGCGATCGGTTTATCCACCGCGTGGTGACCGTTCAAGTCGCTGATGCCTCCGCACGGAGCCGACCAATCCACCCGAGCACCGGCCGCCGTACCCGCCAAGGCCGAAGATCACATCCTCCCCTCCGTCGCGTCGCCGCGAACGTAAGACAGCAAGCGAGCGAGTCCATCGATGTGGGTGCAAGGGATGCTCGGCGATCAGACCCTCGGAGGGGGAAGTCAAATGCGGCGCACTGCGACGCCGGCTCCTTTCACGCTCATCCGGCGGGATCGGCTGCGACGGTGTGGTCGATGATCGCGGCGGCGATCGTCTCTCGGTCTGCCAGGTCGATCCCGTGGCCGGCGCCGTCCAGCCTCAGTAGTCGCGCGTCGGGGATCTCGTGAGCGAGCGCCTCTGCGTGCTCGACGGGGAACATGGGGTCTGCGGTGCCGTGGATAACGAGGGTGGGCGCGGTGATCGGCGGACAGCGGCGCGCTCGGGGACTCGCCGTCCATGAGCAGGTCGTGGTTCTGGCGTGCGGCGAAATCGCACGCGCGTTCGACGTCGCGGCGGACAAGGTCGCGCATTTGTGCCTCATCGAACGGGCGCTGGTCTCCCGCGAGCATCCTGGAGTAGCCGACCACGTAGTCGACGACCGAGTCCCTGTCGGACCGGTCGACCGTGGCGGTGGAGACAAATCGCCGGAACCGATCGGTTGGGATCGGCAGCTCACGGTCGCGGGGCGTCGCGGGCGAGGTGCTGATCAAGACAAGCGAGACGGATGCGGTCGGGGAACTCGAGCGCGAGCAGTTGTGCGAATGCCCCGCCGGCTGAGACGCCGACGACGTGTGCGCTGTCAATGCTGTACGCGTCGAGCACTCCGGCCGCGTCCACCAGCAGATCCGCGGCGGTGTAGCCGGGATGCCCAGGCTGGTAGGTGATGGACCGGCCGGTGTCGCGGTGGTCGTAGCGGATCACAAAGCGCCCTGAGCCAGAGAGCGTCCGGCAGAGGCCCTCATCCCACCACAGCATCGACGCCCCGATGCCCTGGACGAGGAGTATCGGCCGATCTGCCGGATCGCCGAACGGCTCCGTGCAGAGCTCCACGCCGCTTGCCTGGATGATCCGTTCGGCCATGTCGCTACCTCACTCCTCGCCGATCGCATGTGATCAGCTGCAAATGTGCTGCCTATCTCGTTAGACCCGACCAACGCACTCGAACTCATCGCCCGCGCCATCCCAAGCGAGCCCGGCGCCCGCAACCCGCGCGTTGCCTGACACGCACGGATGCAGGGTTGCTGCGTCGATCAGCTTTCGCCGAGGATCTTGGCCTTCGGGGTTGCGAACTCGGTGTCGGTGAGTGCACCCCGCTCGTGCAGGTCGGCGAGCTTCGCGAGCCGATCAGGTGGGTCGGGTGCTTCAACCGGTGCGTCTCCGCTGAGAGCCGCACCCGCAGAGCCCCTCTTCATCTCCTAGTTCCGCCTGAGCTGGGCCGTCATCTCGGACACCCGGTTCGCCTTTTCCTCCGCGTACCGCTGCTCGAGCGCGGGCAAATCGATTGTCACCTTGGAGTGGTTGGCTGGGTCGTAGCGGACCGGCACGACGTCGCCCTCCCACAGGCTTCCGACTTTGGGCTTCCAGAGCCCGTACTGCTCGAAGTCGCCCGTCGAGCCGTCAGGGAACCTGATCTGGACCCGCACGCAGAGGTTGTGGGGAGTCGGGATCCAGGCCTTCATCACCACTCCCTCGGCCTGTGCCCCATCGGATACCAGCTTCTTCTTCTGCCCGAACATCGGTGGCCGCTCCGCCCTGTGTCCAACGGAAACCGTCGGATGCCTAACGCTCTCGGGGCCGCGGCGGCTCTCATGAACCGGAGGTCGGCGGGGTTTGTCGTGATGCTCGCGGAGGTCGCGAGCGCGGCTACCGGCCACGGTTTCGTGTCGATCAACTGGTGTGTGTGCCCCAACGCGCGAATGTCGGCCATGTGTCGATGACGCGACCGGAGCGGAGGACCTGTAGCGCCTCGAAGTAGTCGATTCCGTCTCCGCTCTGGTTCGGCCAGCAGAGGACGTAATCGGAGGTTGTGAGCTCGCCGCGTGGTGCGTAGACCATGCACCGGCCGCCTTCGCGTTCATCGTCGTGGACGCCCGGTGGGTAGACGAACGGCGGTTGAACGCCGGCTTGGTCCGGCCAGGTGGATCCCTTGAGGAAGTATTCCTCGCCGGTGATCGGAGGGATGGGGATCTTGGTGAATTCGGTCGACGGGTAAGGGCCGACATCCTTGAGCACCGGCGCCGCCTGGGTCAGCGCCCGCGATAGCCCCTGAGTGTCGAGCCCGTCGTGAAGGTGGCCGGCGTACATGAATGCTGATCCGGGCTGATCTCGTTGATCTCGGGTTTCCCAGCCCAGTTTCGGTAGTTGGCGCTGCCGGGGCCGTTTCGAATCAGCTTGCTGGGGTCGTACAGATCTCCGCCCTCGGCATGCAGCTGATCGAGGTAGCCCGTGAGGTACTGGCTTGACTGTTTGGCGACGAACTGGCGCCAGCTCTCCTGTCCGGTGAGGGTCGCGTGGCCGTCATAACACACGACGGCACGGAGCCGGAGCATGAGGAGCTCCTTCCGCAGTAACTTGATCGCAGCACTGATGTGCGGTGGATGGTGAAAGCCGCCGCGCCCTTCGCCGGAGTCGAACTCCAGCGCAACATCGAGCGGCAGCGGCCGGCGGGTTGTCCTCGCGAGCCGTGCCATGTCGCGCAAGATTTCCATCGAGCTCGCCAGCAGTGTCAACCGGTGTGGGCGCTGGCCGCGAGGCGGGATCGAACCCAGGTGCGCACACAATTCACCGCGGCTTGGGGGGTACCCCATCAGGAGGTCGGTGCCTGCAGGCGCTGCGGTCATGATCTGGTCGACCGTCCGCAGGTGGAAAACCAATCCCCGCGGTTCGGGCAGAAGATGCAGGATGTAGGCGCACAGCTTCGGTGACTGAAAGGCCTTAAGCGCAGGTCTGACGTGCCACCGGTTTGCTCGCGCAAAGTCAATGATCACCATGGCGTTGCGATCCACCGCGGCGAGATCGACGAGTATCACCGGCTCACCCCGGCCGTGCTCGCGCGCCAGTGCCGCCAGCCGCTTGTCGCTCGTCGGCCGGCCACCCGAGCCCAGGGTACTTGGGAAAGCGCCATCGGGCACGCCCTGTAACTCGAGCGCGGTCGCGGGCTCGGCGGGCGCGCCGACGCCAGCGGTGGCTGCGAGCGCGCCGGCCGCCGCCACGAACCCCCGCCCGGGTGAATCTGTCCTCAGCCATCGGATCTCAGGGCAGTTCCTCGCGTTTGCCGACCCATCGCGACACCGTCGGCCAGAGGGCGCGGACGGCGCCCTCACGGACCGCGTACAACCCGCCGAAGTAGTCCTGGCCCTCCATCACCTGCTGGGCTGTTTCAACGACGTACTCGCCGAGGTGGAGCTGACCGCGGCGCGCGAGGATCAGCCCTGACGCGTTTGAACCGCGGCCATAGACCGGTCCCTCGAGCAGCCCGGGTGGATACGCGAGCTTGGACAGCGTCGGGTTATTGCCCGTTGGCCACCCCCCGGACTTGATGTAGACCGGCACGGTCCCCGCTGGGATGGGGAAGGGACCTTTTCCCAGGAACACGTTCTCGGGCAACCGCAGTACCGGCGCGCATAGGTACAGCCCCTTGGCCAGCCCTGCTGAGATGTCGCTATAGGGATCCAGGTAGTTGGCGAACAGCACCGCCGAGCCGGCCGAGAACTCGTTCGCCGCCGTCGTCCCCGCCCATTTGGTGTAATTCGAGGAGCCCGGCCCATTGCGGATGAAAGTCTTGAGGTCGACGAGGTCGCGCGCCTGGTCCATGACGGAGCGGTACGCGTGGCTCAGGTTGTTCTGGGCGAACCTCGCTGCCGTGCTGCGGGTCGCGGGATCGCTGGTGCCCGCGGCGAGCACGTCGTAGCAGAGGAGCGCACCAAGTCTGAGCCGGCCACGCGCACCCCGCAGCACCTTCAACGCCGCCGTGAGCTCGGCGCCGGGATCAAAGCCACCGCGCGGGACACCGTTGTAGATCTCGAGCACGACCTCAATCGGCGACTTGCGCGGGGTGTGCTTCGAGAGCTCGTCCAGCGCCCGGAGCAGCGCAATCCCGTCAACGTTGATCCGCAGTGTGTGCCGCCGCTCACCGCGCGACAGGCGTGAGCGCAGGTAGTGGCGCAGCTCGCGAGCGTCGGCGGGTACCCCATCAAGAAGTCCGTCCCCGCCGGTACGTGCGGCAGCGCCTGAGAGAGGTCGCGAAGGTGATGAATCATCACACGCGGACGGTCCAACTTTCCAAGCACATACGCGAGCAACTCCGGCGATCGCAAAGTCTTGTAAGCCGGCCGCCACGCGATCCCGTTGGCCGCGCTCCAGGCGATGAGGCGGTGACAGTTGTGATCAACCGCCGCCAGGTCGACGATAGCTACCGGCTCCCCATTGCCGATCCGCTTGGAGACCGCCGCAACTGTTCCCAGCGGCATCGGTCGCCCTCCGCGGCCAAGCCGGCGGACCGGGGCAGCCACAGGCCGCGGCTCGGCGAAGGCGGGCGCGACATCGGGGCCGAGCTGAACCGCCAACGACGTCGCCGCGATTCCCAGCGCAGCTCTGCGGGTCAAGCCCGGTTCGCTATGCCATCCACAGCCACCCTGATCTGACACAGCCACCGACTGTGATGCGAGCGGCCCCCGGACACATCGGGAAGTTCCCACACCCCGGTCCGGGCGAACTACCTCTTCTCGGACGCCCTCCACCGGAAGTGGCTGGCCGAAAATGTGCGGGAAATTACGGAGCACTTTTCGTGGCCTGTGCGTTTTGTGGCGTCTAGACTGGGCGCACAGCGATTCCTGATTGGTGGTCATTGATTGCGTCGGGGGTTGCGCCTTGAGAGCGGAACGAGTTCGCGGTCACGGGTTGGCCGTATGGCTGGGTCCGTGGCACTCGGTTCGGCGCTGGTTTGGCCGTGGAGTTTGCTTGTGGACGGACCTCTGATCGCTTCGTCTGGGTTCCCGGACCAGGATGAGGCGGATTCGTCGCTCGTTTTTGTTCCTGCGATGGTTGGTGGCTCGATCGGGTTCGACTCGTTCGGCGTATCGCAGCGTGGGGCCCGTGATCCTCAGCGTTCGGGGCGCGGCATGGATGTCGGGGGTGCGTACGCGGGCTCGCCTTTGCGTGGACCGATCGCGACCCGTGGGTTGATGCCGTTGGTGTCGGATCGTCAGACGCGCGGTTCGGCTTCCAGCGGTGTCGGGGCGATTTATTTGAACTGCCCTCGTTGCGGCTTGACGATGACGCCGCGGGCAAGTCGGTTGCCGGTCGAGAATTGCCCGCGGTGCATGGCTCGCAATGGCATTCCCGTCGGTCTGTTCGCCTCGACGCTGCCGACGGGCGAGCTGTACGCTGCCGATGCGGCACCCGGTGCCGACCGGTTGGTCGCGCCGCCTGTCGCTGAGCGGAGGCGCTGAGCGTGTCCGGAACCACCGTCGCGCTGTCGTCCGATGTGCTCGTGCGGCAATGGGTGGATGCGTTTAACGCCCGGGATGTCGAGGGCATGCTCGCGCGCCTTGACCCGGAGGTGCGCCTTCATCCGCTGAGGCTCCGCGGGCTCGATGGCTCATACGACGGCCATGACGGCGTTCAGCGGTGGTTCGAGCGGTTGGGGCAGTTGCGTTATGAGCACGTCATCGTCTTGTCCGAAGTTCATGGCTCAGGGGATGACAAAGCGCTCGCAGTCGGTTCGTTGAGGCTTGTGGGGGATTTCGAGATTGCGTCTTTCTGCGCGCTGCATCGGATCGCCGGTGGCCTGATCGCGGCCGCGCACCACTACCTCAGCGACCGCGACATGCTGGAACACCTCGGCTTGATCCCATGACCGCACGCGTAGACCCCCGTCTTGAGTTGTTGTCGCGTTGCGGTCACGCCGAGCCGCGCGGCGTGGTTGTGCAGGCGATCGCGAGCGGGTGAGGTCGTGAGCGGGGAGAATGGTGCAGGCGGCGAGGTGGGTTTGGTGCTGGGTGGCGGTGGGGCGCGTGGCGCGTACACGTCCGGGGCGTTGTCGGTGCTGTTGCCTGAGCTTAAGGATCGGGTCAGGGTGATTGTCGGGACGAGCGCGGGGGCGCTGATCGCGTCGTATCTGGTGGCTAATTGGCATCGTCCTGCTGAGGAGGCGATCGAGGACGGTTTGAGTTTCTGGCGCGATTTGACTTTCGGGGACGTGTGCGCGCCGCTGATGGCGCTTGGCGGCGCGACTCGGTTTATGCGCTATGTCGGCGAGTTTCTGCCTGTGCGCAGCATGCATGGCCCGTCGATTCTGCGGCCCGAGCCGTTGCGGGAGACGGTTTCAAGGATCGTGGACTTCGACCAGCTGGGCGAGAACATCCGCGAGCAGCGGCTGGCGCTGGGGGTGGTCGCGGCCCCCGCTTATGGCAACCAGTCGGTCGTGTTTCATGAGGGTGGGAGTCCGCGACACCGCGAGGATCGGTTGCGTGGGATCGAGTACGTCGCGACCCCCCGGCTGGGGCCAGAGCACGTCCTGGCCTCTTCGGCGATCCCGGCGCTGTTTCCGGCTGTGCGCGTGAGGACGCCCGAGCCGGCGGACGGCTGGTACTACGATGGCGGCTCGCGGCTGAACACGCCGATCAAGCCGGCCCTGTGGATGGGCGCCGAGCGGGTGATCGTGATCGCGCTCAATTCCGTGGCCCCGAGCCGGACTGCGGTCCCGGCCGAACAGCCCGACTTCTATGTCGGGGCTGCGCATCTGCTGCACGCCGCGCTCGGCGACCCGCTGGCCCAGGACATCCGCACGCTCGCCAACACAAACGCCCTGATCGGAGCCGGGCTCCCCGCCACCAACGGACGCTCTCGCGACCACCGTCCCGCTACGCGCCAGCAGCAGCCGGACGGGTGGCACGAGCCGGTCCAGCCCGTGCCCTACATCTTCATCGCGCCCGAGGACCCTTCGGCGATCGGCGAGATCGCCAGGCGCGTCTACCGCAAGCACTACGGGCGCCCCTGGAAGGCCAGCGCGCGCGATCTGTGGTTGCTGGGAAAGATCCTCGACGCCGGCGCGGACGCCATGCACGGCGAGCTCTTGAGCTACCTGTTCTTCGCCGGCGAATTCGCCGAGGAACTGATCCAGCTCGGCCAAGCCGACGCGCAACGCTGGATCGACGAACACCCCGCGGGCCTCTGGCAGCTCAATCCACTACCCGCCTGGAACCCCGCCCCCAACGACGACACAGGCGCGCTCAGCCCCCCGCAGCTAGCGCGAGGCCCTGCGCCAGCAGCCGCGCTATAGCTTGCGTCGGTCACACGCGAGTAGAGCAACGGATCGGCTGAGTAGCGGAACGCAGAACACGACCTCCCCGCCAGCAGCCGGCATACGGTTCCGGTGAGCGGCGACGCTGCGCGGTCGCGTCCCTACGCGTGACTCGCGGCGCAGCGCGGGCGCGGCCTCGTGTTGCCAAGCGGGACGCACAGTGTCGTCCGTTCGGGTGTCCGTGCTTTACGAATCGCCCAGCGCCAGACGGTGCCGTTGAACGCATGGGCGGAGACCATGACCGCCAGCCGGTTGCCGGCGCGCAGCGTGAAGGGCCCGAGTGCGCTGCGGAGGTCAAGCCGCGATCCTGGCGAGTGGAACGTTCGAGAGCCAAAGGGGCAGCCTCGCCCTGAGCACCGGACCTGGACGACGCCGCCCTTCGGAAGCGCCACAAGCCGCAACCGGCGTACGACGGTTCGTGCTCCTGCCACCGACCATGCCGCGGAGATGCGCGCCGGGTTGGCCAGCCCGAGCTGGTGGAGGCCCCATGGTGGGTTTGCGTTGATCACGCGGCCGGGGCGGCAGGTCGCGACGAAGCTGGCGAAGCGCGTCCTCGGATCGTGGGCGGTGACCGTGTATACGCCGGACCGCACGTTTGTCCAGACGATGCCACCGTCCTCTGAGGACGCGGTCCGAGCAGGGTCCGGCAGGACGCTCTTGTCGAAGTAGACCGGTTTGGGCAGCGCGGGCCTGGCCGAGGCGGTCGCGCCGGCGACACCGTGTGCGCCGTACGCAATGAATTTGGCGTAGCTGAGGTCGCGGATGTTCCGGGTGCTGAACGTGGACACGATCGCGCACTTTCTTGGGTTGCCATGCGCGTCGACTGGGACGCCCAGCAGGGCAACGAGACCGTTATAGACCGCCTCCGTGGGCGTCTGAAAGTTCACGTTGGCCAGGTCCTCGCCATCCGTCGTGAACGTCTGTAGATAGATCTTGTGATAGCCACGCGCGACGATGTAAGGCGTCACCCTCGTCCGGTCGGGCACGATGAGGTCGTAGCGACCATTGCGCTGCACGACCGCCTTGAGCCGTGGGAACTCCGCCACACGGATGGTTGCGCCGGCGAGAAGCGTGTGGACGTTATTGAACTCATAGGCGGTGCCGCGCAGGTGCACGTTGCGCACCCGCGTGGCTCCCGCTGCGGCCACAACTCCTCCGGTTGTCACCGCGAGCAGTGCCAAGATCAGAAAAGCCACGCGAGACCTCATGTCGTGCGGCGAGCCTAACCGTCGCGACATCGCCGCCCATCCGCAACCCACCACATCAATCATTTGGAGAACTACCTGATCGCGCGCCGCGAGCGTGTCGCATATTGTCGGCGGACTGGCGGCGACCTCCGCAACCTGCCCGCTGAGGGGGTAGCAAACCAGGTGCCAAACTGAGCGAAGCTCACAGAACTCGGGAGTTCGAACCTGCGTCTACACCGCTGGATTCACCCCGCGAGAACGCGATGGTCGCTGCTCGTAACCCGAAGGTCGTCTCTGACGTGGCCGCTCGCAGGGAACCCGTCGCCAGCGATTCGACGACCTGTCCACAGCAAGCGAGTGTCGGAGCCGGGGTGCGGATCTTGCTCCGCACTCAGCGAGCGCGGGACTCGTAGTTCCGCTCAGCCGGGAGGCACGCTCAGATACGAGAGAACGAGACGAGTTTCGTCTCCCACCCCTATCACGCAATGCCCGCAGCCGCAAACGCTTCATCGAGCGTTTGCGTTGAAGACGCCTCGTAGATCGACCCGACGGGCGGCCCGGCGAGTACTGGGAAAAGCAGGGCCGACCCACAGCGACGCCTTCCCTGGTCATCGCCGCTTCGCCCGCTGTGCGGTGCAGGAAGCAGAGACGTTGACCCGGGGGGTGCGGCGCCGCGGCCGCCCTAGGCACGCTGTTCACGCAGGATCGTCAACTTCCTTCTCGTAAATCACCAAGCCGAGCCTGGCAGACATCCCAGCGCGCTCGTAGAGGCGGAACGCGCCGGTCTCGTTCGCCGCATCGACGCCGAGCCCCACGCTGTGCTCGCCGCGCTCCCAGAAGCGCGCGAACGAGTCGCCCAGGAGCGCCGCACCGACGCCGTGCTTGCGCCATGAGCGACGGGTGAAAAGCGCCTGCACCCAGCCGCCCCCGTATGTGTCGCCCGTGCAGATCGTCCCGGCCGCGATCTCGTCCCCGGCGCGGACGACGCACCAGAGCGTCGGGTCGAAACGCTTGCTGCCAAGGTAGCTCTTCGACCACGACTCGACCTCGCGCGGGGTGTACTCCCAATGATCCGCGAACGCCTCCTCATGTGCGGCGTGGAACTCGAGCGCGTCACGCTCAGGGTCAAACGGGACGACGCGCAGGCCGTCCGGCCACCTGGGCGCGGGCGGCGGCATCTCCAGCTCGATGCGCATCTCGCGGAAGACGCGCACGGCACCGTAGCCGAGCGACTGAAGCAGGCTGCGGGCGGCCGAGTCGACCTCGAACGCGCTGGTCAGGATCCTGCGTGCGCCGCGGCTGGCCACGTGCTCTTCAAGCCCGGTCGCGATCAGCTTCCCGATCCCCCGCCCGAGTGCGTCAGGATGGACGTACGCTTCGGCGTCCCAGAGCTCGCCCTCCTCGCGCACCGCCCCATAGCCGACGATGCGGTCGCCATCGCGGACGACGCGCGCGTTCTGCTTGAGGTCAAGGTCCAACCACTCGTCCTCCAGATCGGCCTGCGAGAACTGACTCTGGCCGTACAGTGAGGTCTCGAGCGCCGCGATGACGTCGGTCACCGCGGCTGCGTCGGCGGCCACGACCGGGTCAAGCCGGAACGAGGTCATCGATCCCGTCCGCGCGACCGGCGACATCTCGCCGCTTGCGCGTCAGCAAGTCGCTCGCTTCGCCCGCCCGTCGATGGCGACGATCACAGCCCGGACATCGCGGATCGCCGCGGCGACGCCGTCTCCGCAATCAGGCCACACCAGCGACCTCCGACCTCCACAACGCGCATGCCTTTGATTGTCGCGCAGCGCGAGCAAGTGTCGGCTCGACGGTCATCGGTGAAATGGACGGGCACCAGCATTCCTCGTCGCGACTGGCAGGCTGCTGTATCCGCCCGGCGCTCCAGAGGTCGGCACGAGTCGGGGGCTGGACCTCGCGCGACCTGGCGAGCTCAGCGTCGCTCGGCGTGACAGCAGTCAGGCGTCAGCGCTGCTGGCCGATCAACTCAGACGGCCACCCGAATCGCCATCGGAGTGCCCCTTTCGGGACAACCTCCCTTTCGGATCGAGGTGCCTGCCGACCGACGTGATGCCAGCTAACGACCGAAGGCGAGGCAGGCCGGCGGCGCGGTGGGAACCTGACCCCGTTGGGTGCACACCTTCGGCGATCAGCGGGCCTCCGTGGTCGTCACGTAGTCCGTCTCGCTTTGACGTCAGCGTCGTACGCCTCTGCGGCGTCGCGACGGTCGCCGTGTCGGCCCGCTTTAGCAGCGCTGGTATGGATCACTCGCTGCGCGGCTGTCCATGTGGTGGCTGTAGGTTGGCGGACGGTGAATCAGATCCGGAGGGCGCGCCGCGATGAACTCGAGATCTTGCGTGAGATCGAACGCGACGCAGGCCGTGCATTTGCCGCGATCGGCCTGCCCGAGATCGCCGCTGACGAGCCGCTGTCGGTCACCGATCTTGAGTCTTTCGTTAGGGCCGGACACGCGTGGGTTGCGGTCGACGCCTTCGATTGCCCGGTCGGCTATCTCCTCAGCGACGTTGTCGATGGGTGCGCCCACATCGAGCAGGTCAGCGTCGCGCCCGCGCATGCACGACGCGGGACGGGGGCCGCGTTGATCAACCGTCTTGGCGCGGACGCTGCGGCTCAGAACCGTCCAGCGTTGACGCTGACCACTTTCCGCGACGTGCCATGGAACGCTCCGTACTACACACGTCTCGGATTCGTCGTGCTTGGCCCCGCGGAGCAAGGGCCCGAGCTGCGCGCTCTCATCGAGCGAGAAACCAGCTCGATCCCTAGCAATGCGGCGCGGGTCGCGATGGGACGCCCGACGCCGCGCGGATGTCCCCGCGCCCGGTTTGACGGCAGTCTCGCTCCCGGCACCTGAGGGCTCGCCCGCCGAATCACGTTTGTGCTCAGATCACCGCTGGAGGCGGCCATATCGTCACGTCTGTGCCGGTGAACGTGGCTCGAACGCCCCGGCTAGAGGTCGGATAGAGGCCTGATGCGGCGGTTCGCGGGTGCGTCAACGCCCGAACGAGCTTGGCCCCGGGCTGTGAGCGGGTAACGGGATTGGCGTCACAGTTTTGGGGACTCGCGGCATTCTGGTTGTGATGGGGGATAACGATTTCGCTGCGATGTACGCGAGAGAGGGAGAGGTGGTGTTGGTGTTTCTCGCCCGTCGTACACTCGATGCCGCGGTCGCGGCGGATCTGGCGGCCGAGACGTTCGCACAGGCCTTTCGTGCGTGGCCTCGGCTGCTGGGGAGATCCGACGAGGAGGTACGCGCGTGGCTGTTCACGGTCGCACGCCGGCAGGTTTCGAGGTATCTGCGCCGCGGGCGCGTGGAGCGCCGAGCGGTGCAGCGGCTGGGGATCCGTTTGCCGTCGTTGCACGAGGACGACGTTGCGGCGATCGAGGAGCGGGCCGGGCTCGGCGAGTTGCGGGCCGCGCTGGGTGTCGAGCTTGCGCGATTGAGCCTCGAGCAGCGCGAGGCACTTCGTCTGAGAGTGGTGGAGGACCGCTCCTATGCGGAGGTGGCGCTGGTGCTCGGCATATCGGAGCAAGCGGCAAGAGCGCGGGTGTCGCGCGGTTTGCGCACGCTCGCCGGGGCGCTTGAGCGATATCGAGCGCGAGGGGAGGTCTCACGGTGAGCGATCTGCGGTTCCTCGAGGAGCTGGGAGCGGAGTTCGAACGCATCGGACAGACCCACGCGAGTGCTCAGCGGTCGCAATCTGGCCGCCGGCCATGGATCCGAGTGCCGCGCTCAACGGCGGCCGGCATCGGTGTGGGCTTGTCGGTGCTGGTTGTCGTAGTCGTGGTCGCGGTCGGGTTCGGTGTGCACTCGCGCAGCCGTCCCGGCTCGCCGGCGCCGGCGCCGGGCGGCGGGGTCGGCGTCGTGTTCGGGGCCACGGCGCTCAATCCGAGATCTCCGCAGGGCCCATCGCTCGAACGCTCGATCGACATCTTGCGTCAGCGCCTTGGCTCCGTTTTCCCCGGCGTCCAGGTCTCGCGCGCCGGAAACGGGCTCGTCGTCCTGGTCCCGAAATCGAGAAGGGCTGATCGTGCGCGGATCGTTGCGCTGGCGGTCCCAGCGAGGCTTGAGTTCTATGACTGGGAGGCCAACGCGCTCACTCCGAACGGGAAGCCCGTGGCGAGCCAGCTCGAGGCTCAGGACCCCTACGCGCTCTCGATAAGTCAGGGCTCGGGCTCGGCCGCGCCCGGGAGTCCGGGGGCGGGAAGTATGTCGCTGTACGACGCCGTCAAGCTCGCCTCTAAGCAGGCACCCGAGCCGGGCTCGGATAACGCCCGCCCAGGGCCCGCCTATTACACGTTCGGGGCGCCGGGAAGCGAAGCGTGCAAGCTTGCCACCGAGGATCGGGGCACGGTTCCGACTGTCGGCGCGCACTGCTACCTCTCGGGTCCAAACGCCAACAAGCAGGATCTGATCTCGAATCTGCCAAACGGCGTCGACGCCTCCGAGGCCGAGACGTTGGTCGTGCCGAGGGGCATCGTCGTTCTCCAAGCGGTTCCCCCGAGCTTCGCCCACGCGCCCGCGATGAGCTCTGCGGCGGCTGAGTTCTTTGTCCTCAAGGACCACGTGTCGCTGCTCGGCAGCGACATCACCAACCCACGGGCGAGCACCGATTCGGCCGGCAATCCGGACGTGACCTTTGGCTTTAGCTCCAAGGGCAAGGACGAGTTCCAGAGCGTCACCTCAGCGATCGCCCATCGGGGCGCCTTGGTCAGCGGACTCGGCCAGGCGCTCGATCAGCACTTCGCGGTCGCGCTCGACAGTCAGCTGATTACGGTCCCGTCGATCGACTTCAAGATGTATCCGGACGGGATCATCGGCAACACTGGCGCGGACATCACCGCAGGCTTCACCGTTCAGTCGGCCCGAGACCTGGCGACGATGCTGCACTTCGGCCCGCTGCCCGTAAGCCTCGTGGTTCGCTAACCCGAAGGGTGACCCGCTGCGACCGCGACAGAGTGCCGCGCCCCCGAGGCAATGCGAACCAGCCAATACGGTCAGGAAGATGGACGAAACCTGCCCCGAGCGTCGCAGCCGGCGCCGAGCACTGCCAATTGGGACGCATCTCAACCCCAGGCGCGTGCCCTCAGCCGCACCGCTAAAGATGATCAGCCCGTCGGCTGCGATCCATCACTTCTGCGATCACGAATCGGGGGCCACGTCGTCTGCCGAGACGAGCGGCACCGTGGCGTCTGTTCCGGCCCGGCGGCAAGCTCGAGCAGCAGTCCCTGCGTCGCCGTCGGTCCGGCGACGGAGCGGCAGCCTGAGTGGTGGCAGCGATGGGGCCGCGATCGCTGGCCCCGGCGAGGGCTGACTGACTGGCGCGAGTGGTGTCTCTAGGATCCGGGTCGTGGACCAGGCGGATCTTGGTGCGGTGGTTGATGCATGCCGGTCGTTGATCTGCGACCGGTTCCATGACGACGATCACCACGGCGCGGCGGCGATGCTGCTCGACGACGGAACGATCGTGACTGGCACCGCCCCGGATGCGATCAATCCGTCGGTGGAGGTTTGCCACGAGACTGAGCCCTATTGCGCGGCGTTTCGCCTGGGCAGACGCATTCTCGCTTCGGTATGTCTGCATCGGGAGCCGGGCGGACGGACGGTGGTCCTAAGCCCGTGTGGGGTATGCCGGGAGCGTCTCGCCGTCTATGGGCCCGACGTGCTGGTGGCAGTGGCTGATGTCGACGATCCAACACTTGTCGTTTGGAAGCCGCTGAAGGCCGTCCTTCCCGACTACTGGAGGACGGCGTTTCCCGATGGGCTTGACGCGGGCTGGAATGATTGAGAATCGGTCTGGCTGGGCGCGAAAGCCTTGCGAGACAAGGCCGTCTTCACTAACTATCGGTCGCGTCGAGGTTCGTGACGCCGGCCATCGGGTCTTCCGCTCCGGCCCGGCCGGGAGCGAGAGTGGCACCGCCGCGATCAGACCCGGGTCGGCGGCGAACGGGAAGTGTGCGGCTGAGGACATGCGCTGCTACGCCGCCGTCTCAAAGAATGGCGAAAGAGTCTCCTCTGGTATCGGTGGTGGCGTTATCCGTTAGCTGGGCCGGTCTTGAGCTTGCGCCAGCCGCCGGCACGATTGTTGGCGATGATCTGGCGGAACATCGCCGTCAAGGCCGCTTCGTTGATCGCCTCGTCCTCATAGATCGCGACCGTTCGCGCGGTCTTGTTTTCGTGGCCGCTGGTGATGATGTGCTCGGGGTCGGGCACGATCCCGCCGTCATAGAGAAACACGTTGACGTGGTCCTTTGCGGCCAGCAGGGCGCAGATGTTGCCCTCGAGCACAAAGTAGGGCTGCACCCTGCGCTTGATCGTCTCCTGGACCTGAGAATCCGCGGCGTGGACGAGGTCACGCACACGCTGACAGATTGCCTGCTGCCACTGCGGCAAACCGTCGACGTAGGCGTCTACGCCTGGGTCCTTCGTGTAGCTCACACCGCGAGGGTACGCGCATACCCCAGCGCAAACAGACGCCAGGCGCCCGCCGCTGCTGACCCGCCCGTTTCCCGCATCCGATCCGATCCGGCAGTCATCCCGGGCCGAGACGCCACCGCTCTTCACGAGCCTGCGGGCCGATCCAGCCCGGACCGCGGTTCTGCTCTCGACGTCCGATCGGCGGAAGCGGGAGCCGCAATCGCGTAGCTGCAGCGGCGACGATGCAGAAGCCGACGCGACCCGGCCACGATCAGCTCCAAGTGGCCGGATCGACGAGAACGAAGAATGCGAATGGTCGGAGCGACGTCGAGCTTTGCCTAGGCATATGCATGCATCGGAGGCCCGCGTTCCGGGTCGAGCTTTCCGCGTTTGCGAGTGCCACGCGGCATTTGTCGGGAAGCCCGGCGAAGCGCGATAGTAGCGGTGTTTCGCGATGGCGGGGGAGGCAGCCGTGAGCGTGCACCACGCAGAAGCGGGGCGGTCGTCTGGCCGCCCCGCTTCGTGCCGTGTCCTCCCCGTGCTTATGCGACTCCGTGGCCGCTCGCAGCGACTCGAGCCGAAACCCGGCGGCGCTGCAGCCGTCCAGTCTTTGAGAGTGATCCGGGCGACCCGATAAGCGGAGCAGCAGTAACGCCGGGCGTAGTCCTCTCGGCGACGAACCAGAAGCGCGGTCACGGTGTCCGAGGCGTCGCATCATTCAAGTGCAGAGTGCCCGTCGAGCTTGGGCGGACTCCTGCTTTGGCCTGCGGCATGCTCGCAACCAGATCGCAGCGGCTAGCGCTGCTCGCGGAATCGCCACGGCTTAGGAGCACGCGCGGTCCGCGCAACTGCGCAAACGTGCGAATCGTGTTCGCGCCATTGCCGGCTTGAATTGCTAACGATGTTATGTTAACGTCGTTAGACCATGCCGCCGAAGCCCCGAACCAAGGCACAGCAAGACGCCCGGCGTCAGCTAATCCTCGATCGAGACCCGTCTGCTCGCACGGGAGACGGCTGGCACGCCGTCACGATCCGCGCCGTCGCTCAGCGCTGCAGGCTGAGCGCCCCGTCGCTCTATGAACTGTTCCCGAGCAAAGCCGCCCTGTTGGCCGCGGTCGCGCGGGACGGATTCGCGGAGCTCGCCGATGTCACTCTCAAACAGCGACGGTAACGACGGCCTTGAGCCGCTGCACCGCTCTGCGGCACGCTACTGGCGCTTCGCGCACGGGGACCCCACCCTCTATGACCTCATGTTTCACCAACCGCTGGAGCTGCAGTTCGCGACCGGAAAGACGCCCGTCGCGCTGCACGCTGCTTTTCGCGCGCTGGCCGCGGTCGTTGCCGACGCCGCGCGCGGGCTCGAGATCGAGCTATCCGATCCTGACACGACGACCGAGGCGTGGTGGGCGGCGATGCACGGGATCGTCTCGCTCGCGCTCTCGCGTCGGGTGCGGCGCCGCCGTGGCCACCCCGAGCGGTTGCTGCGCCTCGCCGCAGACGCATTCATCGCCGGCCTGAGCGCCGGCTGCTTTGACCAACCCACCACGACCACAGGACAACCAAGATGAGCACCCACCGCGCGCTCGCCGAGCGCTTCGCCCAGACCCTGACCGACCACGACCTCGACGCCTTCGCCGAGCTATTGGACGACGAGTACATCAATCACAACCGATACGCACAGCCGGGCAAGGACGGCTCGGTCGGCATCTTCGCCGCATTTCTGAACGCCTTTGAGGACTTTCGCGTCGAGGTCGACGACGTCATCGACGCCGGCGCGACGCTCGTCGGCCGCTACACCTACCGCGGCCGCCACACAGGCACGTTCATGGGCATCCCGGCCAGCGGCGCGCAAATCGAGATGCACTCGATCGATATCTGGCGGGTCCGCGACGGCCGCCTGCACGAGCACTGGGACGAGCTCAACACCCTCGAGCTCTTTCAGCAGATCGGCGCAATACCAGCACTCAACTGACCCCGCCCAGGCTCCGATCGACCCATTTCAGGAGACCCCAATGCTCACTACCAGCCTCGCTCTCGCGGCACTCGCCGCGCTCGCGTGCGCCGTCGTCTACGGCACCGACATGTTCGCAGCGCTCGTCCTACGCCCAGCGCTAGCAGCACTCGACGACGGCACCCTGACCCCGGCAGCAGGACGCATCCATCAGTACGCCGACCAACGGATGCCGCTCCCGGGCGCCGCGAGCATGCTCGCGGCGGCCGCCAGTGCGCTTCAGTCGACCTGAACGCACCACGACAGTCGCTGCGAGCACTCAGGGACCTAG
Source organism: uncultured Solirubrobacterales bacterium (assembly GCA_963737535.1). Classification (GTDB taxonomy): domain Bacteria; phylum Actinomycetota; class Thermoleophilia; order Solirubrobacterales; family Solirubrobacteraceae; genus Palsa-465. The sequence goes on from CAVTTU010000026.1 coordinate 27,365, forward strand.
CGACCAACTGATCTCGCATATCCACCGACACTGCCCCATCCACGAACGAGGGGCACTCGCCCGACCGGCCGTGGCGAGTTGGCGCGCTTCTGCTTCGACCTATCCGAGTCCGGGAGCAGGAGCCTCGCTGTCCTGGCTGCAGAGGCGACAAACGAGAAGTCAGCTCTAACCGCGGCGGACTTCCGCTTCGCCCGACTGTTGGCGGCGAAGCTGCTAGCACGCCGACCAACGCGTGCGCGTTTCCGCGCAACTCAGGTGAAGGGCGTCGGGGGCGGCGATTACCGTGGCGCGACGAAACGAGGTCTCGACCGCCGTTGGTTTCTGCATGCTCGGGAGGATCAAGTAGCCGGTGCCCAACGTCGGCTCGCTCTCGCATGCAAAGGCTCGAGCCGGATCCCGTTCGCGGAGGGCTCATGGAGCGCCAAGGCGAACACCAGCCACCCCGCGCGCTGATGATCGCGCGGTTGTGGTCGCGCCAGCAAGACGAGGCGGGCTAGGTGTTCCCTGGCAGCGATCAAGCTGACGGCCGCCGGCGCATTACGCCGAATTACGCCGTCGCGCGCGTGCTGCCAAGGTGACCAGCGCCCCACCGTGAGCACAGCTGAGGCACCCGGTATCGCGCGCAACCAAGCGACCGCTTGACCTCCGCCGAGCGGGCGTTCGGGGGCTCAAGGGTCGCGCGTGAACGCGTCCGCCAGCACGAGCGCGAGCGCGGCGGCGACGAACGCGGCGATGCTGACGATGCCCGTCCGGAACGCCGACGCGTAGTCGCCGTGCGATGACGCGAGCTGGTTGTAGAAGACGCTGCCGGTGATTGCGATGCCGGCGGCCGAGCCGATCCGCTGACCGGTCTGCAGCACGCCGCCGGCGCTGCCGGCGCGCTCGACCGGCACCTGGGACAGCGTGAGGGTCAGGTTGGGCGAGATCACGAGCCCGCTGCCGAGGCCGGCGATCAGCAGCGGCAGCGCTATCCAGAGCGCGACGTCTTGGCCGGGATGGGCGCCCACCGCCAGCCAGACGCCGGCCAGCCCGACGAGGACCGCGGCGAGCCCGAAGGCCACGAGCTTGGGGCCGCGGCGCAGCGCCTGGCGGCTGCCCGCCGACGCGACCAACGCGCTGCCGATGGCGAACGGCGCGACGGCGAGGCCGGACTTCCACGCGGGATAGCCCAGCCCGAGCTGCAGGTACTGAGTCTGGATGAAGAACAGCGCGATGAACCCGGCGAAGAAGATGAGGCCCACCGGGGCGCCGAGCGCGTAGGAGCGGATCCGGAACAGGTCGAGCGACACGAGCGGCTCGCGGGTGCGGCCGTAGCGGCGCTCGTGCAGCACCCACACGACCAGCAGCACGGCGGCCAGGGGGAACAGCGCGAGCGCGCAGCGAGCTATGCCACGTGCGCTGCTCGATGAACGGTACGAGGATGCACAGGATCGCCGCGCCCAGCAGCACGACGCCGAGCGGGTCCAGCGCCTGGGGCCGGCGCTCGGCCGCGGTCGGCGCCGGCAGGTAGCGGCGGGCGAGCAGCAGGATCGCCGCGCCGATCGGCAGGTTGACGAAGAACACCGCCCGCCAGCCGTCGTGGACGCCGAACAACGCGATCAGCGCGCCGCCGGTGAGCGGGCCGATCGCGCTCGACACGGCGATAGTCGAGCCGAACAGGCCGAACGCCTTGCCGCGCTCCTCGCCGCGGAACAGGCTCTGGATGAGGCCCGAGATCTGCGGGCTGATGAGACCGCCGGCGAACCCCTGGACGATCCGCGTCAACACGAGCTCGAGCGGCGTCTGCGCCAGGGCGCAGGCCGCGCTCGCGACCACGAACAGCGCTACGCCGACCATGAACACCGGCCGCCGGCCGTGCGCGTCGCCGAAACGCCCCGCCGGCACGAGCAGCAGCCCCAGCGCGAGCGCGTAGCCCGCGACGATCCACTGCAGCTCGTTCTGCTGCGCGTGCAGGCCCCGCTCGATACTCGGCAGGGCGACGTTGACGATCGAGACGTCGAGCAGGGTCATGAACCCGGCGGCGAGGACGACGGCGAGCGCCATCCAGCGGTCCGGGTCGGGGCGGTATTCGTCCTGGGGCGGCGGCGCCGGAGGAGTAGAGCCTGCGGAGACGGCGGACCCTGGCTCGTCGACAGCTGGATCGGTGGTCTCGAGCTCAGGCGTGTTGTTCACGAATTTTGATGACATCTGTCAGTGCTCCTCATAGTTCGCGCGACGCAGCTCGCTGAGGCCAGGCTCCCGATCCATCCCAGGGCCGTCCCCGCGGCGATCAGCGCGACCAGCGCCGCGTAACAACGCAAGACCGTCACACGGGCGCGCGCGAGAGCGGGTCGTGATCACGACTTCTTCTGTGGGCCGACCTGATCGGCCGCCACCGTGGCATACCGAGCTGGGCGGGTCGCCCCAGTGCGCGCACGGGACGCATGACGCCGGATGACAGGGGCGATGTCGAGGCACGGCGCAGGCGAACCAGCGTCGGTAGTGCGACGTTTGACGATCGAGCTTCGTCCCTTCTGGCGCATCGCCCGGGCGTGCGAACGCTGCGCATCATCACCATCGCTAGCGAAGCCCGAACCTCGCAGGTCGAACATTCGTAGCGGCGAGCCGGACAGCGCTCATCCCAGTTGGCGGTCATCACACCGCTGCTCCCGCGGCGGCCGCTGCCTCGGTGTCGGCCGGGTCCATGATGCGACCGCCAAGCGCGAGCGCGAGCGCCGTGCCCAGGACCGCCCAGGCGACCAGCACGAGAATCGGGCCCGCGATCCGCGCGCCGTCGAAGAACAGCGCCGACCGCGCCAGGTCGACGCTCGCGCCCGGCGGCAAGACGCCGCCGATCGTCCTCCACAGGCCCGGGAGCAGCGGCCGGGCGAACGGCCCGCCTGATGCGGCGTTGCCGAGGATCACGAAGACGAGAATGACGAGTCCGGTCCCTGCCGGGCCGGCCGCGGCCTGGATGCCTGCCGTGGCGGCGCCGCTGGCGAAGATGGTCAGCGCCGCGATCGCGCACAGCGCGACCACGTGGCCCGAGAACACGCCGAAGCTCGCGCGCAGCATGACCACGCTGAGGATCCCGGCGACGATGCCAAATCCCGCGAGCGCTCCGATCCGCGCCGCCGCGCGCTCGCCGGCTGCTGCTGCGCGGGCTCCCGATCAACCCGATCAGCGTCGCGCCGATGTAGCCGCCGAACACCCACGCGATCACCGCGTAGAACGCCGCGGTGCCGTTGGGGTCCTTGGGCGGCAGCGGCTTGACGTCGGTGACGCGGACGGCCGGCCGGCGCTGCGCGGCGGCGACGAGGTTGAACGTCTGCTCCAGCGCGATGGCGGTCGCCCGGTTGGCGGCCGAAGCGACGAACAGGCGGTTCGTGGCGGCCTCATAGGCGCCGTAGACCTCGCGGTCGTCGATCTGCGACAGCGCATCGGCGCGGGACGAGGCCTGGCGCGCATCGAGCGGGTCGCCGGGCAGCCGGTTGAGCTGCGCCGCAACCGCGGGCGGGCCGACGACGGCCACCGGCACGTGGTGTGGCGTGGGATCGTGGAAGGCGCCGACGTAGAAGAACGCGAACGCGAGCATCAGCACCAGCGCGGGGAGGAGCACGAGCGCGACCGCCTTCGGCGTGGGTGCGGTGTTCGCCATCAAACGTTCGGCAGCTCCTTCAGCGGGCGCAGTGTCGATGTGGGTGGTCTCCGAGTCTCACGCCCTCGGAGGGCGGCGCGGTTCTCATCTCGATCAGGCCCGGATTTGAATGCTGCCGTCGACCTCTTGCACCTCGTACACGTGCAGTGCCTCGGTCGCCGGGCCGTTGATCACGGCTCCGGTGGTGATGTCGAACCGGGAGCCGTGGCACTGGCACATGATCGTCGTCCCCGTGAGCAGGCCTCCGGAGAGCGGGCACGCCTGGTCGGCGCAGGTGCAGAGGTCGTCGAACGCGTAGAGGCGGTCGTCGACACGCGCGACCGAGATCCGCAGCTTGCGGTCGTCCAGGTAGTAGGGAACGACGAAGTCGTTGGGGATCGCGTCGCCCGGCCCGAGCGTGCGGAAGGCGTCGGCTGGCGAGCTCGGTCATCGTCTTCTCCTTTCGTTGGCCGGTTCAGTAGGGGTAGTCGGGGATGACGTCGGACTTCTTCGCGTCGAGTCGCAGCTCGCCGGGAGCGCCGGCGGGCACGACCGGACGGTGCGGCATGACCGGGTCGACGCGCTCGTAGCCGGAGCCCAGGGGCGGCCTGGTGTCCGCGTCGCCCTTGTTCGGCCAGAGCGACATCGCGCGCTCGGCCAGGGCCGTGATCATGAGCGACGGGTTCACTCCCGGGTTGGCCGGCATCACGCTCCCGTCCATGACGTGAAGGCCCGGCTGGCCGAACAGGCGCAGGTAGGGGTCGACGGCGCCGCTCTCGCTGCTCTCGCCGATCGGGATCCCGCCGACGAAGTGGGCGGAGGCGTTGCGGTTGATGACCTCGGACAGCAGCGCCCCCTCGCGGCTGCCCATCTTCTTCGCCACCCGATCGACGAAGTCCTCGATCGACCGGGATGTGCACCGAGGGAGGCGTTCCGGAGGGCCGGCTCCGCAGCAGGCCGTCGTGCCAGTACAGCTCGATCGAGGTGTCGGTCGTCTGCATGCACAGCGCGATGAAGCTGCGCTCGGACCAGTGGCGCGGGTCGTCGAAGCCGAGCACCTCGGCTCGGGTGTTCGAGCAGCTCCTTGAGCCAGGACGCGGTCGGGTGCTTCTGCTCGCCGTGCTGGTGGTAGGTCACGAGGAACGCGAACACGTCGCTTCCGACTCCCCAGATAGGTCGGCTCGATGCTCGTCACCGGGTCCGGCCAGACGCCGGAGGTGATCGAGACCGACCCCGGCGTGATGTGGATCTTCTCCGGATCGCGCTCCCACTCTTCGTGGGTCCGCGTGATCGTGAGAAGCTGTTCGGAGTTCGTCCGCGCTCGTTGCCCGAGCTCGCTCGACAGGCCGGTCAGGCGGCCCTTGTGCTGCATGTGATGGAGGAGCTTCGACGAGCCATAGGCGTGGGCGGCGACGATCACCTGCTCGGCGGTGTACGTGTGGTGGTGGAGATGCGCCGCTCGCTGCGCCCAGCCGGGATGACGCGCATGCACCTCGAACCCGCCTCCGTCGAGCGGGACGAGGTCGTACACCTCGTGCAGCTCGTGGATCTCGGCGCCGAGCTTCTCGGCCAGGTAGAGGTAGTTCGTCGTCAGCTTGTTCTTGGCGTTGTGGCCGCAGCCGATGTTGCAGTTGCCGCACGAGATGCAGCCGGTGCGCCGCGGCCCGACCCCGCCGAAGTACGGATCGTCGGCCTCGACGCCCGGGCTGCCGAAGTAGACGCCGACCGGGGCCTTGTTGAACGTTTCCCCTCTGCCCGATCTCGATCGCGACCTGCTGGATGGCCCGATCGACGTCGGTGGGCATGTACGGGTAGCGAACGACGCCGAGCATCCGGGTCGCCTGGTCGAGACACGGCGCCAGCTCGTCGGCCCAGTCGGTGATGCCGGCCCACTCCGGCGCGTCGAAGAACTGCTTCGGAGGGACGTACAGCGTGTTGGCGTAGACATGCGAGCCGCCGCCGACGCCCGCGCCGGAGAGGATGAGCACGTCGTCGAGGTACTCGATCCTCTGGATCCCGTACAGCTCCGCCGCGGGGAGCCACAGGAAGTGCGGCAGGTCCCACTGGGTCTTCGGAATGTCTTCGTCCTTCCAGCGCCTGCCGGACTCCATGACGCCGACCCGGTAGCCCTTCTCCGCGGCACGGAGCGCGGCAACGCTTCCGCCGAACCCCGAGCCGATGATCACCACGTCGTAGTCGAACCTCGCCATGTCACTTCTCCTCGCTGGTGGTTGCAGCTCGCGGTGACGGTCGCGGCTTTCGCGGCTCGTCGCGCCAGTGAGGCCCCCAGTGCATCCGCGAGTCGCCCCAGTCGATGATCCTTGTGCGCTCCTTTCGATTTGCAGTTGCGCTGGCGTGCATGAAATCTCTAGGCGGGCGTTGGCGGCCACGGCTCGGTCTTGCGAGGCGTCATCGCCAGCTTTCGTTGCTCACACCGCGGGGTCAGACCCGCCAGAGAACGGCGGGCTGCTCGCGAAACGCGGGTTGCCCACAGCTCGGCCTCGCATCCTCGAGCGCGCCGCCCGCGTGGCGACTGGGGTCTGCACGGGGGCGACCGCCGGGGCGGGATGTCACCGTAGCGAGCGGCCCACCCCCGGCGACACAAAAGGAGTCAAGATCGAAGGTGACAAACGCCCCGGCTAGACGCCACTCGTGATCGCCCATGACCCGGCCACGCCGACGACAAAACCGCTCGCAGGCTCGCAGCGGGTGCGATCCGTCATCTCGCCGACGATCTCGCCGTCGCCCCTCCGTGGTGACTCGTCTGACGGGTGCCGGGTGCCCCTGGGTGGCTTCCGCCCGCACGCTGATTCGCGCCGCCACCGGCGGGTACGGAGCGAGCCCGAGCGACGATGTCGCGATGCGCGTGTTCCCGACCGTAGGAGTCGTGATCGTGCCCCGCCCGTTCGCGGCTCGGCGTAGCTGGCGCCCGCCTCGCTGCGGCGCCGGCATCACTGAAGAGTCTCCGTGGGAGCTTGAGTAAAGATGATCCGCAGTGGCGAAAATGGTCGCAATCGGCAGCAGTTCCGCGCACAGGTAGTGGCGATCGTCACGGGCGGCTCGTCTGGAACCGGTCGGGAGGTCGCGCGTGTGCTGACGAGCTGGGGCTGGGCAATCGTCGTCGTCTACCTCGAACGTCAGCGCACAGTCGAAGCCACGCTCGCGGAGATCCAGGCCGCCGAAGGCAACGTCGTCTCCGTGCGCGCCGACCTCGCCGACGAACTCGACGTTCAGCGCCTGTTCGTCGAGTCGGTCGCTGCGTTTGCTGGCGTCGACGTCGTCGTCCACACCACGACAGAAATGGCCTCGCTCCTCTATCAGAACGCGGCGCGGCACGTCCGTCCGCGAGGCGCTGTCGTGTGTATGTCCGCCGCTGCGCGCGTTCCGCCGGGGGTCGCTCGCCAATTGCGCGAGCGCGGAATCACGCTCGGCAGCGCTCCCGCGGACGGTCTGATCGCCTTCCTCGACAGGTGGCGACAACGGGAGACGATTGGCTGAAGCTGCCTTGGCGGATCTTTAAGGAGCCTTTAGAGTTCTCGACCGGATGCCAACACTCCGGGGCCTCGGTTTTCTCGGCCGGGCGCACGAGCGCGAACGCTTCGACGCCATGCTCGCTCAGGCGTGCGATGGTCACAGCGCCGTTTTGGTGGTCCGCGGCGAGGCGGGCATCGGAAAGACCGCGCTGCTCCGGTACGCCGCGCGGCAGGCGTCCGGCCTGCGCGTAGCCGAGATCGAGGGCATCCAGGCTGAGATGGAGCTGCCGTTCGCGGGGATCGATCGGCTGTGCGCGCCGATGCTCGAAAGGCTCCAGGTGCTCGCAGAGCCGCAGCAGAACGCGCTTCGAGTCGCCTTCGGCCTCGCGACGGGCGATCCCCCAGATCGGTTCTTGGTTGCCCTCGCCGTGCTCAACCTACTCTCCGCGACCGCCGAGCAGCGCCCACTTCTGTGCCTCGTGGATGACGCTCAGTGGCTCGACGCCGTCTCGCTTGAGGCACTCGGATTCGTCGCGCGGCGCCTAGTGGCGGAGCCGATGGCGATGATTTTCTCACTGCGCGAGCCGGCCACAACGCGCGCCCTCGACGGCCTGCCGCAGCTCTCGGTCGAAGGCCTCGATGAGTCCGATGCACGCGCACTGCTGTCGCGATCCGTGCCGGGCCTGCTTGATGATCACGTTCGCGACCGGATCGTCGTCGAAACCCGGGGCAATCCGCTCGCGCTCGTCGAGCTGTCGCGGCGGATGAGCCCTTCGGAGCGGGCCGGGGGCTTTGCTCCACCCGGTGCGCGCGACCTTCCGAGTCGGCTGGAAGAGAGGTACCTGCGGCGCATCGCCGGATTGCCCGAAGCGACACAGCGACTCATGCTGCTGGCGGCAGCGGAGCCGCTGGGGGACGCCGCGCTGCTGTGGCGGGCAGCCGAGCGACTGTTCACCGACCCTAGCGCGCTGATTCCCGCTCGCGATGCCGGATTGCTCGAAATCGACGATCGGGTTCGATTCCACCACCCGCTGGTGCGCTCAGCGGTGTACCGAGCCGCGTCGCCCGACGAACGACGGCGAGTGCACGACGCGCTCGCGGACGTGAGCGATGACGAGCTTGCTGCCGACCGGTGCGCCTGGCACCGCGCTCTTGCGGCTGCCGAACCTGACGAGGTCGTGGCCGCCGACCTCGAACGCTCCGCAGGGCGAGCGCAGGGTCGCGGTGGTCTCGCGGCCGCTGCGGCGTTCCTCGAGCGAGCGACGGCTCTTACCCCGGACCCGGCCGTCCAGACAGGGCGCGCACTGGCCGCGGCGGAAGTTAGCTTCGAGGCTGGCGAGTTCGAATCGACGCTGAGGCTTCTGGCCACGGCCGAAAGCGGCCGAATCGATGGCTTCCAGCGAGCGCGAGCCACGCTTCTACGGGGACACGCTGCCCTCGTGTCCGCCTATGGCAGCCAGGCGTCGAGCTTGCTGTTTCAGGCAGCGAGGGAGCTCGAGGCCTTCGACGTCACCCTTGCTCGCAGGTCGTACCTCACCGCATGGGGAGCAGCAGTCAGTGCAAACCATCTCGGGGGAGCTGACGTCCTCGCCGAGATCTGCAGCGCTGTCCTCGCGCTTCCACCGCTGCCACCAAACCCGCATCCGCTCGACTTGCTGATCGAAGGGTTTGCGCTACTCGCCACCGATGGGCGCGCTGCGGCCACCCCGATCCTCCAGCGCGCAGCGAGGTCCGTCATGGATCTATCGGTCGTGGACATGCTCCGCTGGGGCTGGCTGGCGCCCGGTGCCAGCTCGGCCACCTGGGACCCCGAGGGTGCGCTAGCCGGCAACCAACTCAAGGCTCAGCTCGTGCGTCAGGCCGGTGCGCTCGGCGAGCTGCCAATTCACCTTCAGTCGCTGGCACTGGACCGGGCCTGGCGTGGTGACCTGGCAGGCGCGGCCGTGCTTGTGGCGGAGAGCGAGACCGTGGCTGCGGCGACCGGAACCGACCCCCCGCCGATCGCGCTGCTGAGGCTCCGAGCATTGCAAGGTCGGGAAAACGATGCCGGTCCCTTGATCGAGGGCCTCGTCCAGCACGCAACGGAAGCAGGACAAGGCATGGCGGTGATGGTGGCGCATTGGGCTGGCAGCCTTCTCAACAATGGTCTCGGACGCTACGAGGCGGCAGCATCGGCGGCGCGAGAGGTGATCGAGAACGCCATCGATCCTTGGACTCCCCTAGGGGCCCTACCCGAGCTCGTGGAAGCGGCGATACGCCTCGGCGAGACAGAGCTCGCACGTGATGCGGTCGATCGGCTCGCAGCGACAACTCAACCCGCGGGCACTGACTTTGCGCTCGGCGTGGAGGCTCGCTCGCGCGCGCTCGTGAGCGGCGGCGAGGCGGTCGAGCCGCTGTTTCACGAGTCGATCGAACGGCTGGGCCGGACGCCGCTCCTTCCGGAACTCGCGCGCGCACGGCTGGTCTATGGCGAGTGGCTGCGCGGTGAGGGTCGCCGCGGCGAGTCGCGCGAGCAGCTTCGGATCGCCGAGGAGATGTTCACTGAGATGGGGATGGAGGCATTCGCTGACCGCACCGCGGCTGAGCTGGTCGCCGCGGGCGCGAAGCCACGCACGCGCCGCCTCGAGGTGTGCGAGGAGCTCACACCGCAGGAGGAGCAGATCGCCCGGCTCGCCCGCGACGGGCTCACCAACGCCGAGATCGGCGGCCAGCTGTTCCTCAGTCCCCGCACGGTTGAGTACCACCTGCACAAGGTGTTCGGGAAGCTGAGGATCGACGCACGGAGCGGCCTCGACGCCGCCCTACCTGGATAGGGGCGTCGGATGCATGGACCGGGTTTCGTGGGCCGGACGAGCGAGCGCGAAGCGCTCGATGGCTTGCTGGCAAGGGTTCGCGGCGGTGAGAGCGAGGTCCTGGCCATCCGGGGCAAGCCGGGCATCGGCAAGAGCGCCCTGCTGCGCTACGCCGCGCGGCAGGCATCCGGCTTCCGAGTCGCGGAGCTCACGGCAGTGGAGGCGGAGATGGAGCTGCCGTTCGCCGGGATCCATCAGCTCTGCGCGACGATGCTCGACCGGCTCGACACACTCCCGGTCCCGCAGCGAGACGCCCTGAGCGTCGCTCTGGGGCTTGCAGCCGGGGAAGTGCCCGAACGGTTCCTGCTCGGACTGGCCGTGCTCAACTTGCTGGCCGCCGTGGCGGAGGAGAGGCCGCTGCTGTGTCTCGTCGATGACGCCCAGTGGCTGGATGCCGCCTCAAGCCAGATACTAGGGCTCGTCGCGCGACGGGTGCGGGCGGAGTCGGTCGCCATCGTGCTCGCAGTGCGCAAACCTGCGGCCGTCCCCGACTTCGAGGGTCTGTCCGAGTTGCATCTCGATGGGCTGCTGCAGCAAAATGCCCGCGCACTACTGCACAGCGTCGTAACCGGTCGGCTCGACAGCCGCCTCGTGGACCGAATTGTGACTGAGACCGGTGGGAACCCGCTTGCCCTGCTGGAGCTGCCGAGCCGCATGACCGCTGCCGAGCTGGCCGGTGGATTCGGGCTTCCCGCAATCGGTGAGCTTCGGGAGCACATCCAGGGGCACTACCTCCAGCGGATCGGCGAGCTGCCCGAGGCGACCCAGCGCCTGATGCTGCTGGCGGCGGCCGAGCCCTTCGGAGACGCAGTACTGGTCTTGCGCGCGGGACGAAGGGTCGGCCTTGACCCGTCCGCCCTCGCGCCCGCCGAGGCCGCGGAGCTGTTGCAGATCGGGACGAGTGTCCGCTTCCGCCATCCCCTCGTGCGCTCGGCGGTCTACCGCTCGGCGTCAACAAGCAGCCGTCAGCGCGCGCACGAAGCGCTGGCGGAGGTGAGCGACCCGGATTCCGACGCGGATGTCCGCGCATGGCACCGGGCGCTGGCGGCAACCGGACCGGACGAGGACGTTGCTGCCGAGCTCGAGCGGTCGGCCTCCCGGGCGCAGGCTCGTGGCGGCGCCGCCGCCACGGCGGCGTTCTTGGACCGCGCCGTCGCGCTGACGCCGGACCCGGCGCGTCGCCGTGAACGGGCGCTGGCGGCCGCTCACGTCAGTGTCCAGGCCGGCGCGTTCACAGCGGCTCGCGGCCTGCTGGCGATCGCGCGTGCGGGGCCACTCGAAGAGTTCCAGCGTGCGCAGGTCGACCTGCTGCAGGCGCAGCTCGCGTTCGTTTCCAGCCGAGGCAGCGACGCGACGGCGCTGCTGCTGGCCGCCGCCCGCCGACTCGAGCCGCTGGACGTCTCGATCGCGCGTGAGACGTATGTGGACGCGTTCTCCGCGGCGATGTTCGGGGGCAGACTTCACGGTGGGGTCGGGATGTCCGAGGTCGCGGAGGCCGCCCGCGCTTCGCCGCACCCCGCGGATGCCACGCGGGCCACCGCCGCCCTGCTGCTCGACGCGCTGGTCGCCCTCACCGAGGATTACGCCACGGCGGTCCCGCGCTGCCGCGACGCGGTGCAGCGGCTCGTCGGCGGGAGGGCCTCCGCCAAGGAACGACTGCGCTGGCTTTGGCAAGGGTGCGTCCTCGCTCTCGAGACCTGGGACGACGAACACGCACGCTTGCTCTCGCACTCCAGCGTCGAGCTTGCGCGCGAGTCGGGAACGCTCAGCGAACTCGCGCTCGCTCTCAGCGCGCGCACGCCCGTCCTAGTGTTCTGTGGAGACCTCGCCGCGGCAGCCGCAACGGTTTCCGAGACCGAATCTGTCCAGGACGCGACGGGCATACGGTCCGCACCATACGGCGCGTTGATCCTCTCGGCCTGGCGAGGCAGACAGCGCGAGACGGTCGACCTGATCGAGACGACGGAGCGCGGGGCAGAGGCTCGCGGCGAGGGCATCGGACTGGCCATCAGTGCATACGCGCGGGCCGTCCTCTGCAACGGGCTGGGTCGGTATGAGGAGGCCCTGGCCGCCGCGGCCTCCGCCAGCGAGCATAGGGAGGTCGTCGCGGAGAACTGGGGTCTGAGCGAGCTGATTGAGCCAGCGACGCGAGCTGGCAGGATCGATCTGGCGGTGGACGCCCAGAAACGGCTGTCCAGAAAGGCCAGACGCGACCGGAACCGACTGGGCGCTCGGGATCGACGCACGTTCACGGGCTCTGCTCAGTGAAGACGAACGTGCCGAGGGTCAGTTCCTCGAGGCCATCGACCATCTGAGCCGAACCAGGGTGCGAGCCGAGCTCACCCGCACTCGCCTCCTTTATGGCGAATGGCTTCGACGGATGAACCGCCGGGTCGACGCGCGGACCCAGCTTCGCAACGCTTTGGACGACTTCACCTCGACCGGCATGGAGGCGTTCGCGGAACGCGCTCGTCGCGAGCTGCTGGCGACGGGCGAGACCGTCCGCAAGCGGACCGCCGACGCGCGCGACGAGCTGACGGCGCAGGAGCGGCAGATCGCCGAGCTGGCCCGCGATGGCCTCTCGAACCCCGAGATCGGCGCACGCCTTTTCCTCAGCCGGCGCACCGTGGAGTGGCACCTCCGCCACGTGTTCGCCAAGCTCGGGATCAAATCCCGCCGGGAGCTGGCGCGCGGGCTGGCACGCCCCATCTCCGAGCGGTTGCCGGCGTGAGTCTCAGACCGGATTCCGAGCTGTACGGGACGTGCCGCAAGCACATCAACGACTGCAAGAGCATGTCGTTCTGACAACCGCGATCCGCTTCGCATATAGCGGGGCGGCCGTTCCTTCGCCGCCCAGCGTGGCCCGTCAGACTCGCCGCCGGCCGTAAGCGGCGACGGCGGCGTCCGCGAGGGCACGCTCCTACGCGGGACTGCTTGCGCGTTCTCAAGCGCCAAGGTCTCATCCGAATCGCCGCTGTGAGCCGCGGCAGCGCTGGTCATACAGCTTCGGATGTGAAGGAGATCAAGCGCCTCTGCAGCCACCGCCAGGGACTTGCCTCGGGGGCTCACGGGCGCGAAGGACAGCCCGGACGCCGAGGATGTGCCGCATGCCCACCACAACTCTCCCACAAGTCCAGCTCCAAACCGTCGATGGAGTCCGGATCCGCTACGCCGACAGCGGCGAGCACCGGGAGTCGACGCTCCTGCTCACCAGCCCCTGGCCGGAGAGCCTCTACGCGTTCGCACCGATGTGGACCACCCTCTCCGAGCGCGCCCGTCTGTTCGCCATCGACCTGCCGGGATTCGGCGCATCCGAACGCCGCGACGACCTTCTGTCTCCACGAGCGATGGGCAGGTTCCTGGCTCAGATGATCGTCGAGGCTGACCTCGGCACGCCGCACATCGTCGCGCCGGACGTCGGCACTTCGGCCGCACTGTTCGTCGCGGCCGAGCATCCGGAGCGAATCGCGAGCGTGATCGTGGGCAGCGGTGGAGCGGCAGTTCCGATCCAACTTGGGGGCCACCTTGAGTCGTGGGTGCTGGACCCCGACTTCGACAAGTTCCGCAGGATGGACGCACGCGCGACTGTCGGCGCAAGTCTGGACATGCACGCCGGCGGCCTGCCAGACGACATTCGCGCCGACTACCTGGACTGCTACGACGGTGACCGGTTCGCCGAGTCGATGCGTTACGTCCGCACGTACCCCGAGGAGCTCCCGATCCTCGCCGAGTTGCTCCCGGGGATCACCACGCCGGTGACGATCATCCACGGCCGCAACGACCGGGCCGTCCCGCTGGCCAACGCCGAGTTTCTCGACGAGCGGCTGCCGAACAGCCGCGTCGTGGTCATCGACGGCGGTCACTTCATCTGGGAGGACGCGCCGGCGGAGTACGCAGCAACCATCCTCGAGTCGATCGCCTGAGAGCGAGGAACCCGGTGTCCGGCACACCAGCACTCGGGTTTGAGACGCTCGTCGTGCGCCGGGAGGGCGGCGTTCTGTTCGCGGAGATCCTCGCCCCGCCCATGAACCTGCTGGGTCCCGAGCTCGTTCGGGATCTCGTCTCGCTCATCCAGGCGGCCGAGGCTGACGACGCAGCTCAGGTCCTGGTGTTCTCGAGCGGCGACCCTGACTACTTCATCTCACACGTCGATCTGACCCGGATCCCCGAGTACCGCGCGAACGCGGCCAAGCTGACTGGCGAGCCATCGGTGGGACTGATGTTCCGCCATCTCAGCGCGAGCCGCGTCGTCACGATCGCCCAGATCGAGGGCCGCGTCCGCGCTGTCGGGAGCGAGTTCGTGCTCGCATGCGACATGCGCTTCGCGGCTCGGGAATCGGCGATCTTTGGTCAGTTCGAACCGTCACTCGGCTCGATTCCCGGTGGCGGCGCGGTGCAGCATCTCACTCGCCTCATGGGCCGCTCGCGAGCGCTCGAGGTTCTGTTGAGCGGCGAGGACTACGATGCGGATCTTGCGGAGCGGTACGGGTGGATCAACCGCGCCCTCCCCGCGGAGGCGCTCGGTGACCTTGTTCGCGCGCTGGCGCACCGGATCGCCGTGTTTCCCGCCCGCGCACGGGCACTGGTCAAGGACCGGGTGAACGCCATCGCGCTCGCGCCCGAGGCGGAGTTCCGTCGCGACTCCGACCTCTTCCTCGAGACCGTGCAAGACGATGAGGCGCAGCGCCAACTCGCCGCGGCATTTGAACACGGCTTGCAAACACGCGAACCCGAGCTCGAGTTTGCCCGAATGGTGGGCGAGCTCGCGGCCGGCTGATCGAGGGAGGACAACATGAGCAGCACCACGATTGACGCGGATGTGCAGAGAGACACTCCCGCGACGCACCAGACGGCTGTCACGCAGTTCGTCGACGTGGGGCTTCTGCGGATGGCGTACCGCCGCTTCGGTGCCCCTGGGGCGACGCCGCTCGTGATGCTTCAGCACTTCCGCGGCAACCTCGAAAACTGGGATCCGGCGCTCACCGACGCACTTGGCGCTGCGCGTGAAGTCATCCTGGTCGACTACCCGGGCGCGGGAGGGTCGACCGGTGAGTTCGGTCCGACGATCGCCGACACCGCGAGGCGGATGCTTGCGTTCCTCGAGGCCCTCGGGCTCTCGGAGGTCGACCTGCTCGGCTTCTCGATCGGCGGGTTCGTCGCGCAGGAGATCACGCTGATCCGACCGGCGCTCGTGCGCCGCCTGGTACTCGCTGCCACCGGACCAAAGGGCGCACCGGGGATGCATGGCTGGCGAGAGGACATCGCCACCGCAGCGCGGGCCGAAAGCAAGCCCGAAAACCTGTTGTACGTGATGTTCGCTCACACCGAAACCAGCCAGGCGAAGGGGATGGAGTTCCTCGGCCGGTTCCTGGCACGCACCAAGGACCGCGACGCTCCGACGGACGACGCGCTGCGCGATGCGCAGTACGACGCGATCGTCGAGTGGGGCATCCCCAATCACGCTGCGCTGCAGCGTCTGACCGGGATCAACCGTCCGACGCTCGTCATCCAGGGCGATGGCGATCTGATGATCCCGACCAAGCTCAGTCATCTGATGGCCGGGCTGATCCCGGACGCGCGGATCCTCATCTACCTCGACTCTGCACACGGATTCCTGTTCCAGCACCCCGCCCAGGTCGCCGCTGATGTGAACGCGTTCCTGTCGGCATCAACCACCTGATCACGCAGACATCACGAAGGAGTGGCAGGGCGCGCACTGCTAACTGGGCGTGTGGTTGTGGTGATCTCGACTCCTTGCGTTCGCGGGTGTGGACCTCCGTCAGGCTACGCAAACGGGGTCCGCCACGGGCGCACTGGGGACCTCACTGGCGCGACGGATCGCCTGAAGCGCGACCGTCACAGCGAATCTTCAAAGACATATGTCAAGCGACGTTCAACTAGGAGGCCGGCTGTGATGACGACGACGTATCTGGGCAGCGGCGAGGCGAGCAGGCAGCGCCAGGACTACCGTCCGGAGTGGCTGGACAACCTCGCCGACGACGTGACGTTGGAGGGGTCGGTGCTGACCGGGATCGCTGAGGGACCCGAGGCGATCCGGCGGTGATCGAGAGCCTGCATCGCTCTGGTCCGAACCCGAATGTGCAGGACGCCCTCGTCGGACGAACGGTGGTGCGTGTGTCGCGCGCGGCTGAGCAGGCCCGCTGCGAGCAGGTGCGGTTGGCCGGCGGAGCTGATCGCAGCTTTACCGTAAGGGAGACACGATGGCCACCGCGACCCCGGCAAAGCCCGCCGCGCCTTCGGCGAACTCGGCGGGCTGCACATCCGTCCCACGCGCCTGGACGACCCGCGCGACCTTACCGAGGCATTCGACGGGATCCGCACGGTGTTCATCGCGATGGGCTCAATCGGGATCGAGGGCGTCCTGCAACGGATCGCGATCAACGCCGCCGCCGGGATCCCCTCGATCGAGCAGGTCACCCGCCTATCGGTCCTCAACACCTCGGCGGACTCACTGGGGATCAACCAGCGAGCCCACTACAGCATCGACCAGTTCGCCTCCTCGACCGCAGTGCCGTACTCGACGATCCGCCCCGCGATCTTCTCGGCGTCGCTGCTCGCCGCCGCACGCGAGGTGCGCGCCTCGCGCACCTGGACCGGCCTCGCCGGCAGCGGCCGCATGGCCTTGATCGACCATCGCGACGCGGCCGAGGCCGGGCTGCACGTGCTCACCGCCCCGGCGCTATGGGGCGCGCACCACGACCTGACAGGGCCGACTCCCATGTCGTGGCCGGAGGCGCTCGAGCTGCTCTCGGCGGAGCTCGGCGAACCCGTCACCTTCCGGGTCGCGGCCGAGCGGCAGCTCCTCGAGTGCCTCACCGGCGCCGGGGTACCGGCGGGGACGGCTGAGCTGCTCATCACGCGCGAGTGGGCGATCCTCGCCGGCGAGAACGACTACACGACCGGCACCTTCCAGCGATCACCGGCCGCCCCCCACGCGCAGTCGCCGAGTTCCTACACCACCACCGCGGCGGAATTCGTCTGGCCGCCGGGCACCGGCCCGGCGAGGACCACCAGTGAACCGACTAGGGAGCACACGGGTGCGACGCAACCCAAAACGCGAGAGCTTCCCTCGGAGCGGTCCAAGAGGGAACCGTGAGCGCCAGGAGCAAGCTCGACCCCAACAGAAAGAGGGAAAGCAATCATGAACTCGATCGAGAACCTCACCCAGGATGTGCTCATCAATGACTCGCAGGATCAGGGGATCGAGCTTCGCGAGGGCTACGCCGAGGTCAACGACGTCAGGTTGCACTACGTCGAGGCCGGCGATGGGCCGCTGATCGTTCTGCTCCACGGCTTCCCGGAGTTCTGGTACGGCTGGCGGCTGCAGATCGCGCCGCTCGTGGCGGCCGGTTTTCGGGTGGTCGCCCCCGACACGCGTGGCTACAACCTGTCATCGAAGCCAGAGGCCTTCGAGGCCTACGCAGTCGACCTGCTCGCCGACGACATCCGCGGCCTCATCAAAGAACGCGGTGCCGAGTCCGCGCTGTTGGTCGGTCACGACTGGGGCGGAAGCATCGCCTGGACGATCGCGATGAATCATCCGGAGGTCGTCGACCGACTCGCCATCCTCAACGCTGCCCATCCACGGCGGCTCCAGGAAGGACTGCACCACCCCAACCAGCTCCGGAAGTCCTGGTACTTCTTCTTCTTCGCGACACCGGGACTGCCCGAGGACGTGGTGCACGCCAGAAACTGGCACTTCTTCCGACACTTCCTGAATGACGCGAACCCGCCCTACACGCCGCAGGAAATCGAACGCTACGTCGAGGCGTGGTCGCAGCCAGGGGCAGCAGCCGGGATGATCAACTACTACCGCGCCTCGGTAAGGCAGTCCCAGAAGGAAGCCGCAGCAAAGCTTCGCCCGATCTCGGCGCCGACACTCGTCATCTGGGGAGAGCGCGATTCCTACCTCGGCTCCGAACTCGCCGAGCCCGACCGCGAAGACGTGCCCAACCTCGACCGTGTCGAGCGCCTCCCCGACGCGTCGCATTGGGTCCATCACGACGAGGCCGAGCGGGTCAACCAGCTACTCATCGACTTCTTCGCGCCCGCCAGGACCACCCGATAACCAGGGTCCTGGCCCGGGCGTTCAAGGGTGCGAGCGACTGCCCGAACGGGCGTACGAGCCAGCTTTGTAGCGACACCAAGAAAGGAGATCCATGTCTATTGCGACTCATAAGCCAGTGGCTGGTGAATCCTCGGGCAATGCTGCCATTCGCCCGTTTCAAGCCGCCTTTTCGGACGCGGAGCTCTCCGACCTGCGGAGGCGTATAGCCGCAACGAGGTGGCCCGAGCGCGAAACGGTAAACGAGGATTCACAGGGCGTACCGCTCGCGATGATGCAAGAGCTTGCGGAGTATTGGGCGACCGATTACGACTGGGCCAAGTGCGAGTCGAAGCTGAACGCCCTCCCGAACTTCATCACCGAGATCGACGGCCTGGACATCCATTTCATCCACGTCCGCTCCCAGCACGAGGGCGCGCTGCCGTTGCTCGTCACGCACGGGTGGCCCGGGTCGATCATCGAGCAGCTGAAGATCATCGAGCCTCTAACGAACCCGACAGCGCACGGCGCGAGCTCGTCGGACGCCTTCGATCTGGTCATCCCCTCGCTGCCGGGCCACGGGTTCTCCGCTAAGCCGACCAGTACAGGGTGGGATCCCACGCGCATCGCCCGTGCCTGGGTCGAGCTGATGAAGCGCCTGGGATACACCCGGTTCGTGGCGCAGGGTGGCGATTGGGGCGCCGCGGTCACCCAGGCAATGGGCGAGCAGGCAGCTCCCGAGCTGCTCGGCGTTCACTCAAACATGCCTGGGACCGCCCCACCGGACCTCGTCAAAGGGTTCGAGCGCGGCGACCCGCCGCCAGCCGGCCTCTCGGAAGACGAGCAACGCGCCTACGAGCAGCTGAGCGACTTCTACGCCAAGCACGTGGCCTACGCGCTCATCATGGGGACCCGCCCGCAAACCCTGTACGGACTCGCGGACTCACCCATCGATCTCGCCGCGTTCATGCTCGACCATGGCGACGGCACAGGCCAGCCCGGGCTCGTGGCAAAGGTGCTCGAGGGAGCCTCGACAGCGACCTGACACAAGACGACCTCCTCGACAACATCACCCTCTACTGGCTGACCAACACAGGCGTCTCGGCGGCCCGTCTGTACTGGGAGAACAAGGCGGACTTCTTCGACGCCAAGAACATCACCATCCCGTTCGCCATCAGCGTCTTCCCCGACGAGCTCTATCGGGCCCCGCGCAGCTGGGCGGAGCGCGCGTACCCCAACAACCTCATCCACTACAACCAGCTCGACCGAGGCGGTCACTTCGCGGCATGGGAACAGCCACAACTCTTCTCAGAAGAGATGCGCGCGAGCTTCCGTGCGCTCCGTGTAGTCAAGAAAGGACCAGACATGTCAGGAACGAAACTCCCACCGTCCTGCTCGTACACGGCGCGTTTGCCGACGCTTCGAGCTGGAATGGCGTCATCGAGCGGCTGCAAACCAAAGGCGTGAAGGTCGCGGCGCCGGCCAATCCGCTGCGCGGAATCGCGCATCGACTCCGCCTACACAGCCAGCCTCCTCGCGCAGATGCCGGGACCCATTCTCGCCGTCGGCCATTCCTACGGCGGTGCGGTGATCACGAATGCGGCGAGCGAGGCGGACAACGTCGTCGGCCTCGTCTTCGTAGCCGCGTTTGCCCCTGAAGAAGGCGAGACCTTGGGTGAGGTCGAGGCAAACTCGAATGACAGCGTGCTGAACAGCGCGCTGGTGACTGTCCACTACCCGACCGCAGACGGCACGGCGGCCGAGTTCGCAATCCATCCCGAGAAGATTCGTGACGCGTTCGCCGCCGACCTGCCTGCCGAGCAGACGGCCCTGATGGCCGCGACTCAGCGTCCCGTTGCCGAGGCGGCGTTCTCAGAGCCGACTGGGCCACCGGCCTGGAAGCGTCTGCCCTCGTGGACCGTCCTCGCCACCGGCGATAAGGCGGCCGGGACCGACGTCATTCGCTCGCAGGCGGAGCGAGCGGGCGCCACGATCACCGAGGTCGAAGGCTCCCACGTGATCATGATCTCGCAGCCGCAGGCTGTGACCGACGTGATCCTGGAGGCACTCGATGCGGTCAAGAACCCCGTTGCGGTCGGCTAGCAAGCCGTCCACCCCGCGGCATCCACACGAGTCAATAGGGAAACCATGGAAGCGACAAGAGCGATTGACGGGTCGCCCACGACTTCTTTCGGCCGGGTCGCGCAGATCGAGGCCGGTGCGCTCGACGTTGGCTATGTCGACGCCGGTCCGACTGACGGCCCCGCGGTCCTCCTGTTGCACGGCTGGCCGTACGACATTCACAGCTATGAGGAGGTGACGCCGCGGCTGGCTGTGGCCGGCTACAGGGTGATCGTTCCCTATCTGCGCGGATATGGGACAACGCGGTTCCTGTCTGAGACGAAGCTCCGTAACGGGGAGCAGGCCGCGCTCGCGCTTGACACCGTCGCCTTGATGGACGCCCTCGGGATCGAGGCGGCCATCATCGCCGGCTTTGACTGGGGAGGGCGAGCCGCCGACATCGTCGCCGCGCTCTGGCCCGAACGCGTCACCGGCTTGGTGTCGGTGAGCGGCTACCTGATCGGCAGCCAACAAGCCGGCGAGATCCCACTGCCGCCCGCGGGCGAGCATCAGTGGTGGTACCAGTACTACTTCGCCACGGAGCGCGGCCGCGCCGGCTATGACACATACCGGCGCGAGTTCGCCAAGCTCATCTGGCGAACCGCGTCACCCAAGTGGAACTTCGATGACGCGACGTTCGATCGCAGCGCGGCGTCGTTCGAGAATCCGGATCACGTCGCGATCGTGATTCACAACTATCGCTGGAGGCTGGGGCTCGCCGACGGCGAGCTCGAATACCTCGACCTCGAGAAGCGACTCGCCGAAGGACCCGCGATCACTGTGCCCACCATCACGCTCGAGGGTGATGCCAACGGCGCTCCCCACTCAGAACCAAGCGACTACGCCGCCAAGTTCTCAGGTCCGTATTCGCACCAGACGCTCGAAGGCGGCGTCGGACACAACCTCCCGCAAGAGGCGCCGGAGGCCTTCGCCGATGCCATCCGCGAGCTCGGGTGAGGTGGCCATGGTCGGTGAAAGCTCTCAGGACCATGGGCGCTTGAGCCCCGGCACACATACGGGTCGGTGCTGTAGATCACGATCTTCGAACGGGTACAGATGCCGTCGCTTCACGGCGCGACCGCCTGGCTCAACTCTGAGCCGCTCGGTCCCGCCGAGCTGCGGGGCCGCGTTGTGCTGATCGACTTCTGGACGCTGACGTGCATCAACGTCGCCGAGTTCGCAACCTCGTTGTTCGGATTCGAGCAAGCGTGTCGTCGGCTGACCATCGGTCTCGACGAGGCTCAAGCGCGCCTGCTCGCGTTAGCTGTGGGGAGCTGAGTGCGCGTCGCGTCGCTGCTCGCGGCTGGGTCCAGTCGGGTAGTGGATCGAGCTGCCAGAGGTCCGCCGGGTGCTCGTCGATCCAGCGCTGCGCGTCGGCTTGGCCGAGCTGGATCAGTTCTTCGGCGAATTCGCCGGCGAAGAACACGTAGCTCAAGAGCTCGCCGTGCATGGCGTCGGCACCGCCGTCGAGGATCTTTCCCAGCAGCCACAGATCGCGCGCGCCGGCCGTTCCAGGGGCGCCCGTAGTGCTTGCGGTAGACGCGTCGGGCGATCTCGCCGATCGCCGAGGGGTCCTCGGGCGCGATGAAGATGTAGGGCACGGGGTGGACCGGCTCGTCCAGGCCGCCGGGCTGCTCCTGGCGCGCAGCGAGGCCGGCGCCAGAAGGTCGCATCCTCGGCAGCGAGCCGGGCTGCGATCAGCGCGTTTCTGTTGGCCAGCGTGCGGATGTCCTGGGCCAGCGGGTCGCCCAGCGCGGCGTGCAGCAGGTGCGCGGCCCCGACATAGAAGTCGGGCTGGGCGTCGGGCGGCGCAGTCCGGCTCGCGGCGACGGAATTGAGCGCGATCACGATCACGCGCTCGGCCCCCAGCCACAGCGCCGGCTTGATCGGCGTGTTCAGGCGCGGGCCACCGTCGAAGTACCAGCCGGCCGCCTGCTCGGGCTCGCTCACGCGCACGGCCGGGAACAGCGCCGGGATCGCCGCAGAGGCCAGGATATGCTCTGCGGCCAGCCCGGGGGTCGCGACGTACTCGATGCCGCGCAGAGGATCGTCGCGGTGTCGCGGGATCCCGCCCTGGTGAAAGACGACCGACCCGTTGCTGTGCGCGGGGGTAGCGACCACCCCGATCGCCACCTGCTGCTCGCGGACGTTCTCGCTGAGCCGATCGAAGTCCACCAGCCTTCCAAGCGTCTGCTCCAGCGGTTCGGGGTGCAGCACCGACGGAGCGTGCAGGCTGCTGACGGGCAGAAACTCGCCGACGTAGCGCATAAACCGAGCCGCGCCGCCAAGCCCCACCAGCGGCGCGAACACGTCCCCAAATCGCAGCTCGCGCCAGAAGCTGAGCCCGTCCTCGATCGCCTCCTCAATAGAACGATGCCAATTGGCCGCCAGATAAGCCGAGATCAGCGCGCCCGCGCTCGTCCCGACGATCACCCTCACCTGATCCTTGAGCTCGCGCAGCAGCACCGACAACGCCCCGGACGCGTAGGCCCCACGCGCCCCGCCCCCACCCAGCACCAGACCCGCGCCGCCCCCTCCATCGCTCTCCACGCTCACGGCTCCAACCCTACCTGGATCGCCGCAACCCGCGCCGGACGCACCGCCAGCGAGCGATCGACGCGCCGCGTGAGATCGACCGAGCGCGACGACAGCGACCGGACAGAACATGTGAGGAAGAAGCTCGTCCCACGGACCCCGCGGCCTGACAACACGAACGGACTAGCGCGTTGTCTTCCCCCGGCTGAGAGGGTGTCCGACTTTCTGTGTAGGGCGGGGTTGATGGTTAGCCGGGCAGTCGGTTTCCGAATTGGATTTTGAACGCGAGCAGCGCTTTCGACCAGCCGCGGGTCCGGGTCCATTGGGGGCCGGCGTTGTGGATGGCGAGGTAGAGCAGCTTGCGGGCCGTGTCCTCGCCCGGGGAAGCTGCCCTTCGTTTTGACTGCCTTTCGCAGCTGCCGGTTGAGCGCCTCGATCGCGTTCGTAACCGGTATGAAAGGCGCCAGATACCTGCTGTGACCAATGGCCTGCTCGACGCCGGCGGTGTCCGGGCTGGTGACCATGCCCGATGCCTTAGATGGTGCGGACTCGGCGGCGGCAGTGGTTGGGTTGCCTAGCGCGTAGGTGCGGGCACACGCCCACCGTCAAGCTTTTCGTGTGGGAATGAAGGAGAACGAGATTGAAAGGAGAGGATCTTCGGGTTCTGCACTACACCTGCTCGGATCTCGATTGCGCGGCGGATTGTGCGACTCGCCTCCCAGCTCTCCTCTCCGGACATGACGGTGGCGAGGAAGGGGATGAGCGCTTCGCTGATCTCCCACGTCGCCGAGTTCCAGAGGTGCGATGGGCTGTGGTCGACCGCGTAATAGTGGACACCAGTCGCGACACTGAACATTGGCTCGGCGAATGACGTTGGTCGCGCCCATTCGAATCCCATGCCCTCGTCGCAGGAGACATCGACGAACAGGCTCCCTGGTGCAAAGAGTTTCAGCTCCTCGTTTGTCGCGAACATGAGCGGATCGTCGGTGTCTTGCAGGATGCAGTTGACGACGATGTCGTGCTCGGCAAGGAGCTCAGCGACGGGTCGGCTTCGGAAGCTGTTGAGCGCTACCGCGCGGTGAGGGTGTTCGGGCTCGCGCTCATAATGGATCAAGCGTGCGGGCGCGATCGGTGCTGCAACCGCCGCGACGCTGCGGTGTGTCAAGACGTCCACGTCGTGCACCCCGAGCGCGAACAGCGCGGTAACTGCCCCGCGAGCAGCGGCGCCGAAGCTGATCACGGCGGCTCGGAGACGCTGCCCGAATGCGCCCGTCGTGCCGATCAGCTGCATCGCGTGCATAACCGAGCAATAGCCCGCGAGCTCGTTGTTCATGTGGAAGACGTGAAGGCTGAAGTCGCCTTCGTGGGTCCAGTGATGCATGGCCTCCCAGGCAATGAGCGTCAGGCGGCGGTCAATCGCGACTTGCGTGAGGTCCTCGTCTTGAACGCAATGCGGCCACCCCCACAGAATCTTCCCGGGGGGAGCGTCATCAGGTCCTCCACAACGGGTTTCGGAACCAGCACCACGTCGCACTCCGTCATCAGCTGCTCCCGCGAGCGAAAGCCTCCGACACTTTCCGAGAGGCACTGATCCGCGATCCCGAAGCGCTGTGCGTAGCCGTGCTCGAAGAACATCCGGCGGCGTACGCCCTCGTCGATACGCTCGACATGCGCCGGGTGGATCGGCAGCCGGCGCTCATCCGCCTTGCGCGATGTCCCGACAACACCCAAAGTCAAGTCTTGCATTCGTTCTTGTGTCCGAGGCGGCCAAGAGTATTCTGACCGCTTCGCCGAGCGCTGCGCCATGGGCTCGGAGCGCTCCGCGATGCGGGAATCATCGAGAGCCACGGCCGAGGCATCGCCTCGGCGCGTAATGCGCCCAGCCCGGCGCATCCGAGGCCGATCGTCGCTCTCACGCGACCGCGCGGGCGGTGCCGGCCCGGCTCTCGGGCGTCCTCATCCGCTCAGAGGACCATCCCTGCACCGCCGAGCCTCGCTGACCAAACCAAGCTCCGCCGCCTCGCGCTCACCACCGGCGCACGAAGAAGAGGGCCGAGGTCTCGACGAGCGGGCGGACCGTCTGTGCCACCGCACCGGTACCGACTTGAGGGCGGCGAGCGCGGACGGAAGCGAGCAGCAGAGCAATACCGTCACTAGGAGCGCCAGCCCGATTTCGTAGTTACGGCGAAGTGGCGCCCAGCCGGCGTAGCGGATTGTGGTTGTCCCGGTTCTCTGCGAGTTCTGCCCATCGGGCAGCTCGACCCGCAGCGTCGTGTTCTGGGGTGGGCTCGCCAGCAGCCGTACATCGAATGCGCCGACGCGCTCGGCCGGGACCGGGGTCCGGTCCCGACAGGTGCGGCCCGTGCCCGTTCGCGCCATCACGATCGACGTGGGGCGGAGCGAGCGGTAGAGCGCCACCCCTGACCACCGGCGCTCGAAGGCAATCCCGGGCCTGCGCGCGAGATTGCCGTAAGAGCCCCAGTCGGTCTGGTCGAGCACGAGGATGTGCCCGACTCCGAGGGCGGCTAGACAGGCGGAGAAGTCCCGGCTGCGCCGGGGCAGCGAGAGCAGTTGCTCGGCGCGTATCTGCTCGGGATCGGCCTGGTCCTCCGGGCCGCCGACCGAGCGACCGATGAGCGTTGGCGTCCGGAAGTATGCGGCGGCCGGATTGGCCACGACCCGGTCATGGGCGAACGAAAGCGCGAACTATCCGTGGAACGGGACCACGAGGGTGCGGGAGGAGCCTGCGAGGCGTTCGAGGTAGGCATTGGCGTGCGTCCACGAGGCGGGGTACTCCGACGTGTGCAGCTGACCCCACTCTCCCCACAGCTCCCGCGCGCCGAGTGTCAGCGGGAGCGCGACCAGGAGACCTGTCAACACGACACGCCAGCGCCGCGCGGCGCTGGCGTGCTGGACAAGGTCGTCGACGGCGACCGCGCCGAGATACGCGTAGGCAAACGCCACGAGGGCGAGTCCCTTGCCCGACTCGCGGAACGATCGACGCGGCGGGAAGTGGGCCAGCAGCCAGACGAACGGCGCGCGCGTAGGTGCCCATGCGTAGCCGAGGGCGAGCACCAGCCCGGCCAGTCCGGCGCCGGCGACCACCCAGGTCATTGGCTCGCGACGGCGCAGCCACGCACCGCCGGCCGACAGCACGAGCAGGGTCAGGGTCAGCAACCGGCCACGCCGGGACGTAGGAAATCGCGGGCCGGGCATCGTTCCAATACCCCGAGAGGCCGAGCAACGCCGGAATGAGGCCGAGGTGAGGATCGGGCACGGACGCATACAGCGCCAATTGGGCCCGCCCGGTATGCGCCCACAGCCCGGTGACGCCCGGCGTCGGGAGCAGCCACCAGGCACCCCCGAGTGCAGCCAGCGCCAATCCGGCAATCGCCACCAGCAGCCCGCGGCGCGTGCGGTGTTCCGGCCTAACCGCGGTGGCAACGAGCGCGAAGGCGCACATCAACCCGAACAGGATCGCCATGTGGGGACTGGCGATCCCGATCAGCAGCGCGAGAACCACGAACAAGGCCGGGGACGCGGTCCTCCGGCGCAGGAGCGACCGGAAGGCGGCAAACGCCCAGGGAAGCAGGGCATATCCGAGTACCACGAACAGCTGACCCGTCCAGATGCGCTCGTAGACGAACGGGTTCACCGCGTACAGGAGCCCCGCGTACACGCGGGCGCCCGGGTGGCTCACCTCGACGAGGCGGTGCATCCCCCAGCCGGCCAGCGCAATGGCGATCACCAGTACGCACTTCTGAGCCAGCGCCACCGAGGTCAGCCAACCCAACGCGGCAAGCACGGCATCGAGGGGTAGGCGCGAGAGCGTGCCTTCGTGCGTGCCCTGCCCCAGCCCCCAGTAGGACGGGTCGAGCTGAACCCGCGGGACCGGGGCGGCGTCGACGGCAAGAATCAAGCCCGAGCCCAGAAGCGGCCCGGCCACAACCGCCGCCAGAGCGGCGTACCCGAGGAATGGGAAGCCCGGGCGTCTCATTGCCGCCGCGAGCGCAAAGCAGCCAAGGCCACCGCAACGACCATCAATCCGGTCGCCGCCACGGCGAGCGAGTCACCGGTGGCTCCGGGACCGTGGACACTGGCAATTGGGATCACGACGAGCAGAGTCAGCGCGATGACCCACGGAACCGGCCACAGGTCACGTGGATGGACACGCAGCCGATCCTCGCTGCGGGAGGTGAATCGGAGCCGGTGCACGCCGTGTGACCGGCGTCCCATCAGCATCAACACGGCGATCCCCAGCGCGAGCGCGAGACTGGCGGCGAGACCGAGCCGCACAAGGCCGTCACCTTGGTAGGAGATGGATCCGGTGTAACTACCGGCCGGAAGCCGCCAGCCCTGGAGCGTGCCCCATTCCTGCTCCCGTACCGCCCCTGGCACGCCGGTCAGATGCCAATGCGGGTCCTGGCTGCGAGCGAGCACGAGGGTGAAAGGCCGCCGCGCGCGGACTCTGAACGAGAAGCGGGTGGCGCCGTATCGGTTCCAACTGAGCACTGGAGACGCCGCCCGAGGCACACCACCGGCGGGAGGGGCGAGCACCAGATAGTGCAGTCCCAGCTTGCTGAGTGGGATCCTCACCGAGACGCTGCCGCCCGGATGACTGCCCGCACCTGGTGCCGGCTCCACGCCGTAGCGAGTTCGCACGGACGGCTATCGACGAACAACACGCGGCGCTTGGCCTGCGACGGGATCGGAAGGCGTACGGCGACCCGACTGATCGCCGGCGACAGCGAGAGCGCGCCGAGCTCGAGCCGGCCGGCCCGCTGGTTGTTATCCGTCGCGACGCGCAGTGAGACCACGTGGTGGCTCACGGCGGGATCGGCGAGCAGCGGGACGGCGATCAATCGCCACCCCGCTTCGTTGTCGGTCCACACCAATGGGTTCGTGTACCGATGATCGGCGTCGCCGTCGACCAGGATCCGGAATACCGCGCCGCTGGCGTGGCCCTTCACGCGGACGAACACGAAGGCATGGGAGCTCCAGTCCCTCGGGGTCCGAAAGTAGTGGGCCGCAAGGGTGTGGTATCGACGGCCCGCACGGAAGGCGATGGTGGTGGACGAGCCGGTATGCGAAACCGCGGCGCGCTGAGGTTCGAGGGTCTTCTCAGTAGCCGACGCCGCCCCCGATCACTGCGACGGGACGGAACTGCGCGGGGTCGGCCGTGCGCACGGCATCGGCCAGATCGGCAGCGTAGGCGGTTCGGGGCGCCGCCCGCTTCAGCGCGAGAGCGAGCTCTTGCTGGGCCTGCTCGCGCTGAGGTCTGCTCAGTTCCCGCAAGGCGTTCACCTCATAGGAGTCGCCATAGGCCGACGGAATGGCAGTCACGTCGAGCTTGTGAACTCCCGGGTGCAGGGCTGAGGTGGCGACTCGGACCCAGGAGAATCCGGCTGCCACGGCGGCGACCGGTGTGATCGAGCCAACGGGGCGCCCGTCGATGGAGAACCGCAGCGTGGCGGCATTGGGCAGGGCGCGGATCTGGGCCCACAGCTCGCCGGCCGGCTGCGCGCGGGTCAGCACGAACGTGCTCGACGACTGGTGCCGACCGACCTCAGGCGCGGGGGCCGACTCGTCAATCAGCGTCCCCGTGCGGGATGCCACATCGGGGGGAAGGGTCTGGGTCGCTGCGGCGAGAGTGGGATCGCTGGAGATGCCGCCAAACTGAGCCAGCGGCGGCGCGGACAACACGGCCAGGTCACGGACCGAGGCGTCGGCGGCGACCACGAGATCCGCGTGGCGGATGGACGCGAGGAGACCGCCCAGGCCGGCCTCGTCGAGCAGTGCGCTGGCATCCTCCGCAGCCCACTGCGACGGAACAACGCCGTGAAGGCGCACCAGGGCGCGAAGCCCCGAGCGGCCACCCAGGATGACAGCATTCAGCGGCCGCGCCGACAACACCCCCGCCGCGCCGGGGACCTTGAGCAATGTTCCGGCCCCGGTGCGGTGTACCAGGGCCAGGTCAGGCATCGACGCGATCGCTTGCTGCTGATAGTGCGGATCCGTCGCATTGACCAGGCCGGGGGCGGTGGGGGCGTAGTCGAAGGACAGTACGTTGCCCACGCCGAGTCCCGAAAGCATTGGCGTGTAGGCGGGGTCCCGGCGTCCGAGCAGCGTTGTCAGGTACGAGATCGTCGCCGACGCGGACTGGCTCCAGTCTCCGTCGCCAAGCGCTGGGCGGCCGGTCCACAGCGAGCTTTCAGCGCCCAGGTCGTGTTCCCAACCTTGGTAGCTCCCCTGGGTGAGATAGCGGCGAGTCTGATCGAAGGGGACCGTGGCGAGTGCGGAGTCCCCGTGGGCGGCATCCGCCAGGAGGCGAGCCTGGTCTGGGGTTGGACGCCAGGTAGCCAGCCCCGGCAGCAGCGTCGGCGCGGTGGGGACAGCGACCAGGGCAATCGCGGCTGCCACGATCAGGATCTGCGCCGGACGGGTGGCTCTGAGCCAGCGCAGGAGCACGGGAAGGCGCGCGGTGGTGACGCCGGCCAGCACCGCGACGGCGAGCGAGCCCACGATCAGCCAGCGATTCGGGTCCCGAAGGTTGCCGAACAGCGGCAAGTGCAGCACCGCCCACCGATACGGACCTCCGACCGGGCCGTACATGCCCTTGGCAGCGAAGGGCGCAACGACGGCGCAGAGAAGCAGGTACAGCGTGCGAGCATCGCGTCGCAACACCAGCGCGCTCCACGCTGCCGCCACGGGAATCTCGGCCAGCGCCACGTAGGCGCCGAAGGACAGCCACGGATGGGAGGTCCATGTCTGCCGTCCGGTGAACGCCAAGTATCCGATTTCCCGCGCGAAGCCGAGCATCGACGCCAGCGCTGGCACGCTGCGGGCCTGGAAGTCCTGCACGGAGAACAACCCTCCGCTCGACACCCATTCCGCCCTCACCCCGGCGACCAGCGGCACGACTACGTACAGCGAGAGTGCCAGCGCCACGATCAGTGCGACGCCAGCGGTGCGGGCACCGTTGCGCACCGCTTCGCCCAAGCGGCGGTTGGCCACTCCACGAACAGGGACGTAGAGCGCGGCGAGCGGAACGACATACAGCGCCATGTCGGGCCGGGCGAGGATCAACAGAGCCAGCGCTGCCCAAGGAGCGTGGCATGCCTCAGCGAGAACGCCTCCACGCCCTCGACGGTGAGACCGATGATCGCCGGCGCCAGGGCCAGGATCACACAGACGTTCAGGTGGCCGCTTGCCGTCTGGGCCAGCGAGATCTGACTGGCCATGTAGAGCAGTCCGGCCACGGCGGCGCCGAGCCGAGTGCGGTACCAGCGCCACGTGAGCCAGTAAGCCGCTGCGCCCGAGGCGACGAGCGTCGCCAGCATGAAGGCTTTCACCGTAAGGACGGGGTCGCCGGTTGCCTTCGTCAGCACCCCGAGCAGGCTCTCCAGTGTGATCGTGCGGGGCGAGCCAAGGGATTCCGGACTCCAGGCGGATAGCCATGTGTCGGCCCTCGCGTTGGACGCCGCTCGCGCGACGAACCCGAGCGTGTCAGTCCCGGCAGGAATTGCCGAACTGGCAAAGCCGCGGCACAACCAAAGGCCGAGGGCGAGCTGCGCGCCGAGACCCGGCAGGTGCGGCCAGCGCAACGCACGCCACACGACGCCCGCCACCGAGATCCGGTGTCGTCCGGACGATGGGCGTGAGAGCGCAGCAGCCCCAGAGCTCACCGGGCCACCTCCGAATAGAGGGCCTCCAGTTGGTCGAGCACCGGCCCGACGAGAAAGCGACTGGAGACGAGCTCAGCGCCCTCCGAGCCGGTTCTGTCGGCGTCGGCCGGGTCGCGGAGATAGTGCTCAAGTGCGACGACGGCCCGGTCGACGTCACCGAATGCAACCACCGAGCCTCCGGTGTGGCTGACCTCCTCGGCCAACGCGACCCGATCGGTGACCACCACTGGCCGATGCGCCTGCCAAGCCTCGATCACCACTCGCGAGAAGGCTTCGTATCGGGACGGGACGAAAACGGCATCGGCGGCGCAGTAGGCCCGGCGCAGGTCGCTCGCGGAGAGCCGTCCGAGTGCGCGCACGCCGTCTGTGCCGGCCAGCGAGACATGATCCGGGAGACCGACAGCGCCAAGCACGGCCCCGGGGATCCGGGCGCGTAGAGCGGCGATCACGGCTGCCGCGTAGTCGAGGCCCTTGCGGTGGTCAGGGCGACCGGCCACGCACAGCACAAGCGGCGCGTCGCCGAGGCCGAGGCGAGCGCGGAGTGCCGCCGCATCGTGCTGTGAGACGGGTGCTACGGGATGGACCGCGGGTGGAACCAGCCTCACGCGCCGCGCGCCCAGCCGGCGGAACATCTCCGCTTCGGCCATCGTCGCAACACAGACCGCGTCGGCAAGGCGAGCCGCCCGCGGGGCGGCCATGTCCCAGATGCACATGGCGCGACCGGCCAGGCCGCGCCCTTGCCACAGCTGTCTTCGGCTGGGGTGGAGCATCGGCGTCCAGACGATTGGCACACCGGAGCGCCACGCCGCCGCGGCGGCGGCCCAGTGCATGTGAACCGGCAGGCACGAGTACAGATGCAGAACCCGAGGGCGACGCCCGCGCACCGTCCGCCCGGCACCCGCGGTCAGGCCGAAGGCCACGCCCGGGCGCGTGCGCAGCCAGGGCTCGAGTGCGTGCACCACCACGCCAGGCCCGAGGTCGGGCTCCGGGGAACCGTGTGGGTGCATGGAGATCACCTCCACCCGCCGACCACGGGCGACCATTCCTCGTGCCACGTCCGTTACGTCGATGCCGAGGCCTCCCGTGGTGGGGTCGGCCTCTCGAAACACGATCATGGCGTCCGCGCGGGTTGGCATGGCTGACTAGATCCCGGCCAGCGGGCTGGCGTGTGTCCATTCAGCGGCAAGCAGACGTGCTAATGCGCGCCACTCCATCGGAGCGTCTCGCAAGAGAGCGCCGGGCAAAGACGAGCGGGCGAGATCCACTGTATGCGCGTCGACCGTGCCGCGTCCCAGCGCGCAGACCAGCTGGCATGTCGCTCGGGCCAGGGAGGCGGCCGGCGAGGGTGGGCGCAATACCGGCCAGGTCGGCAGGCCGCGCATTGTCCGGAGTCCAGCCCACTGAAGTCCCCGGGCGATTGCTTCCAGCGGCCCCTCGGTGTGACCTGCCGCGGCGGGTACCAGCGCCTCGCGCGCGCGAAACCAGGCACCGCACGAGTCCGTGTTGGCAGCCAACTCGTTCCAGTCGCCCCCGAGCCTTGCCGCAGCCTCGGGTAGCGTCGATGCCCACCGTCCCTGCGCAGCCAGCACGAGCTGCGAGGCGTGCAGCAGCGCCTTGCTCACCAAGTGCGCCGCGGGAGGCTCGAGGTGTTCGGCTCCGCGCGTGACCGGCTCGGCGGCCTCCAGCAGGAACATGATTCCTGACATCGCGTACGAGCGGCGAGCCGCGGTGTCTACGGGCGGTGGGCCGGGACGGTCGAGGCTCCATCCCGGCGGACCCGACACAACGAGCCCCTCCTGGCGCAGCTTGAACGGGAGCATGGTGCCGCCGCTCCGGCCCAACTGGGCGACGGGAATCGGGTTCAAGGAGATCGGGATTCCGAGGTCGCGTTGCAGGCCCTTCCCGACCGACTCGAGCTGGCCCATTGCCAACGGCACGCGCCAGGTCGGTAGCACGACGTACGCATCGAGATCCGACGCCGCGCGCGCCGTACCGAGGGCGCGGCTGCCGAGAACGATCACCGGGACATCGCCCAGGCCGCATCGGACCGCGCCGGCCAGCTGTGTCAGCGCCTGCCCATCCGGCGGCGACGCCTGATGCGCCGTGGCGCTCATGCGGTCCTGCGCCTCAGGCAGAGCACTCCCAAACCGGCCGCCGCCAGCGAAAACGCGCCGGCATCGACGGCGAGCAGATGGCCGATGGTGGGGCTGAGCAATGCGAAGCCCGCGATCTGGACGACCGTGGCCGCCGCAAGAACCCACAGCGCGGCGCGGCGGCGGCGGGCGGCGAGTGCCATGCCGAGGACGTAGGCGAGGGCGTACGGGATGAAGGCGCAGGCCGCCGGGCCAAGCCACGGCGCCGCCGCGGCAAAGCCGTGGCCGGTGAGCGGCACGATCACCAGCGAAGGAACAAGCCACTCGACGGTGCATACGACCGTGGCCACGGCAGCCACACCTCCGAGCACGCCGAGCAGAAGCCGGCGCCCGTCTTCGCCGTGCTGATCGCGCGCGCTGAGCATTGGGAACAGGACCCATGTCAGCCCAGAGGTGGCAAAGAACACCACCTTGCCGGCGAGGGAAACCGCCGCGTAGACACCGGAGGCATGCGACCCCATGCCGTGGCGGGCAGCGATCACGTCGGAGGAGAGGAGCACAGCCAGGAGAACCAGGCAGCCGAGCGTGAGGGCACCGTCGCCGATTGATCCGGGCGCCGCGGCACCTGTCGGGGCCCCTGCGGGGAGCGCCCGCAACAAGCGGAGGTTGGCGAGTGCGGCACATCCGAGCGCAGCCGCGGTCGCGAGGACTGCTCCGTCCACGCTGGGCCAGAGGATCAGCAGCAACGCGACGAGGGCGATCTTGGCCACGCCCTCGGTGGCGGTTGACACTGCGTAGCGTTCAAAGCGGCCGATGCCCTGCAGGGCGCCGCGTTGGACATTGACCGCGGCGGCCAGGGGCATCGAGGCAAGCAGGAGCACCACCGCGAGCGATGCGGGCAGACGCAGAGCATGGGCAATCTGGCCGGCGGCGAGCGCGGCGATGGCTGCGGCCAGAGTGCTGAAGCCGACCGCGTACCACGTCTGACGCGCCAACAGCGGCCGTACATCACCCGCTCGGCCATCCGAGAGCAGGCGTGCGGCGCGGCCACTGGCCGAGGCCTGCAACGAATAGAGGACTGGGCTGACGATGTACAGCAGGGCCACGACGGCCGCCAGCTGGCCATATCCCCCGGGTCCAAGCGCCCGCGCGCCTAGCGCATTGAAGGCGAAAT
Organism: uncultured Solirubrobacterales bacterium; assembly: GCA_963737535.1. GTDB lineage: Bacteria > Actinomycetota > Thermoleophilia > Solirubrobacterales > Solirubrobacteraceae > Palsa-465. Next base: position 60,979 of record CAVTTU010000026.1, read on the forward strand.
TGGAGGCGTGCCACGTGAGCGTTGCGGCGAGCACAAACGTTCCGCCGCGGGCCACGGCCCGGGCGCTGGCGGGAGCGCTCGCCCGGGGCTCATCGCGGAGTTGCGCAGAGCCCGTCTCGGGGAGCCGGCCGGCGAAGGTCGCGGCGCCGCCCATCAGGCTGCCAGTGCCCGCGGGGCAGGAATCGGGGTCAGTCCGCAGAGACCGGCACAGAGGCGGTGCACGTCAACGAGCTCGACGGTGCCGTTGACTGATTCGCCCGGCGGGCCGATGAAGATCCCCTGCTGGTCTGGGTCCGCGGGATGGTAGGCGTGCATGGCGCGGGGATTCAGCATCGAGTGGAAGTTGGGGAAGATGGCCACACCCGGCTCGAGCAGGAATACCTCGTCGCCATACAGTCGGTGCTCGAAGCGCAGGTGCAGCTCGGCCAGCTCGTCCCCGGCAAGCCAGCGGCCGGGGCCCCCGGCAGCCACGCGCGCTCGCACCCGGGCGCGCAGCGCCTCATCGTCGTCGTGGAACCAAAGCCGTACCATCGTCGCGTCGAGGGCGAAGCAGAATCGCTCTGGAAACGCGGGGTCAGTCCAGAGATCCGGGTACGAGACGGTTCGACGGACCTGGGACATGCCGTGGTCGGAGAAGACCACGAGGTTCAGTTCGCCGAGACGCGCTCGGAGACGGTCGACTACGGTGCCCGCCAGCGCGTCGGTGCGGCGAACTGCCCGATGGAAGAGGGAGCTTTCGACGCCGAGCAGATGTGACGCCATATCGATCTGATGCAGGTACACGAAGACAAACCCCGTGTCCAAGTTCAGTGAGTCGATTTGGCGGAGCATCCGCCCCGTCCCATCTCGCGCGGCATCCAGGTAGGCCCAATGGATGCCGGCCTCGGTCATCCGGTCGAACATGGTGGGCATTCCGAGCGCGCCGGGCTCGGACATCGGACGCCTGAGCGTCCAATCGAACTCGCCCAGAGCGCGAAATGGCAGATGACGGATCGACAGATGCGCGTAGCCGACCTCGGCGGCGAGGCGCCTGACGACTGTCTGGGACAGTCCCCATTTGACGCTCCGGCGCATCAGATCGACGGGCAGACGGTCCAGCCCCTTCAGGGCCGTAAGGCTGCGCATGGGAGCAGACCGCGGGCGGTAGCAGTACTCCATCCAGTAGCCGTGCTCATCCGGGTACGCCCCGGTGAACACGGTGGCCCGGATCGAGTCCGAGTAGCCAAGGATCGGTCGCAGCCGCGCGAGCGAACCAGCGTCGGCGAGCGCGGATAGTCTGGGCGCCAGCTCCGGACCCAGGTAGTCATGGCGGAACGCGTCGACGAGAACACAGGCGGTCGGGCGGTCAGGATTCATGGCTCTGGGCCTCCAGGACAGGTTGCTCGGAAGTGGGCAACTGCAGCTCGCCTGCCGACACTGGGACAGGCGCACGTCTCGAATCGGGCGGGGGCACCGGCGGCTTGCCCGCGTCAGCGCTCAGTGAGCGGTAGAGCCGCACGTACTCGGCCGCCACCGCGGTCCACATGAAGCGCTGTTGAATCATGCGCCGGGCCTCGGCGCTCATCTCTGCCAGCAACGCCGTGTCGCGCAGAAGCAGACGGAGCGCAAGTGTCATCTGGGCGATGTCGCCGGGATCAACGAGGACGCCGGTCTCGTAGTCGCGCACGATTGTCGGCAGACCGGCGATACGCGTGGCGAGGACCGGCGTACCGCAGGCCATCGCCTCGAGGGCGACCAGCGGCATCGCCTCTGACACGGACGGCAGGAGCAGCAGCTGCGCCCGCGCATAGAGCGACGGCAGGTCGGCAGCCCGCACGTAGCCGATGAAGGCCACACGGTCGCGAAGCCCAAGTTCGGCGACAAGCCGCTCGAGCGCAGGTCGCATCGGCCCGTCGCCGACAAACACGCAGTTCGCCTCGGGCGCGTCGCGGAGCACCCGGAGCAGGAGGTCGGGTGCCTTACGTGACTCGAGTCGACCGACAAAGAGACAGAAGTCCTCGAAAGGCAGCGGCTTGCCGTTGTCGCGCAACGCGGCATCGAGCGCGCGCTCCGATGGCGTGATCTCGGGCGCGCTGAACACGCTCAAATTGGTGCCGTTGGCGATCGTCACGACCTTCTCCCGCTGGAGGTGGAAGCGGCGCACGGCGTCCTCGCGCAGCGCGGCAAACGTGACCCCCACCCGATCCGCACGGCGGAAGGCGGACGCGTTGATGATGCGGTATGTCGCCCGTCGGACCGCTCGCTCCGGACGTGAGCGGTAGCGGCACATCCAGGGAGGCGCGTCGTGCTCCGTGTAGACCACCGGAATGTCCGCGAACCTCGCCAGCAGTGCGGCGCTCAGGGCGCCGTGGGCATGGACGACGTCGTGGCGCTGCCCGCGCAGGATGCGCCTGGCGCGCACGACCACAGCGATATTGCCGGCCAGGTGGCGCGCGAGCCAGTTCGTGAATACGCCGGGCACCCTCTGTGCGTGGCGCACGATAGGGGCGTCGATCCGGGACCGTACGAGCTCCGGGAACTCGTCATCGTCGCTTGCCTCGAAGTCGGTCACGAGCGTGACTCGGTGCCCTTGGCTCACGAGGGCCCGGGCGAGCTCGTGGGCAGCGAGCTCCGCTCCCCCGGCGCCGGCGGCCAGCGGCACGACCCCTCTGGTCAGCATCAGGATTCGCAGTGAATGGTCGGCGCAGGGTGCGGTGCATGCCCGTCGCAGGCGCAGGCGCGGCACGATCGTCAGTGCCTCCAGCGCGATTCCCCAGGTCATCTTGCTCGTCCCGACGCGCCGGTCGACGAAGCGGATCGGGACCTCCTGCACCCGAAAGCCTGCCCGCACAGCTCGGTAGGTGGTCTCGATCTGAAACCCGTAGCCCCTGCACTGGATGCTCGATAGATCGAGAGCGCGCAGCACATCGCTTCGGAACGCCTTGAAACCTCCGGTCAGGTCGCGGATGGGAACGCCCAGGACCAGGCGGGCATAGGCTGACCCGAGGCGGGAGACCACTCTCCGTCCGAGAGTCCAATCGGTACCGCCGCCGGGCGTGTAACGCGAGCCGAGGGCCACATCTGCGCCGCCACCGAGGGCGGCCAACAGACGCGGAATCGCCGCCGCGTCGTGAGAGCCGTCGCAATCCATCTGGATGATGACGTCGGCGTTGTGATCGAGGGCGTGCGCGAACCCGGCGATGTAGGCCCTCCTCAACCCTTCCTTGGACGCGCGATGGAGCACGCGGAGGCGTTGCTCGTTCGCGGCGAGGGCGTCCGCGAGTCGCCCCGTGCCGTCAGGTGATGCATCGTCGACGACGAGGATGTGGAAGCTCACCCCGTGGCGCTCGAGCTCCTCGCAAATCGACGCGACTGTCGGGTGGAGCGTGTCCACCTCGTTGTAGGTGGGCACGATGACCCAGACGTCCGACCGTGCGGCGAGTGTGTCTCTCGCCCCATTCCCAGTCCCTGGCCGTGGCACGTTTTCCTCTCGTTTGAACCCTCCCCCTCAACCGGAGCGAATCTGGGCCGGACGAGAGCAACCAAACCCCGTCCGGCCCAGATGTCCTATCGACGCTCCTTGTGGTGCTGACGGCCATCGTGGTGGTGACGGCCATCGTGGTGATGACCATCGCCCCTCGAGTGGCAGTCGTCCTCCTTGTAGTGGACGTGGTGGTGGTCCCCACAGCCCTTTCCGGGCCTGTCGGGGCCGTGGCCCCAGCCCTCGGCAGTGGCGACCCCGGCCAATCCGATGCTGACCGATGCCAGCGAGATGGCTGCCCACCGGGCGATCCGGCGCACAGTCATATGGCCTCCTCGCGTCGTGGATCTGTGGTTCGTCGGCAGCCTCCGGGGTAGGCCGTTGCTTCCTCTGGTCCTCTCAACGTCTGTACTAGACGGCCGGCTCTCGAAGTCGACGTGTGTCCGATAGGTGTGGACAGAACCCGTTGCCAGCGCCGTTGCCGGTCGAGCGCTTACTTGAGCGGGTGTAGTCGGCGGGCGAGCCTTGGGTGAAGGTCGGGTTTAGTGCTGCATCCTGGGCGTTTGGCAACCGATCGCCCCATAGGGCATTTGCCCGATGTGCCCCGAGCGCCCCGAACGCATACTCGCGCCAGCCTCGGCGTCACCAAGGAGACGCCGGAAACGAACTAGGAGGGACCAGGATGCTTCTGGCGACGACCACGGTCGAGGATTTCGACCGCTTCACGAACGTCTTCTCCACCAAGGGTGCCGAGAAGCGCAGGCAGCACGGCTCGAAGGGCGCGCTTGTGTTCCGCGACCCCAACCAGGACGACCGGGTGTGGGTGATCTTCGACTGGGATCTCGACGGCTGGCAGAGCTTCGCCTCCGACCCTGAGGTCCCGTCGATCATGCAGGAGGCCGGGCACAAGGGCCGGCCGCAGGTGCCGGAACTCCGCGCCCACTACGAGGCGTGAGAGCAACGTCATGCGAGACGCAATCAAGATCGGCGTGATCGCCGACCAGACGGGGCCACTCTCCATCATGGGCGGCGCCCAGGCCAACGCCGCGACACTGGTCGTGGACGAAATCAATGCCTCCGGCGGTGTGCTCGGCCGTGGCGTCGAACTGCTCATCGAAGACAGCGCAACCGACGACGCGCAGGCGGCGGCCGCCGCCACCAAGCTGGTCCAGGAAGACCGCGTCGACGTGCTCTTGGGCGGCATCTTCAGCTCGACCAGGCAGGCCATCAAGAAGCCGGCGGTGGTGGAGGGCGGGACGCTCTACATCTACCCCGAGCAGTACGAGGGACAGGAGTACCACCCGCTCCTTTTCTGCACCGGCGCCGTTCCCGCACAGCAGGTCGAGCCGCTCATCCCGTGGGTGATGCAGGAGACCGGAGCACGGACGTTCTACCTGCCCTCGGCGGATTACATCTGGCCGCACGTGATGAACAGGAAGGTCCACGAAGTCGCCTCGGCCAACGGTGGCGAGATCGTCGGAGAGGAGTATTTCCCCCTCGATCACGCCGACTGGGCCGAGACGGTCGACAGGATCAACTCAAGCGGCGCGGACGTCGTGTTCAACACGACCGTGCCTCCCGGGTGCTTCCCGTTCCTTGAGGCGCTCTGCGAGTCCGGCTTCACCAAGCGTGGCGGGCTTGTCGTCACGACGTACTTCGACGAGAACCTCGTGGCCGCGCTGCCATCCGAGCACGTCGAGGGGCTGTACGGGTGCATCGACTACTACCAGTCGGTAAGCGACCCGTTCAGCAGGGAGCTGCTCGGGCGTTACAACGCGCGCTTCCCGGACGGCCCCCATTTCAGCGCCGGGAGCGGGTGCACGGGCATGTACCGTGGCCTGAAGCTCTGGGAGGCCGCCGTCACGGAAGCCGGCTCGCTCGACCAGGCTGTCGTCGTCGCGGCGCTCGACCATGCGAAGATCGCCGAGGGCCCGGGCGGCGCGGCCGAGATGGTGCCAGGCCAGCACCACGTGCGGATGAACGTGTACATCGCCCAGGTGCGTAACGGCAGCCTCGACGTCGTCGAGAGTCTGGGGGCGATCGATCCCAACGAGCACCTGCAGGTAGTGGCGTAGATACGGACGCAGCCGATGGAGGGGGAAGCCGCCCGCGTGGGCGGCTTCCCTTTTCAGATCTCCGCTCCTACTGCCCGAGCACGAGAGGCCCACGCGGTAGGACGCGGGCCGCTCCAGCTTCGACTCCTCATGCTCCGGCGCCGAACCGCGTAGGATCCACCCCGATGGGGTCTGACGGCAGTAGTCCGTCTACAGCGCGATCGTCTGGGGGCCAGGCGCCGGTTCGCGCTGCGGAGGTGATCGGCGCTATGTCGATAGCGACTGATCTGGGCACCGGTCAGCCGCTCGAGCACGCGCTCAGGACGGCGATCCTCGCGGTCCGTCTCGGTGAGCTCGCCGAGCTCTCGCCGCCGGAACTCGTGGACGCCTACTACATCTCTCTGCTGCACTCATTCGGCTGCACGTCGGACGCGACCGAGCAGACCGAGCTCTTCGGGGACGACATCGAACCGCGCGCCAAGTTCGCACTCGTCGACGGAGGCAACCCCGAAGAGGTGGGCGCGTTCCTGATGGATGTGGTGGGACAAGGACGGCCGCCCGAGGTTCGTGAGGCAATGGTCGCCGACGCGCTCGAGAACGCGCTCGAGATCGCGCGCTCGACATTCGCCCTGCACTGCGAGGTCGCCCAGCGCTTCGCCGGCTGGCTCGGCTTCGGCCCCGGCGTCATCTCGAACCTGGCCTACGTCTTCGAGCGCTGGGACGGGAACGGGTTCCCAGGCGCGGCCGCGGGGGAGGCGATCGCGCTGCCGGCGCGGGTACTTCATGTCGCGCGCGATATCTCGGTGTTCCTGTCGGCCGGGGGCCCCGGTCGGGCGGGCGAGGTGATCGAGCAGCGCGCGGGCGGCGCCTACGATCCGCATCTGGCCGCCCTCGCGACCGAGCACCTCGACGAGCTACTCGACGGGCTCGACGACGCACTGATCTGGGAGCAGGCGATGGCCGCCGAGCCGCCGCCTCAGCGGTGGATGACCGGCGAGGAGATCGATGCCGCGTTTCGCGTCGTCGGGACGTTCACCGATCTCAAGTCGTATTGGCTGCGCGGACATGCCGAGGGCACGTCCCAGCTCGCCGAGGCGGCCGCCTGGCGCCTCGGTCTCCCGGAGGACGAGGTGACAATGGTGCGGCGCGCCGCGCTCGCGCTCGACCTCGGCCGAGTCGCGGTATCGAACGCAATCTGGGAGAAGCCCGGGCCCTTCGGTCTTACCGATTGGGAGCGTGTGCAGCTGCACCCATACTTCACCGAGCGCTCGTTCGCCCACGCGCCCGCACTTGTCTCGATCGGCGAGCTGGCGGGTGCCCATCACGAGCGGCTCGACGGCGCCGGCTACCACCGCAAGACGCTTGCGCCGGCGCTCGGCCGAGCGGCGCGCATCCTTGCCGCCGCCGACTCCTACCAAGCGATGCTAGAGCGGCGTCCGCACCGACCGGCGCTCGACACTGCCGGCGCCGAGGCCGAGCTGCTGCGCGACGCGCGCGAGGGCCGTCTGTGCCCGGAGGCGGTCGACGCCGTGCTCGCCGCGGCCGGACACCGTGTGGTGAAACGCCCACGCGACTTGCCCGCGGGTCTCACGGACCGCGAGCTCGAGGTGCTGCTCGCGCTGGCCGCCGGAAAGACCAACAAGGAGATCGCCGAGGCCCTTGGCATCTCCGCCAAGACGGCGGGCCACCACGTCCAGCACATCTTCGACAAGACGGGGGTGCGAACCCGGTCCGCCGCGACGGTCTGGGCGTTCGAGTGCCACCTCGTGCAGTCCGCCTAGGAAACCGTCTCGCTACTCATCCTTCTCGGCCATCAGAACCACTGCGCGGGATGCAACGCGGCGCGCCGACAGCGCATAATGGTTGCGTGCCAATCCCGCGCCCACGAGTCGCCGTGTCGGGAACGGTCGTGGCCATCGCTGCGACGCTGATCGTCGCCGCGCCCGGCAGCGCCGGCGCGCCGCGCAGGCCGTCCATCAGCTTCTCAAAACCACCTCCGGGCGTGGTTCGGATCGGTCAGTCGGTCCTGATCAGAGGCCGCGCCCACGATGTGCCACTGGGCGCCACCGCCGTCCTCCAGGGCAAGCGACAGAGGGGCTGGGCCAGGCTCGCCCGGCACGCCGTGGGACGTCGCGGCATCGTGACCGTCCGCTGGACCGTGGCCAAGGGGACGGCGATCGGGCCAATCTCGCTGCGGCTGGCCGTGCGCCGGCGAGGGCGTGTGTTGGCCGCGAGTCGCCCCGCGCCCTCGGCGATCGGCTCCGCCTATGTGCCCTGCTCCCCACCCACGCCGCCTCCGCTGATCCCCCACGGCGACGGCTGGATCACCGGTGGTGTTTACGGCGAAGGCGGCCCGTTTCCCGGGATCGACGCGTGTGTCTCGCAGCGGTACACGATCGAGGCGCTCGATTCGGGCGGATCGGTGGCCGCCCGCGAGACGGTGGCCGGCGGCCACAGCTACACGCTGGTCGTGCCGTCCGGCAGCTACACGCTGAAGAGCGACGGTTGTCGGGGTCGGGCGACGGTGAGGGCTGGTCAGCAGACCAAAGCCGACACCTTCTGCCTTTACCCCTGAGATGTTGGGCAGGATCGGCGCTGGTTCGCAGGCCGCCCGAGCGAAGACGCGCACGTGGACGCCATCAGCGGGGCGGTCGGCCCGCGTACCCAGCACGCGGGCCGAACCGACCTGTTCAGCCAGGGAGCGGAGCGCCCTTCTCGGTGAACGCGGGAGGCGCGTACGGCGTGCCCGGAGTTGCCCCGACGGCCAGTAGCTGTACCGGCTCGTCGCCCGTGGTGATCTTCCGCGTGACCCCGGGGCCCACGCGCGCGAACACGCCCGGCTCGAGGCGGTGGGCCTGGCCATCGGCGTGGAGCGTGGCCGAGCCGGACAGCGCCGTGTAGACCTCCTCCTGACCATCGGCCGCATGGTTGTGCTCGGGGAAATGCTCGAAATGAGGTGGGAAGTTCTCAACCTGCATCCCGAACGACGTCACCCCCAGGCTTGCCCGGGCGCGGCAGAACCCCCCGCCGTTAGGGGAATCAAACTCCTCGACGCGCATGACTGAGACATCCGACATTGGCTTCCCTCCAGGGTTCGAACGATGCCGTTGCCGATGAGACGAACGAGGGTCGGCGGAGGGGACAACGACGGGGCTGTTTCTCAGGGACCCGCTTCCGACGGCCTCGGGCCCCCCAAACGCGTGCTGGCCCTGCCCCGCGGCGACAGACCGGTCAGCGGCCGTTGACGGAGAAGTGTTGGTAGTCGGTCGGTGGCGGCCAGCGTCCACCCCATCCCCACCCGATCGAGGTGAATGCTCGCACCAGTCTTCCGCCGGCAACGGCCATCCCGGGCCGGACGTCTGCGCGATCGAGGTAGGGGTCTGAAGCCGGATGCGACGTGGTGTGGTTCGCGAAAACGTATGGGTTCTCGATCGGATTAACGTCGATCGCCTCCCCATAGGCGTGCTCGGACCACCGCGTGGCCCCGGTCGCGTCTCGGCAATTGAAGGCGGAGGTATTGTCGGCCTGGATCGAGTCATAGTCGCTACCGCCGAAGCGATCGACTATCCACATGTGACGGATCGGGAACCGGGCTGCGAACAGGATCGCGAACACCCGCCTGACGCCTCGGACGACCGCACGGTTGACGACCATCTGACCAACATGGGGTCGCTTGTCGAATCCCCAAAAGCCAATCCTCAGATACCGCAGCCGGTTGAGGGACACCGGACAGCCTGGATGCCACGAGCTGTGCCTCATCCGCGTCCGCAGCGCTCGGCTGAGTCTGGATGAGTGAAAGCGAAACCTGGGAGGCGTTCCCGAGCGTCGACGCTTGCTGGTTCTTGCGCTCGTCGCCACCGAGGGCGGTGGGCTGCCACCCGACGGCCTCGTCGAGCTGACCGTCGTCACGCCGGACAGAGCTCCGGACGACGCGATCGTCGCCGCATGTCGCTGCGCCACTCCGCATCCGACCAACAGCCAGGCGAGCCCCGGCACCGCAATCGCAGCGCAGCGAGCTAGACGAGACCGACGGTCAACCCTCGACAAACCAACCTCATGATGGGGCATACGTCAACCCCGACCGACGTCGATGCCGGGTCGGTTGGTTTCGCCACCTATGGCTGGCGCTGTGGTTGCGGGCCAGCAAAGTGAGCCCGGGGTCAAAAGTTGGGGGTGGGTCCCCGATGCGAATGGGGTGTTCAGGTGGGATAGTTGTAGTGCAAGCGGGCAAGAGGATTGGTGGGTGAGGTGCAGCCGTGTTCTTGGGAATCGGTCACGGGAATAACGCCGGCTCCAGCTCGTCAACTGCCCTGAGGCGGTGGACGGCAGGGAGGCAGAAGCGGATTCGGACGATGCGCTCGGCGCTGGTCACCGGTCGCTTACCTCGACCCCCGATCCCGGAAGCGCGGGTGGTGGGGATCTCTACCTGCTCCGCGGCGTCGCTTGCCCCTCACACCGCGACTGCTGGACTGGCGGTTCGTACGGCTTCGGGCATACCTTCCTCAACCGGGCCCTGCGCTGGAACGGCTCGAATTGGTTCGCGGGCTGATTGCGAGCACGGCCGACTTTCCGACCACTCCTTACAACGACTGCCCACTGACATGAAGCGTCACCTGATCACTCTGGCACTCCTGTTCGCTGCCGTCCTGGCTGCGCCGGCGACTGCTTCGGCGTTGGGGGCGTGGAGCCAGCCGGCGCCGGGGCCGCTGAACGTGGACCCAACCCAGAACGCCTTTACTCCCTCGATCGCCAGCTCGGACAGCGCGCCGTACGTGGCGTGGCCCGAACGCGACGCCGGGGGTGTATCGCGGATCCAGGTAAAGAGCTTCGCTGACGGGGCGTGGAGCGGCCTCGGTGGCCCGGTCAACCGCAAAGTGATCGGCGTCGACCCCAGCATCGCGATTCTCAGCAACGGCGTACCCTGTTCGCGCACCTCAATCTGCACACGGATCCCCCTGGTTGCCTGGAGCGGACAGCTAGGCACCACCTTCCCAGTCTTCGTCTCGAGGTTCGACCGAATCAGCGCGGTTCGCAGCACCTGGGGCCAGATGGGCGACCCGCTGACCACCGGTGCACCGGATGCTCGTCCTCGGATCACCATCGACGGTGAGACCCCTTACGTCGTCTTCACCCAGGCCGGGCGTTCCGGGGCCAACGAGATCGTTGTCGACAAATTCACCGGTGGCGCGTGGGTGCGCGTGGGCGGGGCGCTGGATCCTGGTGGTCAGGGCCTCAACCCCAGCATCGCGGTCGTCGCCGGCGTTCCCTACGTTGCTTGGCGAGAAGGAAGAAGTACCGACGCGACCTGGACGATCAGGGTCGCGCGGTTCACCGGCGGCGCCTGGCATGCCCTGGGTGGTGCGCTCAACGTGGACCCCGCCGGCGGAGGCGCGGATGAGCCGAGCATCGCCGACATCGGCGGAGTTCCGTACGTCGCCTTTGACGAGATCTCATCCATCGCGGCGGGCTTTGCCACTCGTGTCCACGTCAGGAGGTGGTCGGAGGAGAGCGGCTGGCAAACAGTGGGCGGACCGCTGAACCTCGACCCCGACGAGGAGGGTTACGAGCCGAGCATTGCCGACATCGGCGGGATACCGACCGTGGCCTGGCGCGAGGCATCTCAGGACCTCACGATCAACCGCATCGACGTCAAGTATTGGGACCCAGTCCGCGGTGAGTGGAGCCAGATCGGCGGCCCGCTCAACGTCGACCCGAGCCACTACGCCACGGATCCTGCGCTCGCCGGCGTCGCGGGTGTCCCATGGGTGACCTGGTCGGAGAACGCGAGCGCGGGTTCGACAGGTTCGTTCCAGATCCGCGTCAAGCGTTGGGAGTACGTCCACTACAGCGTGTACCTCGGGGCGACGGCGGATCACCGGCGCAACGGGACCGCGACACAGACCATGCACGTCGGAGCCTCGGGCCGTGTCCTTCTCTTCGGCAAGGGCGTGAAGCGCGTTCGCCAGAACGTGAAGCGAGGCGGGACGATCAAGCTTGAGATTGTTCCCAATGGTTCGGTGGCCAAGAGGTTGAAACAGCAAGGCAAGGTCACTGTCTCAGTCACCTTCCGCTATTTCCCAAGCCGGGGATTCCCGATGACCAGGACGAAGGCGATCACGCTCCGCCGGCACTGAGGCGATGGTTTGCCGACAGCCTCGTCGTATCTCCCGAGCGGCAGCTCGTCTTGGCACGGCTGCGCCGACGATGTGACAGAGCATTGATGTCGATGGATCCGCCGGCCTGGGGGGCCAATGTGATGTGATGGCCGCGGGGCAATGATCGATCGTGGGAGCGGAACGGGTGATTGAGGTTCGCCGATATGCGCTGCGTCGCTGGTGTGTGGGCTTCGCTGTCGTCCTATCGCTGTGGGCGGCGCCGACGGCGTTTGGCGCCGACAGAGCTGGTGCCCGGGGGCCGCGCTCGCCGGCCGCGTCGGCATCGCGGGTCCGAGGCGTGCTGCTGCCCGTCTGGGCTGATCTGGATGGGAGCACGCCTGTTTCCGGCGCGCGCGTTCGCGTCTATGCGGGCGGACCGCGAAGGCATTCGAGGACCGCGCTCGTCCCGTTGAACGGTCGCGCCAAGTCCACCAACACTGACGGGCCGCCCGATGGACGCGGCGAAGCAGCCCCTCCGAATCACGATCAACGCCGCCGCCCCACAATCAATTCGCCGTTGCTCGTGACCAGCAGGCACAGCTTCGTGGACGGGCACGACGCCTCGACCGCATGAGGCTTGATCGGGGCGAACTTCCAGGCTGACGCGGGCCCGCCAGGCTGGGTCGAGAACTGAACTCGACCGTGCTCGCTGAGCCCAACGCACAGCGACTGCGAAGCACACGTGATCGAGAACATCGCGTGTCCCGGGCCGAGGCGGACGACGTGCCATGCCTTGTGACCGCCTGGGTGGTGGGTGGTGATCACCTGGCGGTGGTCGTCGACGGCGACGCAGAACGACTTGGTCGGGCAGGAGACGCCGTTGACGCTCGGGGTGAGGCTGCCGTTCAGCTCGTCCTTCGGTTCGATCGTGGTGAACTTCCAGTTCTTGCCCGCGTCGGTGGAGAATGCGATCTTGCCGAACTGCGGGTCGGCCGCCACACACAGCGAGCGGGAACGGCAGGACACGGCCCGGAAGAAGTCGACGTCGAACTCTCCGACCTCCCGCGTGCTCCATGTCGGGCTGGCGGCGCCCGGGTTCAGCGAGACCTCGAGGTCCTTTGTGCTGAACGAGCTACGCGCGGCGACGCAGAACGTGCGCGAGGCGCACGATACGGCGCTGAGCCCGTCGAGCTCGGGGACGCCGTTGTTGTCGAACGAATGCCTGTCGAGGTCCGTCAGATTCCACTTCGGCGATGAGCTGAGTGGATTCGTCGACGCCGCCACATAACCGCCGGCAGATCCCACGGCCACGCAGAGGCCGCCCGCGCAGGAGATATCGTTGATGCCGAGGCCGGGGTTGATCGACCTCAGACGCCAGGCGCTGCCCAGGCCCGCCGGGTGCGCGCTGCCGAGCGCATGGCCCGCGTCGTCCACCATCACGCACATGCGGATGGATGCGCACGAGACAGCGGTGAGCTGGGCCGGGCGCACGGCGCCGCTGCCGAGCTGCGGGGTCAGGGTCCACCCTGGATGACTCGAGGCTGGCGCAACCGAGGTGGCGACGCTGCCCGAGCCGCCGCCGGCGAGGCACAGCGACGCGGACCGGCAGGTGACGGACCGAAAACCGCTCGGGTCCACACCCTTCGTCTCCATCCACGCGGACTTCCCGCCGCCGGGGCTGGTGGATGCGAACAGCTTTCCGTTGTTATCACCCGCCACGCACAGACCGCTGGGCGTGCAGCCGATCGTGTTCAACGAGTCGAGACCGTCGATGCGAACTGTGGTCCATATTGGTGTCGCAGCGAACGGGTTAGACGAGGTGACCACCTGACCGATCTGATCGGCGACAACGCAGGCGGTTGTGGATACACACGCGATCTGGTTGAGCGGGCCGTCGTTGTTGAACGGTGCGCTCGTCTGAACCCATGTCGACGCCCCGCCCGTGGGGTTCGTCGACGCAAGCACCGCCCCGTTGAAGTCGAGGACCACGCACTCGGAAGGCGACGGACAGGACGCGCCGCCGAATTGATGCCCGCCCGTGATCGTCACGTGATGCCAAATCGGTGTGACGCTGCCTGGGTTGGTCGATGTGGCGATTTCCTCGCTTCCGTTGACCGCGACGCACAGGGTGCTCGCCGGGCACGCGATCGCGCCGAGATCGGTCTCCGGGTTGTCCAGCACTTTGCTCTGCTTGTGCCACGCGGCCACCCCGCCGGCCGGGTTCGCCGTCGTGTAGATGTCACCGAGATTGGAAACCGCAACGCACAATGTGGCCGACGGACACGACACGCTCTCGAGGTAGATCTTGCGATTGAGGGAGAACCCGTGCCATGAGCCGGGCGACGTGGGATTGGTGGAGGTCTCGACCGATCCGTACGAACCAACGCCGACGCACGGCCCACCCGATGGGCAGGAGATGCCACCGAGCAGCGCGGGCTTCACGTACGCGGTTGCCTTGTCGATGCGTCTAGGCGCAGACCACTTGAATCCGCTCGCAGCTTGAGCCGGCGACGCCGCGGCGGCTGCGGCGAGAAAGCAGAGCGCAGTCGCCGCTAAGCGGATCTTGCGTCGCCCCATCGCACGCCGGTCACTTCGGGATGCTCCGCTCATCGCGATCCCTCCAGAGTCGTGAACTCGAACAGCTAGAGCTAAGACGAGGCAAGATCAGAACAGTTGCGCGGATCCGTGCAGGTTTACCGGCAACAAGCGGCCAGGTCGGCGGGTCTAGGAACCGGGCGGTGGTGACGCTGGCTGCTTTGCCGAGCCAATCCGCGTGGGAGAGGATCATGTAGGTGATGGGCGAGGTCAATCCGGAGGAACAGCTCGAGATCGGTCGCGGCGTGTTCAAGCGCCTCGGTGATTGCACTGGCTCGGAGATCGAGTCCGCGATAGGTTTGATTGCTCAACAGCGGATCGATCGCGCTTGGATTGCGGAGCAGGCGGCAGGGCCCGATCGGGGCGAGTTGTTGATCGCGCGCCGCTTTTTCGCTCATACGACCGGAGCCGAGCGGGATCTCATCGCGTACTGGCAGATGGTCAAGCTCGTCGAGGAAGCGCTTCTGCGTTACATCGACCGGGCTGATGCGTGACAGCCACCGAGCTCACCGAGCCGCATCGAGGCCAATGGCGGGTTTGACGACATCGCGGCGCGTCATCGTCGTGGGAAGACCGGAGGGTTCGCTCATGACTGGGGACGTATCTTCCACAAAAGGGTGTTGCTGCCACGTCGCCAAGAGCGACGGCGCGCCGGGAGTTGCCGCATCATCAAAGCGATCACGATGGGCTGCGACGGCCGGAACGCCCGCTGAAGTGGCCTGCCGGCTCGTGGGATGCTGGTTGCGCGGAGGCACGAGCGCTCGGAGCCCGCGACTTCGCGATGGTCGGCGGCGCATCGGGCGTGGCCCCGCCGTTGAGCGATCTTCGGCCGTTTCTCGCGGTCGTCTCCATGCCGGGTCCGGTCGCCCGACGTGAGGCGATTCGATCGGCGTGCGTCCGGCGCGACCCTATGTTTCCTTGGGGGCTTGTGTTGGGAAATGCTCACGACTCCAGGGCTGACTGAGGCGCCCGCGAGGGGTAGAGTCGCGTCGTGGGTCAACCAATCTCAGGGGAGGAGTTGGAGCGGCTCGTGCGCGAGCATGCTGCGCTTCGGCGCGTGGCGACACTCGTCGCACAGCAGCCGCCGCAGGAGGCGGTCTTTGCCGCGGTCACGCGCGAGACGGCCATGCTGCTCGGGGCGCGCATGAGCGGCTTACTCCGGGTTGAAAGCCCAAGAGAGGCGGTCATCGTCGCTGGTTGGTCGCGCGAGGGTCCGCCGCTCCCGATCGGCAGTCGTGGTGTGCTCGACGGCCGCGGGCTCGTCGGCCGGATCGTGCGCACAGGCCGGCCGGTCAGGCTTGAGGACTACAGCGAAGTCGGGGAAACGGTCGCTGCACAGATGCGGGAGATCGGCATCCGCTCGGCGGTCGCCGGCCCAATTGTCCTCGGCGGCAAGATCTGGGGTGCGCTCTCCGCTGCGTGGCCCGAGGATACGCCGATCCCGGTTGGCGCCGAGGACCGGGTTGCCGCATTCGCGGAACTCGTGTCCTACGCGATCGACAACGCTGAAACTCGAGAGGATCTCGAGCACCTTGCCGAGGAGCAGGCGGCGCTGCGCCGGATTGCCACGCTCGTAGCGCAAGGCTCAGACGCCGGTGCGGTGTTTGACGCCGTAT
Organism: uncultured Solirubrobacterales bacterium; assembly: GCA_963737535.1. Lineage (GTDB taxonomy): Bacteria > Actinomycetota > Thermoleophilia > Solirubrobacterales > Solirubrobacteraceae > Palsa-465. The sequence goes on from CAVTTU010000026.1 coordinate 76,799, forward strand.
GCGAGGAGACGGGCCGGCTGTTCGCGACGGCGAGCGTCAACCTCGCTCATTTCAGACCGGATGGCATGAACGAGACGATGGCGGGCTGGAGCACGCGCGGCGTTCACGTTCCCACCGGTACGGTGCTGCCGCTCGACGGCGAAACCATGAGCGTCGTCGTCCAACAAACGGCCGCCCCCGGCCGCTTCGACAGCTACGAGAGCTCATCGGGCGAGCTTGCGGCGCGGCGGCGGGGACTTGGCATCCGGTCTGAAGTCGGAGCTCCTGTGATCGTGGAGGGCGAGGTCTGGGGGAGCGGTGATCGCCGGGACTGACGAGCCTGAGCCCCTACCCCGGGGCACCGAGTTCCGGCTCGCAAGATTTGCGGAGCTGATCGCCAGCGCCATATCGAACGCGACGGCTCGTTCGGAGCTGCTCGCCTCCCGGGCCAGAATCGTGCAAGCCGCCGACGAGCAGCGCCGGCACGTCGTCCGCGACCTGCACGACGGCGCGCAACAACGGCTTGTGCACGCCGTGATTACGCTGCAACTTGCGCGCGGCGAAACGGACGCCCTGCCCGCGCTCGCCGGGCTCGTGGAGCAAGCACTGGAGCACACGACGGCGGCGATCGACGAGCTACGCGAGCTCGCGCACGGGATCCACCGAGCACTGCTGACCACGCGTGGCCTCGCGGCCGCCGTCCAATCGCTCGCCGACCGGGCTCCGATTCCCATGCACGTCGAGATTCCCGACGAGCGGTACCCGGCCTCGGTCGAGTCGGCGGCCTACTTCGTCGCCGCCGAGGCACTGACGAACGTCGCGAAGTACGCCGGGACATCGGCTGCCCGCGTCTCGGTTACCCACGGCGGCAACTCGCTCGTCATCGAGGTCGAGGACGACGGCGTCGGCGGCGCGACGCTGTCCCCTGGCCGCGGGCTCGCAGGCCTACAAGACCGACTGGCGGCCTTCCAGGGACAGCTGATTGTCGATAGCACGCCGGCACGCGGGACTCGCCTCCGCGGCGAGATCCCGCTGGCCGCCGGCGGCTCGCTGGACCCAAGCACCGCAAACACAGGCCTCGAGTAGCTCATCGCAACAGCCGCTGCGCGGCGGGCGCAGCGTTGGGTTCCCCACGCAGCAGGCCAGGGCCGTGCCGAAGTCCACGCTGCTTGGACAGCAGGCCCAAACTGGTGAACCCGGCACAACCTCACCTGGCGCGGCGAGGACGTGAGCCAACCGCTTTCCCGGTTGGGGGCTCCCCCTGGCCAGTCACGGGAAGATCGGTCGGCACGTCTGGATGCTGAGAGCAAAATAAGCTGCCTGGGCCCCACTCGGCGGAGCAGAAATGTGTGTGCGAAAGTAGTCCGCACGGCGTCCCGCCATCATCTAAGACGCCGCTCCCACATTTCGATCGCGCCATCGTCCCGAAACCCAAGCCGCTCGTAGATCGACCGTCCCAGTTGGGTAGCCTGAAGCGAGCCGGTGGTTGCGCCACCGTCACGAGCATCGCGTAGCGCCCGGCGCACTAATCCGGTTGCGAGGCCACGACGACGCGCCGATGGTGCCGTCGCAACCATGTAGATGCCGCAGTCCCGTCCGGCTTCTACCGCAAGCGCGCAAGCGACGGCGCTGCCTCCGATGCGAGCTATATAAACAGTGGCCGGAGGACCGGTAAACGCTGTCATGACGCGGGCGAACGAACCCGACGGCAAACGGTGTGCCTCCTCGTTGAGCGCCGCGAGCGCCGCCGCGTCGTAGCCGCGATCCACCTCGATGTCGCCTCCGGTCCCGCTGAGGTCCATCGACGCGAGCTCCACCGTCATGGCCCGCGGCCTAGCATCCAAACTGTGTCCCGCGGTGCGAAGCAGCCGCGCCACGCCGGCGTCGGCCTCGGGTACCCAAACCGTCCAGGCACGAACACCGGAGGCCTCGTACTCCGCCCGCAGCTCGGCGTGAGCCGATGCGAGCGCGTCTGCGCTTTCGTACACCACGGCATTCACCACCGAGCGATGCGGGCAGGAAGGCGCTATCGCTGCAGATACGCCCTCCCGCTCGAAGAGCCGGCCATCGGGGGACTGCTCGCCGACCATCCGGTAAAACGCCCGCATGTTCGCACGCATCCCCACGAGCGTGTCCGCGCGCTCACTGCTGAAACTCATCGGGTCGCCCACCCGCGCGTAAAGGGTTGTATGCCAGCGATCGCAATGGCGACGTGTCGATCATCGCGAGCACATGGGATGGAGTACTCCAAGGCGGAGTGAAAGCGTCAGGTATCTGGCCTGGCGCGTCGTTCGGCGCGCCGGCGCAACGTCTCCCAGGCGCGATCGAGTTCTTCGGTGATGGCGTGGAGCCGCTCGCGGTGCTCCTCCTTGCGGCCCTCCTGCGCTTGCTCCAGGAGTTCGTTTTCCTCGCCGACTAGCCCTTCGATGTGCGCGTAGGCGCCGAGGTCGCGCGGAATCGGGGAGAGGTCCTTGTCATGCTCGCGCGCAAGGTCCTCGTCTGCGTTGTAGCCCGTCATGGGTCCATCTTATGGCCAGGCCGCCGGGCCGGGCTACGTTACGATGCCCACCTCGCGGGTAGCTCGCCAGCCGCAGCCGCTGAGCCCGGGTCGCTCGTCGCGCGGGTGGCGGGACTTAGGCCAGTGAGGATCGCGGGACGCCCCGGCGGTTGCGCGCCGGCCTCGCCGAAGGGGCGATGGTGCGCCCAGTGCCTGGGCGCAGTGCAGCCCGAGCTGGGATGTCCCTCAGCGATCCGTTGTCGGGCTGAGGCCCGGCTGCGTTTGGCACGATCCAGCGAGCCGCTCGCGTGAGGCGTTAGGCGGGCGCGAGCTCGCGCTCGCGCGTACGTAGGTCCAGAACTGCTGCTCGAAGCGCGCCCAGTCAAAAGAGATACCGTCTGGTCCTCCGCTCGGGCCGAGCGGATCTGGCCCGTCGCGCCAGCGATCCCAGCGCTGATCGTCGTCATCCTCGCGCCGCGGAAGTGCTCGCCACAGCACGATCACCTTGTGCCAGCAGACCGGGCTCACGATCACGACGAGCGCCGCGAGCGGCAGCGAGACCACCAGAGGGATGCCTGTCCCCGTGGCGCTCGCGCCCACGAACGCAACGGCGACCGGCAGGAACACCGTGGGCACGATCGCGCGCCGCACCGCTGCGCACAGCAGGCGCTCCGGATGGTCGTCCCCATGCCCGGGGTGGCGTCGGTCCCACGCCATCGGATTCCTCTCACGATTGGCTTCGCAGCCCGCCCGACCGTGTCCCGCCGGGCGGATTCGCGCACTGTACAGGGTCAGTGACCGGCAGGCGTTGGCCGGGAGGAAACGACGGGCGTGACCTCCCAACCCCGTCGACACCAGTGACGTGATGCCCATCACGGGCAGCCCGAGCCGGTCGGGTGCTCGCTCGGGTTCACGTCGCAACTCGCACGATGTTGCCGACCAACGATGCTCGGCGTAGCGTTCGATGGGAGGTCATGATTGATCGAGCGGCAGCTGCCCGGCCAGCGGATCGGTCGCCGCAGACGTCGGTTGCGGCGGCGCATTCGCCTGTGCTTCCGCCTGGGTTGCGTTGGCCGGCGATCGTGCAATCGCTGGCGGTGATGTTCTTCACGGAGTCGTTGGTGCGCCATGACCTTCGCCGCTTCGACGGGCTGATGACCTTCCGTGCATTGGGTTTTGGCGAGATGGTGGTGGTGTGGGATTCGGGGTTGATCAAGCAGCTGTTCACCGGCGATCCGGAGGTGCTGCGGGCCGGAGAGGCAAACGCGCGCGTGGTCGGTTCGGCTAGCCCAAGCTCGGTGCTGGCGCTCGATGGTGAGCAGCACCTGCGGATGCGCCGGCTGCTCTCGCCGCCTTTTCACGGTGAGGCGGTGCGCAAGTATCGGTCGCTGGTGGCACATGTCGCCGCCGCGGAGGTCGAGAGCTGGCCGGTTGACGAGCCGTTTGCAATCCATCCCCGGATGCAGGCGATCACGCTCGAGGTGATTCTGCGTGCGGTGATCGGCGTGCGCGAATCAAGCCGGCGCGAGCGTCTGCGGGCGCTTTTGGCGCGGGCGCTGGGCGCGAGCGCGATCGCATTTTTGGCCGAGGGCACCTACCCGTCGCTGGCAAACAGCGCGATCGGAGCGCGGTTGCCTTGGTTGCGGGCGCGGCGGCAGGCCGATCGGTTGCTCTATGAGGAGATCGCCGCGCACCGCGCGGACCCCGACGATCGCGACGACATCCTGGCTTTGCTGATCGCCGCTCGCGACGAGCAGGGTCAAGGCCTAAGCGACCAGGAGCTACACGATCAGCTGCTGACGCTCCTGACCGCCGGCCATGAGACGAGCGCGAGCACGCTGGCATGGTGCTTTGAGCGGCTGGTCAGGCATCCCGACGCACTCGCGCGGCTGAGGCAGGAAATCGGTCGCGGTGAGACTGATCGGTACCTCGAGGCGGTGATTAACGAGACGCTGCGGGTGCGCCCGGTGGTTGACGCGGTGTGGCGCAAGCTCGCCTCACCGCTCAGGCTCGACGGCTACGAGCTTCCAGCCGGAACGACGGTCGCGGTGTCAATCATCGGCGCGCAGCGCTCAAGCGTGTACACGGACCCCATGGTGTTTCGCCCCGAACGGCTCCTTGACCAGCAGCCGCCGCCGTACACGTTGATTCCATTCGGCGGGGGCGCCAGACGGTGCGTTGGCGCCAGCTTCGCGATGATGGAGATGAAGACGATCCTGCGCACCGTGCTCGAGCGCATCGAGCTCCGATCGCCCACCGAGCGGAGCGAGCGCCCGAATCGCTGGCGGCGGTTCACCACCACGCCCGGCCGCGGCGGACGCGTGATCGTGACTGCCAAGGTACCGCCGATCAATCGGGCTCGATCGGACTCCGAAAAACGTGACCTGGCACACAGGCCTGACCGGTCAGTGAATCCCGGCACTGCTGAGGCTGGTCAACAGTAGCTCGCCCTCGTGTGGTTTCTGGTTCATCGCTGCAGGCCGATGAGGTGGGTCGCGCCGTTGCCGCTAGCAACCCGGTCCAGCGTTCGGCGCATCCCGCGCTCGACAGCATCGATCAGGTACGGCCGCAGCTGAGAGGGCTTGACGATCCGCTCCACCGAGCCGACCTCCGCCGCTCGCTCGATGCTGTGGATGGTGTCGAGTTCGGCCGCGAATTCGCGGAGCTTCTGCGAGCGAACGTCGCTCAACAGATCGTCCCGCTCGCCGCGCATCTCCAGGCGCTCGCTTTCCTCGGCGCGGGCGATGGCCAGGGCGCTGCGGCGGGAGCGGCCTGCAAGGCCGCCGCTCTCGCTAAACGCGAGCTCGTCGACAGAATCAGCGGCCGCCTCGGTCGCTGATTGAAGTTGAAGTCCCGCGTGAGGTCGCCGATGCCGCGGCTGTCTTCACGCACGTGGCGACGTGGGTCGGGACGTCCGTCGGTTCGCGGGTCGAGTCGCTGGCCCCTGAGGAAGTCGTCCTCGATGAACTTCGCGTAGGCGTCGAAGGTCAGCTGGTGGTGATCGATGTAGTGGCGCCGCGCGTAGGGGCTGATGACCAGCCCCGGCACACGGAACCCGAGACGCATGCCATCGAGTCTCGGTGGAGCGACGTGGTCGTAGAAGCCGCCCCAGTCGTCCCACGCGAGGAAGATCGCCGTGTGTCGCCAGTTGCGGCTGTGTGCCACGACGTTGATGAGACTCGTGACGTACGCCTGCCCGACGCTCAGCCTTGCCGGTGCGTGTTCGCTGACCACGGCACTCGGAATGACCCACGACACGGCCGGCAGACGTCCGTGCCTGGCGGCGCGGTAGAACGCGTTGATCCCCCGGATGTTGCCGAGCTGATGATCCCGGTGCACCGTGGCGAAATACGGGAGCGGATTCCATATCCCCGGCGTGCTCGGCGCCAGCGGCTGGTAGACACAGTACACGCCGCCGCTCTCGCAGTCAGGTTCGGGCCCTTTCGTGACGTAGTAGCCCCAGCCCACGTGGTGTCGGTGCAGCAGATACGTCAGATCGGTCCACGCGTAGTTGGGGTCAACGTGTGGCGCGCGGCCATAGTCCGGCGGGTTCTGCGGCGCGGTGATGTCGCGCTTGCAGCTGAACGGGTCCGCCGGCCGAAGGCAGCGACCGGACCATTCGGACAAGAGCCAGAGGTGAGCCGGCAGGCTCCAGCTCGCGATCGGCTCGAACAGGTGATCCTGAAGCACGAACCGTCGCGCATACGCCCAGTAGTCCGGGAGCTCCCGTTGATCGTGATAGCCCATCGCCTCCTTCACGATCTGGGGCTCGCAACCCAGGCCGCCACCCTGGATCGGACAGATAGAGGCGACGCGGGCGAATCCGTCCATACGCCCGTGGTCGTAATCGTCGCGGAACGACCAGGCGTCGTGCCACACATCGCTGTCGGCATCGTGCGGATCGTGCGACGGTCGAATGCAGTGGCCCAGAGCAGGAGCCGGCAAGCAAATGGTCGGCCGGCCGTGTCGCCTCGGGATGCCATCCGCTCCAGGAAACGTCCCAAAGTAGTTATCGAACGACCTGTTCTCCTGCATGATGATCACCACGTGGCGGATCTTGTGGATGCCGCCCGCCGCGCGCGCCTCCGAGGCCGCGGCCGCGAGCAACACGGCAGCGGTAATCGCCAGCCGCAAGCAACGTCCGATCTGTCGATCGGCCCCCATCGCTCTACATTGTTGCGCGAACCTGATCGCGAACGCTCTCCGGCTGGGACACGCCTGTGGCGGCAGAGCAGAGCGCCCAGGTTGGGTTTCCGGATCGGTGTAATCGTCGTGTGTAGGCAAACGCTGCTGCCGGGATGGCGAGGAATATCGGCAGCGCTGCGATGTCGTGCATGGCCGTGTTCGTGGTCTGCTCGGTCGGCGTGTCGGGTGTTCCTGGTGGGTAGCCGCTGACGGGTCGGTGCAGAACGCGGCCGAGGTTCAACGTCCCGGCCGCAGCGAAGTTCGTCACCTGCACCCATCCTCGGGATCCGAGGGCCAGCGAGCTGACTGGGTGGCGCGGCGGCTTGTAGTCCGGGCGCCGGGCCCCCTCGAGAACGAACACGGTGACGAACGGCGGCCCCCGGCGCCGGCACTCGCCTGCGCTAACCCTTGATTGCGTCTTGCTCCTATCCTGGCGCCGGCGAGCGCCGATCACGGATCGGTGTCGGCGCGCGTACAGACGGCGCCGCCGACACCCGGACTGAAGTGGGGTTCGGCGCAAGCCGCGCTAGCCGATCGAGCTCTCCATTTGCAGCTCGATCAGGCGGTTCATCTCGACTGCGTACTCCATCGGGAGCTGTTTGATGATCGGCTCGATGAAGCCGTTGACGATCAGCTTCGACGCCTCATCCTCCGGGATGCCGTGCGACATCAGGTAGAAGAGCTGTTCGTCGCCGACCTTTGAGACGGTCGCCTCGTGGGCGACGTTGACGTCGTCGTCGTTGATCCGGATGGTTGGGTAGGTGTCCGAGCGCGAGTGCTCGTCGAGCAGGAGTGCGTCGCAGACGACCTTGGAGCGGGAGCCATGGGCGCCTTTGGCGATCTCGAGCAGGCCTCGGTAGGACCCGCGGCCTCCATCTTTGGCGATCGATTTGGCGAAGATGTTCGAGGTCGTGTTCGGCGCGGCGTGGATGATCTTGGCGCCCGCGTCTTGGTGCTGGCCGGCGCCTGCGAACGCGATCGAGAGGACCTCGCCGTGGGCTCGCTCTCCGAGCAAGTAGATGCTCGGGTACTTCATCGTCAGCTTGGACCCGAGGTTGCAGTCGACCCACTCGACCGTGGCATCGGCATGGGCGACGGCGCGCTTGGTGACCAGGTTGTAGACGTTGGTCGACCAGTTCTGGACCGTCGTGTAACGGATGCGTGCGCCCGGGAGGGCGATCAGCTCCACCACCGCCGAGTGGAGTGAGTCCGAGCTGTAGGTGGGAGCGGTGCAACCCTCCACGTAGTGAACGAAGGAGCCCGGCTCAGCGACGATCAGGGTCCGCTCGAACTGACCCATGTTCTCGGTGTTGATCCGGAAGTAGGCCTGAAGCGGCATCTCGACGTGGACACCAGCGGGCACGTACACGAACGATCCGCCCGACCACACCGCGGAGTTCAGCGCCGCGAGCTTATTGTCGTTGGGCGGGATCACGGTCGCGAAGTACCGGCTTACGATGTCCTCGTGCTCGCGCAGCGCCGTGTCCATGTCGGTGAAGATCACGCCCTGTTTCTCCAGGTCTTCATGAATCTGGTGGTAGACGACCTCTGACTCGTACTGCGCACCGACGCCGGAGAGGAACTTCCGCTCCGCCTCAGGGATGCCCAGGCGATCAAAAGTCCGCTTGACGTCTTCAGGCACGTCGTCCCAGGACCGGCTGGGCGTCTCGGACGCCCGCACGAAGTACCGAATGTCGTCGTAGTCGAGCTCGGCCAGCATCGGCGAGCCCCACGTGGGCTGCTTGCGAGCCAGGAAGTGGCCGAGCGCCTTGATTCGGAACTCGTGCATCCACGCTGGCTCGGACTTGAACTCCGAGATCTTCTCGACGATCTCCCGGCTCAGCCCCTTGGGCGCCTTGTACAGATAGTTCTCAGCGTCGTGGAACCCGTAGCGCTGCTCGTAGTCGGCGTTGATCCCCGCGAGCTGCTCGTTCTCGGTCAGGGTCGTTGCTTGGGCAGTAGCCATTACTCCAGCCCCGGCTTGGTTGCTTCGTTGTTCACCGAGTTTCGGGTGGCCACGCCACGAAAGCGGAGTCGCGTGGTCTGGCGCTTGTCCGGCGACGCGGCGTTCAAAGCGTGGTGCGCTCGGTGCCGGCGCCTTGCGGCGTGCCCGTCGCCGCTCTGTAGCGGCTCTTGCAGACTTGTCATGATTGACCTCCTAGCAAGACCTCCGCAAATCAGGGCGGGTCCTGCCTGTGAACGGCGCTTCTGTCGCTCTTGGACGAAAACGGCCCGTGAGGTCAGCGAGAGACGGATGTTGCCCGCCCGTGGCCTGCGCGAGAGAATCGTGCAGCAGCGGCCGATAACGGCCCTACGTCTGAGAATACTGCTTCTCGAGGGGCGTAACCAACAAATCTGGCTGATCGGGCGTCGCCGCGGTCGAGCTCCCGGGTTCGCTGCGACGAATTTTGGGATTGGGCCACACAGCGCCCGCAATCGGAGTAGTGTGAGTAACCGACTGGCCCTGCGGCCAGAATTCTCAGCCCAAGCCCGAAAGCCACCAACGGCGCGTCTCGCGCCACGAGGCGGGAGGCAGGGGTTACTGGTTTTGACTGCGGGGCCGGTGACGTACCTCTACGGCGTTACCCCACCGGCTCGGTGGTCGCGTCTCTACTCGATCAATGCTCGGAGGTCCTCGCCCCTCTTCCTCCGCGCGACGCGAATAGAGAGGGACGGGAAGGCCTGGAGGCCATGAGGCAAACGCAAGACAACCAGTCAGCACGCAGGCGAGGCGAGTGGGCTCGCGATCGCGGATCTCGATCGTTCGACCGGGCAATTCATGCCCGACGACGCCTTAGCGCGCCCCGGGCGAATCGCAGCGCGATGAAGCCGACCGGCATGGTCCCGACCCCCGCTAGGCATACCTAACGCGATCACACAACGCGGCCTGGCGCCTGCCGATGCCCCATTTCCGCCCAGGCTAGGGCGGGGGTCTGATGATTATCGTCGCCTGAATCGCGTCATCGCAGTGACCTCGCTACGCCATGGAGCCCCACCATGCGGCGGCGGAGCCGGGCGAGGCGCTTGTTGGCGGATCGTCCGAGTGGACGGTCCGGGATCTCGGGCGAACTGGCGCTCAGGCGTTCGGGAAGGATGACGGTAGGGTCGAGCTGCTGCGCGGCGCCGGCGGCGACCACCTGCCATTCGTGGACGCTCTCCTGCGCTGGGTGACCCCAGGTTCGCGCTTGGAGCATCCACTGTCCCTTGGCCTCACCGCACTCGAGGAACAGTCCGGAGTAGTGGTCAAGGCGCGCGAAGCCGGGGCTGTCAGGACGAGGATGCATCTTGACGTGCTGGCGCATCGAGAGGTCCAGCGTGCGCTCCATTAGCGCGAGGTCGAGATCGCTCATCGCGCTAATGAACGGGACTTCAAACAGCGTGGTTGCACCGCCTGCTGGTCGACCGAAGGATGGTCCGGGCACCTGTGCCACTGCCGCACTGGCGACTGCCGGGTGCATCGTCATGACGCCGGCAGCACCCAGCCGACGATCGCGATGTACTGTGCGGCCGCGGCCACGATCACGAGTGCGTGGAAGATCTCATGGAAGCCGAACGTCCGTGGCCACGGGTCGGGTCGCTGCAATGCGTAGACGATCGCCCCGACGGAGTAGAGCAGGCCGCCGGCACCGAGCAAGATGAGTGGCACAGGACTGAGCAGTTGGAGAAGCTGCGGAAGTGCGATCACGGCGATCCACCCGAGCGCGAGGTAGCTGCTCGCAACGACTGCGCGCGGTGCTTCGATCCACCCGAGCGTGAACGCCACGCCGGCCGCGGCGCCCGTCCAGGCGACCACCAGGATCACCCAGGCGAGCGCGCCATGCAGCAGGACGACCGCGATCGGGGTGTAGCAAGCCGCGATGAACACGTAGATCGTGCTGTGGTCGATCCGTTGGAGCACGGGCTTGAAACGCGAAGGTCCCGGCCAACGGTGATAGAGCGCGCTGGCGCCGAAGAGCGCGATGAGGCCCGTACCGTAGACGACAAGCGCGACAATCGTGCCAGCAGTCGGCGCGAGCGCTACGGCCACGACGCCCGCCGCCACGGCCACCACGGATGCGACTGCGTGCGAGACGCCGCGCAACCGCGGCACGAGCTGATCCGAAGCGCTCGCCATCATCGCAAGCCCATCAGCAGCCTCAGCCTTTGCGCTGCCAAAGGGCGGTGCTTGGCCAGCCGTACCTTCCGTGGGGATCATCCGATCCCCTTCCTGATCGCGCGCTCAGCCGTTCCGACTGCCGCGCTCTCAATAGGGTCCGACGAGCCTACTCTTCGTGAAGCCGAATAGCCAGAGTCGCTTAGCGAACGACCTGCAGTGGCCGGCCCCCATCGGCGTCTGACGACGACCCCGGGCTCGACTACGGTCAGCGTGACATCGTGTCGCTGGCGCTGCAGCGCCTCGATGTAGTTGGCCAAGGGCGCGACCGTCGATCGTGGGTGAGACGATGACTTCGAGCAATGACCTCAGGGGTCCCGTAGCGGCGGTGATGGTGCTGCTCGTCGCCGCACGTTCGGTGCAGGTAGAGGCGAGGTCGCGGATGCTCGGGGCCAGGCTCGAGATCGCCTTGCTCACCAGGCATCTCTGGTGCTTGAATCCTCCGAGTAATACAAGCGGTGCATCGACCGCTCGCGGGACGGAGCAGACGACGGGATCGCAGAGCCAGGAGAGACACCCAGAGTGCCGAGAAACGCTGGCTCGATGAGGGCGGGAGTTTCAGCCGCTACCCCAACCAGGCCGAGGAGATCGAGATGACAGATGTACGCCGGAGCGGCCCCCCACGGCGCCTTGCGGACCAGACGCGATACGGAATCCCGATCGAGGGTGAGGTGGATGGCCTCTGGCAGCGAGCCTTCCACGTCCACCTCGCCGAGCAGGTGCGACGGCAGCCTGACCTCACGGGGGCCGAGTTCTTCGAAAAGTCGCTGACGATCAATCCCGCGGAGATCAAGTTCCGTTTCGTCGACAGCGCAAGCTTGCTGCCGGCCTACCTCGACATGATCGAGTCGGCTATCCCACAGGCAAATCAAACTGCGGCAGTCGAACGTCAACGCTTAGACGCAGCAGTCGCTGAAGCCGAGCGAGCGCTCCGAGAGCGAGACCAAGACATCGAGCGGGCGCTGACGAGCTGGGCGGAGCAGCAACCGGCGGACAGATGAGCAAGAGCTCTGCTCGCTGGGGTCCCCTCCAGGCCGAGGGAGGTCAGCAGCTTGGTTTCTGCGCGGTTTGGGATGGATGATCGTCGCGTCACGCGCCGCTGCATGAGCCTTGCGTGGCTCGTGCCCTCTTTCGGTCATGCTGAGGCATCGCGTTGGCGGCTCGGCGCGCGGCTGTACCAGTGGAACGCCGCGTCGCGGCGAGTCGAGCAGCCAGTCGAGGATCGCGGGCGAGCGGCGCCAGCCAGTGTTGCTCGACGGTCGTAGGGTGAGCAACGTGGAATGGCGTGAGGAGGAGGTCGAGTCCCGGTACGAGGCGACACTTGCCGTCGGGCTTGTGATCGGGCTGCAGGTCACGCTCGCGCTGGTGAGCCTTGGAGCCGGCTGGGAGCTGATCGGGCTCCCTGGGTGGGTCTGGCTAATCCCTGTCGTTCCCGAGGCGGCATTGCTGCTAGCTCTCGCGTGGTCGGCACCCCGGCATCGCCTCGAGCAGCTCGGCCATCGGCGCACCGTCGCGCTCGCGCTCGTCGCCGTGATCACCACCGCAAATGTGCTTGCTCTCGTTGCTCTGATCGCATCACTGCTGAGTGCGCAGGAGAAGAGCGGCGGGGAGCTGCTGCTGAAGGGCGCCACGATCTGGGGCACGAACGTGATCACGTTCGGGCTGCTGTTCTGGGAGTTCGACCGCGGCGGCCCGATCCGCCGCCGTGAGCCCGATCCGCCGCCGCGTGGCTTCCAGTTCCCGCAGGATGAAAACCCGACACTCGCCGAGCCGAACTGGCACCCCCGATTGGCCGACTACGTGTACGTCTCGTTCACCAACGCAATCGCCTTCAGCCCGACGGATGCGATGCCGCTCACCCGGCGAGTGAAGATGATGATGCTCGCGGAGTCGGCGATCTCCGCGACGACGGTGCTGTTGGTGGCTGCGCGGGCCGTGAACATCCTCCGCTAATCGGTGGACTTCAGTGCGGAGGCCGGGCGGAGGCCGATGGACGGCGCGGTTCGAGCTCGACTTCGCGGTCATTGCCGGGAGTGCTCTGATCGATCAGGTCTCGTCTGGATGTCCGGTGGTGTCTGATGGTTTCGATAGCGAACCGGGGGGCTGTTGGCGGAACGCGGTTACCGCCTCGTCTACCGATGGGAAGAGTCGGTCCTCTCCGATGCGCTCGAGCAGGCCGCTTCGTGCCAGGCTGGTGCGTACGTGCTCTCCCGCTCTGGCGATCGCGAACGAGATGTGCTCGCGGTCGAACGCGTCGAGCGCGTCACCAAGGGAGCGTGAGCCGGTGTAGTCGAGGTCGCTCATCCCGACCGCGTCGAGCACGACCAATTTCGGAGGTCCGACGGCGCGTGTCAGCGCGACTTGCAACTGGGCGCGGAAGTGGACCGCGTTGGCGTACCAGAGCGGGGTGGCGAACAGCACGACGAGCACTCCCGGTACCTGGGCTGGCTGTTCGGGGCTGCTGATCGGGGTCCAGCTGGTGGTTCCTGGGATGCGGCCGAGGACGTGCAGTTGAGGCCGCGCACTGAGGCGGGTGCGGTCCAGGATCGCGAGGCCGACCGCCACCGCGATGCCTTGTTCCACGCCAACAAATGCCACCGTGAGCAGGGTGATCAATGCTAAGGCGAACTCGAACGGATCAAAGCGTGCGATCGCGAGCAGATCGCGGCCGCGGAAGATCCGCGTTGCGACGTACAGGAGCACCCCCGCCAGGGCCGCCACCGGCACATCCTTGAGCACCGCCGACGCGGGTACGAGCAGCGCTATCGCCGCTGCGGCACCGAGACCGGCTGCCTGTGTGCGCCCGGACGCCGCCGCGACAGCCGCGGTTCTCGGAGGGCTTGCGTCCACGGGAAAGGCCCCGGTGAAGCCGGCCACGACGCTGCCGGCGCCCACTCCGAGGAAGTCGCGGCCGACGTCCACCTCGTAGCCTCCCTGGTAGGCGAACGCGCGGGTAGTCGCTGCGGACTGGGTCACCACGACCAGGGCCACGACGCCAGCGATCGGCGCCACGCTGCCGAGCGTTGACCAGGACAGACCCTCCAGTCCGAACCGCGGCGCACCGTGAGCCACCGTGCCAAGCACCGCCACGCCATGGCCGTGAAGGCCGAGGGTGGCGACGAGGATCGTGGAGGCGACGAGCCCCACCAGCGCGGCGGGGAGCCTGCGGTCGACGCGTTCTGCGATGACGATGATCGCGAACACGGCCGCCCCGATCCCCAGCGCCCAGCCGTTGGTCTGATCGAGGTGGCTGCCCGCGACCGCGATTCGGTGCACGGTGCCGCCGCTGGCCGCCGCGAGCCCGAACAGATCGGGTATCTGATGCACGACGATGACCACCGCGATACCGGCCAGAAATCCGGTGATGATCGGCGCCGAAAGGAACTCGGCGATCCACCCGAGACGCAGGAGCCATACGAGCGCCACTAGCGCTCCCACTGCCACGGCCAGGATCCCCACGAGGTCCACGTACCTGGGAGAACCGATGGGCGCCAAGTTGGCAATCCCCACCGCAAACAGCGGGGCGATCGTCGAATCAGCACCCACCGACATCTGCGGATTGGACCCGAGCAACGCGAACAGCACCGTGCCCGCGACGAACGCGTAAAAACCAGTGATCAGGGGCATGCCCGCCAACCGGGCCGTCGCCAGCTGCTCTGGCACAGCGATCACCAGGAGCGTGAAAGCGGCAAGCACGTCGCTTGTCACCCACGACCGCCGATACCCGCGCAAGGAGGAGAAGAGCAGAAACCGCCGGCCCACACCAGCGGGTGGGCGGGCCCAATACCTGACGCTTCTCCACATCGCGCCCATCATCGCGGATCAGCGCAACGGTCCAACGGTGAGGTCCTCCAGTGACGCGGTATTGAGCTCCGGCGTCGTATCCACCCGGTCTGCAAGCGCCGTAGCGCGCCCAGAGCGAGCGCGGATTCGATGGCGATTGGGCTGCTCGTACGTCGAGTCTGTAGATTCCTGATCCGAGGGCGCTGATCTGCGCGGACGGTGGAGTTCTTGTCGGACGCGATCTCGATTCGAGGTTGCGCAGCTGCAGCGCGAGTGGGTGGGCCATCATCACGTCGGAGGCGTGAGCGACCTCGCCGGCGGCGAGCGCCTCACCCTGGGCGGCGATGATCTTGGCGCGTTTCTCGCGCTCGGCGCCCCAGCCGACCCTGGAGCGAGCCGGAGGGCCCACGAGCCTTGGGCAACTTCAGCCGCGGTCCATCGCCGCCACCCGCCGTCCAACACTCGCCCGCAACCACCACCGAAAGCTTCGCCGAACCGACGCCCGCTGACGGTGTGAAGCGCCACGCGCTGGGGTCAGCTCGGACCCGGCGGGCTGTCGTCCGTGGTGTGAACGCGTCGCTCGTGTGCCTCCGCGGCGCGAAGACGTGTTTCTGTTAGCTCGCAGGCTCGTTGGAGCTCGCGCATGCGTGCCGGGCTCGTGGGCCGTTGCCCGTAGGCCTTGGCCTTGTACAAGTCGTAACGCTCGCGGGCATACTGAGCCTGGGCTCGGAGATCGTCCAGATGCCTGGTGGGCATGGGTTCGAGTCTAGAGCTAGCGTCGCGGAGCCCCGCCGGCTCGCACTGGCCCGGGCATCAACGCTGCTCCGGCGATGACGAGGCCGAAGGCGATGACCCGTCCGGTGATGGCGAGCGCGCCGATCCCGATCGGGTCGCGGAATACGAGAATGCCGCCCATGATCGCTGCGAGGTTGGCAGCAATCGAGGTGAACGCGATCACCGCCACGCCCGGACCGAGCTGCAGCGCGCGAGCCGAGGCGTAGAACGCCAGTACCGAAGCCGCAAGCGCCACCAAAGTCCACTCGGTGACAAAACCACGCAATCCTCCGTGGAGCGCTGCGGTGAGGTACTTCAGGGCGATGTCGGACACCCCGAACAGCACACCGGCGGCAACGCCAAGCAGCAGACCCTGCGCGTCGGGGTCGAGGCCACGACGCATCGAGATCAGGATCAGCGCGGCACCAATGGCAAACACGCCGCACTCCACGGCGATCAACGCCGCCAGCGAGTAGTGCCGCAGCGCGCTGGTGTGCGACCCGCCGGTAACCGCAATCACCGCGAGTCCGAACGTCGTGACGGCCACGCCTGCCCACTGCCGGCGACCGAGGTGAAAGCCGAAGTAGCGCTCGGCGAGCACGGCGAGAAACACCAGCCCGCCCGAGAGAACGGCCTGAACAATCGACAGCGGCGCGAGCGCAAGCGCGCCGACGTGGAGCCCCCATGCGGCAACCGCCACCGCCCACCCCAGCGCGAACCAGCGGGACCGAAACAGACCCACGGCGCTGCGCAGCGGATGACGTCCCTGCACCACGGGGGCCAGCACCGCACCACGCTGCTTAAACAAGAAGGCGACGTTCGTGCCCAGCGCCGAGCCCAACGCCAACGCCAACCCAGCAATCATCGCCCCGCATTCTCAACGACGGCGCAGCACGGAGCAGTGATCGGGATCTCCGCGCCGGGATGCTTGGGATCGTCATCGGGTAATTCCGAGCCCCCGGAGTCGGATGGTCAAAGCTTGGTAACGCTCGCACAATCCGACCTCTGCACTCGGAATTACCGTCGGTTCGCGCTATGCTCGGCGGAGCCGTCGTACGTTCGGTTCTCTGCCGTCTCTCCCCGCGCGCGGCGTCCTGTCGCTAGAGAGGGCTGAGAGGGCTGCTATGCCCGCCACAAACCGAGAAGTCGCAACAAACGGTGCGATGACAGCCGCGATCTCGAACTCGATGGTCGGACTCCTGCATCGCTACACCGGCCGCGGGCCCACAAGGGCGCGTACCACGATCGGCGAGAACATCATCGTGTGCGTGATGGGGGCGACGCTGACCAAAGGCGAGCAAACGCTAGTCCTGGACGGCAAGGCCGAGGTCGTGCTGCACAGCCGTCGCGCGTTTCAGGACACCATTCAGAGCGAGGCCATCAGCGCTGTGCAAGAGCTCTCCGGACGCCGAGTGATGGCGTTCATGAGCAACAACCACATCGATCCCGACTTGGCGGTCGAGGTCTTCATCCTCGAGCCAGTGCGGGACGACATCCTGGTCGACCAGCGCGTCGACGGGCACGGTCCCCACCCGGAGGGCGGTCCCGGTCTCGACGCGATGGCCCGCTGATGCCCGGGGTCGCGGCGATCGCTTCCCGAGCAACCTTCCGGGGACCGGGACTTAACCTGCACCCGCCGCGCCGCACGCGTGAAGCATCGGACACCAGGCCCCCTCTGGTGCCCTCTGCGCACGCGGGCTGGTTACGGCCCGTCCGCGGCGAAAGCCTCCGCCATCAGTCGGGCATCAAGGCGCTGGATCGCCGGGTCGCGTAGCGACCAGGCGAGGAGCCAGAGCGCTGCCTTGTGGAGCTGCGAGAATTGAGTGGCGTCGATCGCGTCCTCCACCCAGGCGAATGACTTCCCCTCGCGGATCATGCCTTCGACTTCCTCGGTGGCGCGGTCGAAGGAGAGTGGCGCGGTGCCTATCATGGCCGCGCCTCCTTTCTGGTCCCGTCCGCTGTTCTAAGCGCAGAGACAGTCCCGGTAGCGGATCACCGGATTACCAAAGATCGAGACTCTTCGCAAGCCGCAATACCGCAGTTTGCGAGGATCGCGAGTGGGCAGCAGGCGGACCGCCCAAGCTCTTCTCGCTTTCCGGGCGACGAAGGACGGCCCACATACCGCTGTGAGCGCGGGCATGTCCTGCGGGGCTTCGGCGGCGGCCGCCACCGCGTGTACTTCGAGCTCAGCGGCTCGCGGTCAGAGGACCCCGTGATGGACGGCGTCTGCCCAGCGTGCGGCCGCGGGCTCCCGGGCAAGAACCGATCCTAATCGCACCTGAGCGCAAACCGCCGAGCCGCTGTCCGACGCGAGCCAAGCTCGGGCGGGTAGATGCTCCCGCTTACGACAGGACGCCCGGTGGTAGCACGTACCGCCGCGGCGTGGAGGAGTTCATATCGCCGTTCAGGCGACTGCCGTGCAGGCCTCCTCGACCGCCGGCGGGAGCCAGAACCTCGGGTTGCCCGTCGTGGGCGAGGACCCAGGCCACGATCGATTGGGAGTCGGCGCCCTCGGCGAGGATCGCGGCACGCTCGATCACCCTCCCGCCACTTTGGTCTTGCCTCGACAGGCGCATAAGGAGCTTGCGAATGGTCTCGTCGTCGGTCATCTGACTCTCGTCTCCTTGGCCGAGGTGGTGCCGACCTCATGGTGCATCTGTTGAACGAGCAGGAGGCGCCAGGAAGTCTGTGTCCGCTGCCAGCCTTGGCTCAGCGCTCCGTCCACCACCTCGACGGTGCGGAGCCACTCCAGCGCGTCGTCATATGCCTCGCGGGCGGCCGCTTCGTCTGCCCAGCTAAGTGTCTGCGCTACGGCGCGGTTGTGACGTTCCTCATCGCCGCTCGATTGCTGTCGGGCAATGCGGCCAGAGCCGGTGGGGCTGTCTACGGTCATCGCTGCTCCTGACGTTTGACGCGACGCCCCGAGCCTTGGCAATCAAGAGGCTCATCTCGCGCGTTCGGATAAGACGGGAATGGCGGGGCCTTCTGAGGGTGGGTATGGCGCGGACCGTTCAGGTCACACGCTGGCGCCGGCCGTGGATTGGAGCCGGAGAGAGGCCGCCCGCCGAGGTTTTGAAGCGGAGCGAACACCCACCATACACCCAAAGGCCCCGACATCTGTGCGAGAGGCCTGACGCCGCACCGCCGGAGCTAGACTCGAGTCGGGCCTCAGCTGCTCATGAGCTATCGCGACACCGAGCACCTGCGCATTCTGATCGCCAACGAGCGAACGGATCGTCTTGCTCTCGTGGCCTCGAGCGTGGTCGCGCTGGGACACCAGGTGATCGCGCGCGAGATCGAGGTCGAAGATGTAGGTGCCGTCACGGCGCGAGAGCGGCCCGACGTCGCACTCGTCGGGCTTGGCGAGAGCTCGGACCACGCGCTGGAGCTGATCGACAAGATCGTGCGGGAGGCCGCTTGTCCTGTGATCGTGCTGATCCACGCCCGGGATCGCGAGTTCGTCCAGGAGGCATCCAAGCGCGGGGTGTTCGCGCAGATCAATGACGCAGACGTCGAGGACTGGCAGAGCGCGATCGACATCGTGTTACGACGCTTCGCGGAATACCACGATCTGCAAGGGGCATTCGGACGCCGCGCGTTGATCGAGCGCGCCAAGGGCATCCTGATGGAACGCCATGCGATCGACGAGCAGTACGCCTACGAGATGCTGCGCGAGCACTCGCGCACCAGCAACCGCAGGCTCGTCGACCTGGCCTCGGCGGTCGTCGACGGACACCGTCTACTCCCGAGGCAGCCCCAAGCTCCTCCCGCTCAGCCCTCGAGCTTGTAGAAGCCGCGAACACGGGTCTGGCCGCTCGCGCGCGTTGCGCGGTAACACTACGTCCACGTTCTGTCGCCCAGGCGTGGGACCTTCGCGAGGCCGCCTGTCGCGGTGCCTCACAACCCGTGCCTCCGTAGTTCTTCGGCTCAGCGGTGCGGCGATCCTCGGATGTTCCGGGCCGCGCGCCCATGGATGATCAACTTGCTAGTCCCGGAGGTTCCCACCCTGCTGGCCATCCGGGCGCGTTCGAGCCTCCGGGCTGAGAACAGCCCCGCGTGGTGCGAGAAGGGAGATCATCGATGGCAACCAACCTCGCGCAGCTTTTAACCCAGACCGCATCCATGCACGGCGATCGGCCCGCGCTGAAGCTCGACGACAACACCGTCAGCTACGACATGCTCAACGAGGGCGCCGCCCGAGTGGCGGGCCTGCTGACCGAAAAGGGCCTGCAGCCGGGCGACCGTGTCGGGGTGATGCTTCCGAACGTGCCGTACTTCGGGTTCATCTACTACGGCGTGTTACGAGCTGGCGGCGTCGTCGTGCCGATGAACGTTCTGTTGAAGGGGCGGGAGGTGGGCTTCTACCTGTCGGACTCTGGCGCCAAGCAGCTGTTCGTTTGGGGTGCCTTCGCGACGTCGGCCGAGGAAGGCGCCGAGACGGCCGGAGCCGAGGTGATCATCGTCGAACCCAGCGAGTTCGAGTCGCTGCTCGCGGGCGCGGGTCCCCAACCCGAGGACGTCAATCGCGACGGCTCGGACACCGCCGTGATCCTCTACACCTCGGGCACCACGGGCACGCCCAAGGGCGCCGAGCTGACCCACTGCAACATGCTCGAGAACTGCCGGCACGGCGGAACCGAGCTCATGCACGTCTCAGAGCAGGATGTGATCTTCGGCGCGCTTCCCCTGTTTCACTCCTTCGGGCAGACGTGTTGCCTGAACACCGGGGTGCGGGCCGGCGCCTGCCTGACGATGATCCCGCGCTTCGAGCCCGCCAAGGCTCTGGAGATCATCCAGCGCGACCAGGTCACCGTGTTCGACGGCGTGCCGACGATGTACCACGCGATGCTCAACCACCCCGCGCGCGGGCGGTACGACGTCTCGTCCCTACAAACATGCGTCTCTGGTGGCTCGGCCATGCCGGTGGAGGTCATGCGCGGCTTTGAAAAGGCGTTTGGCTGTGTCGTGCTGGAGGGCTATGGCCTCTCGGAGACCTCGCCCGTGGCGTCGTTCAACCATCTCGAGCGCGAGCGCAAGCCCGGCTCGATCGGGACGCCCATCCGGGGCGTCGAGATGAAGGTCGTCGACGATGGGGGCCGCGACTTGCCGCCCGGAGAGGTCGGCGAGGTCGCGATCCGCGGTCACAACGTGATGAAGGGCTATTGGAACCGTCCGGACGCGACCGCCGAGGTCCTGCACAACGGCTGGCTGCTGACGGGAGATCTGGCGCGGATAGATGAGGACGGCTACTTCTTCATCGTCGACCGCAAGAAGGAGATGATCATCCGGGGCGGCTTCAACGTGTACCCGCGCGAGATCGAGGAGGTGCTCTACGAGCACCCCGCGGTCCTCGAGGCCGCAGTGATTGGCGTTGCCGACGCGGCGATGGGCGAGGAGGTCGCCGCGGCGATTGTGCTCAGGCCCGGCATGGACGCCAGCGCGGACGACATCCGCGGATTCGCCAAGGACCGAGTGGCGGCCTACAAGTATCCGCGGCACATCTGGTTCGCCGACGAGTTGCCCAAGGGTCCAACGGGGAAGGTCCTCAAGCGTGACATGACCGCACCGGACTTCGCAGCCCGGTAGGTGTGCTCGACCAAGCACACCCTCAGCCCGGCACCCGAGACCCCGACCCCGCACCAGAGACTTCCATCGTGTGGAAGGAACGTCGCACGGCGCACGTCTTAGCACCTACAGCCTGAGGGCTCCCCGAGTCCGCGCCGGCAGCGCGCATGGCACGCCCACGAGTGCCGGCGCCGTATCCCCAGCTCACGAGTCCCGAGAAGGGAAGGACACAACATGGCCAAGGACGCTGCTTCCGGTGCTGCGCCGGAGACCCAGCCGCCCACCGGTCCCCACCGGTTGCAGGCGAATCTCGTCGTGACGGCGCTAACGATTGTGGTGGCATTGCTGCTCACCCTGGCCGGGGCCGCCGCCGCCGTCCCGTTGTCCTCAACCGCGTTGGTCGATCGGCCCAGCGGGTTCGGGCCGCTGCCGTTCGACGGCATCGCCACATCGAACATGGAGAGTCACTCGTTGTCGGCGGACGGACGCTACGTCGTGTTCAGCTCGTCGTCGGACTCGCTGCTGAAAGGCGATGAGGACAGCGCAGTGAATGTGTACCGGCTGGACCGCCGGACTGGATCGCTGGCCCAGGTCAACGTCTCGGCACACGGCGGACAGCCGTCCGTCACCTCGGTGAGCAACCAGGCCTCCATCAGCGCCGACGGACGCTTCGTCGAGTTCTTCTCCAATGCCAGCAACCTGATCACCGGCGCACCGTCCGACGGCTACTACGTCAAGGACATGACCACGGGCGCGATCCAGTTGGCCAGCCGCGCCACCGGCGCCGCCGGCGCTCCCGCGAGATCGCTGCTGACGGCAGTCATCTCCGGAGATGGTCGGCATGTCGCCTTCACAGCATTCGGAAAGCTGCACGCGGACAACACCGATGCGATCGATGGCTCGACCGACGCGTACGTCCGCTCGCTGGATTCGGGCACCACGCACATGGTGAGCGTCAGCTCGGCTGGGACCGACGCGAGCGGTGTGAGCCAGAACGCTCTGCCGGCCATCGACTTCCACGGAGACGCGGTCGCCTTCATCACCGAGTCGAGCCTCAGCCCGGATGACACCACGGGCGACGATGATCTCTACGTCCGAACCGGAATCGGAACCGCCGGCGAGACGACGCACCTGGTCAGCTTCACCACGGGCCAGACGGCCGGTGCGGATACCGCGGAGGAAGCGGCGCTGTCCGGCGACGGCAAGCTGGCAGCCTGGTCAACGGCCGAGGGCTGCTGCTCCGGTCAGATCTTCATGGCCTCGGTGGTGCCCGCCGTCACCGCTGCGCAGCGCATCGACGTCCCCCGACCGGGTGGCACCGGGAGCGGCGGCGGCGATCCGGTGTTCGAGCCCGTCGCGAGTGGCACGAAGCCGTCTGCCCGCTTGTACTTCCGCTCGGACGCGGCGCTCGATCCTGCTGACACCAACGGAGGCAGCGATCTGTACGCAGCCGAACCTGCGCACCCGGGCGACGGCAACTTCGTGCACCTCGAGACCACGAGCAAGGCCAATGGGGATGTCCGCGACGGCACCGGCGCCGCCGCCGGCGCCGTGGTGGCCTTCGACAGCGCCGCGTCCAGCCTTCCCGGCGCCGATGGTGTGAATGAACAGGCCTTCGTGAGCGGTGGCGGCCATCTGGTCAACGTCTCTCAGCCGGTCGGCTCTCATCCGCGCACAAGCGCGGTCGCGGGTTCGTTCATCGATGCCCTGCATGCGGTCAGCGCCGACGGTCGGGTGGTCGTTTTCTCGTCTCCGTCACCCGTGTTCGGAGGCGCTCTGACAAGCCAGAGCCTCGATGGTTTCAACAGCCAAGTGCTGGCCCGCAACGTCGTGTCCGGACAGACGACGCTCGTGAGCGCCTCAGCGACCGGCGCTGTCGGGGATTCAAGCAGCCGCGATCCATCGGTCGACTCCTCGGCAAACAAGGTGGCGTTTCTCAGCACGGCCTCCAACCTGGGCAGCGGCCCGAACCCAACCCACGTCGAGCATGTCTACGTCCGCGACCTCGGCTCGGGCCAGACCACGCTGGTCGACCGCACATCAGCAGGGGCCCCGCTGTCGGGCGGCGTCAAGACCGCGGAGATCTCGGCCGACGGAACCCATCTCGTGTACAGCTCAAACAGTCCCGACGCACCCCAGGCACCTCCGGGCGACTTCAACACGCATGTGTACGTGGTCGACCTCGTTCACGCGGAAGCCACGGTCCTAGCCGATCGCAGCAACGACGGGACGCCCGCGAACGCCGACGCTCGCAACCCCGACATCGACGGAGATGGCTCGCGCGTGGCGTTCGTCAGCATTGCCTCGAACCTCGGCGGCGGTAACCCGATGGGCGGTAGCCAGATCTATGTGCGCGACCTGCGAACGAACAAGATCGTCTGGGCCTCGGTGCCGCAGGATGGCAATCCCGTCCATGACAACGCCGATGAGGCGTCAATCAGCCGTTCCGGCACCCGTGTGGCCTTCATACAGCTGGCCGACGGATTTGGCTTCGGCATGGTGCCGGGATCCACCCAGGTGTTCGTGCACGATCTTGTCACGGGCACCACGACGCTGGCTTCCCGTGGCCCCAACGGCGCACCGGTGGGCAGAGCCGCGGAGCCGTCTCTGAGCGATGACGGAAGCCGAGTCCTATTCGCCACCGAGCCGCCGGCCGAATCCGCGCTGCAGATCGGCTTCCAGGTCTTCCTCCGCGAGCTGAGCCGAGGCACAACGGCACTTGTATCGGTTGGCCGGGCCGGAGGGCCAGCGCATCTCGGCGCCTTCGTCGGCAGCCTCAGCGGCAACGGCGGGTGCGCCGCGTTCGACTCGAACTCAACCGACCTGACGATTCCGAGCTACGGTCCGGATTACGGCCACGTGTTCCTCCGCGCGGTTTCCCAGGCCTGTCCGGCCGGCGCACCTCACGACACGACGCCGCCCCGGATCTCGGGCGCCCACCTGACCCACCGGCGGTTCGAGGTCGGCTCGGGCCGGACGGCGATCGTGGCTTCGCGGACGACCAGTCAGACGCGCCATCAGGCGGCGCGGGGGACCAGCTTCGTGTTCACGCTGTCGGAGAACGCGCGCACGACGATCGCGATCTCCCACCACGTGCCCGGGATCCGGATCGGGCATCGCTGCCGGCCGAGACGACATGGGGTGCGGCCGAGCTGCAAGAGGACGGTGACCGTCGTGACCCTGAGCCGGCAACTGCGAAGGGGTGGCAATAAGGTCCGGTTCAGCGGGCGCGTGGGGCGGCTGAAGTTGAAGCCCGGCAGCTACCGGGCCCGGCTTGTCGCCGAGGACGCGGCCGGCAACCGGTCACGACCGGTGACGCTGACCTTCACCGTCCTCGCCGGTTCCCATCGCTAGTACGACCTCACGCAATTACGTCCGGTCCGGTCGGCGTCTCGCCGCCCGTGGGCGCTCGGCCGTACTAGAGCTGGCCTTGGCAGGCGGCGGTGCCCACGTGGACCGTCACGGTCTCGCCCGCGGCGCTGGCGGGCGCCTTGAAGTAGACGTCGGCGTAGCCGGTGGAGTCGGTGTGCCAGCTGGCCTGGCGCCCGGAGCTGTCTGTGACGGTGACGGTGTGATCGGGCTGGTTTGAGTGCACGTACACGTTGTAGTTGTTGTAGTGGCTTGAGTAGGAGGCGCTGAGCGAGCAGTGGCCGCGGGCGGATGCCGGGGCCGGTGGGCGGTGCGTGGAGGTGCCGCTGCCTGCGGCCGATGATGCGCCGGCCAGCTTGATCCAATTGGAGGCGATGGCGTGCTGGGCGTGGGTGAGCGTGATCTGCCCGTCGCACACCTCGCGGCGCAGCGTGTCCTCCACCGAGTCCTTGGGGTTGGGGCTGGCGCCCGGTTCGGGCCACAGGTTGCGCGGGTCGTTGACCGCGCCGCCGAGTTCGAGTGGGATGAAATGGTCGTACTCGTAGTCGTGCATCGACCCGGTGTCCCCGTAGGCCGCCAGGCTCTGAGCTTTCTCGGTCTCGGTGACCGACTCGGGCGGGCGCACCGTTTCGGTCCAGCCTGGCATGCAGATGGTCCGGCCAATCGTGGTCTGGGTGACGGCCGGGTTCAGCGCGCCCGGGGTGCAGCGCGGGTCCGGCCGCGAGTGGCGGCCTTGCCCGAGCGCGTGGCAGCTGCCGGCGGCAGGTTGGGGTTGCACGACCTGACCCGATGCGGTCGAATACACGAGCCTAACCGGGCTGCTGCGCTTGGCTTTCCGGTGCGATCGCCTGTGTGCCGCACGTGTCTGCGTGCTCCTCGCGGTGCTCGCCACGGCCGGGCTTGAGACAGCGGCGGTGGAGCCGGTGCCGGTGGCCGCACCCTGCCCACAGCCCGCGAGCGTAGTCGTCAGCATCGCAAGAGCGAGAAGAAGGATGGTGAACCTCCGCCGCGGCGGCTGTGGACGTCTCGGGGCGCGTGCGCGTGCTTTCTCCACGTCGGAGAACATAGGCATTTGCCGAAACGCTCGCCGCGGCAGCCGCTCCAGTGATGGCCGCCGCACCCGCGAGGCGCTACGGGCAGAACCCGCAGATCACGTCAGAGGGCCGCGGAAGCGCTCGGGCCCGGCAGATTGCCGGGCCCGAGTGGTGCGTCTATAGGATGGCGGTCGGGCGTCGCCCGACGGTCATCGGTGCCGATCTTGCGCTACGCGCCCTCGAACATCACTGACTGCGTTGACACCGTGGCGATGTGTCCTCCAGGCAGGAGCTGAAAGATCCCCAGCGTCGCGTTCAGCTGATGATGCCTCGCGAGGATGTCCGCCCCGAGCCTATCCAGCTCGACCGGCACGGTTTGCGATTGGCCCGCGGTGAGGGTGACGATCGTCCTCCCCACGACTGCGAATCGCTGGCTGACCAGCCGCAAGGCCAGCCTGCAGGTCGCGCCGGTCTGACCGGTGCAGGACACCGGCACGTTGGCGGTCGTGCCCGACACGGTCGCCTGACCGACCGACGTGCTACCTGCCGCCTCGTCGGTGCGGAGGGTCCGGTCGGCTCCGACGAACGTGCCGAAGTCGGAGACAACCACCGCGCGGTAGTGGATCGTGGTTCCGGCCGGCAGACCGCTCAGCTGGGCGCTGAACGTGTCGACGGCGTTGTCGGGTCCGGTCTTCTGCGCCGGAGTTGTCTGATCGTAGGCGACGGTCGTCCCGAACTGGAATGAGACGTTGACCGATGCGCCGTCGGGGTTGACAGATCCGCTGAGCGTCGCGGAGCTGTTGGTCACGGCGCTGGCGGCGCCGGTGACCGGCGCGCCGGGCTGGTAGGCGTCGGCGAACAGGCTCCGCGGGTGCCTCCCATTGGTGAACAGGAAGAACGGCGTTCCGACCGCGTTGCCCTGGCACGCCTGGCCGTCGTTATTGAACGGGTTGGCGGTGCAAGCGGACGAGATCGGCTGACGCACGTCGGCCTTACTGCTCGGGGTGAGTGGGACATCGCGCTCGTCGAGCACGAACGTCGGGTTCGCGGGGTTCACGAAGTGGCCGACGAACCCCGTGTCCGTCCCATGGCCCGTCTTTTCGCGCCACGAGACGTACGGGGTGTTGCCCGAGAACGTGATGTCAGGCCGGGTCGAGCGGTTGCCGCCCACCGAGATCGGTGCGCCGTTGTTGACCAGCTCGAAATGCGTGCCGCCGACGAGTCGCGAGACGAAGATCTGCTTGACCCCGTCTCTCGTCTCGTCCCATGCCACCCATGGCACCGTCGCGCCCATGGGGTTCATCGTCCCGGCCGCAACGCGCGGGTCCTCCGCGTTGGCGCCGGCGTTCGCGTTCAGCGAGCACCCCGCCTCGGCGGTGTCAGACGCGGCGCATCCACCGAACTGGTTGGTGCCAGTGGCGTCCAGCAACGCGCTGTTCTGATTGCCGACCGCTGTCCAGTTGAAGCCGCCGTGGCCGGGCGTGGGATCGGCGAGCCCCTTGGCCGCGAACACCATCTCGTTGCTGTGGGTCAGTCCGCTGATGGGGGAGTTGGTGTTGTCCTTCTCGTACCAGACGACCCACGGCACACCGTCCTGCACGCCGGCGGCGTTCTTGCCCGTGAAAGCGATATCGGGCTCCACGCCGTTGCGCGTTGGGTCGATGTTCAGACTGGGATCGGCGCTCCCGCTACCCACGCGTCCAATTCCGGTCTGCTGAAAGCAGAAACCGCCGATCGCCGGGACATGCCCGGTACCGTCAGCGACGCCAGCCGGCGTGACTCCGTCGCAATTGGTCTGACCGGGGCCCAGCGGACGACTGACGAAGATCTGGGCCCTGCGGTCAACCGGGAGGTTCGTCGTCTCCTGCCAGGTCACCCACGGACCCGCTTTGGTCGCGTCGGCCGCCGACCCGCCCGCCACCGACGGATTCTCGGCGGACTCATGGTGTGGATGTTCAATGACGGGACCGGGACGGTGCGACACACGGTGCACGGCTCTGGCCGCGAAGATCCACTTATTGATTCGCATCTCCGCGACGAAGTCGAAGAGACTGGCGAAGATGTTGTTCTTACGGAACGAGGTGCAAGGTAGTGTGCTCATACCACGTGGCACACGGCACGGCTAGTCCGGCGCCGGCGAAATCGATCGCTGGCGCCTCGCCGTCCTGCCCCTGATCGAAGTTCAACGAGCCACTGAACGTGAGGACTCGCACTCGAGCGCCCGCCGACCGTGCCGGCGCCACGCGTCAGACCACGCGCCAGCCGCGAACGAACGGCTGAAGATCTGATCGTGGGGTTGCGAGGTTCCGTTTTCCTGCTGGCGGAAGATCGACCACGGCACCGCCGGCTTGCCGGCGACCGGGGCCCCGCCGACCACGTCGGCGTTGGCCGGGTCGTCACTGACGCAACGCTCAGGTTCTTGGCGCGCTGACGCTCATCCTGCCCGCTTCTGAGCGCGCGAGCACTGACGAGAATGCGGTCCGGGCGGCGATCCGAACTGATCTGCGAGCCTCGTGCGGGCCGCTGCGCCACGCCGGTCCACTCTCGCGCCGAAACCGGGTCACGCTCGTGGTGGGTCTGTTCGCGCTGGTGGTCAGCATTGGCGTGGCGACGGTGCTCGAGCGCGTGACCGACGACCTCGTGGTCGCGGGTATCGCCCAGGGCATCACCCTGATCGGCTGGGTGGCGATGTGGGCGCCCGCCGATCACTTCTTCTCGGCGGTGGTTCCGCACGCGTTTAACCGGCGGCGCTACCGTGAGTTCGCCGACCTTGACGTTCGGTTCAGCTGGATCTGACTGAGTTGTCTGCTCAGTACACTCCCGACTCGATGAGCACGGTCAAGGGGCCCGTTGGAATAATCACCGGGGGGTTGTCGGGGATCGGTGCCGCCACGGCAGTGGAATTTGCCCGTCTTGGGGCATCGCTTGTGCTAGCTGATGTCGCGACACACCACGGACAGCAACTGGTCGCAAAGGTGGAGGAGCTCGGTGCGACGGCGACGGTGGCCGAATGTGACGTCACCGACTATGACGCCGTGCAGCGGCTCGTCGAGCGGACGAATGCTGATCTGGGACGGCTCGACTTCCTAGTCGCGAACGCGGGCATCGCGGAGCAGAGTCGGATCGCGAGCGGTGATCCGGCCCGGTGGGCCGCAGTCGTGCAGACGAACCTGCTCGGCACGATGCATTGCGTTCGTGCGGCACTGTCGGTGATGCGACGACAGGGTGAGGGTCACATCTTGATCGTTGGGTCCACGTCGGGCCGCGAGCCGTACGTGGGCGAGCCCGCGTACCTAGCCAGCAAATACGGGGTTGTCGGTTTTTCGTACGCGCTGAGGATGGAGTGCGCCGAGTACGGCGTTCGCACCACCGTCGTTGAGCCCGGGACTGTGGATACGCCGCTGACCCGGGGACCCGCCTCAGTCCGAGCCGTTCTCGAGCAGATTCATCCACTGGCGCCGGAGGATGTTGCTCGAGCGCTGGTGTTCGCATTTCAGCAGCCGCCGCACGTGGTGATCAGCGAACTCGTGATCCGGCCGCTCGACGAGGGGGTCAACGCGGACATACCGGACACCGAAGGCCGGTGACGGCTCGCGCGACGTCCTGGTCAGGTCTAATCCACCGGGTTGGGTTGTGACCGGCGTTGAGAGAGGGGTGGCGGCAAGGCCACGCCCTCGGTGCTCCAGTCGCTGTACAGGGCCAGTGGGTAGGACGCGGTGACGACTACACCGCGCGTGTATTCCACGACACGGCCATCGGCGCTGTACGCCTTGGTTGCGATCTCTATGAGTCCCGACCCGGGCTTTACATTGAGGTATTTCGCTTCGGCCTCCGAGGCCGTGGTCGCGATAATCTCCCCCTCAGCGCGCATCTCGATGATTCCGTGCTCCGCCAGGATGCCCTCACTGGTCAGGTTTGGGTCATCCAGCGGTACCTCTGCGAGGAATCCACACAGCTCGTACGGGTAATACTGGTCCAGCAGGACGATTGGGATGTCATCCGCGTAGCGGATCGACTGAATGTGAAGCATCTCGCCTTCGACGAGCTCCTTCGCACGGTCGGCGATCTCAGCACCGGCCGTTCGTCGCTCCACGCACAGGATCTTCTTGGACGGCGCCAATCCGCGCTGCGCGATGTCCTTGGTGAGGCTGTGCCACTGCTGCATCCGCAGCACCATCAGTGGCTGACGTGCGAATGTGCCGCGCCCAGGTCGGCGCACAACGAGACCCTCGTTCGCGAGGTCACTCATTGCCTGCCGGACGGTCGTCCGGCTGACGCCGAAGTGCGCCACAAGATCCTCCTCCGTGGGCATCGGCTCCTCGGCGCTCCACTCGCCGAGCCGGATCCTCTCGCGAAGCAGATTCCGGATCTGAAGGTAGAGCGGAACTCCGGTTTCCTCACTGATCGTTGCGTCAGTCCAGCGTGTCTTCCTGGAGCTTGAGCTGCGCTGTGTTGGTTGACTGTGGCCTACAGGCACGTCAATTCCCCGTCCCCCCGTGTAAGCGGATCACGCGAGCGCGTACTTATAGAAGTTCCTCTCCTGGTCCTCACCATAGCTCGCCGATGCCTGGAAGTCGCGCACCCGGGCGCTGACGAAGTCGAGCCGTTGCGGGTACACGAGCGGGACCCAGAGCGCATCCTCGCGCACGACGATCCTGGCGATCTTTCGGTAGATCGACGCGATCTCCGAAGGAGTGGTCGCGCGGTGGCCTTGCGTCGCCAGCTTGTCGAGCGTCGGCGACTTCACGTAGGCGTAGTTCGTGCCGCCCGAGATCCCAGCCGTGGTGAACGACGTGTCGACGATGTAGGAGCCATGTGGATACAGCAGCTCGTACGCCCACAGCAGCATCCCGGCGGGAAGGCTGCCGGCGAGTGTCACGAATGCGTCATACTCCATCGGGACGTAATTGACATTGAGCCCTATCGCCGACAGGTCCGCCTGGATAACCTGTGCGACGGCCTCAAAGGGGAAGCGGTTCGAGCTCCACATCTTGACGCTGGCACCGCTCGGCAGGCCGGCGCTGGCAAGGAGGCTCTTGGCCGCGGATGGGTTGTAGGAGTAGGCGACGCCGTCATCGAAATAGGGGCTCAGCGGGGAGAAGAAGCTCCCGTTCGCGACCGTGCCGAGTCCATGCATCGCCTGGAGGATCCGTGGCTTGTTGACGGCCATGGCAATCGCCTGGCGCACCTTGAGGTTCTTGAGCACCGGGTCCTTGAGGCTCAACGACAGCCAATAGCAATTGTTCTGAGTCGTCTTGACGGCCTGGTGGTCGCCCGTATACCTGGGTGTGAGGACGCTGGCGACGGAACCTGCGGGGACCGGGTCGTACATCATGTCATCCTGGTTGTCCTGAATCCGGATCATGCCCAGCGAACTCTGGATGCCCATCCGCCAGGTGACGCCCGCGTATCGCGGTATTCCAGCATTCCAATAGCTCTTGTTCCGGTTGAGAGTGATCGAACTCTCTCGATTGGTCACGTGGGCAGTGAATGGCCCAGTGCCGACCGGGGCCCAGTTGAAGCGGTTAAACCCGATCTGCTCAACCAGCGCATGCGGTACGGCACCCGCCATGTAGTGTGAGTTGACATAGATGAAAGCGCTGTCGGGAACGTCGAAATCGAACACGATGTGCTGAGGATCGGGGGTGGTGATACCGCTCAGGGTCTTCGCCTTCTCGTTCAGGACGGCCGACATGCCGACGATCGGCAATGACGTGTACAGGGGGCCGATCTCCGAGGCGAAGGACGGGGTGACGAGGCGCTCGAAGGCGTATTTGAAGTCCGCGCTGGTCAACGGCATGCCGTTGCTGAACTTGATCCCCGGACGCAGTGTGAACGTGTAGCGCAGATGGTTGTTCTCGATCTTCGGGAATCCGGTGGCGACAAGGGGCACGAGATGGCCGTTGCTGTATGGATCGAGCGTGAGCAGCGACTCGTAAAGCGCGTGCTGGCCGCAAGCCGCGGCCCCGTTCCACCACTTCTGCGCATCGAGTCCAGGAATCGTGGTGCTCATCGAGAACTTCAGGACAGCCTGCTTGTTGAGTTGTGCGCTGGTGGACGTCGATGCACTCCCACCGCATGCGCTCAACACAGCACCTAATCCGGCCGCTCCAAGACCGAACACGGCTCCCTGGCCCAACAGCTGGCGTCGGGTCAGATGCCCAGAAATGGAATCGGCTGCCGTTCCCGGCTCGAATGCATCGGCCATACAGGCCTCCCTCTCCGGTGGAAGCCCACGCCGCCCACAGAATCGCGCGTGGACCCAGCAACGACCACTTCGGCGCTGCCTCCCGAGTCAGCAGCGCGATGTGGCGCCGCCCAATAATGTCGCAACAATACTATCTTTGCGCCGGCTGTGCAAGGAGTGCTCGCAGGCCGGTTCGGTGCCCAGCGCAAAGCCTTCCGGGCTCGATTGGCGGAGACGACACGGGCGGGGCCGCCTCCAAGGGGTCTCTCACGCATATCGGATCCGCGGATCGAGCAGTGCGTTCGCGATGTCCGCGATCAGGTTGAAGATGACGACCGCAGTCGTCGCGACGAGGACGGTGCCAAGAACGACCGGGATGTCATTGGCGCTGATCGCGTTCCAGGCCTGCTGTCCGATCCCCGGCCAGCCGAACACCTGCTCAACCACCAAGACGCCGCCGAGGAAGATCCCGAAATCGAGTCCGATCATCGTGATCGCCGGACCAACGGAGTTGCGGAGGACGTGGCGCCCCATCACCCTCCACTCGGACAGTCCCTTGGCGCGGGTGTTGCGCACGAAATCCTCGCCGAGCACGTTGAGCACCGACGAGCGAACCATCCGCGCGTACCAGGCAGCACCTGGCAGGCCGAGCGCGAGGGCGGGGAGCACAAGCGCGGGCAGCGATGCTGACGCCCCGAGCGGAAACAGCGGGATCTTGTAGGCAAACAGGTACAAGAGGACGAAGCCGAGGACGAATTGCGGCACCACGACGCCGAACAACGAGCCCGTCAGCACGGCGCGGTCCGCCGGCCCGTGCCACTTTATCGCGGCCAAAAATCCCAGCGGAAGGCCGATCGCCACCTCGATCAGAAGTCCCGCCGCGGCGAGCTCGAGTGTCGCAGGGAGGCGCCCGAGGACGAGCGAGCGGACAGATTCGCCGGTTGAGAACGAGTTCCCGAGATTGCCGTGCAGCAGGCGGCCGAGGTACCGGACGTATTGCACGATCACCGATTGATCGAGTCCAAGCGTGTGCCGGGCAAGCTCGTACTCCTGGTGTGACGCCCGCACGCCCGCGTACAGGCGCGCCGGGTCGACCGGAGACAGAAACGTCACGCCGAACGTGATCACAGTCATCGCGAACACGACAACGACCGCCCAGCCGAGCCTGCCAGCGACGTAACGGGTCATCGACGACCTCGAGGCCACGCCCGGACGGCGCCCCTCGGCGGTGACAGGCGGGCGTACGTCATAGCCTCAGGCGCGGCGACGAGCACAAGTGACACACCGTCCGCACTGGTTACAAATATCATAATGTCGCTACATTGGCAAGATGAACTGCCGTTACAAGGGCGATGGTTAGCTGCGCTCCCGCGACGGCTGGATCCGCGCCCCGTTGTCAATGTAGTTACATTACGATAAAGTAGCTTTGTGGAGGACCGTCTCGCAGAACCAGAGCCTCCAGGCGAGGGTCCGACAGCCGCCGACGGCCGCACCCCATCCGGCCGCGGCGTGGGCAGGGGTCTGAGGGCGTTCCTCTCACCGTTCAACGCGGGGGCCAGGGCGACTAGCGTCGGCGCCGCGGTTGCCGACGAGACAGCACCCGGCCAACAGGACATCGGGGAGTCCGACCCGCTCGGCGCCGAGCGCGGCTACTGGAGCACCGCTTGGTATGAGTTTCGGCATGACCGGCTGGCGATGATCGGCCTCCTGTTCGTCATCCTGCTGATCCTGGGCGCGATCTTCGCACCAGTGATCGCGCCCTACGGCTCCAATACACAACTTCCGACCGGCCTGACACTGGCCGGAAACCCACGCCCGCCGGGCGGCCAGTTTCTGCTCGGGACCGACCCGCTCGGGCGAGATGAACTGTCGCGGCTTCTGTTCGGTGCTCGGATCTCGCTCGTCGTCGGCCTTGGCTCGGCTGCCATCGGTGCTGCGCTCGGTCTCCTGATCGGCGGCGTTGCCGGTCTGTTCGGGGGGTTCGCGGACAAGCTGCTGATGCGTCTGGCAGACGTTCTCCTCAGCTTCCCGATATTGCTGCTCGCGACCGCGATTCTGGCGGTGACGCAGCCGGGAGTAGCGTCGATCAGCATCATCGTCGGCGTCGGCTTCGGCGCCTATCTGGCCCGCGTCGTCTACACGCAGGTCGTCACCTTGCGCGAACGGGACTTCGTTCTGGCCGCGCGAACGGCGGGGGTGAGCCGCAGCCGAATCCTCGTGCGCCACGTCCTGCCGCACGTGATGCCGAGCGTGATCGTGTTCAGCACGCTGGGGGTGGCAACCGCGATCCAGCTCGAGGCAGCGCTCAGCTACGTCGGCCTTGGGATCCATCCGCCGACGGCCTCGTGGGGAAACATGATCGCTGACGGGCAGAACTACATGACCAACGACGTCTGGCTCGTTCTGCTCCCCGGGATCGCGATCATGTTCGCGATGCTCGGCTTCTCACTCGTAGGCGACGGTCTCCGCGACGCTCTCGATCCGACACTCGAGCGCACCGTGCAGGTCAAACTCGGAGGTCTCGGATGACCCGTCACCGAGTCGACCGACCACGCGAGGACCTGAGCGGAACATGAATGAGACGGTGCCGGCAACGCTGCCGGACGACCACGAGTCGGCTGCGCTCGTCGTGCGGCGTCTTTCGACCGTGTATGGAACGTCCTATGGCCGGATCGTCGCGGTCCGCGATGTCTCGTTCCGGATCGAAGCCGGCGAAGCCGTGGGAATCGTGGGGGAGTCCGGGTCCGGGAAGACCGCAATTGCCCTGGCGCTGCTCGGCCTCCTGCCCCGCAACGGACGGATCGTGGACGGCGAGATATCACTCGGAGGCGTCTCGCTCGTTAACGCCAACAAAAAGCTCCTGCGGAACATCCGCGGGCGGAGGATCGCGATGGTCTTCCAGGATTCGATGACATCGCTTGACCCTCTGATGCCGATCGGAAAGCAGATTGCCGAGGGCATGGTCGCTCACCTCGGCATGAGCGCCGACGAGGCGCACCGGCGGGCGGTTGAATTACTGGAGGAGGTCGGCGTGCCGGACCCCGTCACGCGGCTCGGGCAGTATCCGCACCAGCTGAGCGGCGGGCTTCGCCAGCGTGTTGCGATCGCGGTGGCGATCGCCGCGAACCCCGACGTGCTCGTCGCCGACGAGCCGACCACGGCGCTCGACGTGACGATCCAGGCGCAGATCCTCGACCTGCTTGAGCGCGAGCGCAAACGGCGCGGCATGGCATTGATTCTGATCACCCACGATCTTGGCGTCGTCGCCAGCGTGACCGACCGCGTGATCGTCATGTACGCCGGCCGCGTGGTCGAATCTGGCACGACCAGAGACATCTTCTCCGATCCTCGCCACCCCTACACGCTCGGACTGATGAACTCGATGCCGCGGATCGATTCATCGCTCGACGTTCGTCCGGCGACGATCCCGGGGTCACCGCCGACCGGTTATCGAGAGGTGGCCGGGTGTCCGTTCTCGCCACGGTGCACATGGGTACGGGCTGCCTGTCGCACCGAATACCCGCCCTGGAGCGGGTCGCGGAAGCTCCACCCACCCACGAGGCGGCGTGCCTGATCGACGTAAGAAATGAGGACCCGCGCGCATGAGCGGGGAGAACGGCGCTGCGCCACTCGTCCGGGCAGACGATCTGGCCGTCACGTTCGAGCTCGCGGCACGCAGCTGGAAATGGAAGCCACAGGTGCTGCACGCCGTCGACGGGGTCAGCTTCCAGCTTCAGCGGGGAGAATCACTTGCCCTCGTTGGCGAGTCGGGCTCCGGAAAGACGACGACGGGTCGCGCCCTGCTCGGGCTGTGTCGCCCGGCCCGCGGCTCGGTCCAGTTCGATGGTGCCGAGGTGACCAAGCTGAAGGGCGCCGAGCTGAAGCGGTTCCGCGGCCGGACGCAGATGATCTTTCAGGACCCCTACGCCTCGCTGAACCCGCGCATGAAGGTTGGGGCAATCATCGCCGAGCCGCTGCAGACGCACGGTTACGGCTCGGCCAGGAAGCGTCGCGATCGCGTTGCCGAGATGCTCAAGCTCGTCGGCCTGCCACCCGATGCAGCAAATCGGTTTCCATACGCGTTCTCAGGCGGACAGCGCCAGCGCGTCGGCATCGCCCGAGCGCTTGCGCTCCGGCCCGAGTTCGTCGTGGCCGACGAGCCCGTCAGCGCCCTCGACGTCTCCGTGCAGGCGCAAGTCCTCAACCTGCTCGCCGACCTGCGGGATGAGCTCTCGCTGACGATGGTGTTCATCGCTCACAACCTCGCCGTGGTCCGTCACATCGCCACGCGCGTGGCCGTCATGTACCTGGGCCAGCTGGTCGAAGTCGGCGGGCGTGACGAGGTCTTCTCGCGTCCCGCTCATCCGTACACCCGGGCGCTCCTGCGCGCGGTGCCCCCACCCGACCCGGCGGTGGGGTGGAGCGGAGCGAGGGTGTCGCTACGCGGCGACATTCCGAGTCCCATCAATCCGCCTGCGGGCTGTCGTTTCCACACCCGCTGCCCGGAGGCGATCGACGTCTGCAGGCGCGTCGTGCCGGCCGTGCAGACCTTTCCCTCCGGCCGGCAGGTGGCGTGTCATCTCGCGTCCCCCGCCATGGTCGAGGCGACACCACCGCCAGCACGCGACGCGAACGAGAGCTCTGACTCCGCTGCGCCGTAGTTGCAGCGGACGCGGGTTAGTAGTAATGTACTAACAATACACCGCTCAGGCGGCACGCGCCCGCGGTTCAGTGGCCTTCGGAGGTGCTCGAAACGCTCTGGCAGGGCGGGTGGAACAGGTACTCGAGCCCCGATGATGGAGGAGGGGGTGAAGTGCGGCTGTGACGGCCCCCGGCAAGGCGAGACGGATGCAGCGCGTGATCGATCCATCCGGGCACGCCGTGATCCTGCCCTTGGACATCGTCATGCCCGTGGGTCCATTCGCCGGAGCGCAGGACACGGGCGCGCTCGTCGACATGGCCGGCGCAGTCGGGGTCGATGCCGTCATTCTCAGGTGGGGAGAGGCGAAACGGTTCGTGGATCATCTGTCCGGCTCCGTCGGGCTAATCGTCCGAGTGAGTGGCGCCACGGGTCTGCACGACAGCGATCGGCCGCCGGTCGTCCTCAACACGGTGCTTGCCAGCGTGTCGATCGGCGCGGATGCGGTCTGCGTCGATGTCGAGCTGGGAGGAGATCGGGAGAACGAGTCGCTGGCCGCGCTCGCGCGACTGTGCGAGGACGCCGAGGCGCTCGGCGTCGTCGTGCTGGCGGAGGTTCACGTACCACCGGCGCCTGCCTCTGGCGGAACCACCGAGGTGGAGGCTCTGGCGTGGGCGACCCGCGCCGCCCGGGAGGCCGGCGCCGACCTCGCGAAGGTCTCCTACCGCGGCTCGGCGGAGGCGATGGCGAGGATCTGCGAGCTGGCCGGGATCCCGATCGTGATCGCCGGCGGTGCTCCCGGCGATCCTCGTGAGGTGCTACAGGCGGTCGACGACGCGCTCCGCGGTGGGGTGGCAGGCACTGCCTTCGGTCGCAACGTGATCGGGCATCCCTCGCCCCCCGACATGCAACGCGCGGTCATCGACCTCGTCCGTGGCCACGACACGCTCGGCGACATTCTGACCAGGCTCGGTGCGGCGAAGCCCGCGATGCAGGCCGACGAGGCGCTCCACTGACGTGCCCGCCGCAGACCTGATGCACGAGACACCGAGACGCGCGCTGGTCACAGGCGCGGCGGCGGGCATAGGCAAGGCGGCGGCGCTCCGCCTCGCGACCGAGCGCACCTCGGTCGCGCTGGTGGATATTCGAGAACGCGAGCTCGCCGCCGTGGCGCAGGAGGCACGCGGACACGGAGTTGACGTTCTCGAACTCGTCGCTGACGTCGCCGACGAGGCGGCGGTCCTGAGCGCGTTCGACCGGGTTGCAGACGTCTGGGGCCGTCTCGATGCTGCTGTCGCGGCGGCGGGCATCTCCATGAGCACCACCGGCGATGCTCGCGTCGATCAGCTGGAGCTGGCGGTCTGGGAGCGAATCATCCGCACGAACCTGACTGGGATGTTCCTCACGTGCAAGCACGCGGTCCGACTGATCGCGGCGTCCGGAGGGGGATCGATCGTAATGATCGGATCGCCGACGGGGATGTATGGGTTCGCGTACGGTGAGCACGCCTACAGCGCCTCGAAGGGAGGGTGTCATGCACTGGCTCGCAATATGGCGGGCGAGCTGGCCCCCCTCGGGATCCGCGTCAACGTCGTTGTGCCGGGCTTCATCGACACGGCGATGAATGCCCACGTCGTTGCCGACGCCAAGTTGCTCGCCGAGGCAGAACGCCTGATTCCGCTCGGCCGAATCGG
Source organism: uncultured Solirubrobacterales bacterium (assembly GCA_963737535.1). Taxonomy (GTDB): domain Bacteria; phylum Actinomycetota; class Thermoleophilia; order Solirubrobacterales; family Solirubrobacteraceae; genus Palsa-465. Next base: position 114,658 of record CAVTTU010000026.1, read on the forward strand.
CCAGCCGGCTGAGATCGCCGGCATGGTCGCGTGGCTGACCTCACCCGACGCGAGCTACGCCACCGGGGGCTATTTCATGGTCGACGGAGGCCAGACATGTCTGTAGGTCCGAATCCAACGGGCACTCGACGCGGCAAGTGCCTCGAGATCGCGGGTCACTGAAGCGCGCGACGATGACCCGGTTATTGGCGCTCGATCTCGGGACCACCTCGTTCAAGGCCGTGGTGTACGACGAGCACGGTCGCAACCTCCACGAACAACGCGCCGACCCGCCAGACCGCCGCATCCAGGTCGCGGGCGTGGCCGTTGACATCTGGGAGACGGAGGAGCTGTGGCTGACGGTCGCCGATCTCTGCCGGCGCGTGGTCGAGCCGTTCGGCGGCGCTGTGAACGCGCTCGCGATCGCGCAGGTTGGACTGATCGGCGTGCCGCTGAACGACGAGGGTGCGCCGACCTTTCCATTTGTCACCTGGCTGGATCCGTCGGCCGGAACGGCGAAGATCCTGACCCGCAGCGGGTTGACCGACACGGAACTGTTCGCAGTCGCGGGCAACCGCCTCAACTCGATCTACCCTCCCGCCTGGATCGGCTGGCTGTCGGAGCACGAGCCACGCTTCGCCGACGGCATGGTTCGCTGGGTGTTCGTCGGTGATTGGCTGGCGCACCGACTGTCGGGCGTGCTCGCCACCGACTACTCGATTACCTCCCAGACCCTGACGCTCGATCAACGCGAGCTACGCCTGCGCGAAGGGCTGCTCGATGCGTTCAGCCTCCCCCAGGGTCTGTTCGCCCCGCCGAGACAGGCGGGGGTGACGATCGGCGAGGTCACATCACAGGCGGCACGTGCCACCGGTATCAACGCCGGGGTACCGGTCGTACTCGGTGGCGCCGACTGGATGGTCGGCGTGTTCGGCGCCGGCCTCACCGAACCCGGTGATGTCGGCATCCTCACCGGCACATGGGAGCTCACCACGGCGTGCCTTCGTGAGCCGTGCCTGACAGCGGTCGCGTGCGAGAGCGGGGCCATCTGCGACCCCCACGTGGCGCCGCACCGCTGGGCGATCCGGATCGAGGCCCTCTCCGGCGGCGTGACCGAATGGTGCCGGCGCGAACTTCAGTCAAACGGTGACGCTCCGGGCGAGTGGGACGAGATCATCGCCGGGTGCGCGGCGGTGACCGCCGGGTCTGGAGGAGTCGTGTTCGTGCCGCACCTGTTCGGTTCCTACGGCCCGCGACACGATGAGCTGGCACGTGGCGCATTCGTCGGCCTGACCGGCTCGACAACCCGGACGGCGATGACACGGGCCGTGTTGGAGGGGCTCAGCTACCAGACCCGCGCCTCTGTAGACGCGCTGACGGGGGCGGCGGACGTGCCGGCGGGGCGCTTGGTGGTCATGGGTGGCGGCGTGAAGAACAGGCTCTGGCTGCAGACGCGCGCCGACGCGCTCGGGCGGGAACTCGAGGTCGTAGATGATCCGGACGTCACCCCCCGTGGGGCGGCAATGCTCGCCGGGGTGGGGATCGGGCTGTTCCGAGACCACGAGGATGCCGTCGCGAGGTTCGCGCCGAAGACTGTGCCGATCGAGCCCGATGCTCGACGGGCGGCGCTCTACGAGCAGCTGTACGAATCCGTGTACGTGCCAGCGCAGACGTCACTCGAGGGGGTCAACCACCGGCTTGCCGGTATGACGGAAACGGAAGGCATGTTGTGAGCGAACCGCAGTTGCGCGCTGGTCTCGTGCCGGCGAACGGCGAGCCGGGACGTCCTGGGATTAGCCAGATCGCCTCGATTGTCGCCGACCTCGACAGCAGCGCCAGACACTTGCGCGAGACGATGGGATGGGGGCCGTGGGATGTCTACGAATACGTTCCGGGTCGGGTGCGCGAGTTGACGGTACGCGGTTCGCCGGCAGAGTTCACGTGGATCGGCGCCGAGGCGGAGATATCGCCAGGACTGTATGTCGAGCTGCTCGAGCCGACGTCGCCAGACGGCATTCTGTACGACTGGCTCACGACGCACGGCGAGGGCGTACATCACGTCGGCTACTGGGCGCCCAGCATTGAGGTGGCTCAATCGCTCCTACAGCAGCTGACCCAGGACGGCACTGAAATCCTGCTCAGCGCGTGGATCGATGAGATGTACTTCTATTACCTGGATACCCGCCCCATGATCTATGAGGTGTTCGCCGGGGACCTGGACTCGCTGCGGCCCGCGCGGCAGCTCGGATGACGGTGGACGGGTGAAGCCCGTTTGGCCGGCTACAGGCGCTGAACCACTTCGTCAAAGGGCCTGCGATCGGCGCGGGCGATCCACTCGGCGGCGGAGTGCCGTTCGGGCTCGCGGCCATGCGCGGGGTAGCCGAACGTGATCAGGATCGCGGCACGCTCCTCGTCGTCGAGCCCCAGCACCTGAGCTGCCTGATCGGGTTTGGCGATTCCGTTCGGGCATGAGCCGACACCGTCCTCCCAGGCGACCAGCATCATGTTCTGAGCGGCGCGGCCGACATCGAAGGCAGTGGGCCCTCGTCCCCAGGCCACGATCGCGACCACGAGCGCGGCGCCGCGCACGTTGCTGGACGCGTACACGGCATCCGCCAGCTGCTCGCGTAGGGCAGGGTCGGTGACCACGATGAAGCGGCGGGCCTGGTTGTTGCGCGAGCTGCCGGCGACGCCGCCCGCTTCGAGAATCCGCCGCTCGACATCGTCGGGCACCGGTCGCTCGGCGTAGTCGCGAACCTCACGCTTGCTTGCCACGGCCAGGAAGACATCCATCGGGACAGCCTAAACCGATGCCTATGGCAACGGCTCGGGATCGACGAAACGTCGGAGCACGTTCCCGGTGATCCGCGAGACGTTGTTCTCGTAGCCATTGTGCGACAGGCTTCCGGTCCACGCGATCGATCCGGTCGAGAACACGCCACCTCCGGCGGGGTAGCTGATGTACACGAGATCGGAGCGCAATGCCGGGTCGCGCGAGCCGCCGGTCGTGGGCGGTGTCTCGAGCAACTCCTCCGACGCACGCTGATAGTCGTCTGAGTGATCGATCGAGGACGCGAGCACGAGCGCGCCATGGGGCGATCCGAGCAACTCGTCGTAGCGGTCGATCTCCGCGCCGGCTGCGCCGCCGCCGACGATGCCGAAGTCGCCGATTCGCTCATCTGCGCCGATTCCGTCGAAGATGAACTCGGCGCGCGTGTCGAAGCTGTCGGGAAGCCGCTCGTAATACGTCGAGCGATCGAACCCTTCTCCGGAGAAGCCGACACCCGTGAGGCGCTGTGGCGCGCGTCCCTTGTTGCGCCAGAGCCCGCAGCGCTCACCACTCATGGCGTGAATCTGCTCGCCCGGCGGGGCCGAGTGCGGCCTGGATCCATTCTCCGACCGGCGGACCTCCATCACATAGGGCCGCTCCGGGTGGTAGGAGACCAGCCAATAGAACCCGTTGCCGCCGACGTACATCAGCCTTCCGCCGGCCGCGACGTAGTCCTCGAGGGCGTCGAGCTCGCGACGCGACACATACTCGGGGTGACTTCCGGTGATGACGACCTGGTAGGGCTCGAGCAGGCCGACCCCGTCGCGGTGAAGATCCTCATCGGTGAGTGCATCCCACTCGAACCCTTGAGCATCGAGCCAGTCGACGATCATCAGATCGGCGGGGAACTGCCACGGGGCGTCAGCCATGAACCAGCCGCGATAGCGGGGGCGCAGGTTCACGATCGGGCGGCGCCGCGAGCTGAACACCACCCCCGACCCGTCCGCGTGGAGCTCATAGCACGAGTGTCCGAAGTCGTAATGCCGCTGGAGGTCAAGATCATCCGAGTGCAGCACCGGGACGTGTCCGATCAACAGCTCGGCCCCAGGCACGTCGAGCGGCAGACGGTCGTTTGCGTAGGCAAGGTAGGAACCGGTGGGGAACAGGACGGCGACGCGCTGCCGAGGCCCGTCCGGCGCCGGGCGGACGAAGAACGGAATGTGCTCCTCGCAGCCGTCACCACGGAGGCGGGCGGCGTAGACGCCGCTGGTCAGCGTTTCGGGAACGGTCAGTTCGAACGCGGCGGGCCACTCCAGGTCTGCCAGGTCGTCCTCGTGGAAGTGAATCGCCCCGTACTCGTCGGGCGACTGGAGGTAGCTGTCCGTTGTGGCTGACCAGTTGTGACCGGTGACGCCTCGCGTCGGCTGGTTCACGGTCACCCCATGCAACCTGTGCTCCGAGGCGTCCACCACGTCGTCGAGCAGCAGCCCGTCGGGGCGCGAGGACAAGTCAAACCGCCACGAAGCCCGCGCCGTCCCACCATGCCTTGTGCTTGCCACCCATGGCGCCTCGAGCTTGCCGTTGAAGTGACAGCAGGCCATCCACTCGCCACCGGCGCGCTGCGAGAGCGCCGCGATGCGAAGAGGGGCCGTCGAGCTGGGACCGACAGCGACCGAGCCTTCGCGGCGGGCCGTCGGCTCATCGAGCCGACGCGACCCGGCCAAGCGATCGCAGCAAGCCTGTTGGACCCAAGCGGTCGCTTCGACGTCACTCCAGCCGGCCGTGATCGAGTACCACGTACGGGGCTGCACCGGCGTCTCGATCCGCAGCGCCGAATTGTCGCGGCCATCCCCGACGACGAACACGATGTGCCCCTGTTCGAGGTAGATCGCGTATCCGGCGCGGTCATCATCAGACCAGGCCCCGACGATCCCCTGCCGTTCCGTCCGCTGAGGCGCGGTCGCCCACAGGATCACGCCGAGCTCGAGTTCGACTTCGGCCATGAGCGTGCCGTCGGGATCGGCGACCACCACCGACGAGCCGGGGCGGGCCTCATGAAAGACGGCGGGATGTGGTCCGTCGATCGCCGACTCGATCTCGGTCTCTTGCAACCCCAGGCTTCCGGGCCCGTCGTGACCGTGCCGGAGCCTCACCAGCTGGGCGACGTACCCGTCGACCTTCTCGCCGCTGACGTGAAAAGAGAGCGTCTGGCCTGCGCATGCGCTGAAGGTGGAGGCATAACCAAAGAGTCTCGGAGGCGGATCGGGGATGCTCACGTGGGTCCGCTCTCCTCGCGCAGCGCCTGCACCCGCGCGAGGAGCACAGCATGCTCCGCGTCCTCGCACGACTCATAGACGGTTGACATGTCCAGCTCCACCGATCCCTCCGCTCGGGGTCGACTAATCCGCCCGAGCACCCAGCCCGCGTTGCCATCCAGGCCGAAGATCACGTATTTCCCGGCTATCTCGGCGCCGCGGAAGTAGGACAGCAGGCGAGCGAGCCCATCGCTGTGCGGGCCAAAGGGGCGCCGGCGATGCTCGGCGACCAGAGACTCGAGTGCAAGCGCAAGCAGTCGCTCCCGCATACGTGCGTCGAAGCGCTCGTAGGCCGGATCGTCACCCCTCGAACAGGCCCGACTGGTCTCCTCGCTTCCGCTCACGACGCACCAGCAGCGATTCGTGCTCGCATCATGGTGCACGGTTAAGCCATCCGTCCTCGACTGTCAAGCCCGGTTGGCGAAAAAACCACCGCGCCAAGCAAGTTGCGCTCAGTCGTGCGCCAGCGCGATGATCTCGCGCCGGAAGGGAGCGCGGTCGCGGTCCCGAGCGGCAGGGTCGTCGAGGTCCTCGGCGTACCGGTGACCGTCCCAGACGGCCTGGGCGATCGTGCTCGGAGCGAGTGCGTCTCCGATCGTTTCGACGGCCGGCCCGTCGTCGCCCTCGCCGAGGTCGATGGCCAGCTGGTCGTTGGGCAGCCGAGCCGTCACCAGCACGATCGCGTCCGCGGCCAGCGTCGTGTCCTCGTCGGTGTAGACGCAACGGAAGTGGACGGCGTCTGGACCCGCCGCCCTGAGCGAGTGGGAAAGGACGAGCTTGACGCCGGCGGATACGAGCTGGGCGTGGATGCGGGATTGCTCCATCGTGTGCTGCGTCCAGGCGGAGACCAGCGACTCGGGTGTGACCAGCGTGACCTGCTTTCCGGCGCCCGCGAGCACCTGCGCCAGCACCCCGCCCATGTAGTAGTGGTCGTCGTCGTAGAGCACGACCCGCTCGCCGGCCGGAAGCCGGTTCCGCAGAAGATCGTCCGGAGTGAGGACCTCCAGACGGACGTCGATCTGGAGCGGGTGCATCGAGGCGCGGCCAACGCCGTCCGCCCTCCAGCGCGACCCCGTCGCGACTGCGACGTGGTCGAAGTCATAGGTGCGGACCTCCCCGGCGGTGACGGTGCTTCCTCGCGCGATCTCAACGTTGCGGAGCTTGCGCAGCTGCGCGAGCCGGTAGTCCATCACCCGGATCCACGCCGCGAGCCCGGGCAGTCGAGCCTCGAGCGCCACGCGCCCGCCGAGCTGGCGGGCCGCCGCCTCGGCGAGGACGACGTCATAGCCGCGCTGGCCAAGGGAGACCGCGGCCTCGAGTCCTGCCGGGCCGGCACCGACGACGAGTACCTTGGCGTCGCTCGCGTTGCTGCGGATCCGCTCTGGATGCCACCCGCGGCGCCACTCCTCGCCAACGGTGGGGTTCTGTGTGCACCGCATCGAGGTGATCGTCCAGTCGCTCGCCACGCAGATGTTGCACCCGATGCACTCCCGGATGTCGTCCCAACGCCCCTCCTGAATCTTCCTGGGCAGGAACGGGTCGGCGATCGACGGCCGAGCCGAGCCGATCATGTCCAACACCCCGTCGCGGATCATCCGGACCATCGTGTCGGCCGACGTGAAGCGGCCAACGCCGACCACCGGCTTGGACGTCAGGGCCTTCAGGCCACGCACGAACGGCTCCTGCCAGCCCTCGTCCGCGAAGCGAGAAGTGATCGAGTCGAAGTCCCAGTCGCCGACCATGAAGTCCCAGACGTCGGGCAATTCGCCGATCAGGCCGAGCAGCTCCTCGGTCTCCGACCGTTCGAGACCGGCCGCGCCAACGAGTTCGTCGACACAGATGCGGCAGGCCACGGCCACGCGACCCTCGGCCAACTCCAGCGTTTCCTCGAGCACCTCCCGGAGCAGTCGCGCGCGGTTCTCCAGCGAGCCTCCGTAGGCATCCGTGCGTGTGTTGAAGCGGCGCGAGAGGAACGTCTGCAGCGTCGCCAGCCCGTGCCCGGCATACACGTACACCAGGTCGTACCCCGCTCGGATCGCCCGCTCCACACCTTGACGGTGCCAGCGGCGCAGGTCGGCTATGTCTCGCGCGGTCATCCCGCGGGCTTGAACCGGGTGAGTTCCGGCGACCGGGAGTGGGCGACCCCCATCGGTGCCTGGCGGATTTCGAGGTTGGTGGCCGTCGGCCCCGAATGCACCAGCTCACACCCCGCCAGCGCGCCGTGGGCATGCACCCGCTTCACCATCAACTCGTGCATCGGCAGGTCGTCGTCGTCGATCAGGCTGCCCTCGGCGTACGGCGCCAGGTCGGAAGCCCAATGGAACTCGACCTCCTCGGTGCACACGACCGCCCAGCCACCCTCCGCCTTAACCCCGCGCATCTCTGCCAGCGCCGACGGCCGCAGGTGTCCCATCCCATTGCAGTGAGGCACCTGAAAGAACCGGTTGCGCGCCGTCACCGGCCCCAGCTTCACGGGCTCGAACAGCACGCCGTAGCGCGAGTCTCCTGAGTTACTCACCGGCTGCCGCCGCGCCGCGCCAGTCGGGTGTGCCGGTCGTCGTCCTCCATGTCACCCTCAAGCATTCTGACCGAACACGGTCGCGTAGGTCCGGTGGCCGCTGGGGCGCGGGTCACGCGTGGTCGGTCGAGGGAGTGCGGTCGGGCTGGGTCATGGTTGCCGCCCAGCTTCCGAGTAGGGTGAGCGCCCGTTCGGAGTTTGATCCGGGTTCGGCGGTGTAGGCGAACATCGTCAGTCCGGTGTCGGCTGAGAGGTCCATGGCTTCATAGGTCAGCTCGAGGCCGCCGACGACCGGGTGGTGGAGTCGTTTGGTACCGGTGTCGTGGAAGCGGACGTTGTGGGCGGCCCATTTTGTGCGGAACGGGTCGCTCTGGGTGGAGAGCTCGCCAATGAGGGTCGTGAGGTCGCGGTCGTATGGGTTGCGGCCGGCTTCGGAGCGGAGGATCGCGACGACCTCGGTGGCGACGTGGTCCCAATCCTCGTAGAAGTCTTCTGTGGTGTGGTTGCCGTGGTCGGCGACGGCGCGGTCGGCATGTCGGGCGTGCTTGCCGCCTCCCGGCTCGGGGCTGAGCGCGTCATCGCGCTCAGCCGCAACCCCGTGCGCCAGCGGCTCGCACGCGAGTTCGGGCGACGGAGGTCGTCGAGGCGCGAGGCGAGGAGGCGACCGATGCGGTCAAGGAGCTGACCGACGGCATCGGCGCCGACGCCGTGCTCGAGTGCGTCGGCACCGCTCAGGCGATGCAAACGGCGACCTCGATCGCCCGCCCCGGGTCGATGGTCGGCTACGTCGGCGTCCCTCATGGCGTGGAGCTGCCGATCGGGGACATGTTCTTCCGCAACGTCGGCGTTCGCGGCGGTCCGCGCCAGTCCGCGCCTACATCCCGGAGCTCCTGCCCGATGTGCTCGAGGAGCGGATCAACCCCGGCCGCGTGTTCGACTTCGCGACCGATCTTGACGGTGTCGCGGAGGCGTACGCGGCGATGGACGAGCGGCGGGCGATCAAGTCGCTGCTGCGGATCGGGACGGTCTGACGATGACATCAACGAAGGAGATGAGTACATGGTGAAGCGAATCCTCGGAACAAACTTGGAGGTCTCGGCGATCGGACTCGGCTGCATGGGCATGAGCCACGGGTACGGCCCACCCGCGGACAAGCAGGCGATGATCGCCCTGATCCGCGCGGCCGTCGGCCGCGGCGTCGCGTTCTTCGACACCGCCCAGGTCTACGGCCCGTTCACCAACGAGGAGCTCGTCGGCGAGGCGCTCGAGCCGGTCCGCGACCAGGTGGTGATCGCGACGAAGTTCGGGTTCGACCTGGAGGGAGCGATCGGGCCCGGCGCGCTGGACAGCCGCCCCGACACCATCCGCCGGAGCGTGGAGGGGTCGCTCGAGCGGTTGCGCACCGACACCATCGACCTCCTCTACCAGCACCGCGTTGACCCGAACGTCCCGATCGAGGACGTCGCCGGCACGATCAAAGAACTCATCGACGAGGGCAAGGTCCGCCACTTCGGCCTGTCCGAGGCGGGAGTGCAGACGATCCGCCGCGCCCACGCCGCGCAGCCGGTGACCGCACTGCAGAGCGAATACTCACTGTGGTGGCGCGAGCCCGAGGAGGCAATCCTGCCCACGTTGGAGGAGCTCGGGATCGGCCTGGTTCCGTTCAGTCCGCTCGGCAAGGGGTTCCTCACCGGCACGATCGATACGAGTACGGAATTCTCCAGCGATGACTTCCGCAACACTGTCCCGCGCTTTGCCGACGGTGAGGCGCGAGAGGCAAACCTGGTGTTCGTCGAGTTGCTCGCGCGGATCGCGGAGCGCAGGCAGGCGACACCGGCGCAGATCGCGCTCTCCTGGCTGCTTCACCAGAAGCCGTGGATCGTCCCGATCCCCGGCACGACCAAGCTGCACCGCCTGGAGGAGAACCTGGCCGCCGCCGACATCGAACTCACCCCCGAAGAGTGGCGCGAGATCGATGACGTGCAGATCGAGGCCGAGGGTGCGCGCTACTCGGAAGCCGCCCAGCAAATGATCGACCGTTAGGAGACCGCGATGCAGATCACGAGAAGCTCGATTGCCACAGGGAGAGGTCCGGCCGAGTGGTTTAGCGGCGACGTCTACGTCGACACGATCACCAGCCCCACCCAACCGTCACGACTGCAGGCCGCCAGCGTGCATTTCACCCCCGGCGCACGCACCGCCTGGCACACCCATCCCATCGGACAGACGATCTACGTCACCGACGGCATTGGACGCTGCCAGCGCCGCGGCGGCCCCGTCGAGGTGATCCGCCCCGGCGATCGCGTGTTCTTCGAACCCGGCGAGGACCACTGGCACGGCGCCGCGCCGGACCGGTTGATGACTCACCTCGCGATGCTCGAGGTCGATGGGCACGGCCAGAGCGCCAACTGGGGCGACCACGTTACCGACGAGGAATACAACGCCGCCCTGGCCGAAGCCTGACACGAACTCTTAGGAGAAGGCGATGCCTCCCAGTGCAGAAGCACAGCGAACCACGACGAGCTGTTCCACCGCCTCATGGGGCAGCTCGCCGCGCTGATCGCCTGCCAGGCGCTGAGCGAGTACCGGGTCATGCTCGGCGCGGCGCTCACCGTCGGCATCACGCCGATCGAGGCGAAGGAGATCGTCTACCAGGCCGTCCCGTATGTCGGCATGGGCCAGGTGTTCGACTTCATTCACACCACCAACGAGGTCCTCACCGACCGAGGCGTCGAGCTGCCGCTCGAAGGCCAGTCCACCACCAGGCCCGAGACACGCTTCGAGAAAGGGATGGCCGTCCAGAAGGAGATCGTTGGCGATGAGCTCATCGATCAGATGTACGCGTCCGCGCCCGAGGACGAAATGCACATCCAGCGGCTGCTGTCGGCCAACTGCTTCGGCGACCACTACACCCGGACCGGCCTCGACATCAAGACCCGCGAGCTGCTCACCTTCGCGATGCTCATCTCACTCGGCGGCTGCGAGACCCAAGCCAAGGGCCACGTTGCCGGCAACCTCAACGTCGGCAACGACCGCGGCGTCCTGATGAGCCTTGTTACGCAACTGCTGCCGTTCATCGGCTACCCCCGCACCCTCAACGCACTCCGCGCAATCGACGAGGTCATACCGGCCTGAAGCCCGACCCGACGAGAAAGGACAGACATGCCCGTTCGCACATGGCTCATCACCGGCGTCTCAAGCGGTTTCGGCCGCGCGCTCAGCACGCAGCTCCTCGAGCGTGGAGACCGCGTCGTCGGGACTGTTCGGCGCACCGAGAGGGTAGCCGACCTCGTCGAACGCTACCCGGGCACATTCGGCGCCGAGCTGCTCGACATGACGGACGCCCCGGCGATCCACGACGTCGTTGAGCGCAGCTTCGCCGACCACGGACGCGTCGACGTGATCGTCAGCAACGCTGGCTACGGACTGTTCGGCGCCGCCGAAGAGCTCACCGACGAGCAGGTCGAGCACATCATCGCAACCAACCTGACCGGCCCCATCCATCTGATCCGGGCTGCACTGCCGCACCTCCGCGCCCAGGCTGGCGGGCGCATCATCCAGATCTCCTCCTACGGCGGCCAGGTCGCCTTCCCCGGCAACTCGCTCTACCACGCCACCAAGTGGGACCTGTGGCGCCCCGCCATCAACGATCGAGAGTCGCGTACGCTGCGTTCGCTGTGGCGGATCGCAACGACCTCGAGTTCACGTACTCGCTGATCGACCGGATCTTTCGTCTTAGCCTCGGGGAGCTGGCGGATTTCAGCGGGGCCAAGTACGACGGCGACTTCTCGCTCTCGCTCGAGGATGCGCAACGGCGAAAGCACGAGTACGTTGCCGAGCGGATTGGGATCGGACCGGGCCGGCGGCTGCTCGATCTTGGCTGTGGCTGGGGCCCGCTGCTCAGCTTCGCCCGCGAGCGCGGTGGCGTGGGGGTGGGGGTGACGCTCTCCTCGGCGCAGGCGCAGTCCTGCCGTCGCCACGGCCTCGACGTCCACCTGATCGATGTCCGCGAGGTCAGCCGCGAGACGTTCGGCGGCTTCGACGCTGTGGCCAGCCTCGGCGCCTTCGAACACTTCTGCTCGCCCGAGGACTACCGCGCCGGACGCCAGGACGAGATCTACCACGACATCTTCGCCCGGGCGGCGAGCGTCCTTCCGGATGGTGGTCGCCTGTACCTGCAGACGATGGTCTTCGGGCGCAACATGATCCCGATCGACGCGGTCTCGATCCAAGCGCCCCCACAGTCCGATGCTTGGTATCTCGGGCTAATGCAGCATCAGTTCCCCGGCTCGTTTCTCCCGCTCGGCCCCGAGCAGGTGATCGACTCCGCCGAGCCTTACTTCGGCCTGGTGGAAAGCGCGAGCGGCCGCCTGGACTACATCGAGACGATCAAGCAGTGGCGCGCCCGCTTCGCGAATCGCAGCCTGCCCAAGGCCATGCTGAAGGCTCGGCTCATTCCCCGCTACCTCGTCAGCCGCGAGTTCCGGCTGGCGTTCACCTCGGGCGTGAGCGCCAACAGCGTCTGCTTCGAGCGCGAGCTTCTCGACCATTTCCGGCTCGTATTCGAGAAGCGCTGAGCCGGGTCCGGCGTCGGCTTGCGACATCATGGTCGGCGAGGCTTTGAGATGACAGCGTCGACAAAAGGTTGGGCGGATTGGGCCGGGAGGCCGATGCGCATTGCGGTCTGCGGCGGCGGGGTGGCCGCGATCGAGGCACTGCTGGGACTGCGGGCGCTGCTTGGGCCGGGTCCGCATGTGGATCTGATCGCGCCCAACCGGCGGTTCATCTATACACCCCTGGCGGTGGCGGAGCCGTTCGGGCTCGCGCAAACACGTCTGTTTGAGATGATGACGGTCGCCGCGGAGCAGGGCGCGCAATTGCACGTGGGGTCACTGGAAGCCGTCGAGCCAGACGGGCGACGGATTGTCCTCAGCGGTCAGGCCAGGCTGTCATACGATCTCCTGATCGTCGCGATTGGAGCGCGGCGGTGCCCATGGCTGCCGGGTGCCCTGACGTTCAGCGGCCCCGCGGACGTGCCGTCGTTTCGCGAGCTGCTCGCCCGGCTCGAGCAGGGCCATGTCTCACGGGTCGCGTTGGTGATGCCGGCGGGGATCAGCTGGACCCTTCCGGTCTACGAGCTGGCGCTGCTGACCGCGTCCTGGATCGCGGAGCGGCATCTGACCGGCATCGAGCTAACGATCGTCACTGCGGAGGAAGAGCCGCTCGGCGTCTTCGGCCCCGCCGCGAGCGGTGCGCTGCGCGGCCTGCTCGCCGACCGTGGCATTCGTCTGCGTGGACGAGCACAGGCCGAAAGCCTCGCCCATGGTGCTCTGCGGCTCGCTTCGGGCGAGGTGGTGGGAGTGGACGAGGTGGTCTCCCTTCCCGAGCTCGAGGGGCCGCGCCTGCCGGGGCTGCCGGCCGATGACTCGGGATTCATCGAGATCGACGAGTACGCGCAGGTCGTCGGACTTGACGATGTCTACGCCGCCGGAGACGGCACCGCGTTCCCGATCAAGCAGGGAGGTATCGCTACCCAGCAGGCCGACGTGGCGGTCGAGATGATCGCCGCGGGCCTCGGTGCCGGACCGAGGCCGCCGCCGCTTGCGCCGATGCTGAGGGGAATGCTGCTGACCGGGATCGCGCCGATCTACCTGCGCGCGAGCGTGAGCGGCACGTTCCCCCATCACGACGAGATCGCCGCCGACGCCCTGTGGTGGCCACCGACGAAGATCGCCGGGCGTCACCTGGGGCCCTATCTCAGCGGCGCCCTCCGCCAGCAAGGGGGCGGCACACTCGAGGACCCGCGCGTGTCCAGCGATGATCCGCGAGAGGTGCAGGCGGGCCACCGCGAAGCGCGCGAGCTCGCACTGACGTTCGCGCTCGCCGACGCGAACAACGAGGACTACCTCTCAGCGCTGCGCTGGCTCGAGGTCGTCGAGCAGCTCGACGGGACCCTCCCTTCCGGCTACAGCGAGAGGCGCAACGAATGGCGCCGGCTGGCTGGAGGGTGAGTGTTGGCTCGCCCAGCAGATCAGTCCGCGCCGGCCGCGACGAGGGCGAGCTGCACGCAGGCGTCGCGCACCTCCTCGGCGGTGATCGCGAAGGGCTCGGCAAGGCCGGGCGGGAACTCGCGCATACCGCCACCGGAGCGGGCAAGATGCAGGACCCCGATCGCCTGGAGGTAGAGCTGGTTGGCGCGCAGGTCGGGCTCGGCCACGTCGAGGTCGCGCAGGACATCGGCGAGCCAACCAATCCACGCGCCCATCGCCTGGCCCAGGCGCAGCCACACGACCTCGGAGACCTCCGCCTGCAAGTCCGCGGCTGACTGGCGCACGATGGAGAGCACGCAGTCGAGGAAGGCGGGATGCTCGATGGCGTAGTCGGCAAACGCCTCGAAGCCGCGGCTGAGCCGCTCCCTGGCGCTGCTGGTCTGTTCGTCGACGGCGTCGAGCAGGGCGTTGATCTCGGCCAGGTAGCGCGTGCTGGTCAGCGCGAACAGCTCGTCCTTGGAGACGAAGTGCCGGTACACGAGGGCCTTGTTGATGCCAACGCGTCGCGCGATGCGGTCGATACGGGCGTCCTGGCGCCCGCACTCGTCGAATAGGGCGCGGGTCGCGTCGACAATCCGGTGCTCACGCGCGCGGCGGATGGCCGCGCGAGACTGTCGGGCTGTTGGCACCCGCAAAGTGTAACCCAGCGTAACCGATGGTGTAACCTTTGTTTACAGATGACGCTCGATCACCGTTCTGTTCGCCTGCACGGGCGCGATGTCGCGTGTGTCGTAGGCGGGGAGGGCCCGACTCTGTTGCTCATTCACGGCATCGGTGGCGACTGGCGCACGTGGGAGCCGGTGCTCGACGGGCTCGCTCGAGCGGCACCACGTCGTGGCTGTCGACCTGCCCGGCCACGGCCGCTCGGCCAAGGGCGCTGGCGATTACTCGCTCGGCGCGCTCGCCAGCGCGCTGCGCGACCTCGGCGGGGTGCTGGGCCTGGAGCGCGCCACGGTCATCGGCCACTCGCTGGGGGGCGGAATCGCGATGCAGTTCGCCTACCAGTTCCCCGAGCGCTGCGAGCGCCTAGTGCTGGTTTCAAGTGGCGGCCTCGGCCCCGACGTGGGTCTCGTCCTTCGCCTTGCCACCCTTCCCGGCAGCGAGCTGTTCCTCTCGCTGACCGCTCCGGCCGGGCGCTGCCTGGTCAATCTGGGCCGCGAGCGCCGGGCGCCGTCTGCGGATCCGCGCAGCCGCTGACGCCGAGCATTACGCGCGTGCGTTCGCGGCGCTCGCCGAGCCCGACACACGCGCCGCGTTTCTTGGCACCCTGCGCGGGGTGGTCGGAGCGCGCGGGCAGCTCGTCGACGCTCGCGACCGCCTGTATCTCGCTCGACACATGCCGACGCTGATCGTTTGGGGCGAGCACGATGCCGTGCTGCCCGTCGACCACGCACACGCCGCTGTCCAGGCCATCCCCGGCAGTCGGCTGGAGATCTTCGAGGACGCCGGCCACCTTCCCCAGCTCGACGACCCCGGGCGCTTCATGGATGTCGTGAACGACTTCATGGCAAGCACCGACGCCTCCACGTTCTCGATCGCGCGCTGGGCCGAGCTCCTGCGCTCCCAAGCAGAAGCCGTCGAAGCCTGATATCGCCGACACGGGCCAGGGCCCGAGGCGAACCCTCAGACGCACCCTGCCAAGGAGCGCTAACCCGACCCTGGCTGCCCACCGGGATCGGCCTGACCAGACTGGGGATCCCCTCCGGCGGCCGGCTGTCCGGCGGGGAGCTCGGACGGCTTGGCGCCGGATCCGACCTCGGCCTTGAGCTTGGCAAACTCGTCATCGACGGCGCTCTTGGCGCCGAGCTGATCGAGCTGGCGGTCGACGTCGTCCTGCGGGGGACCCAGCGTCGTCAAGTCGTCGAAGGTGCCGGCGGCCTGGAGCTCTTCGACCGCCGATGCACGCGCCTGCATGTCGTCGGTCTTGTCGATCGCGCGCTGCATCGCCGTGCCGACGTCGGCCATCTCGTCCCCCACGCCGGTGGCCGCCTCGGAGATGTGGACCTGCGCCTCGGCCGCCGAATACTGCGCCTTGATGACTTCCTTCTTCGAGCGGAACTGCTCGATTTTGGTCTGGAGCTGCTGCTCGGCCGCGGTCAGCTTGTCCTGCTGTGACTCGAGCTCTGACACCTGCTGATCGAGCGAGCTTGTCTCCTGAACGATCATCTGCTTACGCTCGAGCGCCGCGCGGGCAAGATCCTCGCGGCCGGCGGACATCGCCTCTCGCGCCTGAGTGTCGAGCTTGTCCGACTGCTGATTCAGGTTCGTCTCCTGAAGCTGCAGCCGCTTCTTGGCCGTCACCACATCGGCGATCCCCTTCTTGACGTTCTGGAGATCCTCGACTTGGCGCTCGTAGGCGTAGTCGAGCGTCTCGGCTGGATCCTCGGCGTGATCGAGCATGTGCGAGATCTTGGCCTTGGTGAGTGTCGAGATGCGGCCAGCAAGTCCAGGCATCGTGTCCTCCTACGGATTGGTGTCGCCGCCGAGCCGCGTCCACGCGCGCCCTGGAGCCGGGCCTGATATCAGAGCATCAGCCTCGGCACACGGGCTCGAGGGGCGCAATGTGCAACCACTCTGCAAGCGTACTCCGACCAATGAGAACGCTTCGTGACAGGGGGCAGCGGGACCCACTAGGCGCTGCCGGGCTCCCCCGTGGCCCGAGCCTCGGCGAGGACCCGCTTGGCCCGGTACCCCAGCCGGGCAGGATCCAGGCTTTCGGCCTCGGCATACACGTCCGCCGCCTCCCTGTAGCGCCCCTGCCGGAACAGGGCCAATCCCAGCGACTCCAACGAGAAGGTCCCGAACATGCGCTCGTCGTAGGCGACACCGCGCACGGGAAGCTCCGCCACATCCACCTCCAATAGCCGACGGAAACACCGCTCCGCCAGCTCGGGGCGACCGGCTTCGAGATGCACGTGTCCCTCGATCCACACCAGCAGCCACTGCTCGGGCCACCGTTCGCGACCCTCGCCCAGAAGTTCCCCCACGTCATCGCCGCGATCGTGCCGCCAGCGCACGAGCTCGCCCCAGGCGAGGCTTCCGTCTCCACTTGGAGGGTCCTGCAGGCGCGCCAGCTCCACGGCACGCGCCAGCGCCTCATCGGCCTCAGCCTCCTGTCCTACGGCGCGGAGCACCTGGCCGAGATGTCGCCAGTTGTAGATGTTGCCGGGCTCGCGGCGAAGCTGTTCCTGCAGGAGCGGAAGATTGCGGCGGTGCTTGGCCTGCTGGTCGGTGTCGTAGCCGACGTGATTCAGGATCAGCTCCGGCCAGTCGCCGATCGGCGCGCGGTCCTGGACGGCGACCATCTTGATGGCGTCGACCACACGCTCGTGCATGACTCCGCGGAAGCGGATGCGCTGATCGCTCCGCCACAGGCGGTATTCGAAATAGGGCGTGGCGTGGGCGAAGGGCCGCAGGAGGATGCGCAGCGCCACCTCGCGCGCAGACTGCAACCGCTCCACGAGGCGCCCGCGCGCGATTGGCCCAAGGCGCTCGTCGGCATCCACGTACAGCACCCATTCTCCGCGGACGTGCTCGAGTCCGAGGTTCCGCGGCTCGGAGAAGCTTCCTCGCCACGGAAGCGTCAACACGTGCGCGCCAAACGACCGAGCAACCTCCACGGAGCGATCAGCCGATCCGGTGTCGACGATCACGATCTCATCGGCCACGCCCTCGAGCGAGCGCAGGCAGTCGGGCAGCGTGACGGCCTCATCGCGCACGATCAGCGCAGCAGACAGCAGGGGCCGAGTCATGCGAGCAGTCCCTCGTCGCGGAGCTGCTCGAGACACTCCTGCACCTCCTGTGACGGCGGCTCGGGCAGGTCGTAGGCCACCTGAAGCATCCGCGTGATCTCCGCGTCGCTGTTCTCGCCGGTGGCGAACTCGAGCACCAGCGCCGCCGTGTGATTGAGATAGTGGACGCGATCGCGTCCCGGGTCGTACACGACATATCCGTCGGCGGCGGACACGACCTCGATGCCCTCGGCTCGCTGCGGGGGCGCGCTCATCGGCCAACCATAGAACGGGCGAGGGAATCGATCTGCGGCGCCACAGCGCCGATCGATGCCGACTGGCGTACGAGCTCCCGGCCGGCATCGCCGAGCGTACGCGCCCGGGCGCGATGGAGCAGCAGCTCGCGGCAACCGCCGGCGAAAGCCTCGGCGCCGTCGGCGACCACCACCGGGCCGCCGGGGGGCCATGGTAGGCCGGCCGCTCCGCGAGTTGTTGCCACGACCGGCAGCCCGTGCGCCAGCGCCTCGATCAGCTTGATCCGGCTGCCGCCACCGTGGAAGACGGGAACAACGGCGAGGTGTGCACTCGCGTACCACGGCCCGATGTCGGGCACGTCAGCGGCGAGCGTGACGCGAGGATCGCTGGCCAGCGCCTGCACCTCGGGAACCGGACGACTACCCACGATTGCCACGCGCGGGTCGCTCAGGTGCGGAAGCACCTCGCGAACGAACCACCGGACACCCTCGACATTGGGGGGATAGCTGAGATTGCCGACGAACAGCAGGTCGTGGTCGGGCGCGTCGGCACGCGTCGTCGCGGTCGGGACGCTGACCGCGTTGGGGACGACGGCGACCTCTCGCAGGTCATGATGCTGGCTGAGCAGCCGGGCATCCTCGACGGAGCAGGCGACGACGGCGTCCATCAGGGGGAGGTAGTGCGCTTCGAGCCGGGCGAAGCGCTCCGCTTCCTGTGCGTCGCCGAGCTCGGCGTGAAGCACGGACTCGACGTCGTCGACGTCGAGCAGGATCGCCGGCCGGCCCGGCGCGGCCAGAATGACATCCAGCAACGGCACCAGGTAGCTGCGAAACACCACGACGAGGTCCGCGCGCTGCAGCGCTGGCGCGATGGCGATGGCCCGTTGTGCGGTGGCGGCGCGGGCGAGTGACGGGAGGGGGTGTGCCGCACGAATGCGCTCGGCGCCGTGCGGCAGACGCAGACGCTCGATCACGTCCGCACGGGCGTCGGTCGCGGGTGGAGCGCCACCGGACTCGACCAGCACGGTGACGTTGAAACCGCGCGACAGCCCGGTCAGCAACAACTGCGCTCGCATCGCCAGCCCGTTGCCGTGGTCGGTGGGCACCACCGGCGTGATCAGCACCGCCTCGGGCCGGAGACCCTCGAGACCTGCGGTCATTCGTTGCGGTGCACGATCTCGAGGTTCGGCATGCCCCAGCACTCGTGTCCCATGTCCTTGGCCATGAGGGCAAACCCCTCGGTCTCCACCTCGCCCACGCCGCGCGGGTCGAACGGGCTCGGGTCTCGGGCGAACGGGCTGCGGCGTCCGTACAGGTAGGGCGGGAAGATCAGCCCTTCCCGGTGGAGATCAGCGTGGACGAGCAACATCGTCCCGCCCACGGCATCCAGCCTCACAAGCTCGGGACCGTCTCGCAGCTGATCCATTCGCACGCGGCCCTCCTCACGCCAGGCGTTCCAATCGAACGTCGGGCCCCCGGGATGGGTCACGCAGTGCGGGGTGACGATTTGCCTGCCGGCCGCCAGCAACCGCCGCAGTACATCTGGCGGGTAATCGGCCACGTCGACGTCCAGCCACAGCACCCACGCCTCGTCTTGGAGCGCGGCGCTGAGCAGGCGGTTGCGCGCCCTGGCCAGGACGACCCGACGGGGAAGCTGCAGCGGTGCTGCCCAGCGTGGGGAGCCCGATGGCATGTGAAAGCCGGCGTCCCATTTGGCCAGGGTGACGCGCCGATAACACTCTCGCCGAGGCCGCAGCCGCGCATCGACGGCCTCGTAGGTGCCGTCGGTGGAATCACCCTCGATCAGGCCAAGACTCAGCCGCTCCCGCGGGTAGTCGAGCGCGGAGAGCAGGGAGAAGTATCGGTCGAGGTGCGGTGCCGCCTGTTTGACGGGCGTCAGGATCAGGACCGTCGGGTCCTGGTCGCAATTCTCGTCGCGCCCGCGGCGCGCCACGCCTCCAACGCCCTCCACGGCTCGGAATCTATCGAGAGGCCGTTGTGTGAAAAAGTCACTGGCGCAGGGTCGAGAGCTGGAATATGCTGGCGATGCCGGTGGATGGGGATCAAGGCCGGCGAGCGGCCGTGGGGAGCCACGGGGCGTAGCGAGACAATGGAACCTGACCAGCTCAACGACGAGGTCCTCTCCCGGGTGACGATCAACCGCCGCGAGCTCGTGCGGCGGCTGGTAATTGGCACCGCGTTCGCGGTGCCCGTGGTGTCGTCGTTCGACATGGCAGCGTTGACCACGAGCTCGGCCAACGCTCTGACGCCCAATCAGCTCGGCTACGGCGGTAGCAATCAAACCTTCGCGGCGCCGACGATCACCAGCGCTGCCGCGGCGACATTCATCGCCGGTCATAACGGCAGCTTCGACGTGACGGCGACCGGTGGACCCCATCCGTCGATCGCCGTGGGCGGTCAGCTTCCGGACGGCGTGAGCCTCGCGGACAACGGGGGAGGCACGGGACTGCTCTCCGGTACGCCGGGGGCGGGCAGCGGCGGCATCTACGCCCTTCACGTGACCGCCGCAAACGGCGTGCCGCCGTCAGCCGCCCAGGCGTTCATGTTGAGCGTCCGGGAGGCACCGGCGATCGTCTCGCCGCCGAGCGATTCCTTCGTTCTCGGCCAACCCGGAAGCCTGGTGCTCATCGCCACCGGGTTTCCGGTTCCGTCGCTCGGACTGAAGGGTCCGCTGCCGCATGGCCTGAGCTTCGTCGCCGATGCGGCCCAAGGCACGGCGATCATCTCCGGCATGCCCACTGGCAAAGCCATCGGCCGGCACAAGCTGACCGTCACGGCCGCCAACGGCGTCTCGCCCCCCGCCAGCCATCGGCTCACGCTCACGGTGCGCCACGCGGCGGCCAAGGCCGATAACCATTTCACCGTGACCGGTGTCGACGTCGCCCGTGAGGGCAAGGTCAGCTTCCTGGCCACGGTCAACGCGGCCGGATCGATCACCGCCATTCTCACGGCCGCCGGGCATGGCCGGGTAGGGGAGAAGCACAGCGCAGTCAGACGTCCCGGTGGTGTTCGGGTCCACGTTTCGCCGAATGTGGCCGGACGGCGGGTGCTCCGGAGCGCGCCGGCATCCCTCGAACTCGGGCTGGACGTCATGTTCAAGCCGAAGGACGGCAGTCCGCGGACCGTCCGGCTGCACGGGTTGCGGCTCCCATGAGGATGTGGCGGCTGGTCCTGTCGGTGGCGGCAGCGCTGGTGGTATGCGCCGTGGCCGCCGGTGCCGCCGCGGCGGGACCCGCATACGTACAGGTTGCCGGTTCACCGTTCGCCGGGGGGAGCGAGAACCTCTGGTCGGCCGCCTTCAGCCCGACGGGCTCGTACCTCGCCACGGGCAACTACTTCAACAGCGAGATCACGATGCTCGCGGTCAATCCCGCGACCGGGGAACTGACGGTTCTGGGTCAGAAGAGCATTGGGCCCTCCCTTTTCCCGAACGCGGTCGAGTTCGGGACGAACTCGCGAACGATGTTTCTCGGCGTAGCCACGGACAACAGCGCCGAGCTTTTTTCGGTCTCCTCGTTGGGAAACCTGACCCAGCTCGGGACGCCCTCGACGCTGGCCGAAGGTCCGACGGCGCTGGACTTCAACTCCGCCGGAACGCGCCTCGCGGTGGCCACCTATGGGGGCGTGCAGATGTATGCCGTCGGGAACGCCGGCCTGACGGCCCGCCCTTTCAAGCCATTCACCGGTAGCGAGAGCGGGGTGGCCTTCAATCCCAGCGGGCACCTCCTGGCGGTGTCATTGCAGGACTCGACCGGATCCGCATGTTCTCGGTGGCCAGCAACGGGAGCCTGACCAGCATCGGGACTCCCACGCCGACCGGCAGCGAACCGGACGCGATCGCGTTCAGCCCCAGTGGGAAGCTGCTGGCCGTGGCAAACCAGGGCGATGACACGGTCTCGATGTTTTCCGTCAATGCCTCAACCGGCGCGCTGACTGCGCGCGGAAGCCCTGCGTCCACCGGGGCCAGCCCGAGCGGCGTCGCCTTCAGTCCCACCGGCAGGCTGCTCGCCACGTCCAACAACGGTGGTCATACGCTCTCGCTGTTCGCGGTCAACAATCAGACGGGACGTCTGACGCCGGCGAGCGGCTCGCCGCTGTCGGTGGGACTCGGAAGCTTTCCCGACGCGGTCGCCTTCAGCCCCACCGGCCTGCTCGCCGCCCCCCGGTTCAGCGCCGGGATCTCGGTCTTCGCGCCGGCGCCACTCAGCGCACGGATCACCTCGCCCTCGACACGGAGGACGTTCGCCCGCGGCGCCTCGGTGCCGACACGATTCAGCTGCGCCGAGAGCACGTTCGGGCTTGGCCTGACGTCGTGTAAAGATGCGAACGGTGCAAAGAGGCCGGGTGGGCACCTCCCGACCTCCACGCTCGGTACCCACACCTACTCGGTCACCGCGCGTAGTCGGGATGGCCAGAGCGCCGTCGCGCGACTGCGCTATTTCGTCGCCAATGCGCCGTCGGTACGGATCACATCACCCCACTCCGGCACGACATATCGGCTCCGTGCGCGGGTCGCCACGAGGTTCGCTTGCCATGACGGTGCCGGCGGACCGGGCCTGACCACGTGCGCGGACTCCAATGGTGCCCGGTCACCGCGCGGGCATCTCAACACCTCCCACTTTGGGCTATTCCACTACACCGTCACCGCGATCAGTCGCGACACCCTGATCGTGCGCCGCAGCATCACCGTCCGCGTCGCGGCGCCCCCGTCGGTGGCGATCTCATCTCCGCTGGCCGGCACGCACTACGCGCGCGGCGCACGGGTGCTGGCCGACTTCCGTTGCCGTGATGGCCTGGGCGGATCGTGGATCCAGTCCTGTGCCGGGTCCGTGGGGCGCGGCAAGTCGATCGATACCTCAGGGTCCGGGAAGCACCGCTTCTCCGTGGCCGCACGGTCCAGGGACGGCATGCGCGCGCGGATCACGGTCAGCTATTTCATCGGCTAGCGAGAGCTGACGGCGCCGCGAGTCGGCCGATCGTCCGCCCGCGCCGTTCAGGGGTCAAGGCGGCAGTGGTCTGCGCCGACGCTTGCCTGGCTGATGGGGTTTGTGGAGACACCGTGCGCGCGAAGCCGACCCGGGTTTGCGGGCTGCTGGCAGAGCGTCCCCTCCACGCCGATCGGGCGCGTATTCAGGCGCACGGTTGTCGTCTACTTCTTCGCTCTGCTCGGTCTGAGCGTGGTGGTCCCGGCCGCACGCGCGGACGACCTGCTGCTGCTCAGAGGGGATAGCGCGACCCTCTCGGGGAATCTGCATTACGGCTTCGTCTACGTCGACGGGGACCTGCGACTGGCCGGAAACACGTCGATCAGTGCAAACTCAATCTACTTCGGCCCGCATGCCTATCTGCTGACGTGTTTCGTTGCCGGTACGGGTGACAACGGCTGCACGGCCGGGCGCTCGCTGACGCTCCATGCCAACGGGCAGCTCACCGTCGCCAATGACATCGACCTGACCGCGGGCTCCGGCACGCTGCAGCCCGGCGGCAACCTTTCTCTGTCGGGGTCGCCGGTCACCGTCGGCGGCAACATCACGACCGCGGGCTCGGGAGGCGCGCCGTCCGGACGAGTCTCGATCTCGTCAACTAGCTCGCTGGCCACCGGCGGGATCAACGCCCCCGGCAGCCAGCGTGACGCTGGGCGCGCGCGGCTGGATCGACGTCGGCAACGACATCGACACCGATGGCAACAACCAGATTGCCTCCAGCAATCCCTCTCGCGTGCCGTCCGCCGGACCGGTGACCGTGAGCTCGAGCGCGGGAAACGTGCGGATCGACGGGGACGTCAATGCGTACGGGCAAGATGCCCCGACCCAGGGCGGCCTCGGCGGCGGGAACGCGGCACCGGTCACGATCACCGGCTCGAACGTCCGAACCGGGGCGATCTACGCGACCGGCGGGGGTAGCGCGGCGTCGGTCTCCGGCGCCTCGTCTCCGATCACCGTCACCGCGCGTGGCTCACTCAGCACGCTCGGCCAGTTCGACGCCAGCGGCCAGGGCGGCGCGACGGGCAGCCCAACCCCGGCTGCGAACATCACCCTCAGGGCCGGCGGGCCGCTCACCTCAGCGGGTGGCCTCTACTCCGACGGCACGCAGGGGCCGAGCGGAGGCTCGGCGGCCGCGACGATCACCGTCCGCGGCGCCACGGTCACGGCCGGCACGCTCAGCGCTGTGGGCGGCGACACGCCCACGGGAGGCCGCGCTGGTCGCGGTGGCACGATCGCGGTCACCGCTCCGGGTGGCGCCTCGCTCGGGTCGGTCGACGCTCGCGGCGGCAACGCGTACGGCGGGGGTATTCCAGGCGCCGGCGGGACGGTCGTGGTGACGAGCGCGTCCGGCTCGATCTCGGTCGCCGATGTCCAGGCGCAGGGCGGCTACACCGGTAACGGCCCGGGCACGGACGGCGGGCCGATCAAGCTGTCGGCGCTTGGCGATCTGACCGTCGGCGGCAGCCTGGACGCACGCGGCTCCGACGCCAACGGGAACGCCGACCCGCCGCTCACGGGCGGAAACGCCGGCAAGGTTCTGCTCCGTGCGGCCACCGGCACGCTGAGCCTTGCCTCGGATGCGTCCGCGGAGGGTGGGGGCGGCTCGAACGACTCGGTCAGCGGCAAGCTCGGCGGACGCGGTGGGCGCGGTGGCCGCATCGACGTGATCGCCCACGCGATCGGCCCGGTGGTCTCGCTCTCCTCGCGCGGCGGCGACGGCGGCGACTACGGATACGACCAGGGTCCCGGCGGCGCTGGGGGCGTGATCTATGCGTGGACCGACGCACCGCTGTTCGACGATCAGAAGGTAATCGACAGCGACGGCGGCGACGGCAACCCGACCGGCCTCGGCGGCCACAAACAGCAGGACTCCTCTCCGACCGCGCTGTCGATCCAATCCTCAACCGGCCTGCTCAGCTTCACGTCGCGCAGCCCGGACGCGCGGCGTTACCGGGTGCTGCGCAGCACCGGCGGCTCCGCGCCGCAGACCGCGCTGGAAACGACCGCGACATCGAGGCTCAGGCTCTCCACGCCGCTCTGCACGCCGGTCACGATCACGGTGGTCGCGGTCAACCCCCTGATGGGGTGGGTGTCCGATCCCTCGCGGCCGCTCGCGTACGTCCGCACGCCATCAACAAACCAAAGCTGTTCGCAGGCGCCGCGTGTGGTCGTCCCCGCCCATGAGACACGCTCGCTCCGAGACCTGAGACGCGGGAACTGGGTCCTCAAGGTTTCCGTGAAGACGAACGGGATCGGCACGCTGCAGGCGACGCTCGAGCGCGCGGGCACGAGCTCCGTGTTGGCAACCGCATCTGCGCAGCTGGCCAAGGCGAGGTCCCGGATATTGCGTCTGCGCACTCCTGCCCTGCGCCGCGGCCGCTACGTCCTGCGGATCGTCACGACCTCGCCCAACGGTCGGGGGCACACCACCGCCACGACGGCTCTGGAGGTCGCCCGATGAGATCGCTTCGTCTTGCGATTGTCGCCGTCGCGGCGCTGGCCGCGGCGCCGAGCGCATCGGCCTGCATCACGGTCGGCGTCTATCAGGACAATCCAGCCAGCTCGCTTGCGGCGCTCGAGCGGAGCACCGGTCCGGGGATCACCGCGATCTCGACCTACCTCACCGCAGGTCGGCCGCTGTCGAAGTCGCTCATCGACACCGCCAATCGCCGCCACGCGAGCCTGATCGTGACCTGGGAGCCCGACGCCGGCTTCGACGGTGCCAATCAGCCTCGCTACCGGCTGAAGAACGTGGCCAAGGGCCACTACGACAAGTCGCTGCGGGCGCTCGTACACCAGGTAGGCGCCGTGCATAGGGGCGTCGTGCTGCGCCCGATGCCCGAGATGAACACGCCCTGGTACGCGTGGTCAGGCACGGTCAACGGCAACACTGCGACTCAGTTCGTGTCGGCCTGGAGGCACGTCCGCCGGATCGTTCGTTCAGCGCCAGGCGGCGCGCAGGGTGAAGCTACTGTGGGCTCCGTACGCGGCCAGCATCCCCGACACGGCCGCGAATCAGCCACGCGCCTACTTCCCCGGCGCCTCGCAGGTGGATCTGGTTGGCGCCAGCGGCTACAACTTCGGCGCAGTCGCGCCGCTGCAGTGGACGGACCCCGGCGCTCTGTTCGCCTCCGTCTACACGACGATTGAGTCGCTGGCCCCGAAGCCGTTCTGGCTCGCGGAGACCGGCTCGACGGCAACCGGCGGGGACAAGGCCGGCTGGATCGAGTCACTCGCGAGCCTGGCGACGACCGGCATGCCGAGGCTCGCGGGAGTCGTCTGGTACGACGTCAACGAACCCAACGGCGACTTCCGCGTGCAGGGGTCGCTCGTCATCGCCGCGTTCCGGAGCCTCCTGCTGGAGAGCTGCAGATGAAGCACCGGCACAAGCCCAAGACGAGGCACCACCACCGCAAGCGGCCGCAGGCCAAGCCGCGCCGCCATCGCCTCCACCGGCCTCCCGGACGTCGACCGGGCGGCGGGACCGGGCCGCTGCTGAGCGCGGCGATGGTCGACCGGCTGTTCTGGCGCGCAGGCTTCGGGCCGAGCGAGCGCGATCGAGCGACGTGGACCGGCAAGCCGGTGGCGGACGCGGTCAACTGGATGCTCTCGACGCCGGCCGCCGCTCGCCGGCGTGCCGGGCACACGACGACGGCAAGCCCGCTCGACCCGACCGGCAACGACACCGACCTCGTGCTGAGCTGGGTCGACGTGATGGTGCAGGGCGACCAACCCGTTCGTCGAGCGCATGACCTTCTTCTGGCACCGGCACTGGGCCAACTCGCGTGACTCGGTCTCGCCACCCCAGCTGCTGATGACCCAGAACGCGCTGTTCCGCAGCTACGCCGACCTCGCCGCCAACCCGCGGCGCCTCGTTCAGCGAACCTCGCCCAGGAGGTCACGACCGACCCATCGATGCTGCGCTACCTGACCGGCGAGTCAACGTCAGGGGCGCGCCCGAACGAGAACTACGCCCGCGAGCTCATGGAGCTGTTCACGCTCGGCGTCACACAATGCGGCCGGGAAGCCGAACTACAGCGAGAACGACGTCGAGCAGCTGGCGAAGGCGCTGTCGGGCTGGCAGATCGACGACACCGATCCGGACACGGTCCACAGCTACTTCACCCAGTCACGCTGGTACAACGGCCCGAAGCTCGGTCTTCGGCAAGTTCGGCAACTACAACATCGAGCGAGGCCGTCGACCTCGTGCTCGGCCGACCCGCCCATCCGGCGTTCATCGTCACCGAAGCTGTGGAGCGAGTTCATGCCGACGCCGCCGGACGCCGCCGACGCTGCAGAAGCTCGACCAGCGACCTACACGGCGAGCGGCTTGCAGATCAAGCCGCTCGTTGCGCAGATCCTCACCCACCCGGCAGCTGTTCGCGTCGATCGAGCGAGCCGAACATGGTCAAGCCGCCCGTCGTCTTCGTGGTCGGCGCGCTGCGCGCGCTCGGGCTGACCGTCACCGACTCGACGGCCGCCGACTATCTCGACTCGATGGGCCAGATCGCCCTACTTCCCGCCGAACGTGTCGGGCTGGGAGGGCGGGCTGTCGTGGCTCAACACGAACACCGCGCTGGCGCGCTTCGGCTTCGTCGTCGGCGCTGCGCGCCGAACGCGAAGATCGACGACGTTCCCGGACGAGACCGCGCGGCGCGGCGTACGACCGCGCCTACGCCGCCGTCGGGAACAGCCGTGGCTGGCGCCGGGCACCCAGACCGTGCTGCGCAGACTACGCCGGCGCGCGTCGGCTCGAGCGACGCAGAACGACTCGCATCGAGCGCCAGCGTCGTGCTGCGCACGCTGATGCTCGCCGGCCCCGACGCACAGGTGATGTGATGAAGCCAACCCGAGAGCGCAGGGAAATCCAGCGCGCTGCGCTGCGCCGACTGCGCGCGGTCGGACAGCGCCGTCGACCGACCTCGCGCCGACTCGCGGCTCGACGATTCCGGCCGAGGCGCTGATCGGGCTTTCCCGACGGGGTGCCGAGACCTCGGCGTGGCATCAACCGCCGCGCGTTCCTGCGCGAGGGCAGCGTCGGCGTTGGCGTCCGTCTACTGCGACGACCCGCCTCAGCCGGGAATCGGTCTGGGAGTCGGCGGCCGCGGACGCGGCGCGAGCCGATGCAGGAAGAGCCTCGTCGTGCATCTACCTCAACGGCGGCAACGACGGCCTCAACATGATCGTTCCGGTCGAGGCGACCCAGTACGCGGGTTACTAGGCCCAGCGCGGCAACATCGCCCGCGTGCTCGGCCCGTCTGCCGGTAGCAGCGTCGGCACGACCGTGATGCCCGGGCACCGGCGGCACGCTCGGCGTTCGCGCAACCTGCGTCTCGGGCGCGGGCAACAACGGCGACACCAAGGGCTTCGACACGCTCTACGGCGACGGCTTCGGGTGGCGCCGGCTCCGACCTCGCGGTCTTCCCGGCCGCCGACTACACGCCGCCCAACCGCTCGCACTTCGAAAGCCGCGACTACTGGTTCGCCGGCGCGCTCGAGCAGCTGCAGACCGGCTGGCTCGGTCGCTGGCTGGACGCCTACGGCTCGCCGTCGAATCCGCTGCAGGCGGTCTCGCTCGACTCCACCCTGTCCAAGCAGATCCGCACCTCCACGGCGCCCGTGTGCGCGCTCGAGGACCTGCAGCGGCGTCGGCTTCGAGGTGCCCGGACGTCGAGCGGCGACGTCGAACGCGAGATCGCGCAAGCTGGCCGGCGGTGCCGGCGCAGAGCGGCAACGACGCGCTCGCGCGCGCTCGCGCGGATCTACGGCCTGACGGTGACAGTCGCCAACCGCCTCGGCGGGCTCAGCGCCGGCCAACCGGCGCCGGCTACCCGGCCAACTCGGACCTCTCACGCAAGCTGCAGCTCGCGGCGACGCTGCTCGGCGCGGGTCTCGGCACCCGCGTGATCACGATCGACTGGGGCCGCTTCGACACGCACGGCGACCAGCTCGACGTGCGCAGGATCCGCAGCTCGCGGTGCTCTCGCGCGCGCTGGCCGCGTTCAAGGCCGACCTCGCTGCTCGCGGCATCGAGCAGAACGTGGTGACGATGGTGTTCTCCGAGTTCGGCCGCCGGATCAGGGTCCAACGACTCGGCCGGCACCGATCACGGCGCCGGCGGCCTGATGCTGGTCAGCGGCTCCGCCGTGCGGGGCGGGCTGGCCGGCGAGCATCCGGGCGTGCTACGTCGACGACGGCGACGGCGACCTGCGTCGTCAAGACCGACTTCCGCACGGTCTACCAGTCGCTGATCAGCGAGTGGCTCGGCGGCGACCCCGCCGCGATCCTGCCGGGCGGCCCGTTTCCCGGGATCCAGCGCTACGACGGCGGTACGTCCCTGATGAAGTGATGCGACGCGGCGGCGCGATCTCGGCCGTCATCGCGCTCGCCGCGATCGCGGCGCCGCCGGCCGCCAGCCGCCTGCACCGCCTTCACCGCCCGCTGCCCGCGCTGCCGCACAGCCTCACCGTCGACGAGAAGGAATGGTCGGTTCTGCCCTCGCAAACCGTCGTCGCGGCCGGGCTCGTGCACTTCACGGCCTACGACCGCGGTCAGGACGCGCACGACATGGAGATCATCGGGCCCCACGGCGCCATCGCGACGGTGATGATGCAGCCGGGCGGGTCGGCAAGGATCGCCGAGAGCCTGCGACCGGGCACCTACCGGCTGATCTGCTCGCTGTTTGCCGGCACGCGGCAGTCCCACGAGGCGCGGGGGATGCATGCGCTCCTGACCGTTCAGTGAACGACCAACCTCAGCGCAAGCGACGGGGGCCGAGTTGGCAGTGTGATGACGATCAGGCGTCGGTCAGGCGGAAGACCGGGTGATCGCCTGCGATGCGCTGCAGCTCCTCATCTGAAGAGTCGGGTCCCACGCCACCGAAGAACACGCCGACCTCGAATTTCCACTTTTTCAAATAGGCTCGAAGCAACGGTGGCTTCTCGTCGTCACCGAGCTCAACCGCATGGAACGGCTGCGTGCGTCTCCCGACGCGCAACCTTCCGTCGCCGCTGGCGCGCAGATTCTTGACCCACTGAGTGTGGCCGCGCGGCGAGACCAAGTAGTCGGCGTCCTCGTAGCGCAGCAGGTTGACCGGGGTTTGTCGCCACTCCCCGGACCTGCGCCCCCTGACCTCCAGGACCCGCGAGCCGTAGACGCTGATCCCCAGGCGCGTCAGCGCGGCAACGAGCCGGTTGAAGACATTGGTCGTGAACCAACCCGGGCGCTGGTAGTGCTCGGCCATGTGAGCAATTGTGGCACCGCCGGAACGAGCCGCTATCGGCGCGCCCGTCCCTGCCCAGGCGCGTCGCCCTTTCGTCAGTCCTTGCGCACCACTGTGTAGCGCACGGTCTGCACGCGGATCAGGCCGTCCCGGAACACGAAGGTGTCGATCCCGTCATCGGCCTTGGTGTGCTCCGACTCGGCCTTCCATTCGAGCAGGAGAATGTCGTCCTCGTAGAGCTGGGTAGGCAGCTCCCAGCTGGCGCCAGGAAGGTCGCCCAGCAGCTTGACGAAGCCCTCGCGAACTCCGTCCTTGCCACGGCGGATGCCGTCGGGTGTGATGAACACCGCATCGTCCGCGTAATCGCTGACGATCCCGTCGAGATCCTCGGCTCCCAGCGCCTCGGCATGATGCTGGAAGACCTCCTGCGGGCTCCGCGCCATTGCTTACTCCTTCGTTCGTATGCTTGCCGGCAGGCAAGGCCGGCACCAGCGTAGCTGAGTAAGATGAAACGGGCTCGGCCTTCGGGCCGGATGCAGAGCGCTCATCGTGGAGGTTCGGATTCGTCTTGGCACCGGCATTGCGCGGTTCGCACCCGCGCCGTCGCTGATGATGCAGCTTCCGAACGGCGCCACCGTCGCCGACGTGTGCAACCGCCTGGCCGAGAGCGATCCCGAGCTGGGCTCGGCACTTCGGTCAGCGGTGGCAATCATCGGGGGCACGCACGTGGATCGCAACGAACCGCTCGCGCACGGTGAGGAACTCGCGCTGCTCGCTCCCATCTCCGGCGGCGCACTCAGTCCATCGATCTCAAGAAAGGCAAGCCATGGCCACCGAACAGGCTGAAGTCGGCACCAAGCAGGCCCAACAGACCGTCTTCGTCGACAGCTTCACGAACGGCCTGCTCGGGCCCGAGGTCGAGATGCTCGGGCCGGTGGCAAACGGTGGCCACATCGTGTGGAACTCGACCCCGGGCTGCTGGGGACCGATGATCACGCCGTCGATTCGCGGTGGCCACGAGGTCAGCCAGCCCGTCGCGGTAGCCGAGGCGCAACCGGGCGACGCGATCGCGATTCGGATCAAGGACATCGAGGTGACCTCGCTGGCGACTGCCTCCGGCAACGACCGGCCGATGGAGGGGCGTTTCAATGGCGACCCCTACTGCGCGCCGGTGTGCCCGGGGTGTGGGGCCACGTGGCCCGAGACCCGCGTGGAGGGCATTGGGCAGGAGGCGATCCGCTGCGCGAACTGTGGCGTGGACGCCACGCCCTTCACCTTCACCAACGGCTACACGATCGTGTTCGATGAGCTCCGTAGCGTTGGCGTAACGGTGACGGGTGATGCCGCCGAAGCATTCGCGCGTGACGCGGCGCACTTTGCCGCGCTTCCGGACAAGTCTGTGCAGAATCCGATCCTCACCTTCGCGCCCCACGACATCGTTGCGCTGGCCACGCGGCTGCGACCGTTCATGGGTCAGATCGGAACTTCGCCCTCGACGACGATCCCGGACTCGCACAACGCCGGGGACTTCGGGTCGTTCCTGATCGGAGCCCCGCACCGGTACGCGTTGAGCGCGCAGGAGCTCCAACAGCACAAGACCGACGGACACATGGACGTCGACGCCGTACGCGCGGGCGCGATCCTGGTCTGCCCGGTGAAGCTCGAGGGTGGCGGTGTGTACCTGGGTGATATGCATGCGTTGCAGGGCGACGGCGAGATCGCAGGCCACACGTGCGATGTCTCCGGCACGGTGACGCTGCAGGTCGAGGTGCGCAAGCGCCTCGCAATCGACGGTCCGGTGCTCTTCCCGCTCGAGGAGGATCTCCCGTTCCTGGCCCGGCCGCTTTCGGGTGAGGAGCGCCGGCGGGCCCGCGCGCTCGGGCTCCGCTACGGGCTGACCGAGCTGGAGGAGTCGCAGCCGATCTCGGTGATCGGCACCGGCCCCGATCTCAACAGCGCCACCGACAACGGTCTAGCGCGCGCGGCCGAGCTGCTCGGGCTGTCGGTCCCGGAGGTCAAGAACCGGGCCACGATCGCCGGTGCGATCGAGATCGGCCGCCACCCGGGCGTGGTCCAGGTCACGTTTCGGGCCCCCGCAGAGAGACTCGACGCTTGCGGGTTGCTTGGCTACGCGATCGAGCAGTACGGCGACTAGGGCCTGGTGCTGTGCGCCCGCCGACCGGCGTGGGGTTCGGCATCTGCGGCGTACTACGGACGTGGCCTTGTGGTCCGCCCGGATGCGTGTCTCGATGATGGTTCGTGATGATCCCGCAGGTTATGAGCGACCATTCGAGCGGTAGACCTCGGCAGCGTCGCTGGTGGCGGTTGACCCCTCCACTGGCTGCGATCGCGATGCTGGCCCTCGCGGCATCGTCCGTGTCGGCGGCGAAGTCCGAGCACATCGTCAGGGTGATGACCCGGAACCTGTATCTGGGTGCGGATCTGACGCCCGGCCTGGAGGCGGGGAGCCTGACCCAGCTGAATGATGCCGCGGGAGAGATCTTCAACCAGGTCAAGGAGAACGACTTTCCGGTCCGGGCCGAGGGCCTGGCGCAAGAGATACTCAAGACGCGCCCCGACCTGGTGGGACTCCAGGAGGCGGCCCTGTGGCGCACCGAGCCGACCTGCAAGTACATCCTCCCGCCCAGCCCGTACACGGCAAGGCACGTCGCCTACGACTACGTGAAGCTGCTCCTGAAACAGCTCAACAAAGGCCAGCAGCGCTACAGAGTGGTGGCAATCCAGCCCGAGTTCGACTTCGAGACCGAGGCGAACACCAACGCCAGCCCCGACCACAGCTGCGACGAGAACATCAGGCTGACGATGCGCGATGCGATCCTTGCCCGCGTCCATGCCGGCGTCACGGTGAGGGACCCCATGTCGGGCCATTTCAAGACCCTCCTCGCACCCAAACTGGTCGGGCTGGTCACCGTGCCGGTGACCAGAGGCTGGGTCAGCATCGACGCCAGAGTTCGCGGGGGCGGCTGGTTCCGGTTTGTCGATACGCACCTTGAGTCCTTCGATAGCCAGGCCAGCAACCCCACCAATCAGGGCACCGATGTGGGCAACGGCAAGGTGCGTCAGGCGCAGGCCCGGGAGTTGATCGGCAAGGGCGGGCCGGCCACCGGCAGGTTGCCGGTCATCCTCGTCGGCGACCTGAACTCCGACGTCAAGACTCCGCTCAAGCCTGGAGATGGACTGGCAGATAGGACCCTTCTGAACGCGGGCTTCCGGGAGCGGAGCACGTACAAACCGCTGAGCTGCTGCCTCAACACGGCCGTGCTGAAGGCCCCAGGCGGAGGCGGGAGAGTCAGCGACTTCGACCACAAGGTCGACCACGTGATGACCGACACGCCACGGAAGGTACGGCTGGTGCGCTCAATGATCACCGGGCGTCACCCGATGCACGGCTTCTGGGATTCCGACCACGCAGGCACCTTCAGCGTCCTTGCCTTCCGGTAGCCGCCGACCGGGGCCTGTCGGCGCGAGACATGCCGCGGGCGGTCTCCGCAGAGGTCGCCCGGACAGTGCTTGCCTGAGCAGTTCTCGGGTCAACTCGGGCTTGCCGCCATACGCAACAAGGCCGTAGACGACCAGGATGTAGAGCACGACGAGCGTCAGTGACCACAGGGGATATGCCGGAATGGCCATCATCGCCACCAGGACACCAATGCTCCCGAGGACGATCCCGAACCAGCGCCCGAACGAACCCGCGCCAGATCGACAGCGCGGCCAGGGCCTCAACGGCCCCCAACACGATCGCAACCCAGCCCCAGGTGTTCACAGCGGGCCATGTCCTCATGGACATTGCACTCTCAGCGTTCGTCGGCTTAGCGCGGACGCGGTCCGCCAAAACGGGCATTGGGTCTGGGGGTAACTACTGAGATCGCCGACAGGTCGTCGTGACTCGGCAGCGCACGTCTTTTCCGCTGGCCCACGTGATAGCTTGCCGGCGCAACATATCGAGCCGAGTCGCTGGGCCATCCGTGTCCGGCGAGCGGGGGACCCAATGCGATCAGATGTGATCGTTGGGGCGAATCGTCGTCGCCAAGCGGCGTAGCGCAAAGCGCGAGCCCGTCAGCTAACTCCGTAGGCTCCCGAGTCGTTTCCAGGAGGGAGGGTTCGTGGACACGATGCGTGATCCGATCAGGGTTGACGCCTGGCGTGAATCGCTCGAGCGCTCGCGCGCGCGGAGGGGCAAGCGTCCGCTCTCTCCGGTCGAGCGAAATGAGCTACGCCCGGGGAGTGACCATGCACGCCCCGAGGAGTTGGCGCGCGAGCTCCCGTCATATTGGCGCCTGTGCTGGCGAGTCCTGGCGAAGCGATCGATGTCCATGACCATGCTCGCCATCGGCATTCTTGCCACCGCGCTCGTGGCGGCGGCAATGTCGTCCAAGTCTCACCATCGCTCGCTGGCCGTCTCGGCGACGGCTGCGCGGCGGCACGTCGCGCGCGCGGATGTCCGCTCGTCGGCTGCCAACCCCGGGGGTTCCACAGCGTCTGGACCGGCGGAGCCGACGACATGCCGGCTCACCGATAGATCGGACGGTTACGTCAACCCGCTGGCTCGAGCAGACGTGGTCGGCGAGCGGATCGATCAGGGGGTGGACTACGCCGGGTCTGGCGCGCTCGTGGCGATCGGTCCGGCGCGGGTCACGTTTCTCGCCACCACGAACACCGGTTGGCCGGGAGCGTTCATCGAGTATCAGCTTCTCGGTGGTCCTGACAACGGCTGCTACGTGTATTACGCCGAGGGCGTCACACCGGCCCCTGGCCTGCACGTCGGGGAGGGCGTCCCCGCCGGCCAGACGATCGCCATGATCATCCCCAACTCCTCGAGCGGAATCGAGATCGGGTGGGCGGCCGGTCACGGCACAAGGAGCTATGCCGTCGAGGCGGGGCAGTGGAGCGCCATCCACGAGGCGAACAACATCCCGAGCGCCCCGGGCCTGTACTTCTCAGCCCTGATCGCCTCGCTCGGCGGTCCGCCCGGCAAGGTCGAGGGGTAGACGGACGCTCCAGCACTCCTGACGGCAGCTCACCCAGGCCGATCGGCCGCGATGGCCGGAGCCGGCTGATTGGCCCGTATCACAGCCGGGAGGCGTAGGTGATCAACGAAGCCTGGCTCTTGAGCTTCCCGGCGGGGGTGTAGCAGGCCACATCGCGCACGATGACCTGTGGAGCGGCGGCTGACGTGGCCCACGGCGCGTGCAGGTTGCAGAACCCTGCACCAACCTTGAACGGCGTTACCAGCACGTTGTCCGGTAGCGCGCCGACGCTCGGGAAGGTCACGAGCCGCAGCCCAGCGCCGGCGGATCTCACCGTGTTCAGGGGACCGGCCGAATTGAAGTTCACCGTTGCCGGCGCCGGCGGGTAGGGTCCGGCCAGGAGCGGCTGGTTGTCGAAGGTGTACGCGAACATCTTGGGCTGAGTCCCCAGCACCGTTCGACCACGGTGGTATGTGAGTGTCCATCCGGTGTCGAGAGGTGACACGGTGGAGTTGTAGCAACGGACCTGGAAGACCTGCCCGGCTGGTTTCGCCGTCCACGCCCCGACCTCGCACTTTGCCGGTTTGGCCGAGTTGACCGCAGTCACCTGAACGTTCCCGGCCAGGGCCGGCGAGCCGAGACCGGGGAGCGCGACATTCCACACCCCGACCCCGACGGGGCTGACGTGGTTGGCCGCGCCCGCGGAGTTGAAGGTTGCGGCGATCCCGCTGCCGGGCGCAAAGTGAACGTATCCAAACGCGCGGCCGGGCGGAATTGGCCCCTTCGAACTCCTTGCGAACGTGATCGCGAATGGGACGAAGACCGGTGCGCCACCGGGCCGGAAGCACCGGACGGCAACGACCTCGTTGACACCCGACGGGACCCATTTCTGCGCCTGGCACCACACCGGGTTGGGCACGACAGCCGTCACGTGGACCACGCCGCCCTTCCCGGCAATGTGCGGGAAGGTCACAAACACCTGCCCGACAACCCCCGGTGTGACATGAACCTTGAACGCCGGCGCCCAGCTGCCGGCCTGGTGGCTGATATCCGGGATGCCCGGAACCGATGGCTTGTTGACGAAGGCAAACCCCCACTGATCAGGGATTGCCCCCTGGGCAGCCCCGGCCGCGACCGCCAGCGCGCTCGCCGCAAGTCCGAACGCCACAGCAGCCGAAACGGCCTGACGCCTGATGTTCATCGCTCTGCCCATGTCACGCTCCCACCACCCGAACATGTGAGTATTTGAGGTCACCCCGCCGTTGCGTAGGCAGCAACCCTCGAACTGACTCCGGCTTCGACCTGCGCCGCCGCCCTATCGACGGTGAGCCAGCTCGGCTCGTCCAGAATAGTCCTGGTTCGCCCGCGCGTCAGTATCACTAGGTCTCGATCAAGTCTCCAATTTGCCCTGGCTTGAGCGTACGCACCGGGGAGGCCGCCTCAAGAGACATAGATCACAAGGGAGAACCCGCCGCCATCTGACGCTCCGCCCGCCTGCGCAGCGCCCAGCGATGCCAGCGCGAACTCCCACACGATCGTCTCGATCCAGTTCGGAAGCCACACCCCGATCACGTCCCCGTGAACCACGCCGCGCGAGCGCAGCTCGCCGGCCAGCGCAGCCGCCGCGGCGCTGAGCTAGGCGAAGGTAATCGAGACGAACCGCTCGCCATCGCGTTCGAGCAGGGCGAGCTCACCGCCGTGACGATCGGTCGCCCTGGACAGAAGGTCGACGAGCGTCGCCGACCCTCTCGTCCCGTCGCTCGTCACGGCGGAAGCATACGGTTCAGCATCCTTGATGCGAGGATCTGACCACTCATGAAGATCACGACGTTTGGTCCGGTCGACGACCGGAGCCTGAGGCAGCTCGAGCGCTGCATGGTCGCGGGCGATGCGGAGTACGGCGTGCTGTGCGCTGACCATCATCCGGGCTACAGCCAGCCGATCGGCGGTGCGGTCGCCTACGAGGGCCACGTGTCGCCATCCGGTGTCGGCTACGACATCGGCTGTGGCAACAAGGCCGTTCGGACCGACCTGACCCGCGCGGATCTCGACGATCTCGGCGGCGTCGGGATCATCATGCGCGAGATCACTCGGCGGGTATCGTTCGGCATGGGCGTACCGGCCCGCGAGCGCGTGGAGCATCCGGTGCTGGACAGGATCCGCACGGCGGACTTCGAACCGCAGCGCAAGCTGGCCGGTCTTGCTGAGTCGCAGCTGGGCACCGTCGGCTCCGGCAACCACTACGTGAACCTGATGGAGGACGAGCAGGGTCACGTGTGGGTCGGCGTGCACTTCGGCTCGCGCGGCTTCGGCCACAAGACCGCGTCCGGCTTCCTGGCGCTCGCGCAGGGTCTCGCGTTCGGCGCGCGCGCCGATGAGGGCGAGATGGACTCGCCGCCCGTGCTGCTCGAGCTCGGGACCGAGCTCGGCGACGCCTACATCGCGGCCATGCAGCTGGCCGGCGAGTACGCCTACGCCGGCCGCGACGTGGTCGTGGACAAGGTGCTGGCCATCCTGTCGGCGGAGCCGAGGCAAGAGGTGCACAACCACCACAACTTCGCGTGGCGGGAGGACCACCTCGGCCGCACCTACTGGGTCATCCGCAAGGGCTGCACGCCCGCTCAGCCGGGCCAGGAGGGCTTCGTCGGCGGCTCGATGGGCGACGAGTCGGTGATCCTGGAGGGTGTCGCATCCGACGAGGCGGAGAAGTCTCTGTTCTCGACCGTACACGGGGCCGGCCGGATCATGAGCCGCACCCAGGCCGCCGGCCGGATCCGCCGCCGCAAGCGGTGGGCGTGCAGCGTCCGCGACTGCGACCGGCTGTTCGAGTCACCCGGCGAAGGCTGCCCGGATCACCCCGGCTCGCGGATGATGAAGACGTGGGTGCAGGAGCAGGTCAGGCCTGGCCTGGTCGACTGGCCGGCGGTCCAGACTCGCCTGCGCGAGCAGGGCATCGTCCTGATCGGCGGGGGCGCGGATGAGGCCCCGGAGGTCTACAAGCGCCTCCCAGATGTGCTCGTCGCCCACGCCGGTTCGATCCGCGTCACGCACAAGCTCCGCCCGCTCGGTGTGGCGATGGCCGGGCGCGACGTCGACGACCCCTACAGGGACTGAGAGTCGCCGAGGAGGGCTCTCAGTAGTTGACTCGCTCACCCACCGTGCGTCGCCGCATTGGCCGCTCGATGGCCATGTCACCTGACATCGGCGGCTGCGCTTGCGGCCAGGCCATGGCCCCGGCGACATCTCACACATTGCTGTCCAGCACTGTCCAGCGCCACGCCCGACGGCCGACAGTCAATTAAGGGATTCACCCGATGCGAGCAAACATGGCATCGCCCAAGATCCGGCGGTGCTCTCGGTTCCGCCGCCCGACGATAGGACGGTTCGACTCAAACCGAGGTCCCTCCCGTCTGGACCGTGCTTGCCGGAGTCGTCCTCACGACCGCCGTGGTTGGGTCTATTGGCGGCAAAACCGCCGCTAACCGTGGCGGCGCGAGGCAGGCGGCCTTCACCACAAACCGGTCGCTCGCGATCCCGACAGCGATTCACAAGATCAAGCACGTGGTCGTGATCATGCAGGAGAACCACTCGTTTGACCCGTATTTCGGCACCTATCCTGGGCCGAGCTCTCACGCGTGAGGAACCGTGATGCGTCGTGTCCTAGCCGTGGTAGTGGCTGCTGGATTCTGGGCGGCGGGGTCTGCTGTAGCCGATCGCGCACCGGCGATGGGTTCTGTTGCGCGCGAGACGGTGGCGTCCACGACAAGAAGACCACCGGCCAGTCCTCACGGGATCCGCAAGATTCGGCATGTCGTGATCATCATGCAGGAGAACCGGTCGTTTGACTCATATTTCGGTACCTATCCCGGGGCGGACGGGATCCCTCATGGCACGTGTGTGCCGGATCCGTTGCATGGTGGGTGTGTGCGGCCGTTTCACGATTCGGCCGAGCGAAACTTCGGCGGTCCCCACGGCACTACGAACTTCTGGCCGGACATCCATGGTGGGTTGATGGACGGCTTCGTGGCTCAGGCCGAGGCGGGACAAAACTGCAGCTCGGTCGACCCGCACTGCAGTCCATGCCATCGGGATCAGCTGGGCAAGGCCGGCAATCGGTGTCTGAATGTGATGGGGTATCACGATGCGCGGGAGATCCCGAACTACTGGCGTTACGCGCACGATTTCGTACTCCAGGACCACATGTTCCAGCCGGCGCCGTCGTGGAGTTTGCCCGAACACCTGTACCAAGTGTCCGAATGGTCAGCGTTCTGCACGAGTCCATTCGATGCTTTCTCATGCCGCTCGGCATTGGACCGCCCCAATCCTGACTGGCTTCCCGGACCCCACGGCTTGGAGTCCGGCATCCGGGGGCCCTCTGATCAAACGCCGCACTTCGCGTGGACCGATCTCACCTACCTGCTGCATGCCCGCCACGTGAGTTGGGCGTACTACGTGTTCAAGGGCACCGAACCAGATTGTGAGAACGACGCCGCGACGACGTGTAACCCGGTCCACCAGGGCGCCAAAACGCTTGGAATCTGGAACCCGCTGCCGGACTTCACCGACGTGCACCAGGACCGCCAGGTCGGCAACGTGCAGTCGCTGTCGAAGTTCTTCCGCGCCACCAAGCGCGGAAGACTTCCCGCGGTCTCGTGGATCGTTCCCAACGGCAGGGTGTCAGAGCACCCTCCGGGCCTGGTCAGCGCGGGGCAGACTTACGTCACCGGGCTCATCAACGCGATCATGCGCAGCCGCGATTGGCGCAGCACCGCGATCTTCCTCTCCTGGGATGACTGGGGAGGTTTTTACGACCACGTCGCCCCACCATATGTGGACCCCTTCGGGCTGGGCATGCGGGTGCCCGGACTGGTGATCAGCCCGTCTGCGCGCCGCGGCTTCATCGATCATCAGATCCTGAGCCATGACTCCTACACCAGGTTCATCGAGGATGATTTTCTCGGAGGCCAGCGGCTTGATCCGGCGACCGACGGCCGTCCGGACCGCCGACCCGGACGTCAGGGAGGCCAGCCCGTGCTCGGCACGACCTGGTCGACGATTTCAACTTCAACCAGCGGCCACGGCCGCCCGAGCTCCTGCCGGTACACCCACGCCCTGGACCCGCATCGCGCGCGCCCTGACCAAATTACGGAGTTCTACGGATGGTAGACCCGGCTGGCCCGGCGATCCTTGAAATCACATATAGAATCCCGGCCGAACGGAACTCGCATCGGGCAAGGCAAAGATGGTCATCAAGGGCTACGACGAGCTTAGGCTCAGGATTGACCCGCGCGAAGGGAAGTCGTATCACGTCCACGCGAGCACGCCATGGGCCGAGGCGTCCGCGAGTTTCGAAGTGCCGTTCAACGAGCTGGAGGTCGAGAACTTCGTCCTCAAGGTCAGCCGACCGAGGGGTCGGCGGCGCATCCACAGCTCGGCTCTGGACGAGGCGCGCACGTTTGGCGGGAGGCTGTTCAAGGCTCTCTTCCATGATGAGATATACGGCCTCTATCGGAACACGCTGAGCCAGGCCCGAGGCGAGAGCCGAGGGCTCCGGATAACGCTGTGCCTGACGGGAGCGCCCGAACTCATCGATGTCCCGTGGGAGTATCTGTTCGACGATCCGGATTTCCTCGCCGTCTCCGCCTTCACGCCGGTTGTCCGATACCTCGACCTCCCTCGGGCGCACCGACCCCTTTTGGTCGAACCGCCGCTGCGCGTGCTGGGAATCGTCAGCAGCCCAAGCGACTATGAGCGGCTGGACGTCGATCGCGAGCGCGCGAATCTGGAGCGAGCTGTAGGGGGCCTGCGCGACGCCGGCGCCGTCGAACTCGAGTGGCTCGAGCGCCCAACGCTCGGCTCGCTGCTCGAGGCTCTGCAGGGAGAGACCTTCCACGCGCTGCACTACATCGGACACGGAGCCTACGATCGCGATACGGAGCGAGGAGTCTTACTGTTCGAAGACGACGCGGGCTGGGCGCGCCCGGTCAGCGGCGACAAGTTGGGGATGATCCTGCACGACTTCTCCTCGCTGCGGCTGGCTGTCCTCAACGCCTGTGAGGGCGCGAGGACGGCCCGGTCAGATCCGTTCGCTGGCGTTGCCGGGTCGCTAGTGCAAAGTGACATCCCTGCAGTCGTCGCGATGCAGTTCGAAATCAGCGACGAGGCGGCCATCGCTTTCGCCAGCGGCTTCTATCGTCCACTGGCTGCAGGCTCACCGGTGGACGCCAGCCTGGCGGCGGCGCGGCTGGCCATGCTCGCCGAGCGCAGTGAGGACATTGAGTGGGGGACCCCGGTTCTGTTCATGCGGGTGCCGGACGGTCGAATCTTCAATCTGGACGAACAGCGTCTCGCGAGCGCTCCGAAGCCCCAGCCGGTCCCGGCTAACGGCTTGGCGGAACCGGCGGATGATCGATCCCGGCCGGGACTCAACATACTCATCAACTACCGCCCGGAGGACACCGCAGGCCACGCCTTTCTCCTTCGGGACCGACTCAGTAAGCGGTTTGGCGGGGAGCGTGTGCAGCTCTCGGGTTCCGAGAGGCCACGGGTCAGCCAGAATGATGCCACTGCCGTCGTGCTCACCCTGATCGGACCCGAGTGGACATCGAGTCTCAAGAGCGCTCGGGCCGCCCGCCGCGCGGATGACGCGCCGCGCCGTCAGGTCGAATGGGCGCTCCGCGACCTGCCCGCTTCGGTCATCCCCGTGCTGATCGACGCGGACATGCCGGAGGCCGAAAGCCTGCCGCGCTCTCTTCGCGGTCTTTGTCGCATTGAGCGGACGGAGCTACGACACGCCTCGTTCGACCGAGACGTCGAGGCACTCGTCACGCGGGTGCAGCGAATTGCCGATGCTTCGCAACGCGGCAGCATGCGGACGGCTGCGGCCGCACCCGCGCGGCAGATCGCCAAACCCGTCGACAGGCCGTCGCGGGCCCCCGTCTCCGGTGTCCCGGCGCCGTACCGCGACCACTACGTCGACGTGATCAATGGCATGCTTGATGGAACCGTCGTGCCTCTGCTTGGCACTGGCGTGCAACGGTCGCTTTCACTGGCTGATCACGTCACGGTACCCCTGCCCGATCAGTGTGAGATCACGAGCTGTGGTCTCGCTGAAGCTGCCCAGCGTGTGGCGGTTACACTCGGGGAGAGGCGGCTCTACACAGCAATGAAGGATCTCGTGTCAGAGCTGTCGGAGCCGGTCCATGTGCACCGTTTCCTGGCCGAGTTTCCTGGGATCGCTCGCCAGCTGGGGATACAACCACGCTACCAGCTGATAATCAGCGCAAACTATGACTCGGCGCTCGAGCGCGCATTCGAGGAGGCGAATGAGCCATTTGACTACGCCGTGTATCTGTCGGACAGCGGTTGGTTTCTTCACGTTCCATGGGGCGAGGACGCGTCTGAACCGACCGCGACAGCGATCGTCGAACCGAGGAAATACGTCGGCTTCCCAATCGATGACGATGGTCGCCTGACGAGAACCATAATCGTCAAAATTCACGGCGGAGCAGATGGCGAAGAGGGCGGCATCAGCTGGAGAAATAACTACGTCGTGACCGAGGACCATTACATCGACTACCTGCCAACGGACAACATCCAGGATCACCTTCCCATCCAGCTGCTGGACAAGTTGACCGGGAGCCGCTGCCTGTTCCTCGGCTACGCGCTGAGCGATTGGATTTTCCGGGTCTTCGTCCGGCGGATCTGGAAGGGCGGACCGATGAGTGAAAACTCGTGGGCGATCACCGAGGACCCAGATCTCTTCGAGAAGGCTTCGTGGAGCATGATCGGTCACGTCGAGCTTCTGACCGACGATCTTTGCGACTACGTGACCGCGCTGAGAGCGACCATCCTCGAGTGGCGAGAGGCGCGCTGAGCGCCGGACCAAGTGGCTGAGTCAGGTCTGGGCACACCTGACTCCCCCGGGCTGGCCGACGGTCAAAGCCCGTACCAGGGCCTGGGCTTTTACACCG
Source organism: uncultured Solirubrobacterales bacterium (assembly GCA_963737535.1). Taxonomy (GTDB): domain Bacteria; phylum Actinomycetota; class Thermoleophilia; order Solirubrobacterales; family Solirubrobacteraceae; genus Palsa-465. Next base: position 157,464 of record CAVTTU010000026.1, read on the forward strand.
AGGAAGACGCGAAGTGGTTCTTCGGCCGGACTACGGAGAGAAAAATCATCCTCGCCCACCTGCGGACCGCGCGGCTGACGCTTCTCTACGCAGAGAGCGGCGTGGGAAAGAGCTCGCTGCTCCGCGCCGGGGTGGCCGCACGTCTCCGCGAGCTCGCCACCCACGGGAGACGGCGGGCCACTCGCAAGGTTTGTCCCGGTCGTCTTCAGCTCATGGAAGGACGATCCAGTTGACGACCTGATTTCGGAAATAGAACGTCAACTCGGCTCGATGTTGCCGGAGAACGGGAGGAATGGCAACCAAGGCGCGCGGCCGCAGGTCAAACCGATCCCGGCGCTACCGCGTGGGAACCTGGCCGACGCGATCACGACGGCGAGCGAGGCGCTCCACGCGACCTTGGCCATCATCCTGGATCAGTTCGAGGAACACTTCAGCTACCGCCTCAGCGCGAGCGAGCCCGGGCGCTTAGCCGACGAGCTCGGCTGCGTGCATCAACTCGCCACACGTCCCCGCCAACTTCTTGATTGCCGTGCGCGAGGACGCCTACGGCACGCTTGGGGATCTGTTCAGCGGACGTATCAGCAACGTCTACAGCAACTACCTGCACCTCGAGTACCTAACAAGGGATGCTGCCCGCGAGGCGATCGAGAAGCCGGTTGAGGTCTACAACGCCGAGCACGGCGGAGAGGAGACTGTCTCGCTCGACGATGACCTCGCGGACGCTGTGCTCGACGAGGTGCGGCGTGGCCAGCTTGAACTGAGCGTTGAGCGTCGTGATCGAGACGGCAGCAGGTTCGACGCGAATGCAGATGAGATCGAAACTCCCTTCCTCCAGCTCGTCATGAGCCGGCTGTGGGAGCAGGAACGCAGTCATGGCTCCCACCTCCTGCGGACCAGCACGCTCGACGTCGAGCTCGGGGGCGCTGAGACCATTGTCCGTAGCCACGTCGGCCAGGCCTTGTCAGGATTGACCGGTGAGGAGCCTGCCGCAGCGACTGACATGTTCCACGATCTGGTCACTCCCTCCGGAGTCAAGGTCGCACATACGGCTGACGACCTCGCGAAGATGACGGGCCATTCGCGGGAGGTAGTCGCTTCGGTGCTCGACAAGCTTTACCGCGAGCGCATTGTCCGCGCCGTGGACCCTGCTCCCGGGACCACCCAGAACCGGTATGAGATCTTCCACGACAGGCTGGCGACACCCATCCTCGACTGGCGGGGTCTGCAAGAGAACGCTCGGCTCGCCCGGGCTCAACACCAAGCGGAGCGAGAGGCTGACCGCCAGCGGGCACAGGCCAAACGCTTCAGACAACGGGCGCGCATCATGTTGGGGTTGGCTGTGACCCTCCTCGTTCTCCTGGCTGCCGTGGTGGCGCTTTGGCAATACGCTCGTGACCAGAGCGGTACCGCCAGTCGCGCGAAGCATGCCGCTCTGACGGACGCTGCCAAGGCATCGTTCTTTGGCCTGACAACACGAGCGGAATCGCGCCTCACGACTCGCCCGGACGTCTCATTGCTCCTGTACCTCGCGGCGTACAAGGAGAGCCCGCAGCCGGTGGCGGCACGGAGTCTTGTCGCCACGCTGGCAGCGCTCAAGCGCTATGGCGCAGTCAGCGTTCTTCACGGTCACACCGACGCGGTGGACAGTGTCGCTTTCAACCCAGCAGGCACGACGCTGGCATCCGCCAGCGGAGACAAGACCATCAGGCTGTGGCGCGTCAGCAGACTGGGGGCATCCTCGCTCGGAGCTCCGCTGCGAGCCGACGGGCCCCTGTACAGCGCGGCATTCAGCCCCACGGGCCGGACATTGGCGTCCGGAAGTTTCGATGACGTGATCCTCTGGAGTGTCGCGCGCCACGCCGAGCAGGCCGTGATCCCATACGACAGAGGAGCCGTGCGGAGCGTCGCGTTCGATCCACGTGGGCGACTGCTCGCTGCGGGAGGCTCGGATGGCACGGTGCTGCTGTGGAATCAGATCACGCGTCATCGGACCATCCTTCACATTGCGCCCGGCAAGCCCGCCAGGAGCGTGGCGTTCAGCCCCAATGGCGCGATCCTCGCCACAAGTAGCGAGAACGCGATCATCCTCTGGAATACCGCGACCGGGCGGCAAATAGGACCGCCACTGGTGGATCGCGGGGTTGTCTACTCGCTTGCCTTCAGCCCGAGCGGTGGCATGCTGGCGGTGGGAGGGAGCGACAGCCGGGTGGTTCTATGGAACGTGGCGAGTCGTAGTCAGGTCGCACCTGAGCTGAGGGCCGCACAACCGGCGTACAGCGTTGCCTTCAGCCCGGATGGCCGCACACTAGCGGCCGGGACCGTGACAACGACTGTGCTCTGGAATGTCTCGACCCACCGGCGACAAGGGCCCCCGCTGTTCGGCCATCGTGGCCCCGTATTGGGCGTCGCCTTCAGTCCAACTCGTCACGTACTTGCGTCCGCAGGCGCGGACCGGACGGTCATCCTATGGCGCCATCCGACAAGAGTGGCGCTCGGTGCACCGGTTATCCGGGAGAAGGGTGGGATATATGCCATGGCAATCAGCCCTGACGGTGCTCTGATCGCTTCCGGAGGCCACGGCAAGCAAATCCTTCTGACGAATCGCCTTACGGGCAGATTGGAACGCACGCTGAGTCCCGACGCAGGTGGCGTCACGGACGTCGCATTTGACCCGGTCGGTCACGTTCTGGCGGCGTCGTTCACCGACGGTACGATCAGGCTCTGGGATGTGGACACGGGGCAAGCGTTGGGCGCACCGTTCCGCGGCCACGTTGGGCCTGCCTATGCGATTGCATTCAATCGCAGCGGGACGAAACTGGTCTCCGGCGGGGCCGATGGGACCGTCCGCATCTGGAATGTTCAAACCCACACGGAGTTCGGAAAGCCGTTGGTAGGGGACTTCGGGGATGTGTATGCGGTGGCGTTCAGTCCGAACGGCAACGACGTTGCATCCGGGGGCGACGGTCGAGCCATCCGACTATGGAATGCCCGCACCGTGGGGCCGTTACACCCTCCACTGATCGCACAAAACAGCGCTGTTTTTGCCCTGGCCTACTCACCCAATGGACGCCTGCTCGCTTCGGGAGGTGGGGACGACTCAGTTCATCTGTGGAGGGTCGAGCGACACGCTTACCTGCCTGTCAAGACCCTGACCGGCGCCCAGAACCTCGTTCGCAGTGTTGCCTTCAGCCCCAACGGCCAAACACTCGCCTACGGGAGCACGGACAATCTCTTGCGGCTCGCGGATGTGGCAACCGGAGAGCAGCTTGGGCCCAATCTGATCGGTCACCGGGACTCCGTGGAGAAGGTCGCATTCAGCCCCGACGGCCGCTTTCTCTATTCCGGGAGCAACGATGGAACCGCCCGAGAATGGCCGGCAGTAAATCTGCCGAGATCATTCGCCGATCTGCGAGATGAGGTGTGCACCTTCGTCGGTGGAGGATTGAGCCGGACCGAGTGGTCGCTGTTTGCGTCCGACGTCCCGTATCAGCGAATCTGTCCGCAAACCACGCCCGGCTGATTTGGCGCTTGGCTGGCGGGGCCCCTATGGCCAGGCGACAACGCCCGGCTCCATGCGGAAGCCGAATTCCGCCGCAAAGGCACGCCTGATCACCTGGTCAGAAGGTAGGCCCAGCTCATCCTCAAGCGGATGGCTGGCGAGGGACTCGACGTGGAGCTCGTACTGCCCGGACAGTCTGCGCCACCGAAGTGACCTGCCGACGACGCTGGACCGAGCCTCGATGACCTGCTGAAGCGCGGCGAGCTCACCGCTCGTCGCGTCGCGTATCTGCTTGAGAAAGACATGGCGCACAGCCTGCTCGACCAGCAACTCGCTCATGACCCGAGCCTGAGCTCGGGCTCCGGCAACTGGGTGCGAAAGACTCCGAACCGACCTCCGGCCCGCCAGATCCGGCCCATCGGCCCGGGACGGGTCGAACTCGGACATGAAGTGATTGATCAGGGATGCCATCTCGACACCCTCGGTCTCCGTACCCGCTTCGCCGCTCCGCTCGCCCGATCGACGCTGGCCGCGGCGTCGGATGGTGATCAACCGTCGACGATGCATCTCAGAGGCCGGTCCAAATTCAGGCACGCCGTAGACGTCGAGGGCAAGCTCCTCGGGTGGGTCCGGGGTCCGGTCGCGCGACACGCTGCCCGAGGTGCCGCGTGGATCATCGAGTCGCCGCATCCATCCCTGGGTCTTGGCAAAGCCATACACCTCTCGCCCGGAGGCAAACGCGATCGGATCGTCGACCCAGATGTACGGCATGAAGATCGCCAGATGGTCGTCCACGTAGCTGCCGTTCTCGAATCGCTGCGCGACCGTCGGGACCCATAGGGCCGCTTCCGGCTCGGACGCCGTTCCACGGTCGGCATGGTCAGGGTGCAGCGAGCGGAGCCCGGCAATCGTGCCAAACGTCAGAATCACCGGAGGGAAGCGTGGTACTCGGTAGCGCAGCGCGCCGCCGGTGGGCGCCTTGAGCACGCGGTCGCAGAGTCGCTGTACCCGCGCTCGGTCAGTCTCGACGAAAAAGCAGTACAGCCGAGCGGCCTCGCACAATAGCGGTCCGGGCGCCGTGGCCAGTGCCCCATACTCGACGTATCGCCGCTGTGGCGCCGGGGTCCGTGGCCGTCCCCGTCGCTGAATAATGAAATCGGCTGCGCGCTCCCCCGCGATCACGGCGGCTTCGACACAGCCGCCGTCGATTCCGGTGCGCGTCCAATCGCCGGCCAACGCAAGGTTCTCAAAGCCCGAGTCGCCGGGCGCCAACCGCGAATCGACACTTCCGGCAGGCGTCGTCACGTAGCGGTCAGTGCCCGCGACGTTTGCGCGGAAGTATTGGGCGTCGAGACGCTCGGCGCCCTCGCGGCCAAGTGGGTCGAACATCAGGTTCCACTCGAAGGCGCCGTGATCGAATGCGCGTGGCCAGATCGCCGCAGCCTCCCGCTCCAGGAAGCGAGCTGCTCCGGCGCGCACTGACGAGGCAGCCTCGGTCTCCGGCGTCGAGTCGGGAAGGACTGCACAGAAGTAGGCGATTCCCTTTGGCCCATCGTCCGCTTCATGATGTTCGACGGCGAGCAGATGGCTCATGTCGCAGTAGGTATCGAAGGGCTCGGCATAGGCTGTAGCCGGAGGGTCGAGATGCTCGTTATCGGGCGGACGTAGCTCCTGGATCGGCCTCGTCAGCCAAACCTGGAAGGCCTTGGTTCGCACCGTTTCGCCACCGCGAAGCATCTGCTTGAACCGGCGACTCCCCTCCGCAAGGTCTCCACAGATCTCGCTCAGCGCCCCCAGCGGGATCGCCAACACGACGTCGTCGAAGTCGGTACCGCGCGTCAGCCTATGCGTGTGCGGAGAAAAATCGCTCAGTTGATCGGCATACGGGCTCGCCGGCCAGCACCACCACCCATCGAGGCGCTCCAGGGGCTCATAACCATCCGGTCCGGCAGTGACCGTTGCTGTCCGACTCAGTTCGATCGCGTCGATCATCGGCTGGCCGGGGGCCAGCCGCAGGCCGGTAACGCGCGAGAAGAACTCGAAGTTGACCCCGCGCCGCTTGAGTGCGAGGTACCACGGTGCAAACACCACGTCGCCCATTCCGGCCCTCATCCGCCACATGAATGAGCCCTCGTAATTGACCATCATGAGCAGTGCCTGTAGGCCCCGGCCAGCGGCCAGGCTCGGTTGCCGCTTGTCACCTCTTCGATAGGCGAACGTGAGGTCGTACAGCCCGCGGAGCACGGGTGACCGGGTGAGTGTCTCCTGGCTCGCGCCATGGCGAGCAAGCCACTCGCGCAGATCCTCCTGGTCAAGGGAGGAGAAACCGCGCCAGAGGACGTCGTCTCGGATCACTCCGGCGAGGGCAGCCGCCATCAACTCCAAGACGCCACGCCAGAGCCGGACCCGATCGGACACCTCCCGCCTCTGGAGGTCGCTCTGTAGGTCGCGAACGGAGCCCAAGAGTCGGTCGATCAACGGCTCGAGCGTTGCACGGCGCATGCCTCCCACGCCCGCGCTCGGAGACTGTCCGGGGCCTCGTGTGGAAAGGCGGGCTTGGTCTGCGCCATCGAGCGCGGCCGGATACTCCGCCCGATCGATCTCGCTGGCGATCTGATCGAGGATTGACGTGGCGTCCCCGACGGCGCCGAGCTGTGCGGACTCGATGGCCGTCGCGCTGCGTGTTGCGCGCGGGAACGCCAGTTCCTCGCGAAGGCCAGTTGCCAGCAACCGCGTGGTGCGCGCGATGACCCGTCCCAATGGTCTTCGCGTGATCCGCGTCGGCGGCCCTCGCTGGCTGCCCCCCCGGCGCGGCAGGTTAATCAGCTGTCGTGACCATGTCCCGTCTTCGCGCCGGTCGTACAGACATACCGAATCGCACTTCTCAAAGGGGACGGTCCACCAATCTTCCCCCGCAGCCAGCCCGGCCTCCTCGTAAACGGACCGCATCATCCGGAAGGCGTGTTCGTAGAACCCGAACCAGATGTGCAGGCCGTGCTCCTCGATCCGCTTTGCCGCCAACCCGTCTCCCGGGGTAAACGAAGCGCGTCCACTCGCTCCCTTGCCACCGAGCTGCCATCCAACTTCATAGACCGTGATATCGAACCGCGCTCGGAGTGCCGGGGTCGCTGTCAGCGTCCATGCCGCGGCAAGGCCGCCACAACCTCCACCCAGAATGGCGACTTTGCTGCTGTCGCCCGCCATGTCGCTCGCCCGCTTCATCGCGGTGGTTGAGCCAGTCCCGACAGTTCGCGTTGGGCCCCTGCCTTCCAGAGCGGAGCTGCCGCGCGATCGGCAGCCTCCGCGGCACGCCAGAGGTGATCATGGGCGAGTTCGGTCTCACCGCGAGCTCGCGCGAGCAGGCCAAGGTAGAGCTCGACCGGTCCCCACACGCCGAACGCCGGAAACGCTATCTGCTCATGCCAGGGTGCGAGTAGGGTGTAAAGCAACTCGCTGGCCTGGCGATGACGGAGCTGGGCGCCGACGTGTGCGTAGATGCAGACGGCCGCGAGCCACGTAACGTCATCGGGTAGCTCCTGAAAGCTCGTCGCCGCCTCTCGGTCAAGAATCGTCTCCGCCTCCTGAGTTCGCCCGCTCTCGGCCAGCGCGAGAGCGAGCGTGGCACGGAAGCCGGGGACACCCGGGTTGTCGATGATCGATTGCTCGAACATCGGTACGAGTTCCGCCAGGCGCCCCGAGTAGTGTGCGATCGACGCCTGCTGTGCCGCGTAGCAGACCCACGCGTCGGGTTCGCTCTGCTGGCCGAGGTCGCGAGCCTCGGCAGCCAGCGAGGCAGCGGCTTCGAGCTCGCCGGCCACAATCGCCAGGTTCGCCTCGTCGGCGCGAGCCAGCCAGAGCGCCGTCGGCTGGCGGAAGCGATTGGCCACTTCCCGCTCGCGCGCCATCCACGAGCGCGCGGCGACCATGTCGCCCGCCTCGAGCCAGGCGTACCCGCGCCAGTGATACGCGAAGAAGAGAGCGATCGGATCGTTCAGCCGCTCTGCGGCAACCACTGCCTCGAGCGTGTTGGCCAGACGCTCGGAGTGCGTGCGGGGCGCAAGCAAGGTGACGAAGCGAAGGTTGAGCACTCCGCTCAGCGCCTCCGGATCGGCCAGCCGCCGCGCGATGGCCAGCGCCTCGTCGCTCAAGCTGGCACGACGATTCCAATCGGAGGAGTACATCAGCTCGGCAGCCTCCATGGCGAGCAGCCGCGCCCGCTCGGGGCTGTCGCGCTTGGTCACGATGTTCAGCGCCTCGTCGAGCAGGGCGACGCGAGCCTCGTCGACGATGCCGGTCTCGCTCTGCATGCCTCGCGTGTTCGCGAGGGCCGCTCGAACCAGCCGATCCTCGTCTGCGATGCGCTGCGCCAGTTCCGCTGCCTCCAGAAGTGTGTCGCGGAAGCTCTGCTCGCCGGCCTGGCGCTCGGCCTCCCCGCGCTTGATCAGCAGATCGCACAGCTCGCCGTCCCGGTGATCGTGGACGCGGCCGAGCAGGTCAAGCGCAACTGCATACCAGCGCACCGCCTCGTCGGGGGCCAGCTTGGCCATCGCCTCATCGCCCGCCAACCGCGTGTAGTGAGACGCCTTGCCGCAATCGGCGTCCCCAGCCGCGATCCAGTGCCGGGCGACCTCGGCGACGGGCCAGCCGCCGCCATGCAATAGCCGCGCCTCGAGCGAGCACGCAACGCGGTGGTGCAGTCCTGTCCGGCGCCCCGGCCCGAGGCCCCGGTACAGGTAGCGCTGCAGGAGTGCGTGGGCGAACCTGTAGCGAACTGGCTGGCCCGGTACCTCGAGGAGCACCCCCGCTTCGACGGCGAAATCGAGCGCGTCAGCGCTTGTGGGGCAGTCCGCCAGCTCCCTAACCAAATCGAGCGGGAACTCGGTCCCGACGACGGCCGCCACGCGCAGGCACTGTTGCACGTCGTCTGCCATCCGCCGGATGCGTCGCTCGAGCGTCTCGCTGATGCTGAGCGGCAGGATGTCGCTCTGTTGCTCACCGGTGGAGAGCTCCCAGCGACCATCTGCGCGGTGGATGGCGCCGCTCTCAACCAAGCCGCGCACGAGCTCCGTGATGAAGAACGGGTTGCCGCTGGTGCTCGATTCGATGGTGGCTGCCAGTCCCTCATCGATCGTGCGGTCGGGAATATCCGCGACGCTGCGCAGTAGTTCGCCGACGTCGGACCCTTCCAGGCCTCTTAGGTCGAGGCGAAGGGCTTGAGGCTCGCGATGAAGATCGGCGAGCAACTCCCGCACCGGGTGCTCGGGGTCCAGATCGCTCGTGCGGCAGGTGGACACGAGCACGAGCGGCCACGTTCGGGGCGATCTCACGAGGCTCCTGAGTAGTTTCAGTGTGGGCGGATCGGCCCAATGGAGATCCTCGACCACCAGCAGCACCGGGCCACCCACCGACGCGGCTGCCAGCAACCCCTCGATTGCGCGGAAGAGCACGTACCGCTCGGACTCGGTGGCCGGACCGGGGGCTTCGATGGCGCCCGGTGCCAGGCCCGGCACCAGTCGGGCGAGCGAGTAGCCATAGCGCTCCACGTGAGCGTCGACGAGCTCACGCGGGGCGTGCTCAATCAGATGTTCAAGCGCCTCCACGAATGGCTGATAGGGAAGGTCAAGTCCCTCGTCACAGCGGCCCGTGAGCACGAGCGTGCCTTGCGCATGAGCCTCCGCCGCCACCTCGCTGACCAGCCGCGTCTTGCCAATGCCGGCCTCGCCGGTTACGAATACATAGCGAGGGCTTTGTGCGTCGCGCAGGGCACCGGTCAGCGCTTCCCGCTCATGCGCTCGGTTTACGAAGACAGCGGGACCATGTGGTTCCAATCGAATTGGAAGGGGCGCCCGGATCGGGTGGCGCGCTCCCTGTTCAGATGATTGTTCCGATTGGGCGCTCGGTCCAGCAGACGCGGTTTGTGGGTTCAGACTCAAGGACGGCGCCTGGTTCAGGATCGCATCCTGCAGCCCCTTTAGCGCCGGCCCCGGCTCAAGGCCGAGCTGTTCCGTCAAAGCGAGACGGGTCTGGTGATAGACCTCAAGTGCATCCCCCTGTCGCCCCGAGCGATACAGGGCAAGCATCAGGTGCATTGCCATCCGCTCGCGAGTGGGATGCTTCAGGAGGAGTTGCTGGAGCTCGCCGATCAGCTCCGGGTGGTGTCCCAGGGCGAGCTCGGCCTCGATCCGGCCCTCGAGTGCGACCAGCCTGAGCTCCTCCAGCCGTCGGACCTCGCCCTGGGCGAAGTTCTCGAACTCCACCTCGGCCAAAGGCCGGCCTCGGCACATCGCCAATGCGTCACGCAACAACTGCGACGCCAATTCCGTCTCTCCGGCCTCGAGCGCCCGCCGCCCCTGCGAGACCGCAGCAGCAAACACGTCCGCATCCACCTGGTTGGAGGCGACGGACAGGAGATATCCACCGCCGACGGTTCGCAACAGCGGGCCCGACGGGCCGTCCAGGGGCGCCAGCGCCCTGCGGAGCCTCATGACCGCCATTTGCAGGCGGTTTTGCGAGTGCGTGCGGGTCTCACCCCAGAGCGCGTCACTCAGTGCGTCGATCGAGACAGCCTCGTTCGAATGCAGGAGCAGGAGCGCCAACAGCGCTATCTGCTTGGGCCCGCCGACCTCGAGGCGCTGCTCCCCGTTCCAGACCTCAATCGGGCCCAGAATCCGAAAACTCGTCGAGCCGGGCACCTGGCGGTTAGGTGGATGCGCCGCTGGGCTTGCGTTAACCAACCGGTCCCGTCCCCTCGTACCGAGCCACGCTCGCAAGAGCCTCGCGCGGCCAGCAAACCTCACCCCACAAACGCGATGGAGCCTGCGCCAAAGCTACAGCCGGAGCGCGGACGCGTCAACCGCTGTTAGCTCATGTGAGCGGCCTGTTACGGCGGGTGGTGAATGTCTCGGCATCGATGAGCGAGGTTACTCGGATGCCCTGGCAAAACCCGCCCAAAAGGCTAGAGGATCTGTTCCCCACGATCCTTGGGCGACTGCGCGCCCGCGAGCGCGAAGACGAACCGCTGAGGGGTGAAGGCCCAGGAGGTGGACGCTCCGCGGCCGACGATATGGCCCACGGTCGGCCTCATGTCCGTCGAGGACCATGGCGGATCAGGCCCAGCTTCACGCGTCGACGGGGACGCTCCTGATGATGCTCGCCGGAACGCATCAGTCGTCCGCTACCCGGCGCGACCAGGCGGGCGCACTAATGGCGGCTCCTTGTGCCGCCGGTCATCGACCCAGGCCTCCAGAGGTGAACATGGGGTTTGCGCTGCGCGGCTGGACGCTCGTTAATGCGGCGTCCATCGAGGCCGTGCAGGGCAGAGAATCCACCTGTCGCGCCTGGGCGGCCGAAGGATCCAGGCTGGCGGCGCAGGCAGGTTGGCCCGTGCTAGAGGTCTGGGTCGCTCACGTACTGGGTTTGCTCGAGCTTGGCCTAGGAAACATCGCGGCCGCCCGTGAGCAACTCACGCGGTGCACCCGCCTGGCGCACGTCTTTGGGTTGCACGAGCCGACTGTTGTTCGCCACGAGCCCGACCTCGTCGAGACGCTTCTCGCCGACGGAGACGCGCCGGCGGCGAACTCTGTGGCTCAGCGCATACAAGAGCGAGCGGACCGATACGGCTCGTGGCAGGCGCTGGCCAGCGCGGCACGGTGTCGAGCGATGATCGCCGGCGAAGCGACCTACGCCGAGGAATACCAAACGGCGTTGGTCATGCACGACGGCCTTCCCGGCGCGTTCGACCGGGCTCGAACCCAGCTCTCGTTTGGGGAGCGACTCCGGCGTGAGCGTCGCCGAGCCGACGCCCGAATGCATCTCTCGGCATCGCTTGCGGCGTTCGAGCAACTCGGCGCGAGACCCTGGGCCGATCGCGCTGCCCGAGAATTGTGCGCCACTGTCGCGACGGCTCGACCTCGTCGCGATGCGCCATACAGCGACGACCTCACCCCGCAGGAAGAGCGCGTCGCCGTGATCGTCGCGAATGGCGCGACGGTGCGCGAGGCCGCTGCGCAGCTCGTCTTGAGCCCAAAGACGATCGAGGCCCATCTCGGACGCGCGTATCGCAAGCTCGGGGTCCGCAACCGGGCCGAGCTGGCAAGAAGGCTGCCACCAAGTGACGCGGTTGTCTGACGAGTGCCCGTTATGCCCGAACGTCACCCAATGCACTACGCGGTTGACCTCAGCCAAGGCAAGGAGAGACCGCGCTCGCCGGGTGCGACCCCGGTGTCACAGGGGCAATTGAACACGGTCGCCCCGACGGAGTTGAGAAGTGCGCCGTCTCCGCCGGGCTCCGTCGGTTGCCCGTGACCGGCCGGCGGCCGAGCGTGGTGCGGGGTGCCGGTGCTGCGATGAACCGAGTGCCGACCAGTCAGGGGTTTCGTCGTGATGTGGAGGGGTTGCGTGCTGTGGCGGTTTTGCTTGTTGTGTTGTATCACGCTCATTTGGGTGTGTCGGGCGGTTATGTGGGTGTTGATGTTTTCTTTGTTATTTCGGGGTTTTTGATCACTGGTCAGCTTGTTGGTGAGTTGAGGGCGAGTGGGCGGGTTTCGTTCGCGGGGTTTTATGCGCGGCGGGCGCGGCGGATTTTGCCGGCGGCTACGGTGACGACGGTCGTGACGGTGGTTGCGGCGGGGATGCTTTTGTCGCCGTTGCCGGCGATGAGGGTGTTCAGCGATGCGCGTTCGGCGGCGGTGTTCGGGGCGAATATCCATTTCGCTGCGCGTGACGCGAATTATTTCGACGATAGTCTTCCTCCGTCTCCGCTGCAGCATTATTGGTCGTTGTCGGTGGAGGAGCAGTTCTACGTTGTCTGGCCGTTGTTGCTGGTTCTCTCGTCGCTGGTCTGGTTGGGACCCGGTCGCTGGCTGGTGAGAAGAAGGCGCGCCGGCGGCCGAGCCGGCGACGGCGGCGGGCGGGACGGCGAGCGTCGGCCGCGGTCGGCGTCGATCGTCGTGGTCCTGTGCCTCGGCGGGCGCGGCGTCGTTTTTGGCCTCCGTGGTGCAAACGCCGTTGTCGCCGTCGTGGGCGTATTACTCGATCTACACGCGGGCGTGGGAGCTGGCTGCTGGGGCGCTGGTGGCGTTTTCGTTGCCGCTCGTTCGGCGGCTGGATCGATGGGTGGCGATTTCGCTGACCTGGCTTGGTGTCGGGCTGATCGCGTTCGCGGCGATGAGCTTTGATGGTTCCACGCCCTACCCGGGGGCGGCTGCTGTTGTTCCTGTTCTGGGGGCTGTCGCGATCATCGGTGCGGGGGTGGCGGCGAGTCGGCGGTGGGGTGCCGAGGCGCTGCTCGGGGTGGCGCCGGCGCAGCGGGTCGGGTCGTGGTCGTACTCGTGGTATCTCTGGCATTGGCCCATCTTGATTCTCGCGCCCGTCTTGCTCGGGCATCCTCTCTCCAAACCGGAGGCTCTGATGATGGTTGTTATCTCTCTAGTCGTTGCCGTGGCGTGTTTCTTGTTGATCGAGCGACCGATCCGTCGGATGCAGGTGATCGTCCGCAGGCCGGCGCTTGGCCTCGCGGCGGGAGCCGCGCTGGTGGGCACCTCACTGGGGGTGATCGCCTTGTCCGGGCCGGTGTTCGCGTCGCTGTCCGCTGGGTCCGGCGACAGCTTCACCGGCGCTTACTGCGCACCACGCGTTGACCGCGTCGCGGCTGGCTGGCGACCTTCGCGAGGGCGTGGGGACCAGGCGGGTGCCGTCGAATCTCACCCCGCGGCTGACCGACGCGGCGAAGGCGGTGTCGCTGATCGTCAGCAACGGATGCTCGTTGCAGGACGCTGGGACGAGGAGCAAGCCGTGCATCTACGGTGACACGGCGTCTCACATGTCGGTGGTGCTGTTCGGCGACTCGCACGCGGCGGCGTGGTTCCCGGCGTTGAACACGGTGAGCAAGCAGGAGCATTGGCGGCTCGTCGATCTGACCAAGGCCGGCTGCCCGCCGGCCGCGGTCGCGCTAAAGCGTCATGGCGAGCCGTATCGCAATTGCACGGCCTGGAGAGGAAACGCCGAGCAGCAGATCGCGAAAATGAAGCCCGCGCTCGTCGTCATCACCACCTCGCGCTACCTCGGCGGAGCCAGACCGCTGTCCGGGGTACCGACCGGCTATGGCAACACGTGGGAGAACGGGATGGCGGCGACGTTCCGCGTCCTTCACCGCTCGGCGCGCCGCGTGCTGTTCATTTCCGACGGGCCTCGGCTCAGCCAGTCGGCGCCCGATTGCGTCTCTGGACACCTGTCCGACGTGCGCCCATGCACCACGCCGCGCCGGGAGGCGGTCTACTACCCCAAGGCCATGGCCGAGGACCTCGCGCTGGCGCGACGCTACCAGCTCGATTCGATCGACCCGACCTCGTGGTTCTGCACGCCGGCGAGATGCCCGGTGATCGTCGGCAACATCCTGCTCTATCGCGACGATGCCCACATGGTCCCGGCGTGGTCGCGGTTCATCGCACCCGTGCTCGCCCACGCGATGGGGCCGATCATGCACGAGAAGCCGGGGGCCGTGCAAGCCCGATGAAGACGCCCAATCCCTGACCGGGGCAGACGGCGGGGCTCGCTAGTGTTGAGCCCCGCCTTGCCCCGTGGGGTTGCTCGATATCGACGCTATCTCTGGCTGCTGCTGGCCGCGGCCGTACTCGTGGCGCTCGGCACGCGCGGGTTCGCTTCGCGCGCCTCCGGTCCGGGGTCAGATCGCGCCAGCATGCGCCGGGAAGGCGTCGCCCGGCTTGCTTCGCAGGCCGGCTGGGTCGCTGGGTGGAGCGCGAGTCCGCAGGCGGCAGTCCCGCGGACCGCGTTCGCGCTCGGTTTCCAGGACCAGACTGTGCGCAATGTTGTCTTCACGAGCGCGGGCGGGAGCTGGGCACGTGTCCGGTTCAGCAATGCCTTTGGGCGCCGGGCGCTGCGGATTGCCCGCGCCGCGCTCGGACCGGCCCTGGCCGGCGCCGCCGTCGCGGATGGGCGCAATGCGCCGCTCACGTTCCACGGCCAGCCATATGTCGTGATCGCGCCCGGCGGTCAGGTCCTCAGCGACGCGGTCCGGCTGACCGTGCGCCCGTTCGAGCACCTTGCCGTGAGCATCTACCTGCCCGGGCCAACGGGAGCGCCGACGGAGCACCGGAGAGCGAAACAAGTCAACTATGTGGCCGCCGGAAACCAGGCCCTCGACCGCGAGCCCGAGGGATTCCGGACCCGCACGGTCTCGTGGTACTTCGCCACCGCGGTTGAAGTGCGGAGCCCGGCTCGCGACATCGGCACGGTCGTTGCGTTCGGCGACTCGATCACCGACGGCGTTGGCTCGCGCACCGACGCGAACGCCCGCTGGCCAAACGACCTCGCGCGGAGATTGGAGACCCGCCATCGCGCGACGCTCAGCATCGTCAACGCCGGGATCGGTGGAAACCGCCTACTCGAGGACTCGCGATGCTGCGGGGTCAGCGCACTGGCACGATTCGACAGCGACGCGCTCACACAACCAAACCTCAAAGGGATAATCCTGCTCGAGGGGATCAACGACATCGGACGCGCCGGCAACCTCCCAGCGCAACAGATCATCGACGGCTACCGGCAACTCATCGCGCGCGCCCACGCCGCCCGGGTGAAGATCTACGGAGCAACGCTCACCCCCTTCCAAGGATCCTCTTACTGGACGCAAAGACACGACGCCACGCGCGACGCCGTGAACCGCTGGATCCACCGCACCCACGCCTTCGACGGAATCATCGACTTCGCCGACACAGTCGCCGACCCCCGCAACCCCGAGAAACTCAACCCCGCCTACGACAGCGGCGACCACCTACACCCCAACGACGCCGGATACCAAGCCATGGCCCGCGCCGTCAACCTTAACACGCTCCTCCGGGCCGCCCACACGTAGCAGCTGGATTCTGGTCGTCCCGTCGCTCCGGGAGGGGAGGGTCGCCGGTCACTGGCTCACGCGACGCCGAATCGTCGTAGCATCGGCGGCCTCGACTAGATATCGGAGGTGGTGGATCGCATGGAGGCACGTCCTACCAGAGGGGAGATAGCGGGCGGGACTCGAGCTGGAAGGCTCGTGCTGGCGTCGATGCTGGTCTTCGCAGCATTGCTGGCGGGACCGGTGGGCGCGCGAGCATCGGTAACGATGACGTCGTTCACGATGACGCCGTCGACGACCGTCGCGGGCGCTCATCCCAATGTGACGGTGGCGGCGAACTTCAAGTACTCGGACGCGACGGATGACCTCAAGCGCCTGCAGGTCAACCTGCCCGCGGGACTGCTCGGCAACCCCAACGCGGTCTCCAAGTGCTCGAGTGCGCAGCTCGCAAGCGACTCGTGCCCCGCGGCCGCAAAGATTGGGACGGTGTCGGTGACGGCGCAGGCGTTGGGCCTGCCCCTGCCGGTCACCGCTCCCGGGGACGTCTACGACGTCACGCCGACCGGCTCTGAGCCGGCACGGATCGGGATGGTCGTGCGTCCGGTGGGCGGCGTGCTCGGCAAGTTCTCGATGTCGGGACCGGCGACGCTGCGCATCCCGGGCGACTTCGGCTTGGTGACGACCTTCGACAACCTGCCGCGGACGCTGCCGCCGGTCCTGGGCGTTGTCCGCATCCCGATCACCATCGACTCCATTTCGCTGACGCTCGACGGGCTCGTCAAGCGGAGGCAGCGCGGCGTTCATGACCAATCCCACGAGCTGCGCCAGCGCGACTGGCGTCGGCGCTGCCTCGTCGTATGAGTCCTCGGCGCGTTCTGGAGCCGTGTCGCATTTCACCCCGACGGACTGTGCCCACGAGCCGTTCAACCCGGGAATCAGGTTCAGTTTCGGCTCGGCTCGGGCGCGCACGCCCTCGGCGCTGTCGGTGACGGTGACCTTGCCCAGCCAGGAGCTGCCGCGACGGCAATCGCACCTGAGGAACAACGTTGTCTTCCTGCCGCTTGGGACGGCGATCAACACGGCCGCGTTGGCGGGGGACTGGTGCAGTGCACCACGACGCAGTTCAACAGCTCCTCAGCGGCTCCGGCGAGGTGCCCGACCGCCTCGCGGGTCGGGCAGGTGGCCTTCACCACCCCGCTGCTCGGGACCCTCCACGGCCTGGTGTTCTTCGGTGCCGGGAACGCGGCCAACCCCCTGCGGCTGTTCATTCAGATCGATATACACGGTCAGAACGCAAAGCTCATCGCCAACAACGGCTTCGACAACTCATATCTCGTCACCAGTCTCGCCAATCTCCCGCAGGTTCCGTTCACGAGGTTCGCGCTCAGCTTCAACGGCGGCCCTCGCGCACTCGTGCTGACGCCGCCATGCGGCAGCCACCAGGCAAGAGGCGTCTTCGCTCCATGGAGCGGCAACCCGCGATCGTGCGGGTGAGCAGCGTGAAAATCTCCAAGACCTCGACGGGTGCGCCGTGCCCGGCCACGAAGTCGCGGTTCGCGTCCGGCTGAGCGCAAGCCTGGGATGCTGTTCCAGGCCGATGCGCCGGAGCTCCGCAACGTTCCACGCTGAGCTCGATTCGCGCTATTTGCTTCGATCGGGTTCAATGGGGTCGTGCGGGCGCTCGTGATCTCCGACACCCATTTCGGGGCATGGACCGGCGAGGACATCCTGTCCGAGCCCGAGAACCTGGCTCTGTTGGCACCGCACCTCGATGTCGACGAGGTGATCATCCTCGGGGACCTGTTCGATCTCTTGTTCGCCTCCTCGCGCGAAGCGTTCACCGCGGCGGGCGGCTTCTTCGACCTATTGCGCGAGCGACTTCAGGGCAAGCGGTTTGTCTTCCTGGCCGGCAACCACGACCACAGCGTGGTCGCGCGTCGGCAGGAAGAGCTGGTCGAGCTTGAACTGACAGAGCGACAGGTCGACGGAGAGCTGGGATCGCCTGTCTGCGCTGATTCGTTTCGCCGGTTCCTCGAGCGCCGGCTCGAGGGTGTCGAGGTCGACATTCGCTACCCCACATACATGTTCGGCGGGGTGCTCTGCACGCACGGCCACTATCTGGACTTCTACGCCGCGCGCCGTGGCGCCGTTCCGGGACGGCTGCTTGCGCGGCTGATGTGGTCGATCGCGGTGGGGCGAGGCGACCAGGAGCCGACCAGCGACGATCTCGAGGCAACGACGGAGATCCTGACCGGTCTGCTGTTCACGATCGCGCAGCTGCCGAACGGCACTCATGCCCAACGTTGGGCGTTCGCCCGCTTCCAGGCGCTGGAGCGCATCATCGGCACCTGCACAGCGCCGGTTCGGGGGTTCGAGCGCACCGTGACCGACCTAGCGCATCGCCTGACGATGTCCGGACCCTCACCGGGCCCGATGCTCCGCCGGCTGGTCAGCAGCCGGAAGGCGCAGATGGCCGCGTACGAAATGGCAATGGAGTCCGAGGCGGAGCGACGGAGGCGGATCGGCGCACCTGGTGGTGGGGAGGTTGCGCGGCGGGCGCTCGGTCAGGTGGTGCGACCGCGGGATCCGCATCACGCGGCGGTCGCCGCGTTCGAGCACGTGGTCACGCTCCTGGGCTGGGCTCGCGACACGGACAAGATCGTTTTCGCTCACACGCATGCACCACTGGAGGACGTGCGCGGCCCGAGCGGCGCCGTCCGTTACTGGAACACGGGCTCCTGGATCTACGAGCCGGACCTCACCTCGCACGACGCGTACGTCCGCTACCTGCGAAACGCATGGCCGGGCACCGCAGTGCTGATCGACACCGACGAGCCCTGTCCGCGGCTGCTGCGGTTGCGCGAGCATCTGAATCCGCTGCACGCCCACACTGCGCGGTAGCTCAGGCCGGGACCGTGATCGCGTGCGATGTCTGGAGGAAGTCGGTCAGCCGTCCATTCTCCATCGACTTGACCAGCGCATCGATCTCGGCTTGGTGGTCACTGCCGGTCAGGACAACATCGTTGTGGAGAGCGAGCTCGCGGATCGTCTCGGGGAGCTGCTCCGGCCGCGGCATCGTGGCACCGCCGTACAGGACCGGCACGATCGCGATGTCGTGGCGCGCCAGGCCGAGTTCGATTTCTCGCCGCACCCAGTCGTCTGGCTCGTCGAGTCGGCGCGCGCCCGCATCCCGGCTCACATTCAGCCAGTCGGGGCCGATCACCACGAGCATGGCGCGGCAGGCAGCGATTGCGTTTTCGATGCGGGTGGGGAACTGCTCGCCGGCGGCGATCTCGTCCGTGTCGAGAAACACGCTCCTCGGTCCGAACTTGTCGGCCAGCCCCTTTCTGAGCGTGTTGGCGACGAACGAGTCCGGGCCACGACGGTAGGAGATGAAGAAGTCGGACACCGGGCTCGGCAGCAGTTCGAAGAACTCCTGCAGCTTTCGCAGCTGGCGGCGCTGGACGAACGAGTCCGCCGCGATCGCACCCGCCGTGCCCAGCACCAGCGCCAGGATCGGGTCGGCGATCCGGACGATTGAACCCGCATCGAATGCCAGCTGACACACGATCAAGAACGCGATCAGCAGTGCCACCGCACCGGCGAGCACGTACAGGGCCGCGAGCCGCACACTGAGCAGCGCGGGCAGGGCGGCGAAGAGGATCAGCAGGATCACGGTGAGCGCTGCGCCCGCCGACTGGAGCGGGAAGCCGTTCAAGATCGTCGTCAAGGCATTGGCCTGGACTTCCACGCCGGCCATCGGGGTCGACGAGGCTGCCGTGACGAACAGGTCCTTCTCGGCCGGATCCGTGATCCCGACCAACACCGCCTTCCCGGTGAACGTCCCCCTCGGATATCGACCGCTCAGCACATCGACAAATGAGTACGGACGAAAGGTCCCCGGCGGCCCCCGGAAGTCGATCCACGCATGGTTGTCGGGCATCTGGTCTGGGTCGACTGCGTGATGCTGCAAGACCTCGGCTGCGCGAACAGCAAGTGTCCTGAGCGTGACGGGGGCGTAGATCATGCGCCGCAGCACGCCGTCGGGGTCGGTGTCGATGGCCGCGCTGGCAAGGATCGCCCCGCGGGCACTCACGACGCCCGCCGGCACCGGCAGCGTTCCGCTCGCCGGCGAGTCATGCGTGGCCAGCAGGACGGGGCCGTCCCGAGCGACGGCGGCCAGCAGCGCGTTGTCGTCGTGGGGATCGGTCCGGCCGAGAAATTGGACGTCCATGGCGATCAAAGCCGGCCGGTCCGCTTTGATGCGGTCCAGCAGTCGCGCGTACAGGATTCGCCGAATGGGGAGGCGCTCGTCGATCGTCCTGAGGCTCCTCTGATCGACGGCGACGATCACGACCTTGGACCCCGGAGGCTCTGCTCCCCGGAGCCCGAACCTGGCATCGACCGTCTTGCGCTCGAGCCCGTTCAGGGCTCCCGTCGCGTAGACAATCAAGCTGAGCAGCACGGCGGACACCGCCACCGCCAGCAGCAGCGCGTTCCGAAGCGACAGCCGACGGCGGTTCCCCCTTCGACCGTCGGTCATGAGGACCCGGTCTTCTTCGAGACGAGAACGAAGCTCCCCGACACCAGCCGATTCAGGCCATCTCCCTCGGCCTGGGTATAGCCCGGACTGGTGACGAACCGGTGGCATCCCGCGGCGAGCGCAGGAATCTTCGTGCAGGCCGGGACCAATCCGGCATCGGCCGTAATGAACATCCTCACCCGACCGCGTTTCGCCACCTGCTCGCGGGCGCACGGCGACAGGGGAACGGCAAGCGACTGCGTCGCACGCGCGGGGATGTTCAGATCGGACTGTCCCCACCAGGCCACCTGCCCGAAGAAGGGCTTGCAGACCGTTGACAAGGTTTCGCTGGCAGGACCGAGCAGAAGCGCACCAGCACAGCGCACAGGGAGCAGACAGGTCTGCGTGAGCGTCACCGTGCCGTCGCTGCTCGGCGCGACCTCCCCTCGCGTGTCAAACCTGACGGTCGGTCGTCCCGCCGGGCCGCCACCGAATCCGCCCGCCTGCTGGCAGAACTGATGGCAGCCGAGATGCACCACCGTCGTCGTCGAGCCTCCGCTCGACCCGCTCGACCCGCCGGATCCGCCGGATCCGCCGCAGGCTGCCAATCCGCCCACGATGAGGAACATCGCGACGACGCGTGCGGGCCAGCTGCTCAAAAGGATGGGATGCCCCTCCACCTAGTCAACCTCGACTCCGAGATCCAGAGCCATCCCAATCTAGCGCGAGTTGCCGCGCTCCGCGGTCCGCGGGTGAGGCCAGCCACCCTCCCCGACCTCGTGTATCGGATCCATGCGCAGAAAGTTCTCCATGTCGGTAAACCGCTCGAAGACCGGCGGCTCGAACCGACGGTCGGATGACGATTCCTCCACCGGCGCAGCGGCCGGCTCGCCGCTGACAACGCTTTCCTTAAGCAGGCCCTCATCATGGAGCTGGTCGATCAGGGCTTCCGTCTGGCCGGCGATCGCTGCGCCATCTCGAGGATGACGTCGGCAGAGCACATCGACAATGTTCTCCTCAGAGCAGCCGGCGGCTAGCAGGGCCCATATCCGAGGGCCCGAGCCCGTCAGGCTGTAGTAGGCCCCGGTCTCGAGGTCGACCAGAATCGTCTCGTCGTCGATCGTCTCGCCGACGATCCGGCGCGGATCCACCTTGAATTGACGTGCGCGCGGCATCTCGCGATGGTTCGCTCCAGCGGATGTCAAATACAACCAGACCGCTGATCGGTAGCCTGGCCCGGTGGAGCCGATGCAGGTCGCGCAAACGAATCTTCAGCTCTATAACCAGCTCCGCGAGAAGGGGCTTGTGCTCGAGGATCTGGTCCTGGTTCACCGCGCCTACGAGCTCCTGACCACCCTCTATCCCGCCCATTTTCAGGCCGACGGCAAGCCATTCGTGGCGCATGGCGTGGGTGTTGCGAGCATTGTCGCCGAGCTCGACCAGCCCGCCGAGATTGTCGCGGTGGGTCTGCTCCACAACGTCTACGGGAACGCCGATTTCGGCGATGGCCGTAGCGAGGAGGCGACGGCTTGGCGCCGCGATCTGGTCCGGGCGGCGGTGGGTGCCCGGGTCGAGGAGCTCCTCGTCCAGTTCCGCGAATTACGGATCGAGCCGCACAACATCGAGCAGGCGCGCCGCGCGCTCCCCCGGCGCAGCGGGATAGAGCGACGGCTGATCTGCGTCGAGCTCGCCGACTACCTGGAGAAGTACGTCGACCTGGGCATTCTGTACTGGGACCGGAGCAACTGGCTTGTCGACGCCGACGAGATGATCGGGGATGACCTGGTCGCGATCGCCGCCGAGCTGGGGGAGTCGCGGCTCGCCGAGATGCTCTGCACCGCGTTCGCGGAAGCCGCGCGGATGCGGGCCGAGGTGCCGCCTGAGCTGCGCCCGTCGGACGGGCGATCGAGGCTGAAGCTGATCGTCCCGCGCTCGTGCCATCAAAGCGTCTCGGTGGCCTGACCACGGTCCTCCTCCCAGATCAGCGCCACACACTGCTGCTGCGCGCCGTGGCCTGGAATGACGACCGGGCGCGGCGCACGTGGGACGCGTGGCGGAGCCAGGTGACGCCGGAGATCGTGACCGATGCGGAGGCCTGGCTGCTGGCGGCCGCATACCGACCGCTCCGTCGCCTTGGAGCGGCTGATCCGATGGTGTCGTTGGCCGGAGGGGTCTATCGGCGCGCCTGGTACGTCAATCAGCTTGCGCTCAAGCGAGGGGCCGACGTGATCGCGGACCTGCGCGCCGCGGGAGTCGAGGTAATCGTGCTGAACGGGGCGGCGCTGTCGCTGCTCCATTACCGCGACGTCGGTGCCCGACCCTTCGAGCACCTCGACATGCTCGCCGGGCCGGGCGGCGAGGTCTGGGAGACCCGCGTACCGTTCGAGCTCATGGGGACGCCGACCTTCGCGCTCGCTGCGCCCGAGCAACTCGTCCACACATGCACTCACGCCGCCGGCGCGGATGACGTCACGGCCGTTTCCTGGGTTGCCGACGCAACTGCCGTACTGCGATCGGCGGGCGCCGCGTTCGACTGGGAGAGAGTGCTCGAGCTTGCTCATGGGCGGCGTGTGGCAGCGACGGTCGGCGAGGCGCTGGGGTGGCTGCGGCAGTCACTCGATACGCACGTCCCAGTGTGGGTCCTCGACCGACTGTCCGCGGGGGGCACGCCGTGAGGCCAAGGGGGCACGCCGTGATGCCAGCACGGCCGGAGGTCCGCATCGTCTCCTACCCGAAGTCGGGACGCACCTGGCTGCGAGTCCTGCTGGGGAAGGCATTGTCTCTCCAGGCTGGGCTGGGTTCGGAGAGCCTGTTGGACACGCCCGGCGTGACCACCGCCTGCGGCGGGCTCCACACGGACTTCGACCACGACGGAACCAATCTGCGCGATCCGATCGGGTACGCGTCTTTGTCCGAGGACAAGCGTGCCTATCAAGATATGAAGGTGGTCTTCCTCGCGCGCGACGCGAGAGACGTGCTCGTCTCGAGCTATTACGAGGCGACGAAGCGGTCATTGGTTTTCGAGCACGACCCCTGCTGGTTCGACGGCACGCTCGCGGAGTTCGTGCGCTCCCCGGTCTTCGGCGCGAGAAAGGTGGCCACGTTCTACGAGATCTGGTCGAGGAAGCGGACTGTGCCGAGGGAGTTCCTCCTGATCCGCTACGAGCAGCTTCACGCGGCGCCAGAGGATGCGCTGAGGTCGGTCGTGCGATTCATTGGAGCCCCCGACCTGGAACGGCGCCACCTCGCCGCCGCGGTCGCCTACGCCAGCTTCGAGCACATGCGCGAGCTCGAGCGCGCGAACGCATTTGACGATCCATGCCTGCGGCCCGGCGATGTGGCGGACCCAGACAGCTTCAAGGTGCGACGCGGCGCGGTTGGAGGCTACGTCGACTACCTCTGCGATGCGGATGTCGCGTACATCGACCGCGAGTTGCAGCAGCGAGGTTCCCCGTTTGCCTAGCCGGATGAGCGTGGATTTCGACGCGCTTCGCGCTGAGGCGACCGAGTTGCTGCGCGCACTGCTCAGAGTCGACACGTCCAACCCGCCCGGGCGCGAGACTCCGGCCGCCGAGCTGCTGCGTGACTACCTGGAGGCAAACGGCGTCGCGTGCGAGCTCGTCGCGGCGGATCCGCAGCGGGCAAATCTCGTGGCCCGAATCCCCGGCAGCGGATCGGGTCGCTCGCTGATGCTGCTCGGCCACACGGACGTCGTTCCCGCCGACGCGAGCGGTTGGACGCACCCGCCGTTTGCCGGCGTGCTCGACGAGGCCGGGTACGTGTGGGGGCGCGGTGCGTGCGACATGAAGAATGAGACGGCCACGCGGGCGGTCGCGGTGGCGGAAATCGCCCGATCGGGCACGGCCCTGTCGGGCGACCTCGTGTTCGTCGCCGAGGCCGATGAGGAGGATGGGACGAACCGGGTCGGCATGTCGTGGCTGGTCGATGAGCGGCCGGACCTGGCCACGGATTACGTGCTGAACGAGGGCGCGGCCGAGAGGCTCGTGCTCCAGGACGGGCGAACGATCGTGACGCTCAACGTGGGCGAAAAGGCCGCAGCAGCCGTCCGCGTGACGGCGCTCGGCACTCCCGGGCACTCCGCCAGCCCCTACGGGGCGCCGCGTGCCGTGCCGGCGCTGGCCGAGCTGATCCGTCGGCTGGCTGGCTACCGGCCCCGGCGGCGGCTGCTGCCTGCCACCCGGACCATGCTGAAGAGTCTCATTGGGCCGCTCGGCGAGGATCTCGACGGCGACATCGCGCGCGCGGTGCAGCTGCATCCCGCCTTCCGCGAGTTCGTCGCGCCGCTGTTCGCCACCACCATCGCGCCAACCCGTCTGCATGGTTCGGACGCCCTCAACGTCCTACCCGCCCGGGCCAGCGTCGACTGCGACTGTCGCGTCCTCCCGGGAACCTCCGAGGAGGAGCTGCTGGCCGAACTGCGCGAGGCGATGGGGAACGATGTGCCCTACGAGCTCGAGGTGCTTGAACCGTTGACCGGGGGGACGATCTCCCCGATCGAGTCCCCGCTGTTCGATGTCTGCTGCGCCTTCATCCGAGAACACGACCCCGAGGCCATCATCCTGCCGACAATCTGCGACGGATTCACAGATTCGCATTACGCGCGCGCGGCGTTCGGCTCGGTGGCGTACGGGCTTTGGCCCATGCGAACCACGCCCTACGAGATCGCCGCAGCCGGCGTGCACGCACACGATGAGCGCATTCACGTGGATGATCTCGGCTACGCGACGATGTTCCACGTCGAGGTGTGCCGCGCGCTGCTGACCTGATGGCTAGCAAACCGGCGTCTTGATCACCGGCGTGAGCAGGGCGGCGGACACGTAGCGCCCGCCATCGGGCGATTGCAGACGGGCCCAGCCACCCGGAGCCCCGGAGCCGGCTGTCCAGCAGCTGACCTTAACGTGCTGTGAGCTGCTGAACGAACCGACGACGTTGGCCTGTGGATTGTCGGCGGGGACCTCGGGACTCGAGCGGATGTTCGTGTTGGCCGCGACGGTGGCGGTCTTACCGCCCGAGGTCCGAGTGAGGGCAAAGACCACGATCGCGGCGACGACCGGCAGCGCGACGACCACGACGGCGATCCAGCGGAAACGGCTCCGGCGCGGGGGCGCACCGCGAGCGGCAGGCCTGGCCGGGGCGCGCGGCGCCGCGGGCTTGGGGCTCGGTTGGCGTCCGCCACCGGGGAGGATCTGGGTTGCGTCTTCGCTGCCAGGCGATCGCCGTTCCGCCTGCGGGAGGATCTGCGTCTTGTCGGTGCGCGGGGGCTCGGGTGCCGCCTCCTTGTGAGGCTCCTCGATCTCATCCCAGTCGGCGCCGGCGGCCGCTGCCACGGCGGCGTCACCGAGCTCGAGCGCTGTCTGATAGCGATCGGCGGGCTGCTTGGCGAGCGCCTTCAGAAGCACGCGGTCGAACGCCTCGCCGAGCCGCGGGTTCAGGGATGTCGGAGCGGGCGGCGGGTCGAGGCAGTGGGCCATCGCCACCGCGGTCGACGAGTCGCGAACGAAGGGCTTCTGGCCGGTCAGCATCTCGAACAGGACGCAGCCGAGCGAGTACACGTCGGTGCGGGCGTCCACGGGCTCGCCGCGGTGCTGCTCGGGTGCCGCGTAGTCGGCCGCGCCGACGAACATGCCCGGCTGGGTGAGGTCGTCGTCGGTGCTGATGCGGCGGCTAACGCCGAAATCGGTCAGGTAGGCATGGTCGCCGGCACCGTGGGCGGCGAGCAGGATGTTGGCCGGCTTGACGTCGCGATGGACCAATCCCACCCTATGCGCGGCGTCCAGCGCGGAGCCGACCTGGCGCGTGATCTCGGCTGCCGTGGGCGGTAGTAGAGCGCCGGCAGCGATCCGTTTGCGCAGATCCTCTCCGTCAACGAACTGCATTGCGATGTACAGCCGGCCATCAATCTCATTGGCGTCATACACCGTCACCACGTGGGGATGGTGGGCCAGCGCGGCGTGTGTCGCCTCGCGTTTGAAGCGAGCACGGTAGCTCGGATCGGCCGCGTACTTCGGAGCGATCACCTTGAGCGCCTCGATACGGTCCAGCGCGCGCCTCTTGACCCGGTAGACGATCCCCATCTCGCCTAGCCCGATCTGCTGCTCGATGACGAAATCGGCGAAAACATCGCCCGGCGACAGCCTCCCAGCGGATGGTTGCCACGAGTGGGGCGACGACGGAGGTGGCTCGCTCGGCATCTCGATAATTGTCGTCAACGAGGCGGGCCGGCGCACCGCTGGGCGAGCGAACGGAGCGATGCAATGACGAAAATTCTTGTCATGGGCGGGGCAGGTTTTCAGGGTTCCAGGGCTGCGCGCATGCTGGCCGCTGGCGAGCGCGTGCAGGAGCTGGTGGTCGTTGACGCCCAGCGAGATGCTGCGCAACGCGAGGCGGCCCATGTGGGGCCGAAGGCCAGCTCGGCCTGCGTGGAGGCCACGGACACGGCTGCGGTCGCCTCATTGCTGCGCGCCCTGGCCCCGGACCTGATGCTCAACTGCAGCGGCCCATACCGTTCAACCGGGCTCTCGTCGCTCGACGCGGCCATTGAGTGCGGGGTCGATTACGTCGACCTGCTCGACGACAAGGACCTGATCGGATCGTACTTGGGCCGTGACGAGAGGGCGCTCGCGGCGGGCGTGACCGCGATCTGCTGCACGGGCTGGACGCCCGGCCTGACGAACATCATGGCCGCTCATCTCGCCACCGATCTCGACGAGGTCGAGCAGATCCACATCACCTGGCTCGGCAGCGTGACCCTCGACGTCAGTCCGCATCTCATGGTCCACCGCGTCGAGCTGTTCGGAGGTGACGCGGCTGCCATTTGCGATGGTGAGCTCATCACCATGCCGGGTGGTGGCTCGCGCATCGCGGTGCAGTGGCCAGGCTGTGGCACGTTCACCGCTGCGATCTGCACGCACCCCGAGCCGGTGACCCTGCATCGCAGGTTTCCCGGGCTCCGGCAGGCCACGATCCGCGGCTCCTATACGGCGCCGGAGTTCCTCGACCTGGTCAGATCGCTGGGCCGCTCGGGGATGCTCGAACGACAGCCAATCGACGCCGACGGCCAGAGAGTGGTCCCCGAAGCCTTCATCGGCGCGTTCCTTTCCTCGCCGGCGTTCACGGCGAGTCCGACCCACGCCGCGGTCGCCGACGCCCAGGCGAACCTCGGCGCTCTTGACGGTGCACGGGTGGTCGTTGTCGGTCGCCGCGCCGGGGCCGAGGTCGCCAGGGCGGTGCGCTATCTCAGTGACCAACGCTGGCGGTCGACGTACGGAGTGGCTGCCGTGTGCGCCGAGCTCGTCGCTCGTGGCGAGGTGCGAATGCCCGGCGTCCACACGCCGGAGATGCTTGACCCCAGCGTCGTTGTGCCCGCACTGGACAGGGCCGGATTCAGGCTCGAGGAGTTCCCCGCCGACGACGCGCCCGAGCTTCGCGTACCCGCCGTCAACCTCCGTAGCAATTCGTCACCTGGGTCGGTGGCGCCGGCGGCCTGAACGCCGTCCAGACGAACCGGGAGAGCTGGAGGCCGGAGCGGTTGCGGTCCACGGGCCGGAACATCGCGTCAGTCACCTTGGCCGACGGGAACGCCGACGTCCCGAGGTGCAACTCGTGCGTTCCGACCACGAACTGCGATGGAATCCCCCGTGTGTGCGGGTTCTCCACGCCACCCATGTGATGAAGATACCGGGCGCGTCGCGCGCGCTGCCGGCGAAACCCTGTGAGTCCAGGCGGACGGAGTCAGTCAGCGCGCGGGATGCTCTGCTGGAAACGAAACACGTTGGCGCGGTCGTAGCGCCGCTTGATCTCGGTGAGGCGCTTGAGGTTCGCGCCGTAGTAGGCGTTCTGCCAGTCCGGCTGCCCGCGGTCGATGAAGTTCTGATAGGCGGCGCCGGTCGTGTGCGGCCGGAGCCCGTCCGCCAGGTCCTCTATCCAGGCGAGACCGCGCGCCACCGTGCGCGCCGAGTCGCGCGGCGTCCACTCGGTTTCGGTGGCGAGGACCGCGAAGTCGCTCCGATGTACGAACGCGGTGGCATCGGCGGGCACGCGGTTGATCGCTCCGCCCGAGGCAAACATGGCCGCACCGGCGCCGTCCTCGTTGTGGCTGCCGGGCCATCGCTCGACCGCGCGGAGCAGCACATCGACCCCGGCACCGGCCAGCGGTCGCTTGAGATATGCGGACTTCACCTCGTAGGCGATCGCCGGAGTCGTGTGGAAGAAATAGTCCTTGGCCTGCCAGAACGTTCGGCGCGCGATCAGCTTCTTGGAAACCCGTCCGGCGCGCAGCGCGGGCGCCAGCAGATCGACAAGCTCGTGCTTGGGGCCGAAGTACTGCCCGAGCGCCGAGATCGTCGGCGGTTCCTTGCCGCCGGTCTTTGGGTTGCCGGCGGTGCCGACGCCCAATCGGGCTGAGAACTCGTCGGGCGCCCGCTGTATGACCCGCTGGAAGGCCTCGAACACGGGCGCGGCGTCGGCCCACTCCCAGGTGATGTCGTAAAGCGTGACATCGGAAACAGGGTTGGTCGTGAACGTGTACGAGGTGCACACGCCGAAGTTGCCGCCGCCGCCCCCGCGGAGCGCCCAGAACAGATCTGAGTGCTCGCGCTCGCTGCACCTCAGAAGCCGCCCGTCCGCCGTGACCACCTCCGCCGAGACGAGGTGATCGCACGTCAGTCCCATCTTGCGGGAGCTGAAGCCGATCCCCCCGCCGAGCACCAACCCGCCCACCGCCACCGTCGGGCACCGGCCGCGCTGAGATCGCGACGTTGTGCGGCTGAAGGCCCGCGTAGACATCGTGTTTCGTGCGCCGGGCTGAGCGGTCACCGTGCCGTTGGCGGCGTCGACGGACACCGCCCGCATGCCTCCGACGTTGACGACCAAGCCCGGGCCGGTGCAGTAGCCGGCGTAGTTGTGGCCGCCGGAACGAACCGCCACGGGTACGCCGGCCTCATGCGCCCACCTCACGGCGGTCTGCACGTCCTGGGCGCTGGCGCATACCGCGACGCCTCCGGGGTGGATGTGGGCGTATCGGGTGTTCAGCGGCGTGCTGATCTGGAGATAGCCGTGATCGCCCGGCCTCACCAGGCGCCGGCCCAGCTTCGCCGCCAGCTCATCCCAGCGCGGCCGAGATGCGGCACTGCTCCCCGCGCCACAGCCGGCCAGAAACTCCAGCTGGCCGACAACGCTCGCAGCCATCAGCGAACCGCCGGCACGGCGCAGGAACGCCCGTCTCGTGCCCGTCTTCTCCGACATGCTGCCCCTTACTTCGGCCACAAGGGCGAGGCGCTTGACCCGCGGGCCACGTTCGGGCCACTTGCATCGTTTATTCTGCGCCGCCCGCCGTCAGGGCTAACCCATGGCGGGCCGAGCCCTCCGCCCAGCGCCGTGCCCCGCTTCAGCCGATGACCAACCGATGAGCCTTCGCATCGCCGTCGACACCGGCGGCACGTTCAGCGATGTCGTGGTCACCGATGCCGCGGGCGGCGAGCTCTGGTGAGCAAGGCGCCGACTACGCCTCAGCGCATATTCGATGGAATATCCGAGGCGCTGCGACTACGGTCGCCGACCGAGCACGGGCTGACACTCGATGCGCTGCTCGGCCAGGCGTCGGTCTTCGTCTACGGGACGACGCGGGCCACGAACGCGATCCTGACCGGGACGACGGCGCGCACCGCGTTTCTGACCACCGGAGGGCCATCCCGATACGCTCGTTCTGCGCGAGGGCGGCAAGGTCAACCCGTTCGACTTTCGCCACGCTATCCGGCGCCCTACATCCCGCGGCGCCTGACGTTTGAGGTGCCGGAGCGGATCACGCTCCGAGGGCGAGGTGACATTGCCGCTCGACGAGAGCGGCGCTGCGCGCGACGCTCGCCGAGGTACGCGCGGCAAGACGTTGAGGCGGTCGCGGTCTGCCTGCTCTGGTCGATCGTGAACCCCGTGCACGAGGAGCCGATCGGCGAACTCCTGACGGCGGAGCTGCCCGGGCTGCCGTTCACGCTGTCGCACCGCGCTGAACCCGATCATCCGCGAGTACCGGCGCGCTTCGTCCACGGCGATCGACGCGTCGCTGAAGCCGCTGATGCAGCAGCCACCTCGACGAGATGGCCGACTGACCTGCGCCGCGCCGGGCTTCGCCGGCGAGGTGCTCGTCGTGACATCGTTCGGTGGCGTGCTCGCGTCGAGGACGTGGCCGCACGCCCGATCTACTCGGTCAATTCGGCGCCGGCGATGGCGCCGGTCGCGGGCCGCGTGTACGCCGCCGGAGCAGCGCAACGTCGATCGTCTGCGACATGGGCGGGACGAGCTTCGACGTCAGCCTGGTCCGCGACGGCTACATCAAGTTCACCCGCGAGACCTGGCTCGGCGGGCACGTTCACAGGTCACATGACAGGCCTGTCGGCGGTCGACATCAAGAACATCGGCGCCGGCGGCGGCAGCATCGCCTGGATCGACGCAGGGGGTCTGTTGCGCGTCGGGCCGCAGAGCGCGGGCGCTCAGCCCGGGGCCGGCCTGCTACGGCGCAGGCGGCGACCCAGCCGACCGTCACCGACGCCGCCGTCGTCCTCGGCTACCTCGACCCCGACTACTTCCTCGGCGGCCGCATGCGGCTCATCCGGCGCAGGCGGCCGGGACGTGGTCGGCTCGCGAGATCGCCGAGCCGCTCGGCGTCGACGCCGAGCAGCGCCGCCCACGCGATCCTCGACGATCGCCAACGAGCACATGGTGGGCGCGATCCGCGACATCACGATCAACGAGGGGCTCGACCCCCGCGACTCGCTGGTGCGTCGCCGGCGGTGGCGCCGGCGGCATGACGATCGCGACGGATCGCGGAGGAGCTCGGCTGCGACCGCGTGCTCGTGCCCCGGACGGCGGCGTACGCTGTCCGCCTGCGGCGGATTGTTCTCGGACATCGTCACCGAGTTCAGCGTCAGCCGGCGGGCCGACACCAACCGCTTCGATTACGCCGCCGTGAACCGTGGGCTCGCTCACCTCGCCGAGCAGATCGAGGAGTTCTTCGGCCGCCTGGACACCCCCGCGGATCTGCGCTCCAGTGAGTTCTTCGTCGAGGCGCGCTATCCGTACCAGGTTTGGGAGCTCGAGGTGCCGCTTGCCGCCGGACGGTTCGAGGGACAGGCCGATGTCGACGAGATGGTGGAGGGATTCCACCGCGTGCACGAGCGCGTGTTCGCGGTAAGCGAGCCGGGCCAGCACATCGAGTGCATCTACTGGAAGGGTCGCGCCACTGCCCGACTGCCCAAGCCCGAGTTGGCGCGGGCCGGGGCCGACGGCGCCCAGCCCGACCCTGCCGAGGTTCGGCCAAGCGTGGTTCGGAGCCCAGGGCGCGCTCCAGACGCCGTGCTTCCAGGCGGAGAGCTGTCGGCCGGCCACCGTCTCGTCGGGCCGGCGATCATCTAGGAGCCGACGACGACGGTTGTCGTCTACCCGGGCTGGGGCGCCACCGTGACCGCCACGGGCGACTACCTGTTGAGCCGCGAGGGTGAACGGCCATGACGCACGCCGGCGACCGCGTTTGACCCCGTTCTGCTCGCTGTGCTGGCGAACCGGTTCGAGAGCATCGTGCGGGAGATGACGAACACGCTGCTGCGCTCTGGCCGCTCGGCCGTACTCAACATGGCCCGCGACTTCTCGTGCTCGCTGATCACAGCCGAGCAACGAGCTGCTGGCCTCGGCGGAGGGCCTGCCGGTCCACGTGATCGGCACCGGAGTTCCTGGCCGAGGCGATGACGGAGCTTCACCCCGACTTCGCCGAGGGCGACGCCTTCCTGCACAACGACCCGTACCTCGGCAACACCCATCCGGCCGACCACGCGATCCTCGTTCCGGTCTTCGTCGACGGGCGAGCACGTCTTCACCGCGTGCGCGAAGGCGCACCAGGCCGACTGCGGGAACGCGCTGCCGACGACCTACATGCCCGGCGCGCGCGACGTCTACGAGGAGGGCGCGCTGATCTTCCCCTGCGTCCGGGTCCAGCGCGACTACCGCGACGTCGACGACATCATCCGCATGTGCCGACGGCGGATCCGCGTGCCCGACCAGTGGTACGGCGACTACCTGGCGACGCTCGGCGCCGCGCGGATCGGCGAGCGGCGGCTCAAGGAGCTCGTGCGACCAGTACGGCCTCGACGACCTCGCGCGCCTTCATCCGCGAGTGGTTCGACTACAGCGAGCGACGCATGGTCGAGGCCGATCGCCAGCTGCCGGCCGGCGAGCTGGTCGGGCGCGCGACGCACGACCCGTATCCCGGCGTTCCGGACGGCGTGCCGCTCAAGGTCAACGGTCGACGATCGACCCCGACGCAGGGCATTGATCGAGCTCGACCTGCGCGACAACCCGGACAACTATGCCGGGCGGCCTGAACGAGTCGCGCGCGTGCGCCACGAACAACGTCGATCACGGGCGTCTTCAACTCGATCGATCCCGACGTCCCTCACAACGCCGGCAGCTTCCGGCGCATCAAGGTGCACGCTCCGCGAGGGCTGCATCGCCGGCATCCCGCGCTTTCCGCACTCCTGCTCGATGGCGACGACGAACATCGCCGATCGTCTGGTCTGCCTGACCCAGGCGGCGTTCGCCGAACTCGGTGAGGGATTCGGACTGGCGGAGGGCGCGCTTCGGGATGGGGATCTCCTACGCCGTCATCTCCGGCCAGGACGCGCGCCTGGACGGCGCGCCGTACGTCAACCAGATCTTCCTCGGCAGCAGCGGCGGCCCCGGCGGTCCGTCGGCCGACGGCTGGCCGACGTACTACCTCCCGGTCGCGGCGTCGCTCATGTACCACGACAGCACCGAGGTCGACGAGCAGAAGTACCCGATCCACGTCCACGAGCAAGCGGCTGATGCCTGACTCCGAGGGAGCCGGGGCGCCACCGCGGCGCGCTCGGCTCAGGGTGGTCTACGGCCCGAAGGAATGGCCGATGACGATCGCCTATACCTTCGAGGGACACGAGAATCCGGCCCAGGGCGTCCGCGGCGGCCGAGCCGGCGCCCCGTCCGATGGCTGGAAGATCGATCGCGCCGGTAACCGCGTGGACGTGCCAATGGCTGCCGCGATGGAGATCATCCCCGGGGAACGCGTGCTGTCACGCACCGGGGGCGGAGGCGGCTACGGGGATCCGCTGACGCGGGACCCGGATGCGGTGTGCGAAGACGTGCGGGAGGGGTGGGTCGCGCGCGAGCGCGCGCGCAACGTCTACGGCGTGATCCTCGTCGACGCGGATGAAACGGCCCATAGCCGGCTCGTGGTCGACGCCGCGGCGACTGAGGCCGAACGCGAGCGCCGACGGACCGCCACCGCGCCAGCTGGGGGAGAACCAGACTCGTCCGGGCGGTGAGAGCCCTGGCGTGGAGCGCCGTTTGACGCGGTCGTCGTTTCTCAACGCGGGCGCGCCGCCGCGAGATGTCATGCTTGGACGATGACGTCGGGCGGCGAGAGCGACCGGGCGCGCACAGCCGGCCCAGGCGTCCGCGGTCCCACCGGTGCAGCTGCCGGCCGCGCGCCTGAGTTCGAGCTGCCGAGCGTCAACGGTGGCCCGGTGCGACTTGGCGACCTGCTGAGAAGTGGACCGGCGGTGCTGCTGTTCGTGGCCGAGGAGTGTCCGACCTGTGCCCTGACGCTGCGCCGGCTGGGCCCGCTGGTGGACGGGCTCGAGCGGTCGAGGGTGACCTCGGTGGCCGTGTTCGAGGATCCGCTCGAGGTTGCTGCGCGGACCGCCCGGCGCGCCGGCTTCAACGGTGTGGTGCTCTCTGAGCCGGCGCCATATGAGCTCTCGCGTGATTACCAGCTCGACAGTGTTCCAACGATGTTGCTCGTCGATCCACAGGGTCGATCGGCGCACCGGGTTGTCGGCTGGGATGCCGATGGGATCGATCGGTTGCTCGAAGCGGCATGCCTCTCGGCAGGAACTCCGGCGCCGCGAGTCACAGACGAATCGCCGCGGCGCAAGCCGGGCTGTGCGTCCAAAGCCACCTACGACCCCGAAACGCTCGCCCTGCTCGACGGCGGCTCTGGGATTGACGAGATTGAGGAGATGTTCGACCGCGGGTGGAGCGACGGGCTACCGGTCGTTCCGCCAACCAGCGAGCGCGTCGAGGCGATGCTCGGCGCGAGCAGTCCATCGGATTCGCTGGGCCCCGTACCCCCCGGGATGGGCGAGGCGACTCTGGCGCGATTGGCCGCCTGCGCGGTGCTGGCGGGTTGTCGGCCGGAGTATTTCCCGGTCGTGATCGCAGCGGCCAAGGCAGCTCTGCGCCCGGCGTTCAACCTCGGCGGGCAGGCGGTCACGACCCAGCCGTGTGGGCAGTTGGTCATCGTCAACGGTCCCGTGCGCGAGGCGATCGGGCTCAACGGGTCGATCGGGGCGCTTGGCCCGGGAACGCGGGCGAACATGACGATTGGTCGGGCGTTGCGCTTGCTGGTCAGCTTGACCGGTGGCGGGTTCCCCGGCCGGTTGGATCGCGCAACCTTGGGACAGCCGGGCAAGCTGGGGATGTGCGTGGCTGAGGACGAGGTCGTGAGTCCGTGGGCGCCACTGCACGTGGAGCGCGGCTACGCAGCCGGACAATCGGTTGTGACGCTGGTGGCCTGCGACGCGCCGCTCTCGATCTCGGACCACCGCAGTCGCACGCCCGAGGAGCTCGCCCGCGTGCTGGGCTGGGCGGCCGCGGCGACGTGGAGCCCCAACTGGTGGCCGCTGGGCGGCGTCTCGCTGTTCGTGATCTGCCCCGAGCACGCTGAGCTGTTCCGGGCAGCCGGCTGGAGCAAGCGCCGGCTGCGCGAGGAGTTGTTCGCCGCCGTGCGTCGCCCCGCCGGAGAGCTGCGTTGGGGAGAGACCACCCCCGTGGTCAATGCGGCCCCGGACGGTGAGTTGATCCCGAAATGGACGAGTCCCGAGGACATCCTCGTGATCGTCGCCGGCGGCGAGGCCGGGCGCTACTCTGCCGTGTTCGGGCCCTGCCTGGGCATGGATACCGAGCCCGTCTCGGAGGAGGTCATTTGGAGTACGTGAGTCCATTCGACGAGCGCCGCCGGGAAACGCATCCCCTCGCGGCGCGGCCGTCGACTCTCAAGGGAGCAACCGTCGCGCTGCTCGACATCAACAAGCGCCGGGGCGATGAGTTTCTCGACCGAATCGAGGCGCTGCTGCGTGCGGAGGGAGCGCAAACGTTTCGGCTCGTCAAGAAGATCTTCTCGAAGCCGGCGGGCCCGGAGATCATCCGGCGGATCGCCGACCGCGGCGATCTCGCAATCGAGGGTCTGGCCGACTGAGGCTCCTGCACGTCGTGCAGTGTGCACGACATGGTGGCGTTGGAACGTCTGGGCATCCCCACGGCCGCTGTCGCGACGGAGCCATTCGCCGACGAGGCGCTTGAGCAGGCACGAGTGCTCGGCATGCCCGAGTACCGCATGGTCTTCACGAAGCATCCTGTGCAGTTGCTGAGCGCCGCAGAGCTGGCCCAACAAGCGGATCGGGCGTTCGATCGGATCGTCTGGCGGCTGTTGTCCATCGCCTAACCCACGGCAGCCAGCCCGGCCTGGGCGACCTCCATGTCCTGGCTGTAGTGGCCGCCGCTGACGCCGATCGCGCCGACGATCTGGTCGCCGAGCTTGATCGGGTAGCCGCCGCCGAAGATCGACCAGGCGGTCGATTCCGCCGACGGCGCCGGCGGCCAGCGGCGGGTCGTCCTTGATGAAGTCGTGCCAGCCGTCGGTGGGCATGCCGAAGCCGACGGCGGTGTAGGCCTTGTCCTGAGCGATCTGGACGCTGAGCAGCGCCGCGCCGTCCATGCGGCTGAACGCCTTGAGCACGCCGGACTCGTCGCAGATCGCGATGACCATCGGGATGCCCATGTCGGTCGCCTTGGCTTCGGCGGCGTCGATGATCCGATGCGCCAGGTCGGTGCGAGATGCTCGCCTTCTCGAACGTGTCGGCTCACTGCTGCTCCTCCTGCGTGGTGTTGTCAGGTCGGTCGCGTGCGGACAGAAACGCTGCTCGAGCTCGCGGATCTCCGGCAGGCCGATGAAGTCCAGGAACTCGTCGAAGCGCAGCAGCCGACGGCAGATCGGTCGATCGGGGTGCCGCGCGCCTTGATCTCCGCCAGGGCCGACCGCATCGCCGCGGTGGCGCGAGCAGCGTGCTGATCGGGAAGATGACGAGCCGAAGCCGAGCTCGCGCAGGAACGCGTGCGTCACCGGCGGGGTCTTGCCGCCCTCGGCCTAGTTGAAGAGCAGCGGTACGTCGGCGAAGCGGCCGCGATCGTCTCGATCTCCTCCTCGACTGCGGCGCCTCGACGAACAGGACGTCGGCGCCCGCCTCGCGGTACACGCCGGGCGCGCGTCGAGCGCGGCGTCGAGCCCCTCGACCGCGCGGGCGTCGGTGCGGGCGATGATGAGCGAAGTCGGCGGACTGCGCGCGCGGCGACGGCGGCGCGGACCTTGGCTGCCATCTCGTCGAGCGGCGACGACCTCCTTGCCCTCCATGTGTCCGCACTTCTTGGGCATCGACCTGGTCCTCGAGATGGATCGCGGCGACGCCGGCGTGCCTCGTACTCGCGCACGGTGCGGATCACGTTGAGCGGGTTGCCGTAGCCGGTGTCGGCATCGGCGATGACCGGGAACTCGACCGCCTGCGGCGATGCGGTGCGCGTTGTCGACCATCTCGCGTCAGCGTCAGCAGGCCCACGTCGGGCCGGCCGAGCACGACGCGCGGCGGTGCCGAAGCCAGTCATGTAGACCGCGGCGAAGCCGGCCTCCTCGACGAGCCGAGCGCCGAGCGCGTCGTAGCAGCCCGGCGCCAGCACCATCTCTCCCGACGCGAGCAGCTCGCGCAGGGTCGGCCGGCCCGCCGGCCGTGAGGAAAGGAACTCGGCCATCTAGCGGGTGGGGTCCACTAGCGCCTTGCCTCCGCCTCGCGCAACTTGTACCGCTGCACCTTCCCGGTTGCCGTCCGCGGCAGGTCGTCGACGATCTCCACGACATGGGGATACTCGTAGCGCCGCAGGTGCTCCTTGCACCACTCGCGGAGCTCGTCCGCCAACGCCACGCGATCAGAGACCACAGACGTGCAGATCACGAAGGCCTTGACCCGGCTCATGTCCTCCACCTGTACCCCGATCACCGCCGCCTCCGACACCGCCTCGTGCTTGGCCAGGCAGGCCTCGACGTCGGCGGGCGAGACCCACAGCCCGCCCGACTTGATCATGTCGTCGGCCCGTCCCTGGTAGGCGTAGTGGCCGTCGGCCGTCATCACGTAGCGGTCGCCGGTGTAGAACCACTCGCCTCGCATCGAGCGCCGGGTCTTCTCGGCCTGGTGCCAGTAGGCCACCGCACAGCTCTCGCCACGCGCCAGGAGATCCCCGGTCTCACCCGGCGCGGCCTCGCGACCCCTGTCGTCCACGATCCGCAGCTCGTACCCGGGGACGGGGCGGCCGGAGGTGCCCGGGTTCACCTCCTCGAGCGTGTTGGAGCAGTAGATGTGGAGCATCTCGGTCGACCCGATGCCATCGAGGATCGGCACGCCGGTGATCTCCCGCCAGCGTCCCAGCACGGCTGCGGGCAGGGCCTCGGCCGCCGATACGCACGCCCGCACGGAGGAGAAGTCGACGTCAGCCAGGTCGGGCACCTTCAGCATCGCGGCATACAGCGCAGGCACGGAGAAGAGGAGCGTCGGCGAGCAGCGAGCCACGGTTTCGAAAATTCGATCGGGGAGCGAGCGGCCCCGCACCAGCACCGACCGCGCGCCGACGGAGAGCGGGAACGACAACGAGTTCCCGAGCCCGTAGGCGTGGAACAGCTTCGTGGTCGAGTAGCACACGTCCTCGGCCGAGATCCGCAGCACCTGCCGGGCGTAGTTCTCGACGGTGACCCGGATGTCCTCGTGGCGGTGGACGACGCCCTTGGGCCGCCCGGTCGAGCCCGAGCTGTAGAGCCAGAACGCCGGGTCGTCACGGTGGGTGGGGGCCGGCGCAGCCAGCTCAGAATCGTTGTCGGCGACGACCGAGTCGAACGTGTCGTACGGTCCCCCGGGACCGCCGACGACAACGACCCGCACCTCCGGCCGCTCGGCTAGGACCGGCTCGAGGCTCGACAGCAGCCCAGCATCAACCACGACCACCCGCGCGTAGCTGTCCTCGAGGTAGTAGTCGAAGTTGTCGACCCGGTCCATCGGGTTGACCGGCACGGGCACCGCGCCGACCCGCATCGCCCCCAGGAACGTGGCCACGAAGGCGGGCGAGTCGTCGAGGATCATCAACACCCGCTGCTCGCGCTGCATCCCCGCCTCGCGCAGCCAGCGACCAACCCCACCGGTCAGCCGGGCCAGCTCGCCGTAGGTGACCCCCCTGTCCTCGAGGATGAGCGCCACCGACCCCGCTCGTCCGGCATCGAGATTCACGTCGAGCAGCGTGCTCGCGTTGATTCGCTCGGGTGTCGCGGCGCCGAGTGCCACTCGGCGGTGGATGCTAGGACCGCGCGCGAGAGCCAGTCAAGCCGAGCGGACCACGCCGGACAGAATGCCCGACTGGATCAGGTCGACGATGGCGGCAATGTCGTCATCCATGTACCGGTCGGCGTCGAGGAACGCCACGCGCTCGCGCACCAGGCGGAACCCGTCGCGGGTGCGCGGGCTGCACCGCTCGACCCCGCGCAGCTCGAGCGCCTGGCAGCAGGCGATCAGGTGGATGGCGGCGATGTTCTGCGCGAGCTCGACGATCGTGCGGGCGTCGCGCGCGGCGATCGCCCCCATCGAGACCTTGTCCTGGTTGTGGCACTCGGTTGAGCGCGAGTGGATCGTCGCGGGATTGCAGAGCTTCATCGCCTCGGCGGTCATGGCCGAGCAGCACAGCTGCATCCCCTTGAAACCGTGATGGAGGCCCGCCTCGGGATGGCCGGGTGCCAGGCGCGCGATCAGGTTGGGGGTCAGGCCGGCGTTGAACTTCTCGTCGACGATCAGCTCGAGCTGGCGATCGATCAGGTCGCACAGGTTGGCGACCGCGACCTTGAGCGAATCCATGGCCTGCCCGATGTGGCCGCCGTAGAAGTTGCCGCCGCTCTCGACCCGATGGCCGTCGAGGTTGAATAGCGGGTTGTCGTCCGAGGAGTTGATCTCGGTGCCCACCCAGTCCTCGACCCAGGCGAGCACGTCGCGCAGAACGCCGGTCACGTGGGGCGCGCAGCGGATCGAGTAGCGGTCCTGGACCTGGCGGTCGAGCTCGGCGAAGTCCGCGCCGTGGAGGCCGCTGACAACGATCTCCTCGCTGTCGAGGGCCAGCCGTGACTGGGCCAACAGCTCGCGGATGTGGCGGGCGCTGGCGACCATCCCCTCGTGGGGCTTGGCCTGGTCGAACAGGAACTCGTTGAAGTGGCCGCGGTTGCCGAGCAGCGCCTCGGACGCCATCGCGGTCAGCAGATCGGCGATGTCGGCCAGCTGTCCGGCGTCGCCGACGGCCAGGCACGCGAATGCGCTCATGAACGAGGTCCCGTTGGTCAGCGCGAGTCCCTCCTTCGCCTCCAGCAGAAACGGCTCGAGTTCGAGCCGTTCCAGCACATCGCTGGCTTCAGAGGTCCGGTCCTCGAACCGGACCCTCCCTTCCCCTGTCATCACGCGGCCCACGTACGACAGCGGCACCAGGTCGCCGCTGGCACCGCATGAGCCGCGCTCCGGCACCACGGGCATGGCGTCGCCGTTCAAGAGCGCGAGCAGCCGCTCGATCAGCTCGACGCGCACCCCCGAGTTGCCCTTGGCCAAGCAGTTGGCGCGCAGCAGCATCATCACGCGGACCACCTCGGGCGAGGTGATCGGCCCCGTCCCGCACCCCATGAAGCGCAGCACGTTCTGCTGGAGGCTGGCCGTCTTGGCGGACGAGATCTGACGGTGGGCGCTGTCGCCAAAGCCGGTGGTCACGCCGTAGATCGGAATCTCCTTTGCGATCAGGTCCCGCTTGAGATCGCAGCTGGCGCGAACTGCGTCGGCGGCGTGTTCCGAGAGGGTCACCGTCCGGGCGCCGCGCGCTACCTCCAGTGCGTCCTCGAGCGTCAGGTGCGCACCGTCCAACTCGAGCAAGGTCCGCTCGTGTGACACTGCGGTGGCGGTCACGCATCGAATGTTCCATACTGAGGATGTCCACGCAATCCGCACGCATTGGAAGGCTCGTTTCGTGCAGCTCAGCCGTCCTCTGGACAGCACCGACCGCAGAATCATTGCGTTGCTGCAGGAGAACGCGAAACGGACGTTCGCCGAGATCGGCGCCGACGTGGGCCTTTCGTCGACGGCGGTCAAGCGGCGTGTCGATCGCCTTCAGGACGATGGAGTGATCGTCGGCTACGGAGCGCGGATCAACCCGCGCGCGCTGGGGGAGGGGATCGAGGCGCTGATCGAGGTCTATTGCGCCGACCGGATCGCGCCCGCCGACGTGGGAAAGACGCTGACGGGCCTCGACCAGGTGGTCTCCGCGTTCACCGTGTCGGGCGAACCCGACGCCGTGATCCGCGCCCGCGTCGAGAGCATCGCCGACCTCGAGAAGTTCGTCGAGCGCCTCCGCCACGACCGCAACGTCCTGCGTACCCGCACCCTGATCGTCCTCTCGACGCTGATCGACCGCCCCGGATGAGCCTCCAAACCGCAACGTTCGCAGGGCCTGACACGGCCATCGAGCGGCGCGACGACGGGACGATCGTGCTGACCTCCCGCCGCGCGCTCCAGGGCTGGGCCGAGTCGGTCCCGGCCGTGCTCTACGCCCGGGCCGCCGAGCATCCCGATCGGCCGCTCGCCGCCCAGCGCGACGCCGGCGATGAGTGGGCCGCGCTCACCTACGGCGAGGCGCAGAAAAAGGCGAACAGCCTCGCCCGGGCCTTCATCGACCTTGGGCTCGGTCCGGAGCGGCCGGTGATGGTCCTGTCGGGCAACTCCATCGAGCACCTGCTGGTCACCCTCGCCGCGTACGTCGCCGGCGTCCCGGTGATGCCGATCAGCGTCGCCTACTCGCTGATGAGCGCCGACCACGCGCGAATCAGGGCGATCGCAGCCCTGACCGAGCCCGGGTTGGTGTTCGCCGACGACGCCGGCGCGTTCGAGAAGGCACTCGACGCGCTCGCACCGAGGAACACGCTGGTTGCACGCGGGGACAGAGCGGACGCGTTGCGACTGAACGAGCTGACCACGGCAACCCCCGCCGGGGCGACCCCGAAGATCACCAACGACACCACGGCCAAGCTTCTGTTCACCTCGGGATCCACCGGCGTCCCCAAGGGCGTGATCAATACCCACCGAATGCTGTGCTGCAACCAGGCGATGCTCGAGCAGATCTGGCCCTTCCTGGCCGAGGAGCCTCCGGTGCTGGTTGACTGGCTTCCCTGGAGTCATACGTTCGGCGGCAACCACAACCTGAACCTGGCGCTGTTCAACGGTGGGACGATCTACATCGACGACGGCAAGGCCGCGCCACCGCTGTTCGCGCGCACGCTGGCGGCGCTGAAGGCAGTCGCCCCGACCGTGTACTTCAACGTTCCGGCGGGGTTCGCGCTGCTCGCGCCGGCCCTCGAGAACGACCGAGCGCTGGCTGAGCATTTCTTCAGCCGACTGCGATTCATGTTCTACGCCGGAGCGGCTCTCCCCGAGGCGCTGGCGATCCGCCTGGAGGCGATTGCTGACACGGTGGCCGATCACGAGATCCTGCTCACGTCGAGCTGGGGGACGACCGAGACCTCGCCGGCGGCGACGAGCGCGCACTTCGAGGAAACGGTGACCGGGTGCATCGGGGTGCCGCTGGCGGGCAACAAGATCAAGATCGCGCCGGTCGCCGACAAGCTCGAGATCCGGGTCAGCGGCCCCAACGTGACCCCCGGCTACTACCGTCAGCCGGAGCTGACGGGCGCCGCGTTCGACGACGAGGGCTTCTACCGCTCCGGCGACGCGGTCAGGCTCGTGGACCCCGGCGACGCGAACCGGGGACTCGTGTTCGACGGCCGGATTGCCGAGGACTTCAAGCTGCTGACCGGGACATGGGTCGCCGTCGGGCCGCTGCGGTTGAAGCTGCTGAGCGCGGCCGGAGTGCTCACCGACGCGGTCATCTGCGGCCAGGACCGCGCGTACGTGAGTGCCCTGGCCTGGGTCAACCAGGCCGAGGCCGGCAGGCTGTTCGGCAGCGACGAGCGCCTGCGCGCGCACCTCGCGCTGACGCTCACCAACCTCAACCATTGGGCCGGCTCGGCGGCGCGCATCGAGCGCCTGCTGCTCCTCGGAGCCCCGCCCAGCCTCGACGCCGGCGAGATCACCGACAAGGGCTATGTCAACCAACGCCGGTGTTTGGAGTGCCGCGAGCCCGAGGTGCAACGACTCTACGCCGCCGCGCCCGACCCGGACCTGATCACCCCAACGGGGTAGGGGCCGGCCTCACCGCGATCGTCACGTCGACAAGCGCGCACAGCCGATCCTGCTCGTCGCGGAACTCGTGGCCCCAGAACCACTCGCGCTCGTCGTGCGCGCGCATCCTCGCGAACACATCGAGCATGCCGTGGGTGACCGGCCGCAGGAAACTGGCCGAATTGCTCAGTCCGGAGCCAATCAAGCCCTCGCGCCAGGCCACACGGACGGTGGCCACCGAGGCGACGGTCTCGGCCACGGCGCAGTAGATGCCGCCGTGGAGCAGCCCAAGCGGCTGCTTGAGGTTCTCGCGCACGTCGAAGCGCACGTGGGCCGAGCTGTCGGTGAGCTCGACCCAGTCAAGCCCGAGGAACCCCTCGAACGTCCGCTCGAAGGGGATCAGCGGCGACGGCAGCGTGTCGAAGTCCCAGGGCCGGGCCTGCCTATCCACCGACCACCACCGACTTGGTCTCGGTGTAGAAGTGCAGCGCCTCCTCGCCGTGTTCCTTGCCGTAGCCGCTCGACTTCCAGCCGCCGAACGGGAGCTCGTCGTAGACCTTTGTGCGGGCGTTGATCCACGTGTAGCCGGCCTCGATTCGCTTTGCCGCGACCCGCGCGCGGTGCAGATCGCGCGTCCATACCGACGAGCCGAGGCCGAACGACGAGGCGTTGGCGCGCTCGATCGCCTCCTCGAGATCGCGCACCCGCCAGATCGGGAGCGCCGGACCGAACACCTCCTCGGTGGCCATGGGCGAATCGTGGGGCGGGTCGACGACGATCGTGGGCTGGTAGAAGAACCCGTCCGCCAGCGAGGGATCGTCGGGCGCGGAGCCGCCGGTGAGCAACGTGCCACCCATCGCCAGCGTGCGAGAGACCTGATCGTCCAGCCCGGCGCGGCCACGAGCGGTGTGCATCGGGCCCATCTGTGTCCCGGAGACATCTCCGGGTCCGACCTTGAGGCGTTTGGCCTTGGCCACGATCGCCTCGATCACCTCGTCGGCGACCGACTCGAACACGTAAATCCGTTTGATGGCCAGACAGGCCTGGCCGCAATTGTAGAACCGGGCCATCGAGGCGGCGCTGGCCGCGCCGGCCAGGTCGGCGTCATCGCAGATGATCATCGGGTCCGAGCCGCCGAGCTCGAGCGTCACCCGCTTCACGCCGGGGGCGCACAGCGTCATGATCCGCTCGCCGACGGGCGTCGACCCGGTGAAGGCGATCTTCCGCACGTCGGGATGCCGGGCCAGGGCCTCGCCGGCCACGGCGCCCGGCCCGGTGACGACGTTGAACACCCCCGCGGGCAGCCCGCCCTCCGACAGCAGCTCGGCGAACCGCACCGTGGTGAGCGGCGTCGTGGCCGCGGGCTTGGCCACGACCGTGTTGCCCGCGATCAGCGCCGGCGCGAGCTTGTTGCACAGCAGCGTGGTGGGGAAGTTCCACGGCACGATCGCGCCGACGACGCCGAGGGGACGGCGCAGCACGTAGCCGTCGATGCCCGGGTCGAGTCCGGGTGTGTGCACGCCGCGCAGCGCCTTCGACAGGCCGACGTAGTGCATCAGCGTGTCGACGGCCTTGGTCAGCTCGAGCTTCGAGTCGCGGAGCGTCTTGCCCTGCTCGCGGGTGAGAAGCGGGATCAGCTCGTCGAGGTGCTCCTCGACGTGGTGCGCCGCGCGGCCCACGATCTCGCCGCGTTTGGACACGGCGAGTTCCGACCAGGGATCGAACGCTCCCCGGGCGGCGGCGACGGCGAGGAAGACATCGTCGGAAACCGCGCCCGCCACCGACGCAAACACGCTCCCATCGGCGGGGTTCGTGACCGGCATGGCCTCACCCCCGTTCGCGTGCTCGGTGGCGCCAATGAACGAGCCGGGGTAGGTCGAGACCGTCGTCATGCGCCGACGAACTCCGGCGGCCGCTTCTCGACGAAGGCGTGGAGCCCCTCGGAGGCGTCCTGGGATCGGAAGAGCTTTTCGATCAGCTCTCGCTCGAGCTCGAGACCGCGATCGAGCGGCCGGTCGACGCCCTCGTAGACGGCTCGCTTGATCTCGCTGAGGGCCAACGGCGGCAGCGCGGCGAGTTTCTCGACGTGGGAGCGCAGCTCGTCCTCGCCACCAAACAACTGCGAC
Source organism: uncultured Solirubrobacterales bacterium (assembly GCA_963737535.1). GTDB lineage: Bacteria > Actinomycetota > Thermoleophilia > Solirubrobacterales > Solirubrobacteraceae > Palsa-465. The sequence goes on from CAVTTU010000026.1 coordinate 201,847, forward strand.
ACCAGGCCCAGCCGCTCCGCCTGGTCGGGCGTGATCTGTCTGCCCGTGAGCAGCAGCTCGAGCGCCGGGCCGACGCCGATCAGACGCGGGAGCCGCTGGGTGCCGCCGTTTCCCGGCAGCAGCCCGAGTGTGACCTCCGGAGTGCCGAGTCGATAGGTGCCCTCGGCGGCGTAGCGGATATCGCAGGCCAGGGCGATCTCCAAGCCGCCGCCCAGCGCGTGGCCGGCGATGTAGGCCACGAACAGTTTGGGGGAGGAGGCGATGCCGGAGAGCGCTTCGTGCGCGAGGCGGATCATCTCCATGTTGGCGTCGACGTCGTTGGCCAGAAACTGCTTGACGTCGGCACCGGCGCTGAAGAACTTCTCGCTCGCGCTGCGCACGGTCACCACGCGCACAGAGCTATCGGTGGCAGCGCGGATCGAGTCCGCCAGTTCGCGCATGAACTCCATGTCGTACGAGTTCGCCGGCGGGTTGTCGAGAGTGAGGAAGCCGAGCGCGCCGTCGGCTGCGAACGAGACCGCCATCAGGACAGCCCTCCCACCACAACGGATTTCAGCTCCACATACGAGTCGAGCGACTCGAGTCCGTGCTCCTTGCCGAACCCCGATGCCTTGACGCCGCCGAACGGCAGCTCGTCGTAGCCGTAGTGGATCTGGTTGACCCACGTCATGCCGGCGTCGATCTCCTGCGCCGAGCGGTGGATCAGCCGCGAGTCGTGGGTCCAGATCGAGGATCCGAGGCCGTAGGGCGTGTCGTTGGCCCGGCGCAGCGCATCGTCGAAGTCGGTGAAGCGCATCACCGGTAGCACCGGACCGAACACCTCTTCTCGCATCAGCCGGGAGTCCTCGCTGGGTGAGGCGATCACCGCGGGCTCGAGGAAGTAGCCGCGGTCGTGGCCGCCGGTGCCGCCGCCGATCAGTACCTCTCCGCCCGTGGCGACGCCGTGCTCGATCTGCTCGACCAGCTCATCCCGACCGGCGCGAGTGTGGATCGGTCCCATCCGGAGCCGCGGCTTCTCGGCCTTGACGGTTCCATCGCCGGGCTCATAACGGCCGACCCGCTCGACCAGCTGGGAGACGAACGCGTCGTAGACCGAGTCGTGGACGAACACGCGCTTGCAGCCGAGGCACGCCTGCCCGGCGTTCCAGTAGCGGCCGATGATGACCGCCTTGACCGCGGCGTCGACATCGGCGTCGGCGCAGATGATCACCGGATCCGAGCCGCCGAGCTCAACCGTGACGCGCTTGAGCTCCGGGCCGGCCACGGCCACGACGTGGCGTCCAACAGAAGTCGAGCCGGTAAACGCGACCCGTCGCACGTCCGGGTGGCCGACGAGCGCATCGCCGATCGCCGATCCCCGTCCGGTGACCACGTTCAGCACTCCGTCGGGGACACCGGCCTCCGAGAACAGCCGCGCTACCTCCAGCGTGGCCAGCGGCGTGGTCGCGGCCGGCTTGGCCACCACCGTGTTGCCGGAGGCCAGCGCGGGCGCGACCTTGGTGCCGAGCAGCGTGAGCGGGAAGTTGTATGGCGTGATCGCCGCGCAGACGCCCATCGGCCGCCGGATCACCAGACCGTAGGCGGGCCCGAGCGTCGAGGGCAGCTCCTGATAGGAGCCGCGCACCTTGGTGGCGGCCTCGGCGTAGTAGTGCACGCCGTGGGCGAGGTGGTTGACCTCGCCGGCCGACTCGGCCAGCGGCTTACCCTGCTCAGCGGTCAGCGTCGCCGCCAGCTCGCGCGCGTGCTCCTTGATCAGGCTGGCCGCCTGGGCCAGGACTGCCGCACGGTCCTCGACGTCGCGGCGCGACCATTCGGGGAACGCCCGCTTGGCGGTGGCCACCGCCAGCTCGACGTCGGCCTGTGATCCGGCCGGAACGGTGTCGATGGTCTCCTCGGTGGCGGGATTGACCACCTCGAGCTGCTCGTGGGCCTCCGCCTGGCGCCACTCGCCTCCGATCAGCATCTCGGGCACGCTGCCTCCTTCTTGTCATGCCAGCTTGACTTCACCGCACGGTGGAGAGACTATAGTCAGCCGAGCGTAAGTCAAGTGTCACACGTGGAGGCGGTCGTGGTTGCCACGCCGATCGAAGAACTAGCGCCGTGGACGGAGGAGCAGGTGCAGGAGCACCTGGCGGCGGGCAAGCTGGTCGAGGGACTGCGGCACATGTCGCCGAAGTACCTCGAGGGGATGAGGCGGATCCTGACGGTGTCGGCCGACACCGAGCTGGTCAGCGCTCCGTCCTACCTCCGGGCCGCCCAGCACGCCCCGGCGCTCAACAACTTCGGCTCGGCGATGTCGATCATTCAGGACGAGCTCGCCCATGCCCACATCGGCTACCGGCTCCTCGGGGACCTCGGCGTCGACATGGACTGGCTGATCTACGAGCGCCAGGCGGAGCGGTTCAAGTACCCATACGCGTTCGACGTGCCCCTGAACTCGTGGGTCGAGCTCGTGTGTGCCAACGCGATGTATGACCAGGCGGGGTTCGTGCTGCTGAGCGACATCTACCGGTCGAGCACGTTCGGCCCATGGAAGCGGGCGCTGGCCAAGGTCGACAAGGAGGAGACGTTTCACCTGCGCCATGGCCGCACGTGGCTGCGCAAGCTGGCCAAGGCTCCCGAGGGGAGAGCCGAGATCCAGCGGGCGGTCGACTGGATGTTCAGGCTCACGCTCGAGTGGTTCGGGCTACCTGACGCGCTCAAGAAGCACTCCGAGCAGCTCGACTATGGGTTCAAGGGCAGGTCCAACGATGAGCTCCGCCAGGACTGGATGTCCGAGGTCGTCCCGTTCATGGAGGACATTGGGATCGACGTACCCGCCCACCTCGATCCGGACCAGGAGCGCTACGTGATCGACTGCCCCTTCCCATCGAGCTTCGACGAGGAGAGGCGCGAGTGGGACGGCGCGTGCACGTGGGACGAGGTGCTGGCGCGATGGGCGCGGCGCGGCCCCATGAACAAGGAATACGTGCGGACCCTGCAGCGCGGCTACCAGACCACGGCGCTCAGGAAGGGCCGATGACCGCGCGCACCGACGTCGAAGCACGGCTGTGGGAGGCGTTGCGCCACGTCGAGGATCCGGAGATCCCAGTGTCCGTCGTGGGCATGGGGCTGATCGTGTCGCTCGCCTACCGGCCACAGAAGCGGCTGGCGGATCTGCAGATCACCTTCACCGCCATGGGCTGCCCGGCGATGGAGTTCATCGAGGAGGACATCCGCGAGGCGCTGCTGGCCGATCCCGACGTCGACGAGGTGACGATCGAGGTGGTGTGGGATCCCGTGTGGACGAAGGATCGGCTGCGCGCCGAGGCGCGAGAGAAGATGCGAGCCCTGGGAATCGCCACGTGAGCCGCGATGACGAGGTGGTGTGGGAGGTGTTCGCGCGGATGGCGTACGAGGCGCCGCTGCACCATGTCGGCACGGTCACGGAGGCTGACGAGGACCTGGCCGTGGTCTCCGCCCGCGCGATCTACGACGAGCAGCCGTGGATCGAGATGATCATCGTGCCGCGCAGCGAGATCCGGGAGGCGATACGAGCGTGAGCACGACGACCAGTCCGGCCACGGCAACGATGATCGCGCTGATCGCGTCGCTGGCCGACAACAAGAGCGCACTCGGCCGCCGCTACGGCGAGTGGGCGGTCAGCGCGCCGACGATCGAGTCGGCGGTGGCAGCCGCGGCGATGGCCCAGGACGAGCTGGGGCACGCCCGCTCGACGTACCCCGTTCTGGCCAAGCTCGGGGTCACGCGCGCGGAGGATGGCCTCGACGCCGGTCACCCGATGAGCGTGATCGCGCAGGAGCTCCCCGATTGGGCCTCGTTCATCGCCGCCAATCTGGTCGTCGACGGAGTGCTGGCCACGTTCGTGGCCACCGCCCGCGACAGCTCGATCGAGGCGCTGGCGCAGCGGGCGCGCAAGATCCTCCAGGAGGAGGGCGCCCACAAGGTCCACGCCGAGGCGTGGGCCCGGCGGATCTGCCGTGCCGGCGACCCCGACCTCGAGCTGCTCAGGCAGCGGGTCCAGACCATGTGGGCGGAGGCGGGCCGCTGGGCTGGGCCGGATGAGGACCGCGGATACCTCGAGGCGATCGACCAGGGCATGGTCAGCGAGGGCCCGTCGGCAATCCGGGCGCGCGTGAGCGCGTGGCTGACGGAGCTGTTCGGCTCCGAGGGCGTCACCCTCGAGCTCGCACAGCCAACGTGGAGCGAGCGATGAGCCCGACGTGCCCGTTCTGCGACTCGCCCGACGTCGAGCTGGTCTCCGCCTGGGGTGGCCAGATCATCACCAGCCAGATGAGGTGCCGCGCCTGCCACAGCTACTTCGAGGCCGTCCGCGAAGACTTCGAGATGACCCCGAAGCCCGAGACCGAGGCCAGTTGACCGCTCTAGCGGCCGCGACCCCACAATCCTCGGAACTGCTGCTCCGTCGCCGCTCGGTCGGCGCTGCGGCGGCCAGGTCGCTGCTGCTGACGATCCTGGGGGAATACGTGCTCCCGCGCGGCGGGCCGGTGTGGCAGGAGACCCTGGTGACCGCGCTGGCCACGCTCGGCTACACGCCGGATGCCTCCCGGCAGGCGCTGGCAAGGAGCGGCCGCGAGGGCTGGTTGATCGCGGAGCGCCACGGTCGCCGGGCGCGCAGGTCGCTGACTCACGACACGGCCGAGCTGCTGCGCAGCGGCGCCCAGCGGATCTACTCGTTCGCCGAGCCGTGGGACTGGGATGGGCGGTGGCTGGTCCTGGTGCTGCGGGTGCCCGAGCGCCGGCGCGAGGTGCGTCATCAGCTGCGCACACGGCTGGCCTGGGCGGGACTCGGGTCGCTGGGCGGGGGTGTCTGGCTCACGCCGCACACCGAGCGCGAGGCGGAGTTGGCGGCGGCGATCCGCGACGAACCCGCGGCCGAGGCGACGTCGTTCGTGGCTGAACTGGGCGGCCTGGGCAGCCCGGCGGACGTAGTCATGCAGGCCTGGGACCTCGACGTCGTGAGGGCCCATTACGCCGCCTTCATCGCTGACTTCTCCCGCGCCCGGCCCTCCTCTCCCGAGGCGTGCTTTCGCATGCAGACCCTGCTGGTCCACGCCTGGCGAAAGTTTCCCTTTCTCGACCCCGATCTACCGGCCGAGCTGCTGCCGGCGCGCTGGCCGCGCCAGCGCGCCCACGAGCTGTTCATCGATCGGCATGGCCAGTGGCAGGACAAGGCGCGAAAGTACTTCCAGCAGCTCGAGAATGCTCGCGGCGCGTGAGCGGAGGCTGAGGCTGCCGAGCGGCTCGCTCGAGCTGCTCGAGATCCCCGCCGCCGCTCCGGATGGCCTGACGCTCGTGCTCCTCCACGAGGGGCTGGGGTCGGTGGGCCTATGGCGGGGATTCCCGCGGGCGCTGGCGGCGGCGACCGGTGGCCGGACGATCGCCTTCTCGCGCTACGGGCATGGACGGTCCGACGCGCCGGCAAGCGCCCGTACGCCGCGGTTCATGCACGAGGAGGCGTTGGACGTGCTGCCATCGGTGCTGCGCGAGCTCGGAGCCGAGGATCCGGTGCTGGTCGGCCACAGCGACGGCGCCTCCATCGCGCTCATCTACGCGGCCGTGCACTCGCCACGCGCCGTGGTGGCGATGGCGCCGCACGTGTTCGTGGAGGAACTGGGTCTGGAGGAGATCCGCCGCGCCCGCGAGACCTATATGGAAGAAGGACTGCGCGAGCGGATGGCCCGCCACCACCGTGATCCGGATGCTGCCTTCTACGGCTGGAACGACGTGTGGCTCGATCCCGAGTTTCGGGCCTGGGACATCGCCGACTCGGTGGCCCGGATCGATTGCCCGCTCCTGCTGATTCAGGGTGTGCACGACCAGTACGGAACGCTGGCCCAGCTCGATGCTGTCGAGCGCCGGGCGCGGGGCTCGGTCGCACGCGTGCATCTCGACTGCCAGCACGCGCCCCATCTGGAGCAGCCGGAACAGACGCTCGAGCAGATTCGCGGTTTCGTGACCGCCCTGCCAGCAATGTTCTAGTGGATCAACCATGTCGACTTCGGTATGTCGCTTCCGGCCGCCCTGAATGCTCCGCGCGTCAGCCAGACAAACTCCTCGTCCAACACCTCGCTGGCCGAGCCCGCCTTCTACAACAGTGCGCTCGCGCACGAACTGACGAGTCAGTACGGCGAGACGTTCACCCTGGCCACCGGCTCGATCCGGCCCCTCGACAACTACCCCGGCGACGCGACGGCGCTCCGGATCCTGGGGCGTGGCCGGGCCGAGGCGATCGCCGAGCGCTACCGGCTGGGCGGCGGGAGCGCGCTCGCGGTGAACGCACAGCGATAGGCACCGCAGCCCCGGTGCCGCGCCGGTCACGTAGTATCGAAGCGGCAGCGATGGGTGTGAGCGATTCCACGCAGACGCCGTCAGCGGACGTCGACGGCAGCTACGGCTGGAGTGCGCGCGAGCTGATGAGCGCGAACAAGCCGCTGACGATCGGCGTGGCGGCGCTGGTCGCGGCGATGCTCGCGGCGGTGGCGATAGGCCTGCTGGCCGGCAGCAGCGGAGCGGTTAGCGACTCGACCTTGTGCTCGGGGTGGAGCTCGACCAACCAGACCAAGCAGCAGGCCTACGGGACGCTGTACCTGCAGGAGCATGGGCCCCTGCCGAGCGGCGCCGGCAATCCAAACAGCGTGGTGGCCGCGATCAACAACGGCTGCATGGAGGCGTTCGCCAACGGCATCGAGGACAACGTGAACGTGGTCGAGGCGATCAGCGGCCAGTAGCGACCGGGCCCCCGGCTACGGGATCGGGCGACGCCGAGGTGGTGGGGGTGGCGGGCGACGCCGGGGTGGCGGGGGTGGCGGGCGTGGCGGGGCGGCTCGCGTGGTCGGGCTGGCGGGCGTGGCGAGCGGGCGGCTCGCGTGGTCGGGCTGGCGGGCGTGGCGAGCGGGCGGCGCCGGATGCTCCCGCGCCATCGAGTCCAACGTTTCCGGTGATAATCACCGACATCGTTGGACTCATCCCGCGCGGACCGACCGCAAGCGCCAACTCGGCTACGTGGACCGGACGTCGGCATGGCCACGACTTCACCGGTCGAGGATCCGCGGTACGGTTTAGGCTCGATCCGTGCCACGGGCGCGGTGTCCAGCGCAGGAGGGTTGCCAGTGCAGACGATGAGCCCACTTGACGCGTCATTTCTCCACATCGAGGACGCGGTGACGCACATGCACATCGGGTCCGTGGGGATTTTCGAGAGCCCCGCGCCCCGGCCGGGTGAGGTACGGTCGGCGATTGCAGCGCGGCTCGCGCTGGTGCCTCGATTCCGGCAGAAGGTGCGATTTGTGCCGCTGGCGCTCGGCCGCCCGGTGTGGGTGGACGATCCACACTTCAACCTCGACTACCACGTTCGGCGCACGGCGCTGCCCGCGCCCGGTGGCCATGAGGAATTGCGAAACCTGGTCGGGCGGGTCATGTCCCAACAGCTCGATCGCGCCAAGCCGCTGTGGGAGATGTGGGTCGTCGAGGGTCTGGACGACGGGCATTGGGCGGTGATCTCAAAGACGCACCACTGCATGGTCGATGGCGTCTCCGGCACGGATCTGATGAGCGTGATCCTCACCAAGGAGGCCGAGCCGGATCCGGTGGAGGTCGGAGGCTGGAAGGCCGAGCCCGAACCGAACGCAGTCGAGCTCGTCGCGCATTCACTCGCCTTGCGGGCGGCCAGTCCGTACGAGGCGCTGCGCACAACGCTTTCGGCGGCACGGGGTCCCCGACGCGTCGCCAGCAAGGGCGTCGAGACGCTCCGTGGCGTGGCGAACCTCCGCTCGTTGCTCAATCCCAATCCGGCCAGCTCGCTCAACGGCCCGATCGGGCCGCATCGTCGTTGGGATTGGGCGAGGGCGCGGTTGTCGGACGTCAAGCATGTCCGACGGGCGCGCGGCACCACGATCAATGACGTGGTCCTGGCGGCGATCACACACGGCTTCCGCGAGCTTTTGCAGTCTCGGGGCGAGTCCCTCGATGGACGCGTGATCCGCACGCTGGTGCCGGTCTCGGTGAGAGCCGAGGACGGACACGGGACGTATGACAACAAGGTCTCGGCGATGTTCGCGGAACTGCCGGTCGGAATCGCCGATCCGGTGCAACGACTGAGTTCGCTGCACGAGCAGATGCAGGAGCTCAAGCACTCGGGGCAGGCGGTGGCCGCCGAACGGCTGACTGCGCTCGGCGGGTTCGCGCCCGCGATGCTGCTGGCACTCGGGGGGCGGGTCGGTACCCGCTTGCCGCAGAGCGCGGTCAACACGGTCACGACCAACGTCCCCGGTCCTCAGTCGCCGCTGTATCTCGCCGGCCGACGCATGCTCGAGGCCTTCCCGTTCGTCCCGCTCGGCGGACACGTGCGGGTCGGGGTGGCGATCTTCTCCTACGACGGCGGGATCAATTTCGGCGTGACGGGTGACTTCGATACCGCTCCCGACATCGGCGTCCTATGCGAGGGCATCGAACGTGGCATCGCCGAGCTCGTCAGCTCCACTTCATCGGCACAGAGCATCTCCGCGGCCTCAGGTGGCCTCGCCAGAGCCGGCTAGCTTCAAGGCGCCAGACGCGGTCATGGTTTAGTCGATGGTGGAAGCCCAGCCGTCGATCGGCCCCGGTCAGCCGCCTCCGCCCGCCCTGGAGGCACTGGCCGGTCGCTATGACCGGACCGTGTTCGCACCCCAGCGCGAGACGGCACGTGTGCGGATCGTCGTCCTCGGACGCGGCGCCTGGGACGCCGTGGTCGATCGCGGCGCAGTGCGGCTCGAGGCCGCCAACGGGGGCGCCGATGCGACGCTCACCGCGGACGCGCAGACATGGGCGGCGATCGCCGAGGATGTCCGGGGTGGGATGGATGCGTACCGCTCGGGGCGGCTGACCATGCGACGCAACCTGCACCTCGGAGTCGGATTTCTTGCCGCGACGAGTGGCCTGGCCGATCCAGGTCGCCTACGCTTCCGGATCGTCGCGACTCGCCATGCACGGCTGTCGACACTCGAGGCCGGCGGGGGCCAGCGATACTCGCGCTGCACGGACTGGGCGGCACCAAGGGCTCGTTCCTTCCGACCGTAGTCGCGCTGAGCGAACGCTTTCGTGTGATCGCGCTCGACCTCCCCGGGTTTGGCGACTCCGACAAGCCGATCGGCGCGGCGTACGACGCTCCCTTCTTCGCGCGCGCGGTGATCGGCTTGCTCGACACGATCGGGCTCGACCGCGTTCATCTGATCGGCAACAGTCTCGGCGGCCGCGTAGCGCTGGAGGTCGGGCTCCGGCACCCCGAGCGCGTCGACCGACTCGCCCTGCTCGCTCCCTCGCTCGCGTGGCGGAGGGGACGATCGTGGGCTCCGCTGGTCAGACTCGCGCGGCCGGAGCTCGGACTGGTTCAGCTCGCGCCCCGGCCGATCGTCGAGGCGCTCGTTCACCGACTCATCCCCGGCGCCGACGACGGCTGGACGGCGGCCGGGGTCGATGAGTTCCTTCGCGCCTACCTGACGCCGGCCGGTCGCGCCGCCTTCTACGCCGCTGCACGTCAGATCTATCTCGAGGAGCCCCACGGCGAGGAAGGCTTCTGGACCCGCCTTGGCCGTCTGCAGCCGGATGCACTGTTCGTGTGGGGCCGGCGCGACGGACTCGTGCCCATCTCCTTTTCCGGCCACGTCGCCGACACGCTGCCGCGGGCCCGTCATGTCGAGCTCGATTGCGGGCATGTGCCGCAGATCGAGCGGCCCCGGCTGACCCACGCTGCCATCGACGAGTTCTTCGCATAACGGGAAAACAGCGATGAGGCGCTCGGTAGCTTGCCCCGTTTGACTGGGGGTTCTCACGGAGTCCTCGCCGGTCCGTCCCGTGATGTCATCACCACAGATGCATTTCCGCACCCATGTCATAGCTCACGACAGACCGCAGACGGGTCTGAACGAAGCTCTCCAGGCCCGCGTCCGGGAGGGGTTGCACCTCTGGCGCGGCCACTTTCACCACGGGTCGGAGCTCGCCGAGCCCGTTGATGCCGCAAGCGACCACGTGCTTGGTGATCCTGCTGCGCCCGTCGTGGTCGTGGAGTACGGCTGCTATGGGTCACTGGCCGGGTCGCACGAGGATGCCGCGGTCCGCGCGATGCTGCGCGGGTGGCTGGCCGAGGGGAAGTTGTCTCTGGTCTTTCGTCACTTTCCGGTCATCGACAGCTATCCCGACGCTTGGCTCGGTGCCCAGGCGGCCGAGGCCGCACATCGCCAGGGACGTTTCTGGGAGATGCACGAGGCGCTGGTTCATGCGCACTCGCATTCCGGGTCACGCGAGGTCGACCGACATCAGATCCTGACGATCGCGCGGCGACTCGGGCTCGACCGCGATCGACTCGAGGAGGACATGGACCTTCGCCCCGTTGCTGAGCGGATCTTCCGGGACTTTGACAGCGGACTCCGAAGTGGTGTCAACGGCGCCCCGACGTTCTACGTGCAAGGCATACGCCAGGACATTGAGGATCCGAGCGATCTGAGGGAAACGCTGGAGAGCGCGCTGACAGGGGACGTCGGTGCCCTGTGGCCGCCCGTGCACAGGCCGACTGACGGTCACGTCGAGATCGCCCGCCTGTGGCACGACGGGCTCGCGAGCGGCGACTTCTCCGCCGCGGGGCAACTGTGGGCGGACGACATCGACTGGCGAGGTTGGAACGACGAGCTCCCAGGCGGCGGTGCTGCGACGGGCCGGGATACGGTTCAACAGCTGCACCGACAGCCGCGGCCGGCGGCCCATGGTTTCGCAGCGACCGCCCACGATTACATACAGCACGGCGAACGCGTACTGGTTATCGGCGAGGCAAGTCGCGAAGCGGCGACCGGTAGCTTTCGAGTTCCGTACGTCCAGATCTGGGAGATCCAGGACGGCAAGGCCACGTGTGTCCAAACCCTGACCGACACGCGCGCGATCGAGCGAGCACTGGCCGAGCCGGGCGTCGCGGACCCCTCGGCTCCGCGGTCGCGATAGCGCGCTATGGCACGCTGACGCCGCTCAGCTGCACCGGCGGGTTCGTCGGATTGAGCTCCGTGTCCTGATCCACGCCGGGCGGGGTGATCGTGTCGATCACCTTGGGCACGGTCCCGGGGTCGACGCCGCATATCGGGCTGCCGTTGCCCGTCGCGCAGACGCCGAACAGGAACGGCTGGGGCGTTGCCGCGAAGCCGCGGGCCTGATCGCCGCTGAACCCGTCCTGGCCGGTCAGCGCCACCGTGAACGTCCAGCCCGAGGCGACGGTGCCGAAGGCGGACTTGGGCAGGATCAGCGTCACGGTGCCACTCGTCTGGTCGACGACCATCTGCAGCGATCCAAGTGAGTCGCCGGCGGCGTTGACCCACACGGGCGCGGCGAAGCCCTGGACCTCGATCCGCTCACTCCACGCGTCGACGGAGGCGATCGAGTAGTTGCGCGACGGGAACGCAGCCGTCGTCGACGTGTCGCTGATCGACGGGTCGTGGATGAAGATGTCAAGCAGCTGGGCGCCGAACGAGTTGCCGAACGTCGGGGCGAGATTGCGGATCGTGGTCTGGATGTACACGTCGCTGTCGGTCTGGCTGACCTGGAACTCGGTCAGGTCAAACGCGCCGGGCTGGAAGTCGCCGCTGGTCGGGTACTGATACGTGCCGGGGCCGTTGTCGTCGCCCGTCGGGTCGGTGACGTCGAGCGCGCTGTTACCGGGCAGCTTCACGTTGACCACCGAAAGCTGTGCGTAGCCGCTGCTGCGGCCGCGCGTGGCGGCGACGGTGATCTTCGTCGTGCCGACGCTGACCGGCACGGACAGCGACCAGGCGCCGGTGCCGTCGGCCGTCGTCGACTCGCTCGCCGCGGCTCCGCCGGTCGATGGCTCGGCCTCAGCGTCCACGCGGGCTCCCGCCGCGGTGGTTCCGCTCACCGTCACGGTCGAGGTGTCGACATGAGTGCCATCGGCTGGTGAGTCGACGGTCAGCGGAAGCGACCCCGGCATGCCGTTGGTCACATACCGCGCGCTGACGATGCGCGGTGTCTCGAGGTCGTGCCCGGCGCCGAGAGCCAGCGCCAGGCGCGCGTACTGGGCCTGGGCCCAGGTGAGCGGACTGGCCGACCCCGCTGGGTGGCCCGGGCGGAAGCCGATCGATGCGGTGGCGGGGTCGGTGGCGTACGGCGACGCCGCAACCGCGGGGTCCTCCCACGCCTGCTCGGGCTCGAGGTAGCCGCCCGAGGTCATGCGCCGCATCGCGTCGAGCAGCGTGGCCGCGGCCGACGCGCGCCCCGCGGCGACATCGTATTCACCCCGCTCGCCCGACAGGACGGGCCACAGGTGGCCGGACCCGATGTCGGTCGGCGGCCATGGCGCGCCGGTGGGCGAGCAACTGGTGGCGTCGGGCTCGTAGCAGTCGCCGTATCCGTCCTCGGACCCGGCCGCATCGGTCCCGTATCGGTAAAACCCGGGGCCGCTCGGCGTGCCGCGCTTGATGACGCGGTCGACGACCGCGAGCGAGGCGCTGGACCTCGGGGTCGGAGGCGCGGAGGACCCCGAGACGGACGAGCTCGAGGAATCCGGCGTCGACGATCGAGCGCTGATCGGCCGTGATGCTGCCGTTACCGAGGCCGTAGGAGATCGCGGCGTCGGGGTCGCCGGTCTTGGAGACGCCGGATGAAATACCTGGGCCCGAGTACGGGCCGGTGGTGGTCACCGTCCAGTCCTTGATCTTGCGCGCGAACTGGTCGGCGGTGGCCTGGTAGACCCGGGCGCGCGGCCGGTCGCCATTGATCGTCGCGATCCGGGACGCGGCGGTCAGGCCGGCGATCTCGGCGGCGATCGTGGAGGGCGAGTAGCCGCTCTGCTCCTCCCAGCGCTCGACGCCGTCCGACGGGCCGTTGGCGACGAGGAAATCGGCGGCGGGGATGACATGGTGTTCATACAGGCCGGCATCGCCCGCCAGCCCGGACTGCCAGTCCATGAGGATTGGGTAGGAGGTCTCATCGAGCTGGAGACCGCCCGTGTCCGGGGCCGACCCTGCCGTTGAGCAGCGAGTTGCGCGGCATCGAGCCGTCGGCCTGCTGCTGGCGATCGAAAAGGAAGCGCGTCGGCCGCCCGAGCCGTGTTGATATCGCCGGCGACGAGCAGGCCGGTGAATGCCTCGTACAGGTCGCGGGCGAACACCTCGCGGTAGGAGCCGAAGTAGGTCGGATGGCCGCCGGTCGCGTCGCCGGCGGGTACCGACTGCCCCCAAGGAGAGGCGAGCCCGGCGGCGATCGCGCCCGGGAAGGTCTTGTCCTCGCTGGCCTTTACCACGTTGACCGAGCGGTAGTACTGGTCACGGCCAACCCACGCGGCGGGCCGGCGCAGACGTGAGTCGTAGCGCCGCCACTGGCGCTCATAGGCGCCCTGGACGCGATTGAAGCGTTCCGATGCCGACGCCGTGGCGGTGTTGATCGCCCGCCCCTGGGTGGTGCCGAAGCCAAGGGCCAGGTTGAGGCTTCCGTGGCGCGCGCAGGTTGAGGCCGGCGGTGAGGGCGACGTGTCCGTCGGGCGCGTCGGTGTATGTGTTGGTCAGGGCATGCGTCCGTGTCGAGCATCGCCAGGCCGTCGCTGTCGGTGCCGGCGTAGCCGACGCTCGCGCTGTCAAAGCCCGTCGACGCGCTCAGGGCCTCGAAGGTGGGAACGGCGTAGTCGCGGTTGGCCGCGTTGGTGGTGGTGTTGGTGTTGGAGGCCACGGGCAGGGGTCCGCCCCCGGCGCGGCGCGAGCGGGGCCGTGTTGCGCCGGCGTTCTGCGTGCCACCCCCTCCGGTGCCCCCGGCGAGGGGATCGAGCCGAACGTACAGGTGATCGCCGCGCGGGCCGTCGAACCGGACTCGCATCAGCACCGCGTTCCGCGTCGGATCGGCGATGTAGCGTGGTGGTGATCGCGGTAGCCGGTGGTGGCGTTGCTCGAGTCCACCACCGTGCAGGCCATCCCGTCCGGTCCGGGCTGCCGCGTGTACGTCATGTCGCGGGTCTGCAGGTCGGTGAAGCTGCGCCCATCCGTGACCACGTACTGGAGCGTGTGGACGTTGGTGGCGTCGACGGTCGGCCAGTAGACGTCCGACAGCACGCCGCCGGCGACGGTGAACCACACCTTCGAGGTCGAATTGCGCGCCGTCCCGACGCAGTCCTTGCGCGCGAGGTCGAAGTAGCTCGGCGCTCCCGGACCGTCCGGGGCGGACCCGGCGGCGTCGGCGGCCGAAGCCACGACGGCAGCGCATGCCACGACCGCGGCGAAAACGCTCAGGACACGAGCCTTCATTTCCCTACCTCCCTGCGCTGGCACGACGGACGGTGGTCGCACTTGGCCTGGACGGTGGCGCTGCGCGCGGCCAGCCCCCGTTCTGACCAGAGGGCCGAGCGGGGTGTCAACGGGTTGGGCCGACGGCCGCGGGGCGTACCTCGGGTTGAGCAGCGCCGGCTTCCCCAACCTGTTCATGGTCACCGGCCCGGACAGCGCCTCCGTCCTGACCAACATGGTTGTCTCGATCGAGCAGCACGTCGACTACGTCGGCGGGTGCGGGCGCTATCGGCGTCACTGCGACGAGGTGGCCGCCTGCGGCTACGAGGGGTTCGACTGTCCCTCAGGTAACGGTCCAACCGCCGTCGACGATCAGAGTCTGGCCCGTGACGAAGCTCGACATCGGTGAGGCCAGCCACACGAAGGCGTCGGCGATCTCCTGCACCGAGGCGAGGCGCGCCATCGGAACGCGCGCGAGGAGTTCCTCGGTGGTCACGTTGCGCTGGCGCGAGACGTCGTGGAACATCGCCGTATCGACCTGCCCCGGACACACCGAGTTGACGCGAATGCCGGATTGCGCCAGCTCTAGTGACAGCACCTGGGCGATGCCGACGACGCCGAACTTCGCCCCGGAATAGGCCGCGTTCTCCGGCAGGCCGCGCACGCCGGCCACCGACGCCGTGAACGTGATCGTTCCCGAGGTTGACGCCGAGACCATTCGGCGCGCGCCGACGCGGGCGGTGAGAAACGCGCCGGTGAGGTTGACGTCGAGGACCCGCCGGAAGTCCTCGAGCGGTAGATCGATGGCGGGGGCGAGCCGGAGAATCCCGGCGTTGGGAACAACCGCGGTAACCGGGCCGAGTCGTTCCTGCGCGGAGTCGAAGGCCCGCTCGACCGAGGCTTCGTCGGCGACGTCGAGCTGGGTGGCGTACATCTGGAGGCCCGATGCGCGTGCATGCGCGGCGGTCTCCTCGGCGGCGTCTTCGCGGATGTCTCCGATCATCACGCGAGCGCCGTGCTCGGCGAATCGCCGTGCGATGGCCAGGCCGATGCCGGCGGCACCGCCGGAGACGAACGCGACTTGATCGTTGAGCAGGTCCATCGAGCTCCGTCCGCCTTTCTTGTCTTACCCGTCGAGGGGGCGCCCTGGCGGGACACGTTAACGGTTTTGGATCCAGTTTGCCGGTCGAGTCAGTCTGGGCTCGGTCCCTTCGCTACAGCACGCGCTCATGCTATGTCGGCTTCGTGTAGATTGGGGCTCAGAGGGAAATATGTATCCAAAACTGCCACGGAGTTGAAGCCGATGGACGTGACGCTGCCGAAGTGGGGGATGACCATGCAGGAGGGGACCATCTCGGCCTGGCACGTCGCCGCCGGAGACCCCGTGAGCGAGGGTGATGTGCTGGCCACGGTGGAGACGGACAAGGTCGATGCCGACCTCGAGGCCCCGGCCAGCGGGGTTCTCGACGAGATCATCGTGCAGGCCGGAACCACGGTCGAGGTCGGTTCGGTCATCGCGCGGATCCGGTCAACGTGACGCCGGATCCGATCCGCCGTACCCCGACCAGGATGCGCCGGGCGATCGTCAAGTCGATGAACGCGAGCGCGCTGGTCCCGCAGTTCACGATCGAGTCGGACGCTAGCGTGGACGCGTTGGCCGGGCTCCGGCGCGAGCAGGCGGCCACCGGCGTCACGGTTTCGTATTCCGACCTGTTCGTGGCGGCCACGGCGCGGGCCCTGAAGCTGCATCCGGGGCTCAACAGCTCGTATGGCGACGACGCCATTCTGGAGCATCAGGTGGTCAACATCGGTCTCGCCGTCGCGCTCGAGGACGGGCTGATCGCGCCGGCCATCCGCGACGCCGACCAGCTGACGCTGGCCCAGATCGTCGAGGCCAGGGAGCGCCTGACCGCGGCGGCCCAGGCCGGGACGCTGACCCCGGAGGACGTGTTCTCGACGACGTTCACGATCTCCAACCTCGGCCCCTATGGCGTGCGGCGATTCCGCGCGCTCGTCGTGCCTCCGCAGGCGGCGATCCTCGCGCTGGGGCGATCACGCCGATGGGCAGGTGTCGCTATCGCTGTCGTGCGATCACCGTGTGCTCGACGGTGCGCCACGGAGCCGAGTTCCTCCGCGATCTGGTCGGTTTGCTCGAGCGCCTGGACTGGCTTGACCCCGGGGCTGGTCAGCTAAGCGAAACATAGGTGCGCTTAGCTGACAGCCGTCGGCTAATCGGCGTGGCGATAGATCGGGCCGCGGGCCAGGACGGGGCCGAGCAATGGGTTCTCGGCGTCGAGCGGCGGCTCGCGGCCCTCGCCATCGGTGGCGATGGCCCGCTGCCCCGGGTAGCCCAACCGCTCGCGCACGTCGTCGCTCATGTAGTAGGCGCCGGCCAGGGCGCTCAGCAGCGTGTCGAGATCCCCCGGCCGCTCGCGCGCCAGGCGCTCGACCGCAGCGGCCGGGTCCTGGCCGGCCAGACACGCCACGATCCGGCCCAGCTCGGCGGCGAGGTCCGGCCGAACCGACAGCACTCGATCAAGCCATACGCCCGTGGCACCTGCCTCGGTGGCGCTCGGCATTCCGCCAGAGGCAGCGAGAATCAGGACGTCGGCGAGAGCGTCGGGAATCACGGCACCACCTGCGCTCGCCGCCGTGCGACGAGTTGGTCTGCGGCCCGCAGGGCCAGCGCGGCAATGGTCGCGGTTGGATTGACACTTCCCCCGTGACGAACATGCTGCCGTCGATCAGGTAAAGGTTCGGCACGTCGTGACTGCGCCCCACGGTCGACCACCGAGGTCGTCGGGTCGGTGCCCATGCGGGCGGTCCCCATCAGGTGCCAGCCGAATCGCGCATCAGCGGAACGGGTGTCATCTGCCAGCGCCCGCCGCCGCATCGCTTCGTGCGCCCGCGCCACGTTGAACGCGAAATGCGGCGCGTAGTTTCGGCGTTGCGGTAGATGATCTTCGGTGCCGGGAGTGCCGTCGTGTCGGTCAGACGCGGGCGAGCGTCGACGTGGTTGGCAGTCTCCGGCAGATCTTCGGCGATGATGCCCCACACGGTGGCCGACCACCTTCTGGTGCTGCGGTGCAGGTTCGCCTCGCCCCCGCGGGGTTGCCGCCATAGGCTGCGAGCAGTGCCCAGCGGCCCGCCGGACGGCATCACCTGCCACTTCGCGCCGCGCACGAAGCCCCGGGACGGCGTCGGTCTCGTAGAACTGCATCGACTGGATCGTCTGTCCCGGCCGGGCCGAGCCAGCTTTCCAGCGGCTCATCGAAGCTTCCCGTCACCGCGGCATACGGGTGCATCATGAGGTTCTTGCCGACGAGGCCCGAGGAATTCGCGAGCCCGTCGGGGAATCGGGCTGACTTCGACAGCAGCAGCAGCCGCGGCGTGCCGACGCCGTTGGCGCAGAGGATCACGACCTGCGCCGCCTGCCGGCGTTCCCGCCCGCGGTCGATATAGATCGCACCGGTGGCTAAGCCCTGCTCGTTTACCGTGATCTCGCGCACGCGCGCACCGGTGATCAGCTGCACGCCGTGCTCAACGCGTCAGGCCAGTGCGTGATGGTCGGTCGAGGCTTTGGCGCGTTCGGGGCAGCCGGTCAGGCACGTGCCGCGCCGCACGCACTGAGCGCCCGCCATAGGGGCGCGAGGAATCGCGTTGGGCGCCGGCCACCAGTGCCAGCCGAGCTTGTTCATTCCGGCCGCGGCCTTCCTGCCGATCTTGCCGATCGGCAGCGGCGGCAGCGGCGGCGCCGCCGGGCGGATAGGCGGGATCGCCGCCCAGCCCGGAGACGCCCATGTCGATATCCAGCTGGTCGTAGAAGGGTTCGAGTTCTTCGTAACGTGAACGGCCAGTCATCGGCCACGCCGTCGAGAGTGCGAACGCGGAAATCGGACGGCGTGCAGCGCTGCCAGTGCGCCGCATACAGGATCGTGCTGCCGCCGACGGCGTTGTACATCAGCGGATTGACGTCGGCAGTCGGAGTCTCGCGGGATAGTCGTTCTCCAGGTCGCGCACGTTGGGGTTCGGGTGCCACGCTTCTGCGCCATCAGCTCCCATTCCGGCTTGTCGCCGTAGAATTCGCCGTTGTCGACCTGCGGCCCCTGCTCCAGACAGACCACCTCGACGCCGGCGGCGGCCAGACGACACGCCGCGACTGCCCCCGAGGCGCCGGCGCCGATGACAACGACGTCCACTTTGGATCTCGGTCAGAGCGTCGCACGGATGGCTTTGTCGGCAGCAAGTAAAGACCTTTCTTGGCTTTAGGACAAGGGTGTAGGATGCCACCCCTGCCGCAACGTGGATCCAGATCTTTGTCCGGATCTAGACCCGACCTAGCTGCCGAGAATCGGCCTCCAGGGGGCGACGTTCGCTCCGACGGTGGGAGTGCCGAGCCGAATCCTCGGGTCCGGGATCTCGAGGTCACGCTCCACCGCACGGCAGTGCGATTCACGCGGTTCGCGGCGTCGACCTCGACATCGCTCCCCGGGAGATCGTCGCGCTGGTGGGCGAAAGCGGCTCGGGGAAGTCGACGCTCGGTCTGGCGATCCAGCGGCTGCTCCCGCGCGGGAGCGAATCCCGACGTTCGCGGCTCGATCCTTGTTGAAGGGCACGAGATGGTCGGAACGGCGCCGAATGCGGCCCTGCGCGTGCGGAGGTTCGATGTCCGCTCCATCTTTCAGGATCCGATGACGTCGCTGAATCCGACCATGCGGGTGGGTAAGCAGGTCGTCGAGGTCTCGCAGATAGGTGAGTCGGCACAAGAATGGCTCGGGCGGGTGGGCGTACCCGACCCCGAGGCCCGTGTTCGCGCCGTTCCCCACCAGCTGTCGGGCGGACAGCACAGCGAGCGATGATCGCCATGGCGATGACGGCTCAACCGCGTCTCATCATCGCCGACGAGCGACGACGGCGCTTGATGTGACCGTCCAGGCGCAGATCCTCGAGCTCTCCGACGCTGCGCGACGAGCAGGGCAGCGCCTTCCTGTTCGTCACCCACGACCTCGCCGTCGCCTCCGCGATCGCCGACCGCATCGTCGTGCTCTACGCCGGCCGCGTGGTTGAGATGGGCGCGGTCCGGAGCGTGCACGAGCGGCCGGCGCATCCGTACACCGCGGCACTGCTGAGCGCGCGGTTCGGACTCGATGCCGACAAGGCCAAGCAACTGCCCACGCTCACGGGAGATGCCACGCAGGTGGCGCTGGTCGAGACGCCCGGCTGTCCGTTTGCTCCCCGCTGCCTGCTTCAGGCCCCGGAATGCGTGACCGAGCTCCCCGCCGCTGGTGCCGGTCCGCCAGCACAACGGGGTCGCTCGCTGTATCCGCTCCGACCTCGTCACGCCCGAGATCTGGGCGCGCACGGCCAGCGGTTGGCCCGACCCCAGCGAGCACGAGCCGCAGGCGCTGCTGGAGCTGGAAACATCACGAAGCGATTCGTGTCACGCGGGCTGTTCAGTGGAAAGCACGTGGTCGATGCCCTGCGCGGCGTGAGCATGTCCATCGACGAGGGCGAGGCGGTGGCGCTCGTCGGCAGAGCCGGACGGAACCGACGCTGCTGCGGATCATCGCCGGTCTCGTCAAGCCGGACACCGGCACAATCAATCGCCGCAAACCTGACAAGCCGCAGATGGTCTACCAAGACCCGCCGCGTCGCTCACGCCATGGCTGACCGTGGAGGAGCTCGTCCGAGCCGCTGCGGCCCCCCCGAGGGGGCCAGCCGCCGCGGCGCCATGAAAAGACCGCCGTCGCGCTGGAAGCGGTCAACCTCCCCGCCGCTCGCTGAGCCGGCGCCCGAGCCCCACGAGCTTTCCGGCGGTCAGCGCCAGCGCGTGGCCATCGCGCGGCGCCGCCCTGCGCCGCGAGTGCTCCTGCTGGACGAGCCGACCACCGCGCTGGACGTTCGCTCAGGCGCGATCCTCAACCTGCTGCTCCCTGTGCCGTGCGGCGGGGATCTAGGCCGACCGATGAGGCGCGACAAAGCCGCCCCGTCATGGTAGGCTCCGGTAAACCATATCGATCGGACTGCCCGCCGGTCGGCAATTGCGATCTCGGGGGGCAATCCCTGTTAGAAATAATTATTGACCGCTGGTGTTCCGTTATTTTAGGCGCATACGGAAAACATATGAAACGGCGTAAATTCATTGCAGGACTTGGCGCGGCAGTCGCCTTGCACCGACCCTTCTCGCCCGCGCCGACGAGGTGATGAATGAGGCGGCGTGAATTTATTGCGGTCCTCGCCGGGGCGGCGGCGCTGCCTGTTGTTGCGCGCGCGCAGCAATCGCCGATGCCGGTGGTGGGATATCTCAGCAGCCGCTCGCCCGGCGCGTCCGCGGTCGTTTCCGCCTTTCGTCAAGGGCTGTGAGTTTGGCTATATCGTCGGCCAGAACGTGGCGGTCGAGTACCGCTGGGCGGAAGGCCAATATGACCGGTTGCCGACGCTCGCCGCCGAACTGGTCGGCCTGAAGGTGGCGGCCATCCTTGCCGCTGGCGGCCCTCCTTCCGCGCTCGCCGCGAAAAAAAGCGACCGCCACGATTCCGGTTATTTTTCCGCAGCCGACGATCCGGTCGGCCTCGGTCTGGTCGAAAGCCTGAACCGGCCCTGGTGGCAACGTCACCGGCATGAGCCTGTTCAAACTCGGTGCTCGGGGCAAAGCGGCTCCGCTGCTGCACCAGCGACTTCCTCGGCCGGGATCATCGCCTATCTGGCAAACCCGGCAAATCCGAGCGCCGAGCTCGAAGTCAAAGCTTTGCAAGATGGGGCCAAGGCGTCCGGCATCGATCTGCAGGTTTTATATGCCAGCAACGATCAGAAGGTCGAGGCCGCGTTCGCGCGGCTAACGGAGTTGCACGCCGGCGCCATGATCGTGTCCGGTGAACCATACTTCGATAGCCGCCGCGCAGCTATTGTCGGGTTAGCCGCCAAATACGCGGTCCCTGCCAGCTACGGCTGGCGTGAAAACGTCGCGTTGGGGGTTGGTTGAGCTACGGCACCAGCATTGCCCATTCTGATCGCAATTCAGGCATCTATTGCGGCCGATGAAGGCGAAGAGCCGGCCGATTTGTCCGTCATGCAGCCAACGAAATTCGAAATGACGATCATCTTAAGACCGCCAGGGCGCTGGAGCTACGTTCCTCCGGCGCTGCTCACCGGCGCCGACGAGGTGATCGAATGAAACGGCGCGGTTTTGTTGCAGCGCTCGGAGCGGGCGCGACCTGCACGCTGCTTTGGCCGCTCGTCGCGCGCGCGCAGCAACCGGCGATACGGTGATCGGATTTTTGAGCGCAAGGTCGTCCGAGAGCGACGTGTCGATGGTATCCGAATTGTTCGAGGATTAAGGACGCCGGCTACGTCGTCGACAAGAACGTGGCAATCGAGTTCAAATGGGGTGACGGGCAATATGACCGTCTGCCGGCGCTGGCGGAAGATCTGGTCCGCCGCAACGTTGCCGTGATCGTCACCGCCGGCGGAGAGATTTCGGCGCTCGCGGCCAAGGCGGCGACCGCGAAAATTCCGATCGTGTTCAACTTGGCGAGGGCCCTGTCAAATATGGCCTAGTCGCAAGTCTCAACCGGCCGGGTGGCAACATGACGGGCGTAACGAGCCTGTTAGGTGAGTTGGGGACCAAGCAGACTGGACGTTGCGCGATCTGCTGCCCAAGACTGGCGTTATCGCCATGCTGGTAAACCCGAACGACACGTGGGCCGAGGCCCAAATCGCGCAATACGCGAGGCGGCGGCACTCGCGGTCGGGCAGCAGCTCGTTGTCCTGCGGGCCAGCACCGAACAGGACATCGACGCCGCTTTCGCTGCAATGGTCCGGCAACGGGCTGGTTCACTCCTCGTCGCCCCAGTCCATCTTCGTCACTCGGGCGGATCATCTCATCGTGCTGGCGGCCCGGCATGCATTGCCTGCGATCTACTTTCGGCGCGAAATCGCCGATGCCGGGGGTTTGATGAGCTATGGATCAAGCACAGCCGAGCTTATGGGCAGGTGGGCACATACGTCGGCAAGATACTAACGGTGCCAGTCCCGCCGATCTGCCGGTCATGCAGGCGACCAGGTTCGAGCTGGTCATCAATCTCAAGACGGCCAAGGCCTTCGGTTAGATTCCGCCGACGCTGCTCGCCCGCGCCGACGAGGTGATCGAGTGAGGCGGCGGGAGTTCATCGTGGGCGCTGGCGCGGTGGCGACCGGCTGTCTCTTGGCCGCTGGTTGCGCGCGCGCAGCAACGGGCGAAGATGAAACGCATCGCGATCGTTCACCCGAACATCGATGTGGGCGATCTCAGCATAACCAGCGAGCATCTGGGTTACCGACCTTGTTCGGGAATTGCGCCGCCGCGGCTACAGCGAGGGACGCAATCTCGTGGTGGAGCGATACTCCGCCGCCGGACAAACCGACCGCTATGCCGATCTGGCGCGGGATGTCGTACGACAATCCGGACCTGGTGCTTGCGATCGCAAATCCCGTGGTCCTGGGTTTCATGCAGGCGACAACGAAAATCCCGCTCGTTGCGGTAGCTGGCAACATGGTCGGCTCGGAAATCGTGCCAAACCTTGCGCGGCCCGGCGGAAACATCACGGCATCAGTACCGATGTCGGAGGAAACGAAATCTGGGGCAAGCGGCTTGGTCTGCTGCTTGAAGCAACGCCAAAATCGTCGAACGCCCGCTTCCTCACCTTGCGACTTCCTGGGAAAGGTTCAAAGCGAAGCGCTTCGAAAGGAAGCCAGCCAGCTGGGGATTTCGCTGGAAGGGGCGTTGCTGGACGGCGCCATCGACGAGCCGCAAATTCGGCGTGTGTTCACAGCGATGGAGCGGGATCGCGTCGATGCGCTCATGGTGATCGATGACGCCGGCTTGTTTCCCCATCGCCAGCTCATTGTCGAATTAGCCTCCAAGGGCCGGATACCGGCGATTTACGCGCATCGCATTTTTGTCGAGCCCGGCGGATTGATGGCCTATTCGTTCGATCTGGCGGAGATGTACCGCCACGCCGCCGGGCAAATTGACGGAATTCTCAGGGGCGGGAAGCCCGAGATATTCCTGTGTTCGAGGCCGCCCGCTACAAGCTCATCGTCAACCTCAAGACCGCGAAGGCGCTCGGCCTTGAAATTTCGCCGACGCTGCTCGCCCGCGCCGACGAGGTGATCGAATGAGGCGGCGTGACTTTCATCGCAGGGTTTGGCTGCGCCGCTTACATATGGCCACTTGTTGTAAGCGCTCAACAACCCGCTAAACTGCCGACCATCGGATTTTTAGGCGCTACGTCGCCCGTATATTGCGAGCCATTGGGTGGGCGCATTCGTAAAGACGGTCTAAAGGAACTAGGTTGGATCAAAGGGCGCACGGTCGCCATCGAGTATCGCTGGGCTGAGGCGGATGCCGAGCACTATCGTGAGATCGCGGGCTGAGTTCGTCAGGCTCAAGGTCGACGTGATCGTTACCCGGGCATCCGCACCGGTCCTTGCGGCAAAGCATGCGACGACGTCTTGTCCCCATCGTGTTCGCTGACACAGATGGTAATCCGGTCGGCGCCGGCGTCGTTGCGAGCCTGGCGCGGCCGGGCGGCAACGTGACCGGCATGTCGATCCAGCAGAAAGATACCGCCGGCAAGCCGCATCGAGCCGTCGCGCGAGGTTGCTCCCAACTCTGAGCCGGCTTGGCGATTTTAGCCAACGCCGGTGCCCCCGGCGCCATGCTGGAGATGCACGAGGTCAGACAACGGCCTGTCTCGCTCGGCCTCGAAGTTACGTCAATTGAAATTCGCCAGGCAGATGAGATCGTTTCCGCCGTCGGGTCGCTCAAAGAACCGGGCGGGACGGACCCTATGTCTCGCGTCCGACCCGCTTAATTTTACAGTACCCGATCCGGATCAACGCCTTGGCGAGGCGATTCAGCGACTACCGACTATTTATGGAAAGCCGGGACTATGCGGATGCCGGAGCACTGATGTCCTATGGGCCCAACTGGGCCTGAGTTATTTCGGCACGCCGCGGAACAAAGTCGACAAGATTTTGCGGGGGGCCAGGCCGGGCCGACATCCCGGTCGAGCAGCCAACCAAATTCGAACTGGTCATCAACCAACCCCACGAAGGCGCTCGGGCTCGAAAATTTCGCCGACGCTGCTCGCCCGCGCCGAGGAGGTGATCGATCGAGGCGCAAGACGCGGGCTCGCCGTCGCGCGCCGGCTCCACAGGAAGTGCAGTAGTGCTAATTTTTCGCGGAGAACTTCGAACATCTGCCAACTCCTATCGTGACCAAGGAGAGGATCGATGAGCGACAGCATCATGTATCACGAGGGGAACCGCCGGTTGCAGGACCGGTTCGACAGCCGCCGGATTTCCGACCGGCTGGAGAAAACCTTGACTCGCACGCAGTTCACGCCCGACGACAAGGCGTTCATCGAGAGCGTCGCCGTATTTCTTCCTCGCGACAGCGGATGCCGAGGGGCGGCCCGATTGCTCGTTCAAGGGCGGCATGCCGGGGTTCGTGCGCGTCACCGGGCCGTCCGAGCTGGCCTTCCCCGACTACGACGGCAACGGCATGTTCAAGAGCCTGGGCAATATCCTGGTCAATGCCGACGTCGGCCTGCTGTTCATCGCCATGCACGGCAAGCCGCAGCGCCTGCGCGTCAACGGCACGGCGACGGTGAGCCGCGAAGACCCGATGCTCGCCCGGACCGTCGGCGCGCAGCTCATCGTCCGTGTCGCAGTACGGGCAATCTTCCCGAATTGTCCGCGCTACATCCCGACCATGCAGCTGATCGAGCCGTCGATCTACGCGCCGCGGCCGGGATGCGAACCGCCTGAGCCGGCGTGGAAGGACTTCCCCGACTTCAGGGACTATGTTCATCCACGCCAGCCAACCTTCAAGGGTTGACGGTTCAAGCGAGTTGCCTGCCCGTGGAGGATCGAATGAGGCGACGGGAGTTGATTGCGGTTCTGGCAGGCGCGGCGGCATGGCCGCTGGTCGCGCGCGCAGCAGGCGGTGAAGCACAAACGGCGGGTCGGGGCGCTCATTGGATTTGCTGAGAACGATCCGGGCACCAAACGATTTGTCGCGGCTTTCCTGAAGGGTCTCGCCGATCTGGGCTGGGTATCGGATCGCGACGTCACCATCGAATTTCGATATGGCGCAGGGGATGCCGACAGAAACAGAATTTTGGCAAAAGAATTGGTTGGCCTCAATCCCGATGTGATCCTGGTCAACTCGACATCCGCGACCGCCGCCGTGCAACGCGAAACGAGCACGATCCCGGTGGTCTTTGCGACTGTTTCCGATCCGGTCGGTAGCGGCTTTGTCGCCAGCCTGCCGCGGCCAGGCGGCAATATCACGGGCTTCATCAACGTTGAGGGTTCGATAGGCGGAAAATGGCTTGAGCTTCTCAAAGAAGTCGCTCCCCGCACCAAACGAGCGGCGCTCATCTTCAATCCGACAACGGCTACCTATTTTGACTATTACTGGAAGCCATTCGAGGCGGCCGCGCGGGCTGCCGGTGTAACGCCGATTTCTCTTGCCTGTTAGCGACCCTGCCGGTGTCGAGCAGGCGTTCGCGACCAGAGATCGGGACGACGGTATCGTCGCGATGAGCGATCCGTTCGTAACCGTCCACCGAAACCTGATTAACAAAAAGGCGTTGCAGTTTCGTGTCCTGTAGTTTCCGGGGCCTCTCAAGCGGCGCTCTGATTTCCTACGCGCCCGATACGGCCGACGCCTTTCAGCGCTGCGCATCCTATGTGGACAAGATCCTTCGCGGCGCGTCGCCGGCCGACCTGCCAGTACAACTGCCTGTCAAGTTCGAGCTGGCGATCAACCTGAAGACCGCCAGGGCGCTAGATCTCACCATTCCCCCGGCGGTGCTGGCCCAGGCGGACCAGGTGATCGAATGACAAGGCGCGGTTGACCTCTCGCCGCGCCTGGCGCGCTCCATGCTCCCTTCCCCTTTGCGGCTTCCTTCTGCAGGTCCGGCGCGTT
>CAVTTU010000027.1:0-136287 GCA_963737535.1 uncultured Solirubrobacterales bacterium
TACACCAACCCGCAGGGCGAGGCCTACTTCGGCAACCTCGAGGCCCAGGCCAAGGCCGACGGGATCGACGTGCCGACCTACACCAACGACGTCGGCGGCTTCGCCACCGGCTGGGCGCCCGGCACCCCCGACGCACCCGATCTGATGGGCTCGGACCAGTACCCCGAGGGGTTTGACTGCTCGAACCCCAACGTGTTCAACAGCCCGCCGGTGCTGACCGGCGACCACGAGCCCGGCATCCCGCTGATGGTCCCCGAGTACCAGGGCGGCTCGTTCGACTCCTGGGGCGGGGCCGGCTATGCCGGCTGCGCGCAGCTGACTGGGCCCGACTTCGAGAACACGTTCTACAAGTACTACATCGCCCAGGGGGGCGACGATGCAGAGCATCTACATGACGGTCGGCGGGACCGACTGGGGGTTCAACCCGGCGCCGTTCATGTACAGTCCACTTCGGCAGCCAGGACCTGGTGGCCACGACCTCGGAGCTGGTCACCCGGCTCACTCTGGCGCGCGGGCACGACGTGGCGCTGCTGGATGGCGACTCCGGCGCCGCTGGCCAGACCGTGCTGTCCTACGCGCACAAGCCGACCGTGCGCGTCCTGTCCGATCCGTCCGGCACGCCAATCACCTGGCAGTGGGATCCGTCCTCGCGGCAGCTGACGCTGCACTACACCCACAAGGGCCTGAACCAGGTGTCGATCCGCTCCGGCCGCTCGCGGCTGGACCTGCTGCTAGCTGACACAGATACCGCGGGGCAGTTCTGGGTGGAGCGCGCCGCCGCCGGTCCGCTGCTGGTCCGCGGGTCCTCGCTGGTGCGCACCGCCGCCGTCCGCGAGCGGAGCGCCTTGCTGACCGGCGACACGTCGGCCGCCGGGACGATCAGCGTCTGGGCCCCGCCGGGGGTGCGCGGGCTGACCTGGAACGGGCGTACGCTGACCGCGGGTCAGGCGCGCGGCGGCGCGCTGACCGGGAGCGTGCCCGGGCCGCCGTCGAGCATCGCGCTGCCGTCGCTGCGGCAGGGCTGGCGCTTCGCCTTTGAGTCGCCCGAGCGCCTGCCAGGGTTCGACGACTCCCGCTGGCCGGTGGCTGATCATCAGGTCACGGACGACCCGATCCAGCCGGCTTCGACACCGGTGCTCTATGCCCAGGACTACGGGTTCGACCACGGGTTCGTCTGGTACCGCCGGGACTTCACCGCCACCGGGAACGAGAGCGCGATTGCGTTGACCGCTGACACCGGGCCGTTCGGGTCCTTCGCGGTGTGGGTCAATGGCCACTACCTCGGCTCGGCGACAACGCAGACCGCAACCCACCCGTTCGCCAATATGGAAGATACGACGGTCAGCCAGACGTTCAGCTTCGCCGCTGGCGCGATCCGGCCCGGCCGGGACAACGTCGTCTCGGTCCTGGCCGAGAACATGGGCCAGGACGAGTCGTTCGCCAACTCGCCGCAGCTGGACTCTGACAAGACGCCACGCGGGTTGGATAGCGCCTCGCTGAACGTGTCCAGCGACACCGCGCCCGCGGTCACCTGGCGGCTGGACGGCGCCTCAGCGGGCCCAGGTGGCCCGCGACCCGGTTCGCGGTCCGACCAACCCGGCGGGGCTGTTCGGCGCAAACGCCGGCTGGGCGCTGCCGTCCCACCCGGACGGGTCGTGGACCCCGGTCGGGCTCCCCGACGCGTGGGCCACGCGCTCGGTGCCGCCGGGCGTGGGCTGGTACCGCACGCACTTCGCGCTGCACGTACCGTCCGGGGTGTGGGCGCCGATGGGGCTGAAGCTGACGCCTCCGGGCGGCGGCCCGCTGGGCCCCGGAGCGGGCAACTTCCAGGCGCTCATCTATCTCAACGAGTGGCTGCTCGGCCGCTACATCAACAACCTGGGGCCCCAGAACACGTTCTACCTGCCCCAGGGACTGCTGCGGAGCGACGGCGAGAACACGCTGGCCATCGCCGAGTGGAGCCTGGCCCCGGGCGCCGGCGGAATGGACCAGGTGTCGCTGGTGCCCTACGAGATCGAACGCGGAGGGATCCCGGTGCGCGGCGTGGTCAGTCCCGGCTGAGCGCACCGGCGCGTCAGCGGGCGGCGTCAAGCTCGCCGGTTGGATAAGGGAACTCAAGGGCGCGTGGGTAACTGCCGACACTGTCAGCAATGTCTGGGGTGGGGCCCAACCTTTCCGTCCTGAATTGCCGTGTTCACCGGGCGTTGCCCGGCCGCGCGTTGCGGCGCGGCGCCACCGCGGTGACGCTGATTGTGTGCGCGTATGCCGTGGTCACCGCCACCGCTTCCGCCGCACCGGCCCGAGGTGTCACTCGGATCGTGAGCCCGGTGGTGAATCAGGTCGTTGGCAACGGCGGGGTTCAGGTGAACCTGCGCTCGAGCGCGAGCCTGAGCCAGCTGCGGATCCTCGTCGACGGGCGTAACGTCAAGGGTTACTTCCGT
Source organism: uncultured Solirubrobacterales bacterium (assembly GCA_963737535.1). Classification (GTDB taxonomy): domain Bacteria; phylum Actinomycetota; class Thermoleophilia; order Solirubrobacterales; family Solirubrobacteraceae; genus Palsa-465. The sequence continues at coordinate 2,442 of CAVTTU010000027.1, forward strand.
CGTTCGCGCGGCGTCTACCGCGCCACGTTGCGGCCCGGGCGCGGTCTCCATGTTGGTGTCGACGAGCTACTGGTTGTGACTGGCGCGGCCGCTGAGGTCGATCACGTCTCGTTCATCGTTGCTCGGAGGCAGAGCCATCTGCTCACGCTGACCCACTTCCGCGTCGGAGGTGCCGAGGCTCCGGTGCGCGCGGTCGCTCGTCTCGGGCCGGGGGCCACGCTTCAGGCATGGGTCAATGGTCATCGTGACGAAGTCGCCTTCCAGCCCGAGGGCAGCGGCTACGTCGGGTTGCTGGGCGCCAACGACTGGCTGCGAGCCGGTCATAACCACTTGGTCCTGCTCGCTTATACCACGAGTCCATCAGGGCACGACGCCGCCTATGACTTCACGACCAGGTCGTTCTGGCGCAAGCCAGGCCTGCTGACGGCGGGTGCGGGCCCCGATCGCATCGTCAAGGCGGGAGACTTCATCCGACTCCACGGAAATGCCTCGGACGCGGGCGGTCGTCGCCGCGGGACGCCGCAAGTGACCTACGGCTGGGAGATCGTCGGGCGCCCCGGCACCGGGGCCGTGAGGCTTTATCACGCCGAGACGGCGAGTCCCGGACTGGAGGTCAACTCTCCGGGGCAGTATCGGATCAGGAACAAGGTCACTGGTCGTAAGGGCGGCTCTTCCGTCGATACGGCTCGGGTGACTGTGCGCGCTGACGTGCCGCCGATAGGTTGGCGGCTCGAGAGCGCCGCGGACGACCGGGGCACGATCAAGCTGGACGGGAAGCCGGTTGAGCATACGACGGCGCCGTGCGATCCCGGTCCGGATGGGCTCGGCTGCGGCGCCTTCGGGTCCTACGCCATCTTCGATCGCCAGACGCTTGAGCGCGTTGCCTCGGGCACGGTCCACCCCTACAACTCCGACGGCATGAAGACGCTGGCCGATCTTGCCGACGCCTACGACAAGGCCCCGACCTACCTGATGGTCGTCAACTTCGGTCCCGTAGGCGACAACGAGAGCGAGCTCGCTGCCGGCAGGCGGCTGCTGCGAAGGCTCGGCGTACCGAACATGAGCGACAGCGATCTGAACTACATGCTCAGATACGCCTTCCCGAAGTCCTTCATCGGCGTGCCCGGTTCACCCGCGGGCTCAGCTTTCGTCTCGAATCACTTCCTGCACCGCTACCCGTATTCGGGACGACACGTCGCCAATATGTCCGGCTACCTGCGCCTGAACCCGCTGTCCACGACCGGCAACTTCGAGTTCGTGTTCCCCGATCAGCTCGAGTTCGACACCGACGTCAGCCCGGCGCCGTCGCAGATCACGATGAAGGTCGGCGACCAGACCTATGCGCACGACGCGCCGACGGATGGATCGTCCGGGTTCTTCCTCGTGCGGCTCGACAGTCAGACACTCACCCGCGAGCAGGACTTCTTCTACGTGACAAACAAGCCGGACGGCACCGAGATCCCGGCCGAGGCAAAACGGATGGCTGACGACATCGCCTGGGCATCGGCGAAGGACAACGAGAACGGCCAGCTGCTCCTCATGCTCCAGGCCTTCGGCAAGCCGAAGGGCACCAGCACCGGTTGGCTACAGGCGGCGCAGGCGATCGGGACCCTGGGAGGCAACGCTCAGGTGTTCGCGCAACTCAACCAGGGGTCCAGCGACGAACCGCACCAGGGACGCTACGCCTTCGTGGCCCGCTCGGCCATGAGCTCCCCGGCGGCAGTGTCGAGCCAGTCGCTGACCGGGCGCGCCGGAGACGGCAAGCTGCACGGACTGCTCGCGCGAGGACGCGACGATCAATACATGCCGCTGATCGCGGACCCCGGGGGCACGGTCAACTTCGATCTGGTACGTATCGTCAACCGCCCCTCACAGCCGGGCGGCGGGTTCCCGGCGTTCACGGGAGGCGAGGCCGCCGCGGCGACCTTCCTCGGTCGCGATCCCGACATCATCGGTGTCTGCGATCCATCGGCGCCGACCTGCGACGTGCGCAAGGCGTACTACGAGAAATACGCCGGGGTGAACTGGGCGAACATCCTCACCCGGCTTGGCAGCGACGCGACGAAGACCAAGTGCGCCGAGAGCCATCCAGGCTTCACCCCCGCCGAGTGCAACGCCGTCCGCCAGGAGTTCGAGAAGGAGATCGGCCGTCGCAACACGGTCGAGGAGTACTTCGGCCCCAAGGGCCTGCAAGCGCCGTTCCTCGGCGGAGTGCAGGTAGCGGCGCTGGTGGACGTCGCGAAGATAGCCGAACAGATCAGGCAGGCGGTCCAGCCCCCTGCGGCCGACAACACTGCGGCGAACGCTCTGGACATCATCGGCTTCGTCGCCCGGGCCGCCAGCATTGCCGGCGCCGTCTACCCGCCAGCTGGCGCTATCGCCTCAGGGGTCAGCGGTGCATTCGGTCTCGCCGGGTATCTGACCCGCCAAAACGGGAGCCCGGATCTCATCGGGCCCAAGGTCACTGCCGCCGCGGCGGATCTCGGCGTTGATCTCTTCGACCGCTACCAGCGCGCATCGGCCTACTTCACCACCGAGGCGAAGATCATCATGAGCGACTGGTCCAAGATGAGCGAGGTGGCAGCCGCGGCGGCGAGCAATCCCCGATGGGTGCTCGGCGACGTCGCGACCAGCGTCGAGTCGATGCGCCTGGGTACCAAACAGGCGATTTACCAGTCACTGATCCCCGTTGCCTACCCAGTTCTTTACGACCTCGGGACGGGTGTCGCCCACGCCAAGGACTGGAAGTGCATCAGCCCCTCGATCTTGCTCGTCGACAAGAACCTATTCCAGAACACCGGCACAGGTGCGGAGCTGGCGTGGACGATGACCTACCCGCCGTCAATCGGAAAGAGGCATGTGCTCGCTTTGGGTGCCCGTAACGCAGTGGGCCATACCAAGGGCGCTTACATTCCCTCGCCGCCGGACAGCATCACGGGGCCGCTGTTCCGAGATCCTGCTGCGCCGGAGGGAGGAGGGATCGGCCTGTACAAGCTCGACTTCTACTCACCACAGCATTTCGAGGTTTTCCACGAGGTGCTTCAGCAGACGCACGGCGAAGATGGCTATGGCTACTACACGTGCCAGGGCATGCCCGACCCACCCGGCAATTCTGGTTAGCGTCGGGGCGAGCAGGCGATCGTCACGTATCAGCAAGTCGAGCTCGGCTGCTTTATCCCGAGCGCGGCGTGGCCGAGCTTCCCGTGCTCGAGCGCGAGCACGACACGCTCATCGAGCACGGGGACGCCGAGCCGGCGGAGCTGACCCCCGACTCAACAGGGGTAAGCCACTCGATCCGGGGCCCCGCGGACATCACCGCGGCACTCGAGCTGTTCGAGCGCCGTTATCGCGACGTGCGCGGCGAAGGCGATCCGTACAGCTCAGAGGATCCGGACTATCCGCAAGGTCGGCTCGACCAGCTCTAGCAATCGGGCCCGCTGCTATAGCTTGCGTCGGCCGGGGTGGGGTGGAGTGTCGGATCCTCGGTCACCGATGTACGGGCGGCGCGGCGCCGTTGTGAGATGTCGTGGATATAGCTGGCCGTGACCGCTTCAGCTACTAGTTGCGGGCTCGGGCGCCGAGCGGGCATGTCGCCGCTCCACGCTGCCCGGCGGCCGGCACGGTTTGGGGCTGTGGTGTGTGGGCGGGAGCGGTCGAGGGTTCTCATGGCGCATCTTTCTTTGTCTCGAGGTTGTGCTCGGGTGCGGCCCGATCCTGGGCATCGCGGCGGTGGATGATCAATACGGAGCGTCGCGAGTGCGATGCGACGGCCTCAGCGACGCTCCCGATCAGCACGCTGGCGAGGCCGGTGCGGCCGTGATAGCCGAGCACGATGAGGCTTGAGTTGTGCTCGTCGGCGACCTTGACGATGCCCTTCCAGGTGGGCGCGGCCTCGGCCGCCGCGGCACGTGCCTTGAACCCCGCTGCTTGGGCGAGCGAGGCGCCCTCGGCGGCGGTCGCTTGCGCCGCTCGCTCGACGTCGGAGACCTCCGCGGCGTCGAATTGCACGCCTCCGGCGGGCAGGAAGCCGACATCAAACGGGTGCCAGACGGTCAGGACAAGGGCGTCCTGTCCAGAGATCAGCTGGCGTGCGGCGCATCAGGAACCCCCCCGCAGACGCGCCGGCCGGCGCCCGGCGGTGAAGCGCTTGCCCGCGCAGCGCGAACGTAGCGCGTCGTCGACGGCGGCGAGGTAACCATGGCCGCGTGTGCGGTGTCCCAACTCGGTCATGACGGTGTCCACCGCGCGCGTCAGCGGACGGCCCGCGGATGAGCGAGGAACGGTGGGAGCGGGAGCTAGTTTCATTTTCACCCTGACGAGATTCGGATCTGAGCTAAACTGGAGGCCACCTCCGAAAGGGGCAACGTACCGGAGGATGCCTCCGGTACAAGATAGCGGAGGTAGCCTCCGTTTGTCAAGCAACTCGGCGCTTTACGTCAACGAGGTGGAGCTCTAGCAGCGCCTGCCGGTTCGGGAAAATGCCGGTAGAGCGTGCCGGTGCCGACGCCCAGTTGGAGATCTGTCGCTTGGCGGCCAGGCTCGACGCTGCCGATCCGTGGCAAGCGCTCAACGACTGGTTCGAGCGGCTGATCGGCTATCTCGCCACGAAGAGGGCGCTGGCCCACGAACTGACGAACTACCTCGATGCGGACGCCCCGCTGTTCACAGAGTGTCGCGCGGGGCTGTTTGCCGCCGGTGAGCCACTCCTCAAACGCGCCCAGGATGCCGGCGTCGTCCGGCGGATGTCGACTTCTCGGACCTACTCCATATGGTCGGCGGTATCACCAAGACGCCGGCCAGCGAGCCCGCGCAGGTCGAACACGTTCTGCGCATCGCCCTCGACGGCCTTCGCTACCGTCCGCAGCCGTAAAGCTGTTTGGCGAAGTCAGAACTCCCCGCGTGAGCGTTCTGGTCGGGCGATCGCCCTGGTCAGCGTAGTCTCTTAGACGGGTGTTCGGGACCTCGGATCAGGATGCTGCTGTGGTGGGGCGCGAGCGTGAGCTTGCCACCGTGTCCGCGTTTCTTGATTCGATCCCCAGCGGTCCGCGAGCGCTTCTGATCGAGGGGCAGGCGGGAATTGGGAAGACGACGATCTGGTTGGAGGCCGTGCGTGCGGCTGAGCGTCGGTCGTATTGCGTTGTCAAGGCTCGGCCGGCGGAGAGCGAAGCGAGACTCTCCTACGCCACGGTGGCGGATATCGTCGGCCCCGTTTTCGACGAGGCAGGCAGGCAGTTACCCGTCCCGCAGGAGCGTGCGCTTGCGGCCACCTTGCTGCGCGTCGCGACGGAAGCGCCCGCCGACCCGCGAACCACCGCGACGGCTCTGGTCGGGGTGCTCACTGTCCTGGCCCGCGAGCGGCCGGTGCTCGTCGCCATCGACGATGTCCAGTGGGTTGACTCGGCGTCGGAGCGGGCGCTTCAGTTCGCCGTTCGCCGCGTCCCGCCGCAGCTGGGACTGCTCGTGGCCAGGCGCATGGAAGGCGCGGCGGACGCCCCGCTCGGGCTCGACGCTGCGATACCGCAGGATCGACTGGTGCGGGTCGTTCCCCGTCCACTCTCGCTCGCGTCGCTGCACCACGTCGTCTGCGACCGGCTCCGCAGCCCGGTGACGCGCCCGACGCTCGCGCGGATCGCGGAAGCCTCCGGCGGCAACCCCTTCTTCGCGATCGAGATCGCGCGAGCCCTGGCAGCAGACAACGCCAGCGAGATCGGCGGGCTTCGTCCGTTGCCGGTGCCGCGGAGCTTGCAGAGGTTGGCGGCGGAACGGGTCAGCGCGCTCTCGAGCGCCGCGCGGGAAGCGGTTCTCGTAGCTGCATCGCTCTCCCGCCCGACGATCGACGCGGTCGTCGCTGCGCTCGCCAGCGATTCGGATGCGCTAATGGCGGTCGTCGAGGCAGAGGAATCGGGCGTTCTCGTTACCGAGGACGGACGCGTCCGGTTCACCCATCCTCTGCTTGCCTCCGCGGTATATGCCTCCGCCTCGGACGCTCGGCGACGGCTGGTGCACCAGCGACTGGCGACGGTGGTTTCCGACGCCGAGGAGCGTGCCCGCCACCTCGCGCAAAGCGCGACCGAAGTCGACGAATCGACGGCGTCGGAGGTCGAGCATGCCGCCCGTCAGGCCGCCCTGCGCGGCGCCTTCGACGCTGCGGCTGAACTGTTTCGAAGCCGCGTGTCGCCTGACGCCACGCGTGGAAGAGGAGGCACTCGTGAGGCGGTCTTTGGGTCACGCGTCGACGCTGCTCAAGACTGGCGACGTCGCTGATGCGCGGCTGCTTGCGGAGCAAGCGAAAACAGACGGTCTGTCGCATGTGGTGCAAGCGGAGCGACTCCAGTTGCTCGCCGAGGTCGAGTGGGACGATGGATCGATCGGGCTCGCGACCGCGTACCTCGAGCAGGCGCTTGCAAAGGCGACAACCGACGCGACGCTCAGCGCCCGGATCTCAGCACGACTGGTTCTGATGGGCGTGCCGGGACAGCCGGCTCGCGCGCTCGAACACGCCGAGAGGGCCGTGCATCAGGTGAGCGCCGACCAGGAGCCTCAGGTGCTGTCCTCGCTGCTGATCGACCTGTGCTTGCTCGACCTGCTCCTGGGACGACGTCCCCGTACCGAACTCATGCAGCGCGGGCTCGCGCTCGAGGCACGCGCGGGCCCTGCCGCCTACCCGCATCCGGTTCCGCTGATCTGGTTCCAGTGCACCGACGATGTCGAAGCGACCCGAGCACGCCATGCTCGAGAGGCCGAATGGGCGCGCGATCACGGGGACGAGCCGCACGCGGCTGAGCGGATCGGGTATCTGGCGCTCGTTGAGTTTCAGGCTGGCCGTTGGGACCTCGCCGAAGGGCTGATCGAGCGCAGCTGCAGCACCATCGAGGAGCGGCTCGAGGTGAGCGGCAGGTTCGCCTACCCGTTTGCCTGGCGATCGCTGATCGACGCCCATCGGGGCAGGGTCGACCGCGCCCTCGCGACACTGCGGCCACTCGTCGACGAAACCGCGGGCACCGAGAAGGCGTGGTGGGCGGCCATCCTGCTCAGCGTGCTCGGCTTCGTCGAGTTCGCCGCGGGCGATCATCAGGCAGCAGATCGTGCCTTGACGCGCATGCGAGCGCTGCTGGACCAGATCGGGATCAGAGACGGGCTCCTCGATCGCACCGAGCCATTCCACATCGAGCTGTTGGTGCAGTTGGGCGAAGTGGATCGTGCACGGGAGACGCTCACCCGGCTCGAGCAGAGGGGACGGCTGTTCCCGCGGACCTGGATCGACGCGGCGCTGCCGCGCGCGCGGTCGATCGTGACCGCGGCAGAGGGCGATCTCGCCGCCGCGCTGCTCGCGCTCGAGACCCTCGACCGCGACGCGATATCCCGGCTTCCGTTCGAGTTTGGCTGTGCCTGCCTGACGAAGGGCAGGTTCCATCGCCGGGCAAAACAGCGGCGGGCAGCGGCAGCATCGTTCCGCGAAGCGGTCGAGATCTTCGAGCGGCTGGGCGCCCCGACCTGGGCGGAACGGGCGCACGAAGAGCTCGATGTCGTCGGCCCCAGGCGTCGCGTACCCGACGAGCTGACGGCAACCGAGCTGCGGATCGCGGAGCTCGCGGCGACGGGGCTGACGAACCGCGAGATCGCCAAAGCCGCGTTCATGAGCGAAAAGACCGTTGAGTCTCACCTCGCGCGCGTCTATCGCAAGTTCGGCATCCGTTCCCGCGCCGAGCTCGGGGCACGGATGGCCAGCAACCGGGAGGCGGCGCGATAAGGACGTAGGGAAACGCCCGATCGGAGCCAAGAGTCACGAGCTGGTCGTCGGGTGCTCTGTCGAAGTACAGCTTGACCGCACGCGGCCCGGGCCGTCCGGGTACCCCCGGACGCACGCGCTGATTCCACTGGACGGCGAATTCGCCGCGCGTCCGGTGCCTGCCATGCGTCCTGGGCTTGACACGCGATGTGGCGCTCTTGACAACACGGAGCACGCCCGTCTTGGGTGACGCAGCCGTGAAAGACGCCGCCACGGCCCGGTATCCCGGTCAAGGCCTACGCCCCGCCACCCAATGCGACAAATAACGCAATCGTCGCGATCACGTTGGCGTAGCTCACGCGCGACTTGACACTGTCCCACGTAGCAATCCCCTCTCGACCACGCGAAACCCCAGTGTCACCCACCATATCGCAGGCATGATCAGTCCTAGCGGGTCAGGGCGACTGTCGCTGGCGTAGAGTCCCCGCATGCCCACATTCGTCCTGCGCCTCATCGCTCCACGCCCGAACTTCGCCCAGACCCTGACCGACTCGGAGCGGGAGATCATGAACCGCCACGCCGCCCACTGGCGCCCGTACCTGGACAGCGGCGACATGGTCGTGTTCGGCCCGGTCCTGACCGACGAGGACTCGTACGGCCTCGCGGTCGTCGAGACAGACGACGAGCAGGCGCTCCGCGAATTCGCCGCGCAGGACCCAGTCGTGACGACCGGAACTGCGGCCTTCGAGTTCGGGCGAATGGCCGCCGGTCACGTTCGCGGGCGCTGACCGCGCCGATCCACGGGGCTGACCCCTAGATCGGGGCGGTCAAAAGTTCAGGGTCGCTCCCCGATTGTCAGAGGATCACGCGGGTTCGATAGTGGCGGCCATGCGCCGCGTTTCACGTGCCGGACTCCTTGCGGCGACAATCGTGGCTCTGGTTGTCCCCTCCGTTGCGGGTGCCGCCAACAGGACGGTTCTGATCAGCCGGCCCGACGGCACCGGTCCGGTGCCCCCGGCGTTTGACAACGGCAGCAAGCTTCCCGGAGCCGTGAGTGCCGATGGGCGGTATGTCGTCTTCACCTCTGAGGCCGACGGGTTCGCGCCCGGCGTCAACCCTCGGGTCACGAACGTGTTCCTGCGAGACACTCAACGGCACACGACCATCCTGGTCAGCCGCTCGGACGGGATGAACGGTGTCGGTGCCAACGAGTCAGCGGCGGACCCCGCGATTGCGGTCGGGTCGGACGGCCACGTGTTCGTAGCCTTCGTCACCACCGCCTCCAACCTGTCCGATCACGTGACCGGACCGGAGCCAAATCCGACCGGGAGCGCCCAGGTGTGGCTGCGCGACCTCACCGCCGGCACCACGAGTCTGGTCAGCCGCGCCGGAGCCACCGGGGCGGCCGGGACGGCCGACAGCCAGCAGCCCGCGATCGATGTCACGGCGGGCGGGCCGGTGGTCGTTTTCGGGACGAACGCACTCAATCTCGGGCCGCCTGACGGAGGCCTGATCCTGCGCACGATCGACGCGGGCACCAACGAGCTCGTGTCCTGCGTAAACCGCGACTGCAGCGGCAACCCGCACTCCCCCATCGTGTCCGCCTGGGACGTGCGCGTCGTGTCCTCGGCGGCCGGAAGGGCTCTGTGCGCGCCACCCACCTTCACGGCGCCTTGCGTCTTGGTGGCATTTAGCACCACCGACCCGAGCATCACCCAGGATCGGGACGGCCAAGGCCAGATCGTCGTCGCCCAGGCGACCGCACCCGCCACGGTGGGCGCCGCCACGGGGCAGTTCGGCACGTTCGCCCCCGCAACTGCGGGCAACGCTCTATCCGACCGGCCCGTGTTCAACTCCGACGGCCGTGCGCTGGCCTTCGTGAGCTCGGCCACCGACCTGTCGGACACCCCAGTGCCGGCCGACACGGTCGAGGCCTATGTACACAGCTTTGACGTGGGCAACAACGTGTTGGTGAGCCAGGGCACGCGGCCGGCCAACGCCGACGTGGACGCGGTGGCGCTGGGCGGGGATGCCTCGCACCTTCGCGCGGTGTTCGCCACAGGGGCGACCAATCTCGGCGCGAGCGGTCCGGAGCTGTCACAGGTCTACCTCCGGGATCTGGCCCAGCGGACGACGTCGATCCTGGGCCGCGCCTCGGGCCCTCACGGCGCGCTCGGCAACTTCGGAGCCGTCGGGCCGCCGGCCATCAGCGCCGACGGATCGGCCGCGATCTTCTCCTCCTTCTCCACCAATCTGGGCGATGATCCCAGTGGCCGAGCGTTCCCGCGTGTCCATCTGCGTCGGCTTAGCACGCTCGGACAACAGAATGAGCTGATCTCGCGGCCCAGCGGGACGGGTCCGTTCCTGTCCGGCGTGCAGGGAGGCTCCGCGTCCGCGGGCCACAGCGCCAGCGCCGACGGCCGGTTCGTGGTCTTCACCTCGGCCTCGCCGTCCTTGTCGAGCGCAAACCGGAGCGGCGCGCAGGATGTTTTCGTCCGAGACGTGCTCACCGGTCGCACCATCCTCGTGAGCCGAGCGAATGGCGTGCGGGGCGCGGTTGGCAACGGCGATTCGTTCCTCGGGAGCATCAGCGCCGACGGCCGCCGTGTGGCGTTTGAGTCAGACGCCGGCAACCTGACTCCCGACAGCACTCCTACCCGCAACCAGGTGTACGTGCGCGACCTGGTCACAAACACCACGACGTTGGTCAGCCGGGCCACGGGCGTCCACGGACGCCCGGCCAGCACGAACGCGTTTCCGCACGGCATCAGCGCCGACGGAAACGCCGTCCTCATCCGCACGGCGGCGGCTCTTGACCGAGCCGGCGCTGGGGGCCAGTTCCACCTCTACGAGCGCGACCTGCGGACCAACACCACCATACTGGTTGACCGCGACACCGGCGCCGCCGGAGCGGTGGCCAAGTCCGGCGTACTCAGCGCCTCGCTCGATGGCAACGGCGGGCGTGTGGCGTGGTCTACGTTTGCCAGCCTGGCCGGGGCACCAGACGACGGCCACTCGCACGTCTACGTGCGCGACCTCCGCGCCGGCACGACCACGCTGGTCAGCCGCGGGGACGGGAGCGCGGGCAGCTCGGCCGACGGCAGCTCGGGCGACCCCTCGATCGACGCCGCCGGTGATGCGGTGGCGTTCGTCTCGGCCGCACCCAGCCTGGGCGTCACGCCCCAGCTCGGGCAGGAGGTCTTCCTCCGCGCCGGGACCCGAACCCAGCTGGTTAGCGTGGGCACGGAAGGCGGCGCCTTGATCCAGGCCGAGCAGCCGTCGATCGATGGAAGCGGACGTCATGTGGCCTTCGCCGGGCATCTGGTCGCCGGCGACACCGAGGAGGTCTTCCTGCGTGACCTCAGCGCTGGCACATCCTCATTGGCCAGCCGGGCCGATGGGCCGCTCGGTGCCCCCTCCGACGGTGATGCCATCCAACCCTCGGTGTCCACCAACGGGAGGTGCGTGGTGTTCGAGGCCGCGGCCTTGAATTTGAACGACGGCTTTGCCAGCGCGGATTTCCTCGCCGTTCACATGCGCTCGGTGAGCGGGGACTGCCCGCGGGCAGCGAGCCCACCGCCTCCTCCGGTGCGGGTCGCGATGACCAAGCTGGCCACGACGTCCCGCGGCATCGCGTTCATGCTGTCACGTCCGGCCCGGGTGACACTCCGCTTCCAGCGTCTGTTGCGCGGCCACCGCCGCGGCGGCCGTTGCCGGCGCGGTGGCCATGGCCCGGGCTGCACGCTCGTGGTCAGGGCGGGGAGGGTGATTGTGCAGGGCCGCGCGGGCGCCAACCGCGTTGGGTTCCCGGGCCACGGACTGAAGCCGGGCCGGTACCGGTTGACGGCGTCTCCGACGGGAGGTCGCGCTCACACGATCACGTTCAGGGTGAAGGGGCGTCGACACTAGTACGACCTCACGCAATTACGTCCGGTCCAGTCGACGTCTCGCCGCCCGTGGCGTCGTCCTCGTTCGGTCAGGTGCCTTAAGGGCACGCTCCCTGACTGCGTCCTCGCCACGAACGCCGAGCCATCCGCCTGACCTCGGACATACTTGCGCTGGGCCGTACTAGGCACTGCGGAGGACCGCAACGGCGATTGGCGGGTCAGCGTGCGAGGTCGGCTTCTCGCATCTGCGCGGCCAGCTTCTCGACGCGGGCTTGGACGTCCTTCGAGACGTACGTCTCCGGCGTCGTGACGCGGGCGGCAATCTGGTCGGCCATGTCGGACGCATAGACAACGATCAGCGCGGCTTGGCCTCGTTCGAGCGTATCGGTGATCCCTCTAAGGTCCTCGTCGTCCAGACCACCTTTGATGTGCCCGGCGACAGCGCCTATCGCGGCACCGGCGCTCCCCCCGGCCGCTAGACCGCCGACCAGGCCGATGCCGGGCAGCAGAGCCGCGGCGACCCCGATGGCCAGTCCCCACTTGAGCCCATGCACCGCGCCGTGGCGCGTGGGGTCCTCATGCTTTCGGACCACCTCCATGTTGCCGACGCCGTCACGCAACACGACCGCTGCGTCGAAGCCGTGTGAGGTTTCGACCTCGTTATAGAGGTGCTTGACAGCCTCGTAGTCGGAGTTGGCGGGGCCCGGTTCGTCGTAGGACGCGATCAGGACTCGCAGCGTGTCGGGTTCGGTCATAGACACTCCCTTCGGGTAGAGACCGCGTATGACCCTATCTATCGGCATCCCCGGACGTGTCTACACCCGCCTGGGGTGAGGGACCCTACGGCAAGACGTACATTTTCGATGATCTGCACTGGAATGAGAAGTGGATCACGACCAGGAGGAGCCCATGCCGTACATCCAGTTCGACCTGCCGCGGGACCCCAGCGAGGCCGACTTCAGTCCGGTGGCAAACGGCGTTGCCGACCTCTACGCGGGAGGTGATGCAGACCACGCCCAGTGGTGTCACGGTCGCTGTGCGCGAGCTCGGTGCCGGGCGTGTGCTCCGCGGCGGGCGTCCCGTGGTGGCGATCCGTTGCGACATCCGCAGCGGCCGCCCGGACGCTCAGCGCGAGGCCTTCGCGGTAGCGCTGACCGATCTGGTCGCAACCCGCGCGGACGAGCTAGGCGCGGCGAAATCGGTCATCTACTTCACCGAAGGCCCTGGCCGATGGATCTTCGAGGAAGGCAAGCCAAACCCCGACTGGTCACCGGCGGAGGCAGCCGGCTGACATGGGCCGAGGGCGAACCGGAGCCTGCGGGTCGTTCACCAGGTGAAGACGCCGCGGGCGGAGGCAACAAGTCGTCCGTCCAGCGTCTGCAGCGTGGCGTCCGCCCAGGCAAGACGCCGCCCGGCCCGGCGTAGCCTGCCCTCGACGTCGAAGCCGGGGTCGAGCGCCGGCCGTAGGAAGTCTGCCCGCAGGTCGACCGTCGAGCAATCGTTTCCGATCTCGGCGATCGCCGCGAAACACGCCGCTACATCCAGCGCGGTGACCAGCGCCCCGCCGTGGACGGCACCGGGCTCGCCGCTCCGCACCAGCGCTGGGGGGACGAAGCGAAACTTGGCGTTGCCAGGCTTCCAATCCACCAACTCGAGTCCGATCGCCGCGTGGAGCGGACATTCAAGGAGAAGTTGCTCGGCGTCGTCGCGCGAGAGACCGGGTGCAGGATCGGTGGCGCTCACAGCGCTGTCGGCTCGCGGCCGGGCGTCAGCCCGTCGGGGAGCAGCTCCGCCGCGCGGCGCTCCAGCTCGCTGCGATCCAGCTTGTTGGTCGCATTCAACGGCAGCGCGTCGATGAAGAACACACGCCGGGGATGGGCGTACGCGGGGCCGTTGTCGAGCGCGTGCTGGCGCAGCTCCCCCTCGGTGACAGGCAGGCCAGGCTGGAGCACGACGAACGCCACCGGGGCCTCGCCCTTGATCGGATGCGACACCGCGACCACCCCAACGTCACGGACAGCGGTGTGGCTGAGCAGGACCGACTCCACCTCCTTGGGATAGACGTTCTCGCCGCCTACGCTGATCATGTCGTCGACCCGCCCGCAGAAGTAGCAGTAACCCTGGTCGTCGCGGCGCATGAGGTCGCCCGTCCTCAACCAGCCATCGGCCAAGAAGCGCTCGGCTGTCGTCAGGGGGTCGTGCAGGTAGCCAAGCGCGTTCGCGGGCGACCGGGTCCACAGCTCACCAACCTCGTCGGGGCCACAGTCGCGCTCATCGCCGTCAGGCTCGACGATCCTGATCTCGACGTCGGGCACCGGGAGCCCGGTGCTGCCGAGTTTCTTCACCCCCCAGCGCGGCGTGAGCACGTTGGCGCCGCCCTCGGTGAGTCCGTACGTCTCGACGGGCTCGCAGCCGAAGTGCTCGATCATCAGCCGCAGCAGCTCGGGGGGCACTGGCGCAGAGCCGCATTCGAGGAGCTCGATGCTGCGCTTCTCACAACGCTCGAGCTCGGGATGCGACAGCAGCAGCGTGTACATCGATGGCGTCCCGGATGTGTACGTGACGCCGTGCGCTCCGATGGCGGCCAGCGCTGCCCCGGCGTCGAACTCGGGCAGGATGACCACGCTGCCGGCGGTGAACAGCATCGGGAGCAAGATCAGCCAGAGCGCGTTTGCGTGATAGAGGGGCCCCATGGCCAGCCCGCGGTCGTGCTCGTCGTGGAGCATCGTTCTGGCCTGCGAGCGCGCCTGCCACCAGGTGTTGGAGTGGCTGAGCATCACGCCCTTGGGCCGCCCGGTCGAGCCGGACGTGTACAGCAACATCGCCAGTTCGTCGGCCGCGACCGGCTGGACATCGGCTGGGGCGGCGTGTTCGCCGGCGTGTATGAGCGTCGCCTCGTAATCGTCGCCGATGATGATCCGCTCGGGCCCATCGATCCGTTGCGATTGCCGGTCCGTGGCGATCACGAGTCTCGCGTTGCTATGCGCCACGATGTAGGCGAGCGTGTCGGTGCCGAGTCTCACGTTGAGTGGCAGCGCCACGGCGCCAAGACGCAGGGTGCCCAGCAATGCCTCGACGAAGCGCCAGTCGTTGCCGGTCGCCAGCGCCACGACGTCGCCACGACCGACGCCGCGGCCGGCCAGCACTGCCGCGAAGCGACGCACCCGCTGGTCCAGCTCTTGATAGCTCAGCGTGACCCCGCCTTCGATGAGCGCGGCCTCGCCGGGCCTCAGCGCCACGGCTGGGTCGATGACCTGCGCGAAGTTGGCCGCGCGCATCCACGGCCGGCCGGCGATCACACCAGCACCTCGAGCGTCGCATCGCTGCTGGTCAGCGCCTCGCAGCCATCAGGCGTGATCACGAAGTCGTCCTCGAGTTTCATGTTGCCGACGCCGCGCGCGTACACGCCGGGCTCGATGCAGATCGTCACGCCGGGCGTCAGTGGCGCTTCCTCGGTGTCGAGGCTGGGCCACTCATACGAGGTCGCCAACCCGATCCCATGGCCGATCCGGTGCTCGATTGTGAACCCGGCGGCGGTGATCACCGCGCCCGCCGCCCGGTGAAGCTCACGGCAGGGCACACCTGGGCGCGCCAGCGCGACCGCGGCCTCGTACGCCCGCCGTACGACGTCCCACGCCTCCAGCTGGCGCTCTTTGGCTCGGCCGATCACAAACGTCCGGGTCGCGTCGGCCTGGTAGCCGTCGATCTCCGCCCCGATGTCCACCATCACCGTGTCGCCGAGCGCCAGCGGACGGTCGGTCGGGCGCCGGATCGGGATCGGTTCGTCGACGCCGGACACCACCGACGGCTCGAAGGAGAGCGCCCCGCCAACCTCTCGCGGGATGATCGACATCGCGGCGACGATCTCGTTCTCAGTCACGCCAGGGCGGGCTCGCTCACGAGCGACGTCGAGCATTCGATCGGTGGCACGAGCCGCCGCTCGCAAGAACTCGACCTCGAGTGGACTCTTACATCGGCGCAGAGCGGCGAGCTGGGCTCCGAGGTCCACCACCGACAGGCCCGGGATGCCTTCCTGTAACGCCGCGTATGCCGGCGCTGGCAGGCGATCCAAACCTCCGAGAGCAACGCGGCGTGCCCCGGCCTCACGCACCGCGCCCACCACGAGTGGGACGGGATCGAACGCCGCCTCCCACCGTTCGATCCCCGTCGCGGCTCGAGCCTCAACAAGCTGCCACCCGAAGGTGAGCACGCAGCGTTCCTGTGTGTCGTCCAGCAGCAGCCACATGTCGCCCAGCATCGGTTCAAACCCGGTCAGGTAGCGAAAGCCCTGACCGTGACGGTCACACCCGAACACCAGCAGTGCGTCTGCGCCGGCCGCGGCCGTCAGTTCACGGGCTCGCGCCCGTCGACCCTCGAGCTCCTGACGCCACGCGGTGCCGTCAACGCCCGAGAGCATCGACGATCTCATCGGAGCTCATGATCCGGGCAAACCCGCGCCGCAGCGTCTGCAGCTCGGCGTCGTGGAGCTGTGGATCGTCGGTGGAGTTGATGTCCGAGCCGAAGACGACCTTGTAGCCGTGCCAGAACGCCTCGCGTGCGGTCGCCCCACAGCAGTAGTTGGTCATCGTGCCGGAGATCACGAGCGTCGAGATATCGAGGCCGCGCAGGACGAGGTCGAGCTCGGTGCCGTGAAAGCCCGAGTAGCAGTGTTTGAGAACGACGAGGTCACGCTCGTCGGGTGCCAGATCTTCGAAGATGGCAACCTCCTGAAGGATGCTGCTCGCGTAGTTCGCTACGTCCTCGCCGATCGGCACCAGCGTTTCGGTGATTGGGAAGTTGCGTCCCTGCACTCCGACCTCATAGGCCAGGAAGATCACCGGCAGCTCAGCGGCATGGAAGGCCTCGATGACCCGGCGGATGGTCGGCACCTGGCGGGTTGCCTCGGGGATCCAGTAGGGCGACCAGTTGGGCTTGACGAACTCATCGATCATGTCGACCACGAGCAGTGCGGTCCGTCCCGGCTCGATCTCCATCTGAGCTCGGCCATCGGTGTACTGCTGGCGGGCGCGTGCGAGCACCCATTCCTCGCTGAAGTCACCCAGCGGGCGCTGGTTTGACGGAGTCTCTCCGGTCGCCTTCACGCCCGCGGACGTCGACGACGATTCACTCACCGACATCGCGTGCCACCTCGTCGTAGAGAGTATCTGGGACCACTATTACCTTGCCGAACGTGCGGCGCTGCTCCAGTTCAGCCAGCGCATCGCGCACCCCCGAGAGCGGATGGACGGCGTGGATCACCGGTCGCAACTCGCCGCTGCGGACAAGATCCTGAAGGCGGAGCAGGTCGTCGCGGGTCCATCCGTCCGAACCACGGATGTCGATCTCTCGCACCCACACGTAGCGGAGATCGGTGACCGCGTCGTAGCCACTCGTGGCGCCGCAGGTCACCAGGCGGCCGTGGCGGCGAACGCAGCGCACCGATTGAGGCCAAGTGTCGACGCCGGAATAGTCGACGACCACGTCAGCGCCCTTACGGCCGGTCAGCTGCCACACCTGAGCGGAGTACTCGCCGTCGGGAGCTACCACGCATTCGTCGGCCCCCAGCTCCCGCAGGCGCTCGGCTTTGGTCTCGCTGCTCGTGCAGGCGATCACGCGCGCTCCGGCCTGCTTGCCGAGCTGCACGCAGGCAACCCCGACGCCGCCACTGGCTCCCACCACGACGAGCGTCTCACCGGCGCGTAGGACGGCGCGTGTCAGCAGCATCCGATGGGCGGTCCCGTAGGCGATCGGCAGCGCGGCCATCTCGATCAATCGGTCCGTGTCCTGAAGTGCGATCAGGTTGTCCGCCGGCACGAGGACGTACTCGGCAAGCCCGCCAGGTGCGTTCTCGCCGATCGTCCCGTTGGGCACAGCCGGATCGATCAGAACCGCGGCGCCACGTTCGTGGCCCGTGACTCCCGGGCCGAGCTCCTTGATCCACCCCGAGATGTCGCCGCCGCCCGTGTGGGGCAGCTGCACAGCAATTCCCGGCGTTCCGCGGCGCACAAAAATGTCGAGGTGATTCAGGGCGCAAGCCGCGACGCGAACGAGCGCCTCGCCAGCCCGGGGGTGGGGACGTTGCACCGTATCGACGACAAGCCGTTCTGGCCCTCCGTGTTCACGGATCAGCGTCGCGGTCATCGTGTCGGTCATCGGCCACCCATCGCGATTTCGACCACCCTACCGCTCCGTCAATCGGTGTCGCGCTCGCGTCCAGCGGAAGGTAGTAGACGGCAAGTGGGAGGGGGCGGAAGCCGTGCTTGCGATACAACGCGCGCGCCGGCGCGTGTCCCGCGTCGCCCCCGGTGCCGATGCTCACGACATAGACGCCGCTTGCTCGTAGCTCTGCGACGGCGTGACTCAGCAGCATGTCCGCGACTCCGCGGCGCTGATGGGCGGGATCAACGGCGATCATGTAGACCTGCGCGGCGTTGACGGCTCCCTCGTGCTCTGCCTGGGTTACGACGAAACCGACCGGTCGCCGCTCCACGGTGGCAACCCATGCGTCGTTCTTGGGGTCCCGACACGCAGCCCTGACGTCCTCGGCCTGCGTCGCCCTCCAGTCCGGGTAAACGAGCGGGAAGACGTCCGGACCCATCACATGCTCAAAGCTCGCGTACACAGGCTCCCAGGCAGCCAGAGAGAACGCGACGACGACGTCGAGATCAGAATCGGTGAACCGTCGGATCGCGGCCGCCACGGAACCATTATCCGGCAGCCAATTCGCGCTGCTGGAGGGGATTAGTGCGGTGGCGCCAGGACCCGCTCGAGCTGGTCGAGGCACAGCCCCCAGCCGACCTCTTGGCTGTCGCGCCGCTCGTCGGTGGAGATACGCGTATTGATCAGCACGACCGTCGTGGAGCCTGCGGATTCCGCGAATGACAGCTCGATCAGCTGCTCGTTGGACGGGGTCGTCGAACGTCCACGTCATTATGAGTAGGCGCGGGCTGTCGATCAGCGAGTAGACGCCGCACGCCGTCACCTCCGTGCCGTCAGGTCGCCTCATCGTCACGCGAACGTTTCCGCCGACGCGGAGATCGACGTCGGCGACAGGTGTGTCCCAGTCGGCTCCGCAGTGGAACCATCGCTGCATCACCTCGGGGCTTGTCCAGGCATCGAATACGTCTCTGGCTGGCGCGTCGAAGGTCCGCTCGATCCGCACGACGCGACCCGGCCCGTCGATCACGGTCGCTCCTTCCGTTCCTCGAGATAGTCGGCGACGACGTCGAACATATGCTCCCAGCGGGTGCGTTGTGCGTGCATCCACTCCTCGGCCTCGGCAAGTGCTTCGGGCTGCAGGGCAAGCCGGTGATTGCGGCCGACGATCACGCGTGCGACGACGCCCGCCTCCTCGAGGAGTCGTAGGTGCCTGGAAACGGTGGGTTTCGAGACGCCGAAATCTCGCGTCACCTCTCCCACGGTCGCGGGCCCGCTGCTCAGGCGCTCGACGATCTGTCGTCGCAGCGGGTGGGCAAGCGCGACGAACGTATCGTTAGCCATTTTGCTAACTATATAGGGAAGTCCCGCAACCTGGTCGAGAAGCCGCACACGCTTGTCGCCGGCCGGAATGCAGGCGGACTGAGACCAACGTCGCCTCCTATCTCGCCGAGAGCCGGGGTTCAAGAGTTTCGTCGCCGACCAGGGCGATGTCTACAAGACCTACTCGGCGAGCGCCCGCGGGGTCGAGTTCCTGATGGGCTACTACCCATCCTTGACCGCGTGCCGAAGGCGCGCGACGAGGGTGCCGAGTTCCTGGTCTGGGCGCCCCCACGACGAGTACGGCTGACTCGCGATCCCGCGCCACGCCCATTACACCGCTTCAGGCGGGCGGCAGGCACCCGGACGTGGCCTAATGGCTGGCAACGCTGGCCACGTGCAACCGCCGGAGACGGGTGGGGTCGGACAGGATGTTCATCTCGACGATTTTGCCGCGTGCGACGGTGAAGCCGCACACGGCACGCGGCTCTTCCCCGGCGAACGTGACCACGCCGGGTGCACCGTTGACCAGCACGCGCCGGGAGACGTAACCGAGCCTGTTGAAGGCGACCGCGCCGGAAGCCACAGCGTGCGCACCGCGTTCGATTCGCGATCCACCAGGACCCGTCGCGCCGCCGTCGGCGCGGATCACCACCTCCGGGTCGAGCACCGTGAGCAGTGCGTCGAAGTCGCCGTCGCGCGCGGCAGCGAGGAACGCGTCGACGAGTTCCCATTGCTCCGCGACGCTCGTCTCGGGGGTGGCTGTCGTTCTCAGACGGCGGCGAGCGCGGCTGGCGAGCTGGCGTGCGGCCGGCTCTGAGCGATCGATGATCGCGGCGATCTGCTCGAACGGCACATCGAACACGTCGTGCAGGACGAACGCCAACCGTTCGGCGGGAGCGAGCATGTCGAGGACGATCAACAGGGCGAGCCCAACCGAGTCTGCGGTCAGCGCCTCGTCCTCGGGGTCGACGGCGTCGATCGGCGAGACGATCGGGTCGGGCATGTGCGGGCCGAATGGCTCCTCGCGTCGCGCTGCACGGGAGCGCAACGCGTTGAGGCAGATCCGAGCGACCACGGTCGTCAGCCACGCGCCGAGATCGTCCACCCGGCTGGTGTCCGCCTGCTTGCGCGCAGCCACGCCTCCTGCACGGCGTCGTCTGCCTCGCTGAGCGAGCCGAGCATCCGGTAGGAGACGGCCCGCAGGCGGCGTCGGTGCTGCTCGAAGCGCTCGGCCAGCCAGTCCTGCTCGTCCATGTCACATCCCTCCATCGGCGCGTGTCTTACAGATAGACCCACGAGACGGCACGGATGTGACAGATCCGCGCCACACCTTGAGGAGCCAGATGTCAACTACCCAGAAGACAAGCAACAAGGCGACCGTCACACGCTTCTGTGACGCCGTGAACACCGGCGATGCGGAGCTCATCGCCCGGACGATCGACGAGATCGTCGAGCCGGACGCGGTGATCCGCACGCCATTGCCACTTGAAGCGACGGGAGCGCAAAAACTGCAGGAGGTGTTTGCGAGGCTCCGTCGGGCCTTCCCCGACCTGCACGTCACGGTCGAGGACCTGATCGCCGAGGGGGACAGGGTCGTCGGCAGGAACTCGGTTACCGGCACCCACCGGGTGAATACATGGGCCTCCCACCGACCGGCAAATCCGTGACCTACGACGAGATCTTCATCTTCCGGTTCGCGGCGGCCGAATCGCCGAGACCTGGGGCATCGTCGACGTCTTCTCACAGATGCGAGAGCTCGGCACATGACAACCACAACCAAGGAGGCAGGGATGAGCATCACGAACCGCAACCATCGATCAGGCGGGCTGATCAGCGGCAGCTGGCAGCTGGACCCGCAGCGCTCGAGCATCGAGTTCCGCGCCGGCCATTTCTGGGGCCTGGCAACCGTGAAAGGTCATTTCGACCGCTACCGCGGCCACCTGAACCTGAGCGCCGACACCGCGATTGAGCTGACGATCGACGCCGCAAGCCTGCAAACCGGCAACCGGCGGCGCGATCAGCATCTGCGCTCAGGCGACTTCTTCAACGCCGAGAACCACCCCCGGGTGCAGTTCCTGTCCGACGCGGTCGATCTGCACGGCGACACGTTGAAGGTGCATGGGCGTCTGTCGGCCCGCGGCCGTTCAATCCCAGTCGAGCTCGACGCTCGGGTCAGGCGGGTCGACGATGAGCTCGAGATCGAGGCTGCCACCACCACCCCACACCAAGAGCTGGGTATGACCTGGAGTCCGCTCGGGATGATCCGGCCGCGCAGCGAGCTGTTCGTCAAGGCCTACCTGACCGCCAATGAGGGCCAGATCGGCTCAGCGGAGGATTTCGACTAACAGCACCCAGGTGTTCGTCAGACCGGCGAGAACGGCCACGAGCGCGGCCGGCGCGGCCCAGTAGAGCCCGCCGCCCGCCTGGAGCACCAGGGTGATCCCCGCCACGATTAGGAACAGCGGGATCAACACGCTCGGCGCCAGCCTCGTGGCCAGCCACCCCGAGAGTGGCTCCTGGTCCGTGCGACGCCCCCGGCCGTTCAAGCGGAGCAGGAGAGCCCCGGCAAGTGCGCCGGCCAGGATCAGCTCTGTCCCAAGCACGCCTCGAGGCTGGTGCGGAATCAGCAGGCAGATGCACAGCACGGCCGGTGTGGCGAACAGCACCAACGTCTGGGCAGCGCGGGTGGGGAGCCGCTCGTCAGCCATGATCCGGTCGATGTTGATCGAGATCGAGGCGAAGAGCAGTCCGGTCAGCGCGGCTGCCGCGCCCAGGACGGCAACGGAGAAGTCAGTCCACTCACCGGCGACGTAGGCGCTCATTTCTCAGCCGTCGGCGGGAACTTGCCCATGTCGAGGAGCATGGCGAGGATGTCGGGTCCTTGCCAATGCTCGATGATGCGGCCGTCATGGAGCCGCACGTGGTGGATGCCGCGGATGCGAATGGTCCTGCCCGTTGCGTCGACACCCAGGAACGGTCCAAGGTGGGTGCCGGAGCCGTCGAGCCGGAACGAGACCATGTCACCTTCTTCGATCAGCGTGGCCAGCTCGACGTGCGCGTCGGGGAAACCGCGGCGCACGTTGTGGAGCATGATCCCGATGAATCCATCCGGGCCATGCACATCACCCAAGGCGCCGTGCGAGACGAGGTCCTCGTCCACGATGCTCCGCACAGCGGCTTCATCGTTCGCATCGATGGCGGAGACGAGCGTCTCTACAACTGTCTTGTTCGATCCCACGTCCAGCGCCCCGTTACAGATGATCGCGGCCCGGTTGCCGCTGTCTCGACACTACCGTACTATGCCGCGCGCGATGGACGTGCTCGAATGCCTCCGGACCTCGAGGGCCTGGATCAACTACGGCCCTGGGCCACCATTCGATTTCCTCGCCGGCGCACATCCCGCCACCGAGGAGCAACTCGAAGTCGAGCTCGGGCGGCTCCACGCCGCGGGCTTCCGTGGATTGGTGACCAACACGATGGCGTTCGGGCTGGAACGGGCGCCGCAGATCGCCAAGGATTGCGGGTTCGAACACGTCGTGGCCAAGCTGTGGTGGCAGAACGACGAGCTTCTGGCCGCGGAGAAGACCAACCTGGACGCCGCCGTCGACGCGGTTGATGCCGTTTGCGTCGGCAACGAGATTATCCAGAAGGGAATCGCGGATCACGACCGACTCGTCCGCGAGCTCGACGAGGCCCGCGAGCGGTACGGCATTCCCGTCACCACCGGCTTCCAGCCTCCCGACTGGCAATTCTTCCCTGACCTGGCGACGGCGGTCGGCGACTTCTCGTTCCTGAACGTCCACCCCTGGTGGGTGCTCCATCGCAACGATCCGCTCACCGCCGCCAACTGGGTTGCCGAGGCCTACCAGCTCGTCGCCGCAACCCCTGGCATCCCGGCTGACCGGGCTGTCGTCGTGCAGGAGACCTCGTTCCCGAGCGCCGCGGACCCTCCCGAGTCAGCCAGGGGTGCCACGCCCGAGAACCAGAAGCGCTTCTACGAGGCGCTGCTGGCCACCGACGTCCCCTTTGTCTGGTTCCTAGCCGTCGACTCGCCTCTGCACCGCAAGGCTTCCCCCGTCGGCGGATTCGGTGGCCTTTGGGACGAGAGCTGGCAAGCCAAGCCTGTCGTCGAGCTCCTCGGCGCGGCTCTGTAGCCGCCGAAATTCTTCAGCTCGGCGTGGCCGCCGCGTCGACTCGTCCGTACTAGGAATTCACTCGCCGTGGGTCACGCCAACTGGATCTATGCCGAAATCCACAGCAGCGGTGGCGCCGCCGGTTTGCTCACACCGGCTTCGCGCTAGCCTGGCTACGTGGCCGACCCACGCGACACTGACGACTTCGTGCTCGATCCCCCGGCGGTGCGCGGCTTTGTCTCGGACGTAAAGGCCGCGATCGAGAGCGCGACCTCGACGACGGATGCTCTTGATGCCATTCGGCCGCGCTTCGGCGAGTTGCTCGCCGACTCGGCGTGGCTGCCGCCACCGTACGTCGATGCCGCACCGGAGAGCGGCATGGGCGGCGGGATTGGCCAGTGGCTGCTCTACCGCGCCACGGATGGATCGCTGTCGCTGTTCTCGCTCGTCGTCCCGTCCGGCTCGCAGACCCCGATCCACGATCACCTCGCCTGGGGGCTGGTTGGTCTGTACCGGGGCATGCAGGAGGAGGAGATCTACGAACGCACCGCGGGCAGGCTCGAGATCGCGCAGCGACGCGATCTGTACCCCGGCGACTTCTACGCGCTGATCCCACCGACCAACGACATCCACCGAGTTCGCACGACTTCGACCGAGACGTCGGTCTCGATCCACCTCCTCACCAACGACACCGGATGTGTCTGGCGCCACGCCTACGAGCCCCAATCTGGCGAGGAGCGTCCCTTTCGATCCGGCTACGTCAACGTCCGATGTGCGGACGAGGGTCGCTGACCGAGACCGATCGCATATCTGCTGGCGCACAGGCGATGGCATAGGCTGCCGTCTGTGGAAGCTTTGCTCGAGTCGCTGGCACGCTACGACGCCCCGACCCTCGCCAACGCGATCGAGACGTTCGACCTGCAGCCGCGCGACGTCGGCTTCGCCGATAGCCGGATCCGCTGCATGTTCCCCGAGCTCGGCCGGATGGTTGGGTTCGCTGCCACGGCGACGATGGTCGCCCGTGGCGCGCCCGGCCCGGACTGGGCCGGCGCCGGCAACGACGCGCTCTACTCTCATGCGCGGACGATCCGCGCGCCGCGAGTGGTGGTCGTCAAGGACCTCGACGACCCGCCCGCGCACGGCTCATTGTGGGGCGAGGTCCACGCGACGATCTTCGGGGCGCTCGGGTGCGTGGGCTGCGTAACCGACGGCGCGGTGAGGGACCTTGACGAGGCGCGCGGGATGGGCTTTCACTTCTTCGCCGCCGGACCTTCGGTCTCGCACTCGTACGTGCGGGTCGAGACGGTTGGTGAGCCGGTCGAGATCGGCGGCCTCGTCATCGCCCCCGGTGACCTCCTGCACGCCGACCAGCATGGCGTGCTGAAGATCCCGCTCGAGATTGCCTCCGAGCTGCCCGCCGCGGCCGACCGGGTCATCGAGAGCGAGCAGGCGCTGCTGCGATGGGTGCGGTCGGACGATTTCGACCCCGATCGCCTCGCCGAGATGCGCGCCCGCCACTGACGATGCGCGAGATGGGTGCTGTTCCGCCGGGCGCGCCGTATGCATCGGGGAGCGGTCCAGCGGAGCCGGTAGTGTCGACGGATCGCGATCGCCACCGGGATTGCTCGCACTGGCCTGACTGAGGCTGAGGCCGCTCGGCGCCTGCAGGCGCGCGGGAAGCTGCCCCGCCGCTCCAGCCGTTCCTACGCAAGCATTCTGCGCGCGAACACGGTCACGATCCCGAACGCGATCCTGCTGCTGTTCGGGGTGCTGACGATCGCCTTCGGCTCGTGGCGAGACGCGTTGTTTCTGGGGCTCCTGGTCTCGAACATCGCAATCGGGTCGTTTCAGGAGATTCGCTCAAAGCGTGCGCTCGATCGGCTGGCCGCGTTGGTCGCTCCCGAGGCGGTGGTCGTGCGGGATGGGGCGGACCGCCGAGTGCCCGTCGAGGAGGTGGTCGTCGGAGATCTGGTGCGCTTGGCGCCCGGGGACCAGGTAGTCGCGGACGGGAAGATCCTGTCCGCG
Organism: uncultured Solirubrobacterales bacterium; assembly: GCA_963737535.1. Classification (GTDB taxonomy): domain Bacteria; phylum Actinomycetota; class Thermoleophilia; order Solirubrobacterales; family Solirubrobacteraceae; genus Palsa-465. The sequence continues at coordinate 27,695 of CAVTTU010000027.1, forward strand.
GACGGACTCGCGCTCGATGAGGCCAACCTGACCGGCGAGTCCGAGCCGGCCCCGCGGAGCGCCGGGGAACCGGTCTGGTCGGGCTCGTTCGCGGTCGAGGGCGCCGCCCTGTTCGAGGCCACCGCCATCGGTCCGGATAGCCGCGCCGAGCGGTTGACTGAGACCGCGCGGGCCTTTCGACATCCCCGTTCGCCGCTGGAGAGAGCCAACGACCGGCTGCTGCTGTGGCTGGTCGTGCTCTCGGTCCCGTTGGCGATCGGACTCACCGTGTCGGTCTTCGCTCACAATGAGACCTCCAAGGAGCGCGTCCAGGCCGTGACGGCGGGGATCGTAAATCTGGTTCCCGAAGGACTGATCCTGCTGATCAGTGTCACCGCGGCGGTGTCAGCGTTCAAGATGGCGACGCGTGGGGTGCTCGCGCAGCAGCTAAACGCGATCGAGTCACTTGCCTCCGTCGACCTCGTCTGCACTGACAAGACCGGGACGCTGACTGAGCCGAAGCTTCGGGTGGCCGGCGTGCTGCCGGCTGGTGGCGAGGACGAGCCGTCGGTCGCACGCGCGCTGGCGAGCTATGCGGCCAGTGCCCCGTCACGCAACCTGACGCTGGAGGCGATCGCCGACGCGGGACTGGCGGACGTCGAGACGCGCCCAGCAGTGGCTCAGATCCCGTTCTCCTCGCGCCGGCGCTGGAGCGCGCTTGACCTCGGCGAGGAACGACTGGTGCTTGGCGCACCGGAGCGCTTCGCCGACGCGGACTGCGCCCTCGCCAGGCAAGCGCGGGCGCAGGCGGGCAACGGGCGACGCGTGCTTGCGCTCGGCCGCAGCCAATCGCCTTTGCCGAGCGCGGGCCCCGATCCGCAGTTCCCCGAAGATGTTCGGCCGCTCGGCCTCGTCGTGCTCGCTGAGCGCCTGCGGGCGAACGCGCGTGAGACGGTCGAGTTCTTTGCCGCCCAGCAGGTCGAACTGAAGGTGGTATCTGGCGATGCGCCCGCGACTGTCGGCGCGATCGCCCGCGACGCCGGTGTGCCGGGCTCGGCGCCGGCGCTCGACGGCGAGGCACTCCCAAACGATCCGGCTGCCCTGCGCGAGGCGGCGATGGCCGCTCCCGCTGTCGGGCGGATCTCGCCCGAAGGCAAACGCGCTCTGGTGGCCGCGCTCGCCGACGGCGGCCGCTACGTCGCGATGGTCGGCGACGGTGTCAACGATGTGCCGGCGTTGAAGGAGGCGCGTCTGGCCATTGCCCAGGGTTCGGGCACCCAGATGGCACGGTCGGTCGCCGATCTCGTCCTCGTCCGCGATGACTTCGGTGTCGTACCCGGAATGGTTTCCGAAGGACGACAGATCCTGCGCAACATCCAGCGGGTGGCTCGGCTGTTCATAACCAAGACCGTGTTCACCGCCACCGTCGGGCTCGCGATCGCGATTCCCACCGGCGCCTTCCCGCTTCTCCCGCGGCAGTTCACGATCGCCTCCACGGTCACGATCGGGATCCCTGCTTTCCTCCTCGCCCTGGCGCCCAGTTCGGGGCCGTGGCGGCCGGACCGCTTTCTTGAATCGGTGGCGCGGTTCGCGATCCCCGCCGGGCTGGCGATCGGGATCGGCATCATCGCGGGCTACTTACTCGCGCGCTACGGGTTCAACCTCGGGTTGGTTCGTTCGCGCACCGTGGCCACCGGGATCGTTGTCGTCTGCGGGCTGGCGGTGGTGATGCGGCTCGAGAACGAGGGCGGCCGGAGGCGCCTCGCCGTGGCCGGGCTGTGCGCGCTGATGGCGCTGCTGTTCGCCTTCGCGCTTCTGGTCCCCTTTCTACGCAACTTCTACGAACTCGCAACTCCCACCGGCGAGGCCGTTGCGGCCTGGGCGATCGGGACCGCGCTCGGAGTGGGCGCGATGTTGGGCGCCCTCCGCGCGCTGCGCGTTTGACGGCCCGCTCTGCGCTTGACGGCGCGCTGCGCGTTCGACCGCGTGTCCCGCGGGCGGTCAGTCGGGCAACCGACGCCCGACGACTGCGGCCACGTCACCCCGTTCGAGCGCCGCCTTGCCGTCGGGGCTGATCGCGTAGTAACACGTGGTCTCACCCCGGGGGCTTTCGTCGATCCGGAACACCATTCGAGCCAGCTCGAGTGCCTGGAACGCCTCGGCGAGGACGTACTTCAGCGCGTACCAGCTGTCGGGTAGATCCGCAGCGCTGTACTGGTCGGAGAGCCAGGGGGTCAGAAGCCTGTCCATGGCGCTCCGCTCGCCATTCGGTAGCTGGGAGGAGATCCCCGTCAGCAGCTCGGCGGCACGCTGCGCCAGCGGCAGCCCCTTGAGATGTTGAAGCAGCGCGTCGAAATCGGGTGGTGCCGATCCGGGCAGGTCTCCCCCGTCGGCGTCATGCTTTGAGTGACCGAACAGTGGCACTCGCGCAAAGTAGCGCACGTCACAGTCGCCGCCACCGGGCTCTGGGATAGTGTGGCTGGTCAGGGCGTTCGGGATCGGAGGGTCAAGGTGGCTCGTGGAGCGGCAGCCGTTCTTGTTCTGTTGACGTCAACGGTGGGTTTGGGGGCGTGGGCAGGTGGCGCTGCCGCCCGGCCGGTGACGCAGACGTTGGTGTTCGACACGGTGGCGCGGGACAGCTTCTTGGACAAGCCGCCCGCGGGCCCAAGCCCGGGAGACACTGAGCGTTCGACGGGAAGGCTGCGCGATTCGACCGGCCGTTTTGTCGGCACAGAGCGCGACAAATGTGTCTTCACGAAGGTGATCCCACACGATGTCCTGGAGCGGTGCTCCGGGTCGGCCAAGACCAGCGAGGGGACGGTGACTATCGCCGGGGTCGGCCATCTCTACTCGATGAACCCACCCTGGGAGGTCATAGGCCGCTCCGGCGCGTACAAGGGTCTGCGCGGCAAGCAGGTCTTCGCCACGGACATCCCGCTCGACCCCAACGTCCCGCTGGCAGCCGGACGTGGCTTCAGCGTCGCCGTGATCAGAGTGACCAGCAACCATCGACTGCACGTCGGGGTTGTTCGGCGCCCGCCTGCGAACACCCGCTTCATCCACCGCGCCAATGCCGCCTGCGACGCGACTGCCACGACGGCGGCAAATTTGCCCGGATTCCCGTTCTCGAATTTCGATCCGTTTCACCCGGACCGGAGCCTGCTGCCAAAAGTCGGCCGCTTCTTCGATCAGCCAACGCGACGTCGGCTGCCGCGGGCGCTGCTCAGAGAGCTCCAAGACCTGGGGCGCCCGTCGGCAGGCAGCCGGGCCTGGCAGCACGTGCTGAAGGGGCGCCGGACGTTGCTCACAAATGAGTCCGCCCAGATCAACGCGGCCCTCGCCGACGACGCGCCGGCCTTCGTACGCACGGTCTACCAGCAGTCCAGGGACTACAACCAGTTCGTGTTCACCTCGGCGGTTTTCGGCGTCGAGGCGTGCACGTTTGCCTAGCTGTGCGGAGCTCTGATCGCGCCACGCCGTCGCGCGCGACACAAAGCGCTCAAACGGCGACCTCGACGCGCAGGAACGTCGCACGGAGGTGCCCCGTAGAGGAACCTGTATGTCTCGCGGGAGAAAGAGACCTGCCCGTGCGATATCCCGGCGCCGGCGAACCGTTCGAGAACGTTGTCCTCGACGCCCCACGTGACCGGGCTGACAAATCCCTCCGGCGGTGGTGGGGAGTAGGCGGCGCTGACCTTGAGGAGCTGCGCGACGAGTGTCGGATCGTTCGGGATCCAGTTGCCCATGACGATCCGTCCGCCCGGCCGGGTCACCCGCACCATCTCCCGGGCCACGTCGACCGGCCTCGGGGCGAACATGGCCCCGAAAATGCTCACGACCAGATCGAACGAGTCGTCGGCCAGCTCGTTCAGGTCCGAAGCGTCGCCCTCCTGGAACCTGCAGTTCGTCAGGCCCTCGGCCTGGGCGCGCTCGTTGCCCGCCTCCACGAGATAGGTGGTGATGTCGACGCCGAGGACCTCCGCGCCGCGGCGCGCCGCCGGCAGGGCGGTCGTACCGTCCCCGCATCCGAGGTCCAACACATCGAGCCCGCGGGTGATGCCCAGGCCGTCGACGAATGCCTCGCCGCTGTCCCGCATGCTCTCCGCGATGTGCGTGAAGTCGCCCTTCTCCCACAGCGCCTTGTTCGCGTTCATGGTCTCGTCTGCCTTCCGGTCGAATTGACGAACAGGACGCTAGATACCGGGCTCAGAGATGACATCGGGTCAACACCCGATCTTTGCCGCGTCCTTGCTCAACCGGTGCGAAGCCCGTCGAGGAGGTTGGCGACGGCGCGGCCGGCCTTCGCACGCTCGGCCTCGCGGTCCGAGGCGCTGAGGATGAGCGCGCAAGCCTCGTGAAGCATCGCAAGCAGGAGGTGGGCGAGCACGGTCGGGTCGGAGGACCGGATCTGCCCGGCGTCGATCGCGGCGCGCAGCGTCTCGATGAGCACGCCGAACCCATGAGGGGTGATCGTCGCCCGCCACGTGTCCCACCCGAGCGCCTTGCGGCCTTCGAGCAGGCCGATGCGTTGTAGCTCGGTCGAGCGAACGGCCTCGTCCAGGTACCACTGCGCACCGGCGGAGAGCATCGAGAACGGGTCGGGCTCATCAGCGACTGCGGCGACGAGCCGAACGATGAAATCGCGTTCGAGCGCGTCAACAACCGCGGCAAAGAGCTCAGTCTTGCCGTCGAAGTGGTGGTACAGGGCGCCGCGGCTGACTCCCGAGCGCTCGAGGACATCTCCAGTGCTGACGTTGTCATATCCGCGCTCGACGACGAGCTCGCGAGCGGCTTGGACGATCTTTGCCCGGGTAGCGTCTCTGCGGTCCTGCGCGGGGGTGGATTGCTGTTGGGTGGCCACGACTGGTTATCGACAAGGTCGGCGCAGGCCGGTGATCTAAACAGGATACAGAATGACAAACCGACAGTCGGTCGGTGCCCTTGGTCGGGGATATGGGCCGTGGGCGACACCTGCGCCCGCTCGTCGAGATTCGCCGTGTCCGGTCAAGCGCCCGCGCGGCGGCATCGATAAACAAGATCAATCGTCGCTCGGGCCGGGTGGCCCGGCAGTACGCGCAATGGAGGCAAGCCGTGACCACTACTGATGACTTGGCCGATCTTCAAGTCGCCGAACTTGACCCAGACGCCCGGCTGGCGCTCGACCTCGGCTTGGACGAGGCCGAGGCATTGCGTGCTTGGCTGCTCAAGGCCAGCGCCGATGGAACGAACTCGCTCGATGAGCCGCTCGTCAGCGGCTGCCTGACAAAGCTGGGCCGGGCGCTCGACACGATGCATGCCATCTCTAACGTTCGCCGCGAGCTTGCCCAGGCAGGGCTCGACATCGCCCACCTGTCCGATGAGCAGGTGCGCGATCTCGGCCGCCGCGTCTCGGAAGCCGCTCAGCCGGCCATTCGCACCTGAAACGACGACGTCTGCTCAGGTGGCGGGCTCCTCGCCCTGCAGCGCTCTGACGCCGAGCGCGGCGGCCACCAGCGCGGTTGCCGTGACCAGCACGGTCGTGCGTTTTGGCAGGTCGCCTCGCCGGCCCGCGAGCACGCCGGCGGCGGCGTCGGCGAGGTCGCAGGCGATCCCGATTCGCAGCCATTGCGAGCGCTGAGAGTCGGGCGCAGCGCTGAGGCCGAAGGCGAGCGCGATGTCGCGCACGCCAAACAAGCGGCCCAGATAGGCCGCCTGGGGGTTGGCGGCGGGGTCGAGTCCAAACAGCCGCCCCGAGAGCCTGGGGGCCACGTATGCACCCGTGCCGATCGCGCCGCGTACGGCGACCAGCTGCTGAATCAGTTGTTCGTTCACTTGGCGTGCTCCTGTGCGTGAGTTCGGGTTTTGATGCTTGACCGGTTAGCCACGTCTTCGCCGTGGGCCGCTCAGCGGGTCCGCGGGCACCCGAACCCTATAGCCACGAGCAGCCCTGCCGGGTGATGTGAGAGGCTTCGGCCATGCTCGAAAAGATGCTTCACCACAAGCTGCTCCGGGAGGGCGAACAGGGCCAGGGAGTGGTCACGAAACGGCACGACCAGGCCGCCGAGAGCGGCACCCATAGCTTCAGCATCCTGTTCGAGATCGAGGGTCATATCAAGTTCCCGGACGGGACCGAGACCGAGTTCAAGTCGGAGTGGCTGAGCTCGCACAAGGTCGGAGACATCCAGGAGGGCGAGATCATCCCGGTTCGGTATGACCCTGCGGACCACTCCAAGGTCGTGCTTGATGTCGTTGCGCTCGAGGAGAAGAAGACCGCCGCCATCGAACATGCACAAGCCTGGGACCAGGAGCGCAAAGCCAAAGCGATCGCCGATGCCGACGCCAAGATCGCTCGGGGCGACGCGGCCAGCACCAGCGGTTACGACGACTCGCAGTGAGCTCGCGGGCGGATGGCGACGATCGGCGTTCTTCATCCGGGACACATGGGCGCGGCTGTCGGAGCCGCGCTGGTTGACCGGGGTCACGTCGTCCTGTGGGCCGCCGGGGGTCGCTCCCTGGCGAGCCATGACCGGGCTCGTCGGGGTGGCCTGCGGCCAGTGGAGGATGTAAGCGCGCTCGCCGAGCGCTGCGAGGTCATCCTGTCAATCTGCCCGCCCCATGCCGCGCTTGACGTGGCCCGGAGCGTCGCGGGCTTCGCCGGCCTGTTCGTGGAGGCCAACGCGATCTCGCCGGGCACCTCGTTGCGGGTTGGCGAGATCGTCGGCGCAAACTTCGTTGATGCTGGGATCATCGGACCGCCACCGGCGACGTCCGGCACTACGCGTCTATACCTGTCGGGCCCTCGGGCCACGGAGGTGGCCGACGAGTTCGGCGGTGCACGCATCGAGCCGCGCGTGCTCAGCGGTCCGGATTCAACATCGGCGTCGGCGCTGAAGATGGTCTATGCCGCGTGGACAAAGGGTTCGGCGGCCCTGCTGCTCGCGATCGATCAAGCGGCAGAGGCGGAGGGGATCTCCGGTGCCCTGACCGAGGAGTGGGCGATCTCCCAGCCGCAGCTATCCGAGCGCCTCGCTGCTGCCCGACAGGCGGCCGAGCAAAAGGCGTGGCGATGGGAGGACGAGATGCGCCAGATCGCGGCAACCCTCCTCGGTGCCGGCCAGCCGGGCGGCTTTCATGAGGCCGCTGCTGAGGTCTACGCCCGCACCTCCCGACGCTGACGACCGACACTCAGCAGGGCGGACTGTTCCTCGCCGCGGCCGGCGAGCGGCGTTGCGCCGCGCCGCCCGCGGAGCGTCCATTTCGGACATGATGTCTGCCCTTGTGGCCCACCACCAAGCCAGGGGACAGACATGAGCAACGCCCGGCCTCGCCAGCTCGGCATCGTGATCGGCACGATGCCGACTGGCGCCAATAATGCGATCACCGACGTGCCCGGTGTGCGTGTCGGGCACACCACCATCATCCGCGGCGATGGGCGCCTCGTCATGGGCGACGGCCCGGTTCGCACCGGCGTGACCGTGATCCAGCCTCACGAGGGGGATCCAGGCGCCGAGCCCGTCTTTGCCGGCGCCCACCGTCTCAACGGAAACGGCGAGCTGACCGGGCTGGAATGGGTTCGAGAGTCGGGTCTGCTGACCTCACCGATCGCCCTGACCAACACGCACAGCGTGGGAATCGTGCACGACGCACTGATCTCCGCCGAGCTCAAGCAGCGCGCAGATCCCGAGGGCTTCTGGAGGACCCCTGTGGTCGGTGAGACATGGGACGGCGTGCTGAACGACACGAACGGCATGCACGTAAAGGCCGAACACGTCTATCAGGCGCTCCAGGACGCCGCCTCCGGCCCGGTGGCGGAGGGAAACGTGGGGAGCGGCACCGGAATGATCTGCCACGCATTCAAGGGTGGCATCGGTACGGCGTCGCGTGTGATCGACGAATCCGCCGGCGGCTATCACGTGGGCGTGCTTGTTCAGGCCAACCATGCGCGGCGCGAGCGACTGCAGATCAATGGCGTCCCGATCGGACGAGAGATCCCTGAGTCGGAGGTGCCGGGGCCTGGGCTGTGGACATCACACGGTCACCTTCGTACGACCGAACAGGGCATCGGCTCGATCATCATCATGCTCGCCACCGACGCGCCGTTGCTCCCGAGCCAGTGCGCCCGACTCGCCCAGCGCGCGACGATGGGGATCGCACGCACCGGCGGCGTCGGCGAGCACTTCAGTGGGGACATCTTCCTCGCCTTTGCCACCGGCAATCGCGGACTGCCTTCCGGTGACTACAGCGAGCAGGTCGCTGTCAGCACGCCGATCGAGATGTACGCGAACGCGTACATGACGCACCTGTTCGACGGGGCCGTCGAGGCGACGGAGGAGGCGATCATCAACGCGCTGTTCGCCGCCGAAACGATGGTCGGACGCGACGACAACACCGTCCACGAGCTGCCGGTCGAGCGCACGCTGGAGATCCTGCGCCGCCACGACCGCCTGGCGGGCTAGGCAACATGCCCGGCCCGGACAGCCACGGCGAGGAGGCCGCTCGGCGGGAGGGCGGATGCGCGTGCGGTGCCGTTCGGTACCGGCTCGCGTCCGAGCCGATGTTCGTCCACTGCTGCCACTGCTTGAACTGTCAGCGCCAGACGGGCAGCGCGTTCGTCATCAACCTGCTGATCGAGGCGGATCGGCTCGAGACGCTCGCCGAGCCGGCCCAGCCTGTCGACGTCCCCCGCGACGATGGCAGTGCGCAGCGGATCTTTCGCTGTCCGCACTGCCAGGTCGCGGTGTTCAGTCAGTACGGCTGGGGGGAGGTGTACTTCGTCCGCGCGGGCACACTCGATGACCCCAGGGGCGTCGCACCGGATGTACACATCTACGTGCGGTCAAAGGTCGGGTGGGTGGCCATCCCCGCGGGCGTGCCGGCGTTCGATGCGTACTACGACACAAGCAACCTGTGGCCGTCCGAGAGCTTGCAACGCCTCAAGGCCGTCCTCCCGAGCCGCGGCTGACGGAACGCGAGCCGGCCGCCACCGCGCCGGGGGTAAGAATCGGCGACCGGGCGACTCCAACCCGAGCTTGCTCCTGTCGGCAGCGATTTGATGGAATCAGGGCCGCTTCTCCGCGATTGGTCGCGGTGGACGCCTCCCGCCCGTGCACAGACGCCACCGGCGGGTTCCTTTTGCAAAGCCCAGGAGGGAGCACTGAATGACAGGCGCTGACCGGACCGGTTTCATCGCGGAGCACTCGCTCTGGACCGAAGAGCAGCGAGCAGCCGGTGAGCGGCTCGTCGCACTCATCGAGCAGCAGGGATCTGAGAGAGGTGCGGATCGCCTGGGGGGACCAGCACGGGATCATTCGCGGGAAGACCCTCACGATTCCCGAGTTCCTCCGGTGTCTCGAAGACGGCAAGGACTTCCAGTTCGTAACGACGATCTTCGACACGACGAATCACCCGATCGTGCCGCCCTTCGCCGCCGGAAACTTCAAGGGCGTTCCCGAGCTTGACGGCCTGCCGGACGGTGTGCTCGTCCCCGACCCCCTCACGTTTAGGGTGATCCCCTGGGTCGAGCGAACCGGCTGGATACTCGCCGATGCGTACTTCCAAAGCGGCCGGGAGCATCCCTTCTCGACGCGAGGCGTCTTGCGCCGGCAGCTCTCGAGCCTCCGCGATCTTGGCTACGAGCTCGCGGTCGGACTCGAGATCGAGTTCTACATATTCCGTCTGGAGGATTTGATGCTGCGGCCAGAGGAATCTGGCTGGCCACCCGAAGCGCCGCAGGTTTCGATCCTCCAGCACGGCTTTCAATACCTGACCGAGAGCCGCGCCGACGAGATCTCCGACCTCCTGCGCGTGCTGCGAGATCACCTCCAGGAGCTCGGTCTCCCGCTCTCGACGATCGAGGATGAGTGGGGCCCGGGGCAGATCGAGTTCACCTTCACGCCACAGGACGGGCTGACCGCTGCGGACAACGCACTGCTGTTCCGCGGTGCCGTCAAACAAATCTGCCGGCGCCTCGGGTACCACGTGACGTTCATGGCGAAGTCCGCCGTGCCAAATCTGTTCGGCACCGGCTGGCACATTCATCAGTCACTCACAACGCAGGGTGATGGCGATAATGCGTTTCGGGATCCGGAGGGGGCTCGCCGCCTGAACCCGCTTGGCACTCAATGGCTTGCTGGGCTGCTCGAGCATGCGCTCCCGGCGTGCGTGTTCACGACACCTACGATCACGGGCTACAAGCGGTATCTCCCCGATTCGTTCGCCCCTGATCGCGTCACCTGGGCGGCCGAGAACCGGGCGGCGATGTTTCGCGTCATGGGAAGCCCCGGGTCCCAGAGCTGCCACATCGAGAACCGGGTTGGTGATCCGGCCGCCAATCCCTATCTCTACGTCGCCTCTCAGGTGGCGAGCGGAATCGACGGGGTGCAGCGAAAGCTCGATCCCGGAGCGGCTAGCGAAGAGCCTTACCTGTCAGATCGGCCGCTCCTCCCGGCCAGCCTCATGGAGGCCGTCGACGTGTTGGACCGGGATGAGTTCTTCCGTCAGGCCTTCGGCGACACGTTCGTCGATTACATCGTGCAGTTGAAGCGATTCGAGATCGGCCGCTTCCTCGAGTACGTCACCGACTGGGAGCACCGCGAATACTTCGAGATGTATTAGCCGCATGAGTCCGCCGCCCGCCGGCGGCGGAGGACCGCGGGTTCGACCCCGGCGCAGGAGAATGGCGTCAGACCGGGAAGAGGGAAGGCGTGTCGCGGAGATCTCGGTGTCGAGCTGCTCGCATGATCTTGGCCTGCGCGGTCTGTGGCAGCCTCGCTGCGCTCACCGCCTCCGGCGCGCTGGCGGCCCATCCGAGGTTGCGCGCCTGCGGCTCGGCGCGACTCATGGCTCCGAACCAGGTCTGGGCCACCAGGAATGTGAGTTGCCGGCAGGCCCGGCAGCTCATGCGCGAGCTTCTCGGCGGGTCGCCGCGGTGCTACCCGGCCGGGTTCACGGACCGTCCGACGTGCAGCCTCGACGGTTTCATGTGCTCCGCCTCTCCCGCCGGCGAGCACGTCAGCCGTGGCAGCTGCGCTGATCGCCGGCGCCGGATTCGCGGGACCGCCGCCGCCTAGCGCGCCGGTCCGGCCGGCGCCTCGACCCGGCCGGCGCTTCGGCCAATCCAGATCCGGCCGTAAACGTCACCCTCGTCGGACGTGATCGCTCGAGACTGACGAACACGGCGCACCACGCCGTCTTCGTCACACTGGCGCCCGGCGCTGGGGCGACTGTGACGTCGACCGCCGCCGCCCCGACGCCCCGCCCCGACGCCCCGACGCCCCGCCCGACGCCGCCGCGCGCCGCCCTTCAGTACGTCAGCTGGAACACCTGGTCATAGCGCCCGCCGGCAAGCTGCTTGCTCGTCACGGTTCCCGTGGCGCCGGCGTACTTGCCGCTTCCGCCGAGCACCGGCCGTACGAATGACTTGCCCCTGACCAGGCCCGTCCCGCGCAGCGGGTAGGCGCTCAAACCGCCAACCACGATCTCGTTACCGGCGCCCAGCTCGTAGGTCAGCATCCCCTCCACGGTCTCGAAGCCGTGCTCGAGCTTGATCGCGGTCTGGGTGCCGCGCAGCCGACCGATCGTGGTGTGTCCGTTGGGAGCCACGATGCGAGCATCGATCACGTACAGGTCGCCCGGGCTCTTGCCCTTAGGCGCGAAGTCGAGCGTGCGTGTGTGTGGCTGAATCGTCTGGATGTGAATGACATGGGGTCCACGCCCGGTGCTGCCGGAGGCAAACCCGGCGACGACGGCGACGGCGAGGATGGCGACGAGCGCCGTGAAGGAGGCTCCACGAAGCGGAGTTGACATGCCGGGATCGTTCTCCGTCCCCCGGTGGAGTCCTGCCCGTCGGCCCCGGAGGCCTCACTCAACTCGACTCGACTCCGTCTTCGCCTACGCGATCGGAAGGTGCCTCGAGGCCCGTTCGCAGCCTGTCGAGCAGTTCGGCCAGGAGCCTGACCTCGTCGTCGGTCAGCTTTGACCGCAGCCTCTGGTTGTGGCGCACCGCCACCTCGCGCAGCCTGTCGAACAGTGCGATGCCAGCGTCGGTGAGCTCAACTCGCTGAACTCGTCGATTGCTCGACTCGCGCCAACGACGTACCAGCCCCTGAGACTCGAGCGCGTTGAGGTGGTGCGTCAGCGTGGCGCCCGTGATGCCCATCGCCTCCGCCATCCGGGCCTGGGTGTCCCACTGCTGGGAACGCACGAGGACCAGCACCTGCCACGTCGAGGCGGAGCTCCCCGCCTCCGCCATCACGCGCTCAAACGCCTCGGTGGCGAGGTGAGCGGTGCGGGTTAGGTGCAGTCCGATCGGCAGCGGGAACGGGGGCATGCCAGAAGTCTAACAGATCACTTGACATCTAACATTTAGATATCTAAGCTTTGCCCCAGTGTTCCAACCCCCCGGAGGTCCAAATGACCGCCAAAGTCACATTCCCCACCGACGCCAATCGCGCATCTCCCACGGCCGCCAGTCGCACAATCCCCATGACCCTCGGCGGGGACGTGCGCATAGGTGACCGCGAGCGGGACCAGGCCGCCGACCGCCTCGCCGCGCACGCTGCCGCCGGGCGCCTGTCTGTCGAGGAGCTCGAGCAGCGCCTCGATCAGGTGAGCGCCGCGGTCTTCTCGAGCGACCTGCGCGAGCTCGCGGCCGATCTGCCAGGCCCGCGCTCGCGCCCACGCCCGCGCAGGTCGAGGGGAGCAATCGCCCTGCCGTTCACGCTCGCCCTCGTGGCGCTCATCGCCACGGTCCTCGTCGGCCATCCGGTCGTTCCGCTGTTCATCGTCGCCGTGCTGACGTGGCGAGTCTCGGCCGAGCGCCACCGCCTCCTTCCGCGGCCCGAAAGGAGTCTCCGATGACCTCTGGACAAACCAATGACCGTCGCTCGGACAGGGCCGCGTCCGTCGCCGTGCCCTTTGCGGCGATCGTCGTAGCAATGCTGCCCGCCGTGCTCGACCAGACAATCCTGGAAGGATCGCCGCGACCCGTGCGTCTTAGCGCGTGCAACGCACCTAACCGCAGAGAGGACGGAACATGAGTAGCGCACCACAGCTTGGGACCTACGTGATTCGACGCCGCAGTGGCTGGGGCTCAGCCGAGGAGCTCCAGGCCGCCGGTGCGCGGTCGGCCAGCGTCGGCGACAACGAGATGTCGTCCGACATCCGCTGGATCCGCTCCTATGTCGTCGTCGAGCCCGACGGCAGCCTTGGCACCGTCTGCATCTACCAGGCGTCCAGCCCCGAGAAGATCGGCGAACACGCGTCGCGGTCAGGCCTTCCGGCCGATGAGATCTCCGAGGTCGCGGACACCGTTCTCGTGCGGGCTGACCCCGTGGCCGTCGAGGCGTAGGTACCTGCATCAGGTCTGGGGTCAGCGCCCACGCGGCCCGGCGAGCGGAGCGGCGGACGTGGGTGGCGCTTAGTTGTGTGCGGCGCGGGTGGCGCGGCTACTTCGAGCCGAACACCCGCTCGAGCATCGCGGTGTCCCCGGCCGTCTGGAACTTGGCCAGTTTGCCATCGCGAAAGGTGAGGACGTCGACCGAGTCGGCTTCCTCGTTCCCCATCTTGATGTGTGTGAGGAGGACCACTCGCGCATCGTCCGAGAACCAGTATTCAGGCGACGTGCTGAACCCCTTGCCTGCCAGCGAGGCCCACAGCGACCCGACTTCCTGTTTGCCACGCCGGGTTCCGCTGATCGCGCTGTTGCCTGGCGTGATCCACTCGATGTCGTCGGCCATATCGGCCATCGCCCCCTGTGCGTCGCCGGCTGAGAATGCCGCATACGCGCGCTTGGCCGTCTCGAGATTCTGCTCACCAGCCATGCCAATCCCCCTTCTCGCTCAATCGAGCGTGTCTGTCGTGAGGTCCGGGCTACTGTAGCTCCGATTGACTCCGCCGGGGATAACTGCGCGGACGCCAGCGACCACCGCCAATGCCGGGAGAGTTCGGCTCGCACGTAAAGCCGGCGCCCGAGAATAGACCAGGGCATCCACGGGTGCGAGCGGCGCCGCAAAGCGCGAGCCTGTAGACCTACCAGCCCAGCCTCGACCAACACAGGAGCAAACGATGCGCGCACCACCCGATCAACGGAGGTCAGGATGAGCGCCGTGGAACCCGAACTGCTCGGCCAGACCGTGGTCGTGATCGGCGGGAGCGCCGGCATCGGGCTGGAAACCGCCCGCAGGGCACGCAGCGAGGGCGCGGCGGTGATTCTCGCTGCTCGCGATCCGGAGCGACTCGAGCGGGCCGCCACGGAGATCGGCGCACAGAGCACGTTGGCGTTCGACGCCAACGACCCGGCGGCGCTCAAGCGGTTCTTTCAGGGCATCGCGGATCCGATCAACCACGTGATGGTGACGGCCGGCCAACCACATTACGGTCGGTTCCGCGACATGAGCTTCGAGGAGGCGCGCAAGGCCGTCTCCGAGCACATCCTGCTGGCCCTCGACGTCGCGGACAACGCGGCCGAGCGGGTGAGGCCCGGAGGCACGGTGGTGCTCGTCGGCGGGACCGGCGGCCGCCGACCCCGTGCCGGCTCCGGAATCGTGTCCGCGGTCACCGCCGCGATGCCCGCGCTCACGGCCAGCCTGGCCCTGGAGCTGGCGCCGGTCCGCATCAACCTGATCGCTCCGGGCTTCGTCGACACGCCTCTGTCAGCGTCGCTGCTCGGCGAGGGGCTCGACGAGCGCCGTGATGAGCTGCGCGCGACCCTGCCCATCGGTCGCGTGGTGGGGCCCGCCGACGTCGCCGCGCTCGCCGTGCACATCATGACCAACACAGCCCTGACCGGTGGCACCTATGACATCGACGGCGGTCAGCAATTCCTGGGCCTGAAGGGTGCCTGAGATGACGGATCTGGCTGAGCGGCCAAGAGTCGCGGTCATCACGGGCGCCTCTCAGGGCATCGGCGCTGGTCTGGTCGACGCGTTCCGAAGCGCGGGGTACGCCGTCGTCGGCACGTCGCGCTCTATCGAGCACAGCGAGGAGCCCGACTACCTCACCGTCGCGGGCGATATCACGCACGAGGACACGGCCCGGCGTACCGTTGCCCAGGCGATCGAACGCTTCGGTCGCATCGACAGCCTGATCAACAACGCCGGGGTATTCATCGGTAAGCCGTTCACGGACTACACGGCGGACGACTTCGCTGCGATCACTGCCGTGAACCTGGCCGGCTTCTTTCACATCACTCAGCACGCCGTCCGGCAGATGGTCACCCAGGCCAGCGGCCACGTCGTCAACATCACCACGAGCATCGTCGATCGTGCCGACAGCGCGCGGCCCTCCGCGCTGGTGGCGCTGACCAAGGGCGGGCTGAGTGCGGTCACCCGCTCGCTGGCCATCGAGTACGCATCAAGTGGAATTCGCGTCAACGCCGTCGCACCCGGAATTGTCAGAACCCCGATGCACGACGCGGCGTCGTACGAAGGGCTCGCCGCATTGCATCCGTTGGGCCGGCTGGCCGAGATCGACGACATCGCCGGAGCGGTTCTGTACCTCGAGCGCGCCACGTTCGTCACCGGCGAGACGCTGCACGTCGACGGCGGTCAGGCCGCCGGGCGCTGACGCGTGAGATCATCGTTAGCTAAAGGTGCCCTTCTTCGGACACAAGAGCCGCCACGAGCGTGAGTGGGAAGAGGTTCGCGAATCCGCCCAGGACGACCTCGTCGCGCTGGGCGAGGACATCCGCTCGCTGGACGTCGACATTCAGATGCCCGACGTCTCGGCGGAGGCCAGGCAGCGTTACGAGCAGGCGCTCGAGGCTTATCAGCGGGCCAGCGAAATCTTTGACCGCGCCAAGCGACCCGAGGATCTGGCTCCGGTCAGCGAAACCCTCGAGGAGGGGCGGTACGCGATGGCCTACACGAAGGCGTTGCTTGAGGGGAAGGCGCCGCCAGAGCGGCGCCCGCCATGCTTCTTTGATCCCCGGCATGGCCCCTCCACCGAGGACGTCGAGTGGGCGCCGGCCGGGGGTTCGATGCGGCCGGTTCCGGCCTGCGCGGCCGATGCGCTGCGGATCAAGGAGGGTTTTCAGCCCCATGGGCGGCAGGTCACGGTCGACGGCCGGCCCACCGACTACTGGAACGCCCCCCGTCACTACGGCCCTTGGGCCGGTGGCTATTTCAACGGCTTCGGAGGCGGCGGGCTGCTCTCGACGCTTCTCATTGGGTCGGCGCTGGGTGCCGGCATCGGTCTGGGGGCGGAGGCGGTCGACGGCCTGTTCGGCGGCGATGGCGACGGTGGGGACGGCGGCGATGGAGGCGATGGAGGCTGGGGTGACGGCGGAGACGGCGGAGACTTCGGCGGCGATGGCGGCGACTTCTAATGCCGTCAACGGCTGAGCCACCGCGGTCGTCTCATCCTGGTCGCTGCTCGCCTCGCGCGGCTGCCGCGTTGGCCGACCAGTAGCGGTTGAGTCTGCGGGCCTGAGCGTCGGTGTGCCTGTGCAGCCCCTCGAGCAGCATCACCTCGGTGTCGGACAGGCCCGGGTGCCACATGTCGACGATCAGAACGATGCGATCCGCATCGGTTAGGTTCCACGCCTCGTGATCGAAGTAATCGTCGAAGACCAGACACCTTCCCTCCCGCCACCGCCGTGTGTTTTCTCCGACCCGGATCGCGCAGTCGCCGCGGGGCACCGTGATGGCGAGGTGGCAGCGCACGCGCAGGTTCGTGGGGCCGCGATGGACAGTGATGTGGGTCCCGCCCCGCATGCGGGAGACATAGATCAACCCCGTCATCGTGCGAATCGTGGCGTGGCTCTCGACGCCAAGCGTGGTCACCGGGCATGCCGCGCACACGTCGTCGTGGCGGCGCCCGCGCTCGTACAGGAACGCGACGTCCCAATCCCCGGTCCTGGCGATGCGCTCGCTCTCGCGGTGGAACTTCGTGGCCCCGAGAGCGAGGATCTCATCGCGGATTGCTCGGTAGTTCGATTCGAGGTAATCGACGAGCGGGAACTCGGACGCGTTGTGCCACGGGCGACTCGGGAGATCCGGGTAGACGGCCCCGGAGCGCGGGCTTCCGGCGTCGGCGAGCGCCTCGATGTAGCGCTGGAAGCGACTGCGACCCGTCGCCCCATCCGGTGGCGTGATCGCCTGCTGACTCCGTGAGGGCGGACCGTCCGTCGAGTGGGGGTGAACGTAGGCGGCAAGCAGACCGCGCGGGTGATCGATGCTTCGCGCACCGCGCGGGACCTCACCGTCTGGCTGGCGTTCGAGCGCATCGGCGATGGCCAGCCACGCGTCGAAGGTCAGTCGCTTGTCCCAGGCGGTACCGAACTCCAACAACCGGGTGCGCGCGAGGCGCGCCCACAGCCGCGGCTCGGTGAGCTCTCCGCGGCACCGTGCGAGGTGCGCCAGCCACAGGCACGGTTCTCCCACGACCGACCCCATCGCGGCCGCCAGCCCCAACCGATGCTCGCGGCCGCCGGGCCCATCGCCGTCGCCGAGCGCGTCTCGGTATGCCCCACGGACCAGCGACTCGTCGGTCTCCGAGAGCTCACCGAGTCGCGCGGTGAACGGCGGCGCGGCGACCTGCTGGCCGGCGATCAGCTCGGCCAGTTCGCCCAGCCTCACGAGCCAGTGGCCCGGCGAACCGTCCGCGGCCTGCGTCTGCTCGGCGAGGTTGGCCATGTGCACGAGCACCAGCGCGTCAAGCTCCTCGGGCGTGGCCTCGGGTTCCCCGCTGTCCGGGCTGCCCCTGATCGATCGGGTCGGCATGTCGCGCGCCCAGCGATGTGTCCCGGCCAGCAGCGGGCCACGGGGAGTTGTGCCGAACAAATAGGCCAGGCGTTCGGCCCGATCTCCCGCCACGCAGGGCGACTTCATCTCTTCTGTTCACGGCCAGCAGCTGGTGCTGATACGCATCGGCGCCGTAAGCGCTATGCAGGAGCCCGCCGTGCCGCACCCATGCGGGCGCTCGCCAACGACGCAGGATCATGTAGGTCCCGGTCAGATGATCGAGCAGCGTACGTCCGCCCGCATGGCTCAGTCCTGCCGCACCCGCCGAGCGGAGGAAGGCGATGATCGCCTCTGCCGCGCTGTCATCGTCGATGTCTTGATGCACGCTGCGTCTCATGATGAACGAGCCCGCGGGCAGGCCTAGCGCCGGTGACGCACACGGCGTTAGAGTCGGCTCCTCACCGTCGGCAACAGAGGAGGACGACGTGTACGCCCGAGTAGCTCACTGGGAGGGCCTCGACGAGGAAGCCATTCGCCAGTTCGCCGAGATGATCAACTCTTCGGACCGGCCGCCCGAGGGCGTGCCGTCCTCCGGCATCCTGGTGCTCAGCGATGCCGAGAGCGGCCGTAGCCTGGTGATTGGCCTGTTCGACACCGAAGACGATCTGCGCACCGGAGACGCGGCGCTCAAGGCGATGGACCGTCCGCCGGAGGCCAAGGGCGAGATCAGCGCGATCGAGTTCTACGAGGTCACGGCAGATCGCCGGATGTAGGCGGTCCGACCCCAACCGCCAGCGCAGCGCGCTGGCATCGCCACGATCATCGACGCCCGCCGCCGGCATCAGCGGCACACGAGGTCGGATGGTGGGGTTGTGCCGACGAAGGTCCGCCACTCGCTGGGGGTGAGGCTGCGGCCTGCCGTGGCACAGGCCGAGCGTACGAGCGCCTGGGGTCCGAGCAATCGCTCGATGACCTGAGGCGTGTATCCCGCGACCGTCTGCACCACGGTCACCAGGGCCTGACCGCCGGGGGCAAGAGCCAAGCCAATGCGCAGACCCAATGACGGCGAGACCGGCGCAGCGAGCGTAGGCGCTCCACGAACGTGGCGTCCTCGTGCGCGTATGAGATGAAGACGTCGCTCATCGAGGGGTCGTCAGTCTCCCGCATCCGGTGGGACTCGACGACGACAGCGGTTGTGGCCACCCCGGTCGGGATCGGGTGGGGCAGCCGGGGCCGCCCCGCTAGGCTCGGTCGTATGACGAGCTTGCCGACAGAGGATCCGCCTCCAGAGGCGGGCAAGCTGCCGTCCGGTCGAGTCGCACGGACCGTACGCGTCGGCGGGCTGGTCACCGGGCAGGGAATGAGGTGGGCCGGGATGCGAGCGGCCAACCGAGTCCGAACGCCGGAACGCGCCGCGGCGGCCGAGAACGCTCGGACCGCCGCGCTGGTGAACGAACTCGTCGAGCAGCTTGGCCAGATGCGGGGCGCGGCGATGAAGGTGGGGCAGATGCTCTCGATGGCCGAGTTCGATGGCCTTCCCGAGGACCAGCAGGACGAGCTGCAGCGCAAGCTGGCCACTTTGCGCGACGACATCCCGCCGGTGCCATTCGCGCGCCTAGAGAAGCTCATGCGAAAGGAATTCGGCGCGCCGCTGAACACGGTGTTCTCCGAGTTCGACGAGCGCGCCTTCGCAGCCGCCTCGATTGGCCAGGTCCATCGCGCAACGACCGTCGACGGCCAGGAGGTGGTGGCCAAGGTGCAGTATCCGGGCGTCGCCGAGGCGGTCGAGACCGACCTGCGGAACGCCGTGGTGCTGCTCCCGCTCGTCAAGCGACTAGCCCCGGGACTGGACGGGAAGGCCCTCGCCGCCGAGCTCCGCGAGCGGGTCTCGGAGGAGCTCGACTACGAGCTTGAGGCCCAGAACCACCGCCGCATCGAGCGCCTGATGCGCGGCCATCCGTTCGTGCGGATCCCTCGGGTCTACACGGCGCTCTCGACCCGCCGGGTGTTGGTGTCCGAGTACGTCGACGGGCAACGCTTCGAGGTCGTGCGCCGAGCGGACGAGCCCGAGCGTGACCGCTACGGCGAGATCGTGTTCCGTTTCTACTTTGGGCTGGCCTATCGCGGCCGGATCGCCCTCGGCGACCCGCATCCAGGTAACTATCTGCTGTGCCCCGATGGCCGCGTCTGTTTTCTGGACTTCGGACTGGTTCGTGACCTTGACCGTGCTCGCGTGGACCAGGAGAGCGCGATCGCGCTGGCAGCCCGCGACCGGGACGCGGAGGCGCTCAAGACCGCTCTGATCGATGGTGGGTATCTGCCCGCGAGCCGCGCCGATGCTGTCGACGCCGACCTCGCTCTCAGGCTGATGCGTCGCGCGATCAAGTGGTATGCGGTGCCAGGCCCGCGTCGCTTCTCCCGAGACCATGCGCGCCGCGAGCGCGACCGCGAGCGTTCGGACGGCGACGAGCGCGCGGCGATCAGGGCGCAGGTCAACCAGTTCACCGTGCCCCCGGACTCGGTTCTCATCCGGCGCATGCACGGCATCGTCAGGATCGTGCTGCAGCAGCTCGGGGCCGGCGCGGACTGGGGCTCGATCGCGGCTGAGTATCTACACGGCGCGCCGCCGGCCACGGCGCTTGGCGAGGCCGAGGCAGCCTTCTTCGCGCGCAGACTGTTCCGATAATCACAACACATACCCGAGTATTTGGCACGGCGTGATCGGTCTGAGAAGATCGAACGCTGAGCGCTCGTAGGCCTGACCCCAGGAGGTGTCGACTGAAATGACATCGAGCAGAGTTACCCCTCGCTCGGGGCACGATGCCTACAACACCGCACAGGAGTTCTACATCTGGCCGCGGGTTCCACGAGCTGATGTGGACGCCGGCTTTCCATTGATCTTCGAGGACGGGGGCGGTGTCCAGCTCCGCGACGTCGAGGGCAATGAGTACCTCGATCTGATGAGCAGCTCGACGAGAGCCTCGGCGCTGGGGTATGGCGACGAACGGATGGCGTCGGCGATCAGCTCTCAGCTGCTGACACTGCACTACGCCGGCACCGGGTCACAGGTCGCCGAGCCGACCGTAAGGCTCGCTGAACGTCTCGCCAAGTTGCCGCCCCACCACCTGGTCACCACGGTGTTCACCGGGAGCGGCTCGGAGGCCAACGAGGCGGCGATCAAGATGGCGAGGCTGTACCAGCGAGAGCGTGGAAAGCCGCGCGCGTTCAAGGTCATCTCCCGGTGGTTCGATTACCACGGCTCTGTCGGCGGGGCTCAGGAGGCCAGCGACTGGCTCGGTGTGCGCGTACCCGCCGAGCCTGGACCTCCCGGCTTCTCGCGCATTCCGGCTCCGACGTGCAGTCGGTGCGCCTTTGGTCTCACCTACCCGAGCTGCAACCTCCGCTGCGCTGATTTCCTGGCCGACCACATCGAGCACGAGGGGCCCGAACTGGTGGCAGCCTTCCTGGTCGAGCCGATCGCACAGGCCAACGGCGTGCAGATCCCGCCCCCCGGTTACCTCGCTCGAGTCCGTGAGATCTGCCGGCGCTACGAGGTGCTGTTCATCGCCGATGAGGTAATTACCGGCTTCGGTCGAACGGGCGAGTGGTTCGGGATCCAGCACTGGGACGTCGAGCCCGACATCATGACCGTGGCCAAGGCGCTCACGGCCGGCTATCTCCAGCTGGCGGCCACGATCGTCCCCGCCGACATGCGAGATGCGCTGAGCACATTCCCGGACATTCATACGTTTGGCGGACACCCCGCGGCGGCCGTCGCCGCGCTCACGGCAATCTCCATTTACGAGAACGACGGTCTCATCGACCAGGCGAAAGGCCTCGGCAGCGAGCTGTTGGCGGGCCTGCAGCGGCTCTCGGACATGCCGATTGTGCGCGAGGTGCGCGGCCTCGGGCTGTGGGCCGCGGTCGAGTTCACCCAGGGTCCCGACAGCCTCAAGCCGCTCGCCCCGGAGATACTCCGGGCGATCGTCCTGCGCGCCCGCTCGCTCGGTGTGCTGGTGAGCCAGAACGCGATGGCGATCGAGCTCGCTCCGCCACTCATTATTACTTCCGAGGAATTGGCCGAGGGGCTCTCGCGTTTCGAGCGGGCGGTGCGCGAGGTCTGCAGCGAGATGATCGCTGCCTAACGAAGCAGCGGCGCCCTTCTATTCCGGCGGGATCGAGTCGTACGCGAGTCGTATGTCAACGTTGTCCCGGCGCAGTCGGATGAATCGCGCGGCCATGTACCAGACCGCGCCGACCGCGATGCAGATGACCAACATGCAGCGCGGATGATTGCCATGCTCGCGTGGGTGTTGGGAAGCAGCCAGCCGAGGAACGCGATGGAGAGATTGCGTCCCGTCCAGTCGACGTCTCGCCGCTCGTGGCGTCGTCCTCGTTCGGTCACTTGCCTTGAGGGCACGCTCCCTCACTGCGTCCTCGCCACGAACGCCGAGCCATCCGCCTGACCTCGGACATACTTGCGTTCGCCGTACTAGTCGTGCACGGCGAGGAAGTCCGCCACCAGCCCGAGGAAGCGATCGGGCTGCTCGAGGTGGGTCGAGTGGCTGCCGCCCTCGAGCAGCTCCCACCTGGCGCACGGGATGGCCTCGACGATCGGACGAACGACGGCCGGGGTCGCCTCGTCGTGCTCCCCCGATATGACGAGGCCAGGCGCGTCGATACCCCCGAGTTGGGCTGTGATATCCCAGTCCTTCAGGGAGCCGATGACATGGAACTCGCTCGGCCCGTTCATTGTCCGGTACACGGTCGGGTCTTCGTCGAGCTGGTCGAAGGTGCGCTGAAGCTCCGGTGGGAAGGGAACGATCCGGCACACGTGGCGCTCGTAGTAGCTCATCATCGCGGCCTGATACTCCGGGCTGTCGGTCGTCCCGGCGGCCTCGTGGCTGGTGAGCGCCTCCTGCACGTCGGACGGCAGCAGGCTGCGGAGCCGGTTGCCTTCGGCGACCCACAGCGGCATTGAGGCCGGTGAGTTCGCGACCACGAGCGCGCGCAGGCCCGGTGGGTGTCGGAGGGCGTGTTCCATGCCCAACATCCCGCCCCACGACTGGCCGAGGACGTGATAGCGCCCGGCGATGTTGAGGTGCTCGAGCAGCGCGGCGAGCTCGCGGCAGAACAGCTCGACGGTCCAGAACTCCGCCGGCGCGTCGGGCATGTGCTGTGAGCGTCCGCACCCGATCTGGTCGTAGAGCACGCTCGCCCGACCGGTGGTCTCGGTCAGCCTTGCCAGCGGCTCCAGGTAATGGTGGGCTGCCCCGGGGCCTCCGTGGAGGATGACCACGGGAGCCTGCTCGCTGTCGGACAAATCGCCGGCGACGCGATACCACGTCCACCCCGCGTCCCAGTGCATGACTCCGTCGGGCATGGAGTCTTAGTTCGACCCGAGGATCTTCGCCTTCATGGCCGTGAACTCCGCGTCGGTCAGCGCACCTTTGTCGTGGAGGTCGGCGAGCTTGGCCAGCTGGTCGACCGTGTCGGGCTGGGGCTTGGCGGCACCGGAGACCACGTTGCCGTCGACGATCACCGTTCCGGGGAGCGCGCCGCTGAGTGCCTGGGCCTTCATCTGTTCGATGTACTCGGCCATCTTGCCGCTCTTCAGAGCTTCCGTCGCCTGTTCACGCATCGCGGCAGCTTGCTCCGCTTTATCGTGATCGATCCCCGGCGGGAAGATGTGATCGGACAGGACAGCGATTCTCTCGTGGTCGCTCGGGTCATAGATGACCTTGCACTGCCAGCCGGCCATCGGCACCATCCCCGGGAACGCCTGATGGAAGCTCGTTTCGAACGGCGGCTCTCCGTCGGGCTCGACTCTGAGCGTCACCTTCACGTGGTCAGTCACCTTGTAGGAAGAGAAGGTGCTGGTCGAGCTCTGCCATTGGTCTGCGGCTTGGACAACGGTCGCCCATGCGACCGTGCCGCCGCTCCCCTGCAGCTCCTGGACGAGCTTGTTCTTGTTCCCAAACATCGCTCGGGGCGCATCATCTCATTCTTTCCCGATGGCCGAGCGTCAGGCACGGCGACGGACCAGCAGCGTCAGGGCCTGCTCGCCCTACCCCGGACCGCCCAGGAGCGAGCCGTCAGCGAAAAGGAGCCGGCCGGCTCGCCGAGCGCGCGCAAGCATTCCTCGCGCAGCGCTTCGCGGCGGGGGGCGTCGAGGGATACGCAGTACTGGCCGCCCACGCCCGCGCCGGTCAGGAACGGCTCCCAGTAGTCGTCGAAGTCGGCGTACGTGACTTCGACGACCAGCGCCGTCGTATCGACGTCGGACAGGGCGGCCCGCTGCCACAGGTCCCGCAGCGAATCGGGATCGATGTAGGGCATGGTTCGACCCTCGGCAGGCGCGTCCGGATCGATCACCGCCGCCGCCTTCCAGAATGTGGTGAGCATCTGCATCTGACCGGCGTAGTCCCAGGTGCAGGCTGCGATCGTCCCACCGGGGACAGCGACCCGGCGCATCTCATCGACGGCGGCGTTGGCGTCCTTGACGAAGCTCAGGACGAGCTGAGACAGGACGACGTCAAAGGTGTCGTTGGCCCACGGCAGGGTCTCGCTCGGTGCTATCCGCACATCGGCTCCCGGGACCCGCTCGACGCATGCCGGGCAAAGCCCGGAGAGGGCTCGGCCGCCGCGACGCGCCCCGCGCCGACAATCGCGGCCAGGTGCGCGGTGAGCGCTCCAGGCCCGCAACCGACGTCGAGCACCTGCTGGCCCTGCCGGACCTGCGCGAAGTCCGCCAGCAGCGGCGCCAGGCGGCGCGAATACCGTCCCATGTAGCCGTCATATGCCTCGGGCGGAACGCTGAAGCTCATCGGCGGCCAATCGATCCGAGCAACATCATGACGCGTTGTCGGTTTCATTCGGGCCCGGGGTCGGACGGTGCGAGTTCGACGGCGCGCGTCGAGGCTCAGCTCATGCCCGCGGGCGCGGGCGACCCCCAACTCTCCTGACACGACGAAGCAGCCATCGCGCGCGAGGCGCCTGATTCCTGAGGGGACACGTTCAAGAAGACGTTGTACGGGCCCCGCCAGATTCCGCCGCGGAACTCGCGCCTCGCAACGACGTGCATCTTCGTGTACCACGCGGCATACGTCCCGCCTCCGAGGAAGTTCCAGGTCCGGTGCCGGTCGTAGACGCTGATCCTGGCCGGCTACTGAAAACCGAGGTCGTCGACGAAATCGCCGTGGGCGGTTGCCTGCCTCCCACCCCAGTGCCTCCAGTGCGCATGATCGATCCCCCCCGGTCGTCGGGGTGATGGAGCACAGGCCGCGAGGTGCATACCTCCATGCGTAGTGATTGAAGTAGCCATCTCGGAAGTCCCAGCAGCCAATCACCGGCCAGCGCGGGTGGGCACCCGCTGCCGAAGCCATGACGGCTGTGGCCAGAGCGACCACAGTCGCGATCGCAATCCTTCGGTGTCGCCCACAATGCTCCCTTCTCGCGTGCTCGCCCAGGTCAATCCTAGGCTCCTCAACCTGACCTCGCCCCAGTAGGCACCCCAGACTTTCGGCTGGCGCCCGGTTACGATTTCAGGCGCAATGCCCGCGCTGACGTTCGCCTACGACGGCAATTTCCGTTTCGACGTCGACGATCCGCAGTGGAGAGCGCTGTTCGACAAACATCACCTCCGCCCGGTCAGGTATGACGACATGGCTGCGCTGACGGAGGCACTCCGAAGCAGCGTGCAGACAGTGTCGTATCTACCTGCCGCCAACTACTTCTACGTCCGCGACGACCCGGCGTATGAGCCGATCGCGAGTGCGCTCTACGCCGGCGATGGCTCGCCGAACCTCAGCAGTGTGTTGTTGGTCCGCGCCTCGGGCGACGTGGCCGACGTCGATCAGCTGGAGGGCGGGTCACTCGGCTATGCCCATCCGTACTGCACGACGAGCTACTTCGCGCCGGCGCTGGTCCTGAAGGAGCAGGGCCACTCGATCGCCGACTTTTTCCAGGAGCTGGTGATCGTGCCACCGTACGAGGGTCAGGTCGATGCGGTCGTGGCCGGTGTCGTCGGCGCGACGATGGTCCAGGAGGACGTCTGGGAAAAGGCCCCGAACGCGGGGCTGACCAGGCTCATCGCGCGCAAGGCCCACCTCCCGTCTCCGGTGGTGCTCGTCGACGCCGGGGCGCATGCGGCCCTCAAGCGGGATGTCACCGACGTCGTCCTGTCCCACCGTCCGCACGTCACTCCCGACATCCTGTTCACGGGCTTCGTGCCGTACCGGCGCGGCCAGGTTGAGGAATTCTTCGCCGCCAGCGCGAGCGCGCTCGCGGGGGTCACGCCCACTTCCTCCCTGCCATCGAGCTCCGGAAGCGCTGTGCGTTGACGCTCCCGCCGCCGAACCGCGACACTACGTCCACGCCACAAGGATCTCGCGCGGGAGGCCGCCGAGGCGCTCGGCTCCGCCCGGTCCGATCACGAAGGTGTCGATGAGGACGAGCCCAACGATGCTCTCGTAGTTCGTGACCAGGCCGTCCTCGAACACGTCGTCGGAGTCGGCGTCGTCGACGCCGAACATCCACTCGCCCACCCAGTCGGGCGGGAATGCCACACCGAACTCATAGCCGCCCAGCCACCCGCGGCGGTCCCATAGGCCGCAGTCCTGGTAGTAGGCCCGAAGCTGACGCTGGACATCCGCGACCGCGACGCCCGGAGCTGCAGTGTCCTCGAACAGCTTTGCGCCCCCGGCCAGCCGATCCATCAGCTCGAACGCCGCCTGGTCGGGCTCGCCGATCGAGAATGTGCGGGCGGCGTTGGCGTGATAGCGGTGCACCACGCCGCATGGGTCGGCACACACGAGGTCGCCGGCGAGAAGCCGTCGACGGGAGCTGAGCGCGTGGATGAGATGACTGGTTCCGGCCCACACGTTCTCCTGGAGCGCGGCCGGCTCTCCCCCGGTGGCGATCATCGCGTGTTCGAGGGCTTCCCATGCCTCGAGCTCGGTGACGCCGGGCGCGAGGACGTCAAGAAGCGCGTTCAGTCCTGCATCGCACACCTCGGCCGCCCGGCGCATGAGCTCGATCTCGGCCGGGGATTTCAACTGCTGAACCCGCCGGGTCACCAGGCTTGCGTCGACGACCGAGCAGCCGCGGCCCACCAGTGCGGCCTCGACGAGCTCGCTCGTCGCGCGGTTGGGCACCGAGCTCCATTTCTCGATCCCCACCGTGCCGCCCAGCCACCCCTCGGCCTGGAGCTCGCCGAGGAAGAAGTCCAGCCACTCGTCCACCGTGCTGGCCGACTTCAGCCGCAGATCGTCGACGACAGAAGTGCGCGGGATGAGGTAGCGGTGGCGCTCCATGTCGAAGTGGAGCAGCCGGTCATGGTTGACATGGGCCACCGTGCATTGAAATGGCGGCCAGGCGGTCGTTGAGTGAGTCTTGTACCAACGCGATTGATAGCCATGCAGCCAGCACATCGCGTTGGGTGCGCTGACCACGAGCACATCGAGCTCGGCTTCCTCCATCGCGGAGCGCAGCCGGTTCAGCCGGTCGGCGTATTCCTCGGGCGCAAACGCCCGGTCGGCGTGCCGTGAGGCGATCTGTGCCGTCTGGCGATCGAGAAAGGCGATGATCTCCTGTGCATCCATCATGGCTCCTTTCGCATGCCCGCGACCGCTTCACTAGCCCGGGAGCGCCGGCCAGTAAGGGCCTAGCGCGTCACGAGCCCGCGCCAGCGCGGGTTCGACAACCTCTTCGCGATCCGGAAGGAAGGCCAGGGGATCAGCGAGATCGGTCGCAACCCCGAGCGCGCCGGACAACGTCGCGTGAAGGCAGAAGGCCGCGTAGGTGGGAGCGTAGCCGCCCTCCTGGATGAGCGCTAGCCGCCCGCCGGCGGACTCAGCGGCGAGCGAGCGGAGCATCTCGCCGAGCCTGCGGAAGCCGCCCATGGTTACGGTCTGCAGCGAGATCGTCACGACATCGGACCGGGTCCAGAAACACTCCTGGGTGCCGTTGCCATGGTGGACGTCGAAGTCGACGATCGCCACCCGCTCGGCCCCCGCCCGAAGCGCGGTCTCGGCGGCCAGGGCGGCGTTGTTGAGGAAGCAGTAGCCATCGGCACACGCCGGTTGGGCGTGGTGACCCGGCGGGCGCACGAGCGCATAGGTCGGGGTTGAGGACTGCGCCACTGCTGCCGAGGCGGCCCCCATTGCGGCGCTGGCCGCCGCCACCAGGGCGGGCCACGACCGGGGCCCGAGGACCGTCGTGGCGGTGTAGCGGCGGCCACCCGCCGCCGCTGAGCTGCGGAGGTCATCGAGGTACTCCGGCGTGTGGACCATCTCCAGTTCGGCCTCCGCGTGAAGCCGAACGGGTGCCCACTCGAGCGCGCCGGCCAGGGGTCCGCGCTCGAGCATGGCCTTCATGTTCAGGATCCGTCCCGCTGACTCCGGATGCGGTTCGGGTGAGGCGATCAGCGGGGATTGTGCAGCCTCGAACACACCCTCGCCCGTGTCGTGCAGGAGCACGTCGGGGTGCCAGAACACCGTGAGCGTCGCGGCGCTACCCGTCTGATGAGCCAAGCTCGAGTGGGACGTTGATGAAGACGGTTCCGTCCTGCACCTTGACAGGGTAGGTCCTCAGGTCGACCCGAGCCGGAGTGCGCTTGGCCTGCCCGGACCGGTAGTCGAAGCGTCCGTTGTGCTTCGGGCACTCGATCACATTCCCCATGACCAGGCCCTCGGCCAGCAGGGCACGTTCGTGAGTGCAGAGTCCGTCGGTGGCATGGAAGGTGTCCTCGGGGCTCCGGTAGATCGCGAATGTGTGCCCGTGATGGTCAAAGCGGATGACGTCTTCCTCATCGATTTCGTCGGTCGTACAGACCTCGACCCAGGTCTCATCGGTCACTGAGCAGATCCCCTCTGGCGATTGGCCGGTCGGTCACGTCTCCACGACAACCTGGTGCAGCTCGGGCCGGAACGGCCTCGCCGATGGCGGCAGTCTCGGCTCGAGGTGGTACTCGGGATCGTGTGTCTGGCGCAACAGCGCCGGAAGGATCTCGCGATAGGCCGCGATCGAGCTGCGGCACGGCGTCGGCAGGTCGTCGCGCAATTCGGCGTGGAGCTTTGGTAGAGCGTGGTACGGAACCATCGGAAACATGTGGTGTTCGATGTGGTAGTTCATGTTCCAGTACAGAAACCGCAGCACCGGATTCATGTATACGGTGCGCGAGTTCAGCCGATGGTCGAGCACGTTCTCGGCCAGCCCCGCGTGCTGGGTGAAGGCAAAGTAGTGCGCCAGCCAACGACCGTACAGGCTGGGCAATCCGACGTACATGAGCGGTAGCAGGCTGCCGAGATAGATGGCGAGCCCGATCACCACCATGTAGATGCCGACCCACGCGCGGGCCTCGCGGAATACCCGGTGGCGCTCGGTGCAGGGAATGAACGTCAGCTCCTCGGCCGTCAGGCGTCCCGACGCGTGGCGAAGGACGCTGAGCGTGACATCGAGCGCGTCACGAATGCCGAGGACGTTCAGCACCAGCCGCAGCACGTCCGGCGGGCGCATCGCGAGGATCTCGCGGTCGCGTCCGACGATGATCGTGTCCGTGTGGTGGCGCGCGTGGCTCCAGCGCCACAGCGTGGGCTCCTTCATGTTCATGAACGAAGCAACCTGGTAGAGAGCGTCGTTGAGCCAAGGCGTGCGAAACGCCGTTCCGTGACCGGACTCGTGCCAGCGTGAATCCGATGACGCTCCGTACAGGACCCCGTAGCAGAGGAAGAAGGGGACGCACATCCAGCTTCCCCAGAACCAGCCGCCGAGGAACCCGAAGACGGTCAAGCAGCGCGAGCCAGAGAAGGGTGTCACGGATCGCCGGGCCGTCGCGGCGTCGCATGAGCGCCTTCATGCGCTTACGCGGGACCTCCGTGTGGTACCAGTCAGCCGCGGCCAGGCCCTGCTCTACCGCGCGCTCGACTGTCGCGTCCGATCAGGCTGTAGTCGCGGGTGGCCGTTGCGTTCACTGTCAGGTACCTCCGGGTCGGAGGTAGGATTCACAAGGGGATTCGTGGGAACGTTCCCACCTAGACTGGTCGAGGCTAGACCGAACCCCTCGTGAACGTCAAACACCGCAAACAGGCCCACGATCAAAGATGTCGCGGCGCGTGCCGGCGTATCGAAATCGCTCGGTCTCGCGGGTCCTGCGTGACTCCCCGCGGGTCAGCGAGGCAGGGCGCGCCGCGGTCCAGCGCGCGATCGCCGAGCTCGGCTACCGCCCCAATGCGGCGGCGAGAACGTTGGTCCGAAGACGATCGGGAGCGATCGCGATCCTCGTCACCGACCTCCACAACCTGTTCCTGCCGGAATTCATGAACGGCCTGGAGCCGCTGGTGGAGGGCGAGGGATACACCACGATGGTGCTCAGCGGAAAGCGACGTGAGCAGGCCGAGGAGACGGCGCTGAACCGAGTGCTCGAGCTACGCGTGGACGGGATCGTCTGCGCCACCGCGCGGCTTGGGCGCGCGGCTCTCCTCGACGCGGCTCGTTCCACCGCGCTGGTCAACCTCACGCGGACACCGGAGCTGCCGCGGGTCGACTCGGTGGTCAACGACGACCATGCGGGTGCCACGCTCGCCGTCGAGCACCTGGCGGAGCTCGGGCACCGCCGGATTGCCATGATCGGCGACAGCGACGAGCGTGCCGGCGACGACCGCATCAGCGGCTACCGCGAGGCGATGCGCGCCCTCGGCCGCGGCTCGGACATCGACGTCGTGCCGGGGGGGTTCAGCGAAGCCGGGGGCTACGGTGGCGCCCGGCAGCTGCTCGAGCGGGCAGCGCCGCGCCCCACGGCGATCTTTGTCGCCAGCGATCTGGCCGCGCTCGGCGTGCTCGATGCGGCCGTCGATCTTGACATCGATGTTCCGCGTGATCTTTCGGTGGTCGGGTACGACAACACTCCGTTCGCGGGTCTGCGTCATATCTCGCTGTCCACCGTCGATCAGGCGGCATCCGATATCGGGGCGATTGCCGGGGACGCTCTGGTCACGAGGATCCAGCAGCCGGGACGACGCGCCCGGCGGCTCGTCGTCCCTCCGACACTGGTGGCGCGGGGCACCAGCGGACCCGCCCCGACGTGAGAGCGAGGTCGAGGGTCGGGCTATTCGTTGTGCCGGAGCAGGAAATCGACCGTGGCGCCGTTGAAGGTCCCGGGATCCTCGTGCAGCGCGCCGTGGGATAGATGATCGAAGACGACCAGCTCGGCGTCGGCGATCCCGTTCGTGAGCGGATCAGCGAAGCGAGTCGACGTGGCCAGGTCGCGCGCTCCGAACGTCACCAGCGTTGAGTTACCTCGTAGTTGATGCTGAGCCCATCGACGTCGGCTTGCGGCATGGCCCTCTCCGGAGACGGTAAACGCGGTTAGTCCACGTATTGAAGCGCGGGGGCAGGGCAGCCCTGGGCAAAATTAATCGTCGAGGACGGTGAGGTCGAGTCGCGCCAGCCTCTCCCGGTCGGCGAGGATGTCGAGCTCGACGATCTTGCCGCCTCTGATCGTCATGGCGCCGACCGAGAACGGCCGCCCGTCGCGGGTGGACACGACTCCCGCCGTGCCGTTGACGAGTGCCCGCCTCATGGTCAGGTCCACGCGTGACCACATGAGCGCATTTCGGGCCACGTTCTCGGCGCCGCGGACCTCGCGCGTGGGGCCTGTCGGCCCACTGTCGGCCCGGAGCACCACGTCGGGGTCGAGCACCGCGAGCAGCCGGTCGAAGTCACCATCGCGCGCGGCGGCGAGAAACGCCTCGACAACCTCCCACTGGGCCGTCAGATCGGCGTCCGGGATCGGCGCGTTGCCGCGCACGCGGCGGCGCGCCCGGCTTGCCAGTTGCCGCGCTGCGTCGGGTGAGCGTTCGACGATCGGCGCGATCTCCTCGAACGGCACGGCGAACATGTCGTGGAGCACGAACGCGAGGCGTTCGGCGGGGTGAGCGTCTCGAGCACGACGAGCAGCGCCAACCCGAGTGAATCGGCCAGCAGCGCTTCGTGCTCGGGGTCCGTCCCGTCGGCGGGATCGATGATCGGATCGGGCACGTGGACGTCGAGCGGTTCCTCGCGCCGTGTCCGCCGCGAGCGCAGCATGTTCAGGGATACGCGGGCGACGACGGTCGTCAACCAGCCGCCGAGGTTCTCCACTTCGCCTGCGTCGGTTCGGCTGAGCCGCAGCCACGCGTCCTGGACCGCGTCGTCTGCTTCGCTCAGTGAGCCGAGCATCCGGTAGGCAACGGCCCGCAGGTGGGGTCGGTGCTCCTCGAATCGCTGGGCCAGATAGTCCTGTTGATCCACTGTCACGTCCCTTCTGGCGCTCGTGTCATGAAACTAGACCCGCGAGCAGTCGGCGATGTGACAGGTCGACTGCCGGAACACCTCGCTCCGCCGGCCGCGATGATGAGCCTCAGGTCGAGGGAGTGTCGGTGAGCCGGGTCCAGGAGCCGCGCCGCCGCCCGTGACACAGCGCCCCGATTGCGTCATCCTTTCCTGGCGCCGAACGGGAAGGATCGGATCACGTCAATGGCACCGACGTGGCTCACGGCCGTAGCCTGGGTCTACATCTCTATCTGCTTGGTCTGCGCGGGCGGGATCGCCTACGACATCGTCTTCAACCATCGGCGCCAGCCGATGGGCGTGATGAATTGGGTGTTCCCGATCACCGCGCTGTATTTCGGACCGTTCGCGCTGTGGCTCTACTGGCGATGGGCCCGAGCGGCTGCGCCGCCGGTGACGGCGGCGAACCACTCGAGCGTCCGGCCGCCCTCGCCGGCCAGCACCCCGCAGATGGCGACCGTGTCAGCGGGGCGTGTCGTCTCGGGGCGCGGCGACGAGCCTGCGCGCGACGAGACGGACCACGGTGGCGAGCCTGAATCGGATCAACCGCCCGAGCCGGCAAGGCCGGGGTGGGTCACGATGGCGATCGAGGTGAGCCACTGCGGTTCGGGCTGCACGCTGGGCGACTTCATCTCTGAGTGGATCATCTTCGCCGTGGGGCTCACGATCGCCGGTTACGCGCTGTTTGCCGAATACATCGGCGACTACATCCTCGCCGTCTCGTTCGGCATCGTGTTTCAGTACTTCGCGATCGCGCCGATGCGGGGACTCGGGGTCAGGGACGGGCTGAAGGCGGCAGCGAAGGCGGACATCGTCTCACTGACCTTCTTCGAAATCGGCCTGTTTGGCTGGATGGCCCTGATGCCGTTCGTCTTCTTTCCGGCGCCGCATCACCTGATGCCCGATTCGATCGCCTTCTGGTTTCTCATGCAGATCGGCATGATCATTGGGTACTTCACCTCCTGGCCGGCGAACGTCTGGCTGGTCAAGCGCGGCATCAAGGTGCCGATGTAGGCGAGGGTCGCGTGTCGGTGGCCGTCGGGGTGGCCCGACGATCTCCGGCCCATCAGTTGACGGGCGCGGCGCTCAGATACAGCGGTGCTTGGGCGGCGATGTCCTGCGGTGCAGGCGCCGATCCCGGGTCCTGCCACAGAGCCTCGAGCTGGCCGCTGGCCGGGTCGTAGGTCATCCCCGCGGCGGGTTGCATGAGCAGCCGATGGGGGACGGTGAACAGCGGTCGCAATCGCACGGGTCCGCCCGTCAGGGTGACTGTCGCGAACAGCCCGGCGGTGCCCTCGTTCCACACCAGCAGGAACTGCGCCGGCCGGCTCGTGCTGTACAGCAACGGCTGAGCGGGCAGTTGTGCGCCCGGGTCGACGGCTTGGCTGATCACGAACGGCGCTCCGACGGGGCCGTAGCGGTCGAAGGCCAGGCCGATGAGCTGCTTGTCCTGCGCTCCGTTCTGCTCGGGGTCAGCGACCTCGAGCACGAGCAGCCGAGCGCCGTACGGACCCGGCGCCGCCGCGCTGTCGAGAATCTGATCGAGCGGCTGGGCCGAGTAGAGGTACACCTGCGGGCCGGACTGCTCATCGCCGCGATCAACCGGGTACAGCCACACCTGATCGGGGCCCGACACGGTGTCGGGTCCGACGCTGTGCGTGGTCACAATCAGCTGGTAGCCATCGCGGGACGGCAGCACGCGCACGGTCGGACCGATGAAGCTCCCCGCGGCCGGCAGCCCGATCGCGCTCGTCCGCACCGGCCGGCCGTCGGCGCCGATCTCGCTGATCAGGATCTCGGGCCGGTTCGGGGTCGTGCTGTTGGGGGTCATCCAGGGCCGCACGTTCTCCTCGACGAGGAGATAGCGGTGGGTTGTGGCGTCAAAGTCCAGATGCTGCTCGTCCGGGCCCAGGTCGTTGGCGCGCGACGTGGTGACCAGGGGCACGGACCCAGCCAGCCTCAGCGTCGGCCGGCCCGTTAGCCGCGTGTTCCACACCCCGATCCCCAGGGTCGCCACGTGCGCCCTGGCTCTGACGCTGCGCCAGGTGATCAGGAGCCGTCCTCCCGGGCCGAGGGCCAGCGCGGGGGTGTCCTTGATCGTGCCACCGGGGCCTGCCAGTGCGCTCAGCGCGACGCTGCCACGACGAACCAGACGGTCGTTGTCGACCAGCCCGATGGCCAGTCGCCGCCGGGCGCCGCGGCCCGTCAGCCACCAGCCGATCAGTCCGTTGGGCGCAGCGATGAGCTGAGGGCTGTCCGCCGGTCCGCGGGCGATCAACCTGCCCGCGGGCACTCCACGCTGCACCGCTGAGCGGGCCGCTCGCGTCCCGCTCAGGGAGATCAACAGCGGTACCTGAGCGAGCCGAACCGCCAGCAGAAACGCGTAGGCCACCGTCAACCGACGCTTCGGCGCGCTCGGGGCGAACATCTACCGCTGTGCCCGCCAGGCCCGGAAAGCCCGCCGTGATGGCGAGATCGCTCGGGTTTGGGCAGCTCGCGCTTCCATGCTCCCTCTCTCTTACGCTTGGTTCACATCCTACTAACACCAGCAAGGCTCCAATGGTGTACGGACTCGAGTGTGGAGGCCCGCCGCGGGTGGACGTGCCGACGGACTAAGGGGGTAGCTCGCGCTGCCGAGCTCGCATCTGACGCAAGATCTCACCGTAGTCCCCCGGCATGTCCGCCGGAACGCGCCACACGTCGACGGTGCCGAGCAGAGAGATCACCCGCACCGAGAGGTCGGGCGAGTGCGGGCGTTCTACGTCCTGGCCCCACTCGCGGCGGTGGCCACCGACTGCCAGCCCGGTCACGGTGACGTTGACGTGCTCGGGCACGTACACGTCGACGTTCCCGAATCCCACCAGCACGGTTAGCGCGGTTCTGTGTTCGTCGATCTGGGCTTTGCGCAGGTCGAGATCGAGGTCGCACAGGGCACCGCCGGCGACTGTCCAGCGCCGCAGCCTGACGCGTCCGCGCTTGACCACCCGGCCGAGGAAGGCGCCGGTGAAACGGGTTGCGCGTCGTTTGGACCGGACCGCCGGCAGCTCGTCGCTGTGCTCCAGTCCAACCCTGGCCCGATCGAGGTCCGCCCGAACGCGCGCCGCGTATGCCTGGTCGACCCGCTCGGAGAACTCCTCCAGGGTCAGCCGACCGGCCAGCAGGTGATCCTGCAGCGACGCCACAGACTGCTCACGGTCGGCATCGGAGATGCGCTCCTCCGGATCTCCCATCCGCTGGCTCCTCGCATTCACGCGCGTGATGACGGCGGTGCCGATCGTAGATTAAAGACGGCCCCGCTTTCGAGGCCGCCGCCTTGACGGCCCCGGTCCCCGCGGTAGGCTTGCCCGACCGGCAGCTTGCGACCCTGAGGGGAGGGCCACGTGGCCATTTGTCGACGAATTGGGACCGTCGCGTTCGTTTGGGGTGCCATCGCCTCGGTCGTCATCGTGACCGGAGCCGACGGAGCTGCGTCACGTTCAAACGGCGGCAAGGGAACGGCTCCTGCTGCGCTCGTCGCCTCTGGCAAGGCTTTCGCGAACTGTCCGAGCGGCTACTTCTGTGACTACATCTACGACAACGGCTACGGGCTCTGCTTTAAGGTCAATCCGTTCCGGGGCTATCCGAGCGACAACTGGTCTCGCTACGGGTGCCGCAACGTCGATGGGGCCATCTGGAACAACACGCCGTTCACCTACCGGGTGTTCTTCTCTCCCAACCACGGCGACCCGCATGCGTGCATTCCTCCGTGGAGGAAGGTCAGAGACCTGTTCAACTACGACTTCAACAGCGGCTCCGGGCCCCACAACCTGGTCATAGGCAACGACATCGCGTCGTTCACGTTCAGCCTGTCGTCCTGCGCGAACACGCCTCTGTAGGCCAGCGGGGGCTAGCCGATGGTGATGTGCTCGACGGTCTCGCTGCGGCCGACGAGGACGTCGGCGACCATCGAGGCGGGAAACAGGCCGTGCTCGACGACGCCGGTGGCGGCGGACAGCCACGCGGCCAGCGCCGCGGGATCGTCGAACTCGCCCGTGTAGTCGGCGATCACGCCTCCGTCGGGACTCGGGGGCGCGTCGCGAATGCGCACCGATCCCAGTCGCGCGAGCGTACCGGCGAGGCCGAACTCGGCCAGCTCCAGGGGGATCGGCGGCGACAGCCGGTCCACCAGCTTGTTGGACGACACGATGGCCACGAAGCGCTCCGTCGCTGCGGCCACCGCTTTCTCGCGCGTGTGTGCTCCGCCGCCCCCTTTCACCAGCCAACCCGAGGGCGCGACCTCGTCGGCGCCGTCGATGGTGATGTCCAGGTGCGCGGGGGCTTCCAGGCCGGTGAAATCGACCACGTTGAGCCCGAGCCGAGCGGCCTCCTTGGCCGTCACCGGCGAGGTGGCCACGCATGTGAGCGACAGCCCGCGCGCGGCCAGGGGGGCCAGCAGGTACGCGGCGGTCGAGCCGGTGCCCAGGCCGACGGTCATCCCATCCTCGACCAACTGGGCGGCAGCCTCGGCCGCCACGCGCTTCTCGTGGTCGATCTCGCCTTCTCTCATCGGGTCAGCTGCAGCCGGCACAGATGCGCTGTTTACCGATCCGGGCCTGTCGGTGCAAGCGAGCCCAACGCAATTTCGCTCAACGCTCAGGCTGAGGGCCCACGCTGTTGTCGCCTGCCGTGGCCGGGGGTCCCGTTGGACCTCCGCTTGACCGCCGGTTAACGTTACCCAGGATGTTTGACCGAGTTGGGCGCGTACATCGGTTGGACTGGGGCTTCGGGACGCTGTTCGTCCTGGCGATCCTCCTCGTGGGGGCTGCCGTCGCGTCGGCGACCGCGCCGCTCAAGGGACGAGCGTACCTCGGCGCGGATAAGCATCACGTGCACTTCACGATCTCTGCCAACGGCAGGACCCTGTCTGACTTCGGCGGCGAGTTCTCCAACCCGCCGTGCGCGATGAACGCGATGCCGCCAGCGCCCCAATCCGGCAGGATCGCGCACGGCCGCTTCACCCTCACGGCCCACCACGGACTTCTCACCGAGACGGTTAGGGGCAGCTTCCGCGCCCACGGCCGTGCCGGCGGCACGTTTTCTGCCACGATTGCCAGCGCTCCGGGACTCGGCGGTTGCCACGAGAAGGTCTCGTGGTCGGCCAAGGCGCTTCCCGCGAAGTCACGGCTATGCGCTAACCACACCGGGCCACCCCACATATACGAGATGGGGCCGGTCGGTGCGGAGGCGTACGAAATCAACATCACGGCCACCCGAGTGACCTGCAAGAAGGTCTACCGGGCGCTCGACGCGGGCAACTTCCAGCCCCATTCAGCCGACGCCCTTACCGGTGTCGGTGCGTTCAAAACCGCCGGCTGGAAGTGCAGTGAGCCCAGTTCGGATAACTACAAATGCTCACGCGCCAAACCAAAGGCGTCGTTCACGTTCCAGCAGTCGGGACAGCCGTGCGGGTACCTCGGGGTCTCGCCGGGATCCCAGTGCGCCAAGACGGCGGCCCCGGGCCGTCGCCCGCACGCGCCGGCCGGTTGATACCTAGCATTGCTAGGTATAACCTCTCGTGCCAATGGAGGCCGAGGAACTAAAGGGGCACCTGGACGCGTTGATCCTCGCGGTGATCGCCACCACGCCGATGCACGGGTACGCGGTGATCGAGGAATTGCGGACGCGGAGCGGGGGCCAGCTGGCGCTCCCGGAGGGAACCGTGTACCCGGCCCTCCACCGCCTGGAGCGGAGCGGCCTGCTGAAGAGCGCCTGGTCCGACGGAGGCCGCAGGCGCCGCGTCTACTCGCTGACCCGCTCGGGCCGGCGTGAGCTGGGCGTACGTCGCGCCCGGTGGCGGGAGTTCTCGAACACGGTCGAGGCGGTGCTGGCATGAGCAGCGAGGCGGACGCTGCCGCCGGCTATCTCCAGACGCTGTCCGCCGAACTCACGAGGGTCGGTATCCAGGGTGCCCTGAGACGAAGAATCGTGACCGAGCTCGCCGATCACCTCGAATCCGATCCCGATGCCGATCTGGGTTCGCCGCACACACTGGCTCGCCAGTTCGCGGACGAGCTCGGCACCGTGCGGGCGCGCACCGCGGCCTTTCGGGCGTTCGCCGCGCTGGCCCTGGCCGGCACACTGTTCGCGCTCACGGCGACCGCCATCCAAGGAGGTGTCGGCCGGAGCAATGTGTCGACGCCGGTCAGGCTGCTGCTGTTCTGCTGCCTCCTGGCGGGACAGGTTTCGTTCGTGGCCGGTGGCCTTGGGTTTCTCCGGGCCTACAGGCTGCGTGGCCAACGCGTCGTGTCCCGAGGGGAGGCGGTCGTGCTGAGGCGCCGGGCCAGCGTCGGCCTGGCCACAGGGGCGCTGACGATGATCGCTTTGCCCGTGATGGTGCTGGCGGCACCGCCCCTCCTGACCTCGAGCTGGCGCATGGTTGCATGGGTCGCGGCGGGCGTTGGCCTCGTCGCGATCGCGGCCGCCTCGCCTACGGTCATAGCCGCCGCCCGGGTACGGCCGTCGGCCGACGGAGGCGCCGGAGATCTGGTCAGCGACCTCGGGCCGTTCGTCCCCGAGTCACTGCGCGTAGCGCCCTGGCGCTTCGCGTTTGTGGTCGCGTTCGTGCTGGCCGTCGTCGTTGCCATCGCCGGAGCGAGTGCCATGGACCCGTATGACGGCGCCCTTCGCGGCCTCCTCGAAGGGGCCGCGCTCCTGGTGGGCTTTGGTCTCC
Organism: uncultured Solirubrobacterales bacterium; assembly: GCA_963737535.1. Taxonomy (GTDB): domain Bacteria; phylum Actinomycetota; class Thermoleophilia; order Solirubrobacterales; family Solirubrobacteraceae; genus Palsa-465. Next base: position 66,371 of record CAVTTU010000027.1, read on the forward strand.
TCGGGCCGTATCTGGGTCTGAGATCTCGTGAGTCAGGACACTAAGCGGCGCGCACCACTCGCCCCGGACGAGGCGCCACGGCGGGCAGCGAACCGGACATCTTGTAGACGAACCGCCTCCGGGCCTCGTGGAAGCTACGATCGGGGCCGAAGAAGCACTGATACGAGTGCGCTAGTTCCTCGCTGCGGTAGACGTGCAGCGGCTTGATGTTCTCGTCGCGGGCCCGCTGACGGCGCTTGCGCTCGAGCAGACGGTCGAGGTTCGTGGCGTTCGCGAGCCTTTGGGCGAGGACCCGGCACTCGCGATCGAAGCTGTCGAGCGTGGCGCCGAACGACGCGTCGAGGAGCCCGATCCGGACCGCTTCCCGGCTACCGATGGGCACAAACGGGGCGCTGACGAGGCGTTCTGTCATCACACGCCCGACGCGGCGTGGCAGCAGATACGTCCAGTACTCGGAGCCATACAGGCCTCCCATGTGCCGGTAGTACGGGTTCAGCACGACGTCTTCGCGCGCGAGCACGTGGTCGGCTGCGAGCGCCAGCGGTACACCGCCAGCCCCGGCGTCACCACCCAGAGCGGAGATGACGATATGCGTGTCGGTCTCGATGATCTCGCACGCGAGGTCATCGATTGCCTGCAGATTGCGCCACGACTCAGCTGCCGGATCCTCGGCCGCCTCGATGAGATTGAGGTGGATGCCATTGGAGAAGTAGTCGCCACCGCCCATCAATACGATCACCCTGACATCACGGCGGGAGCGCAGATCGATGTACGCCTCGCGCAACCTGTTGCACTGCTGGGTGCTCATAGCCCCGTTGTAGAAGTCAAAGTGTAGGTAACCCACCGCCTCCTGCTCCTCACACACGATCTCGCGATAGGTGTGATCGGCGGGCAGCTGAGCGCGGGGCGGTACTGTCACCTCTGGTACGGTCACCGGGGCTCCGGCCAATTCCAGAGCGCGAGTCGAGGGAAGCTTGAAATACCGCTCACTGGGTGTGTCGGCGCGCCTGAGGTGGGTTATCCACACCGCGCCGTCGCTGGTTGCCCGGCAGATCGCCCCGTTGCGCCGCGCGATGATCTCACCAGGTTGCCCTCGCAGGCTTCTCTCGCGGTGAGCGCCGAAGAGATGAAACTCCCGGCCGCCGACCGCGTCGAGCACGCCGGGGTGGCCCTCCGCGGCGTGGATCTTGCGCACCACCCTCTCGGTGGTGTCCGAACCCCAGTCGATGGCGCGGACGTCCTGAGTCATCAAGGGGCGCGCGCCCCCCCTCCCCCCAGAGCCGCGGAGCTCCGGCAGGGTCGGCGCCGAGGCGATGCCGTCGATGCGGTCGATGGCTTCGATGAGCGCCCGCACGGCCCCGTGACGAACTTCGTGCCGGTAGAGGCTACTCTTGCCCACCGGACGCATGGGGAAGCTGCTCGTCGCCCAGACCTGTCCGGCGTCGAACTCGCCGTTGGCTTCGAGCACGGTTACGCCCCACTCGTTGGCACCGAGGTCGATCGCCCAGTCGAGTGACGATGGTCCGCGGTCTCCGACCGGACCGGGGTGCACGATCAGACAGCGATGCTCGGACCAGATTGACCCGGGGATGAGCTTCTTCAGGAACGGACACACGACCAGGTCGGGGTGGTATTGGCCGACCGCCGCTTCCATTTCGGCGGGCGAGCCGACCACCGCTACGTTCACACGGTGGCCGTCGTCGGTCAGGGCGATTTCGGCGCGCTGACTAAGGCCGTTGTGCGCCGAGACGAGGAACAGGATGCGCTTCTTGCCGGGACTCATCGCCTCAGCTCCGGTCGGCGAGGAGGCCGAGCTGTTCGAGCATCACTAGACGGTCGAAGATCAGGTTCAGCGATACCTGCTTGCCATCGCGGAAGCGCAGGACCTGGACGTAGTCGAGCCTGATCGACCGGCCCATTGACGGAGCCGTGTGGTGGGTGCCCGTGAACGTCCCATGCTCGACGGCCATCTCGTCGGCGATGTGCCGGTCGCGAACCTCGAGGTGCGCGTCGGGAAACTCGCTCAGCCAGCGGCTGTAGAACTCGACGCAGGCGGTCTTCCCCGACCCGCCGTCGCCGCCCGGCGCCACGAACACGACGTCGTCCGCGAGCATCTCAGCGAACCCATCGAGATCATGCGCGTTGAATCTTTCGGTCCCTAGCTCGAAAGCCTCACGAGTGGTCATCATCAACTCCCCTTGCTGACTGTTTCAGCCAGGCTAGGCCCCAGGTCGTCTCAGTACATGTGCCATGTGTCATATCTGGGGCCCTGAGGTGGCTATTTGTGGCCAGAAACGACGATCAGTGACTCGCCGTGACTGGGGTGGCGCACCAGCGGTGTGTGACGCTCATCACGAGTCCGCTGCGCGGCGCGTCGCCTGCGCCGCGAGTTCGCCCCTGGTCCCAGTGTTGAGCTTCGCGAAGATGTGGGAGAGGTGCGCCTTCACGGTTCCGCGTGAGATGAACATCCGTTCGCCGATCCGAGGATTGGTCAGGCTCGGCCACCAAGTCGACGCGCAGCTCGGTTGGGGTGAGGCTCTCCGACCCATGGTTGGGACGATTGCGTTCGCCGCGCGCGTGGCGGACCCAGCCCTACCGCCGCCTGACCGCAGGCGCGTTCACCCACAACGAGCAGATCGCTTCGCCTTCGGGCGGGGATACCCGCTGCTCTTCAGACAGCCGATACCGACCCAGCCAAGCTGCACCGACCAGCCAGACAGCGCACACAGCCCATCACCCGCCGTCCCGTCAGCCGGCGCGCGTCAACTTGCGCCCGATCCAGCGCTTCGACCGCCCCCCTCGGTGGATCCGGGCTCAGACCTTCGCCAACGGCACCTCGACGCTACGCGGCCCGCCCGTGCGTCACCGCCTGACCAAGTCACACGGCGCGCAAACGCTCGCGAGCCACGGCTCGGATGCGCTGCTCGACGCTCGGAACTCGGCGAACGAGCTCACCGAATGCGCTGGGTGCGAGCACGATCAGCCGGGTGGGGGAACTGGCCACCACGGTGGCGGTGCGCGCGTAGCCGAAGCCGGCGCCCCAGTCGAGCGCCGCCAGCTCGCCGAAGAATTCGCCGGCACCGGCCCTGGCGGCCACGCCGGAGTCCGTCCGTACCTCGACGGCTCCCTCGAGGATGGCGTAGAAGTGTCGCGTTCCCTGCCACTGCCGGATCACCGTCTCGCCCGTCGCCACGCGAAGCTCCGACGCCGAGGCGATGACCAACTCCAGGGCGTCTGGTTCGAGGTCGGCGAACAGCGGGATCCGGCGGATCGTGGCGGAGTCGAACTCGGCGACGTCGGCCCAGCCGCCCAGCAGGTCGGCATGGACGTCCTCGTGCGCGGCGCGAGAAACGATCTCGCGGCCGGACGGCCTCTCGGCGTGGGCGAACCACTCGAGCACCTCCTCGACATCGGCGGGGCCGGTGGTGTGGTTCATGACGCACAGGCGAAGAGCGTAGGTTCCATGCAGCCGCGTCGAGGAGACGAGTCCGCGCCCGCTGCGCTCGAATGCGACCACCAGCTGCGCATTGGCCTGCTCGAGTTCGTCTTCGTTGTCGGCGCCGTCGAAGCGGCGACGGAAGGCGATGATGCCGAGCGAGGCGGGCGACAGGAGCTCGAGTGTCGGCGAGTCGCGCACGATGCGCTCGGCCATCAGGGCAAGATCGATCGCGCGGTCGATCGCGGCCTGGAATGCGTCGCTGCCGAAGTAGTTGAAGGACATCCACACCTTGAGCGCGCGAGCCGTCCGCGTGAGCTGGAGGCCAAGATCCGAGAAGTTCACCTCCTCGCTCTTGTAGTCGGCGAGATAGTCGGGATTGATCGTGAAGGCGTCCCGCAACAGGTGCCCCTCGCGGACCAGCAGGCACCCACACTCGATCGGCTGGTAGAGCCACTTGTGTGGATCCAGGGTCACGGAATCGGCCAGCTCGATCCCGGCAAGCTGACGGCGGCCCCGCTCGCTCAGCGCCGCGAATCCACCGTACGCGGCATCCACGTGTAGCCACAGGCCCTGTTCCTGGCACAGCGAGGCGAGGTCAGAGAGAGGGTCGACCGCCCCTGTGTTTGTCGCCCCCGCGTTGGCGACGACGATCAGCGGCTGAAGGCCGGACGCCCCGTCGTGTTCGATCGCTCCCTTCAGCGCGTCGAGTCGCAGTCGATGGTTGTGGTCGGTGGGGAGGATTCGCACCTGGTCGGGGCGGAATCCGAGCAGGCGGGCGGCGCGCGCCACCGATGAGTGGGTCTGGTCGGCGCAGTAGGCGACGATCCGGTCGGACATCGGGCCGGTGAGAGCCTCGCGGGCACACGCGAGCGCGGTCATGTTGGCGGCGGAGCCACCGCTGACGAGGATCCCGGCGGCCGAGCTCGGATAGCCGATCCACTCCTTGAACCAGTCCAGGACGGTCAGCTCGAGCTGACTGGGCCCGGCGGCGGACATCCACGACCCGACGTCGATGTCGAGCGCGCTGGCGATCAGGTCGCCGAGCGCGCCGGCGAACGTGCTCGACGCCGGGATGAAGGCGAAGTATCCGGGGTGGGCCAGCCGGCTCATCGGGGCGAGCACGCTTTCCTCCACGTCGCGCAGGACCGCCGGCCACTCGCGGCCTGCGCTCGGCGGTGGATGGCTCAGCCGTTGCCTCAGCTCAGCGGGAACGCCCCGGCGCATCGCGGGGATCGACCGATCGCTCAGCTGATCGACGAGGAGGTCGACGGTGCGATAGCCGATCTGGCGCATCTGGTCCGGTGTCAGTCCTAGTGGATCGCGGTCCAGGTGCAAAGTGGCCGCAACGCTAACACCAAGGGATAGGGATCCGGGACTACTTTCCGTTTATGGTCAGGAGTACCGCGCTCGCGGCCAGGAGCTTCACCACGTAGACGCCCCGGCGAGGCGCGAGGGAGCTGGCGTTGGGGCGTCCGCTCAGCAGTCCCGTGGTCGTGGACGCGCCGAAGCTCTGCCCGCCGAGCGTCACATGGTGATGGGCGAGGAGGCTAGGCGCCTGCAAACGTTCGACGGTCGCCTGGCCGCTCGGACTCGGCAGGCGGAGGGCGAGGACTCGGGAGCCCGTCGAACCGTTGTTGATCAGCAGCACCCGAGTGCGACTGTCGGGCGCGCGTGTCGCCCACGCCTCGACGGCACCGCCCGCGCCCCTAACGCGAAGCAGACGTGAGCCTGGCGGCGCGGCCTGCGCAAACATCAGCAGCCCGTAGTAGTCGGGCTCGACGGACGCCCGCCACCGCCCCAGCGCGGTGCTGAAGGTGAACAGCTGAGCCGACGCGCCGGGGTTGCTGAAGATGTTCACGCCATCGACGCCGACGCGGGCCATTTCGAACAGCGCGTCAACCGCCCACAGGGCGGACACGAAGGCATCGCTGATGCGGTGATCAGCACCGCACGACAGGCTGTTCATCTCATCGATGCGAAGCAGCAGGCCATGCGAATGCGCGAGTCTCACGTAGCGCGCCACGCCATCGGCCAACCCCCGCGTGGCCCGGGGCGCGAGGATGTGGGCGATCGTCGGGTAGGTGGGCGAGGACGGCCGGGTGAAGCACTTCAGCAGGGGATAGCGGTGCAGCGTCACGATCGCCAGTCGTGGCTCGGCGACCACCAACCGGCCGGTCTTGGGCATCCATTCCCGGCCACCAACGGCCGGCCCGGCGAGGGGAACGTGAGGCAGGGCGGCTCGGATCCTCGCGACGTCGTTCAGGTAGTCCGCGTAGTCGTAGCTGTGCGGGCGGCCGTAGTACTTGTGGCCCTTGATCACGTACCAGGACAGGCTTCCATACAGCTCCGGCTCATTGCCGATCTCCAATGCGGCGATCCGATCGCGCCCGATACCGCTGAGGAAGCGCCGCGCCTCGTAGCCCGACAGCCGCCGGTTATCGGCCTCGAGGTTGATGCCCATGATCAGCCGCGCGTCGAGCGACTTGGACAGTCCGGCCATCACCCCAAGCCAGGCGCGATCGAGGTCGATGCGGACGCCCGCGGGTCGGGCCATGCCGGGAACCGGATACCAGGACCAATCCGTGGTGTCACCGCCGATCCGGAGCACCGGGCTCTGCCCGGGGGTGAGATTGCGGATCAGCTGCTCGAATACGGGATCGACCGCGCTTGGATCCCTGCCCGCGTAGGCGCTGACGGCGGAGTACTCGAGTGACAGGCCGAGGAAGCCCGCCGGGATGGTCCGGGTCCCGCGCCACGGTCCACCCACCCGCACGACCGTGGCGCGCGCCGGTATCGCCGGGCCCGCCACGGGTGCGGTGGCGGCGACCGGGGCTGCGGACCGGTTCGTGTCGGTGGACGTGGCCAGGGCGACCACGGCGACCACCACGGCGATCGCCAGCAACGCGAACGAAATCGACACCAGGTTCCGGCCGCGTGGACGGTGCACCTCCGCCAAGCTAGCGCTTCGGAGGAACACGCAGCGCCGCTTTACCCTTGGCTTAGCGCGCGGCGCCGTGCAGGAGCAGGTCCAGGTAGCCGTCGGCCACCTCCACTGGCGATAGACGGCCGCGGGGTTGATACCAGTGCGGGGTGTAGTTGACCATGCCGAACAACGCGCCCAGCAGTAGCCGGATGTCGGTGACCGCCAATCCGCCGGCGTCGCGCAGCCGGATGATGACGTCCTCAAGCAGGCGCTCGAACTCCTTGCGGCTGTTCCGCACCCGGCGCCACTGGGCACCGCGCTCGATCGCCTGACGCTCTTGCTGGAAGACGAGCATGTGGTGGCGGTGTTCGATCACGTGGGCCACCCACAGCCGCACGAGATCGCGGAGTTGGTCGGCGGCAGCGGCCTCCTCATCCAGCAGCTCGCGTGCGCGTCCCAGGAGCGGCTCCATCAGCTGATCGCAGATGCTGACCAGAAGCTCCTCCTTGCTCCCGATGTAGTGATAGAGCCCACCGGCAGCCAGCCCGACAGCCTTGGTGAGGTCCTGGATCGACGTCTGGTCGTAGCCCCGTTCGGCGAAGACCTTGGCCGCCTCGCGTACCACCTGATCGTGCCTGCGCTCATAGCGATCCCGTAGAGCGGGTCGTGTGGGTATCGGGCCCGGCGGCACGCGAGCATCGTAGCGGTGGAGGCAGCGGGATTCGCCCTTCAGAACTTAGAACGGTCCCTCGGTTTTCGAATATTGTTCGGTATGCTTGGGCGGGAGTTATGCACTTCGATCTCAGCGACGAGACACGGCTCCTGCAGAGCACCGTCCGCGAGTTCGCCCAAGGCGAGGTCGCGCCCGTCGCCGAACACCACGATCGGACCAAGGCGTTCCCGTACGACATCGTCGGGAAGATGGGTGAGCTCGGGTGGATGGGGATACCGTTCCCCGAGGAGGTCGGTGGCGCGGGTGGCTCGACGCTGCAGTACGCGATCGCGGTCGAAGAGCTGACGCGGGTGGACTCGAGCGTGGCCATCACGCTCTGCGCGCACACCTCGCTGGGTACGCAACCCATCCACCTGTTCGGGTCCGAGGAGCAGAAGCAGCGCTACCTGCCCGACCTGTGCGCGGGTCGCAAGCTCGGTGCGTTCGGTCTGACCGAGCCCGAAGCCGGCAGCGACGCCGGCAACACGCGTACACGGGCCGTGCTCGAGGAGCCCGAGTGGGTCATCAACGGCGCCAAGCAGTTCATCACCAACGCCGGCACAGACATCTCCGGCCACGTGGCGATCACCGTACGCACCGGCGAGAACGAGATCTCCAACCTGATCGTCGAAAACGGGACACCGGGCTACGAGCCCGGCGAGCCGTACCGGAAGATGGGTTGGAACGCCTCGGATACCCGGCCGCTCACCTTTCAGGATTGCCGCGTTCCCGAGGAGCACCTGCTCGGCGCCCGGGGCGCAGGCTTCAAGCAGTTCCTGCACGTGCTCGACATCGGTCGCATCGGCGTCGCCGCGATGGGCGTGGGTCTGGCCCAGGGCGCGCTCGATCAGGCTCTGGCCTACGCGCGCGAGCGACGGGCATTCGGCCAGCCGATATCGACGTTCCAGGCCATCCAGATCAAGCTGGCCGATCTATCCACCGAGATCGAGGCGGCCCGGCTGCTCACCTACAAGGCCGCTTGGCTCAAGGATGAAGGCAAGCCGTTCTCACTGACCGCGGCTCAGGCCAAGCTCAAGACCGGCCGACTGGCCGTCCGCGCCACCGAGGAGGCGGTCCAGATCCACGGCGGCTACGGTTACATCGAGGAGTATCCGGTCTGTCGCTTCTACCGCGACGCCAAGATCCTCACGATCGGCGAGGGCACCGACGAGATCCAGCAGCTAGTGATCGCGCGAGCCCTGGCCGCCTGACCACGCTGGGCCTAAGATCCGCTTCATCACTCACGAGAGGAGCGCTGAAGTCATCACGATGGAATCGGGTGGGCTGGTCACAAAGCTGAGTGCCCGATCGGTGTCCGACACGGTCGCGCGCCTGTCTGAGCTCATCGAGTCGAAGGGCCTGAAGTTGTTCGCGGTCGTCGATCACAGCGGCGCGGCGGCAGCCAACGGGCTCGAGCTGCGCGACACGAAGGTGGTCATCTTCGGAAGCCCCAAGGCTGGAACGCCGATCATGCAGGCGGCGCCACTGGCCGCACTGGATCTACCTCTCAAGGTCCTGGTGATCGATGACGACGGGCAAACCAAGGTCGTCTACGCGCCGCCCAGCGAGCTCGCTGCCCGCTACGGGTTCGGCGACGAGCTGGCGGAGCGACTGGCCGGGATCCATGCCCTCACGGACGCGACCGTCCAAGGGTGATGACGCGGCGATGGCCCCGGAGACCCGCCCGGAGCCCAAGCTCGATGAAATACGGCAGCGGCCGCCGGATGTGGCGCCGGGGGAGGAGGTGGAACCCGATCCCAGGCTGACGTTCGCCAACGAGCGAACGTTTCTGGCCTGGAACCGGACCGCGCTGGCGCTCGTCGCCGGCGGTCTGGCCGCCGCCCAGTACCTGAAGGTCGGCTCCGACGCGACGCGGCTGCTCGTATCCCTCGTGCTGGTCGTGCTGGGCACGATCGCGTCGTTCGGGAGCTACCGGCTGTGGCGCCAGAATGATCAGGCGCTCCGGCGCGGGGATCCGATGCCGCGGTCGGCGCTGCCCCACGTTCTCGTCTACGGGATCCTGGTCTTCGCGGTGGCCGCCTGCGTCGTCGTGATCATCCATCTGGCCTGATGGGACATACGCGTGAATGGGACCGTCCCGTTGGTCCACTGCCCCTGTCGATTTCACTGGCCCCGAAGGCCCGCCCCGGGCATCAAGACCACTGGAGATTGACGACGTCAATCAGCCGCGGAATCCAGTACGTCGCGGAGCTGCCGGCGGGAGGACACGCTGAGCTTGCGGAACGCGTGCCCCAGGTGCGTTTCGACGGTCTTCTCGGTGACGAACAGCGTCTGCGCGATCTCGCGGTTCGTCCCGCCGGCGGCGGCGAGCTCGACAACCCGCCGCTCGCTCGGCGTCAGCGAGTCAGCGCCGGTGTGATCGGTGGTTCGTGGCCGCACGCCGATCGCCGCGAGCTCGTCTCGCGCTCGGGCCTCCAGAGTCACGGCACCGCACCTGGCGGCCAGCGCCAGGCCATCGAGCAACGGCTCGCGGGCGAGCGCCCGCTGCCCCGCGGCGCGCCGCGCCGCGCCGAGGTCGACCAGGACACGCGCGTGCTCCAGTCGGGCCGAGGACGGAGCCAGAACCGCGAGCGCAGCGTCGAGTCGGGTCAACCGTTCCTCCGCCGGGCCGACGAGAGCATGGGTGCGCAATGCGATCCCGAGCGCGCGGGGCGCGCCAAATGTCTGGGCGCGCTGGACCTCGTCGGCCACCAGCTCGCGAGCCTCCACCTGACGCCCAAGTTCGGCGAGCGATAGGGCCGCCGCTGACCGCCACGGCATGATCGCCGGGTTCTCTCCGCCGAAGGTCGGATGCTCAAAGGCGCATCCGCGGAGCTCGTTGATCGCTGCCTCATGGTTGCCCGCGGCGGCGCGAAGCACGCCGGATACGTAACGCAGCTGGGAGCTGGGGAGAAACTCGCTGTCGACGTGGACGCCGGTCCGGTCGATGAGGCGGCGAAGCGCCTCGGGAGGCACGCCGCGATCGAGGCCGACCAGCACCGCCGCCTCGACCGCCAGAACGAGAAACTGGGCGCCGAGCAGATCCGGGGCCAGGTCGATCGCCGCCTGCGCGTCTGCGTCGCCGGCAATCAGATCACCGCGGCGCCGGGCAATTCCGGCCCGCAGCGCCGACATCGTCACCACCGTCAGTGCTGCTCCGCGGCGCCGGGCGAGGGCCAGGATCTCGTCAATGGTCTGCAACGCAGTGTCGAACTCGTCGGCCGCGATGAGCGCGGCCACCGCCAGGATCACCCAGTTCTCGCCGCGGTGGGGCTGGAGCGGGAGGTCGGCGGCCAGCGCACGGTTGGCCAGGTCAGCCGCCCTGGCGGCGGAGCGCAGGTACATCACCTCGTCCATCGCCAGGGTGGCCAGCGTCGTCGCTTCGAGCGGGCTGGTGGCCGGTCCGCCCGGGTCTCGCAGGTTGGCGATCGTTGCCTCGGCGGCACGCCGGGCGGACGCTGACGTGTAGCTGGCGCCCAGAATCGCGACCTCCACCTGCTCGTGTACCGGTTGCCCGGCGGGGAGGCGATCCTGCGCGCGGCGAAGGATCGCTGCTCCTTCAGCAGCGCGGCCGGCGAACGCCAGCATGCCGCTTAGCTCTATCGCCGCCGCTCCGATCGCCGCTGGATCTTCGCCCCGCTCGACGATCTCGGACAGCGGCGCGACCGCCTCGGGCGCCCCGGCCCGAGCCAGCGCCTGGCCCAATTCGAGCAGGACTGCGGCGCGATCCCCGTCGGCGGGAGGCTCCTGCAGGGCCCGCGAGAGGAGCGAGGCCGCGCCCGCGGCGTCGCCCAGGCCGAGCGCGTCGTGGGCTGCCTCGCGCAGCAGGGTCACGGTTTCGGGATCCGCAGCCGGGTCGGTGTGCATCACCTGGGCCGCGAGCTGACCGGCGCTGGCTCCGCGCTCACGCAGGCTCGCCACCGCCGCGTGGTGGAGTCGCTCGCGCTCAGGCGGCGAAAGGTCGCCGTAGATGGCCGTGCGGAGGATCGGATGGGTGAACCGGACCGTGCTGCCGGAGTCAACGATCCCAGCCGCCACGAGTTCGACGATGGCCGTCTCGAGGTCGCCGTCCGAGAGCCCGGCCAGCGATGCAGCGTCGCCCACGCGGGCGCCGTCGCCCAGCGCGCTGAGTGGACGGGCGAGTCGCGCGGCAGCCGGCGTTAGCCGCGCCAAACGCAGCAGCACCGCGTTCGCGACACCGCGCGGCACAATCGCACCGACCTCGCCCGCGGCCGCCGCGGTGGGACGCAGCCCGCGGGCCGCCGCCTCGCTCAGCAGCTCGCCGATCAGAAATGGATTGCCGCCCGTCACCTCCAGGCACGCGCCCACGAAACGCTCATCGGGTTGAGCGCCCAGCCGCACGGCGATCAGGCCAGACAGGGCCGCCCGTGACAGGGGCGATGGACGCAGCACCTCCGCCGTTGGATCGGCCAAGAGCTCCGCCGCCTCGGGTGTCAAGGCGGGATCGAGCGGCCGAGTCGCGATGAACAACGCGAGCGGCTGCCCCTCCAGGCGCCGGGCGATGAAGCCGAGTGCCCTCACGGACAGGGCATCGCACCACTGAAGGTCGTCGACGACGAGAGCGAGCGGCGCGTCGGTGGATAAGTTCGAGGCCAGCCAGTACAGCCCGTGTTGCCAGGCGTAGCCAGGATCGGTCGTCGATACGCCAGATGCCGGGCTGTCGCCGTGCAGCGCGGGCGCTGTCGTGAGCACCTCGGCGGCGAGTGCCGCTGCGCCCGCCAGCCAGCGATCTCGTTCTCCGGCGTCGGCCTCCAACAGCGTGCGCTCGAACAGCTGACGCATGACGCCGAAGGGGAACGCCTGCTCGAGTTCCGTGCCGCGAGCGCCGAGCACGCGTACACCGAGGCCGGAGGCCCGCTCCCGGGCCTCCTCGAGCAGTCGCGACTTCCCCAGCCCCGCGGCGCCGTCGATTATCACGGCTCCCCCGGCTCGCCTCGCCACGGCCCGCACGGCGGCGTGTATGTGGTCGATCTCGTGGTTGCGTTCGAGCAGCTCGGCTGACCGGACGGCGGCGGACTGGTCCATACGCCGATCGTATGCCCGACGGGCAATGTTCGGGGACTGATATCAGGGGATCTGCCTGATGTGCCACGCGCCGGCGGGTTGGACGATGGTCGACGCGAACAACCATCCCGACAAGGAGGACAGCATGGTGCTCATCGAGGTCAAGGTCATCGAGGGTGTGTTCACGGCGCTCCAGAAGCAGGAGATCATCGAGCGTCTCACCGCCGCGATGCTCGAAATCCAGGGCGAGAGCCTCCGCAGCGTGACGTGGTGCGTGGTCGAAGAGATTCACAGCGGGGATTCGGGAATCGGTGGCCGAAGCCTCACCGCCGATGACGTGAGAGCACTGGCGCGCTGGGAGGTGGCGACGAGCGATGGCACCCACCATTGAACAGGCCCCACACACACGCCACTCCTCGCCTCAAGGCCCCCACGGTTCGCGGTCGGCGGGCGGGCCCCGGGTGCTCGATCCGGATCGTCTCTGGGAGCACGTCGACGCGCTGTTCCGGGCTGCTTGGGCGCTGTCCGGGTCGCGTCAAGACGCCGAGGACCTCGTGCAGGAGACATTCGTCAAGGTCCTGAAGCGTCCGCGGATGTTGCGCGACGGCAACGAGCTGGGCTACCTGCTGCGTGCCCTGCGCAACACACACGCAAGTCGCTACCGCACGGCGTTGCGTCGGCCGATTACCCGATTCCTGCTCGAGGACGATCTGCCTGCACCGACTGAGGAGCGCGCCACCGCGCACGAGATCATGGCGGCGGTCGCCGGCATCCGGGACCCGTATCGCGACGCCGTGATCGCTGTGGATCTGGTCGGGTTGTCCTACCGCGAGGCGGCCATCTCGCTGCGGGTTCCCCTGGCCACGCTCACGACCCGGCTACACCGCGGTCGCAGACTCGCCGCGTGCGAACTGCTCGGCCAGCCCGTGGCCGCGGGCTGAGCCTCGTGGGTCGCGGCGCGGCCGGGGGCTGAGTCTCGGGGGCGGGGCGCGACCGCGAGCACGCAATCTTCGGGGATCGATTTCAGGGGATGTGCCCGATGTGCGAAGCCGAGGTCGCGGCCACCATGCCCGCCACAACCCCGACCAAGAGGACTGACTATGAGACCCAAGACGATCCTGACCAACCACAAAGGGCGTCTGACGGTCGTCGTGGTCGCCTCGACGGGACCGGCGGGCAAGATCGCGCCCAGCTCGCGGCAGCTCACGCTCGCGGTGGCGAAGCATTGACGCGACCGTCGCATTGACACAGCCGCGACAGTAAGTCTATACTTACCGTAAGTGGCAACTTACCAACTGGATGAACTGGCGGCACTGGGCGATCCAACCCGGCGAGCGATCTTCGAGCGACTCGCCGGGCGGCCCAGTGCCGTCGGCGAGTTGGCGGCGGACCTGCCCGTGAGCCGGCCCGCAGTGTCCCAGCACCTCAAGGTGCTCAAGGACGCTGGGCTGGTGATCGATCGCGCCGCCGGGACGCGCCGCATCTACCAGCTCGATCCGACCGGGATCGAGGCGCTGAGGGCCTACCTCGACCAGTTCTGGAGCCGCAGCCTGGCGGCCTTCAAGGTGGCCGCCGAACAATCCGACCAGGAGGGCAGATGAACACGCAGGTCACAGACACATCCGTGCGGACTGCGATCACCGTGCAGGCACCGATCGAGCGCGCGTTCACGGTGTTCACCGAGGGCATCGGTACCTGGTGGTCGCCCGACCACCACATCCTCGACGGCAAGCCGCCTGAGATGGTGTTCGAGCCCCACGTGGGCGGCCACATAATCGACCGTGCGGCCGACGGCACCGAGTGCCGATGGTCGCGGGTGCTGGCCTACGAACCACCCAACCGGGTGGTGTTCAGCTGGGACATCAACCTGGACTGGAAGCTCGAGACCGGACCCTGAGAAGACGAGCGACATTGAGGTCCGTTTCACGGCCGAAGGTCCCGATCGCACCCGGGTCGAGCTCGAGCACCGCAACATCGACCGGCACGGCGACGGCTGGGAGCGGATGCGCGATGCCGTGGGCTCACCCAACGGCTGGAGCCTGGAGCGCTTCGCCGAGGTCGCCAAGGCGGCCTGAGCCAGTCAGCGAGCACGGAGGTTGCTCCAGGACGGTAGCTCGGCCAGCTTCCGCTCCAGCAGCCTCCGTTCGCTGTCGTCGTGAACCAGCGCGAGGGCTTGGGCGTAGGCATCATGGGCCTCGTCCACGCGGCCCAGCCGCCGCAGCAGCTCACCGCGAGTCGCGTGCAGGTAGTGAAAATCCTTGAGGGGGAGACCGTCGACGATCTCCAGCCCGGCCTCGGCACCCTCGCTCTCGGCCAGCGCGATCGCGCGATTCAACTCCACCACCGGTGACCCGGTCAGCCGCGCGAGCTCGCCGTACAGAGCGGCGATCTGCGGCCAGTCCTGGGGGTCGTCCGCGTGCAGCGAGGCAATGGCTGCCTGCACGACGTACTGACCGCGGCCACGTAGCGCCAGCGCTCGGTCCAGCGACGCTCGCCCGGCGGCGATCTGAGCCGCGTTCCACAGCGCGCGGTCCTGCTCGGCGAGCAGAACCAGCTCCCCGTCGCGGAATCGCGCCTCCCGCCGCGAGTCGTGCAGCTGCATCAGCGCCAGCAGCCCGTGCGCCTCGGGCTCGTCGGGCATCAGCTCCACCATTGCCTGGCCGAGCCGGAGCGCCTCGCCGGCGAGATCGCCGCGGCCGCCGTAGCCCTCGTTGAAGATCAGATAGATCACCGCCAGCACCGCGGCCAGGCGATCGGGGAGCAGGTGCTCGGCCGGGACCCGGAACGGGATGGCGGCCGATTTGATCTTGCGCTTGGCACGGACCAGCCGCTGGGCCATCGTTGCTTCGCTGACCAGGAATGCCCGCGCGATTTCGTCCGTGTTCAGGCCGCCCAGCGTCCGCAGGGTGAGCGCGACCTGAGCCTCGGTCGACAGCGCCGGGTGGCAGCAGGTGAAGATCAGCTCGAGCCGCTCGTCGGGATAGGTCATCTCATCGATCTCGTCGTCCTCGGTGGCCTCGCGTACGTCGAGCAGGGGGAGCTTCTCGGCCAGCGTCCGGTTGCGCCGGATCCGGTTGATCGCTCGGTTGCGCGCGGTGGTGATCAGCCAGGCGGCGGGGTTTGCCGGGGTTCCGTCGCGCGGCCACCGCTCGGCGGCGATCGCAAACGCCTCCTGCGCGGCTTCCTCGGCGAGCTCGAAGTCGCCGAGGAAGCCGACCAGAGCGGCAAGGACACGTCCCCACTGCTCGCGGAAGACCTGGTCTAGGACTGCGACCACCCCCCGATCGGGCGCACCTCGATCGCGCCGCCCATCCGCGCCGCCGGAATGCGCGCGGCCAGCTCGATGGCCGCATCGAGATCGTCGGCCTCGTAGAACAGGTAGCCGCCGAGAGCTTCCTTCATCTCCACAAACGGTCCGTCGGTCGTCAGCGTCCTGCCATCCTCAACGCGTACGGTGGTCGCCGTCTCCGGCGGCTGCATCTGCTCTCCGGAGATGACGCCCGGTGTCTGGGTGACGGCCTGGTAGTCGCGATACACCGCCTGCTGCTCCTCCTGGGAGAGACGGCCCCACGCCTCGGGGTCATATGGAGTCGGCGTGTCGCCCTGATGGATCAACAGCATGTACTTCATTTGAGTCCTCCTGGTCGGATGTTCGCGTCAAAGACAAACGAGCGCCGCGAAAATCGACAGGTCACGTTTTCTCTTGCGTCTGAGCCACCGCCGAGCGCGCCTCGAGCTCGTATGGGTTCTCCCAGTACCCCGAGTGGTCGCCCCAGAACGTCGAGGGCCTGACGTACGAAAGCCAGAGGCGAACCCATTCGTGCTGGCCCTGCCAGACGTGGACGAGCTCATGGGCGATCAAGTCGTCGTCCACCTGCTCCAGCGGCCGGCGGAGCAGGATCGTGCTCCAGATCGTGTAGCCATCGAAGCGCCGGAACCATGGGAGATGGAACAGCCATGGCGTGGTCAGGATCCGCACGCGGCGCGTCTGGATCGGCCGAGGGTAGAGGGCCAGCGGCTCGAGCCGGCGCCGTGCCCGCTCGATTGCCTCGCGCTCCGCCGCGCTGGGGCGGGCGACGCTCACCCCACCACCACCTCGGCGCCTCGATCGGGCACCACCACGAGCATGCTGCGCCGGGCCCGCTCACTCTCCGCACGCACGGGCCGTATTGATAGCTCGCAGGCCACCCGCAGCACCTCGCGGATCTCCATCTCCGCGAAAGGCGCGCCGGCGCACCGCCGCACGCCACCGCCGAAGGGAATCCACGTCATCGCGTTCGGCGCCGGGCGCTCGAGCCAGCGCTCGGGACGGAAGGCGCCCGCCTCCGGCCACAGATCCTCGCGCCGCATGGCCAGCCACAGACAGGCCGCGACCTGCACGCCGGCGGGCAGCATCCAGCCGCCGACGCGAGCCGGCTCCACCAGCAGGCGCGGGGCGATGGTCAGCGCCGGCCGCGCCCGCAGGACCTCCTTGACTACCGCATCGAGGTACTCCGGTTCGCCTTCCCGCAGGCGGGCGTGGACCGCGGGATGGCGGGCCAATCGCTCGAACGCCCAGGCCAGCGATGCAGCCGAGCTGTCGTGGCCGCCGACCAGAAGCGCCACGAGCTCGTCCCGCAGGTGCCGGTCGGACGGCGGGTTGCCGTCCTCATCGCGCTGCTCGAGCAGTACGTCGAGCATCGAGTTGCCCCGGGGCTCGGCCCGGCGCTTGGCCAGCAGGTCGAACAGGAAGGCGTCGAAGCGCTCGACCGCGACGCGAAAGCGACCCCACGGGCTGCGCGGCCCGAGGTCATGCCGGACAACGGCCATGGCCAGCATCTGAGGCAGCGAGCGCACGACCCCGAGCCCGTCCTCGATGGCCGTCCTCAACTGAGTTGCTTCGTGTTCGTCGCGAGCGCCGAATACCACTCGCAGGATCACCTCGAGGGTGAGCTCCCGCATCCGCTCCAGCGCGCGGACCGGGCCGGACCACGTGCTCAGCTCCGCCCTGGCTAGTTCGGCGATCATCGGCGCGAACGCCCGCATCCGCTCGCCGTGGAACGGTCCCTGGAGCAGGCGTCGCTCGCGTATGTGTTCATCTCCGTCGAGAAGCAGAATCGAATGCGGTCCGGCGAATGGGCGCAGGAATTCCCAGCTCTGCCCTGCTGGCGCGATGGCCGGGTCGAGGCGGAATATGTCCCGCACCGCATCGGGATCGGAGAACAGGACCATCGGCTCCTCGGTCCAATAGGTGCGAATCGTCACGGGGTCCCCGAAGCGGTCGTACACGCGCTGCATGAACGCGCCGGGCCGCGTCATCCAGCCGAGCGTCTGCCACAGCGCCGGTGCGCGCGGACCGGGCGGCAGGTCCACCGTTCTCAGCGCCTTTGCGCCGCTCGGACCGCGCAGGCCTGTGCGCTGTCCATCCAGATCTCCCACCGCCCCGAGACCGAGTCTCGGGCGTCGAGCAGCCGGTACGGCCGGCGGCCGGCGAATTCCGTCTGGCGCAGGTGGAAGACGCCACCGAGCACCGATGCGATCCGTCGTCGTGGCCACTCGATGGCGTCCTCGACCTCGGGAAACGGGCGCGGCCGGTCGGGAGCGACGGCCAGGCCGCGGAGCAGCTCACGCATCAGGTCGCTGCAGCGGTTGTAGAAGCGAGCGATTTCCCCCGCGTTGTCCATCGCGTTGCTGGGGGCGTGCTGGGTTTCCGGGCCGAATTTCGCAGAGAGCGGCACGGCGTCACGATAGAACAGGTGTCGTGAGCAAGAGCCCCGATGTCGATCTCGAGGTGGATGGCAAGACGGTCCGGATCTCAAACCCCGACCGCGTGTACTTCTCGGCGCGGGGCGAGACCAAGCTCGACCTGGCGCGCTACTACATGAGCGTCGGCGATGGGATCGTCCGCGCCCTGCGCGAACGACCATGCATGCTCCATCGCTTCCCGCGCGGGGTCGACGACAAGAAGGTCCATCAGAAGCGCCTTCCCAGCGGAGCGCCGGATTGGGTCGACACCGTCCGTGTCGACTTCCCGTCCGGCCGCCACGCCGACGAGCTGTGTGTCACGAACCTGGCCAGCGTTATCTGGGCGGTGCAGATGTCGACCGTGGAGTTCCATCCCTGGAACTCCCGTCGCGCTGATGTCGAGCGGCCCGACGAGTGGCGGATCGACCTCGACCCGATGCCGGAATGCGACCTCGAGCGCGTGCGTCGCGTCGCCGCGGTGGCCCATGAGGTGCTGACCGAGTTGGGTGCCTGCGGCTGGCCCAAGACCTCGGGCGGATCCGGGCTGCACATCTACGTGCGAATCGAGCCGCGGTGGGGCTTCGGCGACGTCCGCCGCGCCGCGCTGGCCTTCGCCCGCGAGGTGGAACGGCGCATTCCTCAGTACGCCACCACGACCTGGTGGCGCAAGGACCGGGACCCCGCCAAGGTGTTCGTGGATTACAACCAAAACGCCCGCGACCATACGATCGCCAGCGCCTACTCGGTCCGCGGCGTCACTGCGGCGACCGTGTCGACGCCCGTCACCTGGGAGGAGATCGAGGCGGTGTTGCCCCAGGACTTCACGATCGCCACCGTGCCTGAACGCTTCGCCAGGCTCGATGACCTACACGCCGGCATCGACGACGCCGTCTACTCGCTCGAGCGACCTGCTCGAGTGGGCCGATCGCGACGAGCGCCAAGGCGCGGAGGACCCTGCCGACGAAGGGCATCGCGGCTAATCTGGCCGCATGGAGACCGAGTCCCAGCTCGCCCGCGGCCAGATCCCGGCCCTCGACCGGGCCACGATTCATCCGTACGAGAACGCGGTCCCCGGGCCGGTCTACTACCAGCGCATGGCCCACCCGGTCGGGCTCGAGGCCGAGCGCGTGCTGGGTGAGCTCGAGGGCGGCTCGTCGCTGCTGTTCTCCTCAGGCGCCGGCGCCACCACGGCCGTGGCCCTGGCTCTGCTCGCGCCGGGGGCCACGATGGCCGTCGCCGAGGGTGGCTACTACGGCACTATCGGGCTCCTGCAGGGTGAGCTCAGCCGCTGGGGCCTGGGCGTGGTCACGTTCGACCAGACCGCTCCACCACCGCCGGCCGACCTGGTCTGGCTGGAGCCGTGCGCCAACCCGCTGATGAGCTTCCCCGACCTCGAGACATCGATCGCCCACGCACACGACGCCGGCGCCCGGGTCCTCGTCGACAACACGGTGCTGAGCCCCGTCTTCCTCCGCCCGCTGGCCTACGGGGCCGACTTCGTCCTCCACAGCGCGACGAAGATCCTGGCCGGCCACCACGACGCGATGCTCGGGGTGGTCACGTGCGCGCGTCCGGAGGACTTCGAGCGACTGAAGGCGTTTCGCACCGCCTCGGGGATCGTTGCCGGGCCCGACGCGGTGTGGTTGATGCTGCGTGGGCTGAAAACGCTGCCACTGCGGGCCGAGCGCCAGTCCGAGACCGCGCTCGAGCTCGCGCGTCGGCTGGGCGAGCACCCGACCGTCCGGTGCGTTCGTTACCCCGGCCTCGGCGACCCGGTGGCGGCTCGATACGTGAGCGCATTCGGCCCGCTGCTCTCATTCGACGTGGACGGCGCCGAGCGCGCGACGCGCGTCGAGCGCTCGCTGAAGCTCATCGAGAACGCCACGAGCCTCGGCGGCGTCGCCTCAACGCTCGAAGCGCGGGCCCGATGGGAGGGCGATCGTGTCCCGCCGGGCCTGCTGCGCCTGAGCGTCGGGCTCGAGCACGTCGAGGATCTGTGGAGCGATCTGGCCCAGGCCCTGGCCTAGGGCCGCGAGCTCGGAAATTCGGTCAGTGTCGTGATGGTGTCACCGAATTTTCCAATCGCGACACTACTAGTCCTTGCCGCGCAGAGCAGCGCCCCGGCGCATCATGTCGGTCAGCCCGGTGAGCGGTGCCGCGCGCTCGACCAGCCTCGGCGCTAGCTGACCCAGCGCCAGCATCGGGCGGATCGGGACGCCCGACTCGATCACCTCGGGTCGATCATCGCGGATCGCTGTCACCACCCTTTCGGCGACCCGCGCTGTGGTGGTGGTCCCCATCAGCCGGTTGGACACGAGGCCCTGCTCGATCCCCCGTTCGTACATCCCATCGCCGGCCACGAACCCAGGACAGACGACGGAGAATCCGACCGGGCTCCGCCGATACTCGCCCCGCAGCGACTGCGTGAGTCCGATCAACCCGGCCTTGGTGGCCGCATACGGCGCCTGATAGGGAGGGCCGAACTTTCCCCCTACCGAGGAGATGAACACGACGTGGCCGCGCCGGCGGCTGAGCATGCCCGGGAGCGCTGCATGGGTGAGCAGCATCGCCGCGGTCAGGTTCAGGTTCACGATCGAGGTCAGCTCCGCGACCGTGTACTTCGAATATGACGACGCGATCTCGATTCCCGCGTTGTTCACCAGCACATCGATCGGTCCCAGGACGGGCTCAGCCCGCTCGATCAGCGACTCGGCTTGGCCGAGGTCGGACAGGTCGGCCGGCACCGCCGCCGCGCGCACACCACCGCGCTGGATCTCGCCCACGAGCGCGGCCAGCGCATCCTCGCGCCGGCCCGAGACGACCACGTGCATGCCCTCGGCGGCCAGGGCTCGCGCCAGATGGCCGCCGATCCCACCCGAGGCACCGGTGACGAGTGCTGTCGCTCCGCGAAGTTGCTTCATCGTTGTCGCCTCTCAGCGATGGGATCGGCGCCCGAGTACGGCCAGACGGAGATGGAGGGCCTGTCGGACCGCGAGCTGGGCGCCGCCGAGCGCTGTCAGCCTAGCGGTGCGGCAGCTCCTTGTGGAACTGGAGCAGCCGCCCGGCCTGCTCAAAGCCGATCCGGGCGTACAGCTCCTTGGGCCAGTCATCGTCGTCGGCCATGATGAAGATCAGCTCGGGCTCGTGGGCCTTGGCCACTGCCACCGCGTGCGTGACCAGCGTCCGCGCGTAGCCGCGCCCACGCGCCTCGGGGACCGTGTAGACGTCCTCGATCTGGGCCACGTTCCCCTCGGTTCTCAGCTTGGTCATGGCGGCGGCGGACCCGTTCTCGTCCAGGATCGTGAACCCGCGGTCCCCGCGGGCGTGGGTCTCGCGGGCAAAGAAGTCGAGCAGCTGGCGCATCGTCTCGGGCTTGGTGTCCGGGTGATCCTCGAGCGTCCAGCGCGTCGTCAGCAGCTCCAGCGACGCGCCCTCGAGCTCGACCACCGCGCTCGTGTCGATGACGCGATCGGGCTCGTGTGCGAGGACCATGAGCACCTCACGGTCCGCCTTCCAGCCGGCCGTCGTGAAGGCTGGCTCCAGCTCGCGCTGGGCTCCGGCGTCCTCGACGACGACATGCCGGTAGGGCAGGTACCCGAGTTCCTTCTCGGCCAACTCGAGCACCTCGCCAAACGACACCCTCCGGCTCAGGCGGAGATGGTTCAGGCCCCAGGCAGCCGCCAGCGACGGCGTCTTGACCACCCAACCGCGCGAGATTGGACGCACCTCATCGGCCGAGAGCTCGGTCGTCCGCCGCATGAAGCGAAGCATCGATTCGAAGTGTTGGGCGTTGTTTGGCACGCCGTCCATAGTGTGGTGCGGGACAGGTGACACCAGCGACGAGCGCACGACACTAGCCTTTATGCAACTCGTAGGTTCCACCTGATTACTTATCGGTGCGGCTGCGACCCCTCCTGCGTGGGCGTGGCTTTTCTCCGTTTCGGCCGCTGCCTGCGGCAAGCTTTCCTTCCCATGCCAGAACAGACGCTTCCAGCCCCGCCACTCCAGCGCCGCGCGACCCGACGCCCAGCCGGCGAGTCGCGGCACGGCGCGGTGCTCGAACTGGTCCGCCGTTACCCGTGGCCAATCGGCGCCGCGGCGCTGCTCGTGCTGTCGCTGTTCGTGATCCTGTGGGCCCGCACGCGGCCCGGGTACGACCCCTACGGGTGGCTCATCTGGGGCCACCAGACCTGGCATCTGAACCTCAGCACCAACGGTGCCCCGTCCTGGAAGCCGCTGCCGTATCTGTTCACCGTGCCCTATTCGCTGGCCGGCCATTATGCGCTGTGGCTGTGGATGCTGACCTGCGTGGCGATCTCGCTCAGCGGCGCGATCTTCGGCGGCCGGATCGCCTACACGCTGGTCGGCGCCACCGAGGGCCGCGCGCGCTACGCCGGGTGGGTTGCCGGGGCCCTGGCCGGCCTGTTCGTGCTCGGCATCACGGGCTACACCCACTTCTACCTGAGCGCGCAGTCGGATCCGATGATCGTGTCGCTCGTCCTGGCCTCGATCGACTGCCACCTCCATCGCCGCTACCGCTGGGCCTTCACGCTCGCCATCCTGGCCGGCCTGGGGCGTCCCGAGGCCTGGCCGTTCATCGGCATCTACGCGATCTGGGCCTGGCGGGCCAGGCCGGAGATGCGCCGCTGGATCGTGTGCGGGCTGATCGTGCTCCCGCTGCTGTGGTTCGGGATTCCGGCCCTGACCTCGAAGAGCTGGTTCAGCGCCGGCAACCTGGCCCTGAAGTCGCCGCGCGCCCTGCATGAGAACAAGATCACCGGGACCATCGACCGCTTCTTCCATCTGCACTCAGCGCCGGTCTGGATCGCCGCACTAGTGGCGATCGTCTTCGCCGTCTTCCGGCGCCAGCGGACGATCCTGGTGCTGGCCGCCGGCGCGATCGTCTGGGTGCTCATCGAGATCGCCTTCGTGCTGCACGGCTGGCCCGGCGTGCCGCGCTACCTGTTCGAGCCGGTCGCCGTGATGTGCGTTCTGGCCGGAGTCGCCGCCGGCCGGGTGCTGCTCGACGTGCCACCGTTCGTGGCCAAGCACATGCCGCGGATGCCCTCGCCGACCGGTGGCGTGCTCGCCGTCGGCCTCGTCGCCGTGCTGATCGGGGCGATGGTGCCCCCCGCCCATCAGCGCCTGACCAGCGAGCGCAGCGACCTCGTGCACGAACGCGCTCGCACCAAGTGGATCAACCACCTGCCCGGGCTGATCGCCCGGCTCGGCGGGGCAAAGGCCCTGTGGGCGTGCGGCAAGCCGACCGGACCCGTCGCCTATCAGAGCATCATCGGTTGGGACATCGGCTCCAACACCGGCCCCATCTACTGGACCCAGCGGTGGGGGAGACTCCACCCCGGGCCGGTCGTCTATTTCGAGCCGACACCGCACGCGTGGAAGAGCCAGCTCCTCATGGTCCCGGCGTCCAAGATGAAGCAGTGCGGCTATCTGAACCACGTTTCGTGGGTGACTTGACGGTCTAGCTCCTGCCCCCTGGCGCGCGCCGGAGCGGACAAAACTTCGGTCGAAGCTGCTTACAGCAGAGGGGCGCTCCTTTCACCAGCGGACCACGATGAGCCCCCGAGGGTGATGCGTCGCCGATTCGGGGTAGCCGCCAGCGATGAGCATCATCACCGAGGTCCCTCAACCCTCCGAGCCCGCGACCCCCGCGGTCCCCGAGGCGCCGATCACCCCAGCCGATCCCGATCCCGGCACCCCGGCCGATCCCGAGGAGCCGGCGACCGTGCCCACACCCGACGAACCCGCCACCCCCATCGACCCCGACCCCGGCCCGAACCCCAACCCAGCAGATACCTAAGGTCCCGCGATCACCGCGGCCAGCTCGGCCGCCCGCCGCATCGGCAGCAGGTGCCCCGCGCCGGGAAGCATGATCAGCTCGGCCCCGGCGATCTGACGCGAGAGCCGCCGCAGCGACGCCGCCGGCACGATCCGGTCCTCGCTCCCGCCCACGATCACCGTCGGCGCCCGCACCCTCCCGAGCGCGCTCTCCAGCGCCGGCAGCTCGGCGACAAGCGCGCGCTGCTCGACCGCGGATGCTCGCCACGACGCCGGACGGATCAGCCGCCGGGCGGTGGCCGCCAGGTAGCGTTCGTCGATCCCGAACGCGCGCGCCACGCGCCGCCGGACCGGTTCCACCGCCAGCGCCAGTCCGCCCAGACCTAGAAACACCGCGCTGGAAACTTCGCCCGCCACCGGCGCGGCGAGCCACCGATCGAGGGGTGTCAGCGAGGCGACATTGGCCGACGGTGCGACCAGCACCAGACGCGCGACCCGCTCGGGCCACCCAGCCGCCAGCCACGCCGCCACCGCGCCACCGAAACTGTGCCCGACCACCACGGCCCGATCAGCCTCGGCGGCGTCGAGCACCGACAGTGCCGCCTTCGCGTTGCCGTCCACCCCCGTCGCCGCGCGTCCGTCCCAGCCCGGTCGGTCAAATACCACCGGCCTCGCGCGCGTCCCGACCGCGGCCACGACCGCATTCCAATCGCGCGCGCTGCCCGGCTGGCCGTGCAGCAGCAGGACCGCCGGCGCCGACCGCTCCGTCAATGAGTCGGGCCGGCCCCGGGGGGCCCGTCCCGCCCGTCGCCCCCCACCGCCTGACCGTCACGACCGACGTATCCGCCCTTGCCCCCGGCGATCACGATCACCGCGTCGGAACCTCCGGCGTTATGCATCCCCCGATGGGTCTGGGGATCGACGCGCACGACGCCGCCGGGCCCGACCACGTGCCGCGATCCATCGCCGAAGCGGAACTCGACCTCGCCCTGATGGACGAAGTAGGTCTCCTCCTGCTCGTCGTGGTAGTGGACTCCGCTCGAGTATCCGGGCGGCAGCACGATCGCGTTGATGCCGAACGCCGTAATGCCGAGTTCGCGGCGGATCTTGCGAAAGCCGTAGCCATCGCCGAGCGCGTCCAGGGTGGCCACCGCGTAGCCGTCTCCGCTGATGATCTCAGCCATCGCCCGGGATCCTATTGAGATCTGGGCGCAACACCGGATTCACAGTGTGACCGGCGGCCATCTGGCGGCATACTTTGCCTGTGACGTCAGCGCTCCTGTCCGAGGCGCTCGCGCCTCTGCGCGTCAACCCCTCCCGCTCCGCGGCCCTGTTCGACATCGACGGGACGCTTTCGCCGATCGTCGAGCACGCGGCGGACGCGCACGTGCCCGAGGGAACTCGCCAGCTGCTGATCCGGGTGGCCAACCGGTACGCCGTGGTGGCGTGCGTCAGCGGGCGCCGCGCGTCCGAGGCCCGGGCAATGGTCTCGATCGGGTCGATCTCCTACCTCGGTTCCCATGGCGCCGAGCTGCTGCGCTCCGGCTGGACCGAGTCCGTGCTCGATCCCGGCATCGAGGACTGGGTGCGGCGGATCCACGAGTTCGGGCGCGAGGCCGACAGCGGCGATCTGCGCCGTCTCCGGGTCCGACTCGAGGACAAGGGCCCGATCGCCGCCTTCCACTGGCGCGGCGCCCCCGACGAGGAAGCCGCCCGCGCCGCCATCGACGCCATCGCCGCGCGTGCCGAGGCCGCCGGCCTCCGGACCCACTGGGGCCGCAAGGTGCTCGAGGTTCGCCCGCCCGTGCGAATCGACAAGGGCGCGGGGATCGAGTCCTTCCTGTCCGGTCTCGATCTCGACGCCGCCCTCTATGTCGGCGACGACGCCACCGACCTCGACGCCTTCCGCGCGCTCGGCAGGCTTGTCGAGGCTGGGCACCTCGAGCGCGCCGTCCGCGTTGGCGTGCGCTCGGACGAGGGACCCTCCGAAATCATCTCCGAGGCGGATGTCGTGGTCGACGGCACGAGTGGCGTGAGGGAACTCCTTGCCATGCTCGTCGCCGACGACGACGGATAAGTGTCTAGATCCGTAAATTCGGTGGCACCGAATTTCCGAACCTAGACACTAATGCGCTTCCCCGACTTCCTTCGGACGACCGTCCTGATCAGTGCCGCCGCCGCCACGGCGCTGGCGGCGGTCACCCTCGCCGGCGCCAACGGCAAGGGCGATGACCTCGTGCTCGAGCTCGCCGGTGGGTGGTGGGTGGTTGCCGGGCTGATCGGGCTCTGGCAAGGCCGGCGGGCGAGCACCAACCCACCGATCGCCTCGCTGCTGGCCAGCGCGCGAACTCAGGCCACGCTCCCCGATCTCAACCCTGCGCGCACTGTTCTCAACCGGCTCTGGCCGCTGCTGTTCTCGACGCTCGGCGCCGGTGCTCTCGCCTTCACCCTCCCGCAGGTCCCCGCCGTGGCCACCGGGTTCGCCATCATCTGGGCGCTCGCCTGGCGGCGCCAGTCCTCGGCGGTGACCGCGATCGAAGAGCGCGATGGCGCTCGCTTCTACATCGAGCGGACCTCGCCTTTTCGGCCCATCCGCCTCGTGCGCACGCCCGGCTTCCGCAGCAACCTGTTCGAGCTCAACGGGCATTCCACCCGTGGGCGCGTCCGCCCGCCAGCGTAGTGTCACGAGTCTAGATCTCAGTGGCGCCGCTCGACATCCTCGTCGTCTCGCACGACCACACGCTCGGCTGGCGTGGCGCGGCCAATGCGTTGGCCCAGGCCTTTCGTCGCAGCGGCGCCAGCGTACAGCGGGCGAGCAACGGACCCGTGCTCGCCGTGCGCACATTCATGTTGACCGACTACGTCGAGGCGCGAGCCGCGCGCGACGCCGCGCAGAAGGCCATCGCCGCCCACCATCCGCGCGCGGTCGTCTACTGCTCGGTCACGGCCGCGCTCCTCTGGCCCGAGCCCGGCGTCATCTGGCTCGACTGTCTGGCCGCCGAGAACCGCCCCGGTCGCCACGGCATCTGGCAGCGCGTCGTCGAGCGCCGCCGGTTGGCCGAGGCCGAGTTCGTGCTGACGATGAGCGAGCGCTCGCTGGACCCGCTGACGGGCCCGCGGCCGGCAAGCATCGTCGTTCCCGTTCCCGTCGATCCCTCGGGCCCGCCGCCCGCCGAGCGCGACATCCTCGCCCTGACCTACGCCGGCAATCCGGACAAGCGGCGTCTGGAGTTCGTGCTCGACACCTGGCGCCGCGCCCGCCGGCCGGGCGAGACGCTGCTCGTCGCTGGGCTGGACGCCCTGCCGACGGCCGCCGAGGGCGTGCAGGCCGCCGGCCGGCTGCCCGGAGACGAGTACCGAGGGCTGCTGCGCCGCACCCGAGTCTTCATCGCCGCCCCCAAGCGCGAGGATTTCGGCATCGCACCGCTCGAGGCCCTCGCCGACGGCTGCCAGCTCGTCACCACCCCCGCGCCCGGGCCATACCCCGCCCGCGACATCGCCCGCCGGCTCGACCCACGTCTCGTCGCCGGCGATCTGACCGGTGCCATCCGCGCCGCCATCGACGACCCCCGGCCCGACTACACCGCCGCGGCGGCCAACCAGCTCGCCCCCTTCACCCGCGTGGCGGTCGATCGCACGATCGCACAGGACGTCCTGCCTAGACTCCTGGGCCCGTGACCGCGACAGGCTTCATCCCCAGCCCGTCCTCCAACGGGCTGTCCGTCGGCCCGTTCTTCTTCCATGCCTACGGCATCGCCTACGTGTTCGCCGTCACCGCGGCGATCCTCGTCACCCGCCGGCGCTGGCCCGATCCAGGGCTGGTCAACGAGGTCGCCCTGTGGGGCTTTCCGGCCGGCCTGATCGGCGGGAGGATCTACTTCCTCATCACCACACCGAGCCAGATCCCGCCCCACTGGTGGGGGCCGTTCGCAATCTGGAAGGGCGGCCTGGGCATCTGGGGAGGCATCGCCGCCGGCACGGCGGCGGGGCTGTGGGTTCTCCATCGCCGCAAGGCCAACATCCCGGCCTTCCTGGATGCGGCGGCTCCCGGCCTCCTCGTCGCGCAGGCGATCGGACGGATCGGCAACTACTTCAATCAGGAGCTGTTCGGCAAGCCGACCACGCTGCCCTGGGGACTCAAGATCGATCTCGCCCACCGGCCGCCGGGCTACGAACAGTTCGCAACCTTCCAACCCACCTTCCTCTACGAGATCATCTGGAACCTGTCCCTGGCCGGTTTCCTCGTCTGGCTCGGACGCACGCGCCGGGTCAAGCCGCCCGGCCTGTTCGCCCTCTACGTCGCCGGCTACAGCGCCTTCCGCATGTTCGAGGAGACGCTGCGCATCGACTACTCGAACCACATCCTCGGCCTGCGGCTGAATTTCTTCGTCGCCATGGCGCTCTGCATCGGCGGCCTGGTCTGGTTCGTGGCCATCCAGCGCGGGTGGCGCCTGCGTCGCAGCGCCGCCGCGGTGGTCCTCATCCCGATCGCCATGTGGGCGGCGGGCTGCGGATCGGGGGGTGGGGCTGCGCAGCCTTCGGCCGCGCAGCGTCCGTGGGTCCATCAGTCCGAGCTCCAGGTGTCCGCAACGCCGCGGAACACTCAGCTGCGCTTGTAGGTACCCACCAGCGTCGCGATTCCGACGGCGGCCGTGCGCAGCTGATTGGGGTCGAACCCGGCCTTGAGCCCCGAGGCGGCCGACAGCGCCGTCAAGGTGATCACGTAGTGATGCGCGCGTGAGCCGCGCGGCGGGCACGGGGGCGTGTACCCGTTGCCGCCGGCGCTGTTGCGCCCGGCGATCGCATTCGCCGGCACGCTGCGAGTCTGCGGCCCGATCCCGGCCAGCGCCCAGTGCGTGAATGGGCTTCCCGTGGCATCCGGGTCGCGCATGACCAGGACCAACTCGCGTGCGCTCTTCGGTACGCCCGACCAGGTCAGCGGGATCGGCTCGCCGGCGCCGCTGCACGTGTAGCGGGTCGGGATCGCGCCGTTGTTGTGGAAGGCCGGGCTGGAGAGGTGAAAGCCGCGGGCCAGCGTGACCGGGTGCACGCTCGAGCTGTGCGCCGAGGTCGTCGTACTCGTGCTGGCCACGGTCGTCGTGCTCGCTGGCGAGGTGGTGTTCGCGCGCGTCGATGTGCTGCCGCCGCCGCCCCCGCATCCGCCCAGCACCAGGACGCCGAGCAGGACCACTCTCTTCACGCAGCCAACCTGCCCCGCGAGCGCATGGCCGCCAGCTCACTCCACGGACGCGTGTTGGCCACGTCGGCGGCGGTCAGCCACGCCCGGCGCGCGGTGGCGATCCCGTAGCGCGAGGCGTCGAAGCCACCCACCCGGTGGGCATCGCAGCTGATCACGATTGACACCCCCGCCGCCACCGCCGCCCGGGCGTTGACCTCATTGAGGTCACGCCGGTCGGGGCTGGCGTTGATCTCGAGCATCGTGCCCGACCGCGCCGCCGCGGCGATCACCGCCTCGACATCGAAGGTGTAGGGCGCGCGCTGCTCGATCTTCCGCCCCGAGGGGTGGCCGAGGACGTCGATCAGCGGGTGCTCGATCGCGCGGACATGCGCTCGGTCATCGCGTCGGAGGGCATCCGGAACGAGGAGTGCACGCTGGCCACGACCCAGTCGAGTTCGGCCAGCACGTCGTCCTCGTAGTCCAACGTCCCGTCGGGCAGCACGTTGACCTCGGAGCCGGCCAGCAGTTGCAGGCCCTCCACGGAGGTGGCCCGCACCTGCTCCACGTGCTCGCGCAGCCGGTCGGGGGACAGGTCATCGCCGAAGCCAAAGCTGGCCGAGTGATCGGTGATGGCCAGGTACTCATAGCCGGCGGCGCTGCGCGGCCAGCGCCATCTCCTCGATCGAGGCGGTGCCGTCCGAGGCGGTCGTGTGGCAGTGCAGGTCGCCACGCAGGTCGGTGCGCTCGATCAGGTCGGGCAGGGTGCCTGAGGCCGCTGCCTCGAGCTCGCCCCGGTTCTCGCGCAGCTCGGGCTCGATGTACTCCAGCCCGAGCAGCGCGTAGACCTCCGCCTCGGTCGCGCAGCGGTGCGTGTGGCCGGTGGCGTCGTCGAGCACCCCGTACTCGGAGACGTGGAGGCCCTTGCGCACTGCGGCGTCGCGCAGGGCCATGTTGTGCTCCTTGGAGCCGGTGAAGTGCTGTAGCAGGTTGCCGAACTGATCGGGGGCGACGATCTTCAGGTCGACGGCAAGGCCCGTGTGGGTGCGCATCCGCACGCCGGCCTCGCTGGGCGTCCCGGCCGACTCGATCAGCTCGAGCTCGGCCGCGGCCCGCGACAGCGCCACCGGATCGTTGGCGGTGGCGATGATGTCGAGATCCTTGACGCTGTCGGTCATCCGCCGCGCCGAGCCGGCCAGCTCGACGCGCTCGCGCGGCGGGATGCTTGCGCAGCTCGGCCACCAGCGGCTCGGCGACGCTAGCGCGCGGTCGAGCACCACGCGCGGCTTGGGCGTCGCCGGCGCCGGCGCTCGTTCAATCGCGCGAGGATGCTCTCCTCGGCCTTGGGCCCGAAGCCCTTGAGCGTGCGGATCCGCTGCTCCTGGGCGGCCGGCGCGAAGGGCATCCGAGCGAATCGATGCCGAGCTCCTCGAACAGGCGCCGCGCCCGCTTGGGCCCGAGCCCGGGCAGGCGGGTGATCTCGATCAGTCCGGGAGGGAACTTGGCCCGCAGCTTGGCCAGCGCCGGGATCGCGCCATCGTCGGCCAGCGACAGGACCTTCTCCTGGATGATCGCCCCGATCCCGGGCAGCTCGGTCGCCCGGCCCTGCCGTGCGCAGTGCCGTGACCGACACCGGTGCGTCGCGCACCGCCTTGGCGGCGTTGCGG
Source organism: uncultured Solirubrobacterales bacterium (assembly GCA_963737535.1). Taxonomy (GTDB): domain Bacteria; phylum Actinomycetota; class Thermoleophilia; order Solirubrobacterales; family Solirubrobacteraceae; genus Palsa-465. Next base: position 96,836 of record CAVTTU010000027.1, read on the forward strand.
TAGGCCACGATGCGGTGAATGACTGCCCCGTCGAGCTCGTACAGGTCGCCGAGCTCGTCGAGCGGCGGCGGCGATCTCGGTGTTGGTGGGGTCGGCCATCGCGTACACGATAGGCTAGTCCCCTCGCCCGCGAAGGCCACCCTGAACCCGCGCTATACTTTTTGAAGTAACCCGACGTGAAGAAACCCAAGGAGCCCGACACATGGCCGGCACCGTCACCGAAGTAACCGACAACAACTTCCAGGCCGAGGTCATCGAGTCTGAGGTTCCCGTGCTGGTGGACTTCTGGGCTCCCTGGTGCGGTCCCTGCCGGCTGGTGTCGCCGGTCGTTGAGGAGATCGCTCAGCGAGCGCGCAGGCGCGCTCAAGGTGGTCAAGCTGAACATCGACGAGAACCAGCAGACCGCGGTCGAAGTTCAACATCATGTCGATCCCGACGCTGATCCTGTTCCGCAACGGTCAGCCGGCCAAGACCGTCATCGGCGCGTACCCCAAGCGCAAGATCGAGGCGGAGCTCGAGCCGGCACTGGCCTAAGCGACCCGGCGTGCACGCCGTCTCGACTCGCGCCGCAGCTGCGCAGGTCGCGACCGATGCCGATCTGCACGGCGCGACGCTCGTCGAGGCGGCTCGTAGCCGACTCTGGATCGCCAGCGTCTCGGCGGCGATGTAGTCCTCGTGCGGCCGTGCCGCGCCGAGCAGCTCCTCGTCGCCGTCGAGGGTGAGCAGCGATCCGGTCGGTGACCTCGAGCCCCGCGTCCTGGCGCGCGGTCTGCACGGCGCGCACGATCTCGCGGCGCCAGCCCTCGACGCGCAGGTCGTCGTCGATCTCGAGCTCGAGCGCGACCGCGTGCGAGCCCTCGCGCTCGACCTGGTAGCCCTCGAGCGGCTTCATCGACAGCAGCAGGTCATCGGCGCTCAGCTCGTGGTCCTGGCCGCCGACGTAGATCGCCACGCGTCTCGCTCCCCGCGCAGCGCCGCGGCGCACGTGCGCGTCGGGTCGAGGCCCGCGACCGCCGCCGCCACCAGCGGCATCTGCTTGCCGAACCGCGGACCGAGCGCGCGGTAGTTGGGCTTGACCTCGATCTCGCCGAGCTCGTCGGCCTCGGACACGAAGCGCAGCTCGTGCACGTTCAGCTCCTCGCGGACGACGTCGGCGAGCCGCTCGATCGCCGCGCGCTCGCGCGCCGGTGGCGACGACCACCGCCGCGCGCAGCGGCTGGCGGATCTTGATCTTGGCCTGCCCGCGGGCGGCCAGGCCGAGCCGCACCGTCTCGCGCGCCACGGCCATCGCCTCCTCGAGCTCGCGTCGCGGGCGCCGGCGGCTCGGGAAGTCGCGTCAGGTGCACGCTCGGCTCGCCGCCGTCGAGGTTGTCGTAGATCTCGTCGGCCAGGAACGGGCAGAACGGCGCCAGCAGCTGGGCGACCGTCAGCAGGCAGTGCGCAGCGTGGTGAACGCCGCCGGATCGCCGTCCCAGAAGCGGCGGCGCGAGCGCCGCACGTACCAGTTGGAGAGCTCGTCGACGAAATCCTGCGATCGCGCGGCCGGCGCTGGTGGCATCGAAGTCGTCCATCCGCTCGCGGACGATCGCGACCGTGGCCTGCAGGCGCGAAGCGACCCAGCGGTCGAGATCGTCGGTGGCCACCGTCAAGTCCGCGCTCGGCGCGACGCCGTTGGCGTTCGCGTACAGGACGTAGAAGCCGTACGTGTTCCACAGCTGCAGCAGGAACTGCCGGACCGCCTCGCCGATCGTCTCCAGCGAGAAGCGGTAGCCGTCCCACGGCTGCTTGGAGGTGAAGAAGTACCAGCGCAACGCGTCGGCGCCGTAGCGGTCGATCACCTCCCACGGCGCGACCGACGTTGCCCAGCGACTTGGACATCTTGCGGCCCTCCTCGTCGAGGATCAGCCCGAGGCAGACGACGTTGCGATAGCGACGAGCGGTCGAACAGCAGCGTCGAGACCGCGAGCAGCGAGTAGAACCAGCCCGCGGGTCTGGTCGAGCGCCTCGCAGATGAAGTCGGCCGGGAAGCGCTCCTCGAAGTGCTCCTGGTTCTCGTGCGGCGCGTGGTACTGCGCGAACGGCATCGAGCCCGAGTCGAACCACACGTCGATCACCTCGGGGACGCGGCGCATCGTCCTCGCCGCACGTCGGCGCACGGGAACGTCACGTCGTCTACGAACGGGCGGTGCGGGTCGGCGAGCGGTGCACGCCGGAGCGCTCTCGAGCTCGGCGAACGAGCCGATCGCCTTCAGGTGCTCGTTCGCGCAGCGCCACACCGGCAGCGGCGTGCCCCAGTAGCGCTCGCGCGACAGCGCCCAGTCGACGTTGCTCTCGAGCCAATTGCCGAAGCGGCCGTGCTTGACGTGCTCGGGGTGCCAGTTGACGGTCTCGTTGGCGGCCAGCAGGCGGTCCTTGATCTGGCTGGTGGCGATGTACCACGACGGCTTGGCGTAGTAGAGCAGCGGCGTGCCGCAGCGCCAGCAGTGGGGATAGGAGTGCTCGTAGCGTCTCGGCGCGCAGCAGCCGCCCGCGCGCGCTCAGGTCCTCGATCAGGTCGGGGTCGGCGTCCTTGACCCAGCGGCCCGGCGTACGGGCCGATCCGCTCGTCGTAGGTCCCGTCGAGCCGGACCGGGTTGACCACGTTCAGCCCGTACTGCTCGCCCAGGCGAAAGTCGTCCTCGCCGAACGCGATCGCGGTGTGCACGAGGCCGGTGCCGTCCTCGGCGGTGACGAAGTCGCCGAGCAGCACGCGTGTGGCCCGTGCGGCCCGTAGGCGCTCGCGCGGGATGAATCGGGAACGGCGGCTCGTAGCGGACTGCCCTCGAGCGCGCGCGCCCGGGAAGCGGTCGAGCGACCTCGGCGCTCCTCGCCCAGCACCCGCTCGAGCAGCGCCTCGGCCACGATCACGTGTCCTCGCCGTCGTAGCGGGCACGCGACGTAGGTCAGCTCGGGGTCGACCGCGACGGCGGCGTTGGAGACGAGCGTCCACGGCGTCGTCGTCCACACGAGCAGCTCGTCACCCTCGCGGGCGCCGCGCCGTGGCGCATGGCGCGACCGGGAGCCGGACATAGACCGACGGGTCGAGCGACGTCCTGGTAGACGCCGGGCTGACCGAGCTCGTGGCTCGACAGCGTCGTCCCGATCGCGCGGGCAGTAGGGAACGACCTTCAGCTTCTCGTACAGCAGGCCCTTGTCGTGGATCGTCTTCAGCGCCCACCACACCGACTCGATGTAGTCGGCGTCGAGCGTCCGGTAGGCGATCGTCCAGGTCGATCCAGAAGCCGATCCGCTCGGTCAGCCTGTTCCAGTCCTCGACGTGGCTGAGCACCTTCTCGCGGCAGCGGGCGTTGAACTCGGCGATCCCGTAGCGCTCGATGTCGTCCTTGGAGGTGAAGCCGAGCTCGGCCTCGACCGCCAGCTCGACCGGCAGGCCGTGGCAGTCCCAGCCGCCCTTGCGCTCGACGTAGAAGCCGCGCATCGTCTTGTAGCGGGGGAAGATGTCCTTGAACACCCGCGCCAGCACGTGGTGCGAGCCGGGCGGGCCGTTGGCGGTCGGCGGTCCCTCGTAGAACCCCCACTGCGGGGCCCCGGCGCGGCGGCGCACCGACTCGGCGAACACGTCGCGGTCGCGCCAGCGCGCGAGCACGACGCTCCTCGAGCTCGGGGAACGAGGCGCGCGGATCGACGGGGCGGTACTGGCGAGTGCGCTGATTTTCGGCCGCCGACATGGGCGCGTGATTCTAGGAGGCTGCCCCCGCGGCCCGCCCGCGCCGTAGGCCGCGCAGACGAAAATTCCTTCCGCTGTACGCAGCAAGCCACCATGCAGCGCGACTTGCGGCGGTTGAAAAGACGCAGCTTGATGCCGATAACTCATCCAAATGCACGGAATCCGCACAAATGCCGCTGCCGTCATGCTCGGCGTCAGCCCAAATACGCTTCGCAGCTGGGAGCGGCGCTACGACTTCCCGCGCCCGCACCGCTCGCCCGGCGGCCACCGTCAGTACTCGCTGGCCGAAATCGAGTCTCTGCGCCTGGCGCTGGCTGAGACCCACAACGTCTCCTCGGCCATCTCGCTGGCCCGGGAGCGCGGCGAAGGGCCGTCGTCCTCCACCCGACTCGCCAGTGCGTTCGCCGGCTTCGACGAGGACAAGGCCAACCGCCTGCTCGAGGAGAGCCTCACCCTGCGCTCGGTCGAGCGCACGATCGAGGAGGTGCTGCTCGAGGCGCTCGCATCGCACTCCGACGCGAGCGGCCCCAGCGCCGAGTACGAATTTGGATGGCGCTTCGCCACTGGGTGGCTGTCCGCGCTCAAGCGCCTGTCGCCCCCGCTCACCGGCCCGAGGGCGTGCTGATCTTCGATGCATCCGCGCGCCTCGATCTCGATGCCCTGCACGCGCAGGCGCTTGAGCTGATCCTCCGTCGCGCCGGCCTTCGCACGCTGGCCATCTCGCCGGCCATCGAGCCGGGCCGCCTCGGCCGTGCTCTGCGCGCGTTGACTCCCACGCCGTGGTCCTCACCGGACACCGGGTGACCCTCGACTCGATCGGCCGGCTCGTTTACGCCGTGCGCGGTGTGGTCCAGGAGGTCGCCGTGTTCGATTACCGCGGCGCGGTGCCCGACACCGGTGCGAGCACGGTCTGCCGGCTGGGCGAATCGCCCGCCCAGGCCCGCGACCGGTTGCTCGAACGGCTCGAGCGAGGGTCGCAGCGCGACCCCTCGAGCGCACGGCCCTCCGCCGTCGCGTCTCGTCCGGCCTAGCTAGACGGACTCGTCGTCGCTCAGTCGACTACGACGCGGGCCGCACGGGGTTGACTGCTACAAGCTCATCGTCCGAGCGTTGCCCTGCAACTGCACGCTCGGGCGGGCGGCCGGCAGATCGGGGAGTGCCCGTCCGCCGCGCTCCGCGTCGATCAGCTCGACCAGGCGCCGCTGCGCCTCGCCGGCGCCCGGCGGCAGCACGCTCGTGCCGGTGGTGCGCATCCGTACGCGTTGAGCCCCGCGCCGGTAGACAGCCACCGGCATGGCTCCCGCCGCCAGTCGGACCGCGTAGGCCCACCTCGCGACGGCATCGTCTCCCAGATAACCTCCCGCTAGGACAACCAGGTTGGGCCGGTGGACGGCCAGCGCATCGGCGATGCCCGCGACCCCGCGGGCCGAAAGGCTGAGCACGCTGATGCCCGCGCGGACGGAGAACAACTCGAGCGCCCGGATGTGCGGCGCGTCGGGATCGAGCTCGTCGCGCGACGCGTCGCCGACGACGATCGAGACCGGTCGGACCGGTGGAGGTGCCAAACGTTGCGCTCGACGTAGCCAATCCGCTCCCCAATGTGCAGCGAACGCCCACGCCGCGGATTCCATCGTGTAGCGTCGAGCGATCTCGTCAAGCGTGGGAAGCAGGACCTCTTCAACTGACCGCTCGACCGAGCGCAGCGCTAGCGCTGCCTCGATCGCGGCGTCGGCCCGTTCGCGCTCGTATGAGACGAGCGCCCCGATCAGCGAGTTGCTGTCTGCTGACAGCCCTTCGCGCGCACGAGATACGGCGGACGAGATCGACAGCCCTTCCTGCAAGGCGTCTCTCAACGCGGCCACCTCGCCATGCGTGAACAAGCGGTGCTTGCCGGGCGAGCGCTGCGGCTTCGGGAAGCCAAAACGCCGTTCCCACGCGCGGAGCGTATTGGGGCTGACGTTCAGCAGAGCGGCAGCTTCACTTGTCTTTAGGTAACGCATGCACTGAAAAGGTCGGGGGAAATATTGCGAAATTCGCGAGGCCCGCATACAATTGCACAGCTTTTCAAGCAAAACTTGTGCACGGACTCCAACGTTTCGCGCAACTTGGCCGTCAGAAGAGGTGCCCCACAGGTGATCTGGCGGAGACTGGGAACTCGAGTCGTCGTTGCCTGCACGCCCTCATTGTCCCGTCCGCGGCGGATGGGACGTCGAACTTCGTGGAAGGAGGAGAGCATGCACTGGCACAGCGGTTGATGACCGTTCTGCTTTGCCTGCAGCAAGACTTGTAGGCATCGCTCGCAAAACGCCCCTTTTCCCGGTACCTTGACCTCATGACCGAGGCCGGTATGGTCGCGGCAAGAAGCCGACAGGCGCGGGCGGCAGTCGTTTTCGCGTCGGTTGGCCTTGGCGGCTGCGTCGTTTGGGCCGCCATTCTCGCCCCAAATGATCATCTGAGTCCGCTCACGGCAGTTTTAGCCGCCGCGGTTCTCTGGATTGGACTGAGCTACGCGCCGACCCACAGGCGCGCGACACTCTCGGCCTCGTTTCTGGTCTGTCTGCTTGCGGCCGCCTTCCTTGGGCCAGCCTCCGCCTTCTGTGCCACCGCGCTCGCGGATATCACGAGTGCGTGGCGGCAGCGACCGCGTCGAGAAGCCTTCGTATTCAACCTGTTCGGCGCCGGGTTCTGCGCCCTGCTCGGCGGCGTAGTCCTGCAGCACTACGCCACGGATCATCACGCGTGGACGTTCTACGCTTGGCTCGCCGGAGTCTCGCTCGGTGAGCTGGTCCTCAGTTTCGGGATCCTCGCTGTTCTGTTCATCGCGCTGGACGGGGACAAGGAACGCTGGGCTCCGCAGGTCTGGAAGCTCTACCTCCCGAGCATCGGGATCAACATCGTCCTGGTCGTCGCCGGCGCCGCGATCTACGTCAAGCTTGGGCTCGCCGGCATCACGTTTGCCCTGGCCGGCGTGCTGGCCTTCAACTACATGGCCCAGCTGGTCGAGCAGTCACGCGAGCGCGCCCAGCAATACGTCTCGCTGTCGTGGGGCGTGCTGGCCGGGCTCATGCGCTCGCTCGACATCCGCGATGAGCGTGCGGCGCGGCACGCCGCGGCTGTGGCGCGGTTCGCGCGCGACATGGCCCGCGCGGTGGGGATGAACGGCCAGGAGTGCGAGCTCGCGCACACCGCGGGCCTCCTGCACGACATCGGTCACTTCGCCCTGTCCGATCGCGTCGCCGAGCGCGGGCGGACTCTGACCGATGAGGATTGGATGGCGATCCAGCGCCACCCGGAGCTGGGCGCCGACATGCTGAAGGACCTCGGCATGTACGGTCCGGTGGCGGAGATCGTGTTCTGCCACCACGAGCGGATCGATGGTCGCGGCTATCCGCGCAACCTGCCCGGCGACCAGATCCCCGAGATCGCCAAGATCATCTCGGTGGCCGAGGTGTACGACACGCTCACCGCGAGCGACACCTACCGGACGCGGATGAGCTCGTTCGAGGCGTTGCGCGAGCTGCGCCGGGTCGCCGGCACACAGCTCGACCAGCATTACGTCGAGGTTCTCGCCCAGCTACTCAGTGGCGAGGGCGTCGACTACAGGCATGCCGACACGGCCGACTTCGACTCCGAGCTCGACATGGAGCGGCGGATCAAGGAGGCAGCCGGGACGGGGTAGGTGCAGGCAAAGCGCAGACTTCGCGGCCTCTTAGCGCGCGGCGGCATAGAGGCCCAGACGCGTCTCAGCTCCTTACATGCGCGGAATGCGCTGCCGGCTCGCGGTCGCGTTCCCGCGTATCGCGCTGGAGGGTTCCGATGAACTGCTCGATCTGCTCATGGCTGAAGCGACGCTGGCCGCCGGGGGTGCGGTAGGACTGGAGGTAGCCCATGTCCGACCAGCGGCGAATCGTGCCGAGTGACACACCGAGCGCGCGGGCAGCCTGAGAGGTCGAGAGGCCCAGCGGACTTCTGGTGAGTGGTTCCATAGGACCCATTTCGCCGCTTTTGGGAAGGGTTGACGAGCCTCGTGGAGCTATTGCACAACCTCTCAGCATTAAGATCACCAACCGAATGGCCATTCCCTGGCCAAACCTGCGGGTTTTGTGCATGGCGGCTCGTGTGCCGGGAGTGCAGGGGTTTCTCCATTCATACGCGTAAGCGTGGCTTTGTCGAGGCGCCCGGCGCGGGTCGGGCACCCTTAGCCGCCGACTGAGAGGATCCCGGGATGAAGTTGCGGCTCTACCACCACCACGACGGTGCTCGGGTCGCTTATCGGGAGACGGGTACCGGGCCGGCGCTCGTGCTGCTGCACTCGCTCGGCCTCTCGCACCGCGAGTGGGAGCCGGTGGTGGCTCCGCTGTCGGGGCGCTTTCGCCTCGTGCTGCCCGACCTGCCTCTGCACGGCGACTCTGAGGACCGGCCGCGGCACCCGTACACGGCCGACTGGATGGCCGACGTAATGGCCGGGTTCTGCCGCGAGGTGGCCGGGCCGCGGCCGCTGATCGCCGGCCACGACATCGGCGCCGAGCTGGCGCTGCAGGGCGTGAGCAGCGGGCGGCTCGAGCCGGCGCCGGATGGTGCTGATGTCCAACCGGCTTCACCGCGGCGATCCCGACCGCGGCAAGCGAGCCGCCTGGCGGCTCGCCTGCACGCGCCGCAGCCGTCCCCGGGCTGGACCGTCTGCTCTCCCACGGTGCCAAGCTCGTCTTTCGCCCCTCGATGGGGGAGCGGCTGTCCACGCAGCAGAACCCGGCGGCCCGCGACCTGGTCCGCCATGCGTTCGCCGACGTGGGCGGAAACGGCAACCTGGCCCGCTCGTGGGCGAAGTTCGCCCGGCGCTGGCCCACCGACGCCCAGCGCCAGCTACTCGACGCCTATCCTGAGATCGAAGCTGCCGATGCTGCTGCTGTGGGCCGAGGACGGACGCGCGGTTTCCGATCATCGGCGCCCAGGAGGCGCTCGACCTTCTCCCCGACGCGCAGCTGCGGACGCTGCCCGAGACCGGCTTCCTGATGGCCTACGACGATCCGGTCGGGGTCGCACGCGAGCTGATCGCGTTCTGCGGCTGACCCGGCGCGGTAGCGTTACGGACAGACAACGAATCGAAACCGCGAAAGGACAGGCGATGGGCGTGCAGGAAAAGGAGCAGCTCTGGGGCGGGGAGACGACGAAGGCCGTGGCCAACTTCCCGATCTCGGGCGAGCACCGTTCCGCCGCCGGTCCTGCACTGGCTCGGCGCGGATCAAGGGCGCCGCCGCGCGCGTCAACGCCGAGCTGGGCCTGCTCGACGCTGATGTCGCCGAGCGGATCGCGCGCCGCGGCGGACCGCGTCGCGAGCGGAGAGTTCGACGACCAGTTCCCGATCGACGTGTTCCAGACCGGGTCGGGCACCTCGACGAACATGAACGCCAACGAGGTGATCGCGACGCTCGCCGGCGACGGCATCCACCGCAACGACCACGTCAACATGGGGCAGTCGTCCAACGACGTGTTCCCCTCCGCCGTCCATCTCGCCGCGCTGGACACGGTCGACGAACGAGCTGTTGCCCGCGCTCGAGCAGCTCGAGGAGTCGCTCAGCGCCAAGGCGACGGAGTTCCACGACATCGTCAAGTCGGGCCGCACCCACCTGATGGACGCCGTGCCGGTCACGCTCGGGCAGGAGTTCGCGAGGCTACGCCGCGCAGGTCAGGCTCGGCGCCCGCCGGGTGCGTAACGCGCTGCCCCAGGTCGCCCAGATCCCGCTCGGCGGAACCGCCACCGGTACGGGGCTGAACACCCACAAGGAGTTCGCGGGGCGGGTTCGCGCGCGGCTGACCGAAGCCACCGGGCTCGAGATCCGCCCGCCCGAGGATCCGTTCGAGGCGCAGGCCAACCGCGACGCGCTGGTCGAGCTCTCCGGGGCGCTGAAGGTCGTCGCCGTCTCGCTGACCAAGATCGCCAACGATCTGGCCATGCTGGGCTCCGGTCCGCGGGCCGGGATCGGCGAGATCTTCCTGCCCGAGCTCCAGAAGGGCTCCTCGATCATGCCGGGCAAGGTCAACCCCGTGATCCCCGAGGTTGTCATCCAGGTCAGCGCCCAGGTGATCGGCAACGACACCGCCATCACGATCGCCGGCACCCAGGGCCAGTTCGAGCTCAACGTGCGCGTCCCCCTCATGGCCCGCAACCTGCTCGAGTCGATCCGTCTGCTCTCCAGCGCCAGCCGCGCCTTCGCCGAGAAGTGCATCGACGGCATCACCGCCAACCCGGAGGGCACCCACCGCTCGGCCGAGTCGACGCTCGCCGCGGCGACCGCCCTGAACCCACACATCGGCTACGACAAGGGCGCCGAGATCGTCAAGGAGGCGGCCGACTCGGGCCGCATGCTTCGCGAGGTGGCGCTCGAGATGGGCGTCGACGAGGAGACTTACAACAAGGCCATGGACCTGCGCAAGATGGCCCAGGGCAACACCGTAGGCGCCGCCGCTACGTCGCCACGGTTTCGGTCCCCAGCTCCTCGGAGATCGCGACGTCGAGCGAATAGTCGATCGGGAGAACGATCAGCGAGGGCACGTCGAGCGCCAGCGCCGCGACGAGCCGCTGCGAGAACTCGGCCGCCGAGGCACAGCGCCACGCCGGCATGCCGAACGCCTCGGCCAGCTTGACGAAGTCGGGATTGCCGAAATCGATCCCGAAGTGGCGGCCGAACTTCTTCTCCTGCTTCCACAGGATCGAGCCGAACTGGTGGTTCTCCCACACCACGTTGACGACCGCGGTGCCGAGTCGCATCGCCGTCTCGAGCTCCTGGCAATTCATCAGGAAGCCGCCATCGCCGCTCACCGTGACCACATTTCGCGCCGGGTTGACGAGCTTTGCGCCGATCGCCGTCGGCAGCGCGAACCCCATGCCCGCCAGGCCGTTGGCGATCAGCACCGTTCCCGGCTCGTGGGCCGGGAACATTCGCCCAATCCACAGCTTGTGCAGGCCGACATCTGAGATGAGCAGATCATCGCGACCCAGCACCTCGCGGATGTCCCACAGCACGCGGGGCGGGCGCATCGGGAAGCTGTCATCGGTCCGCGCGTCGGCGAGGGCGCCCAACACAACGTCGCGCAGCCGGGTGGACCCCGTCGGGTCGGGTCCACGCCGGCAACTCGGAGCCAGGCGCGACAGCACGTGCGCGATGTCGCCGATCAACTCGACCTCGGGCACGAAGAACTCGTCGATCTCGGCCGCGACGCTGTCGATCACCACGATCCTCTTGTCCGCCCGGGGATTCCAGTGCTCGGGCGCGTGCTCGACGAGGTCGTAGCCGATCGCGATCACCACGTCCGCGTCCTCGAACCCGGCCATCGCGTAGTCGCGCGACTGCAGCCCAACCGTGCCGAGGGCGTGCGGATCTTCGTAGTCGAGCAGCCCCTTGGCCATGAATGTCTCCGCCGCGGAAATGCCGGTGGAGGCGACGAAGTAGCGCAGGGCCCGGCCGGCGTGGGCTCGAATCGCCCCGTTGCCGACGAGGGCGACGGGGTTCTCGGCGCTGGCGATGATCTCGGCGGCACGCTGGAGCTCGCGCCCTCCCGGCTCGGGCTGGACGGGGTCGTGGCGGGCCAGCGGCTTCGCGTTCAGAGGCTCCGCCATCACGTCCTCGGGAAGCTCGAGATGAGTGGCGCCGGGCTTCTCCGATTCGGCCACCTTGAACGCCTTGCGAACCACCTCGGGCACGATCTCCGGACTCGACACGCGCGCGTTCCATTTGACGATCGGACGCAGGATCCCGATCAGATCGATGTACTGGTGCGACTCCTTGTGCATCCGCTCGAGGTCCGACTGACCGGTCAGGGCCACGAGCGGGGCGCGATCCAGGAATGCGTCGGCAACTGCCGTGACGAGGTTGGTTGCGCCCGGACCCAGGGTCCCCAGGCAGACGCCCGCGCGGCCGGTGAGGCGCCCGATGGCATCGGCCATATACGCGCCGCCCTGCTCGTGGCGTACGGGAATGAACTGGATCGAAGAATCGGCCAGCGATTCGCTCAGGTCGAGCGTTTCCTCGCCGGGAATGCCAAACACGTACTGAACGCCCTCCGCCTCCAGGCACTCGACGAACACATCTGACGCTTTGCGCTCGGGCATGGCAGCACCCTATCTATCCAGACGCGGCATGGCGGCGCCGATCAGTGGGACTCGCGGCCCACGTGTGATCCGCTGGCGCCGAGCAGGAAATCCAGATCGGCGCCGTCGTTGGCCTGCGTCACATGGTCGATGTACAGCCGCTCCCAGCCGCGAACGGGCTTGGCAAAGCCCGCCTGGGCGGCCGGGCTGGGTGTCCGGCGGGCCAGTTCGCCGACGTCGATCTCGACGTCGATCGTCCGGGTCTCGACATCGAGCACGATCGGGTCGCCGTCGCGCACGAGCGCGAGCGGTCCGGCGGCCGCGGCTTCGGGCGCGACATGGAGGATGACCGTGCCGTAGGCGGTGCCGCTCATCCGTCCGTCACAGACGCGGACCATGTCGCGAACGCCCTTGGCCAAGAGCTTCTGCGGTAGGGGCATGTTGGCCACCTCGGGCATGCCCGGGTAGCCCTTCGGCCCGCATCCCCGCAGCACCATGACCGAGTCGGCGTCGACGTCGAGATCGGGATCGTCGATCCGGGCGTGGAAGTCCTCGATGCTGTCGAAGACGACCGCTGGGCCCCGGTGGCGCAGCAGCTCCGGCGACGCGGCCGAAGGCTTGATCACCGCCCCGTCGGGCGCGAGGCTCCCGCGCAGGACGGCGATTCCCGCCTCGGGGATGAGCGGATCGGCCCGCGTCCGGATCACCTCGCCGTCCCAGATCTCGGCCTCGGCCAGGTAATCGACGAGCGGCCGGCCGGTGACGGTTATCGCGCTCGGGTCAAGGAGATCCTCGATCTCGCGCAGCACGGCGAGCAGGCCGCCCGCGCGGTGGAAGTCCTCCATGAGGAAGCGACCGGCCGGTTGGAGATCGACCAGCAAGGGCACGTGTGACCCCAGCCGGTCAAAGTCCCCGAGGCTGAGGTCGATCCCGACCCGCCCGGCCAGCGCGAGCAGGTGGATGACCGCGTTGGTTGACCCGCCCACCGCGGCGAGCGCCACGATCGCGTTGTGGAGGGCCGCCATGGTCAGGATGCTGCTGGGCCGTCGATCCTCGCGCACGAGTTCGACGGCGAGGCGACCACTGGTGTGAGCGGCCTCCAGGAGCCGGCTATCGGGTGCGGGCGTGCCGGCGAGACCTGGAAGCACCGTCCCGAGGGCCTCGGCGACGATCGCCATCGTCGAGGCCGTCCCCATCGTGTTGCAGTGCCCGCGGCTGCGGATCATCGCCGACTCCGAGCGCATGAACTGCTCGCGTGACAACGTGCCGGCGCGAACCTCCTCGCTCAGCCGCCAGACATCCGTTCCGCATCCGAGCGCGGCGCCGCGGAAGGTGCCGGTCAGCATCGGCCCGCCGGGGACGACCACCGCCGGGAGGTCGACCGATGCGGCGGCCATGAGCAGCGATGGGATCGTCTTGTCGCAGCCACCGAGCAGGACGACGCCGTCGATCGGGTTGGCGCGGAACATCTCCTCGGCGGCCATGGCGGCCATGTTGCGCCACAGCATCGCCGTGGGGCGGACCTGACTCTCGCCCAGCGAGACAACCGGGAGTTCGAGCGGGATCCCGCCCGCCTCGTGAATGCCGTCGCCCACGGCCGCGGCGACCTCGGTCAGATGGGCGTTGCACGGGGTCAGCTGCGAAGCGGTGTTGGCGATGGCGATCTGCGGCCGGCCGCTGAACGCATCACGGGGGAGCCCGCGCCGCATCCACGCGCGATGAATGTAGGCGTTGCGGTCATCCCCGGCGTACCACTGGGCGCTTCGGAGTTGCGAGGTCACGGTTTCTCCGGTCATTGGAATACTGGGATTTATATTGCGCAACCACCGCGCCCGAGCGTCAGAGGCTCGATTCCCCCCGATAAGCAAGCACAGCATGCGTGCTTTCGTGCTCACCGCGCCGCGCGAGTACTCGGTCCAGGCCCTCGCCGCGCCCACACCCGCGCCCGGCGAGGCCGTCGTCGACGTTGAGCGGGTTGGCGTGTGCGGCACCGATGTCGAGTTCTTCACCGGTGAGATGACCTACCTGCACGACGGGCACGCGCGCTACCCGATGCGCCTCGGCCACGAATGGGCGGGGACCGTGTCGGCGGTGGGGGAGGGCGTGGAGGAGGTGTGGCTCGGCCGCAGGGTGATGGGCGACACCATGTTGGGCGACGGCGATTGCCGGCGCTGTCAGAGGGGAGAGCGACACGTGTGCGAGAACCGCCAGGAGGTGGGGATCCGGGGCGATCGTCCCGGTGCGCTGGCCGAACGCCTGTCCGTCCCGGTGTCCTCGCTCCATGTTCTTCCAGATTCCGTCGATGCGGTGCTGGGCGCACTCGTCGAGCCTGGCGGAAGCTCGCTGCGCGCCGCGCAGGCGGCTCAGCTACACCCCGGCGATCGCGCCCTCGTGCTCGGGCCCGGGACGATCGGGCTGCTGGCGGCGATGTTCGTCCGGGCGGCCGGGGCGGAGGTCCACCTGATGGGCCAGACGGCCGCCTCACTTGCCTTCGCCGGCACGCTCGGCTTTGAGCACTGCTGGACGGAGGGCACTCTCCCGGACCTGCCGTTCGACGCCGTCATCGACGCATCCAACGCCCCGCATCTGCCGGCTTTGGCCCTCGACGCGGTCGAATCGTCCGGGCGTGTGGTCTACGTGGGCCTCGCCGGCAGCCCCAGCCACATCGACACCCGGCGGCTCGTGCTGAGCGACGTCACCGCCGTCGGCATCCTCTCCGGCTCTCCCGGTCTCGACGACACGATTCGTGCCTACGCCAGCGGCACGATCGACCCACGGCCGCTCGTCGCGGCCACCGTCGGGCTCGATGAGGTCGGCGCCGTGCTCGCCGGCGAGCGGCCCCCTGGTGCCGGCCGTGGCCCAAAGATCCACGTCGACCCACGTGTGCCGTGAGAAGGACCACGAGATGAACGACTTTGACGGCTTGACCGCGCTGATCACCGGCGGCGCCAGTGGCATCGGCGCGGCCACTGCCAGCCTGCTGCGCTCTCGTGGCGCGCGGGTGGCGGTGCTCGATCGCGCCACGGACGCGGTCCCCGATGGCACGCTCGCCGTGCCGTGCGACGTTGGTGATGCGCTTGCCGTCAAGCGCGCGGTCGAAACCGTCGTCGAAGCCTACGGTGGTCTCGACATCGTCGTCAACAACGCCGGGATCGGCGCAGCCGGCGACGTCACCCAGAACCCTGATGAGGAGTGGGCGCGGGTGCTCGACATCAACGTCACCGGCATCGCCCGCGTCACGCGGGCCGCGTTACCCCACCTGCGGCGCTCGCGCCATGCGGCCGTGGTCAACATGTGCTCGGCGGTGGCGTTCGTCGGGGTGCGACAGCGAGCGCTCTACGGCGCCAGTAAGGGCGCGGTGCTCGGACTGACGCTGGCCATGGCCGCCGACCACGTGGCCGACGGGATTCGCGTCACCGCGGTGGCGCCCGGAACCGTCGACACGCCGTGGGTGGCCCGGCTGCTCTCCGCCGCCGAGGACGCCACCGCGGCCGCGCAGGCGCTCCGGGCCCGCCAACCGATCGGCCGGCTCGTTACGGCCGAGGAGGTCGCACACGCTGTGGCGTCGCTTGCCTCGCCCGCAGCCGCGCCGGTGACCGGTACGGTCCTGCGGGTCGACGGCGGCATGAGCAGCCTGCGCGTGTAGGCCTTGCGCTCGGAGCCGATGGGGTCGTGGAATCAACCATCTAGTTCGAACCACACCGAGAAGCGGTCGTTTCGACTGATGCCCCAGCGTGTGGCTCCCCGATCGACGATGACCAGTCCCCGCCCGCCGGCGGCATTGTCGTCCCGTGTCAGCTCGCCTGGCTCGAAGCCGCGGCCCGAGTCGGCAACCTCGATCCGGACCCGGCCCTCGTCGGCACCGATCCACAGCCCGATCGAATCTCCCGCGTCGTGTACCGGATGCACGACCGCGTTGGTCACCAGCTCCGATGTGATCAGGATGGCGACCTCCGATTCTGATTCCGGCACCCTTCCGGCGATTGCCTCGCGCACCTCTGCGCGCGCCAGCCGAGGAGCTTGGTCGCTGACCGCCAACTCGAGCGCGACCTGCTCGGAGTAGTCGTACTCACCCGGCTCCTCGCCGCGAGGCGCGGAGCTGTCCCTGAGCGGCTCGATGCCGGACAGGCGAAACACCGCGCGCACATGCTGCGGCGGTGAAATCGTACGGATCGACTGCCCATGCTCGCACGCGCGGCGGTCGATCTCGATCAGCGCCGACAGGCCAGACGAATCAACGAACGTAACCTTGGCCAAGTCGAGCACGAGCTGGGCGCGCCGGCCGCGTTCTACCGCTGCGAACGCGTCGGTCAGCCTGTCGGCGGCCGCGTGGTCGAGCTCTCCAGCCAGTTTGATCACCGCCGCCTCATCGGTGAGCAGCGTGTCGAGGTGGAACCGCGGAGCGCGCGGACTGGGTCGCGAGCCGACCCGGGGTGGGGCGAACCGCGACCGCGTTCGTCCCGGCGCCGGCGAGGCCTCTGGACGCAGGGCAAGCGCCGCGGTGTCGTCGCTCTGCGGCCCAAGTTGAAAACGATCGAGAGCGGATTCAAGCCCACCCAGCAGCGCGTCCGGCGCCAGATCCGCATGCTCTCTCAACAGCTCTCGGAGTCGCTGCAGGCCGAAGCGCTCTGTCCTCCCGCGCGTGTCCGTGACGCCATCGGTGTACAGCAGGACTGTTTCGTCGGGGCCAACCGGGACCGTGTGCTCGGGCCAGCTCCCGCCGGGCTCCACGCCCAACAGCTGCCCTGCACCGCCGATCTCGCGAATGCGGCCATCGGCGCGCACAACCAGGGGGCCGGGGTGGCCGGCCGAGCTGACCAGCAGGTGGTCCGGATGCACGCGCAAACACAATGCGCTGCACAGCGACATCGTGGACTGCTGGCGCAATGCATCGTCGAGCCGGGCGAGGATTGCCGCCGGGCCGCTCTCGGTTTGGCTCACGAACCGAGCCCCGTGTCGTACGAGCCCGGCCATCGCTGCCGCCCGCACGCCCTTCCCCGCCACGTCCCCGATGATCAGGATCCAGCCACTCGGAGTGGCGAAGAAGTCATAGAAGTCGCCGCCGACCTCCACCTCGGCGGCACCCGCCGGCCTGTACAGAGTCGCGACATCCCAACCGCCGATCGATGGAGCGGCGTCCGGCAGCAGGCTCCGCTGCAGTGTCTCCGCGATCTCGCGCTCTGACTGCTCGGCTCGCCGGCGCTCGCTCGTGACGGCCGCCAGGATCAACGCTGTCACCCCCGCGACGGCAACGAACGTCTGCGCCAGCAGAAGGCGATCGTTCGGCCCGCTCGTCGCGAACGGTCCCTTGCCGTGAGCTGTGAACGCCACCGCGATCGCGCCGGCCAGCAGGCTGGCCCCCGCCGCCCCCGGCTGCCAGAAGCGAAGCGCCGCCCAGATCAACAGGGGAAAGAGCGCGTACACGACCTGTGTCGACTGCGAGAACACCAGCACGCCGACGCCGGCCAGCACCACGGTCAGGGTCATCGCCTCGATCGGCCCCCCGGGCAGCTGTCGGTACCGGCGATATGTCGCGGCGATCAGCAGTGCCGGCGCGACGATCAGGTCCCCGCCCATATCCCCGAGCCACCACGTGCGCCACAGCGACGGAACCCGGGCCCACGAGGTCACGCCCCCGATCAGCAGGCTCGTGACGCCGATGGTCGCGCTGACGATCGTGCTGATCACCGCGCCGAAGACAATCAGCGAGATCACGTCGCTGACTCGCTCGAGCCGAGGCGAAAAGCCGCCGACGCGCCGTAGCAGGTAGGCGCCCGTCAGCGCCTCGAGCGTGTTGCCGAGGACGATGCCGAGCACAGTCACCGGCGGTACGCCCGTGTTCAGATTGGTCAGCAGCGCGCCCAGCGCCACCGCGGGCCACAGCCGGTACCCGCCCAGGATCAGCGCGGCGAGCGCAATTCCGGTCGGCGGCCAGATCGCGGTGACGCTGCGGGTGGCGAAGGCAAGGTCAAGTCCGAGCTTCCCCGACACCGTGTAGGCGGTTGCCACGGCGACGATCTGAACCGCATACCAGGCCCGGTCATCGAGCCGGCGCGGACGTTCGTCAGGCCCAACAGGTGCCACCATCCTTGATTCCATATCTCGATCCTCGCGGGAAGGATATGAGCGCGGTGGCGGGCACCGTCACATCGCGGGCTCGTCGCGGGTCATAGCCATAGACCCGCAACACAGCAGGAGGTGCCCGATGGCACGGATTCAGGGAGTGCCGCAGGACCAGGCCGGTCCGATGGTCAAGCTCGTCTACCGATTCATGCGCAAGGGCGTGAAGAAGATGACCGGACGCGAGGCCGCGCACGGCAGCGGCATCGAGCCGGTCGAGATCTGGGCCCACCAGCCGAAGATGATGAGCGGCATGGGCAAGTTCCAGCAGGCCGTTAGGAAGGGGAACACCGTCGACGAGCGGCTCAAGTACCTGGTCGAGCTGAAGGGCTCTCAGATGATCGGCTGCGAGTTCTGCCTCGACCTCGGTTCGCAGATCTGCCGGAACTCCGGCTTCTCGGACGAGGAGCTGCTGGCGATCCCGCGCTACCGCCAGAGCGAGCTGTTCACCGAGCGTGAGAAGGTGGCGCTGGACTACACGGTTGCGGTGATGCGCACCCCGGTCGAGGTCACCGACGAACTGTTCGCGCGGATGAAAGAGCACTTCAGCGACGAGCAGCTGGTGGAGATCACCGCGCTGCTGACCGTCGTCAACCTGGACCGCTTCAACGCGGCGTTCGACATCGGCTCATCGGGGTTCTCGGAGGGCATGGTGTGCGTGCCGCCGGATCGCCCGGCTGCCCAGTCCGCGCTCGCTTCGTAGGCGGCCAATGCCGCGCCGGCTCAGCGAACTCGGATCGTCGCGGCGAGTGGCAGATCGCGCGATGAGGTCCCGATTTCCAGGCGGTAACGCCCCGGCGCGACGGTCCACCCGCCGCGCCGCGCGCTCCAATACTCGAACGCCGAACGGGGCAGGCTCAGCGAAACGGTCCTCACGCCACCGGGCGGGGCGAACATCTTGGCGAACGCCTTGAGCTGGCGCGGCGGCTCGCCGGCGGCGGCGGGAAAACCAAGGTAGGCCTGCACGACCTCGGCGCCGGCCATATGGCCGGTGTTGCGCAGCGTTACGGTGGCTCGGTAGCCGTCGCCACGCCTCTTGACGCTGAGGTGGCGCAGGGAGAACGTCGTATAGGACAACCCGTACCCGAATGGGAACAGCGGCCTTTGACCGAGGCGGTCGTAATAGCGGTAGCCGACGAGGATGCCCTCGGAGTAGTGCGCGACGTTGTCTACGCCGGGGTAGCGCTCTGGACGGTTGGCCGTCGGCCCCTGCGACGCGGTCCGGGGGAAGGTGACCGGCAGGCGGCCGGACGGGTCCGACCTGCCGAACAGCGTGGCGGCGATCGCCGCGCCGCTCCGCTGGCCGGGGTACCAGGCCTCGAGCACGCCGTCGACCTTCGCGAGCCACGGCATCAGCACCGGGCCGGCGCTGTGAAGGACGACGATCGTATGCGGGTTGGCTGCCGCGACTGCCTCGATCAGCCTGTCCTGGTCTCCCGGAAGGCGTAGCGAGGGGCGGTCCATCCCTTCGCTCGAAACGTCATTGGCGAACACGATTGCCACCTTGGCGCGGCGTGCGGCGCGCACGGCGGCGGCGAGCATCGAGGGCCGCGGTGGCTGCCAGCCGACCTGGAGCGCGGCCCCGGCGATCGAGGACCCGGTCGCGTACGTGACCCGGATCGAGACCCGGTGACCCTTGGTCAGCCGGGCCAGCCCCTGGAAGGTGATCGCCGGAGCGCCGGGGGAGCTGACGATCCCGCCCGGCAGGCCACCGGTGTAGAACTCGGCGTTGGCGTCGATGATCCGCCGGCCGCCCAGGTAGACCTGGGCGACGCCCGAGACCTTCAGCGAGAAGCGGTAGAGGCCGGTCTTCGGCGGGGTCAGCGTGCCCGTCCACACGCCGGCGTTGGCGTTGGGCGTGCCCGGGATCGTGGCCAGCGGCACCGGCCGGCTCGCGAAATTGACCGTCGAATCGACGCGGGTCGCGACCGGCGAGCCGGTCGGCGTCTGGCCGCTGTAGTACTTGGCCCTGAGGCCGTGCCCCGAGCCGGCGGCCGGTGAGAGAGCACTGGAGGGAATGACGGGCAGCGGGACCACGCCCAGCGTCCCCGGCGCGTAGACGATCCGCGACCGCGACCCCACCAGCCGGCGGATCGCGCTCAGCGGGGAGATGATCGGCCCGTGCCGGACCGCCGGCGAGCCGTTCTCCTCGATCTGCGTCCCCGGACCGGCGTCATGGCCGATCACCGCGATTGACCTGAGCCGCGGACTCAGCGGCAGCACGCGGCCGCGATTTCGAAGCAGCACGGTGGCCTCCTCGGCCACGCGCGTGGCCAGGGCCAGATGCGCCGGTGTGCTCACGTCTCGGCCGGCCCCACCGCTTGGGCGGTGGTTGAACAGACCAACCTCGAACATCGCGGTCAGGATCCGGCGCGTCGCGTCGCCCAGCCGCGCGGCGCTGATCTTGCCGGCATCGTAGGCGTTGGTGAGGATCGTGAGCTCATTCCCGCCCGTCGCCGTGGCGATGCTGCCCAGCTGCATGTTGTCGACACCGGCGTTGACCGCCGCCACGTCGTCGCGGACGGCCAACGACGCATCAGGGCCGACGAAGCCGTTCAGGCCGAATCGCTTCAGCATGCCCAGGGTCGGCGGGTTCTGGCACGAGTAGACGGCGTTGATCCGGTTGTAGGAGCACATCACCGAGCCCACATGTCCCTGCTGCACGGCGGCCTTGAACCCAGGGAGGTAGATCTCCTGGAGCGTCCGCTCGGATACCTGATCACTCACCGCGGGAGTTCCCAGCGGCTGGCCAAAGCGGTCGATCTCCTGGTTGTTGCCGGCGTAGTGCTTGACCTCGGCGATCACGTGCCGGCTCTGAATGCCGCGGATCTCCGGTGCCACCAACGACCCGGTCAGGAACGGATCCTCGCCCAGCGTCTCCGCCTCGCGTCCCCACAGCGGCGTGCGAAGGATGTTGATCGTCGGGGCGGCGAGCAGCGTGTCGCCCTTTCCCGCCGCCTCGGCGCCGAGCGCCTGGCCGTACGCGCTCGCCACCGTCCGGTCCCACGAGGCGGCGATCGTCTCCGCGTCCGGGAACGCCGTGACGCCGGTGCTCGCCTCACCGATTCCATTCGGCCCATCGATGAACCGCAGCGGCGGGATGCCGAGCCTGGCCACGCCGGAGCGGCCGCTGGCCACCAGGGCGAGCTTCTCCGCCGTCGTCATCGCCGCCAGCACCATGGACGCACGCCGGACCGCGCCAAGCTTCGCGTTGCACCAGGGATGGGCGCCACACGATCGAGCCGCGTGGGCAGCGGAAGGCATGAACAGAGCTAACGAGGCGACGGCCAGAACGACGGCGCGCGGATTCATCCAGATCCACCGCGACATGACGACGCATAACTTACCCGTCAACGCCCCGGCCGCGTTTGAGATCGGGCCGGCCGCCTGAACGGGTCAAGCTGTTCTAGGCTCTCGCGGGTGTCCGGACCGCTGCTGGCCATCGACGCTCCCTACGTCCTCTACCGCTCGTTCTTCGCTCTGCCGGATTCGATCAAGGGGAGCGCGGGCCGACCCGTCAACGCGCTGCTCGGAGCGGCCAACATAACCCTGCGGGTCGCCGCCGATCGCCGGCCGCGGGCGATCGTCTTCTGCTTCGGCGCCGAGGCGGCCGCGTACCGAGTCGAGTCCTACCCCGACTACCACGCCGCCCGTCCGCCCGTGCCCGACGATCTCGACTGGCAGTTCGCGCAGGCCCCCGGGTTCCTCGAGCAGTTCGGCTGGAGATGCATGGGCAGCGACGCGCTCGAGGCCGACGACCTTCTCGGGTCGCTGGCGGCGGTCGAGACCGAGGCCGGCGGCGAGACGCTGATCGTCACCGGTGATCGCGACATGTACCAGTGCGTCAGCGACGACGTCAGGGTGCTCTTCCTGAAGGCCGGCACGACCGGATTCGAGGAGGTCGACGCCGATGAGGTGGTCAAGCGCTACGGCATTGGACCGAGTCTCGTACCCGATTTCATCGCCCTGCGCGGCGATCCTTCCGACGGGCTCCCCGGCGCTCCGGGCATCGGCCCCAAGACGGCCGCCGAGCTGCTGAACCGCTACGGCTCGCTCGAGGCCAGCCTCGAGCCGGCGATCACCGAGCGGCCGAAGATCAGGGCCGCGCTCACCGACGCGCCCGACCAGCTGCGCGCCTTCAAGGACATCGCCACGCTGCGCATCGTCGACCTCGATCGCCCGCCCGATCGCGCCACCAACCTCGCCGACGGGGCGGAGGCGGCACGGAGCTACGGCCTCAACCGCCTCGCCGAGCGGCTTGAGAACGCGACGCAGCTGACCGACCTGTAGTCGTCTCACGGACAGGCTTCGGAACCCCTCCGAGACCGATCTGACACTGACAATTGCCGACCCAGGGCCTAGCCTGGTACCAGCATGCGGGGCTTCCACGCCCAAGCCGCCGTTGCTGCCCTGATGGGCACGGTCGTCGTTGCCTTCCTGGTGACCGCACTCGCCGCGACGCCAGCCGTGGCCGCACCGAAGCTCTCCCCATACGCGACGAGCATCTTTCAGCTCGAGCCCGACAACCCGTCTGTCGGCGGGTTCGACGATCCCGAGGGCGTGGCGACCTCGCCGGCGGGCGACGCCGTGTACGTGGTCGATGCCGCGCAGGCACGGGTCGTCGAGATGACGCCATACGGCACATATGTGCGGTCGTTTGGCTGCTGCGGCACAGCTCAGGGCAAGTTGGTTCGCCCCACCGGCATCGCCACGGACTCCCAGGGACACGTGTGGGTGGCCGACAATGGCCAGGGAATCCTCGACGAGTACCGCGCCACCGGGGGATTCCTGCGCTCGTTCTCCATCCCGTTCGTGTTCGGCGTGGCAATCTCGCCTGACGCGAAGACGATCTATGCGGCGACGCACTTCTTCAACCTGGTCGCCGTGCTCGGCAACAACGGCAAACAGCTCGGCGCCTTTGCTCCATGTCCGGCCAGTCAGAACAACGAATTCCTGGTCACCTGCGCGCTCCGCGGGATCGCCACCGGGCCTGATGCCTCGGTGTATTTGCTCACCAACACCCAGATCCACTACTCCGAGCTGTGCAACCCGGGGAGCAACTACGGGACCGACAGTCCGCCCGTCGCCGGCTGGGAGGAGGTCGACCGCTTCGCCCCCGGGGGCACGCTGCAGACCGGTACGTGGGGCGTCAAGGACGGGCCCGATGACTGCTACCACGGGTTCGGCACCAACGATTACTTCACTGGGGTCGCGATCGATCCGGGGAGCAGCTACAGCTTCGCGACGTACGCCTCCGACGACCAGGTCCTCTCCGCCAGCCCGGCCAACACCAACTTCGGCTCCCTGGACCGGCCGCCGTACCCGAGCTATACGAACATTCCCACCGGGTGGTTCACGGCGCTGGCTTTCGACTGCCAGTCCAACCTGTACGTCACCGCCTACGACACCGGCTCGGTTATCAAGTACGACAACCTGGACGCAGATCCCACGGATTGCAGCCCGTTCCATCGGCTAGCACTCGCGTCGGCGCGGATCGGCGGCATCTTCCGCGTGGGCAACAAGCTCTCGATTCAGATCGGGTGCGCTCGCAGGTGCAAGGGCACGCTATCGCTGTACTCGGGTCACAAGCTGCTCGGTCACAAGACGGTTCTTCTGCGGGCCGGCAAGACCCGCCAGATCCTCGTCCGCCCCGACGCGACGTTGCACGTCGAGGAGGCGATCAGGGCCGTCTTCAAGCCCCATGGGTTGCGCGTCGCCCGCCTGCGCACACACGTACTTGCCATCTCAACGCTCACATTCAGGGCACCATCCAGCGTTGAATCCGGCCACCTGCTGGCGGTCAGCGGAAACGTGACCCCCGCCCATCGAGGCCGCCGGGTCCGGGTGCTGGTCGTAGGAGGGGAGACGCAGACGTTCTCCAGGCTGACCACCACGGACGCCGCCGGCCACTACGTTGTCAAGCTCATGCTGCCGGCGCGTGGCGTGTGGACATTGCGCGCCGATCTTGAGGCCAGCGCGCGAGCCCAGCCCGCGGTGACCACGTCCCGGTATGTGAAGGTGCTCCCACTGCCGGTGCCGACCAGGCCGCTCACCCGGTCCGCCCCTCCCGATCTCAGATGCCCGGCTGCGCTACAGCCCGGCCAGAATCTGAGCCTCGAGGTCCACGGACCGGCGTTCGCCCCGTTGCGGCTGACGGTCACGATCCCGGGACATGCGCCCGTCGTACGCACCGTCGCGCTGGGTTCCGACGGGGCCTTCGACAACACCTTCCTGGCCGGCACGCCCGGCACGTGGAGGGTCACGGCCAGGCTAATCGAGGGCACCTCGACCAGCTGCGTGATCCGTGTCCGCAGCCAGGAGACACTCATGCTCACTTGTCCCACCAACGTGCCCCTCCCCCGCGGTTCGGGCACCGCCGACCTGTCCGGGACGACTGCGCCACCGGTGCCACGAGCCGGGATCTCCTTGCATGTAACCGGCGGTGGGGGCGCCCGGACGGTGTTGGCGAGGGCCGATGCCAACGGGAGCTATGACGCCCGAGTGCCGCTCACGATGTCCGACGTCGGTGACGTCAGTGCGACCGCCAGTTTCGCCGGCGATGCGACCCACGGCCCGGCCACATCGTCGACCTGCCACTTCAGCGTTGGCTGAGCGCTCCCCGAGCAGTGGGGGTTAGGGCGTGAACTTGACCGTGATCACGTCGCCGTCGGCGACGGCGTAATCGCGCCCCTCCAGGCGCAGCGTTCCCCGCTCGCGTGCCCCCGCATACCCACCGGCCTCGACCAGCGCGTCCCACGGGATCACCTCTGCGCGCACGAACCCGCGCTGGATGTCCGAGTGGATCATCCCGGCGGCGTACCACACCGACAGCCCGCTGCGCAGGTGCCAGGACTGCGCGGGCTTGTCCTCGCCGGCGGTGAAGAAGGCGATCAGCTCGAGCAGGGCGAACGCCCCGTGCACAACGGCGTCGAGACCGGACTCCCCGATCCCCAACTCGGCGCGCATCGCCGCGGCGTCCTCGTCGTCGAGCTCGGCCAGCTCGGCCTCGAGGCGGGCCGAGATCGCCACCGCACCCGCGCCGTGGGTGCGGGCGTGCTCGAGAATCGCCTCCGGCACCTCGAGGGAACCCTCGTCGATGTTGGCCACGAACAGCACCGGCTTGGCGGTCAGCGGAGACAGCAGGGACATCGCGTCGGGCGCGTCGGCGGGCGCGGGCACCGTCCGCGCCGGCCGTCCGGCCTGGAGCGCCGCGATCAGATCCTTCAGCCAGGCCTCCTCGGCCACCGCGTGACGATCGCCGCTGCGGGCGGTGCGCGTCACCCGCTCGAGCCGGCGCTCGGCCTGCTCGAGGTCCGCGTACAGCAGCTCGGTCTCGATCGTCTCGATGTCGGCCAGGGGGTCGACCCGCCCCTCGGGGTGGACCACGCTCGCGTCCCCGTGGGCGCGGACGACGTGGACGATCGCGTCGGTCTCGCGGATGTTGGCCAGGAACTGGTTGCCCAGCCCCTCTCCGCGATGCGCCCCCGCGACCAGGCCGGCGATGTCGTGGAAGTCTATGGTGTCGGGCACGACCTTGGACGACCTGACCGTCTCGGCCACCGCGTCGAGTCGCGGGTCGGCGACCGGGACCACGGCGACGTTGGGCTCGATCGTCGTGAACGGGTAGTTGGCCGCCTCGGCCGCCACGCCGGTCAGTGCGGTGAACAGCGAGGTCTTGCCGGCGTTGGGCATCCCCACGATTCCGACCTTCATCGCCGCCCCAGCTCGCCGATCGCGGTGCCCAGCAGCGCTCCCACGACCACGTCGCTGGGGTAGTGCACCCCCAGGTAGGGGCGGCTCAGCCCGAACGCCAGCGCCGCGGCCAGCAACGCCGGCTCGGGCACGTGCTGCTTGTAGACGCGTGCGGCCGCGAATGCCGTTGTCGCGTGCGCGCTGGGAAACGACAGCCGCGTCACGGTGGCTGTCAGCGGCGGCAGCCCGGGGAGCTCCGGCCGCCGGCGCCTGATGACGAACTTGAGCGCCTGGTTGGCCCCGTAGGAGCAGCCCACGACCGCCGCCCCCCGCAGCCACGTCCGCCGTCGCTCGGCGTCGCGGTCCAGGGCGGCGCCGCCCACCCCGAGCGCGAGCCAGCAGGCCGCGTGCTCACCGAGCTTCGAGTAGGCGGCGATGACCCGCTCGCGGCGGGGTCCATGCCCTCTGGTCCGGGCGAACACGAGGATCGCCCGGTCGAGCTCGGCTCCGCGGCCCACTCCAGGTTCAGGTCCCGAACCCGACCCGGTGCTCTTCGTGGTCGACCAGCACGTAGACGATCTTGTCGAGATCGACGGCCACCGTGCCGTCTTCGGCCGTGAGGTCGTGCCACCCGGTCGAGCCGAGCGCCTTGCGCAGCGTGGCCAGTTGGTCGGCCGCTACACGGGCACTGAGCACCTGTCCGCCGATGAACCCGATGCTGATCTTCTGAGGTCTCTGGTTCGCCATGTCAATGATGCTCCGCTGGTTGCACGATCTCGGTCAGCACGCCGCCCGTCGACGCGGGGTGGAGGAAGGCTACGCGTGAGCCGCGGATCCCGGTCCGCGGCTGCTCGTCGATCAACCGCAGTCCGGCGCCCGCCAACGCGCTGAGCGCTTCCTCCACGTTGGCCACGCGGTAGGCGACGTGATGGAGGCCCGGCCCCTTGCGGGCCAGGAACTTACCCACCGGCGTCTCGGGCCCGAGCGGCTCCAGCAGCTCGATGTGCCCGTCCCCGACATCGAGCAACGCCGCGTCGACGCCCTGCTCGGCCACCGTCTCACGGTGGACCAGCGGCATTCCCAGCGCGTCTCGATACAGCGCCAGCGCGGCGTCGATGTCCTCGACGGCGACGCCCACGTGGTCGATCGTGGTCAGCATGCGGCCGGGAGGATACTGAGGGGCGCCTGGCCGACCCGGGGCTGCGTGTTAGACCACCTAGCGATCTGCCGGCTCTTGTGCGGTCGCTGCGGCGATCCCGAGCTCGCCTCCGCCCATGCGGGGCGGCGCCTCGGCCGGCACGCCGACCATGATCCGATCGATGTCGCGGCGCTCGAGGACCTCGTTGCTCAGCAGCGTCGCCGCGAGCTCGTCGAGCTGCGGTCGGTGGCGGTCGATGATCGACAGCGCCATGCGGAACGCCTCGTCGGCGAGGTCCTGCACCTCGGCGTCGTGCACCCGACGCGTGGCTTCAGAGGAACCCTCCGACAGCACCTTCAGCGAGCGCACACCGGTGCCCATGGCGTAGTCGTGAACCATCGCGTGGGCGATCTCAGCCACCCGCTTGAGATCGTCCGACGCGCCCGTGGTGATCGAGCCGAAGACCAGCTGCTCGGCGGCACGGCCGCCCAGCAGCATGGTCATGAAATCGATCAGCTCCTCCCGTGTCTTCAGATACCGATCCTCCTCGGGGAGGTTCAGCGTGTACCCCAGTGCCCGCCCGCGTGGAACGATTGAGATCCGGTGGACACGGTCCACCGAAGGCAAGAGCTCGCCGCACATCGCGTGACCGGCCTCGTGGTAGGCCACCACCCGCTTCTCGTGGTCGGTGAGCGCCCGGCGCGACTGCATCCCGGCCACCACCCGCTCCAGCGCGGTGTCGAAGTCCTGCATCGAGACCTCGCTGGCGCTGCGGCGGGCGGCGAAGATCGCCGCCTCGTTGCAGATGTTGGCCAGGTCGGCGCCGGTCAGCCCCGAGGTCTGTCGTGCGACCAGCTTGAGATCCACGTCGGTGGACAGCGGCTTGTTGCGCGAGTGGACCTGGAGGATGCGCTCGCGCCCGCCGACGTCGGGCGGTGAGACGAAGATCTGGCGATCGAAGCGGCCCGGGCGCAGCAGCGCCGGGTCGAGCTTGTCGAGCAGGTTGGAGGCCGCGATGACCACCACGTCCTTGCTCGCTGTGAAGCCGTCCATCTCGACCAGCAGCTGGTTGAGCGTCTGGTCGCGCTCGCCGCTGATGTCCATGCCGCGGTGGCCGCCCACGGCATCGAGCTCGTCGATGAAGACGATGGCCGGGGCGTTCTTGCGCGCGATCCTGAACAGCCGCCGGATTCGGGCCGCGCCAAGCCCGGCGAACATCTCCACGAACGACGCGGCCGATTGCGAGTAGAACCGGGCACCCGATTCGTGCGCCACCGCCTTGGCCAGCAACGTCTTTCCGGTTCCCGGCGGGCCGTGGAGGAGGATGCCCTTGGGCACCTTCGCCCCCAGCGATTCGAAAGCGCTTGGGGTCGCGTAGGTACTCGACCACCTCGCGCAGCTCCTCCTTGGCCTCATCGGACCCGGCGATTTCCGTCCAGCCGATCGAGGGCGAGGCCTCGGGTTTGATCTCGACCGGCTTGGTGCGCGGCATGTACCGCATGAGCATGAACACGGCCACGACGAGCAGGCCCATGAACAGGATGGGCAGCCAGTGCAGCATGAACGTCTGGACGTCCGGCTCCCACAGGAAATTCGCGAAACTCATCCCTTCAGGCTCATCGGCAGAGGAGGGGGTTCACTCAACCCTCTCCAGGCGGGGATTCGGCCGAGTACCCCCGCCCCACCTTCGCGCAGGGCCGTCCTTCGACGAGCACGATGTCGGCCGTGAAGTCGTTGTCACCGCGCAACAGCGAGGACCCGACACCGTAGGCGTCGACGGGAACGCCGGCCGCCTCGAACTCCCTGATCCGCGCCGCATTGAAACCGCCGCTGGCCACGATCTTGACGTCGCCGTAGCCCGCGCCGTCGAGTGCGCCGCGGACCTTTTCGACCAGTCGTGGGTTGACCCCGGTGGGGCGGAAGGCGCCCATCTCGTCCCACAGCGACCGATCGACCAGCGTCTCTGACGTGTCGAGGCGGACGCCCCACAGCTTCGGCCCGAGCGCCTGCGCCACCGCAAGGGCCGTCTTCACCGAGTCGTTGTCCCAGTCGACCAGGACGGTGACATTCGTCTCCTCGTGGAACCGATCGGCGTAGACGGTGGCTGCCTTCACCGTGTCTCCGCCGTAGGCGGCGATCAGACCGTGGGGCACGGTGCCCATCCCGCGGCCGCCCCACCACGAGGCCTGGGCGTCCGTCGAGACCCCGATCGCCCCGGCGACGTGCGCGCTCCAGCCGTCGCCGGTCTGGACGAGCCAGTGATCGTGGCGGGCGGGGAAGTAGAGGATCGACTTACCGCGGGCAGCCTCGACCACCTCGGCCACGTTTCGCATCACCAGCGACCGGCGCGCGAGGACGCCGAGGTAGACCGTCTCCAGATGGGCGAACAGGCTGTAGTCCCCCTCGATCGTCAGCACCGTCTCGCGCGGCGCGATCCGGTCACCCTCGCGCAGCGCGCGCACGGCGAGCTGATCCCAGCCCGAGATCCATTCTTCCCCCTCGACGTGCCCGGAGCACAGCTTCAGCACCGCGATCGCCTCGTCGATCCCGCCGAGCACCGACTCGCGCTTCTGAAACACCTGCATCAGCACGTGTGGATGGTGGCCCTCGGCCTCCAGCAACTGCTTGGTGTAGACGAAGTAGGCGTCGGAGTAGTACCCCGAGCGCATCCGCTGGACGGGCAGCCGGAAGACATCTGGGTCCAGGCGAGCCGAGGTCTCCGTCGGCATGGGGGGAGTCTATTTAAAGGGGCCGCACATGCGGCCCCCGTGGTTTTGCCGTCACGGGGCCGCGTTCCACAGGGCTCGGTAGTACTCCGTCCGGACCGGGTCGGGGCTGATTCCGTAAGCCTCGAGCAGCCGGTCCTCCCACCCGGGCCCGTAGTTCCACGTCGTGGCCATGGTCGCCACGGCGAGGTCGGCCCAGCGGTCGGCCACCCCGAGCGACCCGAGGTCAACGTGCCCCGAGAGCTGCCCGTCGTCGCGGATGATCGTGTTCGGCGAGCAGGCATCTCCGTGGCAGACGACGAGCCGGTCGACCGGTGGCGCATTTCGCAGCTCGTTGGCGTGCGCCGGGTCTGAGATCTCGGCCAGCCTCACCTGCACCGACCACGAGAACGGGCAGCTGACCACCGGAAGTGAATCGTGCATGAGCCGCAGCCCCTGCCCGATCGTCGCCACCGCGACCGCGGGCCGGCGCTCCCAGCGAGAGCTGACCGCACTCTCGCCGGCCAACGGCGTCGAGAAGAACCACCTTCCCTCCTGGTCCTCGCCGACGCTGAGCACGCGCGGCACCGATACGTACTGCCCCGCCCACTCCAGCCGCTGCACCTCCCCGGTCAGGTCCAGGCCGGTTTGGCGGGGGCGCCACTTCATGAACCGACGCCGTGGCCCGTCGCCGATCTCAAACGTCACCCCGTCCTCGTTGCGCCAGACCACCCGGATCACCTCGCCGGTGGCCAAACGCCTCACCGCGCTCGGAATCGACACGGTCCCCATGTTGGCAAGCCGGCGCGGTAACGGCCGCGTCGCGCGCTTGCCGATCCTCCTGAGCTGGCCTAACGGTTGGGGATCTTGGCGACGAAGTCCCAGATCCAGCGCGTGCGAAGCGGCGTGGAGTGCGTGTCGTCCGACAGCTCCGACTGGGATGGTCGCATGGCCGGGATCGTCCGCTGCCCGACAAAGGTGGCCAGCGCCTCGAAGAACAGCGGCACCTTGTGGCTGAAGCCACCCAGGCACGTGACGGTGATCTGGCGTTCCCCGGCTGGATCAGGGGATACGAACGCGTCGTAGTGCTTGAGGTCGCGTTCGAGGTGCAGGTAGCTTTCTGCCCACGGGTTCTTCGTGACGGTCTTCATCGCGTGGAAGGGGCAGGCGCCGCTCATGGTTTGATCGTTCGTGACCGGGCCGATCGCCCGGTAGACGAACTCGTCGCGGTCGGGGTCGTAGTCCGAGAAGCGAAAGCGAAACCCCGAGCCGCTGTCGGTCGTGTCCTTGCTCAGCGGATTGGTGATGATCGTCGTGAACTGCTGGACAGTCCATTGCCGGGCGATGACGGCGAACCGCTGTCCTTCCCGCAGGTTGGCCTCGTCCGACTCATCGGCGTTGTGGTTGGCGTCGGCCACCGCCTCGATCTGCGCGAAGCCGACCTTGGGCTCCAGGTCGGTGATCTCGAGCGTGCGATCAACGTGACCTTGGGGCTCGAGCCGCCTGATCGGGATCTTCTTCTTGAAGGGCCGGGCCCGGCCGTCGAAGATCATGACCACCGTGGTCGAGGCCGGCGCTGTGGCGTCGCCCCGGTTCTCCGTCTCGATGTGGATCGAGAACCGCTGAGCGACGCCGTTGGTGCCCACGACGGTGAACGGCGGCTCGCCCAGCCCGCCCGTCTCGAGCTTGGATATCTTCAGGTCGGGCTTCGGTTTTGGCGGCGGGGGCTTCTTGGCCGCGGCGGCGCCGGCCGGCGCTGCGAGCGCGCCGAGCACGACCAACATTGCGACGGTCCCCCGGTCCGGGCCCATGCCTAGATCATCTCATGCGCGCGTGCTACCGTCCAGAGCCGATGCTTGCCGGCTCTCGACCACGCTGACCGCATTCACCGCGCCCAACGCCCACTGAGGGCTCGCGCGGCCAACCCGCCGTTCCGTCGTACCAACCTGTCGAGAGTGTTTCGTGAGTACCTATCTGCGCGTCCTGCGCGAACAAAACTTCAGATACCTGTTCCTGGGCCAGGCGGCCAGCATGGTCGGGGATCGCGTCGTGGTGGTTGCGCTCGCGCTGTTCATCACCCAGCGCACCGGGTCGCCCACAGACCTCGGGCTGGTGCTGGCCGCGCAGACCGTGCCGCTCGTCGGGCTGCTGCTGTTCGGTGGCGTGTGGGCCGACCGGCTCCCACGCCACCGCATCATGATCGTCACCGATCTGTCGCGCGCTGTGCTCCATGCCGTGCTCGCCGCGCTGATCTTCGCCGGTACCGTGCAGGTCTGGCAGATCGCCGTGATCGAGGCGCTATTCGGCGCCGCACAGGCCTTCTTCCAGCCGGCGTACAGCGGCCTGCTTCCCCAGACCGTGCCCGAACCGTTGATTCAGGATGCGCGTGCGCTGACCGAATCGGTGGCCAACCTCGCCTTCCTGGTCGGGCCGGCACTAGCCACGGCGCTGGTTCTCGGCGTGGGCGCCGGCGAGGCCTTCGTCTTCGACGCCGCCACGTTCTTGCTCAGCGCGGCGCTGCTGGTGCTGGTCAAGCCGCGTCCTCGCGGAGAGGCTCCTCCCCCGAAGCCGATGATGCAGGAGCTCCACTCGGGCTGGCGCGAGGTTCGCTCCCGTACGTGGGTGTGGGTGACGATCGCCGTGTTCGCCGGGTCCGTGATGACGGTCTACGCGCCGTGGTACTCGCTGGCCCCGGCCATCTCTCATGACGTCTACGGCAGCACGGGCGTGTTCGGCTTGCTCGAGACCCTCGGTGGCCTCGGCGCGGTGTTCGGCGCCGCCGCCGGTCTGAGCTGGCGCCCCGCGCGCCCGCTCCTGGTCGGCTTCGTGCTCGTGCTCGCGTGGCCGGTGCAGGACGGCCTGTTCGCACTCGGCGCGCCGCTCGAGGCCGTGTCAGCGTGCGCGTTCGGCACCGGGTTCGGGTTCTCATTGCTGATGATCTGGTGGGAGACGGCGCTTGCCCGCCACATACCTCCGCATTCGCTGTCGCGCGTCAGCGCGTGGGACTGGATGGGCTCGCTGGCTCTGCTGCCGCTCGGCTACGTCGTGGCCGGCCCCCTGGCCAGTACCTTCGGGGCCCGCGCGGTGCTCGGCGTGGGGAGCGTGATCGGGTTGGCTCTGTTGCTCGTCGGGATGCTCCCGCGGAGCACCCGCGCCCTCAGTCTCGGCAACCGTTCAACCGAGCAGCTCGCGCAGAAGGTCCCGGTAGAAGCCGGCAGCAAAGCCTAGGTCGCGCACGTCGATCCGCTCGTCCGCGTTGTGGACAAGCGGACCGGCCTCGAGCATCGTCATGTGCCGGGTGGGGAAGAAGCCGTAGGCCACGCAGTCCGGGAAGGCGGCGCGAAACCACTTCGAGTCCGAGAATCCAGGCAGGATCACCGGGACCGTTTCGGCGCCGGGGTCGTTGTTCCTGACCCAGCCGTCGATAGTCGACATCAGCTCGGTATGGACCGGCGAGCTGTTGCCGGGGACCGTCTCGGTGAACTCGAACTCGAGCCGCTCGGCCTCGTCGCCCAGAACCTCATCGATCCGTGCGCGAGCGCGCTCCTCGCCCATGCCGGGGGGTACTCGGCAGTCGACCTTCACGTACGCCCGCGACGGGATCACGTTCATCTTGTCCGACGCGTGGATCATCGTCGGCGTGAGGGTCACGCCGAGCATCGGCTCGAGCAGAATCAGCAGCGCCGGGTCGGTCTCGGCGATGCGATGTAGTGCGCGTTCGGGCTGGCCCGGGTCCTCCCCGATGGCGCGCAGCAGCGCAGCCGGAGCCTCGGTGATGTCGAACTTCGGCTGGCGCGCGCCGAGCCGATTGATCACCGGCCCGAGCTTGAGCAGCGCGTTGTCGCCGGTGCGCGGCAGAGACGCGTGTCCGCTGGCGCCGTGGGCGGTCAGCTTGAAGCGAAACACGCCCTTCTCCGCGCAGCAGACGCCGTACAGGCGCCGGCCATCGAGCTCGAACACCTCGCCGGCGCCCTCGTTGAGCAGCAGGTCGCAGCGCACCAGATCGGGATGGCTCTCGGTCAGCCAATGCGCCCCGACGTCGCCTCCGGTCTCCTCATCGGAGACGAACACCAGCTTCAGCGCCCCGCGGCGCGGGCGCCATCCGTCGCCGATCAGAGCGGCTGCGCCCACGGCCTCGGCGGCGACCTGCGACTTCATGTCGATCGCCCCGCGGCCCCACAGGAACCCGTCGGCGACATCTCCGGACCATGGATCGTGCGTCCACTCGGAGGCGTCGGCCAGCACCGTGTCGACGTGCCCGAGGTAGCACAGCGTGGGTCCCGCCTCGCTGCCCTCGACCGTCGCCACGAGGTTCGGGCGATCATCGTCGGCGGCGACGATCTGCGTCTCGAACCCGGCCGCCTGGACGTATGACGCGAGGTACTCGATCGCCGGCCGCTCGTTGCCGGGCGGGTTGACGGTGTTGAAGCGGACCAGCCTCTGCAGGACGGAGGTCGTCTCAGCCTGGAGGTCAACCGTCATCGGTGCGGGAGAGTAGCTGTCTCTACGATGACGCGCTGTGGCTGATGACCTCACCCTGGCGCTCGAGCTCGCGGGGCTCGCCGATGAGCTCACGCTGGGTCGCTACCGAGCAGCCGATCTGGCCGTCGAGACCAAGCCCGACCTGACACCGGTCACCGAAGCCGACAAGGCCGTCGAGCGGGTGATCCGCGATCGCCTGGCCGTCGAGTGCCCCGGCGACTCCGTGCTCGGCGAGGAGTACGGCGACGCGAGCGCCCCCGGCAGCTCGCGCCGGTGGATCATCGATCCGATCGACGGCACAATGAACTACGTACGGGGCGTCCCCGTGTGGGCCACGCTGATTGCCCTTCAGGAGAACGGTGAGCTGACCCTCGGCGTGGCCTCGGCGCCGGCCCTGCACCGATGCTGGTGGGCCGTGCGCGGCAACGGCGCGTTCGTCGACGAGCGGCTTCCCGGCTCGCCGCGCGCGATCCACGCCTCGGCCGTCCGCGACCTGGCCGACGCCCAGCTCTGCGTCCCCGGCTTCGAGGACTGGGACGGCGCCGTCTCGCTGGATCAGGTCCTGGCCCTGGCCCGGCGCTGCTGGCGCTCGCGCGGGTTCGGCGACTTCTGGCCGTACATGCTGCTGGCCGAGGGTGCCGCCGACATCGTGTGTGAGCCCGCCGCCTCGCTCTGGGACCTCGCGGTACCGCAGGTGATCGTCGAGGAGGCCGGCGGTCGCTTTTCCGACCTCGCCGGCACCCGCGGCGCTGACGGCGGCGACGCGCTGGCCTCCAACGGGCCGCTGCACGACGCGGCGCTGGCCGTCGTGGGGCGCTAGAAGACCCCTGAAGAACTCGCTCCGGGCTTGATGACCAGAAATCCAGTCGGAGCGAATCTCCTTATCCAGCGGTTTGGTGGATTTCTGGTCATTCGGGGGTCCGGGACTTTTTCAGGGGTCTTCTAGATGGTTGATTCCGCGGCCGCGTGGGGGCCGGGGGATTCGGGGATCAAGCCGGTCCAGGACGCAGGGCGAAGCCAATACTGGAGGTATTGGCGAGCCCGAGGACGCCGATCCGGCGCCGATCATCCGGATTCATCCGGCACGCGGGGTCGTGGAATCAACCATCTGCCGACCAGATCCCATCGACCATTGACCGCCGCGGCGTCCCCACCGCGCATACTTTGGCCATGGAGCGCCTGTTCTCCGACGATCAGCCGGTGGCTTCGAGCACGGCGGCGCTGACCGCCGACGCGCCGCTGGCCACGCGCATGCGTCCGCGGACGCTCGACGAGTTCGTCGGCCAGAGCCGGCTGCTGGCGTCCGGATCGGCGCTGCGCCGCGCGATCGAGGAGCGCCATCCCCACTCGATGATCCTTCACGGCCCGCCCGGGAGCGGCAAGACGACGCTGGCTCGGATCATCGCCGAGGCCTCGGGCGCGGCGTTCGAGGAGGAGAGCGCGGTGGCGGCCGGGCGGGCCGAGGTGCGGGCGGTGATCGAGCGCGCTCGCGAGCGGCTGCGCGGCGGCACCCGGACGATCTTCTTCCTCGACGAGATCCACCGCTTCAACAAGGCTCAGCAGGACGCGCTGCTCCCGGCCGTCGAGCTCGGCCTGGTCACGCTGATTGGCGCCACGACCGAGAACCCGTACTTCGAGGTCAACTCGGCGCTGATCTCGCGCACCCACGTGTACGAGCTCGACGCCCTGGGCCCCGTGGAGATCCGCCGGCTGCTCGACCGCGCGCTGGAGCGCGAGGAGTGCGGGCCGGGGCGAGCGGTCGCCCCCGAGGCCCTCGAGTTTCTGGCCGAGCGCTCGGGCGGCGACGCCCGCACGGCCCTGAACGCGCTCGAGCTGGCCTGCGAGGCGGCGGGGGAAGGCGCGCCGGTCACGCTGGCCCACGCCGAGGACGCGCTCCAGCGCCGCGCGCTGCTCTACGACCGCCAGGCCGACCGCCACTACGACACGATCTCTGCCTGGATCAAGGCCACCCGAGGCTCGGATCCCGACGCCTCGCTCTACTACCTCGCGGTCATGCTCGAGGGCGGCGAGGATCCACGCTTCATCGTGCGCCGGATGGTCGTACTCGCCTCGGAGGACATCGGCAACGCCGATCCCCAGGCGCTCCTCGTCGCCACCGCGGCGGCCGCCGCGGTCGAGCACGTGGGTCTGCCCGAGTGCCAGTTCGCCCTCGCCCAGGCGGCCATCTATCTGTCGCTGGCGCCTAAGTCAGATGCCGCCAAGCACGCCGTGTTCGCCGCTCGCGAGCACATCCGCGAGCGCGGAGCCGAACTTCCGCCACCCCACCTGCGCTCGTCGACGCGCAGCGATGGCGACTATGACAACCCGCACCGCCGGCCCGGTCACGTGTCTCCACAGGAGCTCCTGCCCGACCGCGCGATCGGGGCGCGGTTCTACGAGCCCGACGACGCCGAGGCTGCTCTGCGCGAGCGTCTGGAGCAGATCCGCAAGGCACGCGGGCGCGGGTAGGCGGTCGCCAAGGGTGGGCCGTGGCTGCGGGCTGTCCAACGACGAAAACGTTGAAGAGCGGTCGGACCCAGGGCCGCCGGTCAACGTTTTCATCGTATAGCGACAATAACGTTGCGTAGCGCCGCGACCGGGAGCCGCTGGTCAACGTTTTCGTCGTTACGGGGGCCCCGGCCCGTTCCGACCCGGCCGCCGCACCAGCCCCTCACCCACCTTCCCCGGCAAGCCGTTCCCGACGGAACCCGTCAAACGGTGCGCGGGCGCGCAGCGCCCGCAGCCGAACTGAACGCCATAGGCAGGAAGCATCGAGTACCAATCAGCACAAACGCTTCTCTTACAGGAGATTTACGCCACTACCAACAAAACTACTACGCTGTAGGAAGTGGAAAATATGCCTGATCCTGGGACCTTCGTTGCCCGCTCCTACACACTCCCTCATGGCCCGAGGGTGCGTCTGCGGCTGGCCCAGCGCCGCGACCTGGCGGCGATCCTCGATCTGCTCCGCGCCCACGCCGACAACTCGGTCGACCTCGAAATCGTCCGCGGCGTACAGGCCGACCCGCGTGAGCGAGTCGCGATCTGCGCCACCGCCCTACTGGGCCTGCGCGAGACGATCGTCGGCTTCGGCGTGATCGAGGTTGGGTCCGAGCGGCCCGACACGGTCATGGTCGATGGCAGCCTCACCGACGGCCTGGGCGAGCTGATCACCCGCGCGCTGGTGAGCCGCTCGGCGACGATCGCCGAGCGGCGTGCGGCGTAGGCGCGATGCCCGCCTACTTGTAAACCAGCGTCAGCCCGACCTTCGTGCCGTGGGGCTTCGTTGTGCCTGGCGGAATCGACTGGCTTCCCACCACCAGGTGCTTGTGCTTGCGCTTCTTGCTCGGTCGCTTGACCTTGCCGACCCCGCAACCGGCCGAGCTCAGCGCGCGCTTGGCGCCCGACAGCGACTTGCCCTTGACGTTCGGCACATGACACGGGCCGTTGATGGCCACCTTGTGCGACACGGACGAGGAACGACCGTGGCTGTCCTTGACGCTCAGCGTGACCGTGAACGTGCCGTGGTGGTGGAAGGTGTGATGCAGGACCTTCCCGCTGCCCGTCGACCCGTCCCCGAAGCTCCAGTGGTACTGGGTGATCGACAGGCTCGGGTCATGGGTCGAGGCCGATCCGTTGAACGTCAGCGACGCGCCCTGGGTGTGCGGACCGGAGACGCTGAACGCGGCATGCGGCGCCGCGAACCCTGGCGTCCCGTAGACCTCCAGCTCGCTCATGTCCATGAACGCCTGGTAGGCGGTGTCCTGTTGGTTGCCGTCCGGGCCCTGATTCCCCTTCTCCGTCAGCCGGACGAACCGCACACCGGTTCCCGACCCGGTGAGCGAGACCAGGTTCATCCGGTGATCGTTGCTCGGGTGGAAGGTGCCGACGGCCACCTGGTGGAACGACGAGCCATCGGAGGAGACGGCGATCTGGAACTGGCCCAGTGACGCCGTGTCGTCGTCTCCACACGTGGCACCGGGGTCGATCGCGAACTGTCGCACGTCCACCGTGTGCGGCAGCTGGATGACGACCGACCGCGGCCCGGTTGGCGCCGCGGGCAAGCCGTGGCTCGGGTCGCCGCCGAAGTTGACGGCATAGCTGCCCCAGCCCGAGCCCTGCGATTGATCGATCGCGTTGGCCGGGCCGCAGCCAAAGCTGGTCAGGTTCGGCGCCGTCGCCGACTTGACCTGTCCACCTCCGGCCAGAGAGGCCCAGTCGCGGCGAATCGTGAAGCTGTCGTTTGCCGTCGCATTCTGGACGACGGTGACCGACGTGCGAGCGCCGACGTCGTAGCCCGATCTGAACGCAAACGCACGTGGGTACGTGCCGGCTGGGACGTTCGTGATCGTGTAATGACCGCTCGAGTTGGTTGTCGCGACAAGGTCGTTGTGGTTGGCCAGCTCAACCGTGACGCCGGCGACCGGTGCGTGGGTGTCCTGGTCGGTGACGGTGCCGGACAGCGTCCCGGTTTGTGTCGGCGGTGTGTGGAAGTCGGCGATTGGGCTGGTGTCGTTTGAGCCCAGATCCGACGCGAAGAAGCCCATGCCCCGCTGCGCGAAGATCTGCCAGAGGGTGGTGAGCTGCGCGCCCCCGAAGTCGGCCTTGTCGGCTTGGAGGATCGCGTTTCTTTCGTCCAGCATCGATGGATCTGGCGGGGATAGCCGCATGCCATCGGTGATGATTTCCTCTGCCTTGAGAGACGTCTGGCCTGTCGAGGTCGAGAACGGCGCGTCAGCGAGCGCCTCACGTATCTGCCACAGCGTCTGTCCCCAGATCTCGCCGTCGGCGTGTACCTCTGGGCCATCGGTCACGTGACCGTAGTCGGCGTAGGTATAGCCGCCGCGTGCCCGGTGTGGCCTCCGGGACAGGCGGATAGCGGGTCGGTCGTCTTGCAGTCGATCGGCTCGGTGCGGTCGAGGTTGACGCCCGTGCCGTCGTAGACGAAGAGCCGGCACGTCCGGCCATGCTGGGGTTGTCAGCGTCTGCAGATGCTGGCGACCAGGTAGTCCATCGCGTACCAGTCGCTCCAGGCCTCGCCCATCGCGCCGGCCTCGGCGCCGCCGAGCGTGGAGTGCCCTGCACGTCGACGCCAGCCGGTTGGACAGGCCGTGGGTGTACTCGTGGTAGACCGTGTCGGCCTCGTCGCCGACGTTGGTCGGGGAGAACGGGTCGCCTGTGGGGTACGACGTGCGCGCTCGTGCTGCAGGTACATCTGCATCTGCGGGATGTGGCCGTCCGGCGGCGTGCCATGTTGGCGTTGTCGATGTGGTCGCCGTCGGGCGAGCCCGTGCGGTCGTGTTGGCGCCGTCGTCGGTCTGGGTGTTGACGGCGTCGCCGCCCTTGCCCGACCTGCCGTGGTTGACCTTCTGGAAGTTGCCGGCCGCCTCGGTGAAGCCGATCGGCGCCTGCTCAGGTGGTCGTGCAAGTTGTTGACGAAGTAGAAGACCTGCGTGGCGTTCTGCCTGAGGTTCGTCGTGTAGGTGAAGGGGAACGCCT